>CAWIUU010000001.1:0-47623 GCA_963839315.1 Candidatus Acidiferrales bacterium
GGCGTAAGTCACCATTGTGATGTTTGACGAAGTGCAGTGATTGAAGGTACTCTTCTTATATGTCTTGTAGTGTAGACACTACAAGAAGGAGGGTCCCTCATGTCACTAACTTCACTCGAACAGCTCGAAGTAAAAGGTGCCGATCTCAAAGCTGCCCTTGCCAGGATCGGAGATATGCGGCCTGGATCTCTGAGCAAGACGTACGGAAAGTGTGGAAAGTCAACCTGTCACTGTGCCAAGCCAGGATCGCGAGGACACGGTCCGAGTTGGCTTTTGACGCGGACTGTGGAAGGCAAGACCGTGGCCCAGAGGATCCCCTCTGGACCAGGGGTCGAGCAATCCAAGCAGCAAGTGGCCGAGTACAAGCGCTTTCGTGAACTCTCGCGAGAACTGATCGAAATCAGCGACCAGATCTGTGACCTACGACTGAAGGATCTCGAGGGTGCTCGAGAAGTCGAAACTAAAAAAAAACGCCATCGCCGCAAGTCTGCAAGGTGGAGATAGGAGATAGAAGAACTGTAAGCTACAAAATACTGGCGGCGATAGATTTCGAGGCTTTGGAAACGGCGATGCGGCGCCGGGCCCTGCAGCTGGCCGCCGCTTTTTACTCGAGCAGCGATTCAACCGCGACCATTGCGATTACCAAGGCAGCTCGTTGCCCTGTGCCTGTGGCCGCCGGGCGCGTTATGTCGAACGACGATGGAAAAGTTTTCATAGCGTGGTCGGAGAACTGAAACTGGAGCGGGCCTACTACTACTGTTGGGAATGTGAGCGGGGCTTCTGTCCTCGCGACCGGGCCTGGGGAATGGACGCCACGTCACTCTTTCCGGCTGTCGTGCGCATGATCGGCACCGTAGGGGCCATGGTCAGCTTCCAGGAAGGTAGCGACCTGTTGACCGAACTGGCCGGTGTGGCGGTGGATGCCAAGCAGGTAGAGAGAACTGCAGAGGATCTGGGAAAAGAGATCGCTGAAGATGAACGCGTGCACACCGAACCACTGGATTCTCTTCCTCTGCCGGAACTCTGTATCTCGGGATGGATGGAACAGGGATTCCTCTCCGCGCAGAGGAACTCGTGAGCCGCAGTGGAAAGCAACCGGACAGATCCGTCAAGACCGGCGAGGTGAAGCTCTGCACCCTTTGGAGCGCGGAATCGCTCGATGAACAAGCCACCCCCATCCGCGATGAAGGGTCGGTCACCTATTCGGCGGCTCTCGAGAGTGCTTCCGTGCTGGACACCGCTGCCGACCGCTCTCCCTTCGCCCAGCGCGTCTGGCGGGAGGCCACGCGTCGCCGCTTCTGCCAAGCGCCACGCCGGGTCGTGCTCGGAGATGGGGCCGTTTGGATTTGGAACATCGCCGACGATCAGTTTCCGGATGCCACGCAGATCGTCGATCGCTATCACGCCAAGCAGCACTTGAGCGATCTCGGAAAAGCTCTATACGGTCCCATCAACCCACGAACTGCTCAGTGGGTAGAACACAGGAAAGAAGAACTCGATAGCGGAAAGTTTTCGGTTCTACTCACCCCGATCCGGCGCCAGGTCCCTCGCTCCGATGAGGCTCGCCGTTGTCTCCACTATTTCCAGACTAACCGCGAGCGTATGCGCTATCCGGAGTTTCACGCCCAAGGCTTGTGCACTTCTACGGGCGTGGTAGAGGCCGGATGCAAGGTGGCCATCGGCACACGCCTCAAACGTGCCGGAATGCATTCGACCGTGCGCGGCTCTAACGCCATCATCGCTCTCCGCTGTGCCAAGCTCAGTGGTCGCTTTCAGGACTTCTGGGAACGCAGATCAGAAAGTGGGGCCCCATGACCCACCACTTCTTGGGGTGCACCCCTGGCAATCCCCAGCGGCAAGGGACAGTGAAAACGATCTGGACTGTTTAACACGAAGACATAAAAGGATAAATTCCTTAAGACTAGGTTGGGAGATCGGGGGTCGAAAAATGCTGATTGGCTATGGCGAGCCAGAGGCGTAAGCTGTATCCCCAGATTTACTCCCAGACTGTTCCGCTTTCCGCCCGGAAAATCGGAGAAGGGTTGGTTATGAGATCTCGTCTCCTCTTGTGGCTTTTATTGTCGTCGGCCTTTTCAACGCTGCTCCCGCTGCACCCACCCACTCCGCGCCCCTAGAACCCCATCCTTCCCGGTTGCGGAGAGCCTTGCGCAGACCGGGCCGTCCTCGCAATCTGAAGACAGCGCGATCGTTCCTGGGCCATTGCGATCTTTCCTGCGCATGGCTGGTCTGCGCCAGAGAATCTCGCCCGAAGAAGTGTCGCCCATGCTTGCCCGCAACGTACTTCTCCATGGGTATCAACTCGGACGGCCGACCGAATACCTGATTCTGTTGCGCCGTTATTATCGCCAGGCAAAGGAACTTAGTGCCTTGGCAGGCCCTAAGGAAACATGCGTGTGAAGGGCTGTGAGGAGGCCGGATCGCTGCTCAGTATCCTCGGGTACAAAACCCAGGGGGAGTGTGGGCACACGGGAATGAGCTTAGTAGCGACGATCCCCAAAGAGCGTTTCTGACCATTGACTCCGGTTTCCCACTGGTCGATCTGAGGAGGCGCTCCAAAGGCGCTCCGTTCAAGTACAACTATGCTGGGTCTGCTTTGCCGGTGCTGTTCACGCCAGCGGATTGGAAAGCGCTTGGGGGAACAAGCGGGCAAAACAACAAAGAGGTTGTAGAAGTTCTTTTGCAGGAAGCTGATGTGGCGCGGCTTTACTGGGCGTTATCGCAAATCGACCCTGAAACCAGAGCGGCATTGCGCAAAGACATTGGGCTGCAGAAGCTACGTCCTCTTGCCCCGACTCTGGATTTATATGGGAGCCAACTCTGCATTCGCAATGGTGCTGTGGTCGTTCCTGGTGGAACAGCCGCTCAGAAGGCATGGCAGGGCTTGGTGGGAGCTAGTCCCAGAACGCCTGCTGAGTTTATTGCCCAACTGTACACAAAAGACCGGGGATGGTTGGCGGCTTATTTTGACGCAATGGCACGCGCCAATCAGGGCCAGCAAGCACATTTCGCTCAAGAACAACGATTCAAGCAATTCTACGATGCATTCCGATCTCCAGGAACTTCGCCAGACGCCGCGGCGAGGTTTGCGTTCAGGCCCACCGGGGGACTAATGGTGTTGGTGACGCGCCTTCAATGGGGGGCAAATGGTGATCCGTACGTTCCGGGAAGCTTGCAAGCCTGGGCACCATTCTTCACCAGGACACGAATTCCAAGATCGTTCACGATTGGGCCAAACGGTCGCGCAACTGGCATCATCCGGATCAACTCGTGGAGGCCATGTTCACGTTCTCTCGCATGGATACTGATAAAGGACCGCTACAAGCCTTCCTGTGTTTAAGCGAACTGGACCACGCGCGCCCGCCCGATCGACGCTTGAGCGATGAGACGGTTGTCTTGCTGGCCGATAAATTCGCCGACTTCAGGGACCAATATTTGATCTTCTCGGAATTCCCTGAACTAACGGATGGCTCCATCACTCGCTTCCTGACGACGGCCGAATCGCTGAACAAAATCTCCGATCACGCCCTGCGTGGCAACGCCATGGGGATTTTCCAAGCATCGGTGGGCTTATGGCAAATCTTGGCCCGGCAAGGTCAAATCGATCGGAGTCGCTTGAATTCCTCCTGGCAAGATGTGATTGGACCATTCACCCGGTTCTCGACACCGGCGCAACTCTTCGCGGCCGGGCGAATTTCCATTGAAGCAGTTTTCCGCGCGGCGACCGGCAAACCTCACCTATCTCAGGATGAAATGATCAATGTGCTTGCAGCCGCGCATCAATCGACTGCTGTAGGACAGCGGATGCGGCTCGAAATGGCGAACAGAGTTCGATTGGTACTAGAGGACCAGCGACTGGTTTCACTCAACACTCTATTTGCTTTGGATGATGGCCTGGGTGATTCAGCGCAGGGAATGGGGAAGAATGACGCACTGATCGCGCTCGCCGGTGAGCTTCGTGAGTTCGAAATGCCGCGGCCTATCTTTACGAGCGGCGAAAGAGCCTCTTGGGCGGCGGGAAGCTACAACAATCGCCACACAGAAGGACAGATGCGGACCAATCTCACAAAAGTGTTTAGTGCTCCGGCCACTCCCAAGCAAAGGGAAGAGGCCCGAGGGCAACTTTCTACGTTTCTCAGGGACACGGTCGTGGGTATGAATTACGCGTACTACGAACCACCCGGCTCACAAGTTTTGCACCACAACCCCCTCTTTGTTCGTTCACACGACTTTTCGGGAGATACGGTCTCAGGGGTGGAGCACTTGTGGCAGTCCCCGCAACTATTTGGCAGCGGCTCGCCTGCCGGCGGCGGTGCACATCTGATCGGATCGCTCGCTAACCTGCCTTACGTGTTGTCTGACGCGGAGCAGGATTTCATTGCACCGGACCACGTCCAGGCTCTGATATGGAAACAGTTCGTTCCTGAACTGTTGAGCAGTGCGATAGTGCCTCGCTGGTGGGACGTCAGCCAGAACGAGTTGCACGCCGCGGCGCTCTATCAACGAGCCGGAGAGGAGCTATTGACGGCCTCGGCCGGCGACGCCGAGTTGCGGGTCAAAGTGATGGCTGTCGTCTCAGACCGGATGTTCCCTGCGCGCTCGGCCTGGCTCGAAGAGACGATCCGCGCTGGAAAAACGAAGGAACTGGTGGACGGCATAATGCCAGCCGAAGCCTTGTATCTCACAGCTGAATTTCAACAAAAATTTCCTGGTGACCTCGGTACAGTCAGCTCTGCGGGGCGAGAACTGGAAGCATTATCGCGCAAAAATCCCGAGGAGGTTAGCAGGGAGCGAATCTCGCGAGACTTCGGAGTCATCCATCCTGTCTATGCTCAGACATACTCCCGTGAACTTATCAATGTAAAGCCGTTTCCCGCGTTAACTGGTACTTATAGCCGTCTGATGGCCGAGTGTTGGGATTCCGGCAACCTATATTGGGCGCGCCTAGCGGATGAAATGGGTTATTCGCCCGTTCTGCTAAATCGAATGGTTCCCGAGCTAACTCGTCGCATGGTGGAAAAGATTTTCGCCAGCGAGCTAGAGGATTGGGCGGCGATACTTGAGGCTTTGCAAGAAACCGGAGAGGAATTCCGCCAGGGGAAAATCCCCTGGATGGTCGGAAGCATGGAAAAAACCATGTCCGAGACAAACCAACGATAACAAGGATGCACCCATGAGAAACAAAATATTTCGTTCGCTCTTCTGGTCCTGTGTTGGCCTTGGTTTGTGTACGGGACTGACGCTGGATGCACAAGATCCCGTGAATTCGCACATTCGTGTGGTGGTCGATTTGGTGCAACTCAATGTGGCAGTAACAGACAGCCGAGGGAACTACGTCACGGGCCTTCAACCAAGTGATTTCATCGTCTTGGAGGACGGGATCCCACAGAAGATATCCACTTTCGCAGAAGGGAATGAACCGGCTCGCCGTCTGACTGATGCGCCACTGAACGCAAAAGACGGCGCCCCCAGCGACCCTCAGCAATTGGACCATGGACAGGATACCGCCTCCGCGCGTGTGTCCGCCGCGGAGCTGAGCTCGGTTACGGCTGGGGCAAATGTCTTCGTGCTTTTCGATACGAGTGACTACATGTATCGCGGGTTCGTATTTGCACAGGATGCCATATCCGATTTCATTCGGTCACTGGAATCCGCCGACCGCATCGCCTTTTATTCCTACAGCCGGGATTTGTCGAGAGCTGCCCGGCTGACTTCGGATAGGGAGCTCGTTCTCCGTGGAGTGCGCACGACGGTGGCTGGCGACGATGCCGCTCTTTACAATTGCCTGTTATTGACGTTGAAGGATGCCGGGCAATTCACAGGCCGCAAAGTCGTCGTGGTTTTCTCAAATGGGCCGGACAACGCCAGCATTGTTCCACCAGAAGATGTAGCGGAGTTGGCTCAACTGACGGGGACAGCGATCTACATGATAAGCACTCAAGAGGCAAAATTAGAGCCGATCTCGACCGCAGTATTCCAACGCTTAACTGCGGCCACGGGAGGAAAGGCCTACTTCGCCAGGAACTGGAGAGACGAAAAACGCGCCTTTGCGTCGATCAAAGACGATTTGGCTCATCTTTATTCTCTTAGTTACTATCCGCAGCAGAATCCCAACCACGGTTGGCGCAGTATTACGGTAAAGCTGACCTCTGACCGTCTGAAAAGATGTCACGTGCGGACGCGCAATGGATACCGCTTGCAACCGACACAGTTTGCCAAACACGACACAGCAATGGAAGCTGACCCGCACTGAGCCGGACCAATTCACGCCGGCCTACGCCAGCCTGCCAGCCCCTTCGGCTGCCGAAGAAATATAAATCTCAGGCGCGCGCCCCGTGTCGCGTTTGTATCCCTCACTAACATGCCTTTGGAAATCTTCGACGTGCTGTTCCTGAACCAGATTAATCGTGCAACCTCCGAACCCTCCCCCTGTCATGCGTGCGCCATACAACCCCTTCTCTTGCTCTGCCAACTGGACCATCAAGTCGAGTTCCTGGCAGCTCACTTCAAAATCATCGCGCAGGCTTGCATGCGAACTAGCCATCAATTGTCCAAACAAATTCAGATCATTCATTTTCAGTGCCTGCGCGGCCTGAAGGACGCGTAAATTCTCGCTGATGACATGGTGGCAACGCCTCCGATACAACTCCGGAAGTGCGCCGCCAATTCTGTTGAAGTCTTCGAGGGTTACGTCGCGGAGAGATTTCACCCCCGGCAAACGTTCGGCGAAATATCGCGCCGCTATTTCGCATTCTGCCCGCCGCTGGTTGTATGCTCCGTCGGCCAGTTGACGTCGAACCCGGGTGTCGCAAATTACCAACCGAACGTCCCCTGGCAGCGGCAGTAGATCATATTCAAGCGTTCGGCAATCCAGCCGCAACGCGTGATTCTTTCTTCCATGCACTGATATGAATTGATCCATGATTCCGCATCTCGTGCCAACAAATTCGTTTTCCGCTCGCTGGCACAATTTGGCCATAACCACGCCGTCGAGTGTTTTCTCCGACACTTCCAGGAAAGCCCTGCACACCGCCACCTCGAGAGACGCGGAAGAACTAAGTCCCGCACCTTGCGGAACATTGCCGTGCAAGAGAAGATTTGCGCCCGGCAGGCCGTCCACCGTGCGCTCCAGCAAGCCAACGACGCCTACAACGTAATCACTCCAATGTCCGCGAGACGATCCTGGAAGCTTGTCCAAATCGAGTTCGATGCGTTCCGAGTAGTTCTCCGAGGACATAAGCAGGCGCCGATCGGCTCTTCTCGCGATGGCCACCCGCGTTTGAAAACCGATGGCCGCGGGAAAAACGAATCCTTCGTTATAGTCGGTATGCTCCCCGATAAGGTTCACGCGCCCGGGAGCTTGCACGAGCAGAGGGTCCGCATCATAGAGTTTTGCGAATCTTTCCGCCAAACCCGATGAGTCGTATTCCAGGATAGTTCCGTTTTTCGTCACGCGGGAAGTGCTCTCAATACTTTCATCATTATTCGGGATTCGTCAGTTATCACCGCGGCTCGCTCATTCCACGCCAGGCAAGCATACCAGATGCCCGCAATCCCAGACCGGGCCTCGAACTTGACGTTGACACCTGGCGAGCGCGCATCCAGTTGCTTATCGCCAACAATTTGAAGGGTACCAGATCATCCCAAACTCGCTAAACAGCAAACCCATAAAAAGACAATCTCCAATATAAATGCGGACTTCCCGTTTGCCTGAAAATAGTGGCTTTTTCCTGACGTTCCTCTGACGTTGCATTGCACTTCCTGAAAAAGGGTTGACAAGCCTGTTAAGCTTTTCTCGTTCTTGTTTTTTGCTCCATGTTTCTCACGAGACCAAACCAAAAAGGAATGACATGGACCGACGTAATTTTCTAAAGACAACAGGCACGGTTATTGCCGGCGCTACTCTGGCACAGCGCGCCTTCGCGGGCGATTCGCAACAATCCGTCAATTCCGGATCTGGCGGGCGGTTGATTCTTCCGATCAATCGCAACTGGCGCTACAACCCCAAGTTCGTCGAAGGGGCTCACGACAAAACTTTCGACGACTCTTCGTTTCAACGCGTGGTTGTTCCCCACGCCAATGTGAAACTGCCCTGGCACAGCTTCGACGACAAGGACTACGAGCTTGTCTCCATCTACCGGCGGCGTTTCCAGCTTCCCCCGGAAGCGCGCGGGAAGCATGTGTTCGTGGACTTTGCAGGGGTTATGACCGCTTCCACCGTGTGGATCAACGGCGTGCGCCTTGGAGAATACAAGGGCGGTTACACGCCATTTTCGTTTGACTTAACACCGCACATCGATTTCGGCGGTGAAAATGTGCTGGTGGTGGATGTGGATTCTAGCGAACGGCCAGATATTCCCCCCTTCGGATACCAGATCGACTACCTGACCTTCGGGGGCTTGTACCGTGAAGTCTCGCTTCGCGTGGTTCCAGGGACCTTTATCGAGAATATTTTTGCAAAACCCGTGGATGTTCTGACGGCGCATCCGAAAGTGCAGGTGGAGTGCTTCCTGCAGAGCTTGGAAGCATCGCGTGAGCCGATGAGTATGGAGGTGGAACTGCGCGATGGGAATCAGGTGCTCGCCAAGGGTACGCAGAAGGTTCCAGCATTGGCGGCAACAACCGAGCCAGTCGCGTATACCGTCATGCTGGACAACCTCGGCAACATTAAATTGTGGGATGTAACCACGCCGAATCTCTATTCCGTGCACGTGCGACTGGTAAAAGGGACGCAAACCGTCGATCTGGATTCGCGGAAGATAGGTTTTCGGGAAGCGCAGTTTACTGACCACGGATTCGAACTGAACGGCAAGGTAATCAAATTGCGAGGGCTAGACCGGCACCAGACGTTCCCGTTTGTGGGTCAAGCAATGCCCGCGCGGCCACAGCGACGCGACGCAGAAATTCTCCGTGTGAAGCTGAGATGCAACATCGTTCGCACATCGCACTATCCGCAATCCCGGCATTTTCTGGATGCTTGCGATGAATTGGGACTGCTGGTCCTGGAAGAGATTCCCGGCTGGCAGCACATTGGAGATGAAGCCTGGAAGCTGATTTCCATCGACAATGTAAGACGCATGATCGAACGTGATTGGAATCATCCCAGCATCATTCTTTGGGGCGTACGCATCAACGAATCTAAGGACGATCACGACTTCTATACGCGCACTAACGCGCTCGCCCACAAACTCGATCCAACCCGTCAAACCGGCGGCATCCGTTATTTCCAGGAGTCCGAATTCCTGGAAGATGTTTTCACCATGAACGACTTCGGCTTTCCATTGAAGCCGCCCAATCATCCCCGTTATCTGAACACTGAGTTTGTTGGCCATACGTATCCGACAAAGACCATCGATAACAAGGAGCGGCTGATGGAGCACACCATCCGCCACGCGCGCGTGCACGATCAGCTTGCTTCCAATCCGCAGTATGCGGGTGGAATCGGTTGGTGCGCGTTCGACTACAACACGCATTATGATTTCGGCAGCGGTGACCGCATTTGTTACCACGGAGTGACGGACATCTTTCGTGAGCCAAAACCTGCCGCGGGGTTCTATAAGTCGCAGTGCGAACCTTCGGAAGAAATTGTCTTGGAGCCCGCATTCCATTGGGCGCGCGGTGATGAATCGATCGGCTTTACAAAAGGCCTGGTCTGCTCCAATTGCGACCACCTGAAATTCTATGTCGGCGATAAGCTGGTAGCCGAAGCCGACCCGGACAAAACCCAATTCCAATACCTCCGCTATGCGCCATTCACCGCGAACTTAGGGCCCGCCGTACATCAATGGGGAGACTTGCGGATTGAGGGCTACCTGCAGGGCAAGAAGGTTATTGCCAAGACGCTTTCGGGCAAGGGCATCGATCGGAAATTCTCCTTGCTGCCGGATGACACAAAGTTAAATGCGGACGGAGCCGACACCACTCGCGTAGTTCTTCGAGTCACGGATGAATACGGCGCCATCAGGCCGTTCGCGAACGACGCCGTCAAACTCGAACTCGAGGGCCCAGCGGAAATCATCGGCGACAATCCCTTTGCTTTGGTGGGCGGCGCTGGCGCCATTTGGATACGCGCGAAGGAACAGCCGGGAACGGTGCAACTAACTGCCACGCACCCGGTTCTGGGTACACAGAAGGTTCAGTTTGAGCTTGTGAACGTCGCTCCGGAAGCGGTCTAGCGCAATACGGAATGGTCGCGTCTGACCAGCACTTCGAGAAGTAGAAAGAAGGAATTGCACCATGAACACGTTATGGTGGAAGTCCCTTTTGATGATGATTCCTTTGCTTGGTCTCACCATCTCAGCCAATGCACAGGCAAGCTACGATTTGCGCTCACCCGACAAACGAATCGAAGTGCGAATTCGTACAGCGCATGGAATACGCTACGACGTGGTATTGAACGGCAGAGCGATTCTGCAGGACAGTTCGCTGTCAATGGACATCGATCATAAGGTATTGGGGCGAGAGGTGAAGGTAACTGGATCCAAAGAACACCACAACGATCAGATGCTGGAACCGGTGGTCCGCCAGAAATTTGCCAAAATTCGCGACAATTACAATGAGCTCCGTCTGGACCTGGAAGGTGAATGCGCCGTTCTCTTTCGCGCGTATAATGAGGGAGTTGCTTACCGCTTCGAAACCTCTCTCCCCGAGCAGCAGGTGAAGATCTATGGTGAGGAAGCAAATTTTCGCTTCCCGGCTAATTTCGTTGTCTTTTATCCCCAGGAGGACAGTTTCTTTTCGCACAATGAACGCAAATACCTCCCGCAACACTTGTCGGAGATCAACCCAACTTTCCTGGCAAGCCTGCCTGCGGTTTTGGATGTAGGCGAGGGTGCGAAAGTAGCCATCGCGGAATCGGATGTAGAGGAATACCCAGGACTTTGGCTATTAGGCAGCGGTGAGAACGGGCTTGTCGCCACTTTTCCTCCGTACCCGTTGAAAGAACAACTCTCCCGCGATCGTGATTTCAAGGTTGTGGAAAGCGCCGATTACATCGCGATTACCACCGGCAAACGCACTTTCCCCTGGCGTGTGTTGGGAATCGCGGACCGCGATGCCGATCTGCTGACAAATCCCTTGGTATGGTTACTCGAGAAACCGTCTCAAGTGCCGGACGCCAGTTGGATCAAACCGGGAAAGGTCGCGTGGGATTGGTGGAATGACAACAATGTTTATGGCGTTGATTTCAAGGCAGGCATCAACACGCAAACCTACAAGTACTACATCGATTTTGCCGCGAAGTATGGCATTCCCTACATTATTTTGGATGAAGGCTGGTACAAACTTGGAAATGTGCTGGATGTCGTCCCGGAAATAGATATGGAAGAGTTGACGGCCTACGCGAAACAAAAAAATGTTGGGGTGATCTTGTGGGTCATATGGAAGACGCTGGACGATCAACTGATACCCGCGTTGGATCAATACCAGAAGTGGGGCATCAAGGGAATCAAAGTTGACTTCATGCAGCGCAGCGATGAGATCCTGATCAACTACTACCATAAAGTCAGCAGGGAAACCGCAAAGCGCAAAATGTTGGTGGATTTTCACGGCGACCAGAAACCCGCCACCATGACGCGCACCTGGCCCAACTTGATCAGCACGGAGGGAGTCCGGGGTTTGGAGTGGAGCAAGTGGAGCGCTGAGGCAGAACCGGAGCATAACGTCACGTTACCTTTCACTCGCATGTTCCTTGGCCCAATGGATTACACGCCCGGAGCGATGCTGAACGCGCCGAAGTCTGGTTTTGCAGCTATTCATAACCGTCCCATGAGTCTCGGAACCCGTTGCCATCAACTTGCGATGTATGTGGTTTATGAAAGCCCCTTGCAGATGCTTTCAGACAGCCCTTCGAATTATCTGCGCGAACCGGAATCGATGGAGTTTCTTGCAGCGGTGCCTACGGAGTGGGATGAATCCAAGGCCATTGATGGAAAAATTGCGCAATACGTCGTGGTGGCCAGGAGAAATGGCTCTGATTGGTATGTAGGTGCGATGAACAACTGGACAGCACGGGAATTAGAGATTGATTTCTCTTTTTTGCCAGAAGGCAATTTCCAGATGGCCGCCTATCAAGACGGCGAAAACGCCGACCGGATGGGGAGCGACTATAAACTCGTGAAAACACAAATCAATCGCGCAACCAGGCTGAAAATCAAATTGGCGCCAGGCGGAGGTTGGGCTGCACGAATCCATCCCTACGTCGCTCTTATTTTGCCTTTGGTTTCACTGCGTCGACAATTCCCGCTGCCCTCACGGATAGTAAGGATCTGGTTTGCCTTTACCTGGGTAAATCGTTCCACTTTTGCGTCGTGGGCCACTTCACTTCGATAACGTCCACCACTTGGGCTTTTCCCAATCCGAAGTGCAGCCGCAGGTCGGATTGCGACATGACGCTTGCTCCGCTGTGAACCTCATCCATCTGCGAGTGATTGCCGGTGACTACGCGCACGCGAGCCCCAATCGCCGTACGGTTGCATTGCGTTCCGATCAATTTCATCTTGATCCAGTTCTGTGCGTTCCCGCCGTCGTTGCGCAGCAGCGAAGGAATATTATTCATGTTCAGAACAAGAATCCACGTCGCCGTCATTGTCGTAGTCGCCAAAGGCGGCGCCGCGGCTGGAAAAACGCGCATTGATGCCGGGGCCCAACTCGGTGGAAACGTCCTTAAATCTTCCGTTACCCACATTCTTGTAGACAAGCCGCGGGTTTTTGAATGTCTGACCAAAACTATGTGCTTCGATTTCCGGATAGACGTGCCCGTTCACCTGCAGGATATCCGGCCAGCCATCATTGTCGTAGTCAAGGAAACCGCATCCCCACGCGACGTACTGATTGTTGATGCCTACTCCGGACGAGAAGCCTGATCTGTGAACGTCCCGTCGCCGTTGTTGTGATACAGGTTGCGGGTGTCGTCGGCAAAGTTGGTCTTGAAAATATCAAACCATCCGTCACAGTCGTAGTCGGCCACCGCGACACCCATTCCGGCTTGCTCATGCCCATCCTCGTTGAAGGCGCAACCCGCCATCACCGCTATATCGGTAAACGTCCCGTCATGGTTGTTATGGAACAGGATGCTCGGTTCAGAATCCACTGCCACATAAATATCCGGCCAGCCATCGTTATCGAAATCGTAGGATACCGCTGTGATGGAATATCGCGGGCCGGGCTTAAGAATGCCCGCTTTCTCGCAGACATCCGTAAATGTTCCGTCGCCATTGTTGTGGTAAAGAAATTCATGTCGCCGGCCAGACCCCGTGGCCCGCACATAACAGGAACGCCTTTCCATTGGCAGGAGGCGGCATCTCTCGGATTGGCTGCGATCGCTGGGTCGAGCTTGATGTAATTGCACACAAACAGATCCAGATGTCCATCGCGGTCATAATCGAACCACGTGCAGCCCGATCCCCAGCGAACTTTTTCGTCATAAAGCCCGGTCTTATGCGTTACATCCGTAAAGGTGCCGTCACCATTATTGTGGAACAGGATGTTGTGTCCCCAAAAGCAGCAGAACAGATCGTCCCAGCCATCGTTGTCGTAGTCGCCCACACACACGCCTGTCTGCCAACCGGTGCGACCGAGTCCGGATTTTTCCGTGACATCTGTGAACGTTCCGTCGCGGTTGTTCTTGTACAAATGAGAAGTCGGAGCGGTGCCGGCAGGCCACTTGCGCCCAGCGGGTGCCGTTGGTCAGGTAAATATCGAGCCAGCCATCATTGTCATAATCGAAAAAGGCGAGTCCGCTGCCCTTTGCTTCAATGATGAAACGCTTGTGATCCTCGCCGCCCCACACATTCGGAGTCGTAAGGCCGGCTTCGCGCGCCACATCCACAAAAGTCACAGGGGAAGTTGCGGATACATTGGGGAAGGACTTCGCTTCAAGGATTGCCGAACGGTTCCACTTCCAAATTGGCGTCGCGAGCGCATCAAGTAGTGTTGCGCCAAGTGCAATCACGGAAGACCCAAGAAATCGTCGCCGGTGGAAATGCATGGTTATCGGCTCGGCACCTTGGGAAAGTTTCGCGGAACAACGCCGGTACCTTCCTTGACCGCGATGATTCGGTCGATCGACAGATTCGTCAACTGGTCGACTTGCCCGCTTGGCCAAGTGATTTCCAGCGAGTCGATCTTGGCACGCTTCCCGAGGCCAAAGTGAATCCGCGGATCGCTCGCCGACATGTAACCCATGCCGCCTTTTGCCTGTTCTACTTCGACAAACTCCTCGGAAATCAATTTTAGCGCGCGCCAATGCCATCCCGGTTCGATTTTGTGCCAATAAGCAGAACTTCCAGCCAGTGATTCGTATTTCCCCCATCGTTACGCAAGATTTCCGGGTAATCACCGCGAACATTCACCGCGATGTCGAGATCGCCGTCATTATCAAAATCTGCGGTGGCCAGTCCGCGGCCGGCAATGGGCCGCATAAAGTCGGGACCCAGTGAGTCGGACACTTTCTCGAATTGCCTTTGCCCAGGTTGCGGAACATCAGCAGGGGCTCCTTATAGGTGACTTCGCTGTGATAGAGCTGAAGTTATCCACCATCGCGCCATTAGCCTGCAAAATATCTGGCCAGCCGTCGTTGTCGTAGTCCAAGAACTTCATGGAGACGCCGCTTAGACGCATGGCTTTGTTCCCGATTCCTGACGAAAAGGTGACATCGTCAAAGGTTCCATCGTGGTTATTGTGATAGAGACGATTCAGTTCGAAGTCCAGGTGCGTTATGTAAACGTCCTGCCAGCCGTCGCCGTCCACGTCGCTGCGTCCATGCCCATTCCGGCTTCATATCGCCCGTCTTCGCTGGCCGCCATCCCCGAAACAAACGAAACATCCTCAAACGTCCCGTCATGATTGTTCAGAAAAAGGAAATTTGGCCAGGAATCATTTGCGATGGCGATGTCTGGCCATCCGTCGTTGTTGAAATCCGCCAGCACCACACCCATGCCCTTCGCCTCGGGCTTTCCGACGCCAGATGCGTCACTGACGTCGGTGAAGGTTCCATCGTGGTTATTGTGATATAGCTTCATCCTTTGCCCCTTGTAATTGCCGGGATGGCAATAAGAGCGGTAACCCGGCCTGTGCTCGCCACACCAGATATTATTCTTCGGGCTCCAATCGATGTAGTTGCTCATCACCAGATCGAGCCAGCCATCTTTGTCATAGTCGAACCATCCTGCGCTGGTGGACCACATTCCTTCGTCGGCCACTCCCGCTTTGGCGGTCACGTCCGTGAATGTCCCATTGCCATTGTTGTGGTAGAGGATGGCGCGGCCATATCCGGTCACGTACAGATCGGGATATCCATCGTTGTCGAAATCACCCACGGCAACACCCTGACCATAATGGCCTTCGCCGCCAATCCCGCCTTTTCCGTTACATCGGTAAATGTTCCGTCTCCATTGTTGTGATAAAGAGCGCAGCGCAGCGGATGCGGGGGCTTGTAGACATCCGTGGCGGCTGTCTGCACGAAAAAGAGGTCCATCAATCCATCCTGATCATAGTCGATCCAGCCGACGCCATTGCCCATGGTCTCGAGGTAATACTTCTCTTCAGTTTGTGTTGAGTCTTGGAGAAAGGTGATCCCCGTGGACTTTCGTATATCCGTGAAATGAACACTGATGGGAGCAGCATTTTCCTTTGAAGCCTGTCCCGATTGAGCCTGCAAAGCGACACAAGCCAAAAGCACGCCTCCCAGCGCAGCGAGTCCGGCGCAGCTGTTTCTGTGGGCCGACCATCTTCTTGTTCTCGATATTTTTTGCATCCCGCGGCGTTCTGATGGCTCGCTGCAAAAACTACAAAATCAATTTTTGCGTTGGCTCACAGACCTCCCAATTGGTAGTTCCTCCGACCGGATTAGAGAGTGCGGTCGGCAATCGAAAGCGCAAACTGAAGTAATTGCTGCCGAGCCACAAGGGGCATCGGCTCGTTTATCACCAGAGGCATCGCGGGAGCTTTTTCCAAAGCCTCTTCGATCCGATTTACGTCCAGCTCCCCGCCCGCGCTACTCCCTTTAAATCGGTTCAGAACTTCCTTGGCTTTTTCAATCTGTCCCGTTTGATAATAGAAAACGCCCAGCGTGGAATAACTGCCCGACCACTCCGGCAACAGATCCACAGCCTGGGTCAGTCGCTCCGCCGCCTGCAACGTCTTACCTTGTAAGGCAGAAACCAAGCCCTGGCCCCAGAGAAGCTTGCCCGATCCTGGAATTCGAGAAAGGCCTTCCTGTAGGGTTTTTTCCGCACCGCTCAGATCGTTTTGACGTAGCTGCAAGAGCGTGAGCGAAAGATAATATTGGTCGTTGTCAGGATTTCGATGAATCGCATTCCGATAGATCTGGGCAGCTTCGGGGGGTTGACCGAGATGCGTCTTGATGTCCGCGAGTAAAAATAGGAATGCGTCGTCCTGCTGGCCCTTGCTGCTGACTTGCTCGGCAATCACTAATGCCTCCTGGTACATGCCCTTGCGGAAATAGGCGTCCGCTAGATCAAACTTTACATCGTCTGAATCAGGATTTACTTGCAGGGCTGCGCGGAAATGCTGGATAGCGTCATCGTATAAATGGTAACGCGCCAGCAGAACCCCGATTCCCGTTTGTGTCCGGTAGTCGCCTGCGCTCAATTGGTCCAGTTGCGCGATCGCTTTGTGGGCATCCGCAACATTCCCGAGTTTTAGATACCCTTCGGCCAATAAGTATAAATTCTCCGGTTGGTCGGGTTGTTTCTGAATCTGAGCGGACAACTCCGTAAGATCAAGCTCCGCCTTCTCTTTGCCCGTGAGGTTTGAACGATTATCGAGATAATCAAAAAGGTGTTGGTAGGGATAAGGTCCCGTCGCAGTGTTTTTGGAGAGCGTCTGGAATACGCCCAAATCCCGTTGTGCAGCATCCGTTTGATGAAGGCTCCGTTCAACCATCGCCAACCTGTAATACCCCGGTGCGGGAGTGCGGCTCACGCGAATATATTTTCTCAGCAGCTCGGCGGCCTCCGCGTATCGCTTGTTCGCGATCTGCAAATTTGCCAGTTCGAGTAGGGCATCGGACTGCTCGGGGTTCGCGCGCAGTGCTTCCTGAAAAAGGTGTTCTGCTGCCTGATGATTACCCTGGCGTTCTTCGATATACCCCAAGTTGAACAGGCAGGGAGCATTCTTTGGATCTTTCTTGAGACCTTCCTGAAAGTATCTTCGCGCCTCGTCGAAGCGCCCCAATCGTCTATAGCAAATCCCCAAAAATGCGTAAGATCGTGGCGAAGGATCCAGATCGATCAACTGTTTGAACTCCTCGATCGCTTTCTCAATTTTTCCCGACATGAAGTAACTCTCCCCGAGTGCGGCGCGCAGGTCCGCACGCTGGGGGAAAGTTTCAAGCCAGATTCGAGCAAAGGGATAGAGTCTTCATAATAGTTTTGAGACATGCTGACACGCGCCAGCGAGTAGATGATATCCGTGTTCTCAGGAGCAAGTTTGTGTCCACGGACCAGCAAATCCAGCGCGTCGACAGGCTTCATCTGCACCGTATAAACCTGGGCCAATAAGTACAGCGTTTCCGGCGAATCAGGCTTGAGTTTGAGGGCGCGATTCAGGGCGAGTTCTGCTTTCGTGAATTCTCCGTTCCGCAAATAGACCTCTCCAAGGTTGTAAAGGATCTCAAACGTCTGAGGCTGCAGCGCATATGCCTGCTCCAGTTCGAGTTGCGCGGCTCGCGGTTGTTTTTCTGCCGCCAGCAACACACCTAATGTAAAGTGCACCTGCACATTTTCTCTATTTTCGACAGAAAGCCCCTTGGCCGTCTTCAGACCTTCCGCCATTCTACCTGCTTCAAGATAGGCCCTCGTCAGAGTGATCCGCGACGCAATCGTTTGCGGTTGGATTCGTTGCAAGTAGGGAATTGCCTCTGCCGGGTGCTTCTTCGTCAATAGAACCAGGCCTAAATTGTAGTTGCCGTCATAATTCGTCTGATTCAGGCGCACAACCTCTCGGAACTCCTCCTCAGCCAAATCAATTTTTCCTTGATTCACATACAGGTTGCCCAGGTCATTGCGTATTCCCATGGATTTCGGGTCGAGTTCCAGTCCTTGTTGGAATGCTGCCCGAGCTTCGCTGTAATTTTTCTCCGCCGTATATACAAGTCCCAAAAGTGCATATCCCTGGGCATTGCCGGGATTTTGTTTGAGTTCCTCCTGAATCCTGATTTTCGCCTCCTCGAACTTGCCCTGTTGAAGAAGTGCTTCCGCATCCGCAAAAGGGGATGGCGTTTTGGAAGTCTGGTGATTGACTTGTTTGTCGGCAGAGGCTTGTTGTCCAGCAATTCCGCTGGCAGTAATGAACATCATAAGGAGGAAAATGGAGGCGCCTAAGCACGCTTGCCAGCCCCTCTTTCCGGTTTTGCGCCCGGCAAAGCCGCTAATGTCCATTGGCGGTATTCCTCTGACTTCAACTACCACGAAAAGAGTCTCAAAATACTAATCTAACATTTCCAGAGTCTGCCGAGCCAATTTGTGCTCTGGCTGCTGGCGCAACAAAGCCTGCAACACTTCTTTGGCTTTTTCTTTTTCGTTCAGGACCATGTAGAGCTTAGCCAAATTTAGATAGGCCTGATCAAAGCTCGGAGCCACCCGGATGCACGTTTCGAATTCTTCCCTTGCTTCCAAATAGTGTGACTGGCGCACCAATACAATTCCCAGATTATTTAATGCCTCGGCATAATCTTGGCGAAGTGCCACCGCCTTCCGCAAATAATCTGATGCAGACTGGAGGTCATTTTGTCGAGCATAGAGCATGCCTAAGCTGTAATTTGCCTCAGGATCGTTAGGAGCAACCTCGATTGCCTTCTGTAGCAGTTTTTGTGCTTCAGCGACTGCCCCTTTCCGTCGCAGCAGGTTCCCTAGGTTTACGAGTGGCGTCACATAGGATGGTCGAATCTCAATCGATCGTTCAAAATCTCTGACGGCTTCTTCGTCCTGGCCCTGTTGCGCCGATATCATTCCAAGATTGTTCCAAGCCTCCGCATAATTCGAACGTAGCTTCACCGCCTCTTCCAGATAGTGACGCGCTTCTGCTAGCGAATTTCTTCGCAGGTAGAGTGTTCCCAAATTGTAATACGCAATCGGGTCATCGGGTTTCGCGAGAATTACTTGTTTGAACTCCGCGGCCGCTTCATCCAAATATCCACGTTGAAACAGCGCTACGCCGTACGTAAGATCGTTGCGCTGGAATTCGTCCTGAAACAGCGTGCCTTTCATGGGAAGCGCTTTCAGAAGAAAACCGGATGGGTTATCTGGAACTGCGCGAATATCCTCAAGCAAGCGCTCAGGATTTACCGTCCCCTGATAAACCTTGACGAGCATGCCTTCCCGGTTCAGCAGGAAAGAGGTAGGGAGGCCCAGATCCCGCCTGCGATCGAAAAGATAGCGGTAGAGGATGTTGTAGACGCCGGCAACTTCCCGCGTTGCTAAAAGAATGGGCAGAGTAATGTCCTCATTTTTGGCGAAGGACCTCACCATTTCGGGATCCTGTGGATCGTCGAGATTGAGGCACAGCATGTGAAAATCGCGCGACGACCATTCCGCCTGGCGCTTTTGTAGTAGCCGCAATTGGTTTGCGCAATTGGGAGCCGTTGTTGCCCAAAACTGAAGAAGGACAAGTTTTCCTCGAAAAGATTGCAGATGGTTACTATTCCCGCCAAGATCCGGAAGGGAGAAATCGGGGAGATGAAGCGGCTGGACCAACCAGGTCTCCACCGAAACCGGCAAGGGATTCTTTTCCTGGGGCTCGCCGGCGAGCGCATAAGACAGAGGCGAGGCCGCAAACGGCTTGGCTCTGAATTCTTCGGTTCCTTCCTGAAGCTCGACGCGGTGGTTGATGGGCAGTTTGTCGAAAACTTGCGTTACACCACTTGGCCAATGAATGCTGGCGCTGATTGCGCCCTCGGTTTTTCCGAGACCGAAAAAAACCTCCTTGCCGTGTTGCGCCAAAAAACCCGAACCTGCCTGCAAATATTTGGTCTGCCGATGGCCGCCAGCCTGAATCGTTATCGCTGTACCGATCGCGTCCCGATTGCTCTTGGTTCCCTGTAAACGGAAGGCGATAGACCCGCCAATATTCTTCATCGCATTGTGCAGGATTCGAATTTGAGGGCCGGTCCGATTCTTAAGAATGATTTCCAAGCGTCCATCGCGATCCAGGTCGGCCAGCGCAAACGTGCGGCTGTCATCCAGGAAATCCAGACCAACCACGCCGGACACCTCGGAAAACGTGCCATCCTGATTGTTCAGGTAGAATACATTCCTCTCAAAGCCATTCCAGGTCGCGTCCGAACGGATCAGTTCGTTAATCGCGTTCCACCCTCGTTCATAACTCTCCGATGGTGTCGCGCTTGACGGTGATTTGGCCACCACTTGGCGCCAGAAAAAGCTTGAGACATCGGGAGCATCGTGGCCAGAGATGTAGCCGTTGGAGATGTAGAGATCTTGGTATCCATCATGGTCAAAATCCCAGGAGTCGGTTGACCACGACCAGCGCCCCATGTCCACCCCCGCTTGCCGCGCTACATTCTGGAACCGGCCATCGCCCTGGTTCCGATACAACGAATTGCCGATCATATGTCTTCGGTAAAGGGCTCGAATCTCTTCGCGCTCTTTCTCTTGAAATCGCGATTGTCCGAAAACCCGCATCCCTGCCGCTACCCACATACCTGCCGCGTAGATATCTTGATTGCCGTCATTGTCAAAATCTAGCCAGCATGCGCTCATCCCTGCACCGGGTTCGTTCACTTGGGCTTCGTCGGAAACTGCAGCGAATGTACCGTCCCCTTCGTTTCGGTAGAGATTGTTGCGGCCAAAGTCGTTCACTACATACAAGTCTGGCCAGCCGTCTGAATTGAAGTCGCCCCAGGCACAGGCGAAGGTGTAACGATCGTTCTCGACATTCAGCCCGGCAGATTCCGTGCGGTCTTGAAACAGTCTGTTGCCTTCATTGTGAAACAGAAAGTTTGGAGGCCCGTTGCGCGCGTCGAAATAAGGGACCGGGTAGTGGTATTGGTCGAGGCCCAAATAGTAGGTATAAAGACAGAAATAAACGTCGAGGCGCCCGTCGCGGTCATAATCAGCTACGGCAGCGTGCGTGAATGTTCCCGCCGGAACATTCGCAAATCGGAAGGCATCGCGCTTCAACGAGAACTTTCCATTTCCCTCATTTACGAAGAGCAAGGGTCCACTGCCGCAAACCACCAGGAGATCCTGAAGGCCTTTGTTTTCAAAGTCCGCAAATAATGCGCAAGCGCTGGCGTCCAATACCCCGACACCAGCGGCTTCCGTCACATCTTCAAATGTTCCATCACCGCGGTTATGGTAAAGCCGATTGGGAAGTCCCGGGGGCTGGCAGATATAGAGATCATCGAGTCCGTCGTTGTCAAAGTCTCCCGCTGCCAGTCCACGGTTTTCCGTAAACATCGATTCCTGTCGCTCCGTCCAGAACCGTGCGCCAGTAATCCATTCCGTGGAGCATCTGGTCCTTGTACGACTGCGTGCCACCGAGTGCTTGCGCAGTCACATCAAGAAAAACCGGTTGTGGTGCGCGGCTGAGAGTTTCCTCTGTCGCCGCCCAACGGTAAGCTCTCCAACCACCAGGCGTCGTACGTACATTCCGTCAGCCAGTATCCGATGCGTTCCTCGCGTTCGGTGGCTCCCGCGTTTGCCGACCAGGTCATAGCGAATCTTTATGCGGACTTTCAGCGGGGAGTCTGACATCATCTCAATTTCGGCGATTTGAAATTCCGCTGTTTCCACATTCCTTAACGGCGCCAGGTAGACTCGCATTTCTTCCAGAAAGCGCTCGCGCCCAAGCAACGGCTCGTTCGAGAACTTCCGTCTGATGGCGGTAATTCCATTTCCCGAACGGAGAATCTGCTCTTGCGTCGGAACCAACGGAGTGGCCTTGAGCGAACCGTCCAGAAATCTCGCCAGAACTTTCAACCCTGTTGGATTTGCGCGCAGCTCTTGTCCCCATTCCTCAAGTCGCTGCGCGATTTCAGCGGTGTATTTTTCCGTTTTGTACTCATCGCTACCGGGTTCGACGTAACGCAGAACATCATCCAGCGGAGACTTCGCCGGATAGTGGGGCGTCAATCGGGAGTCTCTAAAGGAAATGAAAGAGTTTGATCTCGAAACAAATGTGAAGACAGACACTGCAATTCCGCCGAACGAAACGATGACGGAAGATAGAGTAAGGGAGCCCAGCGCATCCCTTCCAGGAAGGTGCGCCGCGATAATATGCGTTTTTTCCCGTTCCCTTGCGCCATTCCGGAATGCTCGCAGAAATTCAATGCAGCGCTGAGATGCTAGCACCCAACCGAATTTCATCCAAACTGGGCACTCCAGGAAATAACAGGTTCACACGACCCCGTTTAGCGGCTGTCTAAGATCGGGCCAGGAACCACAAGAAAGCATGAGCAAATATTACCAGACTGCGCAGTCGCAGGGTCGACTCGTAGACCCTCAGAAAATTACCGTTTGAAGTTCACAGGTCCCGTGGAATGCCCCACAACGAGTTCCGCGGAAATCTCGTATTCTCTGCCTTGAGGATTCACAGAGCTACAAAGTTCATGGAGGGCATCCGCCGCCATTTGTCCAAGTAAATCACGATGAATGTCTATAGTGGTGATGGACGGATTGCTGTATTCTGCCAACCGTGTTCTGTCGAAGCCGGTCACTGAAATATCTTGAGGAATTCGATAGCCCGCCGATGTAAGTCCCTTCACCACACCCACAGCGGTGAGATCGTTGACGGCCATCACAGCACTGGGCATTGGGGACATCTGCCCTATCGCTATGCCAGCGGCTAGTCCTCCTTCAAATCGCAGGTCGCCATGCAAGATGGGGCCAGGTTTCAGCCCGAGTGCCAGCATGGATTTCTCGTAGGCATCCAGTCTTGCCAGGTTGGATTTCAGTTTTGGTCTACCGGCCACGAACGCGATTTTACGGTGCCCCTGTTCGTAGAGGTATTTGATAATTTGCTGGATGCCGGAAGCATAGTCGATTCGCAAAGTGCTAACGTATCCGCGAGCTGGAGCGAGATCGAGAAATGTAACTGCAATTTTCCTGCGCGCCAGTTCGTCGATCAGCCGCGCGCTGATTTCCGATGTCATGATCGCTACGCCGCTCACACTGTGTGCCATCATTCGGCTGGCTGCGTCTTGCGTGCGACGCGGGTCGTAATCTGTGTCACTCAGGATGGCTTCGTAACCGAGTTGCCGGGTGCGCTCGAGGAAACCCTTGATTACCTCAGGGAAAAAAGGGTTCTCAATATCGGAAACAATGATTCCTAATGTGCGCGTGTCGCGTGAAGCCAGTCGGCGTGCATGGATGTTCGGATGGTAACCCAGGCGTTTGACCGTCAGGAGCACCAGGCCCTGAGTCCGGCGGCCGACCTTGCCTGTCTTGTTCAATACGTTGGAGACCGTCGCCGTAGATACGCCTGCAGCTTTTGCTACATCTCGTATCGTCAAGCCCATAAATTCGGCGCCCCGCCCCAGACAGACCGTGGAAACAGCCTCGACGGATGGAGTAAGTCTGTCGAGGTCCGAGTATAGATGAAAAAATGTGCTTGACAATATCCAAAACAGTGTGTATTAGTTTTGCCCAAGGTTAAGCGGTTAAGTTGTTTTTGTTGGGGTGCCTGGGTCTGGGCCTTCATCGCCCTTCCGGGCATTTTTGACGTTTTTGGGTCGTGCATTTTGGTGCCGTGACGTCATTTGCGGCCGCGACTACGATTTCCGGCCCGGGAACTCGTGTAATCCGGTCTGCATGCGCGTTTCGCCGGATCGTTTAGCTGTTGTTTTGACGAGTCGGAATACTGAGGGGGCAGCATGAAGTCTAGCACGATCTTTTTTGGGAGACCGAGTTTTGCTCTGCTGTTTGTAATCTCCAGCTTACTCTTTGCCGTACGACCGCTGCCCGCCCAGGTTGATGCCGGGTCGATTTTGGGAACCGTGACGGATGCATCAGGCGCGGTCGTCAATGGCGCGACGGTTACGCTCACCAACGAAGGGACAGCCGCCAGCCTTTCCACCACGACGAGTTCCGACGGTCTGTACAAATTCTCGCCCGTCAAAATTGGTTCCTACAAAGTTGAGGTCGTCTATCAGGGGTTCCAGTCAATGACGGCGAAAGGTGTCGTCGTCAACGTCGGTGCGAACGTGGTGCAGGATTTCGCACTCAAGCCCGGCAGCGTCTCCCAGGCGATCGAGGTCACAGCGGCGGCGCCTCTCCTCGAATCTCAAAGTGCTGCTGTTGGTCAGGTGGTCGATTCCCGCAGCGTGAATGACCTCCCTCTCAACGGCCGTAATTTTACCTTCCTCGCTCAAATTGCCGCGGGTGTGAATACTCCGCAGGCAGACACCCGAGGCAACGCCGCGAGTGGCGCCTTTGCCGCCAATGGTTTGCGGCCCGCGCAGAACAACTACCTGCTTGATGGCGTCGACAATAACTCGGATACCGTGGACTTCCTCAACGGTACGAACTACATCGTTCTTCCCCCCGTGGACGCCGTTCAGGAATTCAAAGTGCAGACTTCCGACTTCAGTGCGGAGTTTGGCCGCTCTGGGGCCGCGGTTCTCAATGCCACCATCAGGTCCGGTACCAATGATTTCCATGGCACCTTATGGGAATTCTTCCGCAACGACGTATTGGATGCCGCCGACTTCTTTGAAAATGCAGGCAACATTAAGAAGGGCGCCCTGCAACAAAACCAGTTTGGAGTGGCCGCTGGCGGCCCGGTCGTTATCCCGCACGTCTTCAATGGCCGCAATAAACTGTTCATCTTTGGGGATTACGAAGGATTCCGCAGGGTGCAGGGACAAACGCAGACTGGCTCGGTGCCGACGGTTGCCGAGCGCGACAGCGGTTTCACGAATTTTGCGGATCTCATCACCGGACAATCCAGCGGCAAGCCAGGGACGGACATTCTGGGCCGCATTCTTCCTTTGGGCACCATCGTGGATCCCGCCACGACCAGGGCACTCAATGCAGGGCAAGTCGACCCTGTGTCTGGTCTGACAGCAGTTTCGACAGGGTATGTTCGGGATCCCTTCGGTACTTTTGGGACCGCGGCATGCCCGGCGAGCACTACCAATTTCGGCGGCGGCAACATCGGTGCCTGCCAATTAAATCAGATACCGGCGGGACGGTTGGACCCCAACGCCATCAACCTCATGAAGCTTTACCCGCTCCCGACCACCGCTTCGCTGCTCTCAAATTACGCGACTTCTCCAAAGCTTTATGAACATCGCAATGCCTTTGATGTTCGCATGGATGCCAATATCAGCGACAAGAATCAGGTCTTCTTCCGGTTTAGCTATGTGGACGACCCGCAATTCATCCCCGGCCTCTTCACGGGTATCGCAGACGGAGGTGCTTTCCAACAGGGCAATCAAACCGCCATTGCTCAGCAGGCCGCCCTCGGCTGGACGCACACATTTTCACCCACACTGATCAACGAGGGGCGTCTCGGCTTTAACTACCTGCACACAACCCGCGCGGGACCGGTCGCCAACGAGTTGGGTATTCCGGAGCAATATGGCATTCAGGACGTCCCACAGGAGCTTGGAAATGGCGGCCTCCCTGCCTTCGGCATTGGCGGGCTGTCCACCTTAGGGAGCAACGCTTTCCTGCCGTCCAATGAAGTCAGCCAGACCCTGCAACTTACCGACGATGTGACCAAGATTTTCGGTAAACACACTTTCAAGATGGGTTTTGAATGGCAGCACGTGAAGTTCACGACTTTGCAACCGCCCTGGTCTCACGGTGAATATGATTACAACGGTGCTTTCACCGATCTGGCCGGCGGTTCAAATTCAGGTAATACTGGCCGCGCAGACTTCCTCTTGGTTCCCACCACCTCCACCGTCGGCGGCGTGAATTATGTCGGTGGTTCCAATCAAGTCTATCTCTCTAATATTGCGCTGACTAACGACGGCAAGAACTATTGGGGAGGTTACGTCAATGACAGCTGGAAGGTCAGTTCCAAACTGACCGTCAATCTCGGGCTGCGCTATGATTACTTTGGTCTGGTCGGCGAGAACCATGGGAATCAGGCCAACTATGTGCCGAATGCCCTGGGCACACCGACGTACCTGATACTGCCAGGACCGAACTCTAGCCAACTTTCTCCGAGTTTCCAGTCTGTACTTGGGGGGGCGGGCATCGGGATATCTGTCACGAACGCCTACGGCAGCGGGCTTGGGCATTCGCAAACACTCAATTATGCCCCACGCGTGGGCGTTGCCTACCAAGTCAATCAAAAGCTGGTGGTACGCGCCGGTTGGGGTATCTTCTACAACGGCTTTGAAAATCGCGGATATTCGCCGAATATAGGCGAAAACTATCCGTTCCAGTTCCAGTTCAGCTTTCCGGCACCCAACAGCGTCACGCCATACATATTTACGGGTACCGGTGGTGCCCCTTGTCCGACGGCGGGCCCCGGTGGTAGTGCAACCTTTGAAACGGGATTCTCCTGCACACCACTCGATCCAGTCGGGGTGAACGCTAACGGGCTGGCATTGCTGGGAATTCAGTTCAACTACCAGACGCCGTACAACATGGGTTCCAACCTGACACTGCAATACCAGATTACGCCTACCATGGCTTTAACAGCGGGTTACGTGGGTACGCAAGCTCGACATTTGGAGGTTTTTCCAAACTACACCAACAGCGTCTCGACAATCGCTTACTCTAACGCTCCCACTTCCAGTCTGGTTCCTTACCCGAGTTTGGGACAGCATCCCAGCTACGCAGCAACCGAGGGGAACAGCAACTACCACGGTTTGCTGCTAACACTGGAAAAGAGGTTTGCGAACGGTCTGAACTTCCTGGCAACCTATACATACTCGAAAACACTGAGCGACGCAAATGACTTGCTCAATTTCGGGAGCACGGGCAATACGGGCGGCAATAATGTCAACCGCTACCGTGCACCCGCTGTTCCCGGTTTCGGAATCCATGCGGATTACGGGCTGGCCAGCTTTGACATCAGGAACGTCTTCCACTTTAGCGGGGGCTATCAACTGCCCTTCGGCAAGGGACAGCGTTTCGCTTCCGATGCCACAGGACTCAAAAACCAGGTGATCGGCGGTTGGAGCTTCAACTGGCTGATGACTTTCCAGGGTGGTCAGCCAATAACCCTTGCCTGTCCGGCAACCACAGCCGCAGGCTTGGGCTGTGGAGCTCTTTTTGTCAAGGGCCAGCCTTTGAAGCTCGGGCTGCATACCGATTCGAATGGCAAGCTCAGTTGGTATGGAAATCCCGCAGCGTTCAATCAGCCTTGTCAGATCGGATCCAACGGGCAACCGCTCGCCAATTCGCCGACCGGATGCATACCGCTAACAGGTACTGGGGCGCTCGGTGGACTAGCTGATGTGCCAGGTCCCTCCTACAGCAGGGTGGACTTCTCGATCTTCAAGAATTTCCCGATCAAGGAGAATGTTTACCTGCAGTTCCGGACCGAATTCTTTAACATCGCCAATCATCCAACCTTCAACGCTCCAAATTTCGGCGGCAACGGCGTCGTTGCTGTCGGTGGATCGGGCAACTACACCAGTTCCACCTTCGGTGAAATTGGCTCCACTCGCACCAACCCATATGACGCGAGGCAGATCCAGTTCGCCCTAAAGTTCTACTTCTAGTCGACGCGTACACCCCACTGGCAAGGCCATTTCTTCTAAGGTGGAGCGGCCTTGCCGGAATTTTCCACTGCCAGCTGGCATTGGATGCATCGTGATACCATGCAGGGATCGTGACACGAAGGAATTGGCACATGGCCTGTGCGTTTCTGAGTCTCGTGACGTGCGCGAATGTGGCACCCCGCGCCCGTGCTCAGAAGCAAGATTTGGACCGGGAGTTCCAAGCGGCCGTTGCCCGCTACGAAGCCGGCCAATACACAGAAGCCGCCACGCAACTGGAACAGCTTCTGCGGGAGCTGCCGGAAAGCTTCGAAGTGCAAGAGCTTCTGGGGTTAGTCTATGCCGCGCTGTCTCAAAACGACAAGGCCAATGAACACCTGGAAAAGGCCGTTCAGCTGAAACCGGATTCCGCGTCGGCGCGCAGCAACCTTGGCCACAATCTGCTCCTTCTCGGTAAGCTCGATCTGGCGGAACAGCAGTTTAAAAGGGCAGTGGCGCTGGAACCCCAGGATTATGAGGCCAATCACAACCTGGGCGAGCTGTACGCCCGTTCCAACAAAGTCGCCAAGGCCGTTCCTTTTCTCGAACGCGCACACAGCATCAATCCAGCCTCTTATGACAACGGATACGATTTGGCGCTCGCGTACCTCGTCACGGAACGCTTTCGTGATGCTCGGGAACTGATCCTGGATCTTTCCAAGCGCAAAGACACTGCGGAATTACACAATCTTTTGGGAGAGGTGGAGGAAAAGGAAGGTAACTTCGTGGCCGCGGCCAACGATTTCCAGGCTGCCGCGCACATGGAGCCGAGTGAAAGCAACATCTTCGATTGGGGCAGCGAACTTCTTCTTCACCGGACTCTTGAGCCGGCAATCGAGGTTTTCCGCCAGGGCGCGGAACGCTATCCAGATTCGCCTCGGATGGCCATTGGTCTGGGAATGGCGCTCTATTCTCTTGGGAAGTATGACGAAGCAGTCCAATGCTTGCTTCGCGCGACGGATTTGAACCCCGGCGATCCTCGTGGCTATCCCTTTTTGTCTGGCGCCTTTGATAGTTCGCCGAGCCAGGCCGAACAGGTCATTGAGCGTTTTCGCCGGTTCGCAGAACTGCAACCCAAAAACGGTCGGGCCGTCTACTACTATGCCATGAGCCTCTGGAAGGGCAAGAGATCACGGGACCCTAACCTCGATCTCAATCAGATTGAAATGCTTCTGAAGAAATCCATCGCACTCGAACCTGGACTAGCCGAAGCTCATCTCCAGTTAGGCAATCTCTACTCGGATCAGCGAAAATACGCCGAGTCCATACCGGAATATCTGCGGGCACGTGAACTCCATGCAGATTCCGCCGACGTGCATTACCGCCTGGCGCAAGCCTATGTTCGTTTGGGGAAAAAAGACCTTGCCCAGGAGGAATTTCAGGTTTACCAGCAATTAGAGGCCCAGCATCTTTCTGATCTCGACAAGCAGCGAGCGGAAATCCGCCAGTTTGTTTACTCTGAGAAACCAGGCGCGGAGGCAAAACCGTGAGAACTCCGATTTTCGGACGATGTGAAGGCGATGCTGGCCACCCGCAGGCAACACTCTCTTGTTCTCCCGCGCTGATCTTGATTTTGCGCCTCAGCGGGAATAGTCTCTTCGAAAGCGTGTGAAATCGGAATGGACTCTCGCTCCTATCTTCACAAATTAGACGCTCGGACGCTGCACTCCCGTGGAGCCTTCTCCAACTCACGCGAACTCACTCAACAACTTTCTGCCACCCGCCGGGAATTCTTGCGCTCTGCTGCCGGCTTAGCCCTGGGGAGCGCCCTGCTGCACGCTAGCCCCCTGGCGTACGCGGCCATACCTGTTTTCAAGCGGAAAGTCGTGGTTATTACCTTCGGGGGAGGCGCGCGCGATCAGGAGACTTTTGCACCGGAAGGTCAGGAGAATATTCCCTACCTGATGAAGGAACTGATTCCCCAGTCCACATTTTTCACCCAGGTCGTCAACCGTGGAATCCTGGGCCATTATGTTGCTACCGCAAGCCTCGCAACTGGCGTCTATGAAACGATCAATAACTTTGCTGCGCTTCCCCCGGAATCCCCGACGGTTTTTGAATATTTCCGCAAGGAATTCAAGCGTCCATCCGCAGATA
Source organism: Candidatus Acidiferrales bacterium (assembly GCA_963839315.1). Classification (GTDB taxonomy): domain Bacteria; phylum Acidobacteriota; class Terriglobia; order Acidiferrales; family UBA7541; genus Acidiferrum. The sequence goes on from CAWIUU010000001.1 coordinate 29,816, forward strand.
CCTGGGTCGTGGCTCCCAGCAACGGGTTCAACCGCATCGGCGAGAGTAGTAATCGTTCTTTCGGTCCGGGTTCGGGCGCAAGAGTCATCCTGCCAAAGTACTTGCTGAGCGCAGCAACCTCTGGCAGTGCGGATTACGGCCACCTGCTCCGGGATAGCTATGAGACTCCCCTCTCCGTTCCCGAACTCGGCGGCAGCACCTTCGAGTTGGAGCAGATGGAAACGATTCTCAAACTCTCTGTCGACGGCTTCAAGCTGCATGCTCGCACGCTGTCCAGCCCCGACGAGCTCTCGGTTTACATTGTCCGCCAACTGATGCGGCAACTTGCTCCCAGTCTCCTCTGGGTGACCATGCACGATATCGATATCGCCCATGCCGGGGCCTATTCACTCTATATTGACGGCATTCGGCGCACCGACCGTCTTTGTGCCGAACTCTGGAACGTCATTCAGAGTGAACCCGAATACGCAGGTAAAACCAACCTCTTCATTCTTCCCGATTTTGGCCGGGATTCCGATGACGATCCCGGCGGCAATGGATTTCAGCATCATCGCACCGGGGACGCACTTTCCCGAACCACTTGGATGATGGCTCTCGGCCCTGGCATTCGCGAGGGCGTGGTTTTCGATCATGCCGTCCAGACCATCGATTTTGTCCCCACTCTCGGCGCCCGGATGGGCTTTTCACCTTCCTTCTCTCCAGGCAAACCCATCCCGGAGTTGCTCTAACCCTATGCTTCCTCCCGATCTCAAGCCGAAAATGTTCAGCGACTATCCCCCCGAAGCCAGAAAGCTTGCACTCGACTATCTCGGAACCTTTCAGCGATTGCCGCTTAGTTTTTTGCCGAGCCTCTTGCGGGAGGTGATTGACTACGATTTCAAATTTCCCGTTGAGCGCCAACTTCTGCAGGAAGAACTCGCAAATCTGCTCTCCCTCTCCCCCCAGGAATCAAAAGACTGGTTTCGTGGATTTGCTGAAATTCACCTCTCCTCCAAACTTGAACAATTCGATTGGGTCAACTCGCCGTCCCAGTTCGTTGAGCAACTTTCGTCGCACCTTTGGACCACCCACCAGATGGACGCTTTTCGCAAGGCCGCCACAGATTATGCCGAACATCTTCACGCGGCGGTTCGACCCGCTCCGCCTGCCTTGCCTCGCCTCGGTATTGCCGTCATCGGGCAAGGAGTGAACTCGCACGAGCAGCCTCTCTTCCGGAAATTGCGGCCTCAAGGGGCTTACTTCGCGGCCATCCAGGCGGACAACGGTATGCAGCACTTGCTCGATATTGTGGCCGCCAGGGCGAAGTCGGCGCCTCTTCCTTATGGCCATTGGTATATTGATGGGGGACAGGAAGCACCGCACTCTTCGGCCATCACTTGCGTGTCTTATAAATCCCTGGAGCCCGCACGCGCTGCTCTCCTTTCTCGGATTCAAGCGGAGACCAAAAGGCCGGGCGCAGGGCCGGAAGGCTTGCGCACTCTCATGGCCCGGATGCGTCCCGCCGATCTGGGCTTCGAGAACTCCGGCGACCCGGTGCTTGATCGCTTCCAGGTCAAGCTCCTGACAGAAGGTTCCGGGACGCAAATATTCAGCACGAGCTTTGCCCAATGGGCGGCCCGCGAATCCCTGCGACGCGCTCAACCACTCACTTTGCTGGTTCGATTTGCCCCGCGCCAACGACAGAAACCCATGAACGAACTGCTCTCCCCCAGCCATGAGCCTGCAGAATTGGATCCCCTGGGTTCCTTGATGGATGCGGACATGGCCGCCTACTATAATTGGATCAACCAGCAACGCCTGCCGGGCTCCGAGAAATCTCTCTTCCTGGCGTGGTTTGAGAACCACGGAAAAGCGGTGGCCATCTCGCCGTCGATGCCTCGCGGGACGGTGTCCACCTCGGCACCCACGATCCCAGAATTGCTCTCCTGGATGGCTTGAGGGGCGTCCCGGAGCGCAATCCAGGATCCAGCTACCATGTTTTCTTCTTCGGTTGCTTGTGAGTGTGGCTCAACTTTTGCGTCAGCGTTGTCCGCTTTTCAGGGCCGGCAATCAAAGATTCTCCCCGGCTTCGGAGGAACCATCGTGAATCATTCTGCGCGTCGCTGGGTTGTTTGCGTCTCCACTTCTGTTCTTGTTTTCCTGATTCTTTTGTCGGCCGTGTCCCTCACTCCCGCGCAGTCAACCCTTCCTCCACCTCCGCCTCTTCTTCTGGGCACCGCTTGGTATCCCGAGCAGTGGCCAGAATCGCGTTGGGACGCCGACCTTTCCCTCATGCAGCAATCGGGGGTGCACATGGTTCGGGTGGCCGAGTTTGCCTGGAGCCGCATGGAACCTGAAGAAGGGAAGTACGACTTCGATTGGCTAGACCACGCAATCACTGCCGCAGCCAAGCACAACATCTATGCGGTTATCGGCACGCCCACGGCCGCGCCACCCGCCTGGCTTACGCAAAAATATCCCGAGACGCTGCGCATGAGCGCCGACGGACGTATGGACCAGCACGGCAACCGGGAACAATACAATTTCGCCAATCCGAAATATCGCGAACTTGCGCGCAACATCGCGGAGCAACTGGCAAAACGTTTCGGTCACAATCCTGCCGTGCTTGGCTGGCAGATCGACAACGAATATGAAATGGCATCATACGACCCGGCAACGAAGGCGCAATTCCAACAGTGGCTCAAGGCTCGCTATGGCACGCTAGAAAATCTGAACGCTCGCTGGACGACGGCCTATTGGAGCGAGAGCTACACGGCCTGGGACCAAATCCCGATTCAGGTTGGTTACGGCAATCCCGGCCTGCTGCTGAGTTGGATGCGTTTCGTCAGCGACACCTGGCGCAGCTACCAGAAGAATCAGTTGGAGGTCCTGCGCGCCAATTCTGACGCGGCTAAATTTATCACCACGAACACGATGGGCTGGTTCGATGGCTACGACCACTACACCGTGGAGCAGGACCTCGATCTGGCGGCCTGGGATGACTACGTGGGGCAAGGCCATCTCGATGCGGTGAAGAACGGCTTCGCCCACGACCTGACTCGCGGCTTCAGGCAGAAGAATTTTTGGGTGATGGAAACGCAGCCCGGCTCGGTGAATTGGGCGGAGATCAACAACGCCCTCGATAAGGGTGAAGTCCGTGCTATGGCTTGGCACGACGTGGGCCACGGTGCCGACACGGTTAGCTACTGGCAGTGGCGCAGCGCGCTCAATGGGCAAGAGGAATATCATGGGACGCTGGTCGGATCGGATGGTACGCCCGTTCCGCTTTATGCTGAGGTGGCGCAAGTTGGCAAGGAATTCGAAAAAGCCGGGCCGGCACTGGCTGGCACCGCTGTGAAATCCGAGGTGGCGCTTCTGCATTCCTACGATAGCCGCTGGGCCATCAACTGGCAGCGGCACAACAAGAATTACGATCCCAACATGGAATTACGCAGCTACTACGCCGCGGTGCGGCCGATCGCGCAATCCGTCGACATCCTTCCGCCAACGGCAAATCTTTCTTCCTACAAGCTGGTGGTTGCTCCCGGCTTGAATGTTCTGTCCGATGCTGCGGCGAAGAATCTTGCTGAGTACGTCCGCTCAGGCGGGCATTTGGTGCTTGGGCAGCGCTCGGCGATGAAGGATGACGACAACGGCTTGCAACCTGATCGTCAACCCGGCCCGCTCGGGGAACTGCTTGGCGGGCGTGTGGAGCAGTATTACGCGCTGGTTGATACCGTTCCGGTAGAGGGGCTGTGGGGAACTGGCGAGTCGCCATTCTGGGCCGAACTGCTAGGTGTAAAGGATACGGATACGGAGGTTCTGCTGCGCTATGGGAAGAGCAATGGTTGGCTGGACGGCCAGCCCGCCGCGATAACACGGAAAGTCGGCAAAGGGCGGATCACGTATATCGGTGCGTGGCTCGATCCCAAAACCATGGAGAACGCCGTGAAATGGATGGCCAAGACCAGCGCTGTGGCCACGCCCTTGCCCAATATTCCCACTGGCGTGGAAGCATCTATCGGCAAGGAGCCCATGGGAGGGTCTACATTCTCGTGAATTTGTCGAAGCAGCCGCAAACCATTCCCCTGCCAAACGCCATGAGCGACGTGCTGGAAGGCGGCTCTAAATCATCCGTGAGTTGCCGGTTTACGGCGTCGCCGTGCTTGCCGCGGCGCATTGAGTTTCCGCAAGGAATTCGAATGATAGGATTCGACAAAATGAAATCTACTCTGCGTCTGTCTTTCACTCTGGCTGCGTTGCTGGTGCTGATGTCGTTCGCTGCAGGATCCGCCTGGGCCCAAACCGGGCAAGTATTCCGCCTTGATGGCGGCAACTCAACCTACGCGTTCGGAGTAAATGAACGGGGCGAATTACAGACGTTGTACTGGGGCGGGCGGTTGGGTCCAAACGACAAGATTCCCGCCGCGCATTCTTATATGGAGTGGGCTTCGTTCGATTCGTCATACACCACGACGCCGCAAGAGTATGCCGGGTGGGGCGCAGGGTTGTTTACCGAGCCGGCGTTGAAAGTGAGTTTTGCGGATGGCAACCGCGACCTGGTGCTGCATTTTGTTCAGGCCACGCCAAATGGTGCGCAATCGCTGGAGGTTGTGCTGAAGGATATCTCGGCGAGGTTTACGTCACGCTGAAGTATTCCATCGACGCGAACAGCGGCATTCTCGGCCGGTCCGCGAATATTGAGAACCGCGAGAAGCAGCCGATCATGGTCGAGCAGGCCGCTGCGGCGCAATGGATGCTTCCTCCCGATCGCTACATATTGAGCTATCTGACGGGCCGATGGGCCGGAGAGTGGACGCTGAATCAAGAGCCAATTCATCCCGGCGCGCGAGTGATTGAAAGCCGTCGCGGAAGCACCGGACATCAGGCCAATCCGTGGTTTGCGATTTCGCGAGACGCGAGCCAGAAAAACGCAGGTCCCAGCACAGCGGCAGAGGAGTACGGCGAAGTGTGGTTTGGCGCGCTGGCGTGGTCCGGTTCCTGGCGGTTTACGGTCGAGGTGAATCAGCTGGATTGTGCGTGTCACCGGAGGATTCAATCCATTTGATCTTCGCTACAAATTCAATCCCGGCGAACATTTGGAAACGCCGGTTTTCTACGGCGGATATTCCGATCATGGTTTGGGCGGCGCTTCGCGGGTGCTTCACCGCTTTGAAATTGCGAATGTTCTGCCGCACGCGCCGAACCCCAAGCCTCGTCCAGTGATTTACAATTCGTGGGAAGCGACGGAATTAACGTTGACGAGCCCGGGCAGGTAGCACTGGCCGAAAAAGCTGCGTCCATTGGCGTGGATCGATTTGTGATGGACGACGGTTGGTTCGGGCAACGTAAAACGGATCATGCGGGCCTCGGCGATTGGTACGTGAATCCGGAGAAGTTTCCGAACGGGCTGAAGCCGCTGATCGACAAGGTGCACGGGCTGGGAATGGACTTTGGATTGTGGGTCGAGCCGGAAATGGTGAACCCGGATTCGGACCTGTATCGCAAGCACCGGATTGGGTTTTGAATTTTCCTGGGCGGCCGCGTGCGGAGCAGCGCAACCAGTTGGTGCTGAATCTGGCACGCAGCGATGTGCGGGACTACGTGGAGGGATTCCTGGATAAGCTGCTCAGCGAAAATGACATTGCTTTTCTGAAGTGGGACTACAACCGGAACTGGTCCGAGCCTGGATGGGATCAGGTACCTGTCGACCAGCAACAACGTGTCTACATCGAATACATCCGTAATCTCTATGCGATTCTAGGCAATCTGCGCAAGAAGCATCCGAAAGTGGAGATCGAGTCCTGTTCGGGCGGAGGTGGGCGCGTCGACCTGGGCATTCTGCATTACACCGACGAGGTGTGGCCCTCGGATAATACCGATCCTTTCGACCGCTTGTCGATGCAGGATGGCTTCAGTTATGCGTACCCGCCACAGATCATGATGGCGTGGGTGACGGATTCACCGCACTGGCTGAACGGACGTTCGACCTCGCTGACCTATCGCATGCTTAGTTCCATGCAAGGGTCGCTGGGCATCGGAGCCAATCTGAATCATTGGACCGCCGAGGAATTTGCAACCACCAAACGCCTGATCGCCGCGTATCACTCCGTGCAGCCGACCATTGTGCGAGGGGATCTCTACCGGTGATTAGTCCGCGCGACGGAAGCGAGATGTCTGCGACCGAATCCGTTGCGAGCGACAAGAATCAGGCCGTGGTGTTTGCGTTCACGCATTCCACGCAGGAAGGACGCGGCTTTCCACTTTTGCAGCTGCAGGGACTCGATCCGGACGCGGAATACCGGCTGACTTTTATAGAGGGCAAAGGTCAAGCAGGAACCCCGACGAGCGCTTCGGGCGCGTGGTGGATGCACCACGGCGTGTGGCTCGATTTGCGCGGGGATTTCCAGGCTGCGGCGTTTCGCTTGGATCGCCAGCACTAAGCGCGATACCATGGCCGAGGCTTGCTTGGTTGGACACCTATGAAGGCGCTCTTACTCTCTAAATACAATCAGCTTGAGATGGCGGACTTCCCCGTGCCCACGCCCGGATCGGGTGAAGTGTTGGTGCGTGTGGCGGCGTGCGGGATTTGCGGAAGCGACGTGCACGGCTACGATGGCTCTTCCGGGCGGCGCATTCCTCCAATTGTGATGGGACACGAGGCAGCCGGAACGATCGCAGCCCTCGGCGGGGACATCGTGAACCTGGCTGAAAATGAGCGCGTGACTTTCGATTCCACGATCTCCTGCGGCGCTTGCGAATTTTGTAAGCGAGGAGAGTTGAACCTGTGCAACCATCGCGAGGTGATTGGGGTCTCGTGCGGGGACTATCGGCGCGCGGGCGCTTTCGCTGAATATATCGTCGTGCCTTCGGGCGTTGTGTATCGCTTGCCACCGAGTATTTCTTTTCCGGAGGCCGCGCTGCTGGAGGCCGTGGCCGTAGCAGTTCACGCCGTTTCACTGGCAGAGAGCGTTCCAAAGCGCACCGCTTTGGTGATTGGCGCCGGGACGATCGGCTTGTTGTGCCTTCAAGCGTTGCGCGTGGCAGGCTGCTCGCGGATTTTTGTCGCGGACATTGATCCGTCTCGTCTCGGGCTGGCAAAGGAATTTGGCGCTACGACGGTGCTATCGCCTGAATTGCAGTTCGCCAAGCAGCTGAGCCATCTCACTGGCGGAGAAGGAGTGGACCTGGTGGTTGAGGCGGTCGGGCGAAATGAGACCGTTGGCACGGCGATTGACGCGGTGCGAAAGGGGGCACGGTCATTTTGCTTGGAAACATCGCGCCGGAAGTGGCGCTGCCGCTGTAAAGGTGGTGACGCGGCAAATCCGGCTGCAGGGTTCGTGCGCGTCGGCAGGGGAATATCCGCGCGCGATCGAGTTGATGGCCAGCGGCGCGATCAACGTGAAGCCACTGATCACCGCTGTTGCGCCTTTGGAACAAGGCCCCGAATGGTTTAAGCGGCTGCACGCGCGTGAACCTGGATTAACGAAAGTGGTGCTTACGCCGGGCGGGACTGCATGAGCGACTCGCTTTTCGAACTCAAGGGACAAACTGCCATCGTTACGGGAACGAGCCGTGGGCTCGGGCAATACTTCGCGCGGGCGTTGGCCAAGGCCGGTGCCGATCTGGTCTGACCAGCCGAAACCGGGAGAGCCTGGTGCCATTTGAAAAGGAGATCAAATCCCTGGGGCGAGCGGTGATTTCGCTTGAGTTGGAGTGCGTGACCAACAGAGCATTGCGCGAATGGTGGAAGCCGCGGAAGGTGCATTCGGCCATCTCGAAATCCTTGTTAACAATGCCGGCTGCAATGTACGTAAGCCCGCTTTGGACGTTACTTGGGACGACTGGAATCTGATTCTCGATACCAATTTACGAGGAAGTTTCTTCGTAGCCCAGGCAGTTGCGCGGCGCATGATTCCACGGCGGCTACGGCCGCATCATCAACATCGGTTCGGTAACCAGCGTCGCAGGCGACGCCGGTCTGGGCCCATACGGAGCGAGCCGTGGCGGCATTCGGCAACTGACCATGAGCCTTGCCGATGACTGGGGCAAGTATGGCATTACCGTGAACTGCCTGGCGCCGGGATGGTTCCGCACCGAACAAAATAAGGTGCTGTACCAGGACAAAGAGTGGGTAGAGTATCTCTGCCACCGCATCCCGCTAAAACGGCCGGGCAAACCGAGCGATTTGGATTCGGCGGTGGTCTTTCTTGCCGCGGAGTCCAGCCGATATATTACCGGGCAGACGATCCTGGTGGACGGCGGAATTTCCACAGGCGCCACGCGCGCTCTCGTCAATGCCGCAAAGAGGGAAACGAAGCGAATAGCGGGGCGGAATAGAAGGTTTACAACGGCTCAGGAATCGCCTCAATTCGGCCGAGCAGGAATCCGTAGCCGGAGACGCCGACGCAAAAAAGCGGCGGCCGCACCAAAAGCCCAGAAAAACGAATGAGTGGTCTGCGCGACATAGCCCGTGACAATCGGCGCGGCAATCGCCGAGAGTTGATTGCCGAAATTCAGGATTCCTCCGAGCGCCCCACGCTTTCCCGCGGCGCAATTAAGGAAGGGATCGACCAACCTACAGGCGAGGCAGCAGATAATCCACCGATGGCCAGGCTGATCCACAACAGGGCGACGACGTGCTCTGCGCGTACGCCGCCCCAGCATACCAAGGCCAAGGGTAGTGCCCCCGATCAGGATGGCGTTCCGCACCAGGGAAGCGTCGCGCCCGCTTTGCACCAGTTTGTCGACTAGCCATCCGCCCATGATTATGTCGGCAAGGTTGCAAAAAGCCAAGGTACGCTGGTGTACAACGCAGAATGTAGCAAATCGACGTGGTGGGTCGAAGAAAGGTACGAAGGCAGCCACGTCAGCAAAAGATAAAAAGTATAGTTGTAGGATGCGAGGCCCAGCACCAGCCCCCAAACCTTTTGCTGCCTTAACAAATATTTTAGCGGTGCGCCATTCTCGGCCTGCGCTGGTCTTCCGGTTGCGCCCCGCCTTGCCGAATAAAATCTCGTTCTTGCCGGGACAATCCCGGGTCTTCGCCGGGATTCCGGTAGAACGGTAAAAAAGCACAAAGTAGAGAAGACTGATAAAGCCCGTCGCCGCGAAACTCCATCGCCATCCAAACCCACCATCATCAGTCCGATTGCCGGAACTCCAATCGCGGAAGCAAGTTTTGCCGCGGAATCGAAGATCGCCGTGGCCAGGCTCCTTTCTCCCGCCGGAAACCAATAGCCGACCGCTTTTGAATTTGCGGGGAAGGTTGTGCTCCGCCGACTCCCAGCAGAAGCCGCGCCCCCAGGAAGCCTGTCAGTCCCGTGGAATCGCCGCCCCGAACGACGCTACGCTCCACAGAAAAGTTCCAATGCGCCCGACCAGTTTCACGCCGAAGCGATCCACAATCAGCCAGAGGGTAGTTGAAGTGCCGCGTAGGTCCAGCTATAGGCGCTCAGCAAGTAGCCAAACATAACCGTTGAAATGCCAAACGCATAGTGCAGTGCTTCTTGCGAAACGGAGAGATTCACCCGGTCAAAATAGTTAACCAGCACGCCGAATCCCAGCAGCAATGCTATGCCCCAACGGCGGCGAGGATCTCGTACGATTTCGAAGTCGCAGGCGGTATCATCGTTTCAATTCTGCTTTGATTCGCTTTGATGTCAGGGCAGTATCCGCCACAAGGAAAGGTGCAATGCTCGTAACAAGTGCGCCACGAGTGTCACAATCCTCGCTATAGCCAACTGCCTTCCTTGCCCCGCCACGCGCTTCAGCAAACGCTTTTAGCGGAGCACATTGCATCCCATATTCCACTCGCTTCTATCACGAACGAGGGGTGCAGCTCCAGGGCAGCAGAAGCTCGGCGGCACGCTAATCCGGTGATGTATCAAAGTTAAGTGGCGCGCCCGGGGAGATTCGAACTCCCGACCCTCTGCTTAGAAGGCAGACGCTCTATCCAACTGAGCTACGGGCGCATCCTTGGCTACTCTTTCATTCAACAGCACTTACGCTTCGAGTTCGACTTCTTGTCTTCGAATTTCTTGGAGCACTTGGAGCAATTGACGGTTGGAACGGCGAAACCAACACCGACTCGCTGTGCTTCCTCGAGACGACGTCGGACTCAAACTCCATTCGCGAATAGAGTTCGGACATCGTTCCGGTTGGTGTCCCATCCAGAAGTTGTTGATGTCTTCCTGACACCTTTCTCCTCTTAGCCAGGTCTTTCGAAACCGACGAAAGGCATGAAAACCCATTCCTTTTTCGTCAATTCCCATAGCTTGCAGGCGGGGCGTCAGCCAGCGTTGCTCAAGATTGTTGTGCAAATACGGCGTGCCGTTTCGGGTCCGGAACAACAAACCGTCTTTGCCTGATAAAGCCTCGCAGGAAATCTGCGATGTCAGGGGACAGGTCGACCTCGCGCGCACCGGCGTCGGTCTTGAGATACTCGACGATGCGGGGCCTATCGCGGTCCACCTGTTGGCATACTACAATCGTTTGACTGTCGTTGATGAAATGCTCCGTCTCCAGCGCCAACGCCTCGGAGATTCGCATCCCGGTGGCGGCGAGAAGAACGTAAAGCGCTTGCTCGTCGCCTTCGGCGCTCGACAGAAGGGTATTGATTGCGTCCGGCTTAAGCGCAGGTCGGCGTTGCTTTCGCGCTGACGACAGGAAGGTCCATCACCGACCTGTCCCACTTCCGTGGATGAATTGGCTCTCCTGTTCTGCCGTCCTTCAGTGAGGCGACGATTTGTCCGATGTATTCCACGTACTTGTTCACCGTGCGTGCTGATAGCGACTTCTTCATGTTGTCCACTAGCGGCTTCACGGTGATGTTGTGCGCATCGGCCAACGGGAAGTCGCCAATCTCGGGAAGAATCCACCTGTTCAAGGCCGCCTCGATACTAGAAGCGTCCTTGATTGGCTCTCTGTCCCGAGTTTGGACCCAATGAACATACGCCTTCGCTTGGTCCCAAAGGTGGTGTCGCCGAGAACTACACGGTTGAACCGCTCTTCGGAGTTCGCACCAGACTTTCGACGATTTCGCGGGCCTTCCGAAGCACATCAAATGATGGCGGCTTCGGGTTCCCCCTTCGGTCGAAAACTAACCGGTGCGACCTTCTCGTTCATGTTGATTCGTTCTTGCTGACCTTCGACATCCATACGCCATCTGACCCGATACCAATTTCTGCGATGACGACGGTGCCGTTCTGACCGTTGCGACGACACATGGACTTTCGTCCCTTCCGCCGTTGCTTTGGTTGCGGGGCGATAATAGCAGGTGACGACGCAGTGTCAACCGCTGGAGGAACTCTAGCGTGGGGAGACGAGCCCATCGAACACACTCCGACGTGAAGTCGGATTTGTGTGCTTGAGCCCTGTGCGTCTTGGTGACGCGGCAGGATCTAGCTCAAAGATCACTTGACTGCCATATGCAGTCATGAGGGTCATCGATCATCAGTGTCCGTATTTCACGGCTTTCAGAGGCCGCCGACTGAATCACGAATTGCGTCTGACTTATTGGTCCCGCGACGCCTGACAGTGCGGACTGCTGACCCGCGGCCGGGTACGCGGCCGTCTTCTCGAAGCCTTCCGGCTGCGAAAACTCTTTTACCATAGGTCACGGTTTTCCCCTCCGGAAACCAAAACGACGTTTACGGGCCGGGGTTTCTTGTTGCTGTTGACCGTACGGCGTGGGTTGCGATGATTTCGTGCGATCGACGGATCATCTCTGTTTTTTCCCAGCGTTAAGCTTGTTCAAGAAGGCTTGCTCGGCTGTTCGAGCTACTGGCAAGTCAAACTCGATGAGGGCTCCATAGCACACACCAGCAACTTGTCGGTGATCGCGAAACGCCGATTCGTGTACGAAAAAGTTCTTTCCCTCTGGTGTGGTTGCGAATCCCCATTGGGCTTCGCGGTGCCAAATAGTAACCTCCCCTTTCTGTCGTTGCATTTTGTTAGTTATTTTTCAAATTTGCACTTGGAAATGCAGTGCCACTCCCAATCAAGGGTGAATGGCACGGCGCTCGGTTGTGTGATCGAGACATGGACGGGGGTCACCCCCGAAGAGCCCTCGATCGGTCTAGCGCAGCGCAAGCGCCGGCCGGTGGCACCATCTTCTCTGGCCACCTACCAATCGCGTCTTAGGACGTTGATGCTGATTGTCGGCGCCGACACGTTGTTGCGCGACATCCATAGCGGTTTCCTGAAGGACCTGGCCAGCAAGCTGCCTGGTTCCGCGAAAACTGTGAATGAATCGTTGGCCGTGGTCAAAGCTGTGGTAGCAAGCGCCGTGGATTCGCAGACCGGTGATCCTTTGTATCCGCGCACCTGGAATCATTCGTTCATCGACGCCCCCACCATCAGTGCTCAGAAGCAGCCATGCGCAACCAACGACGACGTTGAGCGTGCGATCAAGAACGCCACCCGTCACCAGGAGCAACTGTTCTACGCCTTACTGGCTGGTGCTGGCCTCCGCGTGGCCGAGGCACTGAGCATCCATGTGTCGGGCACAGAGGACCAGACTTCGTGGGACCAGAGCACATCCACAATCGCCGTGTGTTCCAGCATCTACTGCGGCAAGGAGCAGAATCGCGTCAAGACCCCAGCTGCGATCAGAATCGTGGACCTGGATACGCGGTTGAACGCAGCGATCGCCAAGTTCGTTGCCGAACAGAACATTCAGCCAGGAGCATTTCTCTTCCAAAGCACATCTGGCCGCGCCATGCACCTGCGCACTGCAACGGCTCGGCTGAAGAAGCACGGCATCAAAGGCTTCCACTCATTCCGTCGCTATCGGATCACGAAACTGCGCGAACTCGGAACACCAGAGGACCTCATCCGCTTCTGGTCCGGTCATGCTGGCCATGACATCACCGACCGATATTCGAAACTGGCCGAGAATGTCGAGCTTCGCCAAGAATGGGCTCGTCGTGCTGGACTCGGATTTGATCTGGACAAAGTGGGTGACCCACAGCCCAAACTTCCCTCGCATCCCAAACCCGCAAGCTCGTCAAAGCCCTCTCGCACCAGTAAAGACCCTCAAGCTGAGATCGTCGTAAAGCGCAGCCCAGTGCGTCGCAAGCCTGTGCTGAGTGTTCCCGATGTTGTTGAGGCACTCACGCCATCAGCGTACGTCGCAAGTGACGAGGATTTAGATTCATTCTTTGCTACGCCGGTAACAGTGCACGAGGAGGTGTAATGTAGGATTCTTCGATTGGTTCTCTCCTCCAAAACCTCCACCAGTTGTGATCATTTACAACGTGTTGCACGAAGAAATCGATCGCGTGGAAGGTGTGCGGGATCTTTGGGGCAAGGTTGATCTGCGCGGTCGTCAATGGCCCATGCAGATCTCGCTGGCCTATGGCTCGATGGCGCCGACTGTGAAGGCATCAACCTGTTCGGGGCTCGACTCGTTCAGACCAGCTTCGCGCGATGCAATCTGCGCAATGCGGAGCTTTCTTTTTCAAACGCGTACGGCGCCAATTTTCGTGGTAGCGATATGGATGGCTGTTTGATGTACCGGAGTGAAACAAAGCATGCAAGGTTTGACGAAGCAATTCTGAGCCCGACAAGTGACATACCGGGGAAGTGCGTCTCCAGACGCTGCACAGTGATCTATTGAACTGAAGAAGCCCAAGCTGATGCGCGGATTTGAATACGCCGACTCACAACGTGGCATTCGTTAATCATCAGTAGAAATTAGCAGTTAGCACGAAGCCGCATTGGTGAGACTGCCCTCGGAGTCTACGTGGAACAAGGCCGCATCGCCGCCGGCCGCGCCTTTAAAGTCAATCCTCAAGGCTTGGTCCAGGTTTCCGACACGAGAAACGGCAGATCGTGCACCCAGTCTTCCGATTTTAGTCCCACGGGATAGATCACGTGCGCCAGATTGTCTTTGGTGTAGGCCAGGACAAATGCCGAATGGCCCACTTCGTAGTTGCCATCTGGTCGCACGGTCCCTTTCTTAGCCGGTGGAAGGTTGGCAGCCACTTGTGCCGCCTCGATGGCTTCTTCGCTTCCCGTGAGGCCAATGAAATGCTTATTAAAGCGATCGAGGTACATGCGCAATACCTGCGGCGTATCGTGTGCGGGATCGGTAGTGACAAAAACCACCTTGAATTGGCCGGCCGTAGCCGGTGGCAATTTCCGCAGCGCATCCGCAATCATATCCATCTGCAGCGGACACATGTCCGGGCAATGGGTGTATCCGAAAAACAGAAGCGTCACATATCCCCGGGTGTCGGCGTCAAAATCGAACGACGTGCCCGAGGTATCCGTGAGCGTGAATTTTGGTTTGGGGAGCGGCGGAGAAACCAACCCCCCGTGATAGTCGGCTTTGCCGGGCGCGGCCCGCGCCGGCTCGGGCGCCTTTGAGGGCGCCTGAGCTGAGACGTCGGTGACCATCGCTGCCCATAGCAGGAGCCCGAACAGGCAGCACCTTGAGAATTGGGCTCTCATGAAATGCCCATTGATCTTGCCAACGTCGTGCGCGCTACTTCACTACCACCTTGCCGTACATCCCGGCGATATCATGCAGCGCACAGTGGTAAGGGAAGGTGCCGACGATATTGAATGTTACGCGAAAGCGGGTCGTCCCAGGAGGGGATTGCCCGCGTCCGGCCGCGTCTTCCGGCGCCGCTTCCAGAAACCCGGAGTTTACACCGGTGGTCGGGGTGGCATTTCCAAAATTACTGGCTGAGTTTACGGTCGCACCCAGCGCCCCATCCGCTTCCGGACTCGCGTTGACCAACGCCATGTTATTAACCAAAGTGTCACTACTTCCCGACGTTACCGTGTGCGGCTCAGTCGGATCCACGTTCGTGAATTCAACTGTATCTCCCTGGTTGATGTAGATCGTTTCCGGGAAAAACCGAACAATGGCCAAGTACTGCCGCCCTCCGCCCGTAGCCACTATTTCACCGGTCATGAGCACTTCATTTTTGGATCGCGGAAAATCCCTTACTTCTTCCTTGGGTTTATCGGTGTCCTTCAGAATATCTTCCGCCTCGTCCCGGGCCTGCCTGTCGTAGTCCGACTGAGTGTACGGCAGAGATGCGGCATAGAACGGTGACGTCGAATCCGTGCTAAGGACGTGTACGGTTCCGTTCATATTAGTGTGAATCAAACATACCAGCTTGTAATTGCCCGGATTCGGGAAGGTCACCGTAAAGGTTGAGGGAGCCGTGCCGCCATACAATGCAGCGCTGGAAACACACGCACTCTCGTCGAAGGTGGCTGTGCCGCCGTTGTAGGGGTTAGGGCTCGGACACTCAGTAAATGGCCCCGGACCTGGATTTCCGAAATAGAAAGGCGGCCCGATCGGCGGCCCAGACGGCGGCCCTATGGGTGGTGGCGGCGTTGGACGTGTCTGTCCGGGGTTCAAGAAAGTAACTGTGTGCGGAAAATTCTTCGGTTGCCACGTCCACTGTATGCTGTCGCCCGCGTAGATCCAAATCTCGTTCGGTAGGAATGCGACGGCCTGATTGGCTTCATCGCGGCTCTCTGCTCCTACCTTCAAATTCCAGGTTTGCGAGGCTTTTGCCGTCCTGCGGAACTCCTATCAAAAATGCCAGTAGCAGCGTCGAGCCGAAGATAAGCGGAATGTTAATCGCACCGCAGCGTTCTCCGAAAACGCCTCTGTGGGTCCGAGTCATAGGCCTTTCCTTTCTAGTTTTTTTGCAGTAGCCGAACGCCGCAAGAACCGCGATATTGCCGCGACTCGCAGAGATATTCTAAAAATTTGGCCTGAGCCTGCAAATTAGGGCAAAGAAAACGAGGGCACTGTAAGATTGGAGGGTAATGACTGCGTAGGGGCAGCAACCGCTCCTACCCAGTCGCTCTGCCAGTTTGCAAGACCAACCGTACGCGATATTTTATATAAAGTCAATTAATTATATTTGTATCTCCCGCTGCAGCGCGGGTTGATCAAGAACGGGGGACGGGTCACGACGACGGGGCCCCCAGCGCCGCGCATTGGCAAAGACCCCAAGGCTGGGATCGTCGTAAAGCGCAGCCTGGCGCGTCGGAGCAAAGCCACGCAGTCAGACATCTCGACAGATATCCAGTCGCAGCCCGACGTTGCCGTGCCACCCACCGAGCCGTGCAAGCAGCCATACGTTGCTGAGGATCAGTGATCTCGATCGACTTCTTTCGTTCGACACCAGAGCCGGTGACGGAGGAAGCGCGCGATGGGATTCTCGCTGATCTTTTCGGTACGCCAAGACCCGCACCCGTTACGATCATTCGCAACGTTCTTGGCGAGGAGATCGATCGTGTCCCTGCTCGAGACCTGTACAACCAGGACCTTCGTGGCAAACAGTGGATGCATGCTGACCTCAGCGGCATGTCGCTATTCGGTGCAAATATGGAAGGCGTGAATCTGTTCGGGGCTCGGCTATACCGGACAGACTTTCAAAAGGCTACACTTCGCGGCGCAGAGCTTGCGTTCAGTTACGCGGCCGGAGCAAATTTTCGTGGTTCTGATATGCGAGGGTGTTCACTCTATAGAGCAGAGATTGGTTTACGCCGAACCGACACTCGTCTGCAGATTTTACAAATGCCCTCGTTAATGAGGCTAGCGATATCCCGGAAATCAAAGTGTTTGGCGAACGCAGGTTGTGAATGAGATGCCATCTCCCAGCCGCGATTTTTCGGCGCCTCAGGCCGCACGAAGCGCATCGACTTCCTCTAGGCCCAACTCCCTCAACTCTCCTTCAGTAAATGCCAGTTCAGCGTCACTTCCGGCGACGCTCACGATGCCTTGCTGGTTGAGCAAATTCTCGATTTGTCGCCAGCGATATGCGTCCAAGCAGAGCATGGGTCCAAGTCGATCCATGAATTCATCCATATTAGAGAAGAACGCGCGCAGACCCTTATCGCCACCGATTTGCACAGCCTGCACCTCAACCGCGATATATGAGGCCCCACCGGGGTCGTTGCGAATCTCGGCTGGGAGTAGTTGCAGTGTGTAGAGTTCCGAAATGTCGTCAGTCATGACTCGCTTTTCCCATATATACGCTAATAACTTTACCCTTACCTGTCCATTGGACCAGTGGACAGATTAGGAACAGGTAGGGGAGCAGTCTACTCAACGGCGGGTAAACGCGGTGCACGTCCATGTGGATTGAAGCTGTGAAGAAACCCTCTGAATTTCCATCTTGCAAAAAAGGAAGTCTGCCGTAAGCTCGCGGCATGAGCCAAGAAAATCCGATCAGCAAGCAGCCTCTGATTCGCTTAGTTCGCATGATGACCGTTGTCTTCTGGATTCAATCCAAAGGCCGGTCTCTCTTACTCACTCTGCTGCAAAAATCCCCGGTCACGTCACATACGCATTCCCCCGAACAGGTACAAAACCAACAGGATGATCAGGACCAGCCCGACAATCCCTACGCCTCCGCCCGTCCCCCATCTCCGATATCCGTAATAGCCGCCGCCGCCCCCGAACAAGAGCACGAGGACAATGATCAATAAAATCAGTGACATTGGAATCTCCTTTCAGCTTCGAACTAACTCCGATCTCAGGGCCTGCGCTCTGGTCTTTCCGTTGCCTCTCTCAAAGACAAAATTTCTAGCGCCTTCGGCCTGGTCAACCTGCGGACTACATCACAACTCGGTTTTGTTGGTCTCCATATTTGAGATTCTCACGGACCTGTCCCAATCAGTGTTCCTTTTTGGACAGAGCACTCAAGCCTCGACTTCTAACCTTCTGAAACCCCGGACGAGAAACATGAACTTCCCCGCCACCACGCACTCCACCTCAGAACTTCCGCCGGCATGCGAGTCTCTCAACTGGCCACAGAGCTTTCCCAGCAACTACCAGACCCAATGCCT
>CAWIUU010000002.1:0-119094 GCA_963839315.1 Candidatus Acidiferrales bacterium
ATAGCTATGAGACTCCCCTCTCCGTTCCCGAACTCGGCGGCAGCACCTTCGAGTTGGAGCAGATGGAAACGATTCTCAAACTCTCTGTCGACGGCTTCAAGCTGCATGCTCGCACGCTGTCCAGCCCCGACGAGCTCTCGGTTTACATTGTCCGCCAACTGATGCGGCAACTTGCTCCCAGTCTCCTCTGGGTGACCATGCACGATATCGATATCGCCCATGCCGGGGCCTATTCACTCTATATTGACGGCATTCGGCGCACCGACCGTCTTTGTGCCGAACTCTGGAACGTCATTCAGAGTGAACCCGAATACGCAGGTAAAACCAACCTCTTCATTCTTCCCGATTTTGGCCGGGATTCCGATGACGATCCCGGCGGCAATGGATTTCAGCATCATCGCACCGGGGACGCACTTTCCCGAACCACTTGGATGATGGCTCTCGGCCCTGGCATTCGCGAGGGCGTGGTTTTCGATCATGCCGTCCAGACCATCGATTTTGTCCCCACTCTCGGCGCCCGGATGGGCTTTTCACCTTCCTTCTCTCCAGGCAAACCCATCCCGGAGTTGCTCTAACCCTATGCTTCCTCCCGATCTCAAGCCGAAAATGTTCAGCGACTATCCCCCCGAAGCCAGAAAGCTTGCACTCGACTATCTCGGAACCTTTCAGCGATTGCCGCTTAGTTTTTTGCCGAGCCTCTTGCGGGAGGTGATTGACTACGATTTCAAATTTCCCGTTGAGCGCCAACTTCTGCAGGAAGAACTCGCAAATCTGCTCTCCCTCTCCCCCCAGGAATCAAAAGACTGGTTTCGTGGATTTGCTGAAATTCACCTCTCCTCCAAACTTGAACAATTCGATTGGGTCAACTCGCCGTCCCAGTTCGTTGAGCAACTTTCGTCGCACCTTTGGACCACCCACCAGATGGACGCTTTTCGCAAGGCCGCCACAGATTATGCCGAACATCTTCACGCGGCGGTTCGACCCGCTCCGCCTGCCTTGCCTCGCCTCGGTATTGCCGTCATCGGGCAAGGAGTGAACTCGCACGAGCAGCCTCTCTTCCGGAAATTGCGGCCTCAAGGGGCTTACTTCGCGGCCATCCAGGCGGACAACGGTATGCAGCACTTGCTCGATATTGTGGCCGCCAGGGCGAAGTCGGCGCCTCTTCCTTATGGCCATTGGTATATTGATGGGGGACAGGAAGCACCGCACTCTTCGGCCATCACTTGCGTGTCTTATAAATCCCTGGAGCCCGCACGCGCTGCTCTCCTTTCTCGGATTCAAGCGGAGACCAAAAGGCCGGGCGCAGGGCCGGAAGGCTTGCGCACTCTCATGGCCCGGATGCGTCCCGCCGATCTGGGCTTCGAGAACTCCGGCGACCCGGTGCTTGATCGCTTCCAGGTCAAGCTCCTGACAGAAGGTTCCGGGACGCAAATATTCAGCACGAGCTTTGCCCAATGGGCGGCCCGCGAATCCCTGCGACGCGCTCAACCACTCACTTTGCTGGTTCGATTTGCCCCGCGCCAACGACAGAAACCCATGAACGAACTGCTCTCCCCCAGCCATGAGCCTGCAGAATTGGATCCCCTGGGTTCCTTGATGGATGCGGACATGGCCGCCTACTATAATTGGATCAACCAGCAACGCCTGCCGGGCTCCGAGAAATCTCTCTTCCTGGCGTGGTTTGAGAACCACGGAAAAGCGGTGGCCATCTCGCCGTCGATGCCTCGCGGGACGGTGTCCACCTCGGCACCCACGATCCCAGAATTGCTCTCCTGGATGGCTTGAGGGGCGTCCCGGAGCGCAATCCAGGATCCAGCTACCATGTTTTCTTCTTCGGTTGCTTGTGAGTGTGGCTCAACTTTTGCGTCAGCGTTGTCCGCTTTTCAGGGCCGGCAATCAAAGATTCTCCCCGGCTTCGGAGGAACCATCGTGAATCATTCTGCGCGTCGCTGGGTTGTTTGCGTCTCCACTTCTGTTCTTGTTTTCCTGATTCTTTTGTCGGCCGTGTCCCTCACTCCCGCGCAGTCAACCCTTCCTCCACCTCCGCCTCTTCTTCTGGGCACCGCTTGGTATCCCGAGCAGTGGCCAGAATCGCGTTGGGACGCCGACCTTTCCCTCATGCAGCAATCGGGGGTGCACATGGTTCGGGTGGCCGAGTTTGCCTGGAGCCGCATGGAACCTGAAGAAGGGAAGTACGACTTCGATTGGCTAGACCACGCAATCACTGCCGCAGCCAAGCACAACATCTATGCGGTTATCGGCACGCCCACGGCCGCGCCACCCGCCTGGCTTACGCAAAAATATCCCGAGACGCTGCGCATGAGCGCCGACGGACGTATGGACCAGCACGGCAACCGGGAACAATACAATTTCGCCAATCCGAAATATCGCGAACTTGCGCGCAACATCGCGGAGCAACTGGCAAAACGTTTCGGTCACAATCCTGCCGTGCTTGGCTGGCAGATCGACAACGAATATGAAATGGCATCATACGACCCGGCAACGAAGGCGCAATTCCAACAGTGGCTCAAGGCTCGCTATGGCACGCTAGAAAATCTGAACGCTCGCTGGACGACGGCCTATTGGAGCGAGAGCTACACGGCCTGGGACCAAATCCCGATTCAGGTTGGTTACGGCAATCCCGGCCTGCTGCTGAGTTGGATGCGTTTCGTCAGCGACACCTGGCGCAGCTACCAGAAGAATCAGTTGGAGGTCCTGCGCGCCAATTCTGACGCGGCTAAATTTATCACCACGAACACGATGGGCTGGTTCGATGGCTACGACCACTACACCGTGGAGCAGGACCTCGATCTGGCGGCCTGGGATGACTACGTGGGGCAAGGCCATCTCGATGCGGTGAAGAACGGCTTCGCCCACGACCTGACTCGCGGCTTCAGGCAGAAGAATTTTTGGGTGATGGAAACGCAGCCCGGCTCGGTGAATTGGGCGGAGATCAACAACGCCCTCGATAAGGGTGAAGTCCGTGCTATGGCTTGGCACGACGTGGGCCACGGTGCCGACACGGTTAGCTACTGGCAGTGGCGCAGCGCGCTCAATGGGCAAGAGGAATATCATGGGACGCTGGTCGGATCGGATGGTACGCCCGTTCCGCTTTATGCTGAGGTGGCGCAAGTTGGCAAGGAATTCGAAAAAGCCGGGCCGGCACTGGCTGGCACCGCTGTGAAATCCGAGGTGGCGCTTCTGCATTCCTACGATAGCCGCTGGGCCATCAACTGGCAGCGGCACAACAAGAATTACGATCCCAACATGGAATTACGCAGCTACTACGCCGCGGTGCGGCCGATCGCGCAATCCGTCGACATCCTTCCGCCAACGGCAAATCTTTCTTCCTACAAGCTCGTGGTTGCTCCCGGCTTGAATGTTCTGTCCGATGCTGCGGCGAAGAATCTTGCTGAGTACGTCCGCTCAGGCGGGCATTTGGTGCTTGGGCAGCGCTCGGCGATGAAGGATGACGACAACGGCTTGCAACCTGATCGTCAACCCGGCCCGCTCGGGGAACTGCTTGGCGGGCGTGTGGAGCAGTATTACGCGCTGGTTGATCCCGTCCCGGTAGAGGGGCTGTGGGGAACTGGCGAGTCGCCATTCTGGGCCGAACTGCTAGGTGTAAAGGATACGGATACGGATACGGAGGTTCTGCTGCGCTATGGGAAGAGCAATGGTTGGCTGGACGGCCAGCCCGCCGCGATAACACGGAAAGTCGGCAAAGGGCGGATCACGTATATCGGTGCGTGGCTCGATCCCAAGACCATGGAGAACGCCGTGAAATGGATGGCCAAGACCAGCGCTGTGGCCACGCCCTTGCCCAATATTCCCACTGGCGTGGAAGCATCTATGCGGCAAGGAGCCCATGGGAGGGTCTACATTCTCGTGAATTTGTCGAAGCAGCCGCAAACCATTCCCCTGCCAAACGCCATGAGCGACGTGCTGGAAGGCGGCTCTAAATCATCCGTGAAGTTGCCGGTTTACGGCGTCGCCGTGCTTGCCGCGGCGCATTGAGCTTCCGCAAGGAATTCGAATGATAGGATTCGACAAAATGAAATCTACTCTGCGTCTGTCTTTCACTCTGGCTGCGTTGCTGGTGCTGATGTCGTTCGCTGCAGGATCCGCCTGGGCCCAAACCGGGCAAGTATTCCGCCTTGATGGCGGCAACTCAACCTACGCGTTCGGAGTAAATGAACGGGGCGAATTACAGACGTTGTACTGGGGCGGGCGGTTGGGTCCAAACGACAAGATTCCCGCCGCGCATTCTTATATGGAGTGGGCTTCGTTCGATTCGTCATACACCACGACGCCGCAAGAGTATGCCGGGTGGGGCGCAGGGTTGTTTACCGAGCCGGCGTTGAAAGTGAGTTTTGCGGATGGCAACCGCGACCTGGTGCTGCATTTTGTTCAGGCCACGCCAAATGGTGCGCAATCGCTGGAGGTTGTGCTGAAGGATATCTCGCGCGAGGTTTACGTCACGCTGAAGTATTCCATCGACGCGAACAGCGGCATTCTCAGCCGGTCCGCGAATATTGAAAACCGCGAGAAGCAGCCGATTGTGGTCGAGCAGGCCGCTGCGGCGCAATGGACGCTTCCTCCCGATCGCTACATATTGAGCTATCTGACGGGCCGATGGGCCGGAGAGTGGACGCTGAATCAAGAGCCAATTCATCCCGGCGCGCGAGTGATTGAAAGCCGTCGCGGAAGCACCGGACATCAGGCCAATCCGTGGTTTGCGATTTCGCGAGACGCGAGCCAGAAAAACGCAGGTCCCAGCACAGCGGCAGAGGAGTACGGCGAAGTGTGGTTTGGCGCGCTGGCGTGGTCCGGTTCCTGGCGGTTTACAGTCGAGGTGAATCAACTCGACTTTGTGCGTGTCACCGGAGGATTCAATCCATTTGATCTTCGCTACAAACTCAATCCCGGCGAACATTTGGAAACGCCGGTTTTCTACGGCGGATATTCCGATCATGGTTTGGGCGGCGCTTCGCGGGTGCTTCACCGCTTTGAAATTGCGAATGTTCTGCCGCACGCGCCGAACCCCAAGCCTCGTCCAGTGATTTACAATTCGTGGGAAGCGACGGAGTTTAAGGTTGACGAGCCCGGGCAGGTAGCACTGGCCGAAAAAGCTGCGTCCATTGGCGTGGATCGATTTGTGATGGACGACGGTTGGTTCGGGCAACGTAAAACGGATCATGCGGGCCTCGGCGATTGGTACGTGAATCCGGAGAAGTTTCCGAACGGGCTGAAGCCGCTGATCGACAAGGTACACGGGCTGGGAATGGACTTTGGATTGTGGGTCGAGCCGGAAATGGTGAACCCGGATTCGGACCTGTATCGCAAGCGCCCGGATTGGGTTTTGAATTTTCCTGGGCGGCCGCGTGCGGAGCAGCGCAACCAGTTGGTGCTGAATCTGGCACGCAGCGATGTGCGGGACTACGTGGAGGGATTCCTGGATAAGCTGCTCAGCGAAAATGACATTGCTTTTCTGAAGTGGGACTACAACCGGAACTGGTCCGAGCCTGGATGGGATCAGGTACCTGTCGACCAGCAACAACGTGTCTACATCGAATACATCCGTAATCTCTATGCGATTCTAGGCAATCTGCGCAAGAAGCATCCGAAAGTGGAGATCGAGTCCTGTTCGGGCGGAGGTGGGCGCGTCGACCTGGGCATTCTGCATTACACCGACGAGGTGTGGCCCTCGGATAATACCGATCCTTTCGACCGCTTGTCGATGCAGGATGGCTTCAGTTATGCGTACCCGCCACAGATCATGATGGCGTGGGTGACGGATTCACCGCACTGGCTGAACGGACGTTCGACCTCGCTGACCTATCGCATGCTTAGTTCCATGCAAGGGTCGCTGGGCATCGGAGCCAATCTGAATCATTGGACCGCCGAGGAATTTGCAACCGCCAAACGCCTGATCGCCGCGTATCACTCCGTGCAGCCGACCATTGTGCGAGGGGATCTCTACCGGCTGATTAGTCCGCGCGACGGCAGCGAGATGTCTGCGACCGAATCCGTTGCGAGCGACAAGAATCAGGCCGTGGTGTTTGCGTTCACGCATTCCACGCAGGAAGGACGCGGCTTTCCACTTTTGCAGCTGCAGGGACTCGATCCGGACGCGGAATACCGGCTGACTTTTATAGAGGGCAAAGGTCAAGCAGGAACCCCGACGAGCGCTTCGGGCGCGTGGTGGATGCACCACGGCGTGTGGCTCGATTTGCGCGGGGATTTCCAGGCTGCGGCGTTTCGCTTGGATCGCCAGCACTAAGCGCGATACCATGGCCGAGGCTTGCTTGGTTGGACACCTATGAAGGCGCTCTTACTCTCTAAATACAATCAGCTTGAGATGGCGGACTTCCCCGTGCCCACGCCCGGATCGGGTGAAGTGTTGGTGCGTGTGGCGGCGTGCGGGATTTGCGGAAGCGACGTGCACGGCTACGATGGCTCTTCCGGGCGGCGCATTCCTCCAATTGTGATGGGACACGAGGCAGCCGGAACGATCGCAGCCCTCGGCGGGGACATCGTGAACCTGGCTGAAAATGAGCGCGTGACTTTCGATTCCACGATCTCCTGCGGCGCTTGCGAATTTTGTAAGCGAGGAGAGTTGAACCTGTGCAACCATCGCGAGGTGATTGGGGTCTCGTGCGGGGACTATCGGCGCGCGGGCGCTTTCGCTGAATATATCGTCGTGCCTTCGGGCATTGTGTATCGCTTGCCACCGAGTATTTCTTTTCCGGAGGCCGCGCTGCTGGAGGCCGTGGCCGTAGCAGTTCACGCCGTTTCACTGGCAGAGAGCGTTCCAAAGCGCACCGCTTTGGTGATTGGCGCCGGGACGATCGGCTTGTTGTGCCTTCAAGCGTTGCGCGTGGCAGGCTGCTCGCGGATTTTTGTCGCGGACATTGATCCGTCTCGTCTCGGGCTGGCAAAGGAATTTGGCGCTACGACGGTGCTATCGCCTGAATTGGAGTTCGCCAAGCAGCTGAGCCATCTCACTGGCGGAGAAGGAGTGGACCTGGTGGTTGAGGCGGTCGGGCGAAATGAGACCGTTGGCACGGCGATTGACGCGGTGCGAAAAGGGGGCACGGTCATTTTGCTTGGAAACATCGCGCCGGAAGTGGCGCTGCCGCTGCAGAAGGTGGTGACGCGGCAAATCCGGCTGCAGGGTTCGTGCGCGTCGGCAGGGGAATATCCGCGCGCGATCGAGTTGATGGCCAGCGGCGCGATCAACGTGAAGCCACTGATCACGGCTGTTGCGCCTTTGGAGCAAGGCCCCGAATGGTTTAAGCGGCTGCACGCGCGTGAACCTGGATTAACGAAAGTGGTGCTTACGCCGGGCGGGACCGCATGAGCGACTCGCTTTTCGAACTCAAGGGACAAACTGCCATCGTTACGGGAACGAGCCGTGGGCTCGGGCAATACTTCGCGCGGGCGTTGGCCAAGGCCGGTGCCGATCTGGTTCTGACCAGCCGAAACCGGGAGAGCCTGGTGCCATTTGAAAAGGAGATCAAATCCCTGGGGCGAGCGGTGATTTCGCTTGAGTTGGAAGTGCGTGACCAACAGAGCATTGCGCGAATGGTGGAAGCCGCGGAAGGTGCATTCGGCCATCTCGAAATCCTTGTTAACAATGCCGGCTGCAATGTACGTAAGCCCGCTTTGGACGTTACTTGGGACGACTGGAATCTGATTCTCGATACCAATTTACGAGGAAGTTTCTTCGTAGCCCAGGCAGTTGCGCGGCGCATGATTCCACGGCGCTACGGCCGCATCATCAACATCGGTTCGGTAACCAGCGTCGCAGGCTATGCCGGTCTGGGCCCATACGGAGCGAGCCGTGGCGGCATTCGGCAACTGACCATGAGCCTTGCCGATGACTGGGGCAAGTATGGCATTACCGTGAACTGCCTGGCGCCGGGATGGTTCCGCACCGAACAAAATAAGGTGCTGTACCAGAACAAAGAGTGGGTTGAGTATCTCTGCGACCGCATCCCGGTGAAACGGCCGGGCGAGCCGCACGATTTGGACTCGGCGGTGGTCTTTCTTGCGGCAGAATCCAGCCGATATGTTACCGGGCAGACTATTCTGGTGGACGGCGGAATTTCCACCGGAGCCACGCGCGCGGTCGTCAATGCCGCAAAGTCCGAGACAAATCAGAAGACCGGGGCGGAATAGAAGCGTTTACTGCGGCTCAGGAATCGGCTCAATTCGGCCAAGCAGGAATGCGTAGCCGGAAACGCCGACGACCAAAAAAGCGGCAGCTACACCAAAAGCCCAGAAAAACGAATGAGTGGTCTGCGCCACATAGCCCGTGACAATCGGCGCGGCAATGGCCGAGAGTTGATTGCCGAAATTCAGGATTCCTCCGAGCGTTCCCACGCTTTCCCGCGGTGCAATTAAGGAAGGAATCGACCAACCTACGGGCGAGGCGGCGGACAATCCCCCGATTGCCACGCTGATCCACACGAGGGCGACGACGGTGCTTTGCGCGTAGGCTGCGCCTAGCATGCCCAGGCCAAGGGTAGTGCCTCCGATGAGGATGGCCTTCCGGACCAAGGAAGGGTCGCGACCGCTTTGCACCAATTTGTCGACCAGCCAGCCGCCCATGAGGATGTCGGTAAAGGTTGCAAAAAGCCACGGTACGCTGGTGTACAAGGAAGAGTGCAGCAAATCTACGTGATGGGTCGAAGACAGGTACGAAGGCAACCACGTGAGCAGCAAGTAGAAAGTGTAGTTGTAGGATGCGAAGCCCAGCACCAGCCCCCAGACCTTTCGTTGACGTAGCAAATATTTTAGCGGTGCGCCCTTGGCGGCTCTGAGCTGGTCTTCGGGTTGCGCGCCACCTTGCCGAATAAAATCGCGTTCTTCCCGGGACAATGCCGGGTCTTCGCCGGGATTCCGGTAGAACGCATAAAAAAGGACAAAATAAAGGAGACTGATAAAGCCCGTCGCGGCGAAACTCCATCGCCATCCGAATCGCACCATCATCAGCCCAATTACCGGAACACCAATCGCAGAAGCAAGTTTTGCCGCGGAATCGAAGATGGCTGTGGCCAAGCTGCGCTCTTGCGCCGGGAACCAATAGCCGATGGCTTTTGAATTGGCGGGGAAGGTTGGTGCTTCGCCGACTCCCAGCAGCAGGCGCGCGCCCAGGAAGCCTGTCAGTCCCGTGGAGAGCGCTGCCGCGAACGACGCCACGCTCCACAAAAACGTTGCAATGCGGCCCACCAGCTTCACGCCGAAGCGGTCGAGGATGAGGCCTGAGGGTAGTTGAAGCGCGGCATAGGTCCAGCTATAGGCGCTCAGCAAGTAGCCAAACATCACCGTTGAAATGCCAAACGCATAGTGCAGTGCTTCTTGCGAAACGGAAAGATTCACCCGGTCAAAATAGTTAACCAGCACGCCGAATCCCAGCAGCAATGCTATGCCCCAACGGCGGCGAGGGATCTTGTACGATTGCGAAGTCGCAGGCGGTATCATCGTTTCAATTCTGCTTTGATTCGCTTTGATGTCAGGGCAGTATCCGCCACAAGGAAAGGTGCAATGCTCGTAACAAGTGCGCCACGAGTGTCGCAATCTTTCAGCAAACGCTTTTAGCGGAGCACATTGCATCCCATATTCCACTCGCTTCTATCACGAACGAGGGGTGTAGCTCCAGGGCAGCAGAAGCTCGGCGGCACGCTAATCCGGTGATGTATCAAAGTTAAGTGGCGCGCCCGGGGAGACTCGAACTCCCGACCCTCTGCTTAGAAGGCAGACGCTCTATCCAACTGAGCTACGGGCGCATCCTTGGCTACTCTTTCATTCAACAACACTTACGCTGCAACTTCAACTTCTTGTGCTTCGAATTTCTTGGAGCACTTGGAGCAATTAACGGCTGGAACGGCGAAACCAACACCGTCTTTTTGTGCTTCCTCAAGGCGACGTTCGGTTTCAAACTCCATCCGCGAATAAAGCTCAGACATCGTTTCCGGTTGGTGGCCCATCCAGAAGTTATTGATATCTTTCTGACACCGCTGGCCTCTTAGCCAGGTCTTTCGAAAACGACGAAAGGCATGAAAACCCATTCCTTTTTCGTCGATGTTCATTGCTTGCAGACGAGGAGTGAGCCAGCGTTGCTCCAGGTTGTTATGCAAGTACGGCGTGCCGTTACGGGTCCGGAACAGCAAACCGTCTTTGCCATCGTTGAAGACTCGCAGGAACTCTGCGATGTCCGGCGACAGGTCAACCTCGCGAGACCCGGCATCCGTCTTGAGGTACTCGACGATGCGGGGCCTGTCGCGGTCAACCTGCTGGCAGACTTGAATTGTGTGACTGTTGTTTATGAAATGCTTCGTCTCCAGAGCCAACGCCTCAGAGATTCGCATCCCGGTAGCGGCAAGAAGGACGTACAGCGCTTGCTCGTCACCTTCGGCGCTCGACAGAAGCGTATTGATTGCGCCCGACTTCAGCGCAGGTCGCCGTTGCTTTTTCGCGCTGACGACAGGAAGGTCCATCACCGACCTGTCCCACTTCCTTGGATGGATTGGCTCTCCAGTTCTGCCGTCCCTCAGTGAAGCGACGATTTGCCCGATGTATTCCACGTACTTGTTCACCGTGCGTGCTGATAGCGACTTCTTCATCTTGTCCACTAGCGGCTTCACAGTGATGTTGTGCACGTCGGCCAAAGGGAGATCGCCAATCGCGGGAAGAATCCACCTGTTCAAGGCCGCCTCGATACTAGAAGCATCCTTGATTGGCTCTCTGTCCCGCGTTTGCACCCAATGAACGTACGCCTTCGCTTGGTCCCGAAAGGTGGTGTCGCCGAGAACTACCCGGTTGAACCGCTCTTCGGAGTTCGCACCAGACCTTTCGACAATTTCACGGGCCTTACGAAGCACATCAATTGATGGCGGCTTCGGGTTTCCCCTACGGTCGAAAACTAACGGTGCGACCTTTTCATTCATGTTGACTCGTTCTTGCTGACCTTCGACATCCATACGCCACCTGACCCGATACCAATTTCCTGCAATGACGACGGTGCCGTTCTGACCGCTGCGACGCGACATAGACTTTCGTCCATTCCGCCGTTGCTTTGGTTGCGGGGCGATAATAGCAGGTGACGACGCAGTGTCAACCGCTGGAGGAACTCTAGCGTGGGGAGACGAGCCCATCGAACACACTCCGACGTGAAGTCGGATTTGTGTCTTGAGCCCTGTGCGTCTTGGTGACGCGGCAGGATCTAGCTCAAAGATCACTTGACTGCCATATGCAGTCATGAGGGTCATCGATCATCAGTGTCCGTATTTCACGGCTTTCAGAGGCCGCCGACTGAATCACGAATTGCGTCTGACTTATTGGTCCCGCGACGCCTGACAGTGCGGACTGCTGACCCGCGGCCTGTATACGCGGCCGTCTTCTCGAAGCCTTCCGGCTGCGAAAACTCTTTTACCATAGGTCACGGTTTTCCCCTCCGGAAACCAAAACGACGTTTACGGCCCGGGGTTTCTTGTTGCTGTTGACCGTACGGCGTGGGTTGCGATGATTTCGTGCGATCGACGGATCATCTCTGTTTTTCCCAGCGTTAAGCTTGTTCAAGAAGGCTTGCTCGGCTGTTCGAGCTACTGGCAAGTCAAACTCGATGAGGGCTCCATAGCACACACCAGCAACTTGTCAGTGATCGCGAAACGCCGATTCGTGTACGAAAAAGTTCTTTCCCTCTGGTGTGGTTGCGAATCCCCATTGGGCTTCGCGGTGCCAAATAGTAACCTCCCCTTTCTGTCGTTGCATTTTGTTAGGGCTCCTTTCAAATTTGCACTTGGAAATGCAGTGCCACTCCCAATCAAGGGTGAATGGCACGGCGCTCGGTTGTGTGATCGAGACATGGACGGGCGTCACCCCCGAAGAGCCCTCGATCGGTCTAGCGCAGCGCAAGCGCCGGCCGGTGGCACCATCTTCTCTGGCCACCTACCAATCGCGTCTTAGGACGTTGATGCTGATTGTCGGCGCCGACACGTTGTTGCGCGACATCCATAGCGGTTTCCTGAAGGACCTGGCCAGCAAGCTGCCTGGTTCCGCGAAAACTGTGAATGAATCGTTGGCCGTGGTCAAAGCTGTGGTAGCAAGCGCCGTGGATTCGCAGACCGGTGATCCTTTGTATCCGCGCACCTGGAATCATTCGTTCATCGACGCCCCCACCATCAGTGCTCAGAAGCAGCCATGCGCAACCAACGACGACGTTGAGCGTGCGATCAAGAACGCCACCCGTCACCAGGAGCAACTGTTCTACGCCTTACTGGCTGGTGCTGGCCTCCGCGTGGCCGAGGCACTGAGCATCCATGTGTCGGGCACAGAGGACCAGACTTCGTGGGACCAGAGCACATCCACAATCGCCGTGTGTTCCAGCATCTACTGCGGCAAGGAGCAGAATCGCGTCAAGACCCCAGCTGCGATCAGAATCGTGGACCTGGATACGCGGTTGAACGCAGCGATCGCCAAGTTCGTTGCCGAACAGAACATTCAGCCAGGAGCATTTCTCTTCCAAAGCACATCTGGCCGCGCCATGCACCTGCGCACTGCAACGGCTCGGCTGAAGAAGCACGGCATCAAAGGCTTCCACTCATTCCGTCGCTATCGGATCACGAAACTGCGCGAACTCGGAACACCAGAGGACCTCATCCGCTTCTGGTCCGGTCATGCTGGCCATGACATCACCGACCGATATTCGAAACTGGCCGAGAATGTCGAGCTTCGCCAAGAATGGGCTCGTCGTGCTGGACTCGGATTTGATCTGGACAAAGTGGGTGACCCACAGCCCAAACTTCCCTCGCATCCCAAACCCGCAAGCTCGTCAAAGCCCTCTCGCACCAGTAAAGACCCTCAAGCTGAGATCGTCGTAAAGCGCAGCCCAGTGCGTCGCAAGCCTGTGCTGAGTGTTCCCGATGTTGTTGAGGCACTCACGCCATCAGCGTACGTCGCAAGTGACGAGGATTTAGATTCATTCTTTGCTACGCCGGTAACAGTGCACGAGGAGGTGTAATGTAGGATTCTTCGATTGGTTCTCTCCTCCAAAACCTCCACCAGTTGTGATCATTTACAACGTGTTGCACGAAGAAATCGATCGCGTGGAAGGTGTGCGGGATCTTTGGGGCAAGGTTGATCTGCGCGGTCGTCAATGGCCCATGCAGATCTCGCTGGCCTATGGCTCGATGGCGCCGACTGTGAAGGCATCAACCTGTTCGGGGCTCGACTCGTTCAGACCAGCTTCGCGCGATGCAATCTGCGCAATGCGGAGCTTTCTTTTTCAAACGCGTACGGCGCCAATTTTCGTGGTAGCGATATGGATGGCTGTTTGATGTACCGGAGTGAAACAAAGCATGCAAGGTTTGACGAAGCAATTCTGAGCCCGACAAGTGACATACCGGGGAAGTGCGTCTCCAGACGCTGCACAGTGATCTATTGAACTGAAGAAGCCCAAGCTGATGCGCGGATTTGAATACGCCGACTCACAACGTGGCATTCGTTAATCATCAGTAGAAATTAGCAGTTAGCACGAAGCCGCATTGGTGAGACTGCCCTCGGAGTCTACGTGGAACAAGGCCGCATCGCCGCCGGCCGCGCCTTTAAAGTCAATCCTCAAGGCTTGGTCCAGGTTTCCGACACGAGAAACGGCAGATCGTGCACCCAGTCTTCCGATTTTAGTCCCACGGGATAGATCACGTGCGCCAGATTGTCTTTGGTGTAGGCCAGGACAAATGCCGAATGGCCCACTTCGTAGTTGCCATCTGGTCGCACGGTCCCTTTCTTAGCCGGTGGAAGGTTGGCAGCCACTTGTGCCGCCTCGATGGCTTCTTCGCTTCCCGTGAGGCCAATGAAATGCTTATTAAAGCGATCGAGGTACATGCGCAATACCTGCGGCGTATCGTGTGCGGGATCGGTAGTGACAAAAACCACCTTGAATTGGCCGGCCGTAGCCGGTGGCAATTTCCGCAGCGCATCCGCAATCATATCCATCTGCAGCGGACACATGTCCGGGCAATGGGTGTATCCGAAAAACAGAAGCGTCACATATCCCCGGGTGTCGGCGTCAAAATCGAACGACGTGCCCGAGGTATCCGTGAGCGTGAATTTTGGTTTGGGGAGCGGCGGAGAAACCAACCCCCCGTGATAGTCGGCTTTGCCGGGCGCGGCCCGCGCCGGCTCGGGCGCCTTTGAGGGCGCCTGAGCTGAGACGTCGGTGACCGTCGCTGCCCATAGCAGGAGCCCGAACAGGCAGCACCTTGAGAATTGGGCTCTCATGAAATGCCCATTGATCTTGCCAACGTCGTGCGCGCTACTTCACTACCACCTTGCCGTACATCCCGGCGATATCATGCAGCGCACAGTGGTAAGGGAAGGTGCCGACGATATTGAATGTTACGCGAAAGCGGGTCGTCCCAGGAGGGGATTGCCCGCGTCCGGCCGCGTCTTCCGGCGCCGCTTCCAGAAACCCGGAGTTTACACCGGTGGTCGGGGTGGCATTTCCAAAATTACTGGCTGAGTTTACGGTCGCACCCAGCGCCCCATCCGCTTCCGGACTCGCGTTGACCAACGCCATGTTATTAACCAAAGTGTCACTACTTCCCGACGTTACCGTGTGCGGCTCAGTCGGATCCACGTTCGTGAATTCAACTGTATCTCCCTGGTTGATGTAGATCGTTTCCGGGAAAAACCGAACAATGGCCAAGTACTGCCGCCCTCCGCCCGTAGCCACTATTTCACCGGTCATGAGCACTTCATTTTTGGATCGCGGAAAATCCCTTACTTCTTCCTTGGGTTTATCGGTGTCCTTCAGAATATCTTCCGCCTCGTCCCGGGCCTGCCTGTCGTAGTCCGACTGAGTGTACGGCAGAGATGCGGCATAGAACGGTGACGTCGAATCCGTGCTAAGGACGTGTACGGTTCCGTTCATATTAGTGTGAATCAAACATACCAGCTTGTAATTGCCCGGATTCGGGAAGGTCACCGTAAAGGTTGAGGGAGCCGTGCCGCCATACAATGCAGCGCTGGAAACACACGCACTCTCGTCGAAGGTGGCTGTGCCGCCGTTGTAGGGGTTAGGGCTCGGACACTCAGTAAATGGCCCCGGACCTGGATTTCCGAAATAGAAAGGCGGCCCGATCGGCGGCCCAGACGGCGGCCCTATGGGTGGTGGCGGCGTTGGACGTGTCTGTCCGGGGTTCAAGAAAGTAACTGTGTGCGGAAAATTCTTCGGTTGCCACGTCCACTGTATGCTGTCGCCCGCGTAGATCCAAATCTCGTTCGGTAGGAATGCGACGGCCTGATTGGCTTCATCGCGGCTCTCTGCTCCTACCTTCAAATTCCAGGTTTGCGAGGCTTTTGCCGTCTGCGGAACTCCTATCAAAAATGCCAGTAGCAGCGTCGAGCCGAAGATAAGCGGAATGTTAATCGCACCGCAGCGTTCTCCGAAAACGCCTCTGTGGGTCCGAGTCATAGGCCTTTCCTTTCTAGTTTTTTTAGTAGCCGAACGCCGCAAGAACCGCGATATTGCCGCGACTCGCAGAGATATTCTAAAAATTTGGCCTGAGCCTGCAAATTAGGGCAAAGAAAACGAGGGCACTGTAAGATTGGAGGGTAATGACTGCGTAGGGGCAGCAACCGCTCCTACCCAGTCGCTCTGCCAGTTTGCAAGACCAACCGTACGCGATATTTTATATAAAGTCAATTAATTATATTTGTATTCTCCCGCCTCAGCGCGGGTTGATCAAGAACGGGGGACGGGTCACGACGACGGGGCCCCCAGCGCCGCGCATTGGCAAAGACCCCAAGGCTGGGATCGTCGTAAAGCGCAGCCTGGCGCGTCGGAGCAAAGCCACGCAGTCAGACATCTCGACAGATATCCAGTCGCAGCCCGACGTTGCCGTGCCACCCACCGAGCCGTGCAAGCAGCCATACGTTGCTGAGGATAGTGATCTCGACGACTTCTTTCGTTCGACACCAGAGCCGGTGACGGAGGAAGTGTGATGGGATTCTTCGCTGATCTTTTCGGTACGCCAAGACCCGCACCCGTTACGATCATTCGGAACGTTCTTGGCGAGGAGATCGATCGTGTCCCTGCTCGAGACTTGTACAACCAGGACCTTCGTGGCAAACAGTGGATGCACGCCGACCTCAGCGGGATGTCGCTATTCGGTGCGAATCTGGAAGACGCGAATCTGTTCGGGGCTCGGCTTCATCGGACAGACTTTCAAAAGGCTTCACTTCGCGGCGCAGAGCTTGCATTCAGTTACGCGGCCGGTGCAAGTTTCCGTGGTTCTGATATGCGCGGCTGTTCTCTTTATCGAGCTGAAATTGGTTTGGGCCGACGGCACTCCTCTGCGGATTTTACAAATGCCCTCGTTAATGAGGCCAGCGACATACCGGAAATTAAAGTGTTTGGCGAACGCAGGTTGTGAATGAGCTGCCATCTCCCAGCCGTGATTTTTCAGCGCCTCAGGCCGCACGAAGCGCATCGACTTCCTCTAGGCCCAACTCTCTCAACTCTCCTTCAGTAAATGCCAGTTCAGCGTCACTTCCGGCGACGCTCACGATGCCTTGCTGGTTGAGCAAATTCTCGATTTGTCGCCAGCGAAATGCGTCCAAGCAGAGCATGCGTCCAAGTCGATTCATGAATTCATCCATATTAGAGAAGAACGCGTGTAAACTCTTATCGCCATCGATTTGCATTGCCTGCACCTCAACCACAATATATGCAGCCCCACCGGAGCCTTTGCGAATCTCGGCTGGGAGTATTTGCAGTGTGTAGAGTTCCGAAATGTCGTCAGTCATGACTTGCTTGTCTTCCGCTTTCCCTATACACACGCTAGTCACTTCACGTTTACCTGTCCATTGGACCAGTGGACAGATTAGGAACAGGTAGGGGAGCAGTCTGCTCAACGGCGGGTAAACGCGGTGCACGTCCATGTGGATTGAAGCTGTGAAGAAACCCTCTGAATTTCCATCTTGCAAAAAAGGAAGTCTGCCGTAAGCTCGCGGCATGAGCCAAGAAAATCCGATCAGCAAGCAGCCTCTGATTCGCTTAGTTCGCATGATGACCGTTGTCTTCTGGATTCAATCCAAAGGCCGGTCTCTCTTACTCACGCTGCAAAAATCCCCGGTCACCTCACATACGCATTCCCCCGAACAGATACAAAACCAACAGGATGATCAGGACCAGCCCGAAAATCCCTACACCTCCGCCCGTCCCCCATCTCCGATATCCGTAATAGCCGCCGCCGCCCCCGAACAAGAGCACGAGAACAATGATCAATAAAATCAGTGACATTGGAATCTCCTTTCGGCTTCGAACTAACTCCGATCTCAGGGCCTGCGCTCTGGTCTTTCTGGTGCCGCTCTCAAAGACAAAATTTCTAGCGCCTTCGGCCTGATCAATCTGCGGACTACATCACAACTCGGTTTTATTGGTCCCTTATTTAAGATTCTCACGGACATG
The DNA here is from genome assembly GCA_963839315.1 of Candidatus Acidiferrales bacterium. GTDB lineage: Bacteria > Acidobacteriota > Terriglobia > Acidiferrales > UBA7541 > Acidiferrum. The sequence goes on from CAWIUU010000002.1 coordinate 17,480, forward strand.
TCCCAATAACTGTTCCTTTTTGGACAGAGCACTCAAGCCTCGACTTCTAACCTTCTGAAACCCCGGACGAGAAACATGAACTTCCCCGCCACCACGCACTCCACCTCAGAACTTCCGCCGGCATGCGAGTCTCTCAACTGGCCACAGAGCTTTCCCAGCAACTACCAGACCCAATGCCTGATTAACGCTGCCCTGAGGGAACCAAGGAGGAACTGCTCAGCAATATTTCAGCGCACCCGCACGATAGTGAACTTACTCGTGCAGGACAACACTGAGGAGGGAATCGTTGACTTGAATCTCGCCATTGTATTGGATGAAGCCCAGTTTCCTGAATTTGTTCATGAAAAAATTGACCCGGGACCGCGTTGTGCCAATCATCTCCGCCAGCATCTCTTGCGATACTTTGGGAAGCGCTTTGCTAGGATGGCCCGGCGCGCCATAGCGCGCGAGCAGCAGCAGAGTGCGCGCCAGTCGCTTTTCGCTGGAGTTGAAAAGCTGGTCTATCAAGTCCGCTTCGACTCGGATGTTTCGCGCAAGCATATAAGCGATGAAGCGGTCGGAGAACTCGTGCTCCTCATGGAGCGCGCGAATCATCTCGTTTCTCTCAATGACCAGCACGCTGGTAGGTGATATTGTGGTCGCGGTCACCAGGTAATTGGACTGGCCAGCAAGGCACCCTTCCCCAAGAAAATCGCCCGGTCCAAGGATCGCCACAACCGCTGCTTTGCCGGACTCATTAACCACCGTAAGCTTCGCACCGCCTTCCTGAATGTACATAACCTGCTTCGCGGGATCGCCCTGCGTGAAGACGGTTTCTTTTCCTCTGAACTTGGCTACTTTTCTTCCCAGACCGGCCGAGTCGAGAAACAATTTCACATCGAAAACAGGGATTCCTAGATTCGCTTTTTTGAAGGAGGGAAAGACCTTCGCGGGCCCAGCTTTAGGCGGCATTTGCGAATATTATACCATCGATTTTGCTAGTTGTTCCCTGTTGTTGAACTCCACCAAGTCCTGAGAGTCATGAGAATACCGGAAACTCCTCGTGTCTACGCCGTGCCTTCACCGAAGACTTGCGCACTTCTAATCACGAAGTTCTCCGCAAGACTGTACAAAAGTAAACAGCCCGAACTTTCGAGAATTCTTAATATGTCGCGTGGGACGGTGAGAAAGAGCGTTACTGGACGGGCTCTTGGGCGGGCCGGACGGTATCAGTCATCTTGCCGTCCTGCTTTTCATTCACTCTGGAAACCGATCCTCACGGAGCTATTTTGGGAGCCGAGTGTTTTGTTTACTGGTTTGAGGAGGCAATTCACGTGTCACAGACTGCGAACGATGAGAATAGAAATCGAGAGTCATTGAAAACCAAGAGGAATCTACTCTTCAATCTGTTCTTGAAGAATCCTACGTATACTCGCCTCGCCGTTGAAATCAAGGTCATTGACGATCGGCTTGCGGAATGTACTCAGCACAATGGAAGAGTGGAACCAGATTCGATGCGCTTCCTCTAAAAATTACACAGCAATCTCCAGCTGAAATTGGCGAAGGGATATTCAATGCTCCAGCATCCGAAGCTGACGCACGCTAAACCGCCCAATGTTGGTTGCAAATTTCATTCTGAACCGGGCGGCGGGACGCCATTCAGTTCGCATGAGCAGAATGACTTTGGGGTGTGAAAGGAATGCGGAGACCTTACCAAAGAGATTTCTGCAAAACCGCATAAGAGTGAACAGTGCCTGCCCTTGACTGTCTCTATAATGCGACGCGGATGGCGGGATAGAGCGAAACTGGCCGGGAAAGAGGGCTGGGACCGGACGGTATTTCTCATCTCGCCATTTTTGATTCATTATCCTACTGCGTGCGATCGCTAATCTGGAGCGCGTAAATGCCACAAGCCGAGAAAAGTTGTGAACAGCATGGGATGACGGCAAACGACGCTGTGGACCGTGTACTGGAGCTTAACGACTTTTTCATGTCTGAGAAATGGCACCGACCTTATGCCGAGGCTTTGCAGGAAACCGACGCTACCAAATTGCCCACTCTCATCGCTGAAGCGGAAGATGCAATTTTTGCTCGTTATTTGGAGTTGTGCATCTATCCGGGTTCAAAGGAACAGAGCCTCGACCTCCACCAAGCCGTAAGCGTATTATCACAACTAAAGAAACTTAATCTAGCTGCGCATACACGACAGGATTTCTTAGCCTGAAGCATCGTCATCTCATCATCGACTTATCGTCGCCGGACGTAAAACGCACTTACCGCCGAAGTACGTACTACCCACCATTTCTCCGGTGACACGATTCCAAACACCTTGCCCAAAATGGCTGCCGGAAATCGATGCAGTCAGTGCGCTCGCACGGGCGTATAATACGAGTTAGAAATTCGTCATACCCCGTCCGCCTAAGGGAAATCCCAACGGTTTGGGTCTGACTTTTCCTTCCAAAGCGGATGCGAGTGGTAAAGGAGGTGTTGTGATGCCTCGTTCTTTACCCCAGAACACGAATCTTAAACTCATCAACAACCAAGCAAGAAACCTTTGCAGGATTCCCGTCGATGTAGGGCGATACTGCGGAATCCGCCAGCGCCGCGCTCCCGGCCTGAGAGCACTGGGAGTGCGACAATGGAAGAATTTATCCCCCGGTTAGTCTACGTTTTTGTCTTCGAATGCGAGATGTGCAAACAAGCCGTTTATGCGTATTTTCACGCTGAGGACCCAGAATTGGCATTCCATCTGAAGTGTACAAACAAAACGTGCCGATGGGAGGGAACTCGGCGCTGCACTCAGGCCAAGAAAGTTTTCTGTCAAGACGCAAGGGTATCCAGCTGAAGATCAAATGTATATGGAAGAAATTAGTATCGTCAATTGGACTCAACGCATGATAGACGCACAAACCGGACAAATCGTTTTCACGTGCCCTTCCGTATTGTACTGGCATGAAATAGTCGGCCGCTTGGTCGCTTTCCGGAGAACAGGAGACCGTGGCTATGAACCAGACTGTGGTGTTCAGTGCGTTGCTTCTGGTCGTCTTCACCGCCCGCACGCAAGATGAACCGGCTGCGAACAAGGCACCGACTGAAACGGCTGCTGTGGTGTCCGGCAAGCAAACATATGTGGAATATTGCGCCGTGTGTCACGGCGCTGACGGCAGAGGCATTGGCCCTGCTGCATCCGCGCTAAAGACGCCACCGGCGGACCTCACAACACTCGCCAAGAGGCACGATGGCAAATTCCCTGAAGAATATGTCACCGAAATCGTGCGCTTTGGTAAGCCGGTCCAGGCTCACGGCTCAGCTGACATGCCCGTCTGGGGTCCTATCTTCGGCCTTCGCGACAACAGTAATGAGGTGGCCGTGCGGCGGCGCATTAAGAACCTTTGCGAATACTAGAAGCTATTGCACAACCCTCCGTAAGACGATCATGAAGCAGGCGATATGAAAGAACGCGCCGTAGATCGTGAGCGAGCGGTCGTAACGCACGACCAGGCGGCGGAAGTTGCCGAGCCAGGCGTTGGTGCGTTCGACGATCCATCGTCTCCGGTAGCGCCGCAGCGCTCGGCCGTCTTGCGTCGCGGGCCGCACGCGATTCTTCTTGTGCGGGCAGATCAGTTCGATCCCGCGCTGCCGCAACCGTTTCCGCAACGGATCGCTGTCGTAGGCTTTGTCGGCAATCACCCGCACCGGTTTCTGCCGCGGACGGCCCGCGTGATGACGCCGTCCTACCCGGATCGTGGCGAGCGTCGTCTCCGCGAGTTTGACTTCCGCCGGGGATGCAGAGTGAAGGTAGTTTCCCAGAGGAAGACCGCGGCCGTCGACCACCACCATCCACTTCGTCCCCTTGCCCCGCTTGGTTTTTCCGACTCCGCAGCCCCTTTTTTCGCCGGAGCAAAACTGCCGTCCAGGAACGATTCGCTCCACTTCAATTGCTGGCGCTCGTTCAACTCGCTCAGAAACGTCCGCCAGATGTTCAACCAAACGCCCCGCTCCTCCCAGTCTCGCAGTCGCCGCCAGCAGGTCGAAGGATGCGGGAATTTCTCCGGCAGGTCCTGCCAGCGAGCCCCGCTCCGCAGAATCCACAGAATCCCTTCCAGCACACGGCGGTTCTCGATCCACGGACGACCGCCCTTGCGTTGTTTGGGCGGCTTGGGGAGCAAGGGCGCGATCTTCTTCCACTGCGCTTCGGTCAGCAACGGACCGGACCGCGCCATCGGCCCTCCTTCGGCGCTGCTGACTTTGCTTATCTCTCATTTCCGAAAACTCAACCATAGTCATTTCAAAGGCTTGTCCAAGGTTGTGCAACATCTAGTAACTCTACAGGAAAAAGAATCGTAAGCGGCATGCCCTTCCGAGTAGAATTGCGCACCGCTTGAGAGCTCTGCAAGTCCGTCGGCAATCTTTGAGAACTCCCGATTAATGTCAAAGCTTTATTGGAGGCGCAATTTAACAAGTGATGGAAGTTGGGCGAGGTTTGCACCCTCCGTGCTTTATCTTTTCTCCGCTCTTACTACTTTGCCGCAGCCGCTCCTGTGATTGTGTATTCTCCGGTGCAGGTGTACTCCAACCCACCGTCGGCGGTGCCGGTGGTCTTGCAGGTGCCCGACCCCTTAATCCCCTTCATCTTCCCGGTGCCGCCGGTAATCTGATACTTATTCTCGCCTGCCTGAAATGCGCTATCTTTCATCGTCCCAGTGGCTTGATAGGTGTAGAAAATCTTGTCACCGCTGTCAAACGTTTCCACGTACACGCCCGAGACTTTACTGTGGTCTTCTGAAACTTCTCCGTGCTCGGAAAACACGCCCTCTTTGCTCGTCGCGCCACCCACTGCTCCCTTCGTCGCGCATTTTCCTGACGCCAGAGTGAAGAGATGGCCGATTTGGTCACCGGCAGCGATATTTTGCTGCGCGTCGGGCTTGCCGCACTTGCCGGACGAAGCGACTTTCGTTTGCGCAGGGGTCAGCGCTACAGCAAAGACAAATACCGCAAAACCCCACAGAATTTTACATTTCATTTTTGAATCCTCCATATCGAGATTCGAAGCTGTCCTTACTTTTTGAGATTTTTCAAACTTTTTTCGAAGGCTTTGGGCGGCTGTGCAAGCCAATTGGATACCACACAAAAGTGCCGGACATCCGAAGATGTTCTTGCTAGGTCCTCGAATGCGTTAAGAATTTCTTGTCGGCCTATGGATGCCTGTCCATTCAGGAAGACTTAGCTGCCTTTGCCGAGTCGTCTGATGTGTAGGACCGCGTAAACTCATCGACCTGCTTCTCCGCGGCGTCCTTCGCAATTCCGTAACGTTCCTGAATCTTGCCTACAAGCTGCTCCTTTTTGCCGTTTATCACAGTCAAGTCATCGTCAGTCAGCTTTCCCCACTTCTCTTTTACTTTGCCCATCGATTGCTTCCATTTGCCTTCGATTTGATCCCAGTTCATCTCGAACCTCCTCTGGATAGAATGGCCGACTCGTACTTCCTGCTGTAGTCGCAGTCAGGAATGCCACCACCAATCTTCCAATGAAATTCCGCTTGTCCATCCGGCACGGGTAGGGCTCAAGCGCTGGTATGTGCTTGAAACCCCGATCATGCTAATACGATTCACAATGCCGCGGCTGTTCAACACTGCACACTTCCAAAATCAAAGACAGACAGCCGTGTTGTGTATCAATGCTCTGCAAACTCGGGCGGGTGAGGCCACCAGCGGAGTTTATTGGCTCTGGCTGCTGGGCACCCAGATCAAGCTTGGGAAGAGAGGCCACAACTTCTGTCGTTTTCCGGGCTGCAAGGTGCCGAGACTACAACCGACGAAAACATGACTGCGTAGTCTAATTGAGTCGCCTCGCTTATCGTGGCGAGGAGATGCCCGGCGGAAGAAATGGGCCGCCGATAATCAGGTCGGGAAGCGTCACTTCAAACTGCTGCCCGCATTTCACACAAACAACTGACTGATAAGCGGATGACCAAGTTCCGGTGCCGGCCAGTACATGGACTACATGCTCCTGCTGGCAGTGCCCGCAGGAAACAGTCATGACAACGTAATCCTGTTTCAGTTGTGGCTGGGGCATAATTCGACCTCCAGCATCATCCTGCATCTCCGCGGCTCCCACCCTCTCGAATGGGAGCCCCTCATTTACGACAGGATGGTAGCTGGCAATCTCATCCGCCCAGGTGAGACTGCTGCGCTACCCGGGCCGTAAAACCGAAAATAGGAATCAAACCATTGCTGCGAAGGCAATCTTGTGGAACGTGGAATACTCCGCTACGAAGTTCTTGATGATAGGGAATCCCTCAATGAATTTCTCCAGCATCTTTTCGACCTCGGGATAAAGTTCCCTATTGTAAATTTCCGCGTTCTCCTGCTTTTCCCATAGGCTGATGGCCACCACTTCCTTCTTTTCCGGTGTGACCAGAAGTAGTTCGTCCACGAATCCCTTCTGCTTCTTCAGCAGGGGCAAAATCTCCTTTTCAAACGTGACCGTAAATTCTTTCGCTACATTGGGTCTTAGCAGGAGGGTGATATGACGAGCTAACATGGATTCCTCCCTTTTTCTTTTCTCGGAGGGCGATGCCGCTGATCCACCTATTCTTTCGTCAGAAGGGTAGGATCGGGAGTTCATTCCGTCCCCCGGCGTATGTTGTTAGTCCCATGCGTTTAGAACCGCTGTAGCACTCACCCAGCGATGTGTCCGGCAACACTCCGGGCCAGACTCGCCGTTCCGAATCGAGGGATTGCATCTTGTTAGGTGTCCTATTTGTTGCAGGCATCAGCTTCCTCCTTAGGATGGCGAAGTAAAAGCGAACATGATATGTCAATCAGTGGACCCGAACCGTAAGCAAGCCATAATCGCAATCGTCGCCGCCATCCTGGCAGCACGGAGTTATCCTCGGTTCCACCGAATAGTCCGGCCGCCGTCGCTGCAATCACTGATGCTGTCAGTGACGCGAGGGGAATCATTGATCGAGTCGAGAAGTCTTTCTAACCGCAGCTTCGGTCTGTGGACCGCTATGGTTCTTGAGGTTTGCTTGCTAGGGTGTCAACGCCCGCATTCGACGAGCCCGTCTCGCCACTCAACACGCGCACTCCTGCATTTTGGGAGTCGTCGAAACTTTCGTCCAGTTCACCAATAATCTTATGTAGACCATCCTCGCCGTGCTCCAGCGTCCATTCATCGCCAATTTGCACAAACTTCTCTTGTTCTATGGGGAGAATGAGTGATGTGTGGCCGTACTGTCCCTGAAGCTGAACCAGCAGCTTATCATCCATTTGTTTATTTGCGCTCGTGACTTTCATTAAGACTCTCATGTACCCTCCCTCGCTTCCGCTTCGTGCCCAATGCTCGCATCTTTCCCAGCAGTTCGTCCAGAGCAGTCCACTCTTAGGGACGGGGGTTGTCCGCTTTTCGTCCGCTCCCGCCTTTCGTTCCTTCAGGCTTAACTGAGCTTGCCTTTCGTTCTAGTCGATGTCCGCTTAGATGTCCGCTTTCTGGATTTACCTGTGGCGTGCTTTCTCATCTTCAGCCATTCTAAAGATTCCCTCATAGGTGCAACGCACATCATCAATCCAGATGTGCACGGTGCCCCCTTACCGAATTGGCGCAACTCTTCGTCGGACATCTCCCAGAGGTCAAGAAATCTCCAGAAACTGTGTAGAAGCGAACAGCGCGTCACCGTTACCAGTCGCTAACATAAACTGCTGGACGGCGACAAAGATACTGGCCGGGGAGTATGACTGGGTCCGGACGGCATCCCTCAACTCGCCGTTCTTGACTGGGATCGCTTGGCTAATGCTCACATATCACGTTTCTTCCGATCTCAAGGCGACTAGCGTATTCGCGAGCCCCAACTTACGGTAAATACGGTATGGTCTTGTTTCCTCTGACCGGACAGAATCCGATTTATGTGACATCTGACCAAGATGGGCGACGCCACTCCGTGCGTCCCTTTTTATTCCTAACACGATATCTCACAGTTCAGGCATGCATTGCTGCATACCACCGTTCAAACCGGAGGTGCGTTGGCGTAGACTACGAGCAGAGGTGCAGTATGCAACAAGAAAGAAAACCTCGGTCGGTGCGCATGGATGATTTTGTGGCCGAAACTTTGGAAGCAGAAGCTGACAAGATGCCACCATGGACAAAATTCCAAGCTGACATCTGGCGTGATGTTGCGAAGGACTTACGGGCATCTGAGAGCACCAAAATGGTGCGAGTCTGGGAAGAACCAGAACCGAAGTCAGTCGCTGCCTCTATGCGATAATGAGTTGGGGGCCACAGCAGCCGCCGATGTTACCACCGTGGCCTTTAGTGATGGACTGAGTCTGAATCGGTCATCTTGATTCGAATCGCACCGAGCCCAATCCTCTTGCGCAGACGCTCCGGGTATTTCTCTCGCGCCTTTCCGCCTGTTCCCTCGTTTTGAATGGCCTGGATAACGGCGTGAACTCAAGACCGACGTATTTGAAAAGCAACCAATGCTCGATGATTTTGGACATCTCAAACTTATAGCACATCACACGGGTTTCCATATCTGGTCGAGGTCGAGCACGACCGTTCCGCCATTCTCGGGCACTCTCTTGGGATGGAGTTCACACCACCTAACGATGTCCTGCCTTACCTGTTTCCGGGCGGCTTGAGACCTCGGTACTTTGCCGGTGAATGTGCGCACGAGCCGCTCGCCGTCTCTCTCCTCAATTCGACAATGTCGAAAGTCGGGGTCTAAAGGGTCATCTGTCTTCAATGAGAAATCTGCCGAGAATGTAAGCCCAGGCTTGGAAAAAGTCATCGCGTCACCACGTTGCGCCCTGTGTCCTACCGCTCTCTCGGCTATCGCCGCACAAACAGCCATCCAACCCCGTTGCACTGCTCGCACTGCTTGCTACCCGTCAAGCCGTAACCTGTGCATGTCGGGCATTCCTTCCAGTCAGTCTCATTCAGCGTGCTTTCAATGAGAGCCATGCATATCTTCCCGTTTGTAGTCCTGCCGCAGGGTTGGTTAATTCGCGCGGCGTTGTGGGCCGGCGCTCCGCATTTGGTGCACCTTCCCACTGGTATTTGTCTTCTGCTCATGCTCGCAGTTTGCTACGAAGATTCGTGACTGGATGATCCGCCAAGCCTAAGGGTTTTCCTGCTTATTGGACCGAGGAGATGTCAGGCGGCAAAAATGGACCGCCGATAATGGCGTCGGGAAGCATTACTTCAAAGTGTTGGCCGCATCTCAGGCACTCAACTGATTGATGAGCCGTTGACCAAGTTCCGGTGCGAGCCTGTACATGAACTAGCTGCTCCTGCTGGCAGTTGCCGCAGGAAACAGTCATCACAACATAATCCTGTTTCAATTCTGGCTGGGGCATGACCAACCTCCGGCCTCATCCTGCATCTCCGGGACGTGTGCGTCAATCATGAAGCCTCCCTCAGCCGTATCCTAAATTGCGGGACTCGTACAGTTACAGATTGTAAAACTCCCCTTGACCCAGCGGCTTGCAACCGCCAACTTGACTCGCGGGGTACTCTCCATCTGGTTCGAGGGCCGAACAATTTCAGGTCATGCCCCGCTTGTCCTCACATTGGAAAACTAGAGTTTTTCCCCAATAGACCACGTCAGCCTTCGATGGTAAAAGAGAAATTGTGAGCGTGACTGAAAGGTTTGGGAGTTTCGACCACCGAAGCCCTTCGACCTTCCTAATCAAGCCGGAAACGTAGGCTGGACTCCGACCTCCATCCCGTCAAGAATCTCCACAAACTGTGCAAAAGTGAACAGCGCACAATCCTGGCCGTCTCTACGATAAAAGGAGGGACGGCGAGAAAGAGCGACACTGACCAGAGGGTCGGGCGGACCTTGTGGACAGCATCCATCCTTTCGCCGTTCTTCTCTTCCCAGAGGTTCCGCCTAACGAGGGGCGCTCTTCATGTGGAGGAGACGAGCCCCTTCCTTCTCTATGCGCAGATATTTTCCTCAAAGCACAAACCACACAACAGCTCACAATTTCCGGTCGCCCGAAGAGATTACACGCGACTCCCCCGGTCGGCTGTATAGGCCCCCGTCCTTTCAGTCAATTAGGTTCTTCGAAAGTGGCACCTTGCTTGCTCCCTGTCATAGATAAATCTCGCCCTCAATCCACTCATCGAGGTGCGAAATATGCACAGAGATTATGTCGGCCTCGCATCCATATTCCTGCGCCTGGCAATGGCACCGGACGCCATGGTCGAAAGCAGCGACATTGGGTGTCAGGATGAAGCCAGGCGGAATGCCATCAAGACCATCGCCGGAAGGATTGTGAGAAGCGATAACTTACTTTTCCTCGTGGAAGAAGGAAGCCTCCGCACTTACAGGTTGGCGGATGCAAGTCGCCTCAGAGCCTATGAGGGCAAGAAGGTAAGAATCTCGGGTGCTCTCGAATCGCTGCACGTCATTGTGGTACGAACAATCGATGAGGTTGATTAGACGGCAAACTCCCTTGCGCCACCCAAGTTTGGGGGCTTAATGGAAAAGGAACGAATGACCCAAGCCGAGCAAGCGGTACTTTTATGGCCTATGCTGGCGCTGGCGGCTCGCACACAAAAAATTCTGAGCTATGCGGCCGTCGAAGGCTATCGGCATGCATCAGCTTCTGCCAACTTCTATAAGTTTTATAATCCCGAGATTGTCCTAGAATAAATAAACTAAGGAAGATCTAAACGGAATTTCTCTTTCACTCGAATCCGAATCCACTCTTGCGCGTCCACCATTGAGGGGAAGATTTTCGTCTCCCATCCAATTCCCTCGATGAATGCTTCCCACATCCGGGCGAGTGCGAAAACGACATTTCGCTCCGCAACCAGTGCAACGAGCAATCCGGGCACGGCATATGACGCAATCTGGCGATCTTGCAACACTATGCCGTCCATCTCACTAGGTGAAAAGAATGTTGGCTCCATCGAAGCTGCATCTATGAGAGCGTATCTGAGCTTCCGTATCCGTTCCGGGGAGGCTAGAAGTTGGTCATTGGCAACTGAGAAGTGCTGCAGGCTTAAGACCCCTTCACACCGATAGATGACGCCCAGCCCGTCATGAATGAACTCTAACTGGATTGGCATTCCCGGGCCTTGGTCACCCTGAAGATAAATAACATTCGGAAATATTAGCAGCAATTCGGGAGAAGAAAGCGTGTGGAACTGCCGAGTAACCGCTATGGTTTCGGTAACGGTGAGTCAGAGTCTTGACAGAAAACTTTCTTGGCTTGAGCACCGCGTCGAGTTCCTGTCCATCCGCACGGACAGGTCAGGTGGAAAGCCAACTCCGGTTCCTCAGTGCGGAAGTACGCATATAAGTCTCGCTTACACTTCTCACATTCGAAAACGAACACATAGACCAAACGACGATCAGGCTCTTTCATTGCCGAACCAGCCATTGAAGGCCGGGGGACTCGGCTGACCGGGAGTGTAGCACACGGCCATGTTGAATTGGGCAATGGAGGAAATTATGACATCACTTGATTCGATTCCCCTCACCGCAAAGGTTCGCGTCCTTTAACTTCCTCAGTAGTTGCTTGCGCGGCGTATCATCCCTACCCCGCCTTCCCGGGTCGAGCCATGCTAGCAGCTTTTCTAGATTTACCCGATACGTCCTTGGTTTCTCGCTCACTTTGACTACAAACTCTTCAGTCTTATACAATTCCTCTTCGGTTTGTTCCGACATCTTGAAGGTCGTCCACGCACGGCAGGCCGCTTCATAGACGCTCGCCGCTTGAACCTCAGTTGAATGTTCGACACCACGGCGGTCACGAAATCGAACGGTGCATGCACAAATACGCACTGGATATTCCTGAAATTGGATTCATTCAAAGCAGGCAGGGAACGGAGTTACAGTCTACCGCTTATTCCACAATTCCCAAAATGTCTTGACGGTTGCTGGCCCATGCCCAGCGTAGTGATTATTGGCGTAGGCGAAAACCTTTAAGTTCCTTGATACGAACTGCCGGAACAGCCCAGCCCAGTTCTGAAGGTCATCAGTTCTGTTGATAATCGTTTTGTCCCATGTCGTCGTCAACGTTTCCATGGCTTTGCGGTCACCCAGCCAACGCACATAGACGAAATCAGTCGTTACCCAATCAAACTGCTTCTTCTCCCACGGACGCGGCATCCGAGAGATGTCTGTCAATGCCAGCGCCACATTGTATTCGCGAAGCAAATCGGTCAGCCGCTTATCGAGCCAAGCCCGGTTACGAATCTTGACAGCAAACCGCACGGTCGGCAAGTCTTTCACTCTTTGTAGAAAGAATCTCAGGCGGCGGAAAACTCATCCGCTTGAATCTCATATTTGTTGAACCAAGGGAACTGTAGCAACAGCGGCCCTAACTTCTCGTCAAGAATGTTCATCCGGTCTACAAATTCATCAAACTCCGCTTCGCAGTTCACCAGAACTTTCTCGTGCGTCACGACCTGCGGAACCTTAGCGGCAAAGACAAAGTCTGGCGGTGTGCGCTCATACGAGTTCGTAACTGTGGATGCGCTCGGTGTGCGATAGTACGTGCTGTCGATTTCGACAGTCTTGAACTGCCTCGCATAGTAAGAAAGAAAGTCGCGCGGTTTCATGCCCGGCGGGTAGAACACCCCAGCCCACCCGTTTGCGGTAAATGCGCTGGTGCCTAGCAGCAGGCCGGGTTCGCTGTAGGGCCGCTCGACATTGAGCGAATTGGCGAGTCGCCCTGCCTGTTCTAGTTTGTCCATCTCGAACAGAGTCGGGTTTCGAATTGGTTCGACTTTTGGTTGTTTGGGCGTCACGCCGCGAGACTAGCTCAAGTTATCTAGCAAATAAAGGTTATAACATCTGCGCCGAAGGAATGATGAGCCGAATCGAAGCTTATCCTGGCCGACAGGACCAGTGCGAACTTTTGCGAGTACGCGACTGATAGGGAGTTAGACCGCCCCTGCCAGGGTGGGCGGTGGCCCCTTCCGCTGGTGCTGGAGGCCGCGGATTCTAAAAACTCGACTGACCCTTGCCTTCAGAGGTGGTTAGCGATATTTTGCCACTGGATCGCGAAGTCAAACTGGAAACTCCAGTGAAGTTCCAATTGCATTGAGCGTCTGAGGGAAGAGGCGCTCAGGGGGACACACCATGCCGTCGATCGAGTCCGAACTGGAAGATGTCGCGAAACTGCGTCACATGGCCAACGAGTTCGCTGAAGGCTTTAACACCGGCGACGTGGAACGCATCATGCGTTTCTACGGTGATTCTTATGTGGACATCAATCTTCGTAACCCAGTTCAATCCCGGCAGGAGCGCCGGGAATACTATGCTCAAGTGATCAGGAAAGGCGGTTTTAAGGTGCAGGTGCAGCCTGAAGAAATCCTCATCCGAGGCGAGTATGCATTTATCCGCGGAACAATCGAACTCACACCTGGGTCGGCGCTCGGCGACTCCGCACGCAATGAGCTTCGGTACCTCGAAATCGCCCAACGGCAACAGGATGGTTCCTGGCAGGTCATGTGGGGCATGGACGGACCGGTCCAAGAATACACACTGTCTCCTAAGTGAAGAAAGTGCTCCACAGCGCGGCTCAGAGCGAGCCGCCGCTCGCAACACCTGATCCTCAACGACCAGTGTGTCTTAATTCCATGCCGGTAGGCCTCGGTCAGCTCGAGCACGGCACAAGCCGTCGTCGTGTCGTTCATGAAGCGCGCGGTAGCCGGAGTCTGGTGATGTTCTCTGATTTTGTTTTCAATTTTTTGATCGGCAAATACGAGCTTAGCTGAAAGGGGCACGCTTCCAGATCGCTGTTGGTAAGAGAGTCTTACCACCAACCACTGGACCCAACGCCCGATACGCCGTAGTCGTCCACATGGATTTCCGAGTACGCCACTAACCGGGCACTGACAGCCAGATTCCAAAAGGGACCTTGGAAATTAGGGCAGTTCCAGGTCCAGCGCGTAAATCTCGTCGGTGCTCGTGTCGCGAACGAAAAGCGGTGAACCGTCGGGAGTGATACCGCTCCAAACGCCAAGGTCTCCAGTGGAAAATTGATGCAAATCCTTCAAGTCCACTAAGAATTCGCCAAGAGTCTGTCCAAGTTGGACCCGGTAGTATCCCGGCGTATCTGTCACCCAAGTCTCGAAAAAGAGATATTTTCCATCTGGCGACCATTCAGGGTAGGCGAACCGATTTTCGCTGACCCAGTCTGACCAAGTCTGGCTTTTAAAATCGAAAATCACAATCTTTGTCTGGACGGTGGTGAGCGCAGCGATGTACCGGCCATCCGGTGACCAGCGAGGAGAGTACAGGCCCTGTGAACCAGGAATGATCGACATTTTCTTAGAATCCAGATCCAGTAGCTGAATGCTTTGCTCGTTGGTTATACTACGACTAAACACCATTTGCTTGCCGTCCGGGGACCAGCCTGGATCGAGCTGGGGGAGATTTTCGGCGAGCATTTCCTGCGCTGCTCCTCCCTGGGCTGATATAATCCAAATCTTCCATGGTCGTCCCGCTTGGATATCCATGAACGCAATCTGCTTACCGTCAGGCGACCAGCGTGGACCGGCAGCGAATACCGGCGGATTTGTGAGCTGCAGGCGGTCGCTGCCGTCGACCCGGCTGCGCCACAGCGTTCCCTCGGGGTAGGACACGTATGCAACCCACTGGCCGTCACGGGAGAAACGCAGATCAGTCGCCCAAATTCCTGATAGAAATGGCACAAACGCGCGGCGCTGTGCATCGTAGCGGATGAGTTCGCCGCGATTTTGGAGACCCTGCGCGAACAGCTTCTTACCGTCAGGGCTCCATGTCATCGCGCCGAATAACATCGGTCCAGCCGTGAGCTGAAACAGCCGTGAGGAATACTTCCGAAACGCACCATGCGATTCCCGTAAGGCCCATATGTTCCCTCCATCCAGCAGAGGATTATCATTTATCAGGAAGAGAAAATAACGGCCGTCGGACGACCATACGCCGCAGCATTCAGAAGCTCGATTCTTCAAGCCCGGCAACAGGGGATGAAGATTAGTGCCGTCCGCCCGCACCTCCCAAATCGAAAGTGATCGCTCTCCTCCTGCATTCAGAAAAGTGAACCGAATGCAAGTGCTATCGGGAGAAAACTGAAAACCATCGGCCACCAAATTTGCCACGCTTGGCCCGGTGAAAACCTCGTGTGCATCGGTGCCATCCGCCTTAGCTATGTAAACCTTGTTGCCTTTTGCAAAAACTAATTGCCGGCCATCCGGGGACCACTTACCAGCATGACCCGTCACGTCGGCAATCCGGTGGGGTGGGCCGCTGGGAAGCGGGAGTGCCCAGAACTCATGGTTCTCGAAGCCATGCATATTCTCCACCAGGAGCTGAGAATGATCGGGAGAGATATCCAGGAGCCCTACGGCAGGGAAAGGGGTGGGAATCAGCGACGTCTCACCTCCCGTAACCGCGGCTTGCGCTAGAAACTGACTCGGCCCTTTGCTTTCCCCGATATATAACCGTGACCCATCGGTGAGCACTCCATACTTCGGCACGCCATCTTTGGTGAGTTGGGTGGTAGCAAGCACTCTCGGAGGAGTCTGGAGTAGGCGTAGCCAAACGAACGTTGCAGCGATCGCCAAAATAACAATTCCAGTGGCAAGCACCCCGAGCCAACGGAATTTGCCGCTGGCAACCGGTGCGACTGCATCCACGGTAGCCGTCTTTCCAGACGTTGTGTCCCTCTTCAACCGCTTCAAATCCGTGCGAATATCTGCGGCGCTCTGGTAGCGCAGCTTACGGTCTTTATCCAGCGCCTTGTTGATGACCAATTCAAGTTTCGCGGGATGGTCGGGATTCAGCCGAACTGGTGAAACCGGCGTGCGATTCAGAATCGCTTCGGCGATCACACCAGAAGTCTCGCCCCGGAAGGGTAGAACTCCTGTGACCATCTCGTAGAGTACCACGCCAAATGAAAACAAATCCGTGCGTGCATCCAACTCTTCGCCCCGCACCTGTTCGGGTGACATGTACGAGATGGTGCCAATTGCCGTGCCCGGTCGAGTAAGCTGTTCCACCTCGCTGACTGTGGGCATCGCCGAAAGATTCATGGCAGCGCCCGCAGGTGCCAGCTTTGCCAAACCGAAATCGAGAATCTTGGCGTGCCCCCGCTTGGTGATAAAGATGTTTGCTGGCTTGATGTCGCGGTGAACGATGCCTTCGGTGTGGGCAGCTTCGAGTGCATCCGCTATCTCAATTCCTAATTCCAGAACCTGTTCCTGCGGCAGAGACCGACCATCTATAAGGTGCTTCAGAGTCTTCCCATCGAGAAACTCCATTGCAATGAAGGGCTGGCCGCCGTGTTCACCGATTTCGTAGATGGTGCAAATATTGTGATGGTTCAGGGCGGAGGCAGCTTGCGCCTCACGCTCGAAGCGGCTCAGAGCTTGTGAATCAGGGGCGAAACCGTCAGGAAGGAACTTCAAGGCAACGAAGCGGTGTAGCTTGGTGTCTTCGGCCTTGTAGACAACACCCATACCGCCACCGCCGAGCTTCTCGATGATGCGATAATGCGAGATGGTTTGGCCGATGAGCGAATCGGTGCCTAACATGTGCGCTCATGTTAGGTTGCATCCGATGACAAGTCAACGAAGGTAAATCCAATGCTAACTCCTGGGAACAGCATAATCGGAAACTTGGCTACTGGGCCGTGGAACTGACTTGTCCGCCAATCAACTCCGAGGCTGCTCTCCCGGTTTCGGGGCTTTTTGTGTTGTATGATCCGCACGGAGGAATCTCATGAACATTCTCAATGTGCTGAAGAAAGAACACGCACATCTGGCGAAGAAGCTTGAGAGGATTACTGCAGCGATCGCAGCATTGGGTGGAAGGCAAGTGAAGCGAAAGGGACGGAGGATGTCGGCCGCGGCCAGGAAGAAAATCAGCGCGACGCAGAAGGCAAACTGGCGGAAAAAGAGGGCAGGAAAGTAAACCGTCCGGGCCCCCCGCCTGCACCGCCGCCTCCAGCACCGGTGAAGAAACCTAGGAGTCGGCATTAAGCCGCATTGTTCATTTTATCCTCTCGACAAACTTCACGAGCGTAGTCCGGGCGATCACAAACTCTCCGCCTCGGCCTGCACGGATCGCCGGGATCTGATCTTCCGCGATCAGCCGGCGAACAGCGGTAAACAGAGAGTTCGTTGACCCTTCCTTATCTGCGTTGGTGACTTGAAAAAGTTGGTGCCGGAAATAGGAATCGAACCTTAACGGGGAGTGATCCGCGGCAGATTTTGAGTATGCTGCGTACTAAACTCAACTATTTTAGATTCAACATTTTAGCATCGCGGCTGAGGACTTGGTGCCCGTCTGGTGCCCTTGGGTGCCGGAATTAATGAAGAAATCTTTGCATGGGTTCGGCTTCGGCGAATCCAGTGCCTCGATGATTTTGCGTGCAGACAGCAAGGTAGCGGCGAACAGGATGAAGTCTTGGTGGCGGTGATGCCAGGAGACGGAACGCATCACAACGCGTGAAGCGTTGCGTTCCGTCGGCACCCGGTGCGACAATCGCCCCCGATGCCATCCAAGCTTCAACTGATTCTTGATTTCCTTCGACGGCTGTTCGAGAGCAAGTGGCTGGTCAGCCTGTTCAGTCTCGTAATTGGCGCGTTCATCGGTTTCTTTTTTTCGTGGCTCAAGGATCGGCTGAAGGAAGGTCGTGAAAACGCCCTCCTCAGAGAGGCCATATACCAAGAACTGGCAAACAATTGCGAATGTCTCATGTATTTGGCTGAACCAGGCCGCGCCGATCTTGATTGGTGGCGACGCAACCTCGGTCGAGAGATCACTTATTTCGCCTACGAGGCTGCCGGCAAGAACCCCGGAGGTTTCTATCGAATCCCTGAGCATGGCTGGATAATTGCCGCGTATCGGGAATTGAGAAGGCTGTCGGAGCAGTGTTCGACAGCAAACGACCAGGAATTAATACGTCTCTTTGAGACTGCTGCGGCGACTCTAACTAAGGGTGATAGAGATCGACCTGAAACGAAGAGGATACTGAGAAGCAAAATGGCCGACGAATTTCGAAACAAGCTAGGCGACTAATCCTCAGCCGCGGCTTAGCCGATTCTATGCGATGAAGAAGTCGGTGTATCAGGGATTAAGATGGTCGGAATGGCTCGGATTGACGAGGTAAAAAGAGTACAGTTTGGAGCAACTTTGGAGCAGGCCAAGGAAGGCTCGCAACTCGTAAGCGCAACCAAAGCAACGACTTGGATTGAGTTTGCGGCTGCTTAGAAGGCAGACGCTCTATCCAACTGAGCTACGGGCGCGTCGATTACTACGATTCTAAAACAATTGCGCCCTGGCAGGACACTCTTTTGGAACCAGCATGCGGCCACCGCACGGTTTTTAAATGACAGGTGCCGCCTCTGGCGCTCGACGTTGTTATGGACCGAGTACCCAGCGCTGGCTGGCTGAGCTAGTGTATGCCGTGCATCCGGCGCTCAAACGCAGGCCCATCGCTGCGGATGCAAAAGGCGTGGGGTTTTCGGGATGGCGGATTGATTGAAAGAAAACCCAATAGGGCACAACTTATTGTAGCCCTACAAACGCAAGTCCAGTCAGGCGGCGTGAAGCCGCCCCCTACAACGGCGGGAGAAGAGCGGACCGTCTCAGAATGCGGCCCCTACATGACCCCAAAGAGGGCAAAGCCAAGAGGGCGGCTCTTAGTTTGTGTGGCGACGGCGCAAACGATAGTAGAGCAAGGCCACAACGAGCGCGACGAAAGCGCTGATCGAATCCAGAAGAGAATCCCATCCGCCGGCGCCACGAGAAGCGATAAAGGCTTGGTGGACTTCGTCGAGCACGGCATAAGCACCGGCGATGAGCCAAGCACCCAAGGCCGGGGCCAGGTGCCAACCGCGACGGATGCCGCGCAGCCCGCGATAGAGAAGCAAAAAGAAAATGAAATATTCCAGGAAGTGTGCGGATTTGCGGATGATGTGATGAGCGAATTGGAGATGCGCCACGGTGATGCTGGGAATGAGCCAGCGAAGAAATGGCTCGATGATGCGGCTGGTATGTTCCGAAGAGAACGTGTCGGTGGAACCCGTGAATATAAACACGGCCCAAAGCAATGCGGGCCACCACGCAAGGAACCAATCGGGAATGAGGGAACGTGGAGGAATGCGCGAGCCGAAACCAGCGAGTTCGGGTGCGGGGGGTGGATTGCGCCAGGATTCAGAACCGGACAAGAGTTGCTCCTTTGAAGAGGTTAAAACTCGCACTCGCGGTCCTGGCAGGCTCAGGAAAAAGTCCGGAAGCTTTCTTCAGGGGCTGAAGCCCCGGCCTCCTAAAGAAAAGCACAAGCACGCGTGATGTAAAGTTCAAAGCTACAGGTGTCATTATTCCATGCGATAGTTGGGCGCTTCCTTGGTGATGACGACGTCGTGGACATGGCTTTCGCGCAGACCGGCGGCGGTGATGCGGACGAAGCGAGCCTTCTCTGAAAGTTCCTTGATGTTGCGCGCGCCAACATAGCCCATGCCGCTTTTGAGCCCTCCCACGAGCTGATCGGTGAGGCCGCTGAGCGGAC
Source organism: Candidatus Acidiferrales bacterium (assembly GCA_963839315.1). Classification (GTDB taxonomy): domain Bacteria; phylum Acidobacteriota; class Terriglobia; order Acidiferrales; family UBA7541; genus Acidiferrum. The sequence continues at coordinate 36,982 of CAWIUU010000002.1, forward strand.
CTTTATATGCGACGCGTCCTTCGACGCCTTCGGGTACGGACTTGCCGCGCTCGGCGCCTTCCTGCGAGTAGCGGTCGGCGGAACCCGCTTCCATGGCACCGGTAGAGCCCATGCCGCGATAAGACTTGAAGGTGCGTCCCTGGAAAAGGATGGTTTCCCCGGGAGATTCCTCGGTGCCGGCGAAAAGGCTGCCAATCATGACGCAAGAAGCGCCAGCAGCAATGGCTTTGGAAATGTCACCGGAATATTTGATGCCACCATCGGCGATAATGGGAACCCCAGTGCCTTGAGCGGCTTTGGCAGCTTCCATGACGGCAGTGAGTTGAGGAACACCGGCGCCGGTGACGATGCGCGTGGTGCAAATGGAACCGGGACCGATGCCGACCTTGAGGCCGTCGATGCCGAGGGAGATGAGTTCCTTGGCGGCTTCAAAGGTGGCAACGTTCCCGGCAATGAGTTGCATGTCCGGCAGGCGATGGCGAATGGCCTGAATGGCTTCCATGACGCGCTCGGTGTGGCCGTGGGCGGTATCGATGGCGAGGACGTCGGCTTTAGCCTTGGACATTTCCACAGCGCGTTCGAGGAAGTCACCAGTGGCGCCGACGGCTGCGCCGACGGTGAGGCGGCCTTGATCGTCCTTCGCGGCACGCGGATATTCGAGTTTTTTCTGGATATCCTTAACGGTGATGAGGCCCTTGAGGTTGAAGTCCTGATCGACGACGAGAAGCTTTTCGATGCGATGCCTCTGGAGGATCTTTTCGGCGCCTTCTAGCGTGGTGCCGACAGGGACGGTGACCAGATTGTCTTTGGTCATCACCTGGCCGACCAGCTGGCTGAGATCTTTTTCGAAGCGCAGGTCACGGTTGGTGAGGATGCCGGTGAGACGCGTACCGCGGGTAACGGGCAGGCCGGAGATGCGGTACTTGTTCATGATTTCGAGGGCCTGGCGGATGGTGATGTCCGGTGAGATGGTGACGGGATCGACGATCATGCCGGATTCGGAGCGCTTCACGCGGTCGATTTCTTCGCCCTGGCGGTCGATGGGAATATTGCGGTGGATAATGCCGATGCCGCCTTGCCTCGCGATGCCGATGGCGAGGCGGGACTCGGTGACAGTGTCCATGGCTGCGGAAGCGATGGGGATGTTGAGAGAGAGTTTGCGGGTGAACTTAGTGGAGGTGTCCACTTCCGTGGGCAAAACAGTGGATTTGCCCGGGAGAAGCAGGACGTCGTCGAACGTAAGACCTTCGGGGATGGGACCGTCAATCATGAATGAAATCCTCGTATAAGGAATTGTAGGGCGGGAAAGTGGTGTCCCGGAGAAGCAACCGGGACGCAGACAGTGCGCCCTTAAACAGCGCAGCCCAGCGGGTGGCCGCTGGGCCGGTGGATGAATTCAATAGATCGAAAAAATGCATCACGGTGAATCTTCTATTTTAGGGGTTGCCGGGAGATGGGGTCAAGTTGGGGGGAGAGTTTCGTAACTTCTGAAGACGAGGAATACCCTCTGCCAATCAAAGAGTCACAAGTAATTCGCTAGTCTTGAGATGGAATGTGTGGGTCGGTGTAGACGGAATTCAGGTACGAGATGAGGCGCTCTCGATGTGAAGATTCGGTGGAGTGGTGGATCATGGTTTGGAGGATGGGTTCGAGGAAGCGGGAATACTTGGCGAGCGTGGCGCGATCGCGGGAGGCGAAGGCAGACTCGACGGCTTGTTCGGTGGCGGGAGTGATGAGTTCAAGACGTCCGACGAAGACACGGGTGATCTCTGTTGGAGCGGGAGAAATGGAAAGGGGAAGCACGGAGTCCACGAAGTTGCGGGGAACAATATAGAAAAGGCGCGAGCCCTCCTCAAACCAGGAAGCCTTCCAGGTTTCGAGCATGGCGTGAGCTTCATCGGGGTGCAGGCCTTGGGAAATGAGGATGCCTTCGAGAGTGCTGAAGAGGGAGTCCAAGGAGCCATCCAGTCGATGTGGAGTAAGGGAGGCCTGGCTCCGGAGTGGGCCGAGAATCGTGTAGCCGAGCTTGTCGCCGCGGCGCTCGAAGAGAATCACGTCAGAGATTTCTTGGCGAAGATGATTTTGAAGGATCACAGTGCCGTCAGCGGCGAGGGTGGCGGAGAGTGGTGGCGTAAGCGCGGAGACCCCGCGATAGAAGAGGAAGCGTTCGTGCTGATCGCCAGAGGGAGTTGACACCCGGATGGGCGCGGAAGAAGTTTCGCGCGCGGCGTAGTAATGATTTTCGGTGATGTCACGCGGGAAATCGGTGGCACCGCCGGGTTCGATGTGCACAGAGTTCCACGAGATGGAGCCCTTCTCCTGCATCAAATAGAGGGAAAAGTTTTTGCGGGGATCGATGGCCGCGGCGGATGCGGAGTGCGGGTACCACTCAGTGATCAGGCCCTTTGTGAACGAAACGTTGACGGAGACGGTGGTTTCGCGCGGCGAGTAGAAATAGATGACGGGAGTTTCCATGCGGACGGTGCCGCGAAGACCGCCTTTGAAGTTGGGCTCGCGCAGATGCTCTGCGAAACTCGGCAGGTCCGTGGGACCTGTGAGTGGAAGCCAGTCAATAGGCCGCCCGTCTTTGGCGGAAATCGAAGTGAAGGTGCCCCACTCGTGGACGGTGAGCTCAGAAGAGGTGGAGTTTTGCTTTGCGAAATGCGCCCGAGGGAAAGCCAGGAGCGTGAGAAGAACGGCGGCACAGGCTAACGCACGCAGATAAGAGAAAACGGAGGGGAGCCGCATGGCCACGGCTCCCGTGTTTCCGGATTTCATTGCTTTGCTACCTTTGCAGCGGACGTGCGCGAGATCATGTCCGCCATGGTGTCTGACTGCGGGCCCATGAAATGAGTGAAGAGATTGCGAGCCAGCAATGCGTCGGTCTTTGCGCCAGCGATCGTCTTTTGCGCGTAGTCCTGATGCTCGCCGGCTGGGCCATTCAGAGTGATGAGCGCGGCGGCGAAGTCCATTTGTGGGTTGTTGCCGCGAAGTTGCATGGCTTTCTTGACCAGCGCGTAGCCGTCGAGTCCTTGAGCGGGATTCGGTTCGTCCTTACCCATCCACTGCTTGTAGCATTCCGCGAGATAACCCAGGTCGAAGGAAGCCATAGCGGCTGCCTGAGAATTGGAGGAAGAATCTGCGCGAGCGACCAGTTTAGTGAGAAGTTCCTTTGCGGCAACAGGATCTTTGCGAGCGTACAGGGTGGCGCGGCGAAGGGTTTCCATGTGGGCCAGGACGACGGAATCGGAATCGAGGATGGCGATGGTGTCGGCAGCGAGATTTTTCGTGTTGTAGTTTTCCGTGCCGGTGAGATTCCAGTCGTGACTGATCCAGGGGATGGACTTGGCGTCACCGATATCAAAGGAATGACAGATGAGCGGTGGGCCTGCGAGGGCGGAGCCAACGAACAAAAAAAGGGCGAGCAACAGAGCAACGCCGAGGCGTTGCACGGAAATGAATTGAGACTTCATGGTAGTTGCGGGCCTCCTTGTGAGTGAATTCGCCTACGAAGAGAAAGACGGGTGCGAGTGGAGGAGTGTTAACGAAGCAAGAAGACGGTACAGTGAGATCTGAGCGGCAAGGGAGTTGAGGTCCTTCGGCCGCAAAAGTCGCGGCCTCAGGATCGCACTTGCACTTGGTGTTTGTTGAAAAATTCCGAAACGCTTTGCTCCAGGGGCTGAAGCCCCGGCCTCCTAGGGAGAAGAGTTAAACCAAGAGACCCAAGAACCGGTCTGAAGACCGGCCACTACAAAAACAGATTCCTCGGGCACACACCACCCTCGGAGTGACAATGTGGCACTTAGCAACAGCTCGGTGTGTGCTTAGGTCAGGGGGCTTTTTTGAGGAGGAGCTGTTTTTTCTGGACGAGTTGATTGGAAGGATAGGAGCTCGGAGAGGAGGATTGCTCCCAATAGCGCCAGAGGTAAATGTCACCGAGGTTGAGAGCGTTCCACCAGAGGTCGAGCATGCACTGGTCAAGACGGAGGATTCCCTCGCGCGTAACGCCGGGTGGCGGCGGAACAAGAGCGGCGAAGCGATCGTACACTTGTGTGCGTTCGACGCCATCGGTGCGGGAAAGAAGATGCCAGAGGCTAAGGCCATCTTTTGTGCGCGCTTGCGAGAGAACGGTTTCGAGGGAAGCACGAGGGGTTTCGGAACTTTCGCGGTCGAAATCAAACTGCGCGAGCGCGGCGCGGAATGATTCACTTGCGTCTTCGAAATACGGAGTGCCCGGGCCAACTTTCGGCTGAGTAGCGCACATGGCGCCTGCGGGGATGAAGGATTCGCGGCCATCGAGATGGAAGCCCACCCAACCCAGGGTGGTGCGAATCGTGCCGGAGCCATCGGGAGAAACTTGGAGCGTATAGGCGCAGCCGAGATCGACGGCGACGGCAGAAGGAGTATCGACGACGAATTGGCCGGGAGGAGCCCAGATCATGGCGTGAATGGTGCCGACCTCGAGTCGAATGCGTTTGCGATGATCGTCGGTCTGCAGGAGGCGAAGGCGTGAGTTGGGATCAACCTTGATCTCACCGAGATCGGTGTCCGAGATGCTGGCGCGCGAAGCGCCATTCGTTTGGAGAGTTTGACCAACGCGAAGTCTTGCCGAAGATTGGCCGGCGGAGATGAATTGCGTCCCGATCTGTGGAGTGCCGTCGATGCGGGCAACGTTCCAGCCAGGCACGGAGAGTGAAATTGAAGTGGTAGGGCGAAAAGAAAAAATGCCACCAGCGATCAGGGCGAGAACGATGATGGCCGCGGCGGCGAATCGCGGAAGCCGGGGAGGTTGCAGAAGCAGGGAATGGAGAAATCCAAGTTTCGTCGGCGTATTCTGGGGAAGCGCAAGTGGAACCTCGCGGCGGCGGAACAGAACCAGGAGTGCTTCGAGGCGTTGAACTTCTGGATCGGGCAGGCCAGAGCCGTCCCACAAATAAGGATCCGTCATACTGAGTTCCTCGGGCGAATTGTCGCGTTGGTTGCTCACGGTTGTGTCCTCGATGCTGGCGAGCCTGAAGCGCGGCCCTTAGCTGCGAGGAGCTCGCGGAGTTGCTGCATGCCGCGGTGGAGATTGACGCGTACGGAGCCATGAGTGAGGCCGGTGCGCGTGGCGATTTCGGGGCCGGTCAACCCCTCCACAAGGCGAAAGATGAGCGTTTCGCGATAGGTTTCCGGTAAGGAGCGGATGGCCTCGAGGACATGATGCGCTTCGGATTGGTCTGCACAAGTTGCGGGATGTGCGCATTTGTCATCCTTATCATGGAACTCCTCATCGAATTCGACCGCAGGCCGGGCTTGACGGTGAAAATCGATGGCGCGATTGCGAGCGATAGAGGCAAGCCACCCACCAAAACGCGAGACGTCACGTAGAGAATTAAGGCGGGGAAGCGCCTGGAGGAAAACGTCCTGAACAAGGTCTTCGACGGCAGCATGAGGAACTCTTGCCAGGAGAATACCGTGGACCATGCGGGAGTAACCGGCATAGAGCATACCGTAAGCGGCGCGATCGCCGTTTTGGGCGGCTCGCACGAGCGTGACGTCGGCACCACCCGGTTCGGTGGGGGAATTCACGGCTGCGAGTTCCGTAAAGGAGGATGACAGCTCAAGGTCGGTTGCCACGTTAAATAGACGTGCCACCACAAGGTAGTGTTAACAGGGGAAAGATATCAGATATCAGCGATCAAAGATCAAGAGACAGACTGGAGCGGAAAGAACTTGCTTCAAGGGCTAAAGCCTGTTTCCTTTGAGCGCTTTACGCCGGGGCTGAACCCCGGCCTCCGAAAGACCCCAAAACCCATGAGTGGAAAGCGGGACCTGTTAGAGTAAGGATATGGCAACAGTGTTTCCAGAGTTTGAGCCACATACCTGGTTGAAGAGCGGGCACCTGCAGACGATGGCAGGGGCATTCTTGCGGAGGAAGTTTGCGTTGCCATCGGTGGAGGAACGGTTATTCCGTGTGGATCGCGAAACACAGTTGAAGGGGAAGTGCCACTGGCAACCCGGGGAGCGACAAGATGCGCCGGTGATTGTGCTTGTGCACGGACTAGAGGGTTCGTGCGATTCGAACTACGCGATCGGGATTGCGGATAAAGCATACGCGCGGGGATTTCATGCGATACGAATGAATCAGAGGAATTGCGGAGGGACAGAGCTGCTTACGCCTACGCTGTACAACAGCGGAATGAGCGGAGACTACCGCGCGATACTTCTGGAACTGATCGAAAAGGATGGGCTAAAGGAGGTTTTCTTCGCAGGGTATTCCATGGGAGGAAACCTGGTGACGAAGATGGCGGGGGAGTTTGCTGAATCTGCGCCAAAGCAGTTGAGAGGAGTGGCGGCGGTTTGTCCCGCACTGGACTTGGCGGCCTGCGCGGACGCCTTGGAGAAACCGGAGAATTTCCTGTATCAACGTCATTTCGTGAAGGGATTGCTGGGACGTTACCGACGAAAATCAAAGTTGTTTCCGGAGCGTTACTCGAATAATGGATTTGGACGGGTGAGGACAGTACGGGAATTTGATGATGTGATCACTGCGCCAGCGTTTGGATACAAGGATGCGCAGGAATATTACGAAGCGGCGGGAGCGAAAAAAGTGATTGGGCAGGCCAAGGTGCCCGTACTGGTGATAACGGCGCAGGATGATCCGTTTGTCCCGTTTGACGCGTTTCTTCGGGCGCGAGTAGCGGAAAATCCGCGCGTACGATTTGTGGCTCCGGAGCGCGGAGGACATTGCGGATTCATTTCGAGATTTGAGGGCGCAGAGAGGTTTTGGGCGGAGGAGAGAGTGGTGGAGTTCGTTGCCGGGGTGGCGAGCGGTTAGCTGTATCAGATATCGGAGATCAGGAAGCGAAAGTAAAAAGACAGCGTAAGGCGAACGTTGGTGCTTGACAGGAGGTTGATGCTCTTCAGCCCCAGAAAGCGATCGGGGCCTCAGATGAGTGCGTTCTGAAGCTCTCGATCTGGCAGAAAGAAACCCAAGACGGAAGAGAAGGACCTCTGGGCCCTCGATCGTAAGAACCCACCATTCGCAACTGGCGCGAAAGATGGGGCACCCTCAAGTTCAATTGAGAACTGGAGCAACACTTCGACTTCGTTCAGGGCAACCGTGGAGCCCAGGGGCCGAATCAGCCAAGAGGCTTTTCCAAGGAAACTTGGAAGCCAGGTGTAAGGAGTTGTGCCGGGCCGGAAGCGGTGATGACCATATCGTCTTCGCATCGCAGGCCGAATTCGCTGGGGATATAGATCCCTGGCTCGTTGGAGAAGGTCATGCCAGGGACGAGCACGGTGCTGCTCGCGCGCACTAGATAAGGATGCTCGTGACCATCAAGGCCAATCCCGTGGCCCAGGCGATGAGAGAAGAACTTGTAGTCTGGACCATAACCGCCTGAGGTGATAACGGCGCGGGCAGCGTCATCGACGGAACCGGAGAGTTTGCCAGCACGAGCGGCCTCGAGTGCGGCGTTCTGGGCCCCACGGACAATTTCAAAAGCCTTCTGAACCTTGACGGGTGGTTTGCCGAGCACTCCGGTGCGTGTCACGTCGGAATCGTAGCCTTCTACCTTGGTCCCACCATCGATGAGAATCACTTCACCTTCTTTCAGTCTTTGTGGCTGCTTGCTGCCGTGAGGAAGGGCTGCGGAAGCGCCGACAAGGACAAGGGCGTCGCCGCGAAGATTCATTTTGGCGAAGCCGGCAGTCACCAGTTGACCGATCTCCTCCTGCGACATTCCCTCCTTTAAGGAAGCAAAAACGGCTCGAAAAACATCGCAAGTGGCTTCGCAGGAAAGACGCATGAGTGAGAGTTCGTGGGGAGATTTGACGGCACGGCACGCGATGGTGATGGGATCAGCCGACACACAATCGAAGGCGGGCGCGGCGGCGCGGAAGTGGTCGTAGAAGGTAAACGCGAAAGTTTCCTCGATACCGATGAGACCGGAGTGGATATTACGGTCCGCGAGGGCCACCGCAATCAACTTGGTTGGGCTTTCGTCTTCTTGCCAGACGCGCACTTCCGCCGGATTACGAAGAGATTCCCGCATGCGGGACTCTTCAAAGGCGGGAGAAACGATGATGGGATCGCCAGTCCGCGGGATCACAAAGGCAAGAAGGCGCTCGCTAGGCCACCACCGGATTCCAGTGAAGTAGACGAGCGAAGAGCCTGGACCAATAAGCAAGGCCTCGAATTTGGGATTGGCTTGCGCCATCAATTCCTGAGCTCGAAGGATGCGCGCATGGAATTCGTCGGGTGTGATGGGATGAACCCGATCGCCAAGAGGCTTCAGGGAAGCGAAGGCAGGAGGAAGTTGTCCTGGAGATGAGTCTGCAGCGGAGTCTGTGGACGGGCAAAGCAAAAGGGCTGAGCCGGCGGTGGATGAAAAAAGAAAGCGTCGACGTGAGAAGAATTGAGAAGGGTTCATGGGGGAAAAGGATGGTGCGAGAGTGGGGGTTGTGTCAAGAAGGCAGGCCGGGGCGGAAAGGCAAAGAATCGGCACTGGTGGTGGATCGCGTTTGCGTAGGTTGTGTCGTACGCTTTGGCGTGGATTTCACACTTTTTCGTGGAGCACAACAAACCTGCCACGTTTGAACATCCATTGTGGTCGTGGTGGGCGGATCAAAAGATGGTGGCAATGATGCTGGTGGGGAAAATGGATGGCGAAGTGAAACGATTGAGTGGAAGTCGGTAATTCAATCGACCAAAATTCACGGCAGAGATCCCGGAGGTCCAACCCTAGGGAAAGACTCGCAAGGGCGGTAGAAAAACGTAAGACAGCGAGGAATGAGCTACTGTTCCGTTCGAATGGCGAGGATTTCCTTGCCTTGAATCTTGAGCTCGATGCCGTAGGGAGGACGAATATCGCTTCCCTGAACGATAGCGCCACGGATCCAGGTGTTCCCGGGAAGATTTGCGGTTTTAGCCGGATCGTAAAGGACGTGGCTACAGGGATTGCCTACGAGAGGGTGGTGGGGTGAATGGTATTCATATTCATCGCGCAGTCTCGCCATGTCCGTGATGTACTCCAATTGGCAGCTTCCAAAAACAGGTTTGCGAGAAAAGGCCCAGTAGCCGGAAGGCAGGGATGCCGAACCTTCAGGGAGACGAACAACCGTAGCAGGAATCTCCTCCCCGTTTAGCTTGTTGCGAATCAGGAAATCGACCGAAGACCAGGGCTTTGGGAAATCGCTGAGAGTGGCGACGACAGGATTAAATTCGGTGACGTGAGGCAACAAAGCGTTGGGATCCGGAGGCGGAGCAGGGACCTCCATTTGAGGAGTTGGCTCTACGCGAACCTGCTCAGCGGGTTTGTTGCGTGAGAACCAACGCGCAGCAAGCAGAATAACCAGACCGAGAACGAGGAAAGCAACGATGAGCGGCATGAGCGGGTTGCGGCGAGGAGGCCGAGAACCCGGACTTGGAAGGCCGGGAATTTGCGGCATGTCCGCTTTGAATCGTGAAGATGGGGCGGGTTCCGTCATCACAAGAAAAATCCCTTGAGAGCGTGCCGAGTGATCCAGGAAGGAGATCGGGAAGCGAGCGACGACACGTTCGCGCTAGAGATATTGTACGAAGGAGAACGAGGGGTGGGCAACCCCATAGAGAGAGTTAATGATCTAGCGGAGGAGCTGTGCCTGAAGAGTAACATCTATTGGTGAGAAGGTTACAAATCGTAGCGGGAAGCTTGTTTCGAAAAGGATTGCGTCCTAGTGTAGGAACTAAGAAGGTATAAACGGGGAGCAATCCGCAGAAGAATGGCAAGTGACACTCGATCGACGGCGCGTGGATTCGTTCGAAGTTTGAACATTCTGCTGAAGTTTGCGCGTTTGTATGAGTTCGGTCACGTGCGGACGGCAGCGCAGTTTGAGACGACCTGGAAAGAACTGCGGCAGGCGCTGAACGAAAGCGGGGACACAGGGCTGCTGCTGGGAGCGTCGGGCAACCAGATCCTTCTGGATGGCGTGCCCCTGGGCACAGCGGCTGGCGAGCGTAGTTTTGCGCAGTTGCTGACATCCTCCGGAATCGCCAGCATTCACTTTTCGCCGAATCTCCAACAAGGACAGTTTGCGAGGTTTGTACGCGCGTTCCCCAGCGGAAATGCAAAGCCCAGTTCGTTGGCAGAACAGCTGAAGTCAGCGCTGGCCGGCGAGACCAGCATCAAGATCAATGAAATACGATTCGTGGCGGAAGACGGATCGGTGGCGGGGATCAAGGTTGCGGCGCAATTGACGGCCAAGGTTCTGGGCGCTGCAGGCGACAAGTTCCGGGATATTTTTGAAGACCCCAATAAATTGCTACAGCTAATTCTGGCGGCCGAAAGCAATCGCGGTTTAGGTGGAAGCGGCGGAGGCGGCGGAGGATTTGGCGGCGGTGGAACAGGCGGTTCAGGCGGAGGGAGTGGCTCAAGCTGGAGCGGAGGCACGGGCGCTGGCGGAAGCTTATGGGAAGCGGGGAAGGCCGCAGGTGGGAGCGCCGGTGGCGGAGGTGGAACAGGATCCGGTTCGGGACCCGGAGGTCCAGGTGGCGGTGGCGGAGAAGGTGGTGGAGCCGAGGGGTCCGGCAGTGGAGGGGGAACTGGGAGTGGATGGGGTGGCGGCACAGGAGGGGGCGGAGGAACGAGTGGCGGAACCGGCGGACCTGGAGGGGGAGGAGATGTTGGCGGACCAGGGGGACCTGGAGGACCAGGAGGAGGCTGGGGAGGTTCAGGTGGTAGTGGACCCGGAGGCTCAGGTGGCGGAGGTATGGGCGGACCCGGAGGCTCAGGTGGCGGAGGTATGGGCGGACCCGGAGGCTCAGGTGGCGGAGGTATGGGCGGACCCGGAGGCCCAGGCGGCGGAGGTATGGGTGGAACTGGAGGTGGTCCTGGAGGTGGATCCGGGGGAAGTGGTGGTGCAGGGGGCAGCGGTGGAGCCGCTGGAGGATCGGGAGCGGAGCCCGGTAAATGGCTAACGGCTACGGCATTTGTCCGTGGTGGAGTATTGGGAGGAGTACCGGGGGTGCCGGGTATGGCGGCAGCCGCCGGTCCGGGAGGGGTAGGTAGTGGATCCTACCAGGTTGCAGAAGAAGAAGTTCGTTCCATGATCGGACTGTTCGCGCAGCTGGGCAAGTCGCGAAAAGATCCGGAACACCGTATGGATGCGGCGACATTTCAATCGCGACTTTCGACTCTGCCAGTGCGCGCTCAGTACACGCTCCAACAAGCACTCGCAGGGCTGGCCGCACAAGCGCCCACCGATAAACCAGACAAGCCGATGCTGCTGAAGCTGGCGGAGCACGTGGCAATCCGTTTCGCTCTGGATAGTTACGAGCGCGGGGAGTTGCGGGTGAATGCGGTGAAACAACTGCTGGACCGCATGAACGCGGAAATAGAAGCGCTGCGAAAAATTCTGGGTTCGCAGGAAGAGATGATGGCCAGCGCGGGAATACAGGTGCAATCGTACACGGAATTGCTGGACCAGGAATTCTGGTCGCAGGTGCCGGAAGAGAACAAAAAGGAAGTGCTGACATCGGATGAGGCGTGGTGTGTGCCGCCGCGAAACGTACGCGGATTTCTGGAGGAGATGTTACGGCGCGGTGAATTGAAGACGGTCAACGAGATCCTGATGAAGTACGCGGCATGCGTGGCCCTAGAAGCGCCAGAAGCGCGGAGAACGACGGCCATCGGATTGTCGGACCTGGCGGAGTTTTACGGGAGCGGCGATGGAAGCGCATTGATCGATGTGATCCAGCGACTAGGAAATCAGTTAAGTGTGGAACGTGAGCCGGATCTGCAGACACTGGTAGGCGCGGCGTTTGTACGCATGAGCCAGGAAGCTGGTTCAAAAAAGTTTTATCCGGCCATGCAGCAAGCGTTGGCCTCATTGGACAGCGTGGAAGCGCTGCGGCCAGGATCGACGAACAACCTGCGCCAGAGAATTGGGGCCGAAGAACGCTTGCCCGAATTTGTGGAGGACGCGCTGCGGACCGGACAAGTGCCGGATGGCATGCTGGATATCCTCGGGTTGATGCCCAAGGCTTCGCTGAATTATGTCACACACCGTTTTGCGAATTGCGGTTTTCGCGAGGACTGCGAATTATTGGGGCAGATCGTGAGCGGTCTGGGCGAGGAGGCGGTGAACCGCCTGGTGGAGACACTTCAAACGGCGCCAGCAACAGAGGCAGTCGAAGTAATTGGACTGCTGAGCCAGTTATCACCAGAGTCCGTGCAAAAGGTGTTGCCGAACAGGCTGGCGCAGTGGCCCCGGTCTTCGCACGACCGAGCAATACGACAGCTTTCCTCGGCACCGGCGGAACAACGCGGGAATCTTCTGATAGCGCTATACGACTTCCTCGATCCGTTAATCCGCCCCCTGGCACTGGATGAAATGGGGATGAGCGGCCGGTTGGAAGTCATTCCCAGGCTTGTGGAATTGATACGAGACGATTCCGGGCCCGGATTCACGCGAATCAAAGCGATCGAGGCGGCAGGACGGTTGAGAGCGAGTGCGGCTAGCGCGTCGCTACAACAAATCCTGGAGACCAAACAGGTGTGGCGGTGGGCGTACCATACGGAATTGCGAATTGCCGCGGCGCAGGCCTTACAGAAAATTGAGCCGACCCTGGGCATGGAAAAAATAGCGGCGAGCGGGTTGGATCGCAAGGAACTTGTGCTGGAGCCGTCTGACCCGGAAGCAAATACAGCGGTGATTCGGCAGAGGCGTTATGCGCGGTTGAAACTATCCAAATACGTCATTGCCATCACGACGAACCTTCGAGAAAACATCAGGTTATCGATCCCTGAATTGAATTTGGGAGGAGGAATTGGATCCGCGGATAGGCATCTTGCTCCGGGTTCTTTGTTGACGCTGAAACTTTCGCACGGCGTAAGGAATATTCGCGCGCAAGCGATTGTACGCGGAGCGCGCCCACAGGCAATGGCATTTGAGTTTGTGGATATAGAGTTGGATGAGCGTTCGCGGCTTAGGAAGCTTCTCTTGGAACTCGGGGGATTGCCGCAGCCCTCCAATGTCAGCAACCGAAGCCGGCGACAAGGGCGCATCGCGCTTACGAGGTAGTTCCCGCCAGGAGTGTCAATCCGTACAGAGTGACCTGTCCCTCCAGAATGAAAGCCGTACGGAAGTTCAGGAAAACGAACTGCCCAAATGGAGAGATAGCCCTAGGGTCACATGGGACGACTGTACCATTGTGAACCGCATGCAAGAGGCTTACGGTACTAGAGATGAAGTCCTAGGTAGTTTATGCGTGGAGCTACAGTGAACGCGTGGGACTCAACGGGATGAAAACGGACCCAAAAACCACCGCCGGGCGGGCTTTTGTCCGCAGCCTGAACATACTCTTGAAGTTTGCACGACTTTACGGGTACGACCACGTTCGGACGACCGAGCAATTGCACGTTGCATGGAACGAATTGCGCACCGCAATCCCCGAAGGTGGTGACGGGGGCTTGCTGTTGGGGGCGACGGGAGCGCAGTTGTTGCTGGATGGAGTGCCGCTAGAGGGATCGCCAGCGGAAAAGCAGTTCGCTCAACTTTTATCGGTCGCGGGGCTCGCGAGCGTGCAGTTTACGGCGCAAATAAGCGAAGAAGAATTGGCGAAGTTTGTCCATGCATTTCCTGCCGGCAAAGCGAGGCCTGCGGAACTTGCACAACAGTTGAAAACAGCAATTGCAGATGCGAGGGGCATCCGCGTCAACGAGGTATGCTTCGTGGCGACGGATGTGCGTTTGAAGGATGCCAGCATGGCGGCGCAAATCGCTGCGGCGTCATTGGGCGATGAGCAAGATCAGTTCAAGAGAATGCTGAATGATCCACAAAAGCTGCTGGAGTTAATTGCCGCGGCACAGGGCTCGCATTCTGGGAACGGCGAGGGCGATGGTGGATTCGGTGGTCCTGGCGGAGGTGGCGGGGGAACAGCCAACGGGTATGGGCCAAGGTCCGGGACCGGAGCGGCAGGAACAGGTAAAGGCTATGGACCCGGAGTGATGGGGGGCTCGGGAACAGGGACAGGAACTCATTATGGAACGGGAACCGGAACTGGGGAAGGGCCTGGGATGGGCGAAGGAACAGGATCCGGATCTACAAGTGGAATTGGGCACGGGACCGGAGGTAACGCTGGAATGTTGGGTGGAGGAGGCACTGGCGCAGGAGCGGGGCTCGCTGGTGGGAAATGGCTGAATTCCGGTGCAGGCTCTGCGAGTTTCTACAGCGGGGGAGGAGGAAGTGGCATAGGATCTGGAATTGAAAGCAGTTATGGGAATGGGCTTGGGTCGGGGACCGGAAGCGGAACCGGAAACGGCGGAGTTGGCGGCGGGCCGAACGCGGGGAGCGGTACTGGAAAAGGGGAAAGAGAGGCGGCGGGTTGGGGTGAGCCAGGAGAGGAGGAAATCTGCCGGATTTTGCGAGCGTTGACTACCCTGGGCAAAATGGAAGCGGGGGAGAACGCAGCAGGAGCGGCAGTGGAGTTCCAACAACAAGTCACACAGATGCCAGTTAGCGCGCAGGAAATGCTACGAAACGCGCTGGCGGGAATTGCAGAGCAGGGCAAACATCATAAGCTCGACCAGAATGTGCTCGTCCAACTTGCGGAACACCTCGCGATCCGTTTTGCACTGGAGCGGTTCGAACGCGGGGAAGTGAAAGTCAATGCCGTGCGGCAGATGCTGGATCGCATGCATCAGGAAGTGGAAAGCCTGCGAAAGATCCTGGGGCAGCACGAAGACAAGATGGCGGAGGCAGGGCTACTGGTTGAATCTCACCGCGAGATTCTGGACCGGCAATTCTGGGCATCGGTGCCAGAGAGTGCGAAGAGGGAAGTGCTTCTTTCGGAAGAAGCGTGGGCCATTCCACCGAAGAACGTTCAATCATACGTATCAGAGCTGATCGGGCAAGGAAACATCGCCGAAGCGATCAGCATTCTGCAGAACTATGCCAGGTGTGCCGACAGTGAGGAGCCGGACGCGCGAAAGCGCGCAGCGACGGGACTATCGGAGATGGCCGAATTATATGCCCAAGCCGACCCCAAGCTGCTGTCAGAGGCCCTGCGACACGTCGGACTTCGCTTGAGCGTGGAGCAGGATCAGGATTTACAGTCCCTTGTGAGCGCTGCGTTTGTGCGATTGAGCCAGGAGGCGGCCACACAGCGGTGCTTCCCAGCGATGGAGCAGGCGCTGGACCTGCTGGTTGGAGTGGAGTCGCAACGGCCGGGAATCGCGAAGACCTTGCGCTCGAAAATGGGAATTGAAGAACGTGTACCGGAATTCGTGGAAGAGGCGCTGCGCGCACGGCAAATTTCGATTGGATTAACCGGGGTGTTGAGGCAGTTGCCACAGACGGCTATGGAACAGCTCGCGATGCGGTTTAATCGGTGCCAGTTGCGGGATGACGTGGAAAACGTGGCGAATCTGGCGCACGACCTGGGCGAAGAGGCAGTGCAATATCTGCGAAGCACGGTGCGGGGCGGTCCGCACGCGGAAGCTGTGGAAATGGTGGGTTTGTTGACAAGACTCGACTCTCAAGCGACGGAAGTGTTTTTGCCCGGGAGGGTAAAGGATTTTCCACGAACGGCGCAAGACAGAATTGTGCGACAGCTTGCAGCCAGTGGGGCGCAGGGATGCTGCCGGGTTCTCCTGGCGATTCTGGACCACGTAGATCCACTGGTGATGCCGTTGGTGGTTGATGAAATCGGGATGACAGGGGATCGAGAGGCACTGGGACGGTTGTTGACTATCGCGGACGGTGACTTGCCAGTAAATGCAGCGCCGTTTCTGCGAGTGAAGGCAATCGAGGCGCTCGGGAGACTGGATGCGGCTGAGGCGACCAGCACGCTGAAGCGAATCGTAGAGACTCGAAAGATATTCGGCTGGCAGTACGCACAGGAGTTGCGGATAGCTGCAATGCAGGCATTGGAAAGACTGGATCCCGCCTGGGAGAGGGAGTTCCTGCCCAAGAGTGGAATTGAGCAGGACGAGATGTCGCTGGCTCCGTTATACGTGCCCGCAAATTCGAAGTTTGTGCGGCAGCGTCGGCATCCTCGTGTGAAACTGCAAAAAAACATGCATGCAGTCAGCACAAATCTGAAACAAAACTGTAGTTTGGAGATCAAAACAGCAAGTATGACAGGCGGCCTAGCCACGATGAACATGCACCTGGCTCCTGGGACGCAGGTGCAAATGCGAATGCAGATTGGGTTGCGGAACCTGCAAGCAACAGCGCTGATGCGGGATTACCGTGCGCAGGATATGTCGTTCGAGATCGTAGACATGAGTTTGGAAGAGCGGGGCAAATTTCGAAAGCTGCTGTTGGAACAGATGGAAAGAAGATCGAAAGCTTGAGACTAGAGCCAAGGGTGTGGTGGCCCGCCCGCGAGTGAACACCGATAAGTCATGTACCTGCAATGAGTTAAGCGCGCGATGCGTACCCTTTCAGTAACTATTCATAGGTACTACACTGCGGTACTTTTGTTCGATTTACTCCATGCAGATTCTCTTCTTACTCTGACCATATTGCGAACGGCCCTGTCTAGACGCCCGGCAGTTGAGGCCACGAGTGGGTTCAAAGGCGGTTTTTGCTGTGTTCAAGGGATTCCCATCGCGAATCATTCTGCTGTTGTGTGCGGCGACGCTATGGCGCGGGGCAATGGCAGAGCAGCCGCGAATTTCGTTTCCTGCGAATCCCCGATTTACCGTTGAAAGGCTGGAAGATCAGTTTGGGATGGCGGCGGTAACCGTGACCTGCATGGGACAGGACGCGCAGGGATTCCTGTGGATCGGTACACAGACAGGCCTCTATCGATTTGATGGAGCGCGAGCGCGAAAGATGAGTGAAGTAGAAGGAATCACAGGCCATTACATAGTGGACTTACTGATTGCGCCTGATGGGACACCATGGTTTGCGGGAAATCGAGGAATCGCGCACTTAGTTAATGGAGAATTCGAACCTCTGCAAATTCCTGTGGCGTCCATGCCTTTGGGAACGGGGAATCAGATATTGGCGGTGGACAGTCAAGGCGTCGTCTTCGTTCTGCTATTCAAGGGCGGAGTCCTGCGAATCGATCCAAAGAATGCGACCAAGGTGAACACGTTTGGGCGGGCCGAAGGCATTCCAGAAAACGGCGCTGGAATTGTGCGCGGGCCTGACGACGCGATCTGGATTACATCCGGCAGGCATCTGGCGCATTTGGAACCGGGAGGTAGTGCCTTTGTTGTGGACCCAGGAATGCGATTGCCGAAGGATCGCGTGGTCGCCCTGCTGTTCGATGGCAGTCGGACGATGTGGTTGAGAACGGCGACACACCTGGCCAGCCTCGACCCTCGACTGCACAAAATCAGTCTCGAGAAGGCGGTGATAGCGAGTTCCAACGAAGAAGAGGGCAAGCCCACAATCGACCAGGCGGGCCGTTTGCTGGTGCCAACCTCCGCCGGCTTGTATTGGAAACAGGAAGGGCGATGGCAGGTATTGACGGATCGTCAAGGAATCACGAGCAATGATGTGGAATGTGCGCTCGAGGACCGCGAAGGCACATTGTGGATCGCGGGATCGGGAACCGGATTGGACCGATTGCCAGGAGTGCATGAGTGGTCCGCTTGGACCACCGCCGAAGGACTGCCGGACAATTCGACGTGGTCGACACTGCGGGATCGCGGCGGCAGACTATGGGTAAGCACAGGAAAGGGAATCGGAGTTTGGGAAGAAGCTTCTCATCATTGGGACAGAGTCACCTTGGGGAATGGCCCGCGAGAGATTCGGCAGATTCAGCTGGCCGGGGATGGAGCGGTTTGGGGCGTGACGCCGACCGGTGCTCTGGTACGGATTGACCCGCGAGACTTCACCACCACGGTCAGCTCTTCGTATTATGGACGTACATTTTCAACGGTGTACGCCGCGCCTGACGGAAGTATCTGGGCAAGCACGCGAACGAGACTGGTGCGATTTACTCCAGGAAAAGGCCTTGCTCAACCCAAGGATATTTTGCTGCCTTCAGAGGTTGGCGAGATTGACTTTCTGTCATTCGCTCCCAGCGGTGTGTTGTGGGGAACGGGCCCAGGGGCACTCTATCGTTTCGACGGTAAGCAATGGAAGGCCATCACGACGAAGGATGGATTGCGCGGACAAACGGTAACCAGCTTGGTGGCCCTGAATGATGATGAAGTTTGGATTGGGTACAACGATGTAGTCGGCGTAAGCCATGTGCAACTTGCGAAGAGCGGCATCGCGCGATTCGATCATCGGAATTGGGACTGGACAGTGATATTCCGCGATTCGAAAGGCAAGGTCTGGTTCAACGGGACAGATGGACTAGCCATACTGGACGCCGATAGCCGATTGCAACGGTTGAACCACGCGGATGGATTGCTGTGGGACGACGTCAGCCCTTGGGCTGGGGTGAGAGAAGAAAAAGACGGGAGTTTTGTGGTGGCCACGTCGCGAGGGCTGGCCCGGTATCATCCGGCTGGCGGCGTGACACAGGAAGTGCCGCCAAGAGTCATGTTCACTTCAGTGACATTGGGTGGCGTGGAGCGAAAGATCTCCGACGTTCCAGAAGTGCCTGCGTCAGACGCCACTCTTGTGGTCCAGTTCACTCCTTTGGATCTGGACAACCCGTCACGGACAACTTGCCGGTACCAATTGAAGGGCATGGAGGAGTTGGCGACAGAAACGGAGTTGCGGGAAATCCGCTACGCGGCAATTCCTCCGGGAAAATACGAGTTTTATGTTCAGTGCTGGCAGCAGGAAACCCGGGCGATTGCGTCGCAAGCGAGCTTCAGGCTCCGGGTGCGGCCGAGCTTCTGGCAGACCTGGTGGGCGCGTGGGTCGGCGATCGCATTTTTTTTGATAGCCGTGTGGGGATTCGTGTCGTTGAGGACGCGAACAGAAAGCCGCAGGCGAAGGGAACTGGAGCAGGCAGTCGCCCAAAGGAACGCAGAGTTGCTGCAGAAGAATAAAGAACTTGAGGAGATTTCGCTGACGGACCCGCTGACTTCAACAAGGAATCGCCGCTATTTTTACGAAACGATTTCGACGGACATTGCCCAGACACTACGGTCGCATCTGAAATCCCTGGATCCATCGGCGACACCCGCCCCGCGCAGGGAGTTGATCTTCGTGTTGGTGGATATCGACCGGTTTAAGCGGGTGAACGACGAGTTGGGACACGCAGCAGGCGATCGGTTGTTGCAGGAAGTGGCGAAACGGATCGCTTCGGTGATGCGGCGTTCGGACGATCTGGTGCGGTGGGGCGGGGAGGAGTTTTTGCTGGTGTGCCGGACAACGGACCGGGAAAATGCCTCGCTACTCTGTGGCAGAGTGCTGGAGGCGATTCGGGAACTGCCCTTCGATGTGGGCAACGGCGTGGAAGTGCACAAAACGTGTTCGATCGGTTGGGCGCCGTTCCCGTGGTTGCGAGAGGATTCGGGTCTACTGTCGATTGATAACGTGATTGAACTTGCGGATAAGGCACTGTATCTGGCGAAGCGAGAGGGGCGCAATCGCAGTTTTGGGATGGTGCCAGCGGAGAATGCGCTAAAGTCGGAGACGAGTATTTCAATGGAAAATTTGCGAGATTGCCCCCCGGATCTGGTGCAGATTGTGTGAGCTTTGCGGGGATTGAGCGATTCGAGGCGGCGGGACAGCGCACAAGTGGAGCGCCTTTATCGTGCGCTGACCAGCAAGGTTGTGTTGAAATGACTGCATATGCAGTCAGAGAACAAATCAGAAAACCAAGTGTTGGAGCTGCCTGCTTGGGGGCGCGCTTGACGACGCATGGGGTAGACCGTACGAGAACCACGGCGGCCCCGTACGTTTTGAAGTCCCGTCACGTTCATTAGCTTCCGGGTGTTCGTGACCGTATCAGGGAACCCATGCGACTGCAGATTTTGCTTGCGGCACGTGGCGAATCTTGGCGGTGGCGCATCTAACCAGTTACAATAAAGTGTTTGTACTAGGCTGGTTTTTCCGGCCTGTGCAGGTGTCGAATTCATCTCATGTCCGTCAGGAGACGGCGAACCACCCATGGAAGCAGCACAAATACTAGACCGCGTCGTCGCTCGATTTATCGGCACTAAGCACGAGCGGGACATCAAGAAGCTCCAGCCAGTGGTTGCGGCTATTAATGCTCAAGAAGCAGAAGTGCAGGCGCTGAGCGATGGGCAATTGAAAGAGCGGTTCGCGGCGCTGAAGACGCAGGTGCAAGAGCAATTGAAGGACGCCGACCCGGCGGAGCCGTCATATAAGGAAGAGTTGCAGAAGGCACTGGGGCCGGTGATCGTTCCCGCATTTGCGCTGGTGCGAGAAGCGGGGCGCCGCTTTCTGAGGATGCGTCACTTCGACGTGCAGTTGATCGGTGGAATGGTCCTGAACGACGGGAAGATCGCGGAAATGAAGACGGGTGAAGGGAAAACGCTTGTGGCGACATTGCCCGCGGCGTTAAATGCGTTGGCTGGCAAAGGCGTACATCTGGTAACGGTGAACGATTACCTGGCGCGGCGCGACGCGGAATGGATGAGCCCGCTGTACAAGGCGCTGGGATTGACCGTCGGCGTGATCGTGCACGACCTGGATGACGAACAGCGGCGCGCGGCCTACGCGGCGGACCTGACGTACGGGACGAACAACGAGTTTGGATTTGATTACCTGCGCGACAATATGAAGTACGACCTGGCTAGCTGCGTACAGCGCGGGCACCAGTTCGCGATCGTGGATGAAGTCGACTCCATCCTGATCGACGAGGCGAGGACGCCGCTAATCATTTCAGGACCGTCGGAAGAATCGACCGACAAGTATTTCAAGATCGACAAAATCATTCCCAAACTCATCAAGGATATTGATTTCACGCTGGATGAGAAACACCGCACCGCGACTTTGACGGAAGAAGGCTTCAACAAGTGCGAACGGTTGCTGGGGATTACGAACCTTTCCGATATTGCCAACGTGGAGCTGATGCACCACGTGTACCAGGCATTGCGCGCGCATTCGCTGTACAAGCTGGACGTGGACTACGTGGTGAAAGACGGCGAGGTGATCATCGTCGATGAGTTCACGGGCCGCCAGATGCCAGGACGCCGATGGTCGGATGGCTTGCACCAGGCGGTGGAAGCCAAAGAAGGCGTAAAGATCGAGCGGGAGAATCAGACGCTGGCGACGATTACGTTTCAGAATTACTTCCGCATGTACAAGAAATTGTCGGGGATGACCGGTACGGCGGAAACGGAAGCAGCGGAATTCGGCAAGATCTACAACCTGGACGTTGTGGTGGTGCCGACCAACCGGACGCTGATTCGCATCGAGAATCGTGACGTGGTGTACCGGACGGAAAAAGAGAAGTTTGAAGCGGTGGTGAACGGTATCCTGCAGGAAGACAATACGCTGGCGAATGGGATCCGACAGTATCACGAGCGCGGGCAACCGGTGCTGGTGGGCACGATTTCGATTGAGAAATCGGAAACCATCGCGGAGCTGTTGAAGAAATCGGGGATTCAGCACCAGGTATTGAACGCGAAGCAACACGAACGCGAATCGCGTATCGTTGCACAGGCGGGCCGCAAGGGTGCAGTAACGGTGGCGACGAACATGGCGGGCCGCGGCACGGATATTCTGCTGGGTGGAAATCCGGAAGCCATGACGCGTGAATATTTCTTGAAGAACAAGCTGGCTATGCCATATGCGGCGGCGCCCGCGGTCATCGGGGTGGAGAGCGCGGACGGAGACAGCGTGCAACCGGCTGTGCCGATGGTGCTGTTCCAGCACGAAGGCAAGATCTTTCAAGTGCCGCAGGACCAATGGGCACCCATGTACGAACAATTTGCCGAGCAGTGCAAAGCCGAGCACGATGAGGTAGTGGCGCTGGGGGGGCTGCACATTTTAGGAACCGAGCGCCACGAAGCAAGACGCATCGACAACCAGTTGCGCGGACGCGCGGGGCGCCAGGGCGATCCGGGATCCTCTCGGTTCTTCCTTTCCCTGGAAGATGATTTGATGCGCATCTTCGGCGGAGAGCGGGTTAAACAGTTGATGTTCCGCCTGGGAATGACGGAAGGAGTGCCGATCGAGTCGAAATTGATATCCAGCCGGATTGAGAACGCGCAAAAGTCCGTGGAAGCGCAAAACTTTGATGCGCGCAAACACTTGCTGGAATATGACGATGTAATGAACAAGCAGCGCGAAACGATTTATGCGATTCGCCGCTCCGCGCTGGAAGGCAAGGATCAACGAGACTACGTGCTGGGCATTGCTGAAGATGTGGCGCGCGAGTTGGTGGACACGTATTGCCCGAAGGAGCAGCATCCCGGCCAGTGGAATACGGCGCAATTCCTGGCGGAGATCCATACCCAGTTTGGGATCGATGCAAAAGCGGCGGGCGCCGATCCGACCACGCTGAATCACGAACAGTTGTCGGAAGCGATAGCGAGTGCAATCACGGGGCGTTACGCGGAAAAGGAAAAGCAATTTAGTCCGGATCTGCTGCGCTGGTTGGAGAGGCGAATCATTCTGGACGTGGTCGATTCACAGTGGAAAGACCATCTTCTTTCGTTGGACCATTTGAAGGAAGGGATCGGGCTGCGCGGTTACGGGCAGAAAGATCCGCTGGTGGAATTTAAGAAAGAAGCGTTCGTGCTGTTTGAAGACATGATGGCGCGCATCGACAACGAAACGGTGCGCTACCTGTTCCATGTACAGATTCAGCAGGAAGCGCAGCCGGCACAGGCGAGAGCGCCGCAGCCGGAGCCTCCACGGCAGCATCCGCCGACAGCGATTGCGGCAGCCGCGAGTGCCGCGGCGCGCGCCGAGGAAGCGGCACCGCAACGTTTGCCTGATTTTGCACGGGCACTTGAGAAACGGCAGGAACGGCAGCAACGCGATTTGCAGTATCAGACAGGCGCTGGTCAGGCGGAAGCGCCGAAGCCGGTTCGCGCGGGGGCGAAAGTGGGGCGCAATGAACCTTGTCCTTGCGGATCGGGGAAGAAATACAAGAAGTGCCACGGCGCAAATGCGTAGAAAAACAAAAACAATGAAGTAAAGAAGTATTGAAATAGAGAAGAACGCAAGCAGCGTGCGAATAAGGCCGGTTTCTGAAAGGGAAGGATCCAACATGCCGCCAGGGGCGATGCCAGGACAGATGCCGGAACGCCAGCCGATTCCGGGTGTAAAAAATCTTATCGCGGTCGCCAGCGGCAAGGGCGGCGTGGGAAAGACCACGGTTGCAGTGAATCTGGCGCTGGCGCTGGCAAAACTTGGGAACGCGGTTGGGTTGCTGGATGCGGACGTTTACGGGCCGAACGTGCCGATCATGCTGGGCTCGACGGCAGAGCCGATGGCGACAGGGCAACAGCGCATCATTCCGGTGCAGGCGCAAGGGATCAAGATGATCTCGATGGGCCTGCTGAATCCGGGGGATAAGCCCGTGATCTGGCGCGGGCCGATGCTGCATAGCGTGATTACGCAGTTTTTGCGTCAGCGTGGAATGGGGCGAACTGGACTATTTGGTGATTGATTTGCCGCCGGGAACTGGTGACGTGCAGTTAACGTTGATTCAGACGGTAGCGGTTACTGGAGTCGTGATAGTGACGACGCCATCGACAGTGGCGTTAGCAGATGTTCGCAAGGCGATTGAAATGTTCCGGCAAGTAAACGTGGAAGTGTTGGGCGTGGTGGAGAACATGAGCACGTTCCGTTGCCCGCATTGCGGCAAGCCGGCGGATATTTTTGGACACGGCGAAGGCACGAAGACGGCTATCGAATATAGCGTGCCGCTTTTGGGCGAAGTGGAAATCGATCCGCGGATCCGAATTGGTGGCGACACGGGCAAACCCGTTGCGGCGTTGGGAGAATCGGCTCCTGCGGCGCAGAGTATTTACCGAGTGGCAAAGGCAGTAACCGCGCGGCTTGCTGAAGTTGGCGCGACGTCTGGCGGGCCGACCGTGCAAATCGATTAAACGACGAAATAGCCATTTTCAAATAGCTTCATTTCTAATTGCTTCGGCATCATCACGGAACTTTCCTGGGATGCAGAAACGTTTCCAAGAAATGAGGGCGTTTCTATGAGCGGATCCGTACCGGTCGAATCCAATCCTCCCAAACGCGCCCAAGACGCCCGTCCAGGAGTATGGGCACTTCTGGGCGGGCTGTCTTTTGCCTTGTTCGCGGCGCATATGCTGGTCAGCGGGCGCTATGGGTATTTTGTGGATGAGTTGTATTACCTGGCGTGCAGCCAGCATCTGGCCTGGGGATATGTGGACCAGCCGCCGCTGATCGCCGTGATTACCTGGCTGGAGCGAGTGACGTTGGGCGATTCGCTCTCCGCACTGCATTTTTTGCCCGCGGTGGCGGCGGGCTTGCGCGTACTATTGACTGGCTGATTGCGCGTGAGCTGGGCGCGCGGCGATTTGGGATTGCGCTGGCGTGCGTATGCGTGGCAATGGCGCCGATCTACCTGGGGCTCGATTCACTCCTGACGATGAACGTGTTCGAGTCACTTTTCTGGATGGGCGCAGCTTTCGTAGCGCTAAAGATTTTCAGTGGAGGTAGCCAAAGACTTTGGTTGCTGTTTGGCGCGATTTGCGGCATTGGGCTACTGAATAAACATTCCATGCTGTTCTTCGGGTTTGGGGTCTTTGTGGGCCTGCTGCTCACTTCGCAGCGGAAGCAGTTCCGCAAGCCGTGGATCTGGCTGGGCGGCCTTATCGCGTTCCTGATCTTTCTGCCCAACTTACTTTGGGAAATTCATCGTCACTTTCCTACCGTCGAACTGCTGCGAAACGTACAGCAGAGCGGCCGGAACACGGAAATGGGACCGGGGATGTTCCTGCTGGTGCAGGCGTTCATTTTGCATCCGCTGGCGGTGCCGGTGTGGATTGCGGGATTGATTGAGCTTCTGCGCGATCGTGACCGGAAAGGGCTGGCGGGTATTGGGCATCGCTTACGTGGTACTGATGATTTGCATGCTGACGATGCACGGTCGGATGTATTACCCGGCGCCGGCGTACCCGATGCTGTTTGCGGGAGGAGGATTGGTGTTCGAGCGCTGGTTCGCACAGTTGCAGAGGTGGTCGCTGGCTGAGGCCGGCGTACATCGCGCTGCTGGTGATGACAGGGGTAGTTCTTGCGCCGTTCGCCTATTTTCCGATGCTTACCGTGGACCAATACATCGCTTATTCGAAGTTTCTGCGTCTGGCGCCGGTGCGGCTGGAGAATCATGAGATGGGGCCGCTGCCGCAGATCTACGCCGATCAGTTTGGCTGGAAAGAGATGACGCAAGTGGTTGCGGATGCCTACCACAAGCTTCCGCCGGAAGAGCAGAAGACCTGCGGCATCTTTGGACAGAATTACGGGCAGGCTGGCGCGATTGATTTTTTTGGTCGGAAGATGGGATTGCCTCCCGCGATCTCCGGGCACCAGAATTATTTTTATTGGGGACCGCACGAGTTTTACGGGCGAGTGCTTGATCGTGATGGGCGACCGGATGCCGAGCGACTACAGGAATTGTTCGAGGAGGTGGAGCTGGTGGGCAGGGCCGCGCATCCGCTGTCGATGCCTTATGAGCACATCGATGTATATTTGTGCCGGCGGGCAAAATTCGGTGACCTGGAAAAAGTGTGGCTAAAGATCAAGCGCTGGGGCTGAGAGCCTGGGTTTTGCGCGTGATCGCCACCGGCATCGCGCAGTATTCGCGAAGTATTGCACTTTGTTTTGGTTGAGATCCTTCGCGGCGCAAACGACGCGCTGCTCAGGATGACGGTGGGTTGAGTTTTTGCCTGACGGATAGACCTTGCGGCTAGAAGTTCTCGCTTAGCAGGCCCATTCCTTGTCAGCAGGGTGAAGCGGATGCTATCTTGAAGAATACGAGATGGCGTGCGATTCCTTTGGCGCGCCGTATATTGTTGAACAGAAACAACTTACGAGATTCCAGAGGGATCCCTGAGCAGCGGCGCTGATATTCGTGCGTACGGCGGGAAATGGCCGCAAATTGCCGCTTCGGCGTATATCGACCGAGCGTCGGTGATTATTGGCGACGTGGTGATCGGCGAGGAATCGAGCGTTTGGCCGATGTGCGTGGTTCGCGGTGACGTACACTACATCCATGATCGGTAACCGAACGAATATTCAGGACGGCAGCGTGCTGCACGTGATGAAGGATCAGTACCCGCTAGTGTTGGGCGATGAAGTGACGGTAGGGCATTCGGTGACTTTGCACGGGTGCACGATTGAGTCGAATGTGCTGATCGGGATGCGTTGCACAATTTTGAATGGAGCGGTGATCGGGAGCGAACAGCATCATCGCGGCCGGATCCTTGATTACTGAGCGAACCGTGATACCACCGGGGAGTCTGGTGATGGGCTCGCCGGGAAAGGTGAAGGAGGACTGGCGCAGGCGGATATCGAGACGATTGCGATGTATGCCAAGCGCTACGCTGGGTACAGAGAGATTTATCGCGCCGAAGCGACAGCAGCGGGGCGAGAAAGTGGATTGGAGCAATTACAAAGGCTGAGCGGTTTGGCCGGCGCATTCCTCATGACGGAAAAACGAAAATTTCAAGCGATTAAAGGAACGCGGGATTTGTTGCCACCGGAGACGGAGTTGTGGAACCAGGTGGAGCAGACGGCGCGCGAAGTGTTTGGCACGTATGGATTCGGCGAGATTCGTCCGCCGATTTTTGAGCCAACGGAATTGTTTGCGCGGGCGGTGGGCGGCGAGACGGACATCGTTTCAAAAGAGATGTATGTCTTTCGAGGACCATGGCTGGATTGAACTTGCAGCAATACCGCGCAGACTTATCTCGTCGAAAGAGCATTAGCCCTGGTTTGAGCCTCAGATTTGAGACCAGTTCGAGCAATCCGTTCTTTCATACATTGACATCTAGTCCGGATCGCACATTGCCGAATGCAGAAATTCCCAAGCGTCAGAAAACGAGAGAAAGCTGCAACAAGTCCGTGCTTGTTTAGCGCAATGAATCAGCAGGATCGCGCTTTAATGTGAGCCAGGCCGTCGCAGACGAATTGCGTTTGGAGATTCCCTGAAGCAACTAAAGAGGCCCTGCAACATTTGCGGTTTGGCGATGTTCTTCGTCTGCGCCCCGAGGCGACGGCTTCGGTGTGCCGGGCGTATATCGAGCATGGGATGCATGCGCTGCCGCAGCCGGTGAAGCTGTACTACATCGGGGCCGATGTTTCGGCGGGAGCGGCCGCAGAAGGGGAGATACCGGCAGTTTTACCAGATTGGCGCGGAGGTGCTGGAGGCGATCCAGCCGGGCCAGGGTGGCGCGAAGGATATTTTCAAGGATGCGGCCACTGACGCGGAAGTGATCGAGATGGTGATGGCGTTTTTCGCGCGGTTGGAGCTTGCCGGGCGTGCAATTAGAGATTAATTCGATTGGGTGCCGCGAATGCCGGCCTAAGTACGTTGAGGTATTGCGCGCGGAATTGTTGAAGGTGAAAGACAAGCTTGGGCCGGATAGCCAGCGGCGGATCGAGACGAACCCGTTGCGGGTGTTGGATTCGAAGTTGGAGGCGGAGCAAGGAGATTATCGCGAAGCTGCCGAAGATCGGCGGACCACCTATGCGCCGACTGCGCGAGGCAGTATGCGGAATTGAAGCGGCAATTGGATTTGCGTACGTGGTGTACAAAGAGAGTTGGCGGCTGGTGCGCGGGCTGGACTATTACATGCGCACGACATTTGAGATCACCGCGCAGGGACTGGGCTCGCAGAATGCGGTGTGTGGCGGCGGGCGGTATGATGGGCTGGTGGAATTGCTTGGCGGATTGCCGACGAAGGGAATTGGCTTTGCGATTGGCGAAGACCGGTTGATCCTTTCCTTGCAGGAAGCTGGAAAAGGCGAAGTGGCGAAGGGGCGCGACGTTTACGTTGCTTGGATGGGTGAGAAGGCGCTGGCGACGGCGATTCATGCGGCGCGAACGATGCGCCAAGCAGGGTTTTCGCGTAGAATTGCCGCCGGTGGAGCAGAAATTTGGCAAGGCGTTGGGACAAGCGGACGAGCTCGGCTCGCGCTATGCATTGATTCTGGGCGACGATGAAGTGGCGACGGGGCAGTGGACGCTGAAGACGCTGGCGGAGCGGAACGCAGCAGAAATTCGGTGAGGCGGAGTTACTGGAGTTTTTGAGGCAAAGCAGGGAAGCGTCATCCTGAGCGCTGATTCGGTTTCAGTCTGAGGACGGAGCAGAGTTTTGAGAACCCACGGAAAGGCTTTCTTCAGGAGCCAAAGCCCATTCGCTTTCGAGGCATTGCGCCGGGGCTGAAGACTCTGGCCTCCTGAAGAAACATGAGAGTTCAGGGGAAATTTGGGAGAAACATAAACGTGCTGGACTTTCTGGGAAATTTGAAACGAACACATTACTGCGGGGTGTTGCGCGCCACGGATGCGGGGCGCGATGCCACGATTATGGGTTGGGTGCACGGACGGCGCGACCTGGGGAACTTGCTGTTTCTGGATGTGCGCGACCGCACGGGAATCGTGCAAGTGGTGTTCAACAAAGAGACGCAGCCGGAGGCGCACGCGAAAGCGGAACACGCACGCAGCGAATTCGTTGTGGCCGTGGAAGGAAAGATTCTTAAGCGCGCGAAAGCGAATCCGGAGCTTGCGACTGGAGAAGTGGAACTGGCCGCCGCGAAAATGCACATTTTGAACACAGCAAAGACGCCGCCATTTCCCGTGGAGGACGAAATTAACGTGGCGGAAGAGACGCGCCTGCGCTTCCGCTATTTGGATTTGCGCCGACCAAAGCCGCACCAGAATCTGGCGCTCCGGCACAAGATCATTTTGGAAATCCGCAAGGTGATGGACGAGATGGGATTCATCGAAGTGGAAACGCCGATGCTGACGCGATCGACGCCGGAGGGCGCGCGGGATTACCTGGTGCCGAGCCGCGTGCATCACGGGCAGTTTTATGCGCTGCCGCAGTCGCCGCAGATCTTCAAGCAGATTCTGATGATTGGCGGGATGGATCGCTATTTTCAGATCGTAAAGTGCTTCCGCGACGAAGACCTGCGCGCTGACCGTCAGCCGGAATTTACGCAGCTGGACTTGGAGATGTCCTTCCCGAGGCAGGAAGATATCTTCAGCGTGATCGAAAACGTGATGGTGCGCGCTTGCGCGGTGGCAGGGATCAAAGCGGGAGCGCCGTTCCCGCACATGTTGTATAAGGAAGCGATTCGCAAGTACGGAAGCGATAAGCCGGACTTGCGTTTTGGCATGGAGCTGCACGAAGTGACGGAGGCGTTTCCGACGGAGGCGAAGCAGAAGCTGCAGATCGAAGGCAATGTGTTTGCGTTCGCGGCGCCGGGTGCGGCGGGATATTCGCGAAAGCAGTTGGACGATTTGACGGAGAAGGCGAAGGCGGCGGGCGCGCGCGGGGCGTATTTCGCGAAACTGGCGGCGGAGGGGACGACGTCGACGGTGGAAAAACTGATTGGCGCGGAAAATGTGAAGAAGCTTGCGGAAGCTTGCGGTGCGAAAACGGGCGACATGGTGGTTGCGGTTTCAGCGAAGACACAGATCAAGGGAACGGAAGCCGCGGCGCTGGTGGCGGGACAATTGCGGCTGCAACTCGGCGAAGCTTTGGGATTGATCGACAAGACGCAGTGGAAATTCCTGTGGCTGACAGGTTTCCCGCTGTTTGAATGGAGCGAGGCGGACAAGGCGTGGGTGAGCGCGCAGCATCCGTTCACCGGGATCGTGGATGAAGATTTGGAAAAGCTGGAGACAGCACCGTGGGAGGTGCGGTCGAAGGGCTATGACCTGGTTCTGAATGGCTATGAACTTGGCTCGGGAAGCATTCGAATTCACCGGCAGGATATTCAGGAGCGACTGTTCAAGGCGCTGGGATTGACGGAAGACCAGCAGCGGAGGCGGTTTGGATTTTTCCTGGATGCGCTGATGTATGGGACGCCACCGCACGGGGGGATTGCTTTGGGAGTGGACCGCGTGGTGATGCTGCTGACGGGAGAAAAGTCGATTCGAGAAGTGATTGCATTCGCGAAAACAACGGCGGCGGTGGATTTGATGGCCGAGTCGCCGAGCGAAGTGGACAAGCTACAGCTTGACCAGCTGGGAATACAGATTAAGGGCTCATGAATCGGATACGCATATTGCCGGAAGCAGTGGCGAATAAGATCGCGGCGGGCGAAGTAGTGGAGCGCCCGGCGTCGGTGGTGAAGGAGTTGCTTGAGAATGCGCTGGACGCGGGCTCTACTTCGGTGCGGATCGAAACAGAGGTGGGCGGGAAGCGGATGATCCGCGTAATCGATGACGGGCACGGGATGGCGCACGATGACGCGCTGCTGGCTTTCGAACGGCACGCGACCAGCAAGCTACGCACGGCGGATGATCTGCTGTCGATTGCGACACTCGGTTTTCGAGGTGAGGCCCTGCCTTCGATTGCGGCGGTGTCGAGGCTGTTGCTGGAAACGCGCGACGGCAACGAAGCCGAGGGTACGCGCGTGGAGTTCGCGGGAGGAAAGCTCGTCGGAGTGAAGCCCGCAGGGCTGCCGGCGGGGACAACCATCAGCGTGGCGGACCTGTTTTATTGCCTGCCGGCGCGGCGGAAATTCCTGAAGTCGGATACGACTGAGCTTGGGCACATTGCGTCACTGGTTACACATTACGCGCTGGCGAATCCTGGGAAGCAATTCACGCTGACAACACCGACGCAGGAAATTGTCAATTGTCCACCGGTGGAGAAGCTGGCGGACCGGGTTTACCAACTATTCGGGCGACAAGCGCTGGATGAGTTGGTGGAGATCCCAGCGACTTCGGCGCCATTTCGTGCCGCGATCACAAAGCCGGAAATGGAAGCGGGGGAAGAAGCTGCCACGCTCACGGTGACCGGGTTCACATCACGTCCGGAAATTCAGCGGCCAAATCGCAACGGCATCTACGTGTTCGTTAACCGACGGCTGGTGCGCGACCGGTTGATTTTGCACGCGATTCACGAGGCGTATCGAAATATTTTGCCGTCGACTGTATTTCCAGCGACGCTTTTGTTTCTCGAGATGCCGTATGACGAGGTGGATGTGAACGTGCATCCTGCAAAGATCGAGGTGCGCTTCCGGCGATCCCAGTTTGTGCACGACTTTACGCGGGATGCAATTCGGCAGGCGTTGATGCGCGCGCGACCCATTGCCAGTTTTGCGGCTGCGGCGACGATAGCGCCCAACCCGGCCCCGCCGGCTGCGACGTTTGCGGGCGGGTACGGGGGGACGAATGCGAATTCGGGAGTACCGCGCGCCATGATTCCCGCAATAGAGGAGCTGGGGGTTGGTTCGGGAGTGGGTTCGGATTATGCGCCGGGTGGCGGATTCGATCTGACCTCGGCGCCAATGCAGCCAGTGCCGCAGCGGTTTCCGTTC
Organism: Candidatus Acidiferrales bacterium; assembly: GCA_963839315.1. GTDB lineage: Bacteria > Acidobacteriota > Terriglobia > Acidiferrales > UBA7541 > Acidiferrum. Next base: position 68,329 of record CAWIUU010000002.1, read on the forward strand.
GAACACGATGCTTCGCTAAGTGAAGGAGCGGGACAGGTGATCGATCGGGCCGCGGTCAATTGGGCGGAAAATTTTTCTCGCGCCAGCATGGATGTGCCCGCTACCTTGCCGCGGCCTGATCAGATCGCAGACTTGAAGCCACTGGGACAGGTAAGCTCCAGCTTCATTGTGGCGGTCAACGGGGAAGGGCTCTGGATCATCGATCAGCACGTGGCACATGAACGAGTGTTGTTTGAGCAGCACCTGGAAGCGCGACGCGCGGGTAAAACGGAGTCGCAGAGAATGCTCATGCCCATGGTGATCGAGCTTGCGCCGCGGCAACTGGTGATCTATGAAAAAATCGCGGAGGAGTTGACAGCGAATGGATTCGAAGTGGAACCAATGGGACCGAAGAGCGTGGCGATCCAGGCGGTGCCGGCAGGAATCGTGGCGACGGATGCAGAACATTTGCTGACAGAAATTCTGGATGGGATTGATCGCGAGAACGCGGCGATTTCCATTGACACGCTGCAATCGAAGATCGCGGCAAGTACGGCATGCCACGCTGCAATCAAAGTGAATATGCCGCTGGATAATACAAAAATGGAATGGCTGCTGGGTGCACTGGCCAAGACCGATTGCCCGATGAGTTGCCCGCACGGGCGGCCGGTGGTGCTGCGGTATTCTGTGAAAGAGATTGAGCGGGCATTCCACAGGATATAGGAAGTGGCGAGTGAAGGCTGATAGACTTCGTGGGACTAATCTTAAATTGCGTTAGGCTCTGAAGCAAGAAAACACACTACCGGGGGAATTGTGAGCGAAGGACAGAAGACGGCGGTGATCTTCGGGCTGGCCAACAAACGCAGCATTGCGTGGGCGATTGCGCAGAAGCTGAGCGAGGCGGGCTGGCGACTGGCGATTACGTACCAGAACGAGAGGATGGCGCAGGAGGCCAAAGACCTGGTGACGGAGTTGCCGGGCGCGGAAGGGTTCATGTGCGATGTTTCGTTCGACGAGCAGATTGCAAAGCTTTTTGAAGAATTGAAGACGAAGTATGGAGTGCTAAATGGATTGGTACATAGCGTAGCGTACGCGCCGGCGGAAGAGTTGAAAGGTGAATTCGTGAACACGTCACGGGAGGGATTTCGAATTGCCCATGATGTGAGCGTGTATTCGTTGATTGCGGTAGCGCGCGCGGCGGCACCGCTGATGAGCGCGGGAGGCGGGATTGTGACCATGACGTACTATGGTGCGGAGAAGGTAGTGCCAAAGTACAACGTGATGGGCGTGGCGAAGGCAGCGCTGGAGGCCACGGTGCGATATCTGAGTAATGATCTTGGGCCAAAGGGGATTCGCGTGAATGCGATTTCAGCAGGGCCCATCAAGACGCTAGCAGCGCGGGGCATTTCGCAGCTTGGTGAAATGCTGAAAGCGCACGCGGAGCGCGCGCCGCTGAAGCGGAACGTGGATCCGGCGGAAGTCGGCGGAACTGCGGCGTTCCTGCTGTCTGAGGCGGCGTCTGGGATTACGGGAGAGACGATCTACGTGGATTGCGGATACAACGTAATGGGATTCTAAGTATTTTCAGCCGCGGTTGACACTTTGTCGAAATCAGTAATCAGAGATCAAACATCAGGAACTCAGAGCATGTCTCCGCAACTGACGATTGCTATTGACGGGCCTGCAGGATCAGGAAAGAGCACCGTAGCCCGGCGGGTTGCCGCAATGCTTGGCTATCTCTACCTGGATAGCGGAGCCATGTATCGTGCAGTGGCGCTGAAGGCGCTGCGAGCACAAGATTTCGGTGGATAAGGAAGCTTCGCTCGAAGCGTTGACCCGTGAAACGCACATCGAATTGAAATCACCAACACCTGAACAGGAAGCAGCTGGGATGAAGAATCGTGTGTTTCTGGACGGGAGCGAGGTTACCTTCGAGATCCGGAGCGGGGAAGTGGCACAGGCAGCTTCGCGACTGGCCACGATTGCGGGGGTGCGGCGAGTTCTGGTGTCGGAGCAGCAGCGCGCAGGGCAGGGAGGTGGGGTGGTGATGGAAGGGCGGGATATTGGAACAGTGGTCTTCCCCCATGCGGAGGTGAAGATTTTTCTGGAGGCTTGCGTAGAGGCGCGCGCAGAGCGCCGTTGGAAAGAACACCAGGAAAAGGGCGAAGCAATGACGATTATCGAAGTGCTAGAAGAAGTGCGCCAACGGGATAAGCGGGACCGGGAACGCAAAGTATCCCCGTTGGTTCGAGCAGCCGACGCGGTGCTGATCGATAATACCGCGATGGGCGTCGAGGAAACCGCAAGGCTTATCGTGTTCCTGGCGCGAGAACGAGACAAAGAAATTGTTCCTTCGACTGGGAGAAATGCATGATTCGCAACTTCCCTTCGATGGCCTATTCCCTCTTGCCGATGCTTTTGTTTTTGCCGATGGTGGTGCTGGCGCAAAGTGGAGCTACTAAAGAGAAGGCGGCGACAGGGCAGCGATTTCGAGTTTTTCTGACGGAAGATTGGGAGCGTTGGATGCAGGATTACCCGGAAATGGCGACCGCAGTCGGTTTCCCGGGACAAAACCGACACTGGACCGATGAATCGCCAGCGGGGTTTGATGCACGGGTGAAGCATTTGCGGGAAAGCCTGGCGACGCTACAGAATTTCAAGAAGGAGTCATTGCCTGCCAGTGAGCAACTGAATTTCAATCTGTATCGTGAGCTGCTGGAAACCGCGGTTGAAGGGCTGCAGTACGGTGATGATCCGATGCCCTTTCGTGGGGTGACGCCGGCGAACCGGTGGATGCCGTTGAACCAGATGGGCGGGATTCAACAGGGCGCGGCGGAAACGCTGGCGACCATGCCGCGCGAAAAGGTTTCCGATTACGAGGACATGGTTGCGCGTTTGGAAGCGTTGCCGAGCGTGGTCGAGCAGACTCTTGGAAATCTGCAGGAAGGAATGAAACGAGGTTACACGCCGCCGAAAATCACGATGCGCGACGTGCCGAAACAGGTTACGGACTTGATTCCGGCGGATCCCCTAAAGAGCGCTCTACTGGAGCCGTTTACGGAGTTTCCGGCAGGTTTTTCGGCGGCGGACAGCAGCAAGCTTACGGATCGCGCGAAGCGGATGTACTCAAGTTCGATTGTGCCAGCGTTTCAGAAGCTGCATGAATATCTGGTGGCGAAGTATATTCCCGGTTGCCGCGAGGACATTGCCGCGACTGCGCTGCCGGATGGAAAAGCGGCTTACAAGTTTCATGTCCATTGGCAGACAACAACGCGTCTAACGCCTGAGCAGATCCATGAAATTGGACTGACAGAGGTGACACGCATCCACGGGGAAATGGACAGAGTGATCCAATCTGTGGGATTCAAAGGCAGTTTTCATGAGTTCACGGAGTTTCTGCGCACGGATCCACAGTTTTATTACGAAAAGGCGGATGACCTGGTTAACGGTTACCGGATCATCGTGAAGAAAATTGATCCGGAACTGGCGCACGAGTTTGGCAAACTGCCTCGACTGCCGTATGGGGTGACACCCATCCCGGCGTTTAAAGCGCCATCGCAGACAACGGCTTATTACCAGCCTGGCGCGCCGCCAGCGGGCCGGCCAGGCAGCTATTTTGTGAACACATACAACCTTGCGGCGCGGCCGAAGTGGGAGATGGAAGCGTTATCGTTGCACGAATCTGTTCCGGGACATCACCTGCAGATTTCCCTGGCGCAGGAAATGGAGGATGTTCCGGAATTTCGCCGGCACATCGGCTATTCCGCTTTTGTGGAAGGCTGGGCACTGTACGGAGAGAGTCTGGGTGAGGATCTTGGAATGTACAAGAATCCTTATTCAAAATTCGGGCAACTCAGTTATGAAATGTGGAGATCCGTGCGGTTGGTAGTCGATACGGGAATGCACTCGAAAGGCTGGACGCGACAAAAAGCGATTGATTATTTTCGAGAGAACACGGGGAAGACGGATCAGGACATTTCCGTGGAAGTAGATCGATATATCGTGTGGCCGGGTCAGGCGCTGGCGTATAAGCTAGGGCAATTGAAAATTCGCGAGCTGCGAGACGAAGCAGAGCAAGCACTTGGAGCGGGATTTAATGTTCGTTCGTTTCATGATGCGGTTCTTGAAGAAGGATCGGTTCCATTGGACATTCTGGAAGTGCACATGAAGAGCTGGCTCGCGGAGCAAACGAGAAAACAAGCGCATTGAATTTTATTTGCGCACTTAGATACCTGAAAAGTAACGATTTGCCCTCAAAAGCAAGCCAAATACGCATTTTTACAAATTAGGTCTTCACAGAATCTCTTTCCTGTTTACTCTGCAGATACCTCAGTATTTTCTGCAGATTGTTCAACGCAGAACCTCACTGAGCGTGGAGAGCAGACGGTGGGACAAGAAACCAAGTCACGATGATCTGATGACCAGGCGAACCGGTCTTGCGGTCAGCATTTTCGCGTGACTCTAAGGAACCCCGCTAACTCATTTCGATCTAAAACAATCCAGCGCGACAAACTTACCAAGCACTGACACCTGCGTGGGACTTCCCCCGCGGCGCGGGTTTCGAGCAGTCGCATGACGGAATTCTGCCGACGTGGACGGGAAAGGCCTACTTGGTCAACATAGCGCCTTACCGGCGGTGGAACAGGCCGCTTCGTTTTCGTGGCAAGAGTCCGCGCTCAGCCACTGACTGAGGTGGCACGTTGGAAAGCTGAGATATAGGAGCCGGAGATTTTTTCTTCTTCACATCCCAGGCGCGCAGCGACACAGGAGAGCTGAGGCCATTCAGCGCGCTCGAGAGCCAAGAGCAATTCGTAGACATCACGGAAGCGATTTGCACCGCCACAGAGCGCGGTTTTCACCTCTTGCGTAACGGGGATGGTATTCAGGACCTCGCTAATCGGCTTGTCCAACAGTGCATCAGCGATGGAAAGTAGCCCCATCAAGAAAAGGCTGGAACTCTTATCACCGAGGCCTGCTGATGCGGAAAACTCCTCGCAGAAGAAACCGCGGGTAAGCGCGGTGCGGACCAGTTCCGGGGACTTGCCTGCGCTCATGGAAATAATGGCAAAAATAGAGGCCCAGCGGCGAAACTCGTTTTCGCCCAGGAGAGCGATGGCGTGGCGGACGCTATGGACCTCGCAGCGGAGGCCAAGAACAGGCGAATTAAGGTAACGAAGGAAGCGATAGAGGAGAGAAGGGTCTTGTTTCAGAAGGCCTTCGATGACGCCGAAGTGGAGTTCGGGCGCAGCGACAGCGTTGAGGAGCTGCAGATGGATGACTTTGTTGCTGGGGATTTCGCGAGATTCCAGCATGGAAGGTCTGCAGAAGAAATAGCCCTGAAAATAGGAGTAGCCGAGATCGCGAGCCTCACGGAATTCGCTTTCAGTTTCCACCTTTTCCGCAAGTAGGGAAATGCCCTTGTGGTTGATATTTTCGTGCGACCAGGGCGCGGGTTTGGGCATCGAGCAATCGAAAATCGACTTTCAGATAGTCTACGTATTCCACGAACGGAGCGCTCTCGGGGGCATCCACAAAATCATCGAGGGCCAATTGATATCCGGCAGAGCGCAGTTCGCGGCAGAAGCCAAGGACTTCTTCCGTGGGTCGTACGGTTTCCAATATTTCAACAACGATGCGACCGGCGGGGAGCAATCGTGCTGCGCCAAGACGTAAGGCCATCTCGTCCAGGTTCACGAAGGCACGGGCGCGGCCGGTAAGCATGTCCAGGTCGAAGAGGGTGATGGAATCCGCGATGACGCTGGCGGAAGCGTTGGCGGAAGGCTGAAAGACGTTTTGTGGGCCGCCACGAAAGAGCAACTCGTAGGCAAATATCCGGAGCCGATCATCGAGAATGGGCTGGCGGGCGATGAACTTTTCATTCATGAATGCACCCTCTCGGGTCCGCAGCGATTCTTTCGCTTCACGGCACGGAGTTGCGCGGCGAGCTGCCTGCAAAGAGGGGGTGCCGTTCCAGAGAAGAGAGTCCTTAGACAGGAGCGGACATCGAGCTGAGAAATTCTGCGTTCGTTTTCGACTTGGTGAGGCGGCTGAGGAGCAGTTCCATGGCCTCGACAGTCGAAAGCGGACTGAGCACTTTGCGCAACACCCAAACGCGGCTTAACTCGTCGGGCGGGAGGAGCAATTCGTCCTTACGAGTTCCGGAGCGCTGAATGTCGATGGCCGGAAAGACGCGTTTATCGGCGAGTCGCCGGTCAAGATAGATTTCCATGTTGCCGGTACCCTTGAACTCTTCGAAAATGACGTCATCCATGCGGCTGCCCGTATCGATGAGGGCGGTGGCGATGATGGTCAGAGAGCCGCCTTCCTCCACGTTGCGAGCGGCTGCGAAGAAACGGCGCGGGCGCTGCAATGCGTTGGCGTCGATACCTCCCGAGAGCACTTTACCAGAGGGTGGAGTCACAGCGTTGTAAGCGCGTGCGAGACGTGTGATGGAGTCCAGCAGCACGACAACGTCGCGTTTGTGCTCGACCAAGCGCTTGGCCTTTTCCAAAACCATTTCGGCGACCTGAATATGGCGCTGAGGCGGCTCATCAAATGTCGAACTGATGACTTCACCCTTTACGGTGCGCTGCATGTCCGTGACTTCTTCCGGGCGCTCATCGATGAGCAACACGATCAACGCGACTTCCGGATGATTGACAGTGATGGAATTGGCGATGGACTGCAGCATCATAGTCTTGCCGGTGCGCGGGGGAGCGTTGATCAATCCGCGCTGTCCTTTGCCAACGGGGCAAAGCAGGTCGAGGACACGGCCGGTCAAATTTTCTTTGGCGGTTTCCATCTTCAGGCGGCCCTGAGGATAGAGCGGTGTGAGGTTGTCGAAGAAGATTTTATTGCGAGCAACTTCAGGGTCTTCAAAATTGACGGCTTCCACTTTGATGAGAGCGAAATAGCGTTCGCCATCCTTGGGAGGACGGACCTGCCCAGAGACCGTGTCGCCGGTCCTCAGATCGAACTTACGGATTTGGGAAGGGGAGACGTAGATGTCGTCGGGGCCCGGGAGATAGTTGTATTCCGGGGCGCGCAAGAAGCCAAAGCCATCGGGGAGACACTCGAGAACACCTTCCGAGAAGATAAGGCCGCTTTTCTCGGTCTGAGCGCGCAGTATCTGGAAGATGAGCTCCTGCTTACGCAATCCGCTAGCGCCGGGAATGTTCAATTCCTTAGCGATCTTCGCGAGATCGGTGATGTTCTTTTCCTTGAGTTCAGCCAAGCTGATACTCGGTTGATTATTTGCTTCTGGACTCGTTTCTTTTGCCATAGTTCCTGACTTTAGTTTTGTGATGATGGTGAACCTTGACCCTATGAAAATCCGGAATGGACTGCGTGGTGGTATACCGTCTGGCGAGTGGAATCCCCCGCCAGGGTGGGCAAACCAAACTGTCTGCAACCGGTAGCAGCTCCAAGCCTGGTCCCAAAGTCAACCCGCGGGTGCGGGCCGTGCCTGAAAAAGCTGCTTAGTTGGTCAAACTCGAATCTTTGTCGGCGCCAGACTTGAACGTTTCCGCGACGGGCGCAACCCCAGTGTGCTCAAGAGGCACAATCGGGCTCTCCAGTGCAATTTGCAGGACTTCGTCCATTGTCTCTACGAAATGCATCTTGAGGCTGGAGAGAATCTCCTGAGGAATCTCTGCAAGGTCCTTTTCATTATCCTTCGGAAGTATCACGGTACGCAAGCCCATTCGGTGGGCGGCCAAAAGTTTCTCCTTAACTCCCCCAATGGGCAGGACCTTGCCGCGGAGAGTGATTTCGCCGGTCATGGCCACGTCGCACCGCACCGGGATGCGGGTGAGGGCGCTGACAATCGAGGTGCAGATGGTGATGCCGGCAGATGGGCCGTCCTTGGGGATAGCGCCTTCGGGGACGTGAACGTGAATATCGATAGTGCGATAGAAATCCTTTGCCAGACCAAGAGTGGCGGTGCGTGAACGAACGTAGCTCATCGCGGCTTGCGCGGATTCCTGCATGACCTCGCCGAGCTTCCCGGTAGGAGTCAACCGGCCCTTGCCTTCCATGATTGCGGCTTCGGTGACCAGAACCGAGCCGCCGACTTCGGTCCAAGCAAGACCGGTGGTGAGGCCGACCTCGTTCTGCTTCTCGAGCCAGAACTCCCGGTATTTGAGGACGCCCAGGAATTCGTTGACGTTTTCCGGAGTGATTTCGGCTTTCTTGGAGTCTTTGCCTTCGGTGACCACGCGGCGGGCCATTTTGCGGGCGATATTCTGAATCTCGCGTTCGAGATTGCGGACGCCCGCTTCATGCGTGTAATGACGAATCAGGTGCAGCAGGCCTTCATCGGTAAACGTCAGATTCTTGTCGGAGAGGCCAGTGACTTCCTGGGCGCGCTTGACGAGGAAGCGCTTGGCAATTTCCAATTTTTCCTGCTCTGTATAACCAGGGAGGCGAAGGATCTCCATGCGATCCTGCAAGGGCTGTGGGACGGTGTGCAGAACGTTGGCGGTACAGACGAACATAACTTTGGAGAGATCGTATTCGACATCCAGGTAGTGGTCGGTGAAGGCATGATTCAGCTCGGGATCGAGCACTTCCATAAGCGCGGCGGATGGGTCGCCGCGGAAATCGGTGGACATTTTGTCGACTTCATCGAGGACGAAGATGGGATTCGTCGTGCCCGCCTTCTTCATCATCTGAATAATCTGGCCAGGTAGAGCACCGATGTAGGTCCTGCGATGGCCCCGGATTTCGGCTTCATCGCGCACACCACCCAGGGAAACGCGCACAAATTTCCTGCCGGTGGCATGGCCAATCGACATTGCCAGTGAAGTTTTGCCAACACCCGGGGGCCCGACAAAGCAAAGAATGGAACCTTTGGGATTCTTCACGAGCTGGCGCACGGCAAGGAATTCCAGAATACGTTCTTTCACCTTTTCGAGGCCATAATGCTCTTTATTGAGGATTTCTTCGGCAGCCTTGATGTCACGGATTTCCTTGGAGCGTTTTTTCCAGGGCACGGCGAGCAACCAGTCAATGTAGTTGCGGCTGACGGTAGACTCTGCGGACATAGGGGGCATGAGTTCAAGACGCTTAAGTTCCGCAACAGCCTTATCGTGAACATCCTTGGGCATGCCGGCAGCGTCGATCTTTTTCTTCAACTCATCGGTTTCGTTCTTTTCGCCGCGGCCGAGTTCCTTTTGAATGGCTTTGAGCTTTTCGTTGAGGTAGTACTCTTTCTGGGCGCGCTCCATCTGGCGCTTGACGCGAGTATTGATGTTGCGATCGACGTTCAGTTTCTCCAGTTCGATTTCGAGGATGTCGCAGATGCGGTTAAGCCGCTCCAGGGGATCAGCGGTTTCCAGTAAATCCTGTTTTTCGTCAACGGGAAGTTGCAGGTTCGCCGCGATGGTATCGGAAAGGCGAGCGGGATCATCGACGCGAGCCGCCGCGATCATGGTGTCGTAGTTCAGGCTCTGAGAGAGCTTGATGAATTGCTCGTACAGGCCGGTAACCTTTTGGACGAGCTGCTCGACCTGCGGGGTGCTTTCGATTTTTGCCGCAAGCAGGCGCAGATTGGCGCGAAAGAAGCCCTCATCTGTGGTGATGGAGAGGGCACGAGCGCGCTCAATGCCTTCGACGAGCACTTTGATGTTGCCGTCAGGAAGCTTCACGCTCTGCACAATGTTAGCAAGGGTTCCGACAGCGTAAATCTCTTCTGGCTTGGGGTCATCGATGGAAGCGTCGTGCTGGGTGGATAGAAAAATCTTCTTCTCACCCGTCAGTGCTTCTTCCAAGGCGCGCACGCTGGCTTCCCGCCCAACAATGAACGGGGTCATCTGTTGGGGGAAAATGACCATATCGCGAACCGGCATCATCGGAACGCGTTTCATTTCTTGTTTCTCGCGAGTAAACATGCAGGCCCCTGAAACTCCTCAGACAATCGGGAGGACCGTTATCCGGCCTTCTCGAGCAAACTCCAATTGATCTCGTGACCGCGCACCATATCCGCGGTGACCACGAAGTCGCGCACCTTGCGCTGCATCGGCAGGTGGTACATCAATTCCAGCATGAGGTCTTCGAGGATCATACGCAAGCCGCGTGCTCCGACTTTACGCTGAAGTGCCAACTCTGCGACGGTGTCCAAAGCGTCGTCGGTAAAGCGAAGGCGGACGTTCTCAAACTCGAAGAGCCGCTGATATTGCTTCAGTAGCGCATTCTTGGGCTCCGTGAGGATCTTCATCAGCGCGCCCTTGTCCAGGTCGCTCATGACGCCCGCAACAGGCAGGCGGCCGACAAACTCGGGGATGAGACCGTAACGAATCAAATCCGTGGGTTGCACCTGCTCCAATAGCTCTGTGTTGCGACGTTGTGGCGTCGTCGGTGCCGCATCGGTATGAAAACCCAGAGACCGGCGGCCGACTCGCCGCTCAATGATCTTTTCCAGACCGACAAAGGCACCTCCGCAAATAAATAAGATGTTCGTCGTATCCACCGGGGTGAATTCCTGGTGAGGGTGCTTGCGGCCACCCTGGGGAGGAACGTTGGCGACAGTTCCCTCAAGGATCTTGAGGAGCGCTTGCTGGACGCCCTCGCCGCTGACGTCGCGGGTGATGGAGGGGTTCTCATCTTTCTTGGCGATCTTGTCGATTTCGTCGATATAAATGATGCCCTGTTGAGCCTTCTGTACGTCGCCGTCGGCCGCCTGCAGAAGCTTCAAGATGATGTTCTCGACATCTTCACCAACGTAGCCAGCTTCCGTCAGAGTGGTGGCATCGACAATGGCAAAGGGAACGTCCAGCATGCGGGAAAGCGTTTGAGCAAGGAGCGTTTTGCCAGTACCAGTTGGCCCGATCAGGACGATATTGGATTTGCTGAGTTCGACTTCACCGGGCTGTTTGTTGAGGAAAATGCGCTTGTAGTGGTTATAGACAGCCACAGCCAACTTTTTCTTCGTGCGATCTTGCCCGATGACGTAACTATCGAGGAACTGCTTAATCTCCGGCGGGCGGGGAAGCCTTCGGGCTGGAGCCGCGGCCTGTTCACGCTTCTCATCTTCGAGAATGGTCTGGCAAACACCCACACACTCATTGCAGATGTAGGCCCGCGGATAGTCCGAGGGGGAACTGATCAGCTTCTCCACCTGCTCTTGGGTTTTGTGGCAGAAGGAGCAACGAAGCGGCTCATCTGGGCTGTATTTTTTCACGTGTTCGCAGGCCTCATGTCCCGTACACACCCGAAGACTGTATTTGCCATTTTAGGCCGAAACTTCCCCAGGGCGAAAGAGAATCTCGCGAGTGTGCTCACAATCAGGAACGCGCTGTTACTTCTTCCCATCAGGGTTCGAATTTCTTCTTTCCGTGTTCCCCTTAACGATGCTTGAAGATGATTTCATCGATCATCCCGTAGTCCTTGGCTTGCTCCGGGTTCATGATGTAGTCGCGCTCAACATCTTTTTCGATGCGTTCGACAGGCTGACCGGTATGTTTGGCGAGCAGTTGGTTGATGGTGGAGCGCATGCGCAGGATTTCCTTGGCATGGAGGTCGATATCCGTGGCCTGGCCACCGAGTCCGCTCATCCAGGGCTGGTGAATCAGAATCCGAGAATTGGGTAGAGAGAAGCGCTTCTTGGGAGCTCCGCCGACGAGGAGCACGGCAGCGATGGAAGCGGCCTGCCCGACGCAAGTAGTGACGACGTCCGGCTTAACGAATTGCATGGTGTCGTAGATAGCAAAGCCTGCGGTGATGGAACCGCCCGGAGAATTGATGTAGAGCTGAATGTCCTTCTCCGGATCCTCAGCCTGCAAGAAAAGCATCTGCGCGGTGGCCAGGTTGGCGACATGGTCGTCAATGGGGGTCCCAATGAAGATGATGTGTTCCTTCAGCAGACGCGAATAGATATCGTAGGCGCGCTCGCCGCGGCTGGTCTGTTCCACCACCATGGGAACCAGAGTTGTCGCGCGGTAGACTGGATCTTCGTAGTTTTTCATGGATGAGAGTTCACTCGCAGAGCGGGGATAGTATCACTTAGCGCTTGCCGCGGCGACTGTCTTGACCTTTGCGTTCTGCGCAAGCCAGTCAAGCGTTTTGTCACTTCGCAGCTTCGCTTTCATCCTATCGAGCGTGCCCTGCTTTGTCAAACTAGCACGCAAAGCTTCGGCAGATTGACCGCTGTGCCCGGCCATGTGCTCGAGTTCATGCTGCAGTTCCTCGTCGGTCACTTCGATTTTTTCTTCTGTGGCGATGCGGTCAACGACAAGTTCGGCCTTTACATCGTCTTTCGCCCGATCTTCCTGCTTGCGTCGCAGGCTGACCCAATCGACGTTTACGGCCCGGGGATCGACGCCCTGATTAGCCAACGAGCGAACAACGCGTTCGAGACGAACGTCCATTTGATGCTCGACCAGTGCTTCGGGAACCGGGAAATCGTGAAGCTTCACGAGCTCGGCGAGGACCTTTTCTCGTTGCAGGTCTTTCTGGCGATGATTGCGCTCGTGCTCGAGACTTTCGCGAACCTTTTTTCTGAGTTCATCGAGTGAGCCGGCGTCGCTTACGTCCTTCGCGAATTCATCGTTGAGCTCAGGGATGGACTTAGTCTTCACTCCCAGGACATCTACCGAATAGTGGAACGTCTTACCGGAGAGCTTTGCGTCGGGATAATCGGCGGGGTAAGCGACGTCGAAGTCCTTGTGATCGCCAACTTTCGCGCCGCGAAGATTATCGTTGAACGGGGCCATGGTTTCTTCGGCACCCACGTGGCACAGGACGCTTTCAGCCTTCAGAGGTTCACCGCCGCCTTCCGGGGTGCCGAGGAGTTTCACTTGCACGTAGTCGCCGTCCTGAACTTCGCGGCCTTCTACCGGAGCGAAGGTAGCGGCGCGCTCGCCCATTTCCTTGAAGGTTTTTTCGACGTCCTCGTCGGTGATGGTCATTTCCGGCATTTCAATTTCGAGGTTCTTGTAGTTGGCGAGCGAAAATTCAGGCAATACCTCGAAAGAAGCGCGGAATTTGACTGGCTGGCCTTCGACAAACTCAAGCTTATCCACCTGGGGTTGCGAGATGGGAGTGAGTTTCTGTTCGGAAACGGCCTTCTCGACCTTCTCCGGGACAAGAGTCTGCAAAACCTCACCTTTAATGTCTTCCGCAAAGCGCTTTTTGATGAGAGAGAGCGGCGCCTTACCAGGACGAAAGCCAGGAACGCGCGCCATGCGCGCAAACTCTTTCGCCACTTTTTCAGTGGCCTTAGATACTTCTTCAGCCGGAATCTCCAGTTCCAGTTCCCTCCGGCAATTCTCGTCTGCCATATCCAGTTCTCCCTGTCGGCTCAAAACATGCTGCCTGCGTAAAAGTATGGAACGAAAGTCGAAGTACACACTTGCTCGACTTACTCGCGTCCTCCCGCTCTGTCTGCGGAAACTTCAGGAATGTCCCTGCGGTAATCCGGCGGGCCAGCTAAAAATCCCTGGTAAAAGTATAGGGGACGCTTACCGGTTGGTCAACGAATGGGAGCATGACCGTTCTGGAGCAAGCCGCCGAATTTTGATTCGAATACTTCAGCATAACGGACCGGAAGTGTAAATGTCCGTTAGAGTCAATAAGAGAATTAAATGTACATCCCATTTCCTGTCTCTGTGCCATGACTGTGTGGCAAAAAATCTCACATAGAGGATTTGGAAAAACTCGATATGCCACGAAAGGGACTTTATTTCTGTTCCGTTCTTTTTTCGATCTTCCTTCTCGAAAGCTGTGGACAACAAACACCCGTGCCGGTCAGTGTTGCAGTCACTCCACAGGCCGCTGCGGTCGCTACGTCGCGGACCGTCGGATTCACCGTCGCAATAGGAACGACGCGATCGGATTCACTTGGTCTGCCACGGCAGGAACGATCGATGCCAACGGCAATTACGCCGCGCCGTCGGGACCGATCCAACCGGGTGGTTTTATGCCCAGCATGGTCCTTCATTTGTCTCGACGAATACCACGGGGAAATTCTCGCTCATCCTCTTTGATAATGGAGACGATCGGGTTTTCCCAGCCGGAGTTACGTGGCGGAGTATCAGGAGGGCCTCCGTGTGTGCACAGTACGGTCCCGCTCATGGAAAATCGACGAGACAGCAAAAACTGCGACGCTGACATTTCATCCCACGACACCGACTTATTCGTATTTTGGAGGAAATGCCGCCGTGCTGAAGAATGGCAACGTAGAGTATTGCGAGAGCGCCAATGGGCCAGGGATGGCAGGCGATATCTACGAAGTAACACAGGACAGCAGCGCCCAAACCGTCTGGCACATGTATGTTTCGGGTTTATTGCCTATAGGGGCCAAAGGATTCCGAGTCTGTATCCCGGCGTTCAATGGTAAGTAACTTTTCGAGAACTTGGGAAGATTGACCTCGATCTTCAGCGGTGGCGCTAAAGGCCGCCAGGGTCCCGGCACGTAGTTAGTTATCGGACTTCAAAACCGCATTGTATTGGAGGCCTGCTTAACGAAACGGCCTCCGGGACTCTTTCGTTCTCCACCTCGAAGCACTCAGACGTTATCTCAACAATAAAGGAATCGTTCACCTGAATGGCGGATGTCCGCGGACACTCTCACAAGGGGCTGAAAGCGTGGCTATTGGACGACTTTAACCTCGCCGACCTTCAAGTCTTTGAGGCCCGATTCGATTTTTGCGCGGTCACCAACGGCCACTACGATCATCGACTCCGGATGAAGATACTGTTTGGCGACACGCAGAGTGTCGGCGGAAGTAACCTTGTCAATCTGGGCGGGCAAATCGCGGTAATACTCGAGCGGCAAGCCAAAAACAAACTGCAGGCCGATCGTGGAGGAGATTGCGTCAGTGGTTTCGAAGTTACCGACTAATGATTTCGAGAAGGAATCCTTCGACTTTTTCAACTCGTCGGAGGTGAGTTCGGACTCCCGGATGCGTTTAAGTTCCTTGAAGACTTCACTTGCGGCGGGTGCGGTAGCATCGGTACGAATCGCGCCACCCGTGAGGAAAGGCCCGACGCCACGGCGATATTGGAACGTGGAGAACGCACCATAAGTGTAGCCATGTTCTTCGCGCAGATTCATGTTGATGCGGCTGGAGAAGAGTCCGCCGAGCGCCGTGTTCATGACTTCAAGCGGAAGGTAGTCCGGCGTGTTCCGGCTTGCCCCCAGGCTGGCAACTGTCAAAAAAGTTTGTGGCGAACCCGGTTTATCCACGATCGAGGTGGAAGGGGTGGGCGCAGGAGGAGTGGCTGGAGCTTTGGTCTTAAAGTCGGGGCCGGACCAGTTGCCAAAATATTTGCGGGTGAGTTCCGATAGTTGTGATTCGCTGACGTCACCGGAAACGGCCAGGACCGAATTCGAGGGAACATAGCCCTGTTTCCAGAAGGCCATCATATCCTCACGGCTGATGGCCTTGTTCGAGGCTTCTGTGCCCAGAATCGAGAAGCCATAAGGGCTATTTGGGTAGAGGACCTTATCGACAGTCCGAAATGCAAGCGTACCAGGGTCGTCGTTTTCCTGCAGCACCGCCGTTACCCGGCGACTGCGAAGACGTTCGATTTCCTTGGTGTCGAATGCGGGGTGCAAAGTGGCGTCTGTCAGCAGGTCGAAGCCGGGATCGGCATTCCAGGTGAGTGCGGATAGAGTCAGAAAGGCGCTGCTATACCCGGCTTCTGATTCAAGTGTTGCGCCAATCTGATCAGTGTCCTCGGCGAATTTAATTGCGGAGCGCGATGTGGTTCCTTCCCGCAGCATTCCCGCAGTGAAGCTGGATAATCCCGGCTTATCGACGGGATTCAGTTCGCTTCCGCTCATGGTAAAGAGAGTTGCAGCGACAATGGGCAGGTTGTGACGCTCGACGAGAAGCACGGTCAATCCGTTTGGCAGCCTCATCTGTTTTGGCACGGGCAGCGTAAACTTTGGAACCGGCCCCGGTTGCGGTGGAGTGGCTCGCCAAGCTTCATCGGCCATGGCACTCTTGCTTGGTCCGGCTTCCTGAGCTTGCTTCTTGTTTTCTTCCTCGGATGTCTTTGGAACGTCGCTGATTTTCTTTTCGCCGGGAATGCCGTAGATGACTACACTTTCGTTCTTTGTGAAAACCGTCTCAATCACTTTCTTGATGTCGGCCGGGGTGACGGCGTCATAGCGTGCCAGATCCTTGGAAAAATAGTCGGGTGTACCAGCATACTGATTGTAGTAATTCAAGCGGTTCGCGACACCATTTGTCCGTTGCAAGCCGCGGATGAGTCCCGTTTCCGTGACGTTGCGCGCGCGATCGACTTCGGCAGCCGTCGGACCATCCTTGCGGAGCTTATCCATTTCCACGTCGACGGTTTTTTCCAGGTCTTCGGGCTTCACGCCAGGTTTCGCGGTCACCGACAGTTCAAAGATGGAGCCGAGGAGAGTTTCTTCAACCATTGCCGACACATCCTGCGCAATCTCCTTGTCGTACACCAATGATTTGTAGAGACGGCTACTCTTTCCCCCTGCCAGGATTACAGAGAAGAGATCGCTTTCGGCGTCGCCGGGTTTGAACACGGGAGGCGTTATCCAGCCAATATAGACGCGTGGGAGTTCGACTTGATCGGTAACGGTAGCGCGGCGCTCGGAGGTGATTGTCGGTGTGGTCACTGTGATTTTCGGGATTGCCGGTCCTTCGGGAATGCTGCCAAAGTATTTCTCGACCTGAGCCTTGATTTTGTCCTTGTCAAAGTCTCCCACGACGGCCATGGTGGCGTTATTAGGCGTGTAATACTGGCGGAAAAATTCGCGGATGTCTTCGAGTTTTGCGGATTCAACATCAGAGTGGGAACCGATGACAGCAGGGTAGTACGGATGATCTTTTGGAAAGAGAAGATGGTAGAGGTTTTCTTCCACTAGGCCATAGGGCGTGTTTTCGGTGGACTGGCGGCGTTCATTGCGGACCACATCGCGTTGATTGGCGAGGTTCTGGATATCAAGTTTGCCGGGCAAGTAACCCATGCGGTCGCTTTCCAGCCAGAGCGCGAGTTCAAGTTGATTGGAGGGCACCGTTTCGTAATAGTTGGTCCGGTCGAAGTCTGTGGTGCCGTTGATTTCCGTGGCGCCTGCTGCTTCCAGGAAGGAGAAATGCGCTTTTGCACCAACGTGCTGAGACCCTTCGAACATCATGTGCTCGAAGAGATGAGCAAAACCGGTGCGACCGGCTTTTTCATTGGCGGGCCCCACGTGGTACCAAATATTCACGGAAACCAAGGGGAGTGTGTGGTCTTCCGAAAGGATGACTTCAAGACCGTTCTTCAACTTGTACTTCACAAAAGGAATTGTGGGCAGTTTGTGCGCTGGGGCCGGTGCGGACTGGCCGGAAGCAGTTGTGCCCAGTAGCAGGGCTACGCTCATGAGGGAAGCGAAAACCCGGATTGCCACTGCGTTCGTCGACTTGGACATGCGCTTTTCTCCAGAGGATAGATACCTTGGATCATACAGAATCTCAACTTCGGGCACCTAGCTGCAAATTTACGGAAAAGATGTAGTATCCATCTGTACTGACGCAGCGGTAGCGGAACGGTTTCTTTTTTCGAGAAAGAGGAGACGGCAGAGGTGGTGCATTGAAAAAGATGAGCGGCGCAAAACAGCCCATTCTGCTGATCACTCTTGCCCTCGTGGTGCTTGCTGATCTTTCACGGGCGCAATCACGGCAGAATGTTGGTTCGACGGAGAATGCGCCCCAGTTCGTCATCATTGATACGGATATTGGCGACGATGTTGACGATGCCTTCGCACTGGGGCTGGCCCTGCAAAGCCCTGAGCTGAAGATCCTGGGAGTCACGACCGCGTGGGGCAATACTCCACTCCGCGCCAAGCTGGTGGCGCGACTCTTGCAAGAAACAGGAAGGACAGATATCCCCATTGCCGTGGGGAGCGAGAAGTACCCAGCCAAAGGTAAGCTGAATTTTTCGCAAGCCAAGTATGCGGAACGTGGCCCCAATCGCATTTTTCCCGCTGCTGTCGACTTTTTGTTGGAACAGATCCGGCAGCACCCTGGTGAGATCACTTTGATCGCGATTGGACCAGAGACGAACCTAGGGGAGGCGATTGAACGCGATGCAGGTACATTCAGGAAACTGAAACGGGTTGTACTGATGGGCGGCTCGGTTTATCGCGGCTACGATGGATTTGCTTATCCGACGGTAAAGCCGCAGCCCCAACCGGAGTGGAATATCCTTTGCGATATTCCGGCGGCCCAAAAACTATTTTCCTCTGGCGTGCCCCTTTACGTGATGCCACTGGACTCAACGCAAATCAAACTGCAGGAACTGGAGAGAGCGCTCCTTTTTAGTAGCGGCACGGCAATCACCGATGCGTTGACTGTCCTTTACCATCAATGGTCTCACGGCGACCAGATCACTCCCGCGTTGTTTGACGCCGTGGCGGTCGCCTATGCCATTAATCCGCAACTGTGTCCTACCACGCCATTACGGCTGCTCGTCGATGAGCAGGGAAACACGAAGGTCGCGGCGGGCCCTCCCAATGCGCAAGTGTGCTTGCGTTCGGATTCAGACCAATTCTTTGAGTTCTACATGCCGCGCATCATCTCTCCAGTGCTCGCGGCCAGGTAAAATAAGCGCAGGCCCAAGACTGATTCCAGTCGTCCAAAATAGGCGGTCTGCCAGGAGGCTACCCTTGAAGAACAGTGCCATACTTCTCGTACAGTGCCCAGACCGCAAAGGATTGGACGCCACCATCGCTGAATTCATTTACCGGTACGATGGAAACATTCTTCATTTCGAACAGCACCAAGCGGGCGAAGAACGTTTCTACCTGGCACGGGTCGAATGGGATCTAGCTGGATTCCGCCTAGACCTGAATGATTTCGAAAGGGCGTTTGGGCCGATTGCCCACAAGTCTGGCATGAACTGGTGCATTGCCCTGGGCAATTGCCGTCCGCGGGTGGCAATTTTTGTATCCAAGCACGATCACTGCCTGGTGGATTTGCTTTATCGCCAGCGCAGCGGTGAATTGGAGTGCGATTTCCCTTTGATTATCAGCAATCATATGGACGCGAAGCGCGACGCCGACTTTTATCGCGTGCCCTTCCATCACATCCCCGTAACCAAAGAGAACAAACCGCGGGCTGAAGCAGAACAACTGGAGCTTCTCCATGCCAACAAGATCGACGTTGTGGTGCTGGCGCGTTACATGCAGGTGCTTTCCACGGACTTCATCGTGCAATTCCCGCAGCCCATCATCAATATTCACCACTCGTTCCTCCCTGCCTTCGTCGGCGGAAGACCTCATCACCAAGCGTATGAGCGCGGCGTGAAATTGATCGGAGCTACGGCGCACTATGTGACCGAAGTGTTGGATGATGGGCCGATTATCGAGCAAGGCGTGACAAGGATTACTCATCGCGATTCGCTGGAGGGCCTGGTCGAGAAGGGTCGGGATTTGGAAAAGGTAGTGCTCTCGCGTGCAGTTCGTTGGCACATTGAAAACAGAATCCTGCTCTATAACAACAAAACGGTCATCTTCGAGTAGCCTTGAGGAAGGAGAATTTCATGCTAATGCCCGTCGCACCTGCTCTGCTCCTGCTCGTGGCCATGCCGACTTTATTCACTGCGCAAAATTTGATCTTGATTCGGAATCCACAGTCAAAAAACACCGTGGTAGCCGGTAATTCGCGCGCCTGTACAGTGAATCCTGTTCTTGGGAGTAATTCAAAGGCGAAATCAACGAAGCAGTCGAAGCATGCGGTTGCACTTGAGCCGCTCCCAGCCTGTATGGAACTGAAGGACGAACCGATTGAGGTACAGGAGTTTCTGCAATCGGTTGGGCGCGAATTTCAGTGGAGGGCGGGCGAGAGCCACGCCTCCGAGGACACCTGGTCGTTCGTGCGGTATTTGAATGATGAAGAGCTCGAAAAGTACGCGAACACGAAAGTGCTTGTCGAGCCAGCGCAATTTACGGAGGGAAGGTGGCTATACTGATTCGGACTCAGGACGCTGGTGACGGGTTTGCTCGGGTTCAAATTAGTGCCCATTTCCAGGGGGATGGGAAGTCCACAGATAAGTTTTCTGGGCAGCCAGAGACCACATGGCCGCTTAACTCCAAAGGCATAATGGAACAGGAATTAATTGGCGCGCTGCAGACGCGTTTCAAGCACGCAGATTGAGAGCGTTCAGTCCGCGGCAACGGCACGCGCAAGGGCCTTCGTCATATCCGCGTGCAGCAATCTGTGAAAAAGATGTTCGCCAGCCTCGCGGCGCACAGACAAGCGGCCGGCAATGTAGGCGCGCGAACTTAAGCCCCGCTGCACGGAATCGCAGATCGCCATATCCTCGTCTTGGACCTTTTCGCTTACGGCAATACTCTCCCGGTGATGTTTTTCGGCTGTGGAGCTGATGTCCGCGAAATAGTAGTCAAAGATCACGGCGCATTTACCCACGCCAAGTGGCAGGACGAGATTGGTGTCCATAACGCCGGAGTAGGCGTTGATCATGAAGTTCGGATAGACCCATAGATAGAAGGCGTGACCCTGCCGCGTGGAACCGATTGAAGATTCCAACGCGCCCGAAGCATCCAGCGGGCTAGACTGCAGGCAGGAACGTTCGAAATTCTCAATTGTGTATTTCGTGTACTCGACGACGCTGCTGAGTCCCTTGTGTGCATGGGGCACGTGGTAACCACCATCCAGATAATTATCCACGTAGACTTTCCAATTGCAGTTCAAGGTGTAAATACGACGATCGAAATAGTGGAGATTCTCCGAGAGTTTGAGCGGAGCGACGAGTTCCGGCACTTTCCCGAGAAATTCGGAAAGAGGCCTTGCACTTCCATCGAGATTCACAAAGATGAAGTTCTCCCACGCGTCGACACGCACGGGAACCAGCCCATGATCCGCGCGGTTGAAATTACAGACTCCCTCGAATTCCACCATGCCCTTTAGCGATCCGTCATTCCCGTAGGTCCAGCCGTGATACGGGCAACGAAACTGTTTGGCGCAGCCCATCTCCTCGAGGACGACCGCGGCGGCATGGTGGCGACAGACATTGTAGAACGCGCGGAGTACGTCGTCTTCGCTGCGAACGACAACCAGCGGTTCTCCGTGCACATCGATGGTGAAATATTCTCCACGTTCGCTTACCTGATCGAGGCGCCCCACGACTTGCCAGTTCCCGGTAAACACGCTATGGCGTTCGAGTTCCTCGATGCGAGTGTCGAAATACCACGGCGCGGGTATCGTGAAAGCCTTCTCCAGAAGATTTGCGGGATCGTAGAGGTTTAGGACATCGCGGACGCTGCGCTCATTCATAGAAGATGACTCCGGCAAAAACCAAAAGGCTTCGAGAGTTTCATTCTCTTTCAGAAGATGGACGGCGCGCAAGAGAGGGAAGAGGGCAGAGGGTAAACCCTGGTGCGGGAGAGAGGACTTGAACCTCCACGGGTGTTACCCCACAAGATCCTAAGTCTTGCGCGTCTGCCAGTTCCGCCACTCCCGCACCGCAGTCTTGATAATACTTGGAGTACGGGGACTTTGACCAGTGATGAGGTTTTCGCTGGTTGTACTGGATTGTACCCGACGGTGAGCGGATAATGTGGTACACGCAAGAAAAAGGGGATTCGAAGGCCAGCGTATGATCGTGCAACAGCAGGGCTACCCAATGGTGGTGATCCGGCAGACGGATCACGCGTTTCTGGCGGGATTTTTTGCCCGCGAATGGGGCAACGAGGTTTTTGATCAGCCGGAACCATTTGCATCGTTCTGCCTGGCCGCGGCTGAGCATGACAACGGTTGGCAAGAATGGGAGCTACTACCGGGCGTAGATCCCAAGACGTTTGTGCCGTATACCTTCATGACTGTCCCCACCGAAGAGCACATCGCCCTTTATCAACGAGGGATTGAGCGCGCGGTTAGAGCCGATCTTTATGCGGGGTTGCTGATTGTGGGCCACTGCATGAAATTGTATGACCGGGCGCGGGCGACGATGCCCGGGTATTCTGCGAAATATGTGAGGTCGCACGAGCAACATGTGGCTGCGGATTTTGTGCAGCGATTACGACTGCAACAACTCCGATTGAAGGTGGACTTGCGCAACGATCCGGCGATGAAACCGTTCACAGATGAGCAACGCATTGGAGCAAACCAGCAACGATTGGATGCCCTAGACCGGCTTTCTCTGTATTTCTGTCTTGGGGATGGAGGGGATATCACCATTGAAGGGGTTCCCGTAAGCGAGCAGCGCGGGGAGGTCGATTGGCAACTGCGAGCACTGGGAGGCAATAAGTACACTCTCGATCCCTATCCCTTTCGACGCGAGCCGTTGGAGTTCGCGCTGTTGGAGCGGCGAATTCCTAAGCGTCGTTACATGGACGAGGGCGACCTACAAAAAGTATTAACGGCCGCACCTTTCTATAACACCCGGTTCACGCTGAAAGCAGGCGCTGCGAAAGGTGAGTCGTACTCCGCCGGCGCGTGAATTCTCCAGAAGGGTTCAGGACAGTCGCGGGAATTGCATTGGATCAGGTGGCGGTAATATCACTGCCTCCCGAAGGAGCCGGGAAATCTTGCGCGGCTTCGGAAGCAGTGGAGTAGATCTGAATAATCTTGTCGACCTTCGTCAGTTTCAGCGAGCCCTCAATCATTCCCTTGACGCCGACCAACCGCAGCGAGCCGCCAAATTTTTTAAGTTGGGACAGGCAACGCACAACACTTCCAATCGCAGCACTATCAATATGAGTCACCTGTGACAGGTCAAAAATTACGCGGAGCTCGTTTGCGCGAATCAAACTCTCAACTTCCTGTTCGACACGACGGCAATCCGTTCCGGCGTGCACGCTGCCCTTCATTTCCACAACAGTGAGCCCTGGCTGAATCTGGCGCTTGCTCAAATGTAGAATCACGCTTCACCCTCGTAAGGAAACTGACGGATCAGCCGCACACAGTCGCCCAGCGCGGCATAGAGGGAATTTCCCCAGCCGCAAGGGACAAACGAAGCCGTCTGTTGGTTAGGCGCTTTGTCAGCTTCGGCGAAGAAACGGCACGTGTTGGCCCGGTGGAGGGGTGGCGAATTCCTTCACGGTGATTTGGAAAGAGATCTCGGATCCCTGTTGGCGCTTTAGCACCGAAAAAAAATGGAGCTGGGCAAGCTGCTCAGAAGGGTTTTCCTGCACATACATCCAGTCGCTCATCCAGGTGACTCCTGCGAAACAGTTCCGTGTTGCCGAGGAGGGGTCCGTCGTCAGGGGATGTTAGGCTAACGTTAGCGTCAAGTCAACGAATGGAAGCTGAGGGTTTACACTTGACATTCCGCCCGGACCCGTCCATCGTGAAAAGCTTTGCTTCTGCTTCCGGCTTGTGTAGAGAGGAGGCACGGCAGGCACGTCTCCTATGACCAAAGTCCGACTCTGTTTTCACGATCGTTGTTTTGATGGCACTGCCTCGGCTGCGTTATTTTTCCGTTTTTACCGGGAATGCCAGGATGCCAAAGCGGAATTTCACTTTACCGGGATGACTCACAAAGCCAAATACCCGTGGGAAGACGGGCTGTTTGATGGCGACGAGAATGCGATTGTTGACTTCAAGTATTCAAACTCTCCAAAAGTGACCTGGTGGTTCGATCACCATCAGAGCGCATTTCTAAATCCAGCCGACGCCGATACTTCAAAAGATTCCCCGGCAAGAACATGTATTACGAGCCGGACTACAAATCATGCACCAAACTGATAGCGACGGTGACAAAGGATAAATTCGGGTTCGACACCAGGCCGCTACAGGATTTGATCCACTGGGGCGATATCATCGATGGTGCTCAGTTTCCCACGCCACAATCGGCCACGGAACTCGCAGACCCTGCGACCCAGCTGGCTTTGGTGATCGAGGCCGCGCCAGAAGACGGAATTCCCGCACGAATCATTCCTGAATTGGCCTACAGACCTCTTGCAGAGATGATGACTTTGCCATTTGTAGCGAAACACCTTGGTCCTTTGCTGGAGCGACACCGGAGATCGATTGAGATTTTGCGTCAACGGTGCGAAGCCAAAGATGGCGTCATCTACTTTGATGTGAGTGATCTCGATATGGAGGGATACAACAAGTTCATCCCTTATTTGCTGCATCCCGAAGGTGTTTACTCAGTGAGCGTGAGCGCGTCCCCGGTTCGAGCCAAAGTCTCACTGGGAACCAATCCGTGGAACCAGGCCACCGCAGATCAGAATCTGGCTTCACTTGCGGAGAAGTACGGCGGCGGCGGCCATCAGCGCGTCTCTGCGATCTCCTTCGATCGGCAAGATTTGGAGCGCGCCCGAGAAGTGGCACTGAATTTGGCGGCCGTCCTCCGCTCAAAATAAATGATCGAAAAACCAAACCGCTTTACTCGCGAGTTCGGGTCGACAAGAATTTCAGAACTATGTAAAATAAAGAATTGCCCGTGGACCGGTAGCTCAATGGTAGAGCAGTTGACTCTTAATCAACGGGTTGCAGGTTCGAGTCCTGCCCGGTTCACCACTCTCTCGTAAAGACTTAGCGCATTTCCTAACTTTCCCTCTTTTCCTCTATTGTGGGGACTCCTATCTAAACTGAAACGATTTCGATGCGTGGTCCACTATATGTATATGTTGAGATGCATCAGTTGAGGAGCCCAAGTAGCAAACTGATCAACGATCAGGATTTGGGAGGTATCGCATGCCCGTCGAGAACATGGCTTGGAATTGGGGTTGGGAGTACGGTGGTGACCCCGGCGGCTCAGTAAGCATGCAAGTCAATTTCGCGCCGACTATGGCCGTGGCCCAAGCGTCACTTTCGGGCGCAAATGGCGATGGCCTCTGCATGGGGGGAATTACGCAGTACCGGACCCGGACCGAACCAAATGGGCCAGACCAAGATCACGACTTCGGTTGGAGTTCAGATTATGGCTTTCCGCCTATCGCTTATGACCCAATAATGACCAGCGTGACCGCTGAGCTGGATGTAGGCGGGAACGGTCAGCAGGGTGTAATGATGCTGATGGTGTGGCTGTGGAGCTAAGGAGTCAACTATGATACGTGCCGGTGCAACAGTTCCCGTGCAGTCGATAAGAGCATGTGCGGTTTACGATTCGACAAGTGGCCAAATCCATCATCAACATCGCGTTCTGACACTTGCTGGCGGACGCGAGCCTGCAGAATATGACATCGCAAGGGATGCGCTGCGAGCGACCAAGAATAGACGCAATCCTCCGACGGGCAGCCTGGAGGTACTGCACATCCCCCATGACGCTCTGGAACCGGGTAAGCGGTATCGCGTAGATATTCGCCGAAAAAACCTGACCTTAGTGGTCTGATTTGGCGGTAAGCGATGAATCAGGCATGACGGGTGAGAGGCAATCGGAAATGGCAGCAAAGGAACAAATCACGGAAACAGGTGATGGACGCCTCGTCGACCTTGAGTAATTTGGCTTTTACGTTGCGCTGTTCCGAAGAAGAATCAATATCTTCCAGCCCTGGCTGGATTCAAGCAAGGGAAAGGTATATATCTTCAGTCGTGCCCGTTGTTGTCTGCTGGTGGCGTGCCGTTTGGCTTGGGCGTGACGTTGATCATTTCTCGCGCTGGCCCCGGTATGTCCACCACGATGACCTTGACACCGAACTGCGCTGCTTCCTTTGGATCGCGCGGTGCGTAACTTCCGTGCAGCAGGAAACCCATGTCGATCGCTTTGCTTTGGATTTCGAGGGCTTCGACAGTGCGCTGGGACTTCACTTTGCCGTCTTTTTGGAAGAAGAGTATGCGCTTAGCATTCAGATGCCTGCGTAAATGTTTGTCAATTAAGTGTTCCTCGGAAAGTCCGAGTTGATCCATCAGATCCGGAACTCTTCCGCGCATCTGCTGGAGAGCCTGGTATGCAGACTGGCGTGCGTTTTTCACGGGGTAGCCAGCTTTGACTGCAGCTTCAGAGTGAGTCTTGCTGGTGGGAATGTTCTTGATGAGAGCCTTCTGGCGCTCAGTCCAGTCCTGACCGTTTTTTCCGAGATGTTTCTTGCCTGATTTCTCTGCTGCCATGATTCGCTAAGGGTATCACTTCTTGCCAGGTTTGGGCGCTAGGTATGCGTCTTCTGGAACCACGTGTGCGGGAACATACGCCCTCTCAATGACGTCTTTCTTAAAATCCTTAAAAAGAACCATCTTTGGAGCGCTGAGTCCGTCCTTCAGATTTTTCTGCCAGAGGGGGCCGGATAGTTTTCCTTGCGGACTCAGGGAGTATACGCAGAACATGTCCACATTTGCACCGACATCCGCTGCGGCGACAAGGCCGGCCTCGGGCTTTTGCGTTTGTGATGCCTGGCTAGATGGCGGAATCCCATTACCTGCGTGACCCCCGCTGTAGGCATTCACCTCGCGGCCTTTCCGAACGAACATAACCAGGTCTGCTTCACTCCGGCGAATCGTCAGTATGTAATAACCCCATTTCTGTACAGCGTGCTGGACGTTTTCCACCGCTTCCCGATCCTCGGGAGTGACACGTGGATCACGGACCGAGCCTGGGCTGTCTGGCCCGTCGAAGGCTTCGACGAAGACAAATGTCGCCGACGCAAGAATCGCGAGCGGCTCAGGCTTATTGGAATGCTAGCCAGATTGGGCGCCGGAAAGGGAAAGGCAAATCAGCATGACGAGACCCGGAAACACAAAATAACGCATATTCCATCCTCGATGAAAAAGGGCAGCAAGCGGATACCTGGGTGTGCGGGATGACCCCAGAGTTGCGGGGATTATCACCGAACGGCAAGCCACAGGAAAAATGGCGGGTTGGGGAAGCTCGCGCACGGCCCCTTACGGGACCGCTGTCCCCGCGCGAGCCCCAACCCACCGTGCATCATCCTAAAGAGGTCAATGATGGCCCTATGGCCCGATGGACACATCCAGGAGGTACGGGGGTTTAGTACGGATGGGCTAGGGTATGTGCCGACTCCCCCAGCTCATACAGATCAATCGCCGCGCTCTCACTGCGGGGCTTGCTGCAAAAAGTAGTGCCTACTTCCGCTATTCATCCATGAGATCACCCAATTTGAAATAATTGTGTCCAGTAGAGGAGGGATTCTCAGTCTTGTTCAAATCCATTCCTACGTTTACCCGCCGTCTTGCCCCATCGCCGCCTCCACATTGACGAGTACAACATGGAGAAGTAGTATCGCTTCACTGTCCCCTCGCATTGCCTAGCTGGCATTCAGACCGAAGAAGGCTACAGCTTAGTCATCCAGTTTGGATGTACTTGCGATTTACTTTGCAAAACTGAACTCGTTCTGAATCTCCATTCTAGATCCAGGAACACCTGAGGGATGACCCTTCATGGATCGTAAGCGCGTGCTAGTAGTGGATGATCTTACTCCCGTGGTGGCCGCATTGTTGCGTGAGTCATTCGATGTCGTCGGCATGGTATCCGACGGCCAAGCGGCTCTTGAATTAACGCTAAAACTCTCACCGGACCTAATTGTTTTGGCCATCTCGATGACAGGCATGAGCGGAATAGAAGTCGCGCAGGAACTCAAGAGGCGCGGCAATAATGCCAAGATCGTATTTCTCACCGTTCATGAGGACTCGGACATCCTTGCGACCGCTCTTGCAGCGGGAGGACTAGGCTACGTAGCGAAGGTGCTCATGGATACTGATTTGATTCCGGCGATAAATGAAGCGTTCGCGGGGCGCGTATTCGTCTCCCGTCTCTCGTCTTAACGAGAAACGTCCTAGTGAGTCCTCACAGGTGGTTTCATGGATGCTGAACGCCGTGGCAGAAGCCAGGGCAGAATCCGCGAACGCCGAGCTGCTGGGAGAGTGTTCCCGGCGGGGCTAAAAAGCTGCGAAATTCACGACCTATTTATGGCGGCCTCTCTGGGGTGGCGTTGGCTGCTCCTGTGCTACGCAAAAATTCCATCTGCGGTTTTCAACCCAATGCAACATTGTTACATCCTGATCGCCGGGGTTAGGGTGGCTCAGTTGTAGATCTTGAATGTCGATGATTTCAAAGGCGTTCTAGCCGGATAGCATTTTGGCGATGGACAGCGCTGATTCTAAAGGCATTGGCGCCGGATGGCATTTTGGCTAGGGACAGGGAGAGAAAGCAGCGGCAGGAAGGTGTGAAGGTCCTCTTGCAACCGGGACAGCGACCGCGACGAATGCCAATCCAATCGTGATGCTCATCATGCGCCTGCTTGCGGCGGCGTCCGTGACCGATGATCGAATCAATTTCACACGCTGGGCATCGCCGCAGAATAACCTCGGCGCAGCTCGCGGCCCAATCCGCTTCGAGCTTGTGCGGCGGTGTAGAAAATGGGATAAACAGAATCGTACTTCATGGAGCTCTGCCCCGGCATTGACCTGCCAAGATCTGAGCCGGAAGCGGAGCTCCTTCCTCCTGAAACAAAAATCCAACTGAAAGAGAATAACCCTTCTCGCCTCCAGCTTTCAGGAGTGTGATTAAGAATATTGGCCAGTAATAAGCGACCTACCAGGAGTTAACAATGCCTCATCAGTTACTTATTGGTACGGGCGGGCGCATAAGGCGAACGGGGTCTGCACTCCAATTTTGCGCGGCGCCGGCGTTTGTGGCGAGACCCCGGAGCCAGTGCCAGGGGCGAAGCAGAGTTCTCGCACTCACACGGGACGTGAATGTCAGGGCGCTCCAATCGAGCGCGACCCAATCGCGAACCGAAAGCAGTGAAAATAGACAGGCAACTGTGTCTTTCCAATTCGCTAGGGTGTGATTTGCCATCAGCGAGTTCAGTCGAACTCGGGCTCCCGCAACATCTTCTACCACGCCCTCGAGTGTGAAGGACGCTTTTCGAAACATCAACAGCGACGCGGGGAAGTGGATCCCTTCGAGCGCGATCTCATCAAGTAGCCGCATGGCATCCATCGGGCCCGGCAATTCCGTTAGCGGCAATGTATCCAGCAGATGATCAATGTGTTTACGAATGTCGCAAACTTGTGCTCGATTCCCAGCGGCGCGCAACTGGCACAATTCTTCAATCGCTTTGGCCATACCTTCCGCGTCACGCAACATCATCATGAGCACCAGCAGGACCACATTTTTCCGTTGCCTCCTGGTTAGTCGCTCAGTCAGCGCCCAATCTAGGATGACCAATTCATTTCGTCGCCTGTCGTACAACAGATTCCCAGCGTGCGGGTCAGCATGAAAGATCGAGTTCTTCTCGCGGGAAAGTGCAGGAACGGCCAGCAACGCTCTCGCTAAACGATCGGCCACGCTCAATCGGAGTTTGGCCGGGACTACACGAACATCTGTCACTTTCTTCCCTTCCTCGAAAGTAAGTGCCGTAATAGTTGCCGTCGAGAGCCGAGGAATCACCTGCGGTACGCGCACTCCACGGAGCGAACGATACTCGCTTAACGCGTTAGCCAATGTCGCTTGTTCGCGCGGGAAATCCACTTCGCGTTCCAGCAGCAACCGGATTTCTGTGAGTGTCTCCGCCAGACGGCTCAGATGGGTCCCTGCCGTCCGGTGCTTGCGAACAAGATATTGCGTAAGCTGTCCCAGGATTTTCATGTCCTCTGCATAGCAGCTTGGGATGTGTGGCTTCAGAACCTTGAAGACGCCACGCTCCCGCCGCCGTGTAGCAGGGTTCTTCCAAGTGAAGGCGACTACCGCGCTAACACTCGCTTCGGAAAGGATGGCCGGTTCAACTTTGATTCCGTAAGTGTCAATCTGCGATTGCAATTTCTGCGCAATGATGGAGCAGATCTCTTCCGTAGACACGTCGGAGATCCCGTTTTCGAGTTTAATCAGTGCTCGCCGCAATCGCGGATGGAGATGACGATTCCGCGCCAAAACCTGACCGATCTTCTGCAGGCCGGGCACTTTCGCAATGAACCGAAGCAGTCGCACTTCAGCAGATATCTCTGGCCCCAATTCCATCTGTTCCACGATCTTGGGAGCCAAGCGGTAAACCGACAATTTGGAAACCACGAAGAGGATCCCCTCACGAACCAGGGGACGCCATTCGCGGTGAACCTCGGGTACCAGAAGTTCGACTGGCACCATCTGCGCCGCCCATTTCCCCAGCTCTTCCCGCCAGAGTTTTCCGTCCGCGCTCTCCAGCCCCGTTTGCACGGCTTTAATTTTCTCCGCAGTGGTCGCAGACCCCATCAGAAACGGATATAGGTTCTGTTCCAAGGGAACGTTACCGACTGTGCTCCGGTTTCCCACTTTGCTGTCATCCGATCTGTGGCTGGCTTACCGCGTTGAAAGGAGGTCCTGAAAAGACTGTGAAGCTCCCGTCTCGCGGTCTCATTCGCATCCCGCCACGGGTTCAGGCTACTGCATCGCAGTATCAAGTACACTTTACGGCCCTGTTGTTCTCCTGTCTATGGCGAATTGTTATTTCGCCAAACCGCATGGCATGCAACATTGTTACATCCCTTTCTCTATGTTGTTGATTTAAAACGCGCTCTTAACTTTTAGCAAAGAAATCGGGTAGGAAGAAACTCACTCCACGGCAACACGCCTTCGTGAAGAATCTCGCCAAAGGCGCGAGTCAAAAAGACTCATTTATCGCAGCAGGCTACAAAGCAAAGCATCCCGACCAGGGCGCTCACCAAGTACTCAAACAGATTCAAGGTAAAGTTCCGCAGATCATGGATGAGATGGGGCTCACGGATCACCTCTTGATAGAGAAATACTTAGTTCCGCTGCTCGATGCAGAAGAAACCAAGTTCTTCAACGAAGGTAAGAGACGAATCAACGTCGCAGCTCTGGGTATCCGGCACACCGCGCTCGACACTGCATTCAAACTTCGCGGTAGCTACGCACCACACGATCCTAAGGAGGCCGCGCAGTTCGGCGTGAAGGTGATCGTCGTCGACATACCCCGACCAGATCGTCGCGCCATCGATGTGACACCGCGTGTTGACGGCGGGAATGGGAGACCACCAGGCGACAACAACGGACACGACTGAAGATATATACTTCCCCTACTTGATTCCCGATAGGCTGGAAGGCATATATTCTTCTGCTGCGGAGGAACTCCCACCTAAATCCGAAGACTTCCCCTACTTCTCCCCCTCCGCATTCCAATTCCGAATAATCGACAACGGTGGTGCCTCTTTCTGATCCACCAGCGTATTGAACAAAAACTTGCTCCCATCAACGCTCACTGCATACGTAAACACATCCTGCGACGATATCTTCTGTCGCCTCCTCGTCTGGAACAACGCCACCGGCGTCATCGACTCAAAACTCGTCCCCATCTTCACCGCCGCCGCCATCAGTTTCCCTTCCGGCGACACGTAAAACAATTCCTTGCCGTCCCCTCTCCATCGAGGCTCTTCTCCTCCGCCTCGCGAAACCAACCATTTGCTGCTGGCGTTCGGAAATGGCGATACGTACACTTCCCAGTCTCCCGTCTCATTCGTCGCGTACGCCACATACTTTCCGTCCGGCGAAAACTGCGCGTTCCTCACCACCCACGGCCCCTTGATATATTCATGGCTTTTGTCATCCGCCACTGCGTAATACAAAAGCTCCGTTTCATTCCTTTCCAGCAGATACTTCCCATCTCGCGACCAGTCCCACGGGTTCACCATTCTTCCCGCTTTCATATCCGTCAACTGGTCATCCGGCCCCGATCCATCCGCGTTTTTCTCAAATATTTTATTGATCAACAGCCGATTCGACGTGAACGCAATCTTCTTTCCGTCCGCGCTCCACACCGGCGACTGATTCAACGAAGCGTGAAGCGTCAGTCGCGACACCGTCTCCGTCTGCAAATCCTGAACCCAAATCCCGATCACTCGCCCATCCCGCTGGTCAAAGGCGACTCGCTTCCCATCCGGTGAAAGATTCGGGTTCGCATAACTCCCAGCCGGCCCCACAGTTCCCAGAACTTTTCCCGCTCGGTCGAACCACGTCAGCCGCGATACCGCCAGCGCCGATCCCGTTTGCGCCACCAGCGTTCCATCCTTCGCTACGTCAAACAACGCCAAGTCCAAGACCGGCAGGTAATAGAGATCTTTAATTACCGGATGGGGATCGCCCTTCACTGAATACGTCTTCAAATCAAACCCTTGCACTACCAGCGCATTCTCCCGCGCATAAAACAGGTAACCCGGCTCTGCATACGCCGCATTGGAATTTGCCTGCACCAGTAACCGTCTTTCCTTTGACCCCAGCTCTCCCAGGAACAGCGCATTCTTGTCGAATTCCCCGGAAAAATTCGCTGACAAATAAATGTAGTGTTTTCCATCCGGCAGAAACATCGGCCACCGGTGACTCGATTCCGCTCTCGAGTCATCCAGCCTCGTTTCCTCCGTCGGAGTTCCTCCCGCCGCCGGCACCCGCCAAATTCCCAGAAATACATCCGGCGTAAACAGGATGACTCCATCTTTGTTCCAGGTCCCTCCGCGTCCATTCGGTGCGTCGCAGATCACCTGCACCGATTTCACGGTCAGGTCCACCTTTTTCAATTTTCCTTGTGTAAAAAACGCGATCCACTTTCCATCCGGAGACCAGAACGGATGCATCGCTCCTTCCGTTCCCTCCAACGCGCTTGGCGCCGGTTCTCCCAACCGGTACGTCCAGATCACATATTTATTGCCCTGCTCTGAATACGCCACAATCGCCGCCGTCTGCCCATCCGGCGACAGCGTCAGATCATTCGCGCCCAAATGGAATGGACTCGCGTAATAACTCGCCCGCTTTGGCACTCTTGCATTCGACCACCACACCAATCCGCTCGCCATCAGCAGCAACAACCCCGCGCTCAACACCCATCCAACCCACGTCCACATCCATCGCTGCGTCTTTACCTTTGGCCACGCCGCCACAGCCGATGCCGAACTCGCATCCGTCAACCAACTCAACTGCGTCCCTAAATCACTCGCGTTCTGCCACCGCTCTTCCGGTGCCTTAGCCAAACATTTGCGAATCGTCCGGTCCAGTGCCGGCGGCGTCATCGGCTTCAGCGTGCTGATCGGCGCGGGTTCTTTTTCCAAGACCGCACTCGCCACGCTCAATTGGCTTTTTCCTTCAAACGCCTTCTGTCCCGTCACCATTTCGTACAGCACCGAACCCAGCGAAAAGATGTCGCTCCTCCCATCCACCTCTTTGCCTTCCACCTGCTCCGGCGACATGTATTGAAAGGTTCCGATGATCGTCCCTTCCTGCGTCACCGGAGACTGCGGCTGAGCTGGCATCACCGCCGTCAGCGTCGCCAGGCTGGCCGAAGCCAGCGCGGGCTTCGCCAATCCAAAATCCAGCAACTTCGCGCCGCTCGACGTCAGCATGATGTTTCCCGGCTTCAAATCCCGATGCACGATTCCCGCGCGATGCGCTTTCTCCAATCCTCCAGCGATCTGCGCGCCGAACTTCATTACTTGCTCAATTGGCAGCGCTCCCCTCTCCAACCGCTTCGCCAGCGATTCCCCTTCCACACACTCCATCACCAGGTAGTCCATGCCATCCTGACTGCCCACGTCATACAACACACAGATGTTTGGATGATTCAGACTCGAAATGGTCTTCGCTTCCCGCTCAAATCGTTGCTTCCGCACCGCGTCCGCAGAAAATTCTGCAGGCAAAACTTTGATCGCCACGTCGCGCCCCAATCGAGCGTCCTGCGCGCGATACACTTCGCCCATTCCGCCACTCCCCAGCGGCCCCACAATTTCATACGGCCCCAGTTTTAACCCGGCAGTCAATCCCATATGTGACCGCGATTATACTCAACTCTCCCCCAGTCTGGTGGAACGACGTTATCGTAAGGCCGACCGGTAAGCACGGTAAGCACCCTCACAGTAGGACGTTGTTAGAGGGTGGTACCTCAATGTCCTTTCCCTCGCACCTTCACCTTAAGTCCAAGCGACTTGTCGCGCGATTGTCGTAAAGTGTGTGATTAGATCGCGTTTTTCTCCAGTTGCCCGCTGCAGGATTGTTTTTCGACAACTTTGTAATTGCTCTCGGGCAGCGACAGAGCTAGGTTTGCGAAATTAAAATATGGATAGAGTGTGGTGCTCGAACGGGACAGGCGCTCCGCGTCAGAGTCTCATTCGATTGACAAAGCCCCAGGTGGCGAGTGGTCCTGGGGCTTTCTTCTTGGTAAGCGTCCGGGGATTGCATCTTGACTAAAGGTTCCTCAGAAACCATCGCAAGGCCATTGCTGCAATGGATTTCTTCACCGTCCCAACGCTCACGTTTGGTGTTCTGTACTGCTTTTTCGTCATCGGCCACGACCGGCGGAAGATCCTGCATTTCAATGTGACGCGAAATCCCAATGCACTTTGGGTTGTACAGCAATTGCGAGAAGCATGGGCCTACAAACAGCCGCACAGATTCTTGCTATTCGACCGCGACGCAAAGTTTGCAGCCGAGGTGGTTTCGGCTGTGAGGGACATGGGAAGCGAGCCAACTCGAACGGCCTTTCGCAGTCCGTGGCAGAACGGTATTGCGGAGCGCTGGGTGGGAAGTTGCCGACGCGACTTGCTGGACCACGTGATCATCCTGAATGAGCGCCATCTCAAACGGCTGATGTCTTCCTACCTGCTCTATTATCACGAGGACCGGACGCATCTCGGACTCGCGAAGGACACGCCAGCAAGTCGGCCTACAGAAATTCGCTCTGCGCGTGAAAGGAAGATTCAATCCTTTCCGAGACTCGGTGGCTTGCACCATCGTTATGCGGTGGCAGCGTAGATTCAAGAGCTGTTTTTCTGAGAGCCAAATTCTTTTTTGAAACCCGGCCAGGCACAGTCCCGACCCCTTCCTCCGATCAACCTCCGAGGTTCTGCTCGCCAGACCAGCTCCCGTCGGGATCTCGCCACCGGGTCCATACCCCGTCATCGAAACCCCGATAGAAGAGCTGCAGGACATTGGTGCCAGGGACGACAGCCACGATGGGATCGCCGTAAAGCTGCCCACCGAGGTTCTGCTCCGCGGACCAGCTCCCGTTGGGGTTGCGCCAGCGTGACCACACCGAGTCATCGAGGCCCCGGTAGAAGAGCTGGAGAACGTTGGTTCCAGGGACGACAGCCGCAATCGGGTCACCATTGAGCTTGCCACCGAGGTTCTGCTCTCCGGACCAGCTCCCGTTGGGGTTGCGCCAGCGTGACCACACCGAGTCATCGAGGCCCCGGTAGAAAAGCTGGAGAACATTGGCGCCAGGGACGACAGCAGCAACCGGATCACCGTTGAGCTTGCCACCGAGGTTCTGCTCCCCCGACCAACTTCCGTCGGAGTTGCGCCACCGAGACCACAACCCCTCATCGAGGCCCCGGTAGAAGAGCTGGAGAACGTTGGTGCCTGGGACGACGGTAGCGATGGGATCACCATTGACTTTTCCCGCCAGGGCCTGTTCTCCCGACCAACTTCCATCGGGGTTGCGCCAGCGTGACCACACCCCGTCATCGAAGCCCCGGTAGAAGAGCTGGAGGACGTTGGTTCCGGGAATGACGGCGGCGATGGGACAACCGATCAGCTTCCCACCGATGTTCTGCTCCCCCGACCAGCTCCCATCGGGGTTGCGCCAGCGTGACCACACCGAGTCATCGAGGCCCCGGTAGAAGAGCTGGAGGACGTTGGTTCCAGGGATGACGGCGGCAATCGGACCGCCGGTAAGCCGCCCGCCGAGGTCCTGTTCAGCTGACCAGCTACCGTTGGCGTTGCGCCAGCGCGACCACACGCCT
This sequence comes from Candidatus Acidiferrales bacterium, assembly GCA_963839315.1. GTDB lineage: Bacteria > Acidobacteriota > Terriglobia > Acidiferrales > UBA7541 > Acidiferrum. Next base: position 103,914 of record CAWIUU010000002.1, read on the forward strand.
GCGTCAGTGCCCCGGGCAAAGAGTTGGAGGACGTCTGTGCCAGGGACAGCGGCGGCGATGGGGTTGCCGCGAGGAGCATATGCGCAGTCGTCGAGCGGCGCCGGGCACGATCCCACCGACCGCGGCCTGACGATCGCATTAAGCTGAAAGTCAAACGAGTAAGCGGGCTGCGTTGGCCATTGCTCAGAACCCAAATACGTGCCGTCGAGCTTGAAGAAATCGATAATTGTGCTCTGACAGTTCGGGCCGCACGCATCGCATACCTCCGGGTTGGCGCCATCGGTTGTTGGGTCTACCGTCATTTCGGCCATTTCGTGGCTCAGGTTTGTCGCATAGGACTGCTCTTTGTCAGCGACTGAGACTCCGGTGCCGCGCATGTTCACTATCAGATAGGGAACGTTTGCAATGCTGTGATAGCCAAATGTCCCTTGAGCCAGCGAGCCCGAGGTGTTAACGACTCCCAGTGGGTTCGGAACTGCAATCGCTGCGCCAGGTGGCAGATTTTGGGCGATCTGATTAACCCACTGCTGAAGTTGAGCGTCATTGTATTGGTTTGTAGCAAGCGTCACCGCGTAAGGAACAATGGTCGGGCTGACTGTCACGCTTGCTGTTCCGTACTGGCTCGCGTATGCAGTGATCACCCCGGAGACCGCCTGAGCATAGGCGACAACGGCCTGCATGTCGGCATTGCTGACCGATACCACGGAGTTGTTCGCTTGGATGGTGAAGCTGATCTGGACGAAATGGAGTAACCCGCTAAATAGTGGTTCTCCCGCCTTGTAGGAGATGGCCGGAAACGTCAATCCCGACAACAATGTCTTCAGCTGCGGATCTGCCACTAAGCTCTCTGGCCTATCCGACCGATGAATTGACAAAAGTACGTCCGGTGGGATCGTCTCGAAGAGATCGAGGAGTTTAGTTCCGGGAGGCAGCACCTGTTCCGCACGCTGGGAGATCGCTCGCGCGTTCTTGACTGCTCGCGTGCCGCAAACCAAGCGCGTTGCTGTCGAAGGATCTGCAGACATCGTCATTCACCTCTCCTCTCCATGCCGCGCGCGGCATTTCAGCCGGATTTTCCATTTTGGGTTCCCGAGCAATTGAGTATACACGTCCGACGATGTCAGGAGGTTATGAATTAAGTCGCAAAAACGGAAATCCTCAAGCACGTGCTGATTATCCCGAGTGAGATCACGTTAATGACACCCCTCTTATCGAATTCCTGCGGTCTAAGGAATTTGTTGATTTCTGGAAGGAAGCAGGAAAAGGGGCCATTAAAGCGATCGCCGAGAATCTGGGCAGCGAAACAGTCAAAGACCTTCTGCCGGAACGAACTGCCAAACTCGATACTGCGAAACTTCGTCTGTTGCGTGACGCTTTTGCCGCGCGGCTCAAAGCGAGTGGTTTTCGTCGAAAAGGAAGCCATTGCCGCAAGCGATCACCTAGTTACCGTTCTTGCCGATCACCCCGATTGGGCTAAAGCATTGGTGACCTAGTTGTTTTGTAAAGTCTGGAAGACCCTCGGGCAACGGAGGTATCGATTGGACATTTCGTGCCGAAGCTCGATGGGCGGCGACGTAGTCACGGCCCGCGAAAACCTGGTTTTCTACGCGATGGTGTCCATCACTGCGGTCCCGCTCGTAGCCCTTTTGGTAAGAAAGCCGGGGCCCATAGAGTCATTTTTAGGGTCGATTTTATTCATTTTGTTTTTTTCGGGCCTTGCATGGTGGCTGGTTGTTCCGTTCTCCGCCTATCTGCTAAACAAATCTCGGGCTCGCCTCTTGCTGGCGACTGAAGCTCCCGGGATTTTTGAAATTGTTCGCTCGGAAAGTGAGCGAATAGGTCTGTCTCCGAAACTCGCGCCTAGCAGCCTGTGGTGAAAGTTGGGTATTTGATCGGTAACCTGAAGTAACTTGTTTCCGTTTGTGTTTTTCGTAGAATGCCATTGAATTCTTGGAGAAGTGCCGATGGGGATGGGAACACGAAGGCGGCGACAACGGCAAGAGCGGTTGTGGATCAGTCATAGTGAGCTGGTGAATGGGCCGGCGCATCCTTTTTACAAGCGGGTGAATGAACTGTTGGAAGCAGGACGGTTCGACGAGTTCGCGGAGAAAGAGTGCGCGAGATTTTATGCCGAGAACAATGGGCGACCATCGGTGGCGCCGGGGATCTATTTCCGATTACTGCTGGTGGGATATTTTGAAGGGATTGATTCCGAGCGAGGGATCGCCTGGCGAGCGGCCGATTCCATCGGGCTGCGGAAGTTTCTGGGAGTGGGGTTAGACGAGCAGACGCCGGATCATTCGACGATCTCGCGGACGCGACGGCTGATTGAAGTGGAGACGCATCAGAAAGTATTTTTCTGGATTTTGGAATTGCTGAGAGATCAAGGGCTGCTGAAGGGCAAGACCGTGGGAATCGACGCGACCACGCTGGAGGCCAACGCGGCGATGCGATCGATCGTGCGGCGAGACAATGGAGAGAGTTACGAGGAATTTCTGAAAGGGTTGGCGAAGGAATCGGGAATTGACACGCCGACACGTGAAGATCTGGCTCGGTTCGATCGCACGCGGAAGAACAAAGCCAGCAACGAGGATTGGGTCAATCCGCATGATGGAGACGCGCGGATTGCGAAGATGAAAGATGGTCGGACACATCTGGCGCACAAAGCGGAGCATGCGGTGGATTTGAAGACGGGCGCAGTTTTGGCGGTAACACTGCAGGAAGCCGACCAGGGAGATACCACCACGGTTGTCGAGACGCTGGCGCAAGCGGGTGAAAACGGCGCGGAGTTGATCAGGACAGAAGAACCGAGTGGGAAACCAAAAATGCATCTGCAGGGCATCGAAGAAGTAGTCACCGACAAGGGCTATCATAGCGGCGAGACACTGGTGATGCTGAAGGATGCGGAAGTTCGGACTTACATTCCGGAGAAACAACAGAAGGGTCAGCGGCATTGGGACGGCAAGGGCGAGCAACAACAGGCGGTCTATGCGAACCGGCGGCGCGTGAACGGTGCGTATGGAAAGCGGCTGCTACGGAAGCGCGGTGAACTGATCGAGCGAAGCTTCGCGCATTGCTACGATACCGGCGGAATGAGAAGGACCCATCTACGAGGGCACCAGAACATTCTCAAGCGACTGTTGATTCATGTCGGCGCGTTCAATCTGAGCCTGATCTTCCGCTCTCTGCTGGGCTCCGGCACTCCGCGAGAGTGGAAAAACCGACAGTCATCGCTGCTTTTTGTGCTTCTGCTACTGTTCCATCGCTATTCAGCGCTCAAGAGTCGCACAAATCTTTTCTTTTTGCGGCCCCAACCTGGCCGGCCTCAAAATGAACGCTATCTCAGATACAAACTCCGCCACTCAGGAAAGTGTAGTTCCGCCACGGGCTGCTAAGATTTACGTCATGGATCGGGATATCCGCGTAACGGCTAGAGTCCTGAGCGGCCCCATTCCTAAGCTCGTGGTTTCGGGTGGACTGACAATTTTATCCGACCAGAATCCGAGCGCGGCGCGAATTATTCTTCGACACGAATTGGCTCACATCCGAACCGGCGATACGAGACTCTACTTATTTGTTGTTCTTGTGCTAGCGGGCCTAGTTTACGCCCCTTTTTCGGGGGATGCTCAGGTAGGTGTGACATCAAGTGTGGCGCAGCTACTTTTTCTGATTTATCTTTTGCGCCGACGAGAATACCTCGCAGACGATCGGAGGAGTTTCAACCGGAACGGTACAACTCGAGTCTTTTGCATCCAAGTGTCCGCGTTCCCTGAACGCCCCGCAATACCAAATCACCCTTCAGAAGGAAGACTACGTCGTCAGGGCTTCCTACGACCTTAGTGTCCCTGTCGGCGGACCGGCTTTGCTCGCGGATTTCAAGCTGTACATTGACGGGAAGAATTTGGTAAAGGACGAGTTCCATCCGGGGCAGACCGCTTTTAAATCTAGTGTGCAATACGTACTGGAACACCCTGATAAAGACGTTGTCGTGGGTTACTCTCTGGCCACTAATGAGGGCTGGAGCAAAGACGACCACGATACCTTGCGCGGTGCCAAGCGCTACGATGACGCAGACTTCCACAACCCGTAAGAATTGGGCCCACGTTCACATCCCGCCATTGCTCAGTCTTGTTTGAACGGTTTGACTACGCATTGGCTTATGAAATTTGAGAGGCCAATGTTGGCCGCTCCCATGAAGCACATCCAGAAAATAGAGCAGGTTCTTCACAGTGTCCAGGAGAGAATCCAGTGTTTCGATTGGTACGATCATCTTCAAGACTGCTGAGGGTGCGGTGAGGAAGCAGCAGCAGGGGCAGTAGCTTTAAGAGCTGTTACGGTGCTACCGATTGCTGAGGCAATACCTGCTGGGTTCCCAGTTGCAAAAGCAATCCCAAGCTGCATCAGCACGCCAACAACCTGTAAAGCCTTGTTGACATCTTGGAGTGTCTTTAGATCATTATTCAGCAGAGTCGTGATCGAACCAAGCCCATCCAAAGCACTTTGGACGTCGTCGAGAGCTAGGTTAATTCCCATATTAAGGAAATCATTCGATATCGTCCGAAGGGTCGACTCTACATTGCGAAGGTTGGCCTCTTGGAGGTCATTAAGATCGTCGAAGTGTGTAAATCGGTAGTCCTCTACGGTATTCGCAAATCCCGCGAATACCCGCGCTATTTGTAGCGCTTGCTCTTGAGTTATATTCGCCATTCGGAAATCTCCGTGATTTTATTTTTTCTTTGCGCTGGTGGCCGCTGGTGCGCTGGAGGCGTCGTCTACCGCAGTGACCTGCTTCTCAATGCTTGAAGCTGATTGGAAGACCTGCTGAAGTACATTCTTATCCCAAAGTTTATTGCGATTATTATACAAAGTCGTATGCGCTTCACCGATGCAAACAAAGATCTTCTCAAATGCCGCAACGGCATTTTGTGCGTTCTCAATCTGGGTCTTATCCTCCATGAAATCTTTGGTGACAAGAACTGCGCTTGTATGCAGCTCTGTGCCTTTAAAGCGAAAGACGTAAATTCCGCGATAGAGACTTCCACGAGAGTCTATCTCGTTTGAAAGGTATTGGTTCAAGAGAGCAGGCAACTGATCCTTAAGCATGCCAGTTAGCTCTTGAACCCAAGACTGTGCTTTTTCTATGGCCTTGGCTGCTTCCTTTTGGCGATAGCCTTTATCAATCATGTCGGCGACCAGGCTGGCTAGCCCGCTAACGGCTGTTTGCTGTGACGAAGTCAGGCCTGGAGTCGTGGTTACGAGGGCCTTAATATTGGTGTCGTAGGTTGGAACATTGCCTCCCGCCAGCTTGTCGAGTGTGCTGATGTATGTTGCGAGAACCGTATAGGTTTTCTGAAGCCGCTGCGATGTGTCTTCGGCCGCTTTACAATTGGAGTCAATCTTTGACTGATCAAATTCGAACTTCACATCGAAATCTGTAACCGCAGCTAGTTGTTGATTCTGCTGGTCGGCAACGCAAACATTGTAGGGAATCGCCGCTACGGCCGGAAAGAGGCTTGCCGCCTGGGTCGAAGCCTTAGCGAAATCATCAAGTGCAGACGAACTTACGCAACCACTTAGAAGGGAACAGCAAATGCCGACAGAAATCGCTGAAGCGCGTCTGATCACGTGGAGGTCCTCCCTGCGGCTAGACAAAAAAAGTTCCCTAAGATTGTGTGGCCTGGCACAACCGAGATTTCCGTTGTCGCGGGAGTACGTACACACTTATACATAATCTATTGCCCTGTGTACAAGCCTGAATCCCTTCGAATTTACACCTTGAAAGAAATGCCCCTGGAACGCGTAGCGGTTGCGTTGGTGGCGTTCACCGGCGTTCGCCCCTCGGAGGCGAGAGGCCTACGTTGGGAAGAATGGAACCGGGATCAGCAGCACATCGCCGTTCAACGCGGAGTCTGGCATCGAATCGTTGGCGATACGAAAACGCCCCAAAGCATGCGTTTCGTGACCGTCACTGCAGAGTTGCGCGAGATTCTTCTGGATCTCTGGAAAGCGCAAGGTTCGCCGCTCGGCGGGTACATACTGGCCGGCCGCAAAGGACAGCCAATCATTCTCGACAACGTCAGCAAGCGAACCATTCGCCCGACGCTCAAAGAGGCCGGTATCGCCTGGCACGGTTTCTATTCTCTCCGGCGCTTTCACGCAACCCAAGTACGAATGGAATCGAAAAGCAGCGAGACCGCGGCGAAGGCCCTGGGCAACACAAAGGACGTTTGCGACAAGCATTACATCAAGCCGGAGACGGTTCTGCCTGATGTGCGAAAAGCGGTGAATGATGCGTTTTCCGACCTTATTCACTAGGCAACGGTGTGCAACAAGTGTGCAATTGAAGGGAATTGGAAACTTTGTATGTCACTGAAAAGAATGGCGGGGACGACGAGACTCGAACTCGCGACCTCTGCCGTGAGAGTTAGCGGGACATGAGTACTTTCAACGACATAGAAGAGCACGGGCGGCATCCTAAGTCATTGCAAGTACGTCTTAGACATCGCTATTGTGTACCTCGATGTGTACCACGCGCCCTTAATTCCAACTGGCACGTTCTGTTAGAAACAGAAAGTTCCGGCGTGGGTTCGACTCCAATCCAGATTTTTTTCAGCGGATTGGTCGTTGTCCCTACCAAAATTTGGCCTGGTTCGTCGCAGCTCCTGCAGGACCCATACCCCTGTCTTGCTTAACCTCCCGTCATTGAACGTCGAACGGGATGTTGCTGATTCTTAGGAGTTTTTGCGGACGACACCAAGTCGCCAATCGCACCTTTTGCCAAGAGCGAATGCATCGAAGACCTTCGGTTCGGGAATCACGGCAGCCGTACCTTCCCATTCTAAACTATTAAACTATACTATGCCAAAATTTGTACCTCTGTTATAGTTGCGCCGTTTCCTTAAGGTTCCTCCGATGGAACTCCCTGCCCTGGCTGAGCTGGTCGCGAGACTTGCTCTCAACGCGGTAGATGTGCAAAGGCTTTGGAATCGCGCTTACGCCGCCGAGACCGAAGCCTTCGAGCTTCTCGCGCGGGTGGAGCCTTGGGCGCTTGGGTTATGGCAGGGCGTTGCGCCCTCTCGCCTGGGCATTCGAAGCTTCGAGATCGAGACGTCGGTGGAGCTGCGTGTTTCGACCGAGAAGGCTTTTGAGATTAAGGCCGTTCCGCTCAATCTGTCCCACAGCGTCTGGCGGGAATCGACTCTACGAAACAGAGCCGCATTGCCATAAAGGTGGAGCAGTGTCCACCGAATTCCACAATTTTGACAGGCGACGGAGGCGCCATGCCGGACTCCCCTAAGGTTATGTATGTTGATCAACGATCTGAGCAGCGTACCCAATATCATTGGTGGGTTGGGCCTCAGCATTGCAGCGGCACAGAAGGCGCTGAACCTCGATTACCTCGAAAACCTCGAACATCTTGGCCCTGATCAAGGCCACCTTGGGCGGGGTGAAGCAGGGCGCTGGTGGTGCGCTGGAAAAGTTGAATGCGCAGGAGCAGGACAGCGTGAACGCGATGGCCGCGGCGATTCAAGACATGTTGAAGGCCACGGCTCCGCCGCGATACCAGTATTCTGAGACGACCCTTTCGGTCAAGCTCGATCTGGCGCAAACCATGCAGATGTCGGGCAGCGTGGGCTTAGGCGTCGGCTACGGCGCCATTTCCCTGAACGCAGCCTTCACCATCGGTTATAGCTATGATTATCGTGCGGCCGCCGAATGCAAGACAGTGATTCACGCGATACCCGCGGATCCGGTGGCTTTCCAGAAGCTTCTGGACCGGTCCAAAGACCTGAATGATAAGTCTCTGGAACTTCCGGTCAAAGCCAAGGTCGATCAGGCAGTCTTCGACCAAAGCTCGAAATTGCTCGAAAAGATGACCGGGGTGAAAGCACCGGCAATCAAGGATTCGACGATCAGCCATCCGTGAAACGGAAGAAGTGATGCATGAGCCCAAGAAAGAAGCAGGGCGGCACGAAGCCGCGGAAAAAGAAAAAGGCCTTGGCCAAGCCCGCAAAACAGGCCCGCAGAGAACGAGGAACGCGGGCGCAGGCCAGGCTCGGGTTAACCGTACCGAAAGAGAGAACCCAAGAGAGTGCTTCGTTCGGAGGCCGAGACGAGGGCGGCACGTCGAAGGAGTCCGAATTTAATTTCTCGGAATTCTTCGAGAGAGTGGGACAGGGACTGGTTGACGCACAGCGCAAAATGGACGCGGAATCGCTGGTCTACTTGAAAGAGGTTGCCGTGCAGCCCCACGTCCTGCCGAGCATCTTTCGCATCCCCAAGCTCAAGGCCAACGTGAAGTTTGGCTTGACGGAGGCGAAAGGCAACACCGTGGGAATCATTTTCTACAAGGATGAGACCAAAGAGCAGACGCTCAATCAGCAGTCGGTCGAGTTCGACATTGTGTCCGTGCCAGCTCCCTTGGAATTGAATGCCCCCCTTGGCGTGAATTTGGTGTTGTCGAAGGCGGAAAGGAATGGAATTTTCGACCGCGTAAAATCGTATCGCTTGCCAGGAGTAGCCAACACCCAGGCGCAACTCGGATTGCAAGCCGCGCTGAACAATCCGGACGGGATTCTGATCTATGCACCGACTCCCGGCGGAGGACTGTATCTTGCGTACGCCGATAATGAAAAGAACGAGAACGTCGGTTTTTGGTTCGTAAGCGCTGATCCAACTCAGGTGCTGACCATCCGGAAGTTTGGAGAGCCCGGCGGCCCGGGTCTTCTAGAACTTCGGAATCTGGTCGCCGCGCAAGGAACGTCGCAGGTGGAGTTCCTGAAGCGGACACGCGTGTGACATGACGCTCGAGCTCCCCCTCGAGTTCTTCGTTGAGCAAGCCAAGTCGACGGTCGCTCGGATACCGGAAGCGGGCGACCGCATCACCTTGGCCTCCGAACCCCGCTGGTACCGAGGCGCGGCCGCGGGCGAGATGAACTATCTCGGCCGAGTCACAATCACCTTCAGGCTTCAGTTCACGCGAATAACCAGCCAGACGATTCTATTCGTTTTTCACACCGGTCAAGAGGAAACCGTGGTCTTGGACGCCACGGTTTCGCTTCGCGTCTTCCCGCGCAGCGCGACAGCCAACCGGCGGAAAGACTTCACGCCTGAGCAGGTTACGGTGGCGTTCCCGACGTGCCTGGCGGTGACTTTGGATGAATCTCAGGTCGACAGGTATGGCCCGCCGGGGGCTGCCACAGAGAATACCTTTTTCCTGTGGACCGGCGGCGGGCTCCGCGATTTGGTGGCCGTGAGAGACCCGGGCAGCAAGAGGCCCTCGCTGGTGTACAGCCGAAATGGTACTCCCGGTGTTGTCGAACCGCAGTCCAAGAGATATTCGCTCGCGCCGATCCTGGCGGTGCTATCTACGGTAACGAGTTTCACCGAACAAAAGGGAAAATGGGGACCACCCGTGCCGGTGGTTTGGCAAAGCCCACCGGCTTCCCCGGTCGCCAAGATTCTCGATATTCTCCTGAAGGCTGGGCGCAACTCAGCGCGGTCCTTAGCCTTGGCGTCGGAGAAGCTTCATCGACCGGAATGGTTTTACAACGGATACGAGCTAGAAGGATACCAAGCGAATCTCAAGCTGGGTGTCACGGCGGACGGGTGCGTCGCGGAAAGTCGTCGCGACGAGCAATTCAAGGCTTGTCTTGGTCTCGTGATTGACGGGGCCACGGCTCGGCTGCGGCTCGAGCCCGCGGACTTTGCCTTGGTCGGCGACCAGAAGAACGCGTTTTTCGGAGGATTTTCTGTTCCCGTGGTCAGAAATGCACTTGCCGAACGAATCGGTATTGCGCCCCGGTTTGTGGCGAGCTTTCTAGAATCCGCCAAGGAGACTGCGCAGATTGTGCGTGTCGGTCGTGACGATAAGCGAGAGCGTTATCTGGCCTTTCTCGCTGGCGCTCTTGGAGAGAGGCACATACAGGTCCTGTTGAGCGGCGAGTTTGAAGTTTCGGACGCCTTTGAAGCCGACACCGACACGTTCGAAGCAGTAGTCTGGGAGCGGACGATCGATGAAGTTTCCGCCGGGCACCAGGTGGCAAAATACTTTTTCGAGCTTATCCAGAACCTTAGGATCTGGCAGAGAGTGCTGGCGGGGTAGGGGGATGGAATGTTTTGGCCACGGATTCGTCAGGTGCAGAGAATATGGGGAGACATGTGGCAAAGAGCCCGCGAGTTTTGCTCGCCGAAGGAGGCGCGAAAGTACCAGCGGTTGAGCGCTCAAGGTCCGGATATGCGGTGTTCTCGGTTTTCGCCCTCCGGAAGGAGACGCCGGCTCGGGCGAGTGAGCGGTTTCGTTCCGGTGAGCTGTTTGACGCTTTTCTGCCCGTTGCTGCTTCCGGTGCGGTACTGGTGACGCGATTGGTTTCCGAGGGCAGTGAATCTCCACAGTACATTTTGACGGTTCTACCAAAACCACTCTAGTTCAGGTCACGGGGATAGTTCGTGGGTGGCGATGATGCCGCTGGGAGTGGAATCTCACTTGCTAGGGTTATAATAGCAAGGAGTGCACATGAATTAGAGCCTTTCGTTGACGGCCTACTAACCCCCGCGAGACGATTGGGTACGTATAGTACGCGCCTGGCGCCAACTCCCCATCTCACCCTTGACGACGGACGCAATCTAATCATTTGAGGACCCGGCCTGACCATTGATCTGTCCGAAGATGGGTCGGTTTGTGAATTATAAGAGGAGGCAGAGGCCGGCGCCGGCAAGCCAAACGACGACAAGTATTGAAGACCGGGGTACCTTTGTGTTATCTATGTTGCGACAAAAACAGTATAGACCGGGAACCAAGCGAGGAGTTCACGTGGACAGAGCGACTGCCACGGTGTTGGCGAAAAAGCCAGTGGTATTGACAGAGCGCGAAGCCACCAAGCCCATCGGTCTGCGAGCGGACACTGGAGAGTTCGTGAGGCTAGTGGACTGGGTGCGGTCGCCGAAAATGAAATTCGTGCCCTTCGCCGCTTTGGATCAGGCCAAGCAAGCGAAGTTGACGATTGAGCGGCTGAAACTGGAGCCCAAGGATATGACCGTCGGCGGAATCGGAGGGGATACTCTCACGCGCGACGAGATCATCGAAGAGGTCAAAAAGTGCTCGGCTACTGGACGAGAATTCGTCGACATCCAGAGGATTTGGATCGAGCGGCTCACCGAGAAGGTGAGTAAGGGAGAGTACCAGCTCAGTGGCCAAACCTCCACGAACGCCGGCTAATTCCGTCCTCGGAATTGATTCTGCTTGGGACTCCCACACGAAAAACGCTTCCCGCTACCGGGAACAGCATGTTTATCCGTATCTCGAAAAGCAAAAATTCTTGGTGCGTCGGCTGCTCGGACGTCGTGCCGTGCGGGCTCGTGTCGAAGAAGAGACGAAACGGGAAGGCCTCTTGTTGATCACCGGGGTTGGCCACGGTACCCCGACGGCATTCACAGGCGAAAAGAGGTTACCGGTTTTGGAAATCGGGTGTTATTCCCCAAAAGAAGTCGCAGGCAAGATTATTCACCTTTTGAGCTGTGAGGTCGCCGATAAACTCGGACCCGACCTGGTAAAAAACGGAGCGACGGCCTTCTTCGGCTATTCGAGCTATTTTCGGTTTCTTGTAGGCAAGGAGGAGGTGTTTTTTGCCTGCGACGCGGAAATCGATCTGGCCCTGGCGGACGGCCTGAGCGCTATGGAGGTGCACCAGCGGGTGGTCGCTGTATTTGAAGAGCGCATCCATCTCCTGAGTGGGGTGGACCAATCCGGTTCGGATCTTTTGACTGCCGACCTCGATCGCTTGCGTACGCCTGGCACCAACGGAAAATTCGGCAAGGGCACGGCGCGATTGACGCGATTGGCTGAATGATCCCGTAGTTGCAGGTGCGCCGCTCGCCGCTGTGGACAGACCTCAAAGGAAGGAATGCCAAAGTTCGGCGAGAAAAAACTTGAGGAATTTGGCGACGGCCTGGAAGGACTCAAACGTGTTGGTCGTGTTTGAGGTGTGAATGGTCTTCAGCAGTGCGGACAACTCCTTGGGCCCGAGGTGCAGCGTTGTAGTTCGCCAAATCGTTGTGCCCTTCAATAAAAGGATTTCCTCCTACTTGGCGGAACCTCTTCGGTTTGCGATTGCAGGATGATTCGTCGACCGGCGAAAATGCTCGCGGCGAATGTGGACCGTGCCTTGGCCGGGTTTCAAGAAAAGCGTTTGGTCCTCAGAAAATAGTTCTTGAGCGAGCGGTGATTTTATTCTTGCACTTCTTCGCGACGCACGGGAATCGAATAAGTTGAATGACTATGCTTTTGCACTGGGCGCACTTGCCCACTATGCCGCAGACAACGCGGGTCATCCCATTGCAACCAACCGTACTGTGCCCCTGCTCTATCCCAAAATTAAGAAAAAATATGGCAACACTGCAACGTACGAGGATGACCCGCTCGCGCATGTCAAAACAGAATTTGGCTATGACGTCCTGGAAGTAGCCCAACAGCGCTATGCTTCAGACAGCTATCACGATTTTATTGGCTTTCAGGTGGCGACCCCTCTGCTGGAGCGGGTGTTCCAGGAAACCTACGGCCTGCCACTGAAAGCGGTCCTTTCCGACGAAGACAAGGTCCTGAATTCCTACCGCCGTGCCGTCAGCAAGCAAACTCCAGAGGCCACGCGGATTGCCTGGACACTGAAGAAAGACGAAATCCAGAAAGATGCGCCAGGGATCACCAAAAAGAAATTTCTATACAACCTCTCTCGCGCAAGTTATGAAAAGCAGTGGGGCACAAATTATCAACGACCGACTTTTGGCGAGAAGTCTCTGGCTTTCCTCTACAGACTGATACCCAAATTTGGCCCCCTCAGAGTGCTGCAATTCCGCACACCCACGCCGCAAATGGAAAAAATGTTTGAGGAAAGCTTCAATATCACACTGGATCGCTACCGGACTCTTTTGTCCGACGAGGCGGCTGGCCACCTTGATTTGGTCAACGAAAATTTTGATACTGGCGAAATAACCGGACCCGGCAAATATCGCATGAACGACGAAGCCCACGCCAAGCTCCTTGGCATGTTGGCCGAACGAAAATTTGCCGGAACCTCACCCGGGGTACGCGAGGAGTTGCTTCACTTCTTTTCCGATCCTGACGCTCCCTATGCTACAAAGCGCAACGTCGAGGCTTGGGCCAAAGTGCAGGAGCAACTCGGACAGTTGAAGGCCGCACCACCCGCTGTAAGTCCAATAGGCAGGCGATGAAGTAGTTTTAGAGACAGGCAATTTTCGGATGGTTAACGTGGCGTTTCGAATGAAGATTTACCCGGTCTGTTTCCAGCGTCGGGTTGCTTGCTATTTACGATTGGTTGGTACAAGTCAAATGTTCTAACGCAGGTCCCGGAACGCGGGACTGGTTTCAAAGTGATGGGGAAAATCCTCTTCATAGGAGGACAGGCCGGGGTAAATCAGACCTCTGTGGACGAAGGAAAAGCCAAACTTCTCCATTTCCTTTTCGGCTCTTTCTGCGGACCAGCCCTCTTCGGCGATGCGGTAGGATGCAATCATCATTGCCGTGCGGTCGTCACCCAAACGGCAATGAACAAAAACCCTTTTGCCTGGACAGACGAGCAGCGCAGAGTACCGTTCGCTGGACCCGGTGCCGCGGAGAGCGCGGAACACTGGGAACCGGCACACTCGCTACCCGTCGTTCTGCCGTCATCATCGATGAGGCGCACAGTTCTCAGGGCGGAGAGACTGCCACCGATTTGAAAGAAGTACTTGGAGGCGAGGCTCTTCGAGAGGAAGCGTCAAAGAAAGCTGCTGAGGAGGGTCTCGCCGATATGGAGGAGCTCTTTCGCAGCATGGCGAAGCGGGGGCGACAAGCAAATCTCAGCTTCTTTGCGTTCACGGCAACCCCCAAGCATAAAACGCTCGCCGTATTCGGGCGCAATGGCGAGCCAGCGGATCGCTACACGATGCGTCAAGCCATCGAGGAACGGTTTATCCTCGACGTGCTGAAGTACTACACAACTTACGCAACCTATTTCAAACTGCTCAAGGCTTGCGACGACGACCCAAATGTCGAGCGAAAGAAGGCAGCGAAGGAGTCTAGCGCGGTTCATGAAATTACATCCGCACAACATCGCGCAGAAGACGGAGTTGATCGTCGAGCATTTCAATACGATGACGCGACATAAAATCGGTGGCCACGCGAAGGCGATGGTTGTCACTGGATCGCGTCTCAGAAGCGGTGCGGTACAAGCAAAGTTTCGATCGCTATATCAAGGAGAAGGGTTACCAGATTAAGTCAATGGTCGCATTTTCCGGAACGGTTCAAGACAACAAGATTGCGGACGTAACATACACGGAAGAGGGAATGAACTTCGGTATCCGCGAAAAGGAGCTGCCGGAGAAGTTCGCGACGCAGGAGTATCAGGTACTGCTAGTTGCAGAGAAGTATCAGACAGGCTTCGATCAACCCTTGCTACACACGATGTACGTTGATAAACGACTTGCTGGTATCCAAGCGGTACAAACGTTGTCTCGACTGAACCGGATTCACCCGCTGAAGGAGGATACTTTCGTCTTGGATTTCGTCAATGATCGGGACGAGATCCGTGAGGCCTTCAAGACTTACTACGAAGGCGCGGAGATGGGTGAGGAGGTGGATCCGTCTCGGATGTACCAGATTAAGGGGGAGCTAGACGCCAGCGGCGTCTATCTTACCGAAGAAATTGAGCGTTTCTGTGAAGTCTATTTCATGCCCAAGCAGAAGCAGAGCCTTCGGGATCACCAATCCATGAATGCTGCGCTTGATCCGGCTGTTTCCCGGTTCACCCTTAGGCAGCGCGACAATGAGAGGAAGCAGAAGAATTGAGAGGCAAAATCCAGGACTTTCGAAATCTCTATAGTTTTTTCAGCCAAGTGATCCCTTACCAAGATTCCGACTTGGAGCGGCTTTACATCTTTCTGAGGCACCTTGCATCGAAGCTTCCACGTCGAAAGACTGGCACTGCTTATCAATTCGATGATGAAGTTCAACTGGAATACTACCGGCTCCAGAAGATTAGTGAGGGTTCCATCTCCCTACGGGATGGCATGGCACAGCGTTTGGATGGACCGACTGAAGTCGGAAGCGGCATAGCGCGTCCACAGTCGATGGCGCTTTCGCAATTAATTAATGTTGTTAACGAGCGATTTGGCACCGACTTCAAGG
>CAWIUU010000003.1:0-144514 GCA_963839315.1 Candidatus Acidiferrales bacterium
TCTCCGATCCACTGCAAGGCAATCCATCTGGGTGGGATGGAACGCTGGAGTAGCTGTCATAATCAAGGGGCTCTTATCCGCGGAGGAGAAAAGTCTCCTTGGCGTTAAAAATCTTCTTGGGGACGGCGGCCGTAGAGGCTTCGGGCAGACTTTGGGTGTGCGGGCAGCCCGATAGGTATCGAGTTCGGTGCTGGTGATCACGTATTGGCTTTCCGGTGGATGGTTTGAGTGGGCGGTCGAGTTCAGCCTGAAGCCTCTCAGCGCATATTCCCGGGGCATCCTGATAGCGAGCTCGGTGGGACACGAAGGCTTCGTTCGCGATGTTCAAGGTGAACTCGCGATCCTCGCCCTCCCCCGCACGTGAAAAGTGTACTCACGCGCAAGTGGCTTCGCCTGGAAGCCGACATACTGCATGATGAAGCTACTCATTTGGCGCCTGGAACGAACACCCGAGCCGCAAGAGTTGGAGCGGGCGCGGCGGCTTTAACCCGCTTTGCGCGCCGGCGCTTGGGAGGAACTCCATCAGCGGGTTCAACGACCATCAGGCTGGTGACGAACTTCTTGAGTCCATGAGCGTCGAAATCGATGGTTGTGCGATCGGAGCTTGATTCCGTAATGACCCCACAGCCATATTGGAAATGCTTGATGTATTGGCCTGCCTCGAGAATTGCCACAAAATCCTCCTCATTAGCCTAAACAGAGTCTGTCGCTTGCCCCACTCTCGCGGGGCAATAAGCCAAATAGCTTGCACAAGTCGCACCAAGAACCCGAAGACGGGTCTTCTTTCGCTAGCTAGTAACTCCGGCGTCCATTTCCGCCCGATCGGCCACCGGAATAGCCACCACGGCCACCGGAACGGTCGCCCCCGCCTCCACGGCCTTCCTGCGGCCGAGCTTCGTTCACCTGTAACGCGCGGCCTTCCACGTCCAAGCCATTCAGTTCGCCAATAGCCTTGGCTGCATCATCGCCCGATCCGAGTTCCACGAATCCGAAACCACGAGAGCGTCCGGTTTCGCGATCGGTGATTACGCGAGCCGAAGACACTTGGTATCCTTTCGCGACGAAAAGTTGCTGCAGGCTGTCATCGGTCATTCCGAAGGAGAGATTTCCAACATAGAGTTTTGTCATACTGGTTTCCTTTTCCCGTCTCTTTCCTCATCCCCCAAAAATGCAGAGCGAACATTGTTTCCTGTCCATCGCAGCTCGTCTCCGACAATCGTGAGAACGAAGAATCCTTCAGGGGCAGATTTCCAAGGTTGCAATCAGGAAGCAACGGCGGAGGCCATTTTGTGGAAAGTGGAGTTGGCGACCATGTAGGTGTGAACGCGCAGGGCACCGTCAATCACATTGCTTAGAAGATTGGTGACTTGTGCGAAAGTGGCGTGATCGTATTTTTCGGCGTCGGCACTACTTTCCCAGAAACTGTAGGCGTAGACTTCTTTTCCGCTTTGCGAGAAGAGAGTGATTTCGTCCAGGAAACCCTTCTGCTTGCGGAGCAGGGGAATAATCTCGTTTTCCATTTTCTTGATGAATTCCCCGGCGCCATCTGCCTTGAGATGCATGGACACTTTGCGAGCGAACATAGGACTCTCCCTTGATTCTAAACCAAGGGAGTAATTCAGGCAATGCGACGGGTCAGGAGGACCTGAAGGCAGCCTTGATCGCATTTAGAGTGTGCCGTGCTTTACAGTGCTTGTCAAGCATATTCCCGGCCTGTACTATGTACTTTACCTTGCAAGTGAATTCGAAGAGGAGCCCGTGGACGTTTGCTTTGTGATTCAACAGAGATTGAAGGAATTGGGCCTGGAACAGCGCGATCTGGCAGTCGCCGCGCAGGTCACGGAATCCTATATTTCGCAGTTGCTCACGCGGAAAAAAGCGCCGCCGTCCGCCGACCGCACGGACCTGTACGACAGGATGAACGCCTTCTTGAAATTGCCGCACGGCCAGCTGTCGGCGATGGTGCAGGAACAACAAAGAGAAGAACTGAAGAAGAAGGTGGTCGATCCGCCGGCGCCATTGTTCAAGAATGTCCGCGAGTTGATCATTCGAAAATGCGTTGCGGGAAAGCAGAAACAAGTGCGCGATATTTTCGAAAAGCAGGCTTTTGGCGAGCTGGAGCGCCTGGTCACCCAGAAGCTTGTCGACGTGACGAAGGCGAGTCGCCAAGGACGAGTTGAAGAACGAGAGCTGGCTTCGCGCCGTGGCCAGAATGCGTGACCGCTCCGTATGAAGAAATGCGGGCGATCATCCTGGAATTTCTCGATACGGATGTGTTCAATGTTTCTCCGGAGCATTGTTCGCCGATTCTGAGACCCGCTTATTGATTCCTGGGACATCGATTTGGAATCCTTTGCGATGGAGATCGCTCCTGAACCGAGCGGTTGGCTTCCACACAGCTGATGAAATTTCAGTTCGTGGAGACGGAGTCTGTCCCGTCCCTTGAAGAGGAGCCGGGGTTTAAGGAATTTCTCCATAATTCGCACAATGAGCGGTGATGCTACCGAAGAGGAACTGGAGTTTCTGAAAGGACTGAGATTTCGTCAGAAGCGGCCTACGTCACTCTATTACTATCGCGAATTGCAGAGCTTGCGCGACCCGCTTCATTTTCGAGAGAACTTGGACGCCACAATACATAAACGCCGGGAAGTAGCTGAAGTCGGGAAGCACAGACAGATGGAATCGAGAAAGAGTGCTGTCCGGCGATGGGCCAAAAACAGGGGGAATTCCCGAAAGAATGGCAAGCCGAAGCCATCCTAGCTCGCCAAGCTGTGGGGACGCCTGCGGAGCATTCTTTGGCCGTTCGTCCGTTTATTCAACGCATTGGCTCAACAGTGTGGTATAGTTGTTTTGCGCTTAATCCCGCGGCAGTGTTGTGCGGTTCCTCTGGTTCCATATGTGATCTGAGTATACCCGCCTCCGTTTCCTCCGTACGTTTTCAGCGTAATTCAAATTAAGACTGGCGAACATGTCGCCCGGCCTGCCTGATTTTCCGGGCATGCCCTGCAAGTGTCGATGCCAGTAAGAAAGCAAAATGCAAAATTTTTCAGAACTTCCGATTTCTATGTACCTGAAGGAGCGACTGGTCGCAGCGCGCTTTTCAGTGCCTACGCCGGTTCAAGCCGCGGCGATACCCCAAGCGCTTGAAGGTAAGGACGTGCTGGCAACCGCGCAAACCGGGACCGGTAAGACCCTGGCGTTCCTCATTCCTGTAATAGAAAGACTGCTCAAGCAGGAGAAGCCGGGACTGGCTGCTCTTGTGCTTGTGCCTACGCGTGAACTTGCGATGCAGGTCGTTGAACAATACAACGCGTCTGCGCGGCAAAAAACTCGTCCCTGCGGCTCTCGTGGTTGGTGGATTGGCCGAAGCTCAGCAACTGCGGGCCATCCGCAACGGAGCCAGCATCATCGTTGCGACTCCCGGTCGGCTGGAAGACTATCTCGATCGCAAGCTTGTCCAGTTTCGCAATTTGCAAGTGCTCGTGCTGGATGAGGCAGACCGCATGCTGGATATGGGTTTTCTTCCCGCGATTCGCCGAATTGCGTCGATCCTTCCTAAAGAGCGCCAGACCATGTGCTTCTCGGCGACGATGGAAGGGGACATGGCACGCCTTGTGAAAGACTACACGAGGGAACCTGTGCGCTTGTCGTTCGGTTCCACTCTCAAGCCTTCGGAGAATGTGCGACTTCAAGCGTTTGAAGTTTCTGTCGACGATAAACACCACGTCCTGCGCCACATTCTGAGCAAGGAGAGCGGGACGGTGCCTGGTGTTCTCTCGCACCAAGCGGGGCACAGAGCGCATTGCCAAGGCATTGAATCGCGACGGCATCGCTGCGGCTACAATTCATGGCGATCGCTCGCAATCGCAACGCACCACCGCCTTGACCAGCTTTCAACAGGGACGGGTCCGGGTGCTGGTGGCTACGGACCTGGCTTCACGCGGGATCCACGTTCAGGATATCGCTCACGTCATCAATTATGATCTGCCGGATGTCGCAGAAAACTTCATTCACCGTGTTGGTCGTACCGGCCGTGCAGGCAAGCAGGGAGTGGCTTCTACTCTCTTCGTGAAAGAGCAGCGGTCGGAACTCTTCCAATTGGAACGTACACTCGGAATTCGAATTGAAAAGATGCGAGCAGACGGCATTCCCTCGGAAAATCCGGATCGAAATCGGGTAAGAATTGATCGTAACTCAATCAACGCAGAGATCCAGGATGGTCCAACTGCCTGGTGAAGTCCTGCAAGTGCAGATGCAGAGCTAGCAGCGGACCCGGATACCATTTGGTCCGAGTGCACTCTCGGATCGAACGAGTGACACTGCGAGCGACAAGGAAGTGTTTGGGTCCCGTGCCGAGTTGTACTCTTTTTCTGAGTCGCTCGCACGAACGGACTCGGAGGCGAGTCCGGTAGTGTATACTGGAGAAGTTCCAAGTTCGGAATTGAGACTCTTCGAATACTCGAGGGCATCGGGACAACCGGAGTCCTGTCCGCATAAAGCAGCCTGACCCAATTACGGCTGCAATCCGCACATCGTGCTCGTCGTCTACCGCGTAATGTCAGGGTGTTTCTTCTCTGGTTGGCGGTCTTGTATTCAGAATCGCCCGGTTAACTCTGGCAGTGGATTGAGGGGAGAAACCATTGTCGCAGGACATTCAGGAGAAACACGACCACGTTCGTATCCTCGTTAATTTGGGGAAGGAGCGTGGCTATTTGCTTGCGGAAGAGGTGAACGACTTCCTCGCTGCCGAGGAACACACCGCGGAAGAGATCGACAATGTCTTTTCCACTTTCGAGAACGATGGCATCGAGGTCTACGAGGATGTTTCTGCCGCCAAGGCGGCGCGCGGCCTCCCTGAAGTTGCGGAATCCAGTCGACACCAGGGTGCACTACGATCCAGGCGCGGACAGAAGATCTCGGACTCGACCAGATAGCCTCGCCTCCGGAGAAGAATAGCGATCCCGTCAGGACTTACTTGCGGGAGATGGCGTTGGTACCACTATTGACGCGCGAACGTGAGGTGTCCATCGCCAAGCGAATGGAGCGCGGTCACAAGCTGGTGCTAAAAACAATTTCACGTTCCCCAATCGTGCTGAAGGAGCTGATCTCGATTGGCGAAGAACTTCGCACGGACGCGCGACCGATCAAGACCATCATTCATTTCTATGAAGAGGAATTGACCGCGGAGAAGATGGAAGAGAAGAAGCGGCACACGCTGCGGATCATCGACAAGGTGGAGAAGCTCCGCGCCGTGGAGATTAAGCAGGCTGCGCGCGTCGAAAACACGCCAAAAGGAAACAAGCGCGAGTACTTGCGGGCTCAGGGCCGCCTGGCCCGGACAAGAGTGGAAATGTCGCTGTTGGTGCGTTCAATTGATTTTCAGGAACGTGAAAGAAAGCGCCTGATTGACATCATGCGGCACACGGTTGAACGGCTGCACGCTCTCGAGCGTGAGGCTGCGCGATTGGAACGCCGCGTCAGCGCCGCTCGTGGAGACGCCGCCGTGGAGGCGCGCAAGGAATTACGGTTGTGCCGCGCGCAACGAAACGCGATTAAAGAAACAAGCGAAGTCGAGTTGAGCAGCCTGAAGCATACGCTCACCCTAATCCTCCGGGGCGAGGCCGATGCCCAACAGGCAAAAATGGAGCTGACGGAAGCGAATCTCCGTCTGGTGGTATCCATCGCCAAAAAGTACACCAACCGGGGCTTGCAATTTCTCGATTTGATCCAGGAAGGCAATATCGGATTGATGAGGGGGACGGATAAATTCGAATGGCGTCGCGGTTACAAGTTCTCCACCTACGCAACATGGTGGATCCGGCAGGCCATCACGCGAGCCATTGCGGACCATGCGCGGACAATTCGCGTCCCTGTGCATATGGTGGAGATGATCAACAAGCAGATGCGAACCAGCCGTCAACTGGTGCAGGAACTCGGTCGTGAGCCTACCGCAGAAGAGATCGCCAAGCGCATGGATATCTCCGTCGAGCAGGTGCGTAAGGCCAAGAAAATCGCGCAGGTGCCGATTTCCTTCGAGACGCCGGTTGGCGAGGATGAGGACGCTCATCTAAGCGACTTCGTTGAGGATAAGGGAGTGATCTCGCCATCTGACGCGGCCATCAACTTGAACATGAAAGAACAGATGGCCACCATGCTGAAGACGCTTACTCCGCGCGAAGAGCGCATTATCAAGATGCGTTTTGGGATCGAGGACGGAAACGAACATACGCTCGAGGAAGTAGGCCGGACGTTTGCCGTGACTCGGGAGCGCATTCGCCAGATTGAAGCAAAAGCACTGCGGAAACTGCGCCAGCCCTCGCGCTCCAGGAAGTTCCGGGTCTTTCTGGAAGGGGCATTTTGAGAAATTGTTGCGTTATGGCACTGACCGAAGGTTGAGAACGAGGCGCCTTCTGGCAGTGCGAAGAGTTAAGGAGAAGAGGGAATGAAGAGTTTATTTGTAGGCAATCTGAGTTTTCAAACGACCGAAGGCGAGCTGATGACGACTGTTCAATCAATTTGGCCAGGTCACGCGGGCGAATATCGTCATGGACCGGGAAACTGGCCGAGCCCGAGGTTTTGCCTTCGTGGAAATGCCCAACGACGAAGAGGCGGCAAAGGCGATTGCCGGGCTCGACGGAAAGTCGCTTGGCGGGCGCAACCTAAAGGTGAATGAAGCCCGCCCGAAAACGACGACACGCACCCCCAGAATCAGTGGCGGTGGAGGGGGCCGGGACAGGTTTTCGAACGAAGATTATCGCGAAGCTGCACGGCAACCGCGCGAACCTCGCTGGTAGCCTCAGAGACGATGACTCTGCACGAGGGCAGCGTTTATAGCGATATCAAGGAGACCCCATGACGATCACATTCCAGAAGCGTCAAAAGGAAATGAAGCGACAGGAAAAGCAACGCGAGAAGGCGGAACGCCGTGCACAAAAGAAACTGGCCAAGCGCGCGGAAAAAGAAGCCGCAACCGAAAATGTAAACGGGAACTTCGGACACGGCGTGGACGAAGTTGGCGGTTCTGAGCCGCAAAGCTGAGTTGCACGGGTCGACTCTCACGACGCTCCTGCTAATGAGCCTTCCAACTGCCGCCGACGCCTCTGCGGACCCCCGAAGTTGCCGCAATCTGTCGTCTCACGTGTGCTGATCAATCTGGCGCAACGATCCGAAGCACCCCTCGTATCGATCAGCTCAATTTCGGTAAGTGCCAAAAGCGCGATGTGTTCGCAAGCAGGCGAATAGGCCGAGCAAGCCGCACAAACCAGTTCCTGCCTCGAATTCAGTCGTATCCGTAAATACTTCAGAAAGCAATCCGTTGCGGGTGGTCTCAGCTCCGGTGGAAGGCATATTTTTTGGTTGTCATAGGGCGCCAGGAAATGGCATTGTCACACCGCCAGACTTCCGAGTTCTTTTGACAGACAAAATCGGACTTGCCGGCGGCAATAGGTGTCAAGGTGCGCGGACGAAGGGCGATGAAAAGCAGCAATGGGAAGGGAAGGAAAGCATTTAAGCAGTTCCAGGCAGAGTTGCTCTTGAAATTGGAGATGAGAAGTAATCCCGAAGCCTTATGCCTGGTGCGTGCCACTTTGGAACGGGCCGCGGAGTCACTGCATTTTCAGGCAGCGGAAAGACGCGCCATTGTCCGGTCAGTGGACGAGGCGCTCGCCAATGTGATGCGGCATGCGTATCGGGGAAAGAGCGGCTTGCCGATTGCCGTCACCTTCCGGCGGCTTCATGGGCAAAACCATCCAGAAGGTAGCGCTGGAATTGAGGTCTTGCTGGAAGACCAGGGGATCGCGGTCCAGCCCTCAAAAATGGCGGGGCGGGCACTTGGATGAGATAAAGCCGGGTGGATTGGGACTGCATTTCATGCGGCAAAGTATGGATGAGGTAGAATTCAGCCGGAAACATGGAAAGAATCAACTTCGTATGGTGAAATATCTGACCACAGCAAAGACCGAATCCGGGTCTGGAGGAGAATAGACCGTGCAGATCGCTGCCCGTGAATCACAAGGTGGAACAATACTGGATCTCTCGGGCGATATTGACCTCGCCCACTCTCCCGCGATGCGCAAGGCGCTCTTGGGGGAGATCAAGGAGAAACGCACTCCTAAGGTTTTTCTGAATTTGAAGAATGTTCGTTATATCGACAGTTCCGGGATCGCTTCGTTAGTGGAAGGGCTGAAAGCGTCGCGGGAGATTGGTTCCGGCTCATCCTGTACAGTCTGAGCACCACCGTGCGGGAAGTCATGCAGCTCTCGCGCCTGCAAAAGATCTTCGAGATTTATGAGAATGAAGAACAGGCACTTTCGTCCTGACGTGCTATTATCTTCCCACTTTTTAGGGTAACAGGTACCCGTGGACTTCCTTCAAGAAACTGGCAAGGCTTTTACGAACGGTTTGGCGTACTTGGGGTCTCTCGCGACCCTCGCTGCCCGCGCTGCGTATTTCACATTTATTGGCCCTTTAAGGGAAAGCCACTGCGTTTTCACCGTGCTGTGGGGCAGGCGATGGAAGCGGGAGTACGCGCGTTGCCTATTCTCTCGCTCATTACTTTTTTCATCGGATTGATCTTGGCACTGCAGGCCGCCTATGAACTCAGGCGATTCGGGGCGATGAGTTACGTGGCCAGCGCCGTGCGCTCTATCGATGACCCGGGAACTTGGCCCGCTTATCACCGCGGTGATAGTCATCGGCCGTTCTGGTTCGGCATTTGCCGCCGAACTTGGAACCATGAAGGTTACAGAGGAAATCGATGCGCTGGAAACGATGGCCATCAATCCTGTCAGTTTTCTGGTTGCACCGAAGTTCATGGCCATGGTGCTGATGCTGCCATGCCTGACTATTTGGGCAAACTTCATGGGCATACTCGGTGGATCGTTATTTGGTGTCCTCCAGGCAGATTTCACGCTTCAGCGTTATTTTACTGCCTCTCTCGATGCGCTGTTTATGCGTGATGTCGTCACGGGACTCATCAAGAGCTTTATGTTCGGAATCACGATAACGGCCGTGGGTTGTCATGAAGGTTTAAACACCGGAGGTGGTGCGGAGCAAGTGGGCCGTTCGACCACGCGGGCCGTTGTGGTCTCGATTTTTCTCGTGATTCTGGTGGACCTGGTTTTCACAATGTTGTTCTACTTCCTCGGAGAACACTAAAGTGCGCATGGCGAAGCAATCCGAACGGTTAGAAGACGACCAGCTTCCTGATGGGCCAATGATCTCCCTGCGTGATTTGCGGGTGAGTTACGACGGCAGGGAGATCCTGCATGGAATTAACTTTGATGTGCAACGCGGGGAAACACTGGTGATCCTGGGGGGCTCCGGCTCGGGAAAGAGTACTTTGTTGCGCACACTTGTCGGTCTGGAGATACCCAGTTCGGGCGAAGTCTGGATCCGAGGCAAGAACTTCGTGGCGATCTCTAATGACGAGAGGGACGAAATTCGCAAGAAGTTGGGCATGTCGTTTCAAGGCGGGGCTCTGTTCGGGTCAATGACAGTCGGAGAAAATGTGGCGCTTCCCTTGCGTGAGCACACAAAACTGGAGGAGCCCACGGTCGAAATCATGGTGCGCTTGAAATTAGACCAGGTGGGCTTGTCGGGTTTTGAGGACTTCCTACCATCACAGCTGAGCGGCGGCATGAAAAAGCGCGCCGCGGTGGCGCGCGCTCTGGCTATGGATCCGGAAATTCTGTTTTTCGATGAGCCATCGGCTGGGCTCGACCCCATTATTGCCGCCGGCATCGACCAGTTGATTCTGGAGCTGAAAAAAGCGTTCCACATGACGATTATCGTCGTTACTCACGAACTGGCGAGCGCCTTCCTGATCGCCGACCGCATGGTGCTGATCAATAAGGGAGACTTGGTGGCAAGTGGCACAGTGGAGGAAATGCGCAGCAGTAAACACCCCAGGGTGAGGCAGTTTCTGGATCGTGTCCCCGAACCCGCGGTAGCACAGGAACTCGATTATTTGCAGATGCTGACGGAGCCCTCATCGAAGTCAGGTGAGGGACGACAGGGGAAGAGCAGGTAAAGATGGATTCAAAACGCGAACAGGTGTGGGTCGGTCTGTTTGTCATCATAGCGGCAACACTGCTGATTGTGACCATATTTGTCCTTACCGGCGCATTCGCAGGATCCGCGAAGACCCTTCATGCGCGATTCCACAATGTAGCGGGGCTGGAACCCGGAGCCACTGTTCGCTATGAAGGCGGTCCGAAGATAGGCCGCGTAGAAAAGATCGAGATTGATCCGAATGATCCTTCGCTCATGGACATGCAATTCAGCGTTAAGAGCAATCTCCCGATAAAGACCGACAGCCACGTGGCCATTCTGAGTTTCAGCCCGCTGGGCGACAATCACCTGGAAATCAAGGCTGGCTCTCCCAGCGCAGCTCGCGCGCTATCTGGGGCCTTTTTGCCATCCGATCCGTACGTGGGATTCAATGACCTGACGGCACAAATCAACCAGCTGGCACCCCAGGCGAGGGAATTGCTAACGAACCTTAACGAACGGGTGGTCCAGTTGAAGATTACTGTCGATCGGATTAACGATCTCCTCAACGACCGAAATCGTGAAAATGTGTCAGCGTCCTTGGCTGAATTGCATGGCATGTTGGCCGAGAACCGGCCTGAGATCCGCAGTACTCTCAAGAATGTAAACGCGGCGAGCGCGAAAATAGGACCGCTATTGGATCAACTGCATACCACGATCGATCAGACCCAGGGAACTTTGAAGAAGGTAGATGGCTTGATCGACGATAACCGTGAGGATGTTCGCGCGTCGGTGATAAAGCTGCGGCAGTCTCTGGAAAATATTTCCGCGCTGACGGCTCAGCTGCAACAGATGTTGGACAATAACGATGACAACATAGATCAGATTCTGAACAATTTGCGGATCATTACGGAGAACCTGAAATCGTTCACCTATACCATCAAGAGCCGCCCGTCGAGTTTGATTGTTCCGAGCAATGCGCCAGATCGTAAGCCGGGAGAGAAGCCATGAGAATCGTATCATTCCGAACCGGTAGGTCACCTAGCTTGGCGCAGTCCGCGCCATGCGCCTTACCTTGGCCAGCCGGTGCGCTGTCCATTCTCGTAGTTGTGTTCCTCGTCGTCGGCTGCGGCAGTGGCAGGCCAATCAAGTACTACCAACTGACCTATCCCACGACTGCCCCGCCACCCTCACCGGACGCCATCAACACGACGCTCGTGGTGAGACCGTTCGAGGCGTCGCATCTTTATCTTAACGACCAGATTGTCTACGGATTCGATTCCCCGGAATTGGGCGTGTATCAATCCCAACGGTGGGCCGAGCCTCCGGTGGAGATGCTTCAGGACGCGCTGGTTCGCGGTTTGCGGTCCACGGGCAGATTTCGCGCCGTCTACACCATACGGTCCGATGTCGGCGGTCAGTACATCCTGGCAGGTCATTTGTATGACTTTAAGGAAGTCGACGGCAGCGCGATCGTGGCTCGGCTGAACTACCAGGTGCGTTTGCGGGACCGCAAGTCCGGAACGACTGTGTGGAGTCACATGTACACCCACGACGAACCAGCATCGGAGAAGAGTGTCCTCGCGGTGGCCATAGCGATGGACAAGAACGTCCAACGCAGCGTTCAAGAAGTGCAAGCCGGGCTCGAAGAATATTTTCACGCGAATCCTCCGAAGTAGAGCTGGTTCCGAGCGGGCTGCTGCAACTCTCATCTATCCCGTTGCGTTTTGCAGCTCGGGATCACTTAGTTATAACGTTCGTCTTTTGTGCAGTTTGGCCAGATACCTCCAGACTACACCTTGCGACATGTTGCGAAATTCAACGATTGCCGCTTGGGATTTCCCCGGACCGGGCTTAGCCTTTCCTCGCAGAATTCTCTTTCTCTCGCTTTATGAAGCACTTACGACGTCACTCTGATTTCTTCACGCTTTGGCATTACGCCTGCCCTTAAAGAGTTCAGGAAATGCGTTGAGGGAAGTATGGGAGGCAGTCCATGACAGTGATTCTAATGCTTACGATGTTCGTCGTTTTTCTCACCATCGACTATTTTATGCGCAAGGGGAAAGTAACGGCGACTGAGGCGGAAAAGGCGGGTGTCCAAGTTGCGCCCCGCATGTTACCAACGATCGTTAGTGGTTTTGAGTTGCCAGAAAATCGGCGATATCACCAGGGGCACACATGGGCGTTGCAGGAGAGCCCGACGCTAGTGCGTGTGGGTATCGACGATTTTGGCGCACGGCTGGCGGGAAGGATCGATGGAGTCACACTTCCGAAGAGAGGCCAGTGGCTGCGCCAAGGCCAGAAATTCGCCACCTTGCACCGCGACGGACAGACAGTAGACCTGATTTCCCCTGTGGAAGGGGAAGTGACGAATGTGAACGAGGCCTTGGCCACCAACGCCGGGCTGAGCAACGAGGATCCTTATGGAGAGGGCTGGTTCGTGTCGGTAATTGCGCCCGATTTGCCGGTCAGCTTCCGAAACCTGCTCAACGGAAGCCTCGCACGGAAGTGGATGGCGGAAGCAGCCAGCCAGTTGCAGGCCAGAGTCCCCGCGCTGGCAGGGGCGGTTGCTCAAGATGGCGGACTGGCAATGCATGATTTGACGGCGCAGTTGCCAACAGAGAAATGGGGACAGATTACCAGGGAGTTCTTTCTCACATAGCTGAATACCTCCAAATAGGATCAATGCACCGAGGCCCCGATCGACCCAGGTCGGGCCTCAGTGCATTTTGGGGTTGTTTGACGCCGCCGGAAGATCGCATAGATGAGAGATTCGGCACCCGGCGTGACGACCGTCACCGGCGAGGGTGACCTAATTCACGGGAGACTGGCGAGAAATTCATCATAATACGAGTGGGTCAGGCGCCCATGCAGAGGTATTCAGCTTTGGAGTGCGGGTCCCGCGGAAATTCTCTACAGGTCGCGGCTGCAAAGTTTCACGCCAGCTCGCTCCTGGCTACGGTAAGAGTCCAAGGGCAATCCTCGGTACCCTGGCAAGGGTTCTACTGCCGAGTCAAGCTCGCTCCAAGGAGCAGTCATGAGTAAGGGCATCCTCTATGATGCAACAGTCTGCATCGGCTGCAAGTTGTGTGAGCAGGCTTGCGCACAGCGCAATGGTTTGCCTTATGACGACGCGATTGCGGCCGAGCAGAAGCAGTCCGATCACAAATTAACAGTTGTGCTGTCAAAGAACGATAAATACATGCGCCGGCTGTGCATGAATTGCGCGGATCCTACCTGCGCGTCGGTTTGCCCCGTGGGAGCGCTTTCTAAAACGGCTGAAGGGCCGGTGACTTATTCCGCTTTGCGATGCATCGGTTGCCGATATTGCATGCTGGCATGTCCTTTCTCCGTGCCGAAATATGAATGGAATAAGACCTTTCCGTTGGTGCGCAAGTGTGACATGTGCGCTGACCGCCTGGCGGAAGGCCTTCAGACGGCGTGTGCACAGGCTTGTCCAACAGGCGCCACCAAATTCGGCGAACGCGACGAGTTGATTGCTGAAGCCAAAGAGCGCCTAGCCACAAAACCCGGGCAGTATTTCAACCACATTTATGGACTCAGCGAAGTGGGCGGCACCTCCGTTCTCTTACTGTCTAGCGTTCCATTCGAGGAATTCGGCTACAAGGCCGACATCGGGACGGAAGCTCTTCCTCTGCTCACCTATCGAGTGCTCTCGCACATTCCTGACTTGGTCACCATCGGAGGAGTGGCGCTTGGCGGCATCTGGTGGCTAACCAACCGGAAGAATGAAGTGGCAGCTGCAGAAAAACGTCAAGAGTCCGGCAAGCCCTGAAGGGAGAGCGATCATGTTGAGGGGGAAGATCACATTTTGGAGAGTGGTACTTGCGTTCCTTCTCATCCTCGGTGCTTATGCCACCATTCTTCGCTTCGCTCGAGGGCTTGGCACTTCCACAAACCTGAGCGACGCTTTCCCCTGGGGGCTGTGGATCGGTTTTGACGTTATGTGCGGCGTGATGCTGGCTGCCGGGGGCTTCACCCTGACAGCTGCGGTCTATATCTTCAATTTGAAGACCCTGAAGCCCATTCTTCGTCCGACAGTCCTCACTGCTTTTCTCGGGTACCTTCTAGTAACGGTTGCACTGCTTTTCGATCTCGGCCGAGGATACCGGATTTGGCATCCACTGGTCATGTGGAATCCCCGTTCGGTGATGTTTGAAGTGGCATGGTGTGTGACCCTTTATACGACGGTGCTCTTCTTGGAGTTCTCCGGCGTCATCTTCGAGCGCTTGAAATTCTGGAGGCTGGTTCGCCTGCAGCACGCAATTGTCGTTCCGCTGGTGATCGCTGGTGTGATGCTTTCAACGCTGCACCAGTCCTCACTCGGCAGTCTTTACCTCATTATTCCGAACAAGCTTCATCCCTACTGGTACACGCCGCTCCTGCCAGTCTTGTTCTTTCTTTCCGCCATCTGTGTGGGGCTTGCAATGACGATTTTTGAGTCATCCATGAGTGCCAGGCATTTTGGCAAGCAATTGGAAATTCCGCTACTACGAGCGCTCGGCCGCACGCTGCTGGTTGTGCTCGCGATTTATACGGCGGTGCGGTGCGAGGATCTCATTCATCGCCATGCGCTGCATCTAGTTGCTAAGGGAGGCTACGAAACCGGGCTCTTTCTGTTGGAAATGTTCCTTTGTTCGGTTGCCCCTATCGTTCTGCTCTTGATTCCTCGGGTTCGCGCCAGTGCGAACGGGCTGTACCTCGCATCCGTGTTGTGTTTGCTGGGCTTCGTAACGAACCGTATGAACGTAGCCATCACTGGGATGGAGGCATCTGCCGGCCAACACTACTTTCCGAAGTGGACGGAGATCGCTGTCACGTTCGCGATCGTTGGCTTTGGCTTCCTTGTGTTTGCGCTGGCCGTGAAATATTTGCCAATCTTCACTCACGCCGAGGAGCCTCGACCGATCCTGCGAACTGGAGTTAGTGAAGACGGATTGGCGGAGCTATTAAATGTCAGTCCCTGACATGAAAACGACGGCGTCTCGCGCCTGGTCGCGGATCTCCAGCAGCCTCAGCTCAAAACTGCTCCTACTGCTGGTTTCCACGATGGCTATCGTATTCGGAGTGCTCGGCTATTTGAATATTCAGCTTCATCGAAAGCATCTGGAACGGACGACACTCGCTGACGCCGCGCGGGTCAGCAACGTCATCAAGCGAAATACCTCCTACTACATGTTGCGCAACCAGCGCGACGGTCTCTATCACATCATCACGGAATTAGCGCAGGAACCGGGAATGGTGCGCATCCGCATCATCAATGATCGGGGACGTATCAGTTTCTCGTCTGACCCTTCAGAGATGAACAAACTCGTCGATGAACAAATGAACGTGCACGACACCCTGCCGGCCGGAGTGCCATGGTTCCAGGTCGCGAATAAGGGCCAAAGTTTCCGCACCTATCGTCTCCCCAATGGAGAACGGGCACTCGGTGTGATCAACCCTATTGAAAATTCGCCGTCGTGCTCATCGGCGGAATGCCACGCGCATCCGGCGGAAGTGAAAACGCTGGGAGTCCTGGACACAAATATTTCCCTCGCGCCCACGGATCTGAGTGTGGCGGAGAGCTCCAGGAAAATGCTGCTGTATACAGTGCTCGCCGTTTTTGGTGTCGCCATCCTGACCACCGCCTTTGTGCGCCGAATGCTGCAGGGCCCGCTTACCGCTCTTACCGAAGGGACGCGCCGCCTGGGTTCCGGAGATTTGGGCTACCAAATCAGAGTGCACTCCCGCGGGGAGTTCGAAGATCTGGCCAGTTCATTTAATACCATGAGCCACCAGTTGCTCGACGCCCATCAAGAAATCAACGCCTGGGCGCGGACCCTGGAAGAGCGTGTTGACGAAAAAACGCGGCAATTGAAGGGCGCTCAGGAAGAAATGTTACGTGTAGAACGAATGGCGTCGATCGGGAAACTTGCGGCCGTCGTGGCACACGAAATCAACAATCCCCTTGCGGGGATCCTTACCTATGCAAAGCTGCTGAAGAAACGTCTTTCGCGCGAAACGACGGTCAATCAGGAAAACATCGGAATGTTGGACCTGGTGGAATCGGAAAGTCGCCGTTGTGGAGAGGTCGTTAAGAATTTGATGACTTTTGCGCGCCCAACTTCCATGAACCGTGAACCTGCCGACTTGAACGCCATCATTGACCGCTGCGTGCGGCTGGTACAGCACCAACTGAAGTTGAAAAATATTGAATTGCACCAGCAACTCACGGCAGACCTGCCGCACGTTCGCTGCGATTCCGGGCAAATCGAGCAGGTGATTCTGGCACTGGTGATGAACGCAATAGACGCCATGTCAAATGGCGGCAATCTGACCTTGTGTTCACGAAAGCTGGAGCGATCCGCCGAGGTGCAGGTCGAGGTGCGGGATGATGGCGTCGGCATGCCCAAGGACGTTCTCGCCAAAATGTTTGAGCCATTTTTCACCACAAAAGAGCACGGCCGCGGATTGGGATTGGGGCTGGCTATCAGCCGGAATATCGTGGATCGCCATGCAGGCAAGATTGAAGTGGCGTCCGTACCAGGCCGCGGTACCACGTTCACGATTACCATGCCCCTGCAGTCCAAACTCGTGCACGCAGCCGGGCCCGCTGTGACCTCGGTCAAGGAGTAAGTGTATGGCAATGAAAGCTAACCTGCTGGTGGTTGACGACGAACTGATCGTCAGAGATTCCCTCGATAAGTGGTTCCGTGAAGAAGGTTATGAAGTCAATGTGGCAGAAAACGCTCACGACGCGCTGGGCAAAATGGCCGCGCAAAAATTTGACCTGGCGCTCGTGGATATCAAGATGCCTGGAACGGATGGTGTAGAGTTGCAGCGCCGGATGCACGAGATCGACCCCGAAATGCTCGTGATCATCATGACCGGCTACGCTTCCGTCGAAACCGCGGTCGCCGCGCTGAAAAATGGCGCGTACGACTACGTCTCCAAGCCATTTGATCCCGACGACATTGCGCATACTGTGCACAACGCTTTGACCCACAAGCGCGTTGAGGAAGAAAACGCCCGATTGCGGGAGACGGTGGCCTCCACCGTTCGTCCGCAAGAAATCGTGGGGCAAAGCCCTGCGATGATACGAGTATTTGAGGCGATCCAAACGGTCGGCCCCACCGACGCAACGGTGCTGATCACTGGTGAGAGCGGAACGGGCAAGGAACTATGTGCACGGGCCATTCATGCGGCCAGCCCGCGACACTATAACCCTCTGGTAGTGATTCACTGTGGTGCGTTGGCGGAAACCTTGCTGGAGAGCGAACTCTTTGGGCATGAAAAGGGCGCGTTCACAGGCGCGCAGTACCGCAAGAAGGGAAGTTTCGAAGTTGCCGATGGGGGAACGGTGTTTCTGGATGAAATCGGAGACATCAGCCTGAAAACGCAAACAGATCTGCTACGGGTCTTGCAGGAGCGCGAAATCACACGCGTTGGCAGCACGCACCCAATCCACGTGGATTTTCGGTGCATCGCCGCTACCAATAAAAATATCGAGCAACTCGTCAAAGACGGACATTTTCGTCCGGACCTGTTCTACCGGTTAAATGTTTTTCAGATCCAACTGCCGGCGCTGCGCGAGCGCAAGGGAGACATACCCATTCTCGTAGATCACTTCGTGAGGAAATTCGCTGCCTCTATGAACAAGCGGATTTCGCGAGTGTCTCCCGCGGCGATGGCCGCCCTGGACCACTACGAATGGCCCGGGAATATCCGCGAACTCGAGAATGCGGTTGAACGAGCGATGGTCGTTGGCCGGGAGCCGGAACTCGGTGAAGAAGATTTTGCGCTGCGTCTGCCCGTTCATGCCATCTCTCCGCGCACTCTGGAAGATATCGAACGCGCTCACATCCTTGCGGTTCTGGAGGACTGCAGCGGCAACCAGACCCAGGCGGCCGAGGTGTTGGACATCGATCGTGTCACGCTTCACAATAAGTTGAAGAAATATGGATGGAAGCGAGTTGCCGCGGAAGCATCGTGAATCGCATTCAGCTATTGCCGCTGGGTACCTTTCCTGGTGAGACCCTGATTGATCTTCCGGCGGGGCTTCGAAAGAGATTCGGCGTTCCCTGTGAGGTTCTTCCTGCGGAGCCTGAACCCGCATTCGCATTCAACTTCGCTCGGCAGCAGTATTCTTCGACGGAAATACTTGCGTCATTGATGAAGTCCGGCATTCCAGAGAACGAACGCATTCTCGGGGTTACGGCTGTCGATTTGTATATTCCCATCCTGACGTTCGTTTTTGGCGAGGCACAGTTGCGTGGATCATGCGCCGTAGTTTCTTTTCACCGGCTGCGCCAGGAGTTCTATGGCTTGCCGGTGAATTCGAAGGTTTTGCGCGAGCGACTTTTGAAAGAAGCAGTACACGAATTGGGCCACACGCTGCCGCTTTCCCATTGCGAAGACTATCAGTGCGTGATGTCGCCTTCCCATGGAGTCGAGTGGATTGACCTGAAAACCAGCCAATTTTGCAGTTCGTGCCGCGTGGCTTTGACGGCTCACTTGGCTGGCATAGACCGCGGCTAAACCGAGGGTTCCGGAATGGCAGCGGGCTTCTTGCGGGGCACGAGCGAGCGGACGACGACGTAGAGCATCGGGATAAAGAGCAAATTCAAAGTTGTTGCGGCGATCATTCCACCGAAAACCGTTGTGCCCACGGACACCCGGCCCGCGGCGCCTGCGCCTTGCGCCATCACCAGGGGCACCACGCCTAGGATAAAGGCTAGCGAGGTCATCAGGATGGGGCGCAGTCGGATGCGGGCAGCTTCTACCGCAGCGTCCAACGGGGTTAGTCCCTGCTCCTGCAGTTGTTCGGCAAATTCCACGATGAGAATGGCATTTTTGCTTGCCAAACCAATCAGCATAACCAGCCCAATCTGGCAGTAAACATCGTTCGTTAAGCGCACGCAGTTTAACGGCAGCCAGGGCCCCCAGCAGCGCAACCGGTACTCCCAACAGAACGATGAACGGTAGAACATAGCTTTCATACTGTGCGGCCAGTGTCAAATATACGAAAATCATGCCCAAACCAAATAGAATCGCCGCTTTTCCCCCAGATTGAATCTCTTCAAGCGAAATGCCGCTCCATTCGTATGTCATACCTTGGGGAAGAATCTTCTTGGCAATTCCTTCCATTGCGGCGATGGCCTGACCGGAACTTACGCGCGGCGCTGCGGAACCATCGATTTCCGCGGAACGGAACAAGTTATAGTGCGTAATGACCTGCGGATTTGCTTCCTGCTTGATCTCCACCACGTTATCGAGGGGAATCATCTTTCCCGTGTCAGACCGGAGGTAATAGGTGCGGATATCTTTTGCTTCCGAACGAAACTTCTGGTCGGCTTGGAGGTATACGCGATAAGAACGGTTGTTAAAGTCGAAGTCGTTCACGTATACCGAACCCATGAAGACCTGAAGTGCGTCCGTAACCTGGCTAAGAGGTATTTGCAGGCTCTTGGCCTTTTCACGGTCGATTTTTACCAAATATTGAGGATCATTCGCGGTAAAACTGGTGAACAATCCGGTCACTTGATCGCTCTGGTTTCCCGAGGCGACCACCTGGTTGGCGGTATTGGCGAGCGTCTGGAGAGTGTTTCGGCCGAGGTCCTCTAGCTGGAAGGTAAAGCCGCCGAATTGGCCCAGCCCTTCTACCGCCGGTGGATTGAAGGGAACAGCGATTCCGCCCGAGATCCCCATGAGAGGTCCGCGCAACTTGTCGACAATTGCAAAACTGGAATGCTCGCGACCCTTGCGATCCTTAAATTCCCTTAAGTTGAGAAACATGAGTCCGCGGTTCGGCGCGCTCCCGCTGAAACTGAACCCCACGATGGTGAAGGCCCCGTCAATTTCCGGAACGTGCGAGATTACCTCTTCCACCTTCGCACAGACTTCCTGTGTGTATTGAAGCGACGCCCCTTGCGGCGTTTGCACGGCGACGATCAGGTACCCCTGGTCATCTTCCGGGATGAATCCCTGTGGGATGTTTGCATACAACAAATAGGCGCCACCAAGCGTTGCCAGGAAAAACAACAACGACACATATTTCCATTCCACGACGAGATGCACGACATTTCGATAGAAATCCCGCGTGGCGTTAAAAGCTCGATTGAAGCCCCGGAAGAAAGGACCTTGCGCGCGCTCGCGGTGGTGCCCCAGGAAGATCGCTGAGAGTGCGGGGGTAAGAGTCAAGGCGTTAAACGCGGAGATCGACACGGAGAAGGCAATCGTCAGCGCAAATTGGCGGAATAGGATGCCGGTGGTGCCCGGAAAAAGCGCGACAGGCACAAATACGGATACCAAAACGAGAGAGGTCGCAATTACCGCGCCGGCCACCTCCTTCATGGCGACACTGGCGGCATTGTGGGGCTCAGTGATTCCTTCGACGATGTGCCGCTCGACGTTTTCAATCACCACGATAGCGTCATCCACCACAAGCCCCGTCGCCAATGTGATTCCAAATAAGGTGAGGGTATTAATCGAAAAACCAAGCACCTTAACAAAGATGAAAGTACCCACAAGAGAGACAGGAATCGTGACCGCAGGGATGAACGTACTCCGCCAATCCTGCAGGAACAGAAAGATGACCAGAATGACGAGTCCGATGGCCTCCAGGAGAGTGAAGAGTACTTCTCGAATGGACTCACCGATCACCGTTGTGGTGTCGAAAGCCACCGCGTACTTGAGCCCCGGCGGAAAGTTCTTGGACAAGCGAGCCAGTTCAGTCTTTGCCGCCTTGTCGACGTCGAGAGCATTGGCGCCGGGAAGTTGCGTCACGCCTATACCCACAGCATCGTGTCCGTTGAAGCGCAGGATGGAGCCATAATCCTCAGCCCCCAACTCCGCCCGACCCACATCCTTCACGCGCACGAGTGTCCCGTCGGTTCCAGTTTTCAGAATGATATTCTCGAATTCACTCGGCTCTGTCAGTCGACCAATGGCGCGCACACTGATTTGATAGGACTGGCCTTGATTCGAAGGCGGCTGTCCCACTTGGCCAGAAGCGACCTGCACATTTTGCTCCTCGAGCGCGTTGAGGACTGTTGTAGCCGTAAGGCCACGCTGAGCCAGGCGCGCAGGATCCAACCAAAGGCGCATGGCATATTTTCGCTCGCCGAAAATGAACGCGTCTCCCACTCCCTTCACGCGCTTCAGGGCATCCTTGACGTACACGTCCAGGTAATTGCTCAGGAACAAGCTGTCGTACTGCCCGCTCTCGGAATAGACGCCCGCGCCAAAGACAAAGCCGGCCGCCTGTTTTGTGATGATGATGCCGGTGTTCTTCACGGCGTTTGGCAAGCGTCCAAGGGCCTGGCTCACGCGGTTTTGCACATCAACAGAGGCCAGGTCAACGTCGCGTGTCACATCGAATGTGACCGTGATTTGGCTCGTGCCATCGTTTCCGCTTGAGGACGTGATGTACTTCATTCCAGGAACACCGTTGATCGCCTGTTCGAGCGGAATGGTCACTGCTGATTCCACGGCTTGGGCGTTCGCACCGATGTACCCGCTGGACACGACGACTTGTGGCGGGGCCAACTGCGGAAATTGCGCGATGGGAAGGGAGGGGATGGCGATTGCCCCACCGAGAATAATCAGCAGGGCGCAGACTGTCGCAAATACGGGCCTCTGAATGAAGAAATCAACAAACAACTCAGCTCACCATCTCCTGAAGAATGACGCCACATTGCTGCTGAACAAATTTGGAGCTATTTGCTCTTGGGGCCCGGACTGGATGCGCTCTCTCCCGTTCTTCCAGTTTCCTTGAGTTGCTCGATGACCGGCGCGCCATCTTGCAGGAACTGGGTTCCGGAGACGATGACGTGATCCCCGGGCTGCACTCCTTAAGCACGGCGTAATCATTTCCGATGATTTCACCGAGTTTCACAGCCCTCTGGCGTGCGACCGTTTCCTTTCCTTCTTTTGTTGCCAAGAATAAGAAGAACTCACCGTTGATTCGCTGAACAGCAAGCACGGGAACCACGGGACCTTCCCGCGTGCCCCAGGCAATCTGCGCGCGCACCTGCTGAGAAATCCGTAGCTTCGTGTTGGAGTTGTCAACGGCTGCCTTGGCCAACACCGTCTGAGTGTCCGTGTCCACTTGCGGAGAGACGAAGGTGATGTGAGTTTGCGCCATTATCGCGCCGGATTCGTCAAGCAGTTTCACGGGCAAACCGAGATGCAAGTCCTTCGCCTTGTTTGCCGGGACGTAGATGTAAGCCTCAAGAGCGCCAGGCTCGTCCACCGTAGTCAAGAGAGTCGCAACCGTTACGCGATCGCCCATGCGCACGGGAATATCCCCAATGATGCCATCCATTGGCGCTCTTACCTGGTAATAGTGGAGTTCCACCTGTTGCTGTTTCACCTGATGTTCGAGCGATTTCAACTGGGCAACCGCCGTGTCATAGTTCGTCTGTGCGTTGT
Source organism: Candidatus Acidiferrales bacterium (assembly GCA_963839315.1). Classification (GTDB taxonomy): domain Bacteria; phylum Acidobacteriota; class Terriglobia; order Acidiferrales; family UBA7541; genus Acidiferrum. The sequence continues at coordinate 22,426 of CAWIUU010000003.1, forward strand.
CGAAGTCCGCTCGGCTGATGACTCCGGCAGCCTGCAGTTTTACGGCGCGATCCAAATTTACTTTCGCCAAACGCACGTTGGCTTCCTGGGCGACGCGGGCAGCCTCCTGACTGTTTACCGTTGCCTCTTGTTTGAGTGGGTCAATTTGTAGAAGAGGCGTTCCTGCCGTTACGCGATCGCCTGATTTTACGAAGATCTTTGTGATTTGCCCTTCGACTTGTGGGTTGATGATGGCGGAATGACGCGATTTGAGAATCGCGAGGTATTCGGTCGAATTCGTCAACTTCTGTGATTCCACCACCTGTACCTGCACCGGCGTGGCCTGAGGCGCTGAAGCATCAGCTGCCGGAGCTTTTGCACTGCACCCCGAGAGCCCTGCCGATGTCACCAGGCTGGCAAATACAAGGGCGTATTTAGACAATCGGGAAAACCCGCTGAAGATTTCTGAGTCAGAACAAGAATGAGTCCGCATACTCTTTTAGGCCGCTATCGATAACTCTTAATAGTACGACAAGGGACGGCATTTGCGCTTGGAAAGCTGAGAATTCATTTTAGACGGGGCCGGAGGAATAGGTTTTGTGCGGGGCGGACTAATACATGTCCGTGGGGTCGATTTTCTTGCCGGAAAGACCCAGTTGCAGCACTTCAATATCTTCCGGCCGGTCAAACACCTTACCCGGAAAGAGGCGCTTGATGATGACACGCAGGCCACCAAACGCAATGCCCACTCCCGTTGCGATGCCCAGAAACAGGCCCGTGAACAGGAAGATTTTTACCATCATGACTACGATGGGAGGATCCGTGGCCGTATGGCTTGATTCGTTCCATGTCACTTGCGTTTCGTAATTCACTTCATCACGAATCGCCTGGGCGTGTAGCGGGGAACTTGGAGCAAACACCAGTGACAGTAGGGATGTCTTGCGTTCCACCGTCACTCCCGCTTGTTTGGCCGCCGCTGGGAGAGCTTGCTGCAAGTGACGTAGATGTTGCTCGGCCAGTTGGGGGGTTGGATACTCCAGCAGCAATAAAACTCCGCTTCCATGCTCGCCCTGATACTTCGCAAAAATCGCTTCCGCATCGGATTCAAAACCGACTTCCTTCGTCAAATCCCCCAGTTCGCCCTGCCCCAGGGAACTCATGGCTGCGCGGAAGCCATTGGGTCCCAGAGCATACTTCTCCGACCCGAAAACGCGCCAGTGTTCCGGTAAATACGATTTCAATTGTGGGAGGGGGGTCTTATCGGCCTTCAGTCGTAGCGTTGCCAGGAGATCGGCAAGCGAGTTCGGTGTCAGATTCGAGAACGGTCCCAGACTGACGACCAAGTTTCCAAGCAGGACTGCGCCATTGTGAACATCAAATGCCGATTCATCTCCAATTCCGCCGCTCTGCATGCCCACCGCGGTGTTTTGCGTGTAGAACTCATAGGCGCCACTGGGATCTTTGAAAGTGTAGAGCCCAACCTTCAGGTCTGCATTCGCGTTTTTGTAACTACGTTCTTCGTAGCCACGCAGCCCTGCTTCTTTGAGGTTTCCGGTCTGGACTTCGCTCCAGCCTTTATAAAGTTCTGGGCCCGATTTGAAAGTAGCTGCGTTGTTCGAAGACCAGGGGCCGAAATGGTCTGGCAGCAGGGGTGTAGGTTCCCCTGCCGCGCCTAAAGCCGGCAGACACAAGAGCAGAGTCAAAAGGCAGAAGAGCCTGGTAGTTCTCATGACGACCTTCTTATTAGATGCCGATAGACTACTTCTGGTTCCTGGATTGTTCAACGGCGGCCACAGCGGGAGGGCGGTTGGACTTGCCGGTGACATTCCGGTCAACACTGTTCAGACTCTCCAGGTAGTTAGCCATGCCCTTGATAGACACCCTCCGCAATCCGCTGGCGGTGCTCGGGTTTCTTCAGCAGTTGCTCATCGGATGCGTTGCTAAGAAAGGAAATTTCCGTCAGGATCGAAGGCATATCCGCGCCAATTAGAACCACAAAGGGTGCCTTACGAACGCCCCGGTTCTTTACTGGTTTGGCTGTCTTTTGAATCCTTTTGGAAAGCGAATCTTGAATGTCCTCGGCGAGTTCGCGAGACTCGTCGATTTTTTCCGTCTGGGCTATTCTTTTCACCACATCCTGCAGGTCGTGGATGCTTTCCTCGGAGACGGAGTTTTCGCGTGCGGCCACTTCCATCGCCTCGGCCGAGCCCTTCAGATTCAGGTAGTAGGTTTCCACTCCCCGCGCGCCGTGATCTGGGCTGGAGTTTGCGTGAATCGAAACAAACAAATCGGCCTTGGTCTCATTCGCGATATGGGTCCGTTCCTCGAGGGGAATGAATGTGTCATCCGACCGCGTGAATACGATATCTGCGCCGGGCAGCTTTTGCTGGATGATTTTTCCAAGGCGCAGAGCTACGTCCAGGCAGAGATCTTTCTCCATCAGTCCCGTTGGCCCGATGGTTCCGGTATCGTGGCCACCATGACCCGCGTCGATCACGATACGGCCAATTTTCAGGCCCAGTGTGCGCGTTAGAGTGGATTGCCCGTCGCGGGTTGGTTGGGGAATTACCGCTGGTGGTACAAGATCGGGTTTGCCTGTAGCAGGATTCTTCGTGGAGGTAGTCCGTAGAGTCTTAACGGGAGCAGGAAGTTGCTTGGCAATGGCCCTTGGACTAGCAGGAGGATTGACGTCGACGGCAGCACTCTCCTTGGCTGGCATTAGGTTTGGCGTTTGTGTGCTCGGGGAAATCACCTCCGCCGAAACCGCAGTGGCGGAAGGCGCGGGCCGCTCTTCCGCGGGCGCCGGATTCTCCGGCTTTGAGGATCTGGCTGCCTGCAGAGTTCCCGTCTTTGTGGTGTTCGAATCTCCGTAAAGTTCAATAACCAGTCGCGATGGCTTCTGCAACAAGGATGCTGCGTAATCCTTTACCCCGTTTACATCCAGCACCACGCGCACAACGCCGAACTGATTTTGTGCAACTCGAACCTTAGTCAGAAGGTCCCCAGCCACGTGAACATTGCCACGGGCCACTGTAGGACTCAAGTGCGCGGATTGCAGGTCGAAGAAGATCCGATCCGGATTGGCAATCCTGCCGGAGACATACTGAACAGAGTCTTCCAGCTCAATCACGATTTCCGTGCTGTTCGGAGTTACGCTGGCCTTGATCTTTTGGACGAGCGGCATTTCCACAAATTTGGGGCTCTCGCCGCCATTCTTGGCGACCGTCGCCAGCCGGTCCTCCCTCGCGTTTACCTCTGGCGCGGTAGCCGCTGGAGCAACCGCCACCTTGGCTGGTGCAGATACCTTCGAAGAGAGGTTCCCGCTCTCTGCATTCCTCATCAAGGCAAGTTCCGCTAACGCTTCTTGCACTTCACGTTTGTGGCTCGAACGAGGAAACTTCTTTTGGAAGTCCTGGAAACTCTTCGTAGCCGCCACCGAGTCGCCCAACTGATCCTTCTGCAGGTTGGCTACGTTCAGCATGGCATCCTGCAGATGCTTGCTGGCCGGATATTCACGAATGAGGAAGAGGTAGGAGTCGACGGCGGTCTGGTAATAGCTCCGGCCAAAGCGATCGCCCATCTCCGTGTTGAGCTCGCCTACAGCAAAGAGCGCGTCAGGGACTTCCACGGCATGTGGAGTAATGAGGTAAACGCGCCGGTAGCTCGAAGCAACTTGTTTATACTCGGCAAGGGTGCGCTTTTCCGCGGGCTTCGAATTCAGGGTCGCGCGCAGTTCCTCGGCCCTGGCAAATTGCGTGCTCGCCGCTCCACGTTTCACACTGCTGTTGGAGGTCGAGGCAGGCCTTCAAGGGGAGGGGAAGCAGCACAAGGCCAAAGAGGGCAAAACCTAGCGAAGCGCTGGCGAATATCTTGTGGAAATTTTTTTGACTAGAACACATCCGCGCCCCACACCCCTCAAACAGCACGCCAACGTGAGTGATCACTCGTTCGTAAATATGATGCGCCCGTTGGCGTCCACGTTCCGGTGAATCGGGTTCGCGCGAACATAAGCATTATCTAGTCGTCCTGAGCCCGGTCGGTAATATGCGTTCTGTACCTTCTGCACATAATTCCGAGTTTCCCGATATGACGGAACTCCATGGGCTCGATCTACTGCCCCTTCCCCTGCATTGTACGCCGCCAAAGCCAAATCCAGGTTGCCATTGTATCGTTCCAGCAACGTCTTCAAGTACCGGACCCCGGCGTCTACGTTCTCCTTGGGGTTGAACGCATTGTTCGCCCCAAACCGTTGAGCCGTCGTCGGAATCAACTGCATCAGTCCCATGGCGCCCTTGCGGGAATAAGCCGAGGGATTCCAGTTCGATTCCGTCTCGATCACCGCCCGTACCAGCGCCGGGTCCACATTGTGTCGTTCTGCCGCTTCCCGTACCAACTTCTCCACACCGTCGCGGTCGATATTCAATGCCGGGCGATTCTGGCCCATGAACGAGATCTCGCCGGGCAGATAGATGGAAGTTCGTGGCTTTGCCGGCATCAGCTTCACCGTCGCCATTGGCTCCGCATTGACGAACATGCGGCGGCCATCTGAGTTGGTCACCGATGCGATCTGGGCTCTGGCAGGCTGTGGATTTCCGAGCAGACCTACCAAAACCACAGAGAACACAATAGCTGCATGTACGGCCATCTTTGCGGATTTGCAACGAACTCGCCTTGGGGAAGGCATAGGAATAACGATCCGTCTGACTGCGGGCGCCATCCAATCTGCCAGAGCCCCAGAGGGTTTCTGAGAAACCATGTCCGCTAGCAAGTGATACGAAATGTAGCACTTGCGGGACACGCTTCCGGCGCTGCAGTGAATTATAACAAGGGTTCCAGGAGGCCAGGGACGCTCTGCAAGGCACTTTTTAGGGCAGATGTGTCTTTTCCGCCAGCCTCTGCCAAATCGGGTCTTCCGCCGCCGGAGCCGCCAACCTGTTTTGCCAAGGCTTGTATCAGCTTGCCGGCATGGACTTTAGCTGTCAGGTCCTTGGTTACGCCCGCGATCAGCGCGACTTTTCCGTCCTCGGGCATGCCCAGGGCGACGATGCCAGAGCCGAGTTTTTGCCGCAGCGAATCGACTAGCTGCCTTAGACCCTCGCGGTCAACGTTTGCGACCTCTCCCACGACGACTTTGACTCCCTTGATGGTCTGGGCCTGGGAGAACAGTTCATCGAGCTGATTCAGCGCGCCTTTGCGTTTCTGCTCGCCCAACTCCTTTTCGAGGGTCCGCGCTGTGTGGGACAGTTTTTCAACGGAAGCCAGCAGGGAATCCTCGCCGACGTTGAGGCGGTTGGCCAGGTCGCGCAGGGTTTGCGCTTGATGCTGGTAGTGCTCCAGGGCGCCGATGCCGGTGACGGCTTCGATGCGGCGCACGCCGGCAGCGACGGATTCTTCGCTGACGATTTTAAGGACGCCGATGTCACCAATGCGATGAACATGCGTGCCGCCGCAGAGTTCCTTGGAGTAGAAGCCGCGGGGGGCGTGGGGATCGGGAATGGTGACGACGCGGACGTTGCTTTCCGGGTATTTGTCGCCAAAGAAGGCCAGCGCGCCGGAATTCAGGGCTTCCTCGAGGGACATGACGCCGGTCTCGATTTGCGTGTTCAGGCGAATCTCCTCGTTCACCTGCTGCTCGATGTCGCGGATTTCCTCCGTGCCAACTGGCGCGAAGTGAGAGAAGTCGAAGCGCAGCCGTTCGGGAGCGTTCAGAGAGCCCGCTTGCTTGACGTGTGTGCCGAGGATGTTGCGCAGGGCGGCGTGGACAAGGTGTGTGCCGCTGTGATTGCGCATGATGCGCGCGCGGCGGTCAGCATCGGCGATCACGGTGACGCGATCGCCCACGCGCAGGGTCTCCTTGGCGTTTACGCGATGCGTGATCAGTCCCGCGACGGGATAGAATGCGCCCGTGACCTCGGCCAGTTGCTGCGTTTCTGAATTGTCGTAGAACCCGCCGGTATCGGCCATCTGCCCGCCGGATTCAGCGTAAATCACCGTACGGTCCAGCACCACTTCGCCGGTCTCGCCCGACTTTAATTCGCTGACCGATCCATTCTTCGTGATGATCGCCTCAATGCGGCAATCTTTCGTTCTGGACTCGAAATAAAAATCCGGCTCCGTCTTAAACGTTTCCGCCGAGCTTTGCATACGCGGGGTTTGCTGCTTCTTTTGCTCCACCCTTCCAGGAAGCACGAGCGCGCGTGCGCTGTTCGTGCATGGCTTTTTCAAAGCCAGCTTCGTCAAAATGCACGCCCAGGTCCCGCGCCGCATCTAGAATGAAGTCCATTGGCAGGCCGTATGTGTCGTAGAGCCGAAAAGCACTCTCTCCTGCGTAGACGGAACCGGGTTTCACGGCGAGCGGCTTAAGTTCCTCTTCCAATTTACGCAAGCCCACATCGAGGGTATGGCCAAAGCGGATTTCCTCCGCAAGAACGATTTCCGGAACTCGCGCGGCCGACGCTTCCAGAAGTTCCGGATACGCGCAGCCCATCAGTTCGCGAACAGTGACCACCATTTCGTGCAGAAACGGTCTGGTCGCACCGAGCAGGCGACCGTGGCGAATTGCACGGCGCATGATTTTGCGCAAAACATATCCGCGGCCTTCATTTGATGGAAGTACGCCATCGGTAATCAGAAACGTCGTGGCGCGAGCATGGTCCGCAATCACCCGCAGGGAAGCGGCGGAGTGCTTGCGCTCTTCAGCAGCGAGTTCTTGAGTCTCGTTGATGCCGGTGAGCTGTGCAGCGCGGTCGATAAGGGGCACGAAGAGATCTGTCTCATAGTTGGAGATAACACCTTGAAGCACAGCAGCAAGGCGTTCTAGGCCCATCCCGGTGTCGACGCAGGGCTTGGGTAGAGGCGTCAAAACGCCGTTGGGGTCACGGTTGAACTGCATGAACACCAGATTCCAGACTTCGACATAGCGGCCGCAGTCGCAGGGAAACTTGCAATCAGCGTGGCCTTGCTCAGATGCCACCGCGCCCATGTCGTAGTGAATCTCGCTGCACGGACCGCAAGGGCCGGTATCGCCCATGGCCCAAAAATTGTCTTTTAGGCCGGGGATCGCGAAGATGCGTTCTGCCGGAACCTGCTGACCGAGCCAGAAGCCCTTGGCGTCTTCATCGACTCCTAATCTGTTGCCGGGAGCGACTTCCGCTCCGCCGAATACCGTAACGTACAGCTTATCCTTCGGGATGCCGAACCATTGCGGCGAGGTGATCAGTTCCCAGGCGTAGGCGATCGCGTCCTTCTTGAAATAGTCGCCAAACGAAAAATTGCCCAGCATTTCGAAAAAAGTGTGGTGGCGCTTGGTGAAGCCGACATTTTCCAGATCGTTGTGTTTGCCGCCGGCGCGCACGCATTTTTGCGCCGTCGTCGCGCGCGTGTAGTCGCGCTTTTCCAGGCCAAGGAAGACATCCTTGAACTGGTTCATCCCGGCATTGGTGAACAGCAGCGTGGGGTCGCCATGGGGCACGAGCGAAGAACTGCGAACGCGGCGATGGCCTTTGCTTTCGAAGAACTGCAGAAACTTTTCGCGGATCTCGTTGCCGGTCACGTCAGCCTCGTCTCAAACAAGTGGTAACACTCGATTATCGCAGAGCCTTCCAGCCGGCGCCAATTGAGCTTCGGTTGCTATCATACTGCGCTGGAATCCCGGGAGGGAACGATGTTTGAAAGACGGATGATCGCTGGCTGGGGCGACATGGACTTCAACAGTCACATGAGGAATACCGCCTACCTCGATAAGTCCGCGGACGTGCGCATGATGTAACTTTTCCGAGAATGGCTTTCCCATGCAGGAATTCATGCGACTGCGGATTGGCCCTGTGATCATGCGAGATGAGGTGGATTACTATCGCGAAGTCAGTTTGCTGGAGGAGTTGCGCGCAACTTTGGAACTTGCTGCGTTGGCAGCCGATGGTTCGCGTTTCCTGATCCAAAACACTTTTTACCGCCTTGACGGTCAACGTGTCGCGCGCGTTAAAAGTACCGGAGGCTGGCTGGATCTCACCGCGCGAAAGCTGATTGCCCCGCCGGTAGGATTGCTTGCGGCCTTGCAGAGGGCGCCTCGCTCCCAGGAGTTCACGGAGATTCCCTCAAGCTTGAAATCGCCGAAAGGCTAGGCAGAATCGTCGGGGGATTCCGCTTCAGGAATCTCCTCATGCGTGGCACGGTGGAGTTCGCGACGAATCAAATCAGAGGGGAAGCCGGCTCCAAGGAGAGATCGATACAGACTCGCCAGCTTCTTCTGATCGATTTCACCTCGATACAGCTTGAGCTTACGTTCAATCCGCTGCCGGACGAGCGCGGCCGGGTCGGAGTTAGTCGCAGACTCCTTCATGGCGGCTTCAATGTGACGATCAGGGACCCCACGCGCTCGCAGTTCGCGCGCAATACGATATGGCCCCTGCTTCCGGTATTCCGTGCGGTGGCGGATGAACTGCTTTGCGTAGCGGGTATCGTCCAGCAGGTTTTCACGCTTCAGCCGCTCGACTGTGGATTTCACCAGCTTTTCATCATCGCACCGCCGCGCCAGCGCTTTCTTCATTTCCGAAATGGAATGAGCGCGACGCATCAGGATTTTGATGGCGGCGTCGTGTAGTTGTTGTTCCGTCTCAAGTTGGCGAGGTTTTCCAAACATGAGAGAAGGATAGAAGTTGCGCGTGCAGGAGGCAAGGTGCAATGGCACGCCTCTGGCCCGCCGGCTACAGATGGCAGGCGAGAGTTCAAATAACCCTCAAGGCGTGCGCCAGATCACACACTCCAAAGTGGTCTGAGTTCATCCTATTCGCCGAGGGTCACTGAAAAGACTGGACTTCCTCGAATCCAGCTTGGAATCGTAATTGCATTTTTATCAGTGGGAGAGAACTAACCATGGCATACGTAATTACGGCCACTTGCACGAAGGACGAGCACTGCATCGAAACTTGCCCGGTGAATTGCATTCACCCGACGAAGGACGAGTCTGACTTCGCGACGGCTGCGCAACTGTATGTGAACCCGACGGAATGTATCGATTGCGGCGCGTGCGTCCCGGTTTGCCCGACTACCTCGATCTACACGCTCGAGGAACTGCCCGCGGAGCTGCAGGAGTTCTCAGCAAAGAACGCCACTTACTTTAACTGAGGGATAGCCATCCGCCTAGAAGCTCACCGCTGGCCCAGCCGCGGTGAGCTCCTCTTTTTTGGAGTATGGCAACTCGCCGCCACTTTTACGTTGCGAGCGATTCCTCTCGCACAGTCCTTTGGGTGTCGGTGCGAACCCTGCGAAACCGCTGGCAAACCACCGCATTCCACATTGCGGACCCCACAATGCGTGGCGTCGGCAGGCAGGCCTCGGCAAACGGATTTCCGAAAAGACTACTGTTTACTATTTTCGCGCGAAGCGCTCGAAGTCGGCCATCTGCCGCTCCATTTCCTCGCGTGCGGCGTCGGCGGCGGAACGGATACCCTGGATGCGCAGTTTGAACTCGTCGGCGTTCGATGCGCGCGAGAGGGCTTCATCCAGCGTAATGAGTTCCTTGGTGTAGAGATCGAAGAGCGACTGGTCGAACGTCTGCATACCGTACTGCGAGGTGCCTGCGGCGATAGCATCATGGATCAGGCGCGTCTTGTCCGCATTGATGATGCAATCCTTGATGTATGCGGTGGCGATCATGACTTCAACGGCTGGCACGCGGCCTTTGTCATCCGCTCGACGCACCAGGCGCTGAGAGACGACAGCCTTCAACGTTGCCGCCATCTGCAGGCGGATCTGTTTCTGCTCCGGCGGAGGGAAGACCGCGATAATACGCTGAATGGTTTCCGTGGCGTCGAGAGTGTGCAAGGTGGAGAAAACCAGGTGGCCGGTTTCAGCCGCCAGCAGGGCAGTGGAAATGGTTTCCAGGTCGCGCATTTCGCCGACCAGAATCACGTCGGGGTCCTGACGAAGACCTGCGCGCAAGGCCGTGGAGAAGTTAGCGGTATCGACTTCCACTTCGCGCTGGTTGATGAAGCTGCGCTTGTCGCGATGTAGGAACTCAATCGGGTCCTCAATGGTGATGATGTGATCGGCGCGGTTGGCGTTGATGCGGTCGATCATCGACGCCAGCGTGGTGGACTTACCGGAACCGGTCGTACCTGTCACCAGGACCAGCCCGCGCTGTTCTTCGCAAATCTTGGAAATGACAGGAGGAAGATTCAGCTCTTCCACGGTACGAATCTTGGTGGGGATGACGCGGAGCACCATCCCTACGTTGCCGCGCTGTTGAAAAACGTTGACGCGGAATCGCCCAAGGCCCGCGACACCGTAGGCCATATCTAATTCGGCGGTTTCCTTGAACTTCTGCTTCTGCCGGTTGGTCATCATGCTGAAGGCCATTGAAAGCATTTCTTCCGGCGTGATGCGCGGGACGTCGGTGACGGGGGTTAGGAGGCCGTCGACGCGAAGATATGGATGATTGCCGACTTTCAGGTGCAAGTCGGATGATTTGTTCTCGACGGCGCGGCGTAGTAGATCGTCAATGCTCAAGGTCATGGAAGTGACACCCCGCAGGAATGCCTTTCTTCTTTGAAGCTAGCACCACAAAGAGGGACCAACAAGACAGGTCGGGCGAGGCGTTGCTGTCTAGTTACCTGAGCCGCAGGACAGGCGGACTGCGTCGGAGTATGCGTACGCAGTAGAAGTTACCCGGGCGAGGTAATCTCCAACTGACTTTAACCACTGAATTTCAAACTGTGGACTTGCGCAGGAAAAGGGAATCGTAAAGCAGACCGGCAAGGAACCCTCCAATCAACGGGCCAATCCAATAGATGCCCTGGTTGAGCCAATGACTGGAGGCGAAGGCCGGTCCGAAGGCACGCGCCGGGTTAAGCGCCCCGCCAGTGAATGGCCCGGCAACAATGATCCCGAGAGTAATCGTGAGCCCGATGCCGAAACCGCCAATGGCGCGGAATGTGCCTCGCTCGTCAACCGCAGTGGCAAAGACAACCAACACCAGGAAAAATGTCGTGGTGGCCTCGAGCGCCAAGCCGCCCCAGCGAGGGAAGTCTGGCATGAGTACCGGTGTGCCAAGCAGGGCATTGCGCCAAGTTTCTTCCGGTAAAACCACCTTAAGAAGAAAGGCCGCGGCTGTGGCGCCAAACAGTTGCGCTCCCCAGTAGGAAAGCGCATCGAGGGTATTTATGCGCTTGGTGACCCAGAAACCGATGGTGATGGCGGGATTGAAATGCCCACCGGAAATGTGGCCGAGGGCGGAAACCATGATGGCGATGGCCAGGCCATGAGCGAGAGCGATAGCCAGAAGTCCGATACCGCCTGTGCTGTTGCTACGCAGCTGAAAGTCCACACAGACTGCGCCAGCGCCAAAAAATATGAGAGCGAATGTGCCCAGAAATTCAGCAGTTAATTTTTGCGAGAGGTTGTACATCGAAAGGCCTCCAGGGCCGTGGATGAGTACAACGGAATCGAAGAGAGTCTATCTGGAAAAAACAGACTGCGCCAGCACAGAGCAAAATGCGAATTGCTATTAGAAGCACAATGAAAATCTTTGAGCCGCGTCAACATTGCGGAATAACCAAACAATCGAGGCGCTAGCGCGTGACGGCAACAGGAGCGTTTACTGTGGTAAGCCAGTTGTGGCGATCGGGATTCTTTCCACTGGTTATCGCGAAGAACTCTTCCTGAATACGCAGGGTGATCGGTCCAGCGACCCCCTTGCCGACGGTCAGCCGGTCAATCGAACGGACTGGCGTGACTTCCGCGGCGGTGCCGACGAAGAAAACTTCATCGGCGAGATACAGCATCTCGCGCGGGATGTTTGCCTCCTTCACCGGAATATTCAAGTCGCTCGCGAGCTTGACAATGGAATCCCGCGTGACTCCCGGCAGTATGCTGGCCGCCACTGGAGGTGTAATTAGCGTTCCCTCCCGCACCAGAAAAATGTTCATGCCGGAACCTTCGCTGACGTGTCCACTGGTGTCGAGCGCGATGCCTTCCGCGAATCCATTGATTTCAGCCTCCATATGAATCAGCTGGGAGTTCATGTAGTTGCAGGCGGCCTTTGACATGGCCGGGAGCGTGTTCGGCGCCATGCGCGTCCACGAACTAACGCAGACATCCACGCCCTTGGCGAGCGCTTCGGGACCGAGGTAAGCGCCCCAGCGCCAGCACGCCATGTAAACCTCGACCACCGAGTGAAGCGGGTTCACGCCCACTTCGCCATATCCGCGCAGCACGATCGGCCGCACATAACAGGCATCCAGCTTGTTTTGGCGCACCAGTTCAATGGCCACATTGGAGAGCTCCTGGGTGCGTGTAGGGAAACTCCATGCGGTAAATTTTGGCGGAATTGATTAGCCGCTGCATGTGTTCGTGCAGACGGAATAGCGCCGGGCCTTGTTTCGTGTCGTAGCAACGAAGACCATCAAAGACCGCCGAGCCGTAGCTGACAACGTGGGAAAGGACATGAATCTTCGCGTCGTCCCAATTGATCCACTTTCCGTTGTGCCAGATCTTATCGGTCTTTTGTACCGGCATACTGTCTCCTTTGGCGGTGGGAGGAGGAGCATTCTCCTCACAATTGCAGGATAATGGGCAGAGCAGAGAGCGTCAATGAAGTTGCCAAGGAAAGTTGCCGAAGAAAATTGGCCAATTTGGCGTGGTGCGAGCGAACTCAGTTCTTGGGCGCTTCAGCCGCAGGCGCGCTCTGCCGGTTGATAGCAGTGTAAGCAGCTTGGGCCTCTGAGAGCATTTTGCCGTTACTATGGAGCCAGATGCCGAGCACCAGAAAAGGAATAATCGTGGCTGCGGCCCACAGCTTGCCATTTTTGGGGACTTTGGTTTCCGGCTCCCAACGAAATAGTTGAGAAGCGACAAAGAAAGGACAGCACGGCCCACGCAACTAGTGCCAGGAAGTAAACCCACAAGTCGATAAAATGCTTCGAGAAGAAAGTGGCTTGTTGCAGTCCTGTCACCAAATAAGTGGCCGGAAGATAGTTGGAGAACCCTTGGACAACCTTCGGAAGATAAGCGAGCGGCATGGTTGCGCCGGATAGAAAAATCAGAGGCAACCACAGAATTTGATTGATGACCTGGGTCTCCTGCATGGTGTTGGTGACACTGGCAACGACCAGGCCGAGTGAGCCGAAGGCGACAGTGCCAACGCAAACGAAAAGAAACAGGGCAAGGAGATTACCGAAATTCGGAACATGAAACACAAAGCGGGCTAACGCCAAAATTACCGCCACGGTCGGCAATGTGAGCACAAAATTCGCAAGCACGCTGGAGGCCAGCATGTCGCTGGAGGAGACAGGGGTAACGTGAAAGCGCCGGAGAATGCCTTGTTCCCGGTACATGACCAAAGTAGCGCTGAGCCCCCAGAAACTGCCCATAACATTAAGGGCAAGGACCGGGCCTAGAAAAAAACTTACCGCATGGGGGTCTCCTTTCGCAAAGACGCCCGCATAAAGAAAGAAGAAGCCCAGCGGCATGACTACGCTGAAGAAGAAGAACATTTTATTGCGCAGCGCAAGCTGCATGCGCACGCGCGTGAGAGTGGCGAGGTTCGTCAATCGCGTAACCTCCTTCCGGTAAGTTCGATGAAAACGTCCTCAAGCGAAGGAGTGGCGATTTCCAGGCTCACAAGCTCGTTGCCTTCCGCTTCAAGGTGCTTCACCAGGGCCACGATTGCCGGAGCCGTGCGTTGGCAATGGAGCACATAGGCCCCCGCGAGTTCGCGAGCATCCAGTACCCCATCCAGGGATTTCAGTGCGCCGTTCGACGCAGGCTTGGCCAGACGCACTTCCACGCGCGTGGTATTGGCTGATGCTTGCTTCAATTCCCGCGGAGTTCCTTGCGCGATCACCTTGCCCGTGATCGACGATGGCCACGCGATCGCAAAGTCTTTCCGCTTCTTCGATGTAGTGCGTGGTCAGGACGATGGTCTTCTTCTCTCGCTTGAGTTCCTCAATGATATCGTAAATTTCTCGACGAACTTGTGGATCGAGGCCGGCAGTCGGTTCGTCGAGGAAAAGAACCTTGGGATCATTTACCAGCGCCATGGCCAGCGCGAGCCTTTGTTTCTGCCCGCCCGAAAGCTGGTTGTAAAACGCGTTACGCTTTTCTTCCAGCCCGAAACGTTCAGCAGTTCTTCCGGTTTCCGCCCTCGTTTGTAGAATCCAGAGAACAAGCGTAGTGCTTCCGAGACTTTCAGCTTGTCGGGCAGGGAAGTGGATTGCAGCGCGGCTCCAATTTCATGTTTCAGTTCCGTCGCGTTCTTCATCGGGTCGAACCCGCAGACGGAAACACGACCTCCGTCGGCTACGCGCAGCCCTTCCAGCACCTCAATCGTGCTGGTCTTACCCGCGCCATTCGGTCCGAGCAGGCCGAAGACTTCGCCTTGCTCCACGGAGAAGCTCACACCACGCACGGCTTCCAGGTCGCCGTAGCGCTTCACCAGGTTTTCGACCTGCAAAATGGGATTTGCCATTGTTTCGAGGTCTCTATCGTACCCCAGATAGTGAATTCCCTCTAATCGAACGCTTACCTTCTGCTAGTACGCTTCTTTTTCGGATTTTGTATCACAGAACGCTTCTTGGCTTTTGGTGGCTGCCAGAGGTAATGCTTCAGATTCACACGGGATTCAATCAGGTTTACGCCCTCGGATTCGAGCAGTTTGCGCTGCAATGATGCGTAGGGCTCACGAATAAGCAGTTTGCCGCGGTCGCCCACGACGCGGTGCCAAGGAATGCCTTTGCCCGATGGTGTTGCCGCCATCGCTCTACCTGCGGTTCTCGCTCCGCCCGGCAGATGCAGCTGTTTGGCGAGCGCCCCATACGTAATAACCCTTCCGCGGGGAATTTGTTTCACGAACTGATAGACGGGACCCCAGGACATTTCAGGAACCTCCTTCGGGGAAACGGGTTCCATAGTATGAAGGGTGTCGGGCAGCCACAAGAGAAACTTGGCGGCGCCAGGTGTTTCATCAAGTGAGGGCTTTTTGCGAAGCGGAAAGACAAATGAAAAGCACGCAAAAAAATGATGACCCGAGAAGTGAAAAATGCACCAGGATGTGCGCATCGGGGGCCGACACAACGTTTACTGAAAAGCCGCATCTAACCTTGACGAGTGTAGTGGAAGCATCTTACACTACAGCTGGTGCAGGCTTCCAGAAGCTTGCCCGGCTAGTTCGCCGGAGAAACGCCATGGCTTTCATCCGTCGCAAAGGGAACGCTTATTATCTGGTGCACAATGTGCGCCGCGGCGGCAAAGTGCGGCAACTCCACTTGGCGCGGTTAGGCGAACGCGCTCGCATCACCGACGACATTGTTCGAGAAGTCACCAGGAAACATCCCTTCGTGGAACTCAACTGGCGCTCCCTGCGCGAACAGTTGAATAACCAGATCGATCTGGCGGACCCTGAGTCGCCAGCCGTTCAAAAACTCGTGCAAAATCTACGTGGACTCAACTTGGCCTTGGCGGACCTGTTTCCGCCGGTGCTCCGGCTTTCCGAATCGCCTGCAGTGGCGCGGGAATTGCTCGTACAACTGCGATTGTTACACTCCAGTATTCAGGTGAAGCTCGATCAGTTTGGACGCAAGGACGAACTGAAGAGACTTGGCCGGACGGGTGGGCGTTTTGGGAATGCGAGCCCGGGATTCCGGGAGCGCTAGGAGGCGGTCATGGGGACGGGGGACTTATCACTGAATCCAAGTATTCGCAGTGCGGAGACGATTGAATTTCAGAAGGCTCTGCGCGCGAAGATCGTTGGACAGGATGAAGGGGTGCAAGCACTGGTGGATTTCTTCCAGGTGTTCACTGCGGGAATGAACTCGCCGGGCCGGCCGGTGGCGAATCTATTGTTTCTTGGTCCAACCGGGTCTGGTAAGACACGGATTGTAGAAGCTGCGGCGGAAATTCTTTTCGGCAATCCACGCGCGGTAATCAAGATAGACTGCGCGGAGTTCCAGCACTCGCATGAAATCGCCAAGCTGATCGGCTCACCTCCCGGGTACTTGGGGCACCGCGAGACTCATCCCCTGATCACCCAGGAAGCGCTGGCGACTTCCCACACAGACAAACTAAAGCTTTCTTTCCTCCTGTTCGATGAAATTGAGAAGGCCAGCGACGCGTTGTGGCAGCTATTGTTGGGCATGTTGGACAAAGCAACCTTGACGTTGGGTGACAACCGGCGCGTTGACCTGTCGCAAACCGTTATCTTCATGACCTCTAACTTGGGTGGTGGAGAAATAACTGAACTGATGGCGGGCGGCTACGGTTTCATTAAGTCCGGTGACATGCCGGTTGCGAATCTGGATCAAAGGGTGGCCAGGACTGCTGTCGAGGCGGCCCGCCGGAAATTCTCTCCGGAATTCATGAACCGACTGGATAAAGTTGTGGTTTTCCACCCCCTAAGGCGCGAGGAATTGGAAGCCGTTCTGGACATTGAATTGGGGCTCGTGCAAAAGCGGGTTCTGGACACGGCGCTTGGCAAGTTCCTGTTCCGCGTCACTCCCGCTGGAAGGGATTTCCTGTTAACGGAAGGAACGGATCAGCGATATGGTGCAAGACACCTGAAACGAGCCATTGAACGTTTTGTTGTCTACCCTTTGGCAAACCTTTTGGCAACGCAGCAAGTCCGTGTTGGAGACCTGGTGCGCATTGACTGGGACGGCGTTCATAAGGAACTCACCTTTGTCAGAGAGAGCCAAGGTGTTTTGGTGAGCACCGAAGAGCCCGAAGAAGTGTGCGCCGCGAGCGCATCCTCCGCCGATGGGCTTGGAAAGGACGCTCCGGCCGAAGCCGTAGCGGAAGGGCCGCCTAGTCTCCCCGCTTTGCCGGCGGCAAGCCCTGCTGCGGCCCGACAATCCTTGCAGAATCGCAAGAAAGAAAACCGCTAGGACCAGAAACTGGATGATGGGTGCACCCGTGCAACTGCGTATTGCCGCTTTTTGTCACGCAATTATTGCCAGAATGTGTTTCAGCGCTCTCATTTTGCGCATAGATGAAACATAATCTCACGCCGTGAGACAGTTTCCAGAACAGCAATGATTGTATGTTGTTGAGTGTGTGGCTGTTGCACTGCAGGAACAGGCCGCTCCGGAATGGCACGCCCCATGCTCTCTTTCTCCAAAGGTCGAAGTTGCTTTTCGACTTCGCGCCCGGTGCCCGGTCAAACAGTTGAGCAAGGGTTTTGCCTGCTGAGGGGAGTAGCCATGAGAGCTGCCGTTAGACAACAACTCGATCCCAGCATCCGTAGCAACGACACTCGCGACTTTCACCACGCACTGCGAACGAAGATCGTCGGGCAAGAGGAAGGTGTTCAAGCGCTCGTCGACCTCTACCAGGTCTTTTGCGCGGGCTTGAATTCTCCGGGAAGGCCGGTAGGTAACCTTTTGTTTCTTGGCCCTACCGGATCTGGCAAAACACGCATAGTCGAAGCCGCGGCAGAAATCCTCTTTGGAGACCCGCGCATGGTGATCAAGGTAGACTGCGCGGAATTCCAGCACTCTCACGAAATTGCCAAGTTGATCGGTTCGCCTCCTGGATATTTGGGTCATCGTGAGACGCACCCTCTGATTACTCAGGAAGCTTTGGCGGCTTCGCACACGGACAAGTTAAAACTCTCTTTCCTCCTCTTCGATGAAATTGAGAAAGCCAGCGACGCGTTGTGGCAATTGTTGCTCGGCATGCTCGACAAGGCGACGCTCACCTTGGGCGACAATCGCCGCGTGGACCTTTCCCAGACTGTCATTTTTATGACTTCCAATCTTGGCGGTGTCGAAATTACCGACTTGATGGCTGGCGGCTACGGTTTCATCAAAGCGGGCGACAAACCCCAATCCAATATGGACGAGAAGGTTGAGCGCACCGCAGTGGAAGCCGCACGCCGGAAGTTTTCTCCTGAGTTTATGAACCGCCTTGATAAGGTGGTCGTGTTCCACCAGTTGCACCGTAAACAATTGGAGCAGGTGCTGGATATCGAATTGACCATGGTTCAGCAACGCGTGCTCGAAACGGCCAAAGGTCAGTTCCTCTTCCGCGTCACGGATGCGGGCCGCGATTTCCTTTTGCAGGAAGGCACGGACCAACGCTACGGCGCGCGCCATTTGAAACGCGCGATTGAGCGCCACGTCGTTTACCCGATGGCCAACCTGTTGGCCACGGAACAAGTGCACTCCGGTGACTTGATCTGTATTGACTGGGAACGCGAGGGCACCAACCTGTCCTTTGTGCGCGAAGGTGAGAATGTGGCGATGCCGGTGCGTCGCGCCGAACCTGCTTTGGCGCAAAAGAGCACTCAGGCACGTGGCGGACGGCCCGTGGAAGCCCCTGGCGTTCAACTACCACCAGAACCGGCACCGCGTCTCGCTCGCTAAGTTCCAACTCTCCCTCAATGCAAAAGCCCGGGTCATAAATCGCCCGGGCTTTCACTCTTCCTTCCTCGACGTATAATCTGTAGTGCCGTTTTTGCCCGCTTCGGCGACTTCCCCCGGTGGAGGTTTGCATGAATTCCAGATTTCGCCTCAGGAGTTTGCAGGCCAGCGCTCTGCTCCTGTCTCTTGCAGGCTTGCTCTGCGCACAAGACGCTCGCACAAAAATCAAACCTGGCATTAATTCGTTCAGCCCCCAACAGGACATTCAATTGGGTAGAAAGGCGGCTACGGAGGCGGAGCAGACCTTACAGTTGTGTAACGACCCCAAAGTGGATGCCTACCTCACCAGGCTGGGAATGGAACTCGTCGAGCAATTAAATACTGGCGACGTGAAATATCCTTGGGAATTTCATTGTGTGAATGACAAGGCGATCAATTCGTTGGCCTTGCCTGGCGGATTCATTTTTATTGATCGCGGCGCCATTGCAGCTGCTGATTACGAAGCGGAGTTAGCTGGCATAATGGCTCACGAGCTGTCGCACGTGGCCCTGCGGCACGGGACAAACCAAGCGACGAAAGCTCAATACGCGCAATTGGGAGCAGGGATTCTTGGCGTCGCGGGAGGAATTTTCGGTGGGACAGCCGGAGCTGCAGCGGCCGGGATCGGACAACTTGCCGCAGGCAGCGTTTTACTGAAGTATTCGCGCGGCGCGGAGACCCAGGCGGACGTGATGGGCACGCAAGTGTTATACGACGCTGGCTACGATCCACGCGCGATGGCGGCTTTTTTTGAAAAACTGGGCGCCGAATCTGCCGGGAAGAACCCTCCGGAGTTCTTTTCTGATCATCCCAATCCTGACCACCGGATCGATCGCGTGGATCAGGAGGTCGAGAAACTGGGAGGGGTCCCGGAAGGTGCGAAACGGGACTCGCAGGAGTTCAAGGCCATTAAAAAAGAGGTGGCGGCTCTTCCTGCTCCAGTGAAGAAGCAGGTGGCACCAGGAAATTCGAAGGGAAGGAACGGCACTCTTCCTGCGCCCGGCACCGTGAGCGTGGGGACTCCTTCTGCGACGATGGCCAGCGTGCAGGTTGGCAATATAACGATGCAATATCCGGACAATTGGAGAAAATACGGCAAAGGGAACAGTGTCACGGTTGCGCCGGACGGTGGAATCGTGGATTCCGGGAAAGGGCAAGCTGAGCTGGCTTACGGACTAAGTGCAAGTGTGGCTCACATCGAAGGTCAGTTACCGCAGGCAATAGATCCTCTGAAGGCAGCCACACAGAAACTGATCGAATCGATGCAGCAAGAGAATGCCGGACTGGAGACTCTTCGCGAGCCCAGGGAAGTGACACTGAATGGTGAGCGTGGCCTGTCCACCTATTTGAGGAACGATTCGCCTGTCGGTGGGCAGGAAACGGATTGGCTAATCACCGTGATACGGCCCGAGGGACTTGTTTACTTCGTGAGTGTCGCTCCGCAGCAGGAATTTAGCCGCTTCCAGTCGACTTTTGAAGCGATTCTGAATAGGGTGCGATTCCAACAATAGACCTTCAGAAAGAAATTAGGGCGCCCGAGTAAGTAGGGCGCCCTTACCATCTGTTTCGCATCTCGGATTTAGCAGTGGCTAGTTCTCGTCTTCTCCCCCATCAAACAGAAATGGCAGAACGCGAGTGCCTTCCTTGCGTACGGCTTGCAGTTCGTTGGGTTCAATTCCCAGGGCCTTTAGGATGGAGGCGCCAACCTGAGACGTGGCAACGGGGCTCTTCACGGTCCGAGCATCAATGCCAGGGTTCGAAACGAGAAGCCCAACATTGGTGTCGCCGAAGCTAAACCCCCCATGTTCCGCGTTCTTGGTCTTCGACCCTGTATAAATCGTGCCGTAAATGGGCTGTACAAGAATGTCGGGCGTGGCCGGGTCCTTCAGTGGGCTATTGAACTTGAGTTTGAGTTCAGCCCCAGCCATCACTTCGTCGATAAACAGCAGTCCCGCATTTGCGTTCAGGTAATCAGCGACCACTGCAGTCTGGGTCTGGTCTTGCAACCAAATCAGGGCGATGTCGTCATCCTGCACAAAGCCGCATGGGCCCGTGGCGCACGCGTTTGCGTTGGCAATAGCGAGAGCAGCAGCATTGGTGCTGCCATCAGGCAGAGCCGCAACTAGGTCGGCGAAATGTCCCGGCTTATTAGTCTTGACTGGGTTGATGGGTGACTGGCCGTGCTTAGCGGTCACGATAAAAAGCGTCGAACCGTAAATGCCTTGTTTCTTGAGAGCCGCTATCATCGCCGCAAGCGCATCGTCGGTCTTTTTCAGCCCGTAGGCAAGCACAGCCGTCGGGTTCCCCGCGCCATCGGTGTATCCACCTGGTTGTCCGTTAATACTTGGATCGGTGTCTGTAGGGCAGGCGAGACTCGGAGCGCTTACTTTGTTGTCCTTTTCCAGTTTTTGGCCAACGCTTACGGCTTGAAAGTTCATGCCGAATACGGCCGGCACACCTACCTTGGTTTTTCCATCGTGAGTGAATCCATGAATCTCGTTCAGAATTCCTTGTACCTTCAGCCAATCATTCTGAGCCGTGCAGACCACGCTCACCGTGTTATCAAACCCTCCGGCGTTGGTAAGTTCCGGAGTGAAAAGATCGTCTACTCCCTTGCCCGAAGGACCGTTCACCAAGTCGTAGGCGGGGTGTTTGTCGGCCCATGCCGTCCGGCCGCCTTCGGACTTGATCACTTCGAAGATTGTGTTGCTGCGCATCGCCTCATGCGGATATTTTGGCGAACATTTGCCATTCTCATCGATGAAACGGGGCAGTTTCGTGGGATCAATCACGTTTTGCGAGACCGGCAGGCCGTTGACCATCTTGTAGACATCAATGCTCTCGTCGAATACCTGCATGTTCCCGGGTTGGCCAGAGCAAGTGGTGTTCGTCGGGTCGAAGATGCTGCGGTTGAAACTGACGTCGTAAAAAAGCCCATGGCTATTTGGTGAACCACCAGTGATCAATGCCAGTAGCCCGGGGAACGAGTCTGAATTGGCCGGCGTTCTCGCGTTGGAATAGGTGATCGCGTGTTCACTCAGCTCCGCCAACGCGGAGCCCGGATGCGCTGCAACGTAATTCGCAACATCCAGGGCATGTAGGCCATCGATGCTGATGAGTAGAACGTGTTTGAATTTGCGCCCATCGCCATGGCCATCATTTGCGCTGATCGGAGCGGTAACCGCGGCTCCTATCAGGCCGAGCGACAGGGCACTTGCGAGGAACTTCTTCTTCATTTGAATCTCCTTGTTTGCAGTGCGCTGAGAGAAGGGAAGGGGTAAACCGACCGACCCCGCACGGAAGAGTAGGTGACAATTGTTACGGAGCGTTGACTGCCGTATGTTTCCGGCGTGAAAGAAGCGGCAAAGGATCAGACTCTGTAAAAGAATTGTCGATTTCTTTATCTACAGCGTGTCGGCGCAAAGTCCTGCCTGAAAGATATTTCACACTAAGCGATTCGTTGAGCGCAGTGGAAGACTGGGAAAACACCATGGCTTAAAAAAGAGGCACCCGTAGGTGATTAGTCCGCCGCTTTGCTTTGTTTCTCTACAGGTTTCCAGCGAAGAACCGGTTTGCGCGCGGCGCCTACTTCATCCAGGCGCCGAATCCGCGTGTTATGCGGCGCGGTTTTTACCAGCTCAGGATCAGTTTTCGCTTCCTCAGCAATGGACTTCATCGCCTCGATGAATTGATCGCACTCTTCCTTCGATTCCGATTCAGTGGGCTCGATCATCAACGCGCCGGGGACAATTAATGGAAAAGCTGTCGTATAGGGATGGAAGCCATAGTCGATTAGGCGCTTGGCGATGTCCATGGTGTTCACGCCATTTTTCTTTTGGATCGCGTCGCTGAATACCACTTCGTGCATCGATGGGCGCGTGTAAGGCAAGGTCGAATACCCCTTCAAGTCCCTTGCGGATGTAATTTGCGTTAAGTACGGCGTCTTCCGTTGCCTGGCGAACTCCGGGGCCATAAGCAAGAATGTAGGCCAGCGCGCGGACGAGAACGCCAAAATTGCCATTGAAGGCTTTCACTTTCCCGATGGAGTCCTTGCGCTGGTAATCGAGCGCCAGCTTACCGCCGTCTTTTTCCACCAGCACAGGTACCGGCAAGATACGGTTCGAGGATTTTCTTCATGGCCACTGGGCCCGCGCCGGGCCCGCCGCCACCGTGCGGCGTGGAAAAAGTCTTATGAAGGTTCAGGTGCATTACATCTACGCCCAGCTCGCCAGGCCGCGTCACTCCTGTGAGAGCGTTCATGTTCGCGCCGTCCATGTAGAGCAGTGCGCCTTGGGCGTGAAGGATTTCGGCGATTTCGGGGATTTGCTGCTCAAAAATGCCGAGCGTGGATGGATTGGTCAGCATCAGCGCAGCTACATCGGAGGTCACGTGTTCGCGCAGATGGGCCATATCGATTTGTCCCGCGGCGTCGGACTTTATGTTCTGCACTTCGTATCCAGCGATTACCGCAGTGGCCGGATTCGTGCCATGCGCGGAGTCAGGGATCAGAACCTTCTTGCGCGGGTTGCCATTCTTCTCGTGGTATGCCCGGATCAGCAGTAGCCCCGTTAATTCACCTTGCGCTCCAGCTGCTGGTTGCAGGGTGATCGCATCCATCCCGGTAATTTCAAGCAGGCACTTTTCGAGCAACTGCAGAATTTTCAGACAGCCCTGCGACAAGTCTTGCGGTTGATACGGATGCTCCGTGGCAATGCCGGAAAGCCGAGCAACGAACTCGTTCACCCGAGGGTTGTACTTCATCGTGCACGAACCCAGCGGATACATGCCCAGATCGATCGCATAATTCCAGGTGGAAAGCCGTGTGAAGTGGCGCACCACTTCAATTTCGCTGACTTCCGGGAATCCTTCTACGCCCCTGTGACGATGTGATTCGCCAAGAGCTGTTCGCCGCATCCACCGCGGGAACATCGAGTGGCGGAAGGTCAAAAGCCCGCTTTCCGGGCGAGGACTTCTCGAAGATCAGCCCTTCGTTCTGCACCGTGTGCCTTATAGCTTTTTTGACATGATGGCTCATCTTCGACTTGACTGGCAGTGCGGTACTCGCCGGCTTCCGCCATTTCCTCCAGATCTACAGCGGTTGTTCCAGTGCGCGTTTCAAGCTAGCGGCAAAGCGATCAATCTCTGCGCGTGAAGTTGTTTCCGTGACACAAACCAAAGCATGTTTCGTCAGTTCTGGATACGCAGTGCCCAGAGACAAAGGGTCCGACGATTTTGGATTTCAGCAATTCTGCGTTGACCATTTTCACTGAGCGCGGCAACTCCACCGCGAATTCATTGAAAAATGGCGCGGAGAAGGTGCGCTTCACGCCGGGGATCTTTTCCAGTTCACTGCAGGGCGAACTGCGCTTTGGAATGATTCTGTTCCGCCAATTCCCGCAAGCCTTCTTTCCCCAGCAAAGTCAGGTGGACGGTGGCGGCTAGTGCGCAGAGCGCCTGATTCGTGCAGATGTTCGAGGTCGCTTTTTCGCGGCGGATGTGTTGTTCCCGGGTGGCCAGCGTTAGAACGAAGCCGCGCCGGCCATCCAGGTCGGTGGTCTGCCCTGCCAGGCGGCCGGGCATCTGGCGAACAAATTTGTCGCGCGAAGCGATTACACCGACAAACGGCCCACCATAGCTCGGCGCCAGGCCAAAGCTTTGGCCCTCCATCGCGACGATGTCCGCTTCCGCGGAGGATTGACAATTCCCAGCGAAACTGCTTCGGCTACGGCAACGACCAGAAGCGCGCCACCTTTGTGGGCGTTCGGCAAGCGGCTCCAAGGATTCGATTGCTCCAAAAAAATTTGGCGATTGCACCACAACCGCGCACACATCATCGCGCAAGGCGGACTGCAATGCCTTGGGCATCGAGCGTTCCCGCTGCGGTGTAGCCGATTTCTTCGACTTTGAGCCCGGAATTCTTCGCGTAGGTCCTCAAAACATCCCGATATTCGGGATGAACGGATCGCGCCACCAGAACTCGCCGGCGATTCGTCAGGCGCTCGGCCATCAACACCGCTTCGGTGGTGGCCGTCGAACCGTCATACATCGAAGCGTTGGCCACTTCCTGCCCGGTGAGTTGGCACATCATGGTCTGAAATTCGAAGATGGCCTGCAGCGTACCTTGGGAAATTTCAGCCTGATACGGCGTGTATGAAGTGAGGAATTCGCCACGCTGCAGAATCGTGTCCGTGACAACGGAGCGAAGATGGTTGTAGATCCCTGCGCCAAGAAAGCTGGTGTAGCCGACGGAATTTTCTGAAGCGCGCTGTTGAAAATAGTCGATGACTTCCGCTTCGGACATCGCCGGCGGCAGATTCAGCGGCTCTTTCAATCGGTACGCTTCGGGAATGGTCGAGAACAGCTCTTCAATCGATTTCACGCCAACCGCTGTGAGCATTTCTTCGCGTTCCGACGGGCTCTTCGGCAAATAGCGCATCAGGCGGACGCTTCCTTCTGTTTTTCCGCGATGTAAGCTTCGTAGGCAGCGGCGTCCATCAGGGAATTGATGTCGGCGGGGTTGGAGAGTTTCATTTTAATGAGCCATGCGGCGCCGTGCGGATCGCTATTGATGGTCTCCGGTTTGTTCTGGAGTTCGGCATTCGCTTCGGTCACTTCGCCGCTGGCAGGAGCGAAGATTTCGCTGACGGCCTTAACGGATTCCATCGAACCAAATGTTTTTCCCGCCGTGACTTTTGCACCTACGGCGGGCAACTCCACGAAAACCACGTCGCCCAGTTCATGCTGAGCGTAGTCGGTGATGCCGATGGTGGCGATATCACCTTTCACGTAGATCCATTCGTGTTCTTTCGTGTAGCGATACTGCGTTGGGTACGCCATTCCAACACTCCTTTGCTTTAGACTTCGACCGCTTCCATTTTACAGGGCGATTGCCTTCTTAGGCCGTTTATAAAATGGTGTTGCGACTACTTGCGCTCTACATTTTTGCGAACGAATTTCCACTTGATGATCGTCCCCAGCGCGGCATACGGCGGCGGTACATACGCCAGAGCGATGTTCTTGCCCAGAGTCGGCGAAGGAGAGCCACTGGTTACGACGCCGATCGGCTCGCCGACTTCATTCACGCAGCGATATCCATCACGCGCAATCCCACGTTCCACCATTTCCAGACCTACCAGAGTTCGGGTGAGCCAGCGGCCTGAGCCTTTTCCAAAGCGGCGCGTCCGATAAACTCGCCTTTTTCCATCTTGCAGTAGCGATCGAGCCCTGCTTCCCAAACATTGATGTTGTCGCTGATTTCATGTTCGTAGAGAGCCATCTTGGATTCCAGGCGAAGGGTATTGCGCGCGCCTAGGCCGCAGGGCACGATGCCAAACTCTTTTCCAGCCTCCACCACTTCATTCCAGACTCGTTCGCTGGTGGCGATATCGGATGGAACATAGATCTCGAAACCATCTTCGCCGGTATAGCCCGTCCTTGCGATCAGCGTGTCCTTCAGTCCGCAAACAGTGCCATGCGTAAACCAGTAGTTCTTGACGGCGTCCAGATTGGCGTCGGTCAGCTTGCGTAGAACATCTCGCGCTCTCGGTCCCTGAATGGCGAGTTGCGTGTATGCGTCGCTCAGCTCTTCGACCTGGCAATCAAAGGACTTCGTGTTTTCGCGAACCCAGTTGATGTCCTTTTCGCGAGTCCCGGCATTGATGACCAGCAGAAAATCGTCTTCGCCCAGGCGATGCACGATCACATCGTCAACGAACGTTCCTTCGGGATAGAGCATCGCGGAATATTGCGCCTGGCCGATGGCGAGCTCGAGGCGTCGTTCATCGTGATGTGCTGGACGGCAGCGAGTGCGCCACCTGGGTGCTTGCCACTGATAGATCCGAATGTCGCCCATGTGACTGACGTCAAAAAGGCCCACGCAATTGCGAACGGCTTTGTGTTCGGCGACCAGCCCGCCGCCGGAGGGATACTCCACAGGCATGTCCCAGCCGCCAAAATTGACCATTTTCGCGCCCAAGCGGCGGTGAACCCCGTTCAGTGGCGTTTTGCGGGGGGCCGAATTTGTGGGAGAGGTAGCAGAGTCCATTCGATTGCTCGGGCAAAAGGGGATGTTAGCATGCGAGGCAGGTAGCGTCAAAACATGGAGCCCAGGTCACTCTGGGAATTGTGCCACTTAGCATTTACTAACCTACAGCCCAGGTCACTCTTGCCGGTATACTACCGGTCAGGTAGAGTTTTTCTCGGAGGCACATATGGCCGCCCGACAACAAGTTGTCTGCGTACAATGTGACAAGATCTGAGACATACTGCACTTGTGAGAAGTACTGTACCATTTGCAAAGGCCAGAACAATGTCCGCCTTTGCGTTGACGGATTGTATTATTGTCCTGATTGCCGCGAAGCTTGTGATGTCGCTTTAGCCAGTAACCAATAACCGTGCCGACCTACCCCCAGACGATCCTCCTTCAGATGGACGCGGATGTGCGTCTGGCTGCGGCCGCGGGCGGCGCTGCGCGATATTTTGCTGACAATGCCGGACTGGAGAATGAAGCGATTCTCAATTTGCAGGCGGCGGTTATGTCCGCCTGCAAGCATTGCTTCCACTGCCACAGTTCCGCGACCAGTTGCGAGATTATCCTGCTCCGGTTCGAGGATCGGCTGGAGATCGATCTCTCTTTCCCGGGAAAGCAAAGCCCGGAGGGGAAGGAGAAGCCCATCCTGCCGGGCGTCGATGAGGTGCACTGCGAATTTTTGGAAAATTCTGCGCGTATGCGCCTGGTTAAGTTCTTAGGGAACGGCTCGCACACCGGCTAGCCTGTCAGAGTCCCCAATTCAGATCTGTCTACAGTTTGAAGGCAAACGTGTTGCGCTTGATCAGGGAAGTCATCTGATCGTCGCTGACAGCCATGTTAATCACAACGCGGTCGCCGGAGGGAGACACGCTGGCCTGATCGAGGAGTTGTCCCAATTCCGGATTGTCTTTATTGGCTTGGTATTTCTTGTAGAGCAGACCAGCCTGCATCAATTGGCTCAGCGTGTTGGCATCCTGTGAGGAACCGCAAACGGCCTGGAATTTGCCTTCGATACCGCTGCTGGCTGAGGCGGAGATAATCATCGACTGCATGTTTTGGATGAGTTTTGCCGCTTCTGGAAATTGTTGGACTTCGGGAGCAAGTTGCCCGAGTGCCAGCCGCGTATAACCCGGATCGAGCACGGCCCAAATCATGCCAGAACCATTGGCTTCGTTAATCAGGTTAAACATCTTCTCGTTGCGCAACAAACCGTCTTGGCCCCCGGAACGGATTTCAATCATCTTTTCAAGCAGTTGGCGATGCCCAAAGGCAGCTTTGCTGGAATCAATGAAGAAGAAGAACAGATCATTCGGCCCTGAACCCGATCCAAAAGCGTACAGCGTAAAACCACGAACAACAGTAGTTGCAAGTTTCTGTTGCTTGAAATAGGCCTCGGTGGTTTCAGGATTGAAACTTCCCAAGGCGATTCCAACAATCATCTCGCTTGACGGAATGTCCGTGGTGCCCTCCACCCTCTTTTTTGGCCATGGATTCTGGAACCAGGCCCCAAGCCAGTTCGTCCACCTGGCTGTTCGGATCGACTCCCGCGGAGGCCAAAAACTTTTCAAATTGGCGGAACCGCTCGGGGAGCATCTGTTCTTGCAGGGAAGGGTACCATTTCATGGTGCGAGCTTTTTTCAGGTCCGCATAGGCAAACTCGCCGACCTCCTTGGGGAAAAGCCCGATGGTATCGGCCCCGATGCCGCCTGCTTTAGCTGGTTTGGCACTCACAACAGCAGAAAACCAGAGCGGCAAAAACCGCCAAATTCCGAGTCGATATTGCCAAACACTTCATGAAATGCTCCTTTCGAGGGGCAGGGCGGAAACTCTATTCTATGATACCAGCCGGAGGTTAGCCGAGGCGTTTGCGCAGTTCGTCAACCCGGTTTTTCATCGACGCGACATACGCAGCGTCCTTCAAGCCATCCAGATTGATCTCCACATTCGCGATGGCGCCTTTTGCACCCGCTATTGCCATTAGACGTGCCACTCGCAGATCTGATTTCATGGATGCCGCGGCGATCGCTTCCAGTTGTACCAGGCGCTCATGCAGGGCAACCGCCTTTTCGGCTACTTCGAGAGGAACTTCGGCAGCCCCTTTCGTCGCTTGTCTGGATGGCTTGATCGCGCTGCTCGGCTTCCGCGCGCGTTCCTTGAGGGAGTTTGAATGCAGCCATCACCGCGTCGTAGGAAGAGGCGTCGCGGTCGATGGCTGCGGCCAATTCGTCCGCCGTCTTGCGCAATGCGTCCAAGTGTTCCGAGAGTTTATCCACGTGCAGTACTTGCGATTTTTTCTTGCGAGACAGGCCGGCAACCATTTGCCCCAGCGCCGCTGCCAATGCCGCCGCATAGGCAGAGACGCTTCCACCTCCTGGCGTGGCTGTTGGTTCGGCCACCGCCTCCAGGAACGGCCTGGCAAGACTCGTCAGTTTTCCGTCTTTCGCTTCCACCGGCCGTGCCCGTCAGGACGGCGGAAAGCTTGTTCTCAAACACCTGTGACGGAGAGAAATTTTCCAGTTGTAGAAAGAAGTCCGCAGCCATTTCGATGGCTTTCTTGGGGACAAGGCCAACGATCTCGCTGCCGACCGGCATCACGCCATAACGCGCGGCTTCTCGCTTCACCATCTCGTAGACGCGATGCATGGGCGTATTCTCGAAATCCGTCAGATTGATCGAAACTTGTGCCAGATTGCGCGCCTTCAGTTCAACGCCCATCGATTTCACGTAACGAAGTCCGCCGCTGGAGAAGCGAATGGCTTTCGCAATTTTGTTCGCGATGCTGATGTCGGAGGTGTTCAGATTGACGTTGTAGGCAATCAGAAATTTCCGCGCGCCCACAACCGTCACGCCCGCCGTTGGATGCAGCTTTGGTTCGCCAACATCCGGCTGGCGATCGTGATTCTTCTTCATTTCCTCCCGCAATCCTTCAAACTGGCCACGTCTCACGTTTTCCAGATTCGACGCGTTCGGGCCGGGTTGCGGCCGCTTCATAAAAGAAGATTGGAATACGGTGGCGCTTCCAGATTTCATTGCCGACGCGGCGGGCCAGAGCCACGCAGTCTTCGATCGTCATGCCTTCAATGGGAATGAACGGGATCACATCGGTTGCTCCCACCCGCGGATGCGCTCCCGTGTGATGATTCATATCGATCAGTTCCATCGCGCGGCCTGTGCCGAGGATGGCAGCTTCACCAACCGCTTCGGGATCTCCAGCCAGCGTGATCACGCAACGGTTGTGATCGGCGTCCATCTCACGATCGAGGACATAAACGCCGGGGACGCTGCTCATGGCTTGGACGATCGCGTCAACTTTCGCAGGATCGCGTCCCTCGGAAAAGTTCGGCACGCATTCAATCAATCGTTTCATCGTCTGCTTTCGCCTCGTGAATGGGCACAGCGGTACGGCTCCATTCGAAATTCTCGATTCAATCCTGCATGTGAATGATCTCGCCGCGCTTCATGGTCATCCAGCAGCGGTTCATTCCAAAATAATAGGGAATTTCGCGATAATCCTCCACTGCGAAGACGGCGAGGTCCGCCTGTTTGCCGGCTTCCAGGGAGCCAATGCGTTTGTCACGCCTCAGTGCAAAGGCGGCGTTGATGGTCGCGGAGGCAATCGCCTCTGCTGGTGTCATGCGCAACTGCGTGCAAGCCAGGGAAAGGATCATCGGCATGCTGACAGTCGGACTGGTGCCGGGATTGTAGTCCGTGGCCAGCGCAACGATAGCGCCAGCCTCGATCAATTTCCGCGCGGGGGCATACTGTTTCCAGCCGAGATGAAAATCACAGCCCGGCAGTAACGTGGCCACGGTGCGTGATTTGGCCAAAGACGCGAACGTCACTCGAGTTAACGTGTTCCAGGTGATCACAACTCGCCGCACCAAGTTCCAACCGCCAGCTGCGTGGCGCCGGTCTGCGATAGTTGTTCGGCATGCAACCGCGGGATCAGCCCGTGCTGCTTTCCCTCACTCAAGATTCGTTTCGATTGTGCGCGCGTGAAGGCGCCGCGGTCGCAAAAAACATCGCAAAATTCTGCCAAACCTTCATTCACGACTTCGGGAAGGAGTTGATCGGTCAAGAGATCAAGGTAGCGCTCCGCTCCATCGGCTCTATGGCGATATTCGGCAGGAACTACATGCGCGCCCAGAAATGTCGAAACTATTTCCAGTGGCTGCTCCTGATTAAGTTCCCGGTGAAGCGTCAGAATTTTCAGTTCGCTGGCAACGTCCAGGCCATAGCCGCTTTTTGCTTCGACCGTCGTCGTGCCGTAGGCGGCGAATTCCTGCAGCGCTCCGCGTGCCCGGCGCTTCAGGGCGTCGGTAGTGGCGGCGCGCAGCTTTTTCACGGAATTGAGAATACCGCCGCCTTTTCTCGCGATCTCCTCGTAGCTGGCGCCTCTGATTTTCAGCTCGTACTCTTCAGCCCGGCTGGCCGCATGAATCAGGTGAGTGTGCGAGTCGACAAATCCGGGGAGAACCACGCGGCCCGCCAACATCGATCTTTTCTGCGGGCCTGGCGTCTTTTCGAGACTCGATGCGCGCACGGGCATCAACCGCCACGATGAGACCATCACGAATCAGCAACGCCCCATCTTTAATGATACCGAGCTTCGAAAGAGCAGCGCCTCTGCGCGGAACCGCACCGCGCAGCGTCAAAAGTTGCGAAGCACCAGTAATCAGTAAGTTGTCACTCAATGCGTTGCTATTCTGTCAGATTCAGTGCTCGATTGCATTCAAGCGCTGGCGCCTTTGCCCTGATAAGCCGGCAGGAAAACTTCTTTCATAAAAGTCTCGATGGCAGTGGGCGTGGTGTTCTCCGCGTTTCTCGTCTCCAGTCGAAGACACTACGCCATTGTTGATGCCCTTAAACATCTCCATGAAGCAGGCGGCCGTTTTCGGGGGAGTTCCCATCTGTAAGAGCACCTGCTCCACTTGATCGTAAGGAAATTGCACATAGCGGAGATCGAGTCTTGCCAAGGGCCTTCCCAATTACAGTTGCCACCTCATTCATACTAAGATCCCGCTCGCCAAGAAGTTCGTGGGTATTCTTGTTGTTGAAGTCCAGCTTTAGCAGGTGATCGGCGGCAAAGGCTCCAATGTCCCGCGTAGCGATTTGCGGAATCCTCAGGTCGGCGTTCAGTGGCCCGCCCATAAGCCCCATCATCTGCATCACGTTGATATTTGCCAGGTGATTCTCAAGAAAGTAGCCCGCCCGCACATGCAGCACATTGAGCCTGTCGACGGAGTTTAGTTTCTGCTCGACGCCATGCAGTCCGGAGATGGGACCTCCGCCGGAAGCTGCCTGCGCGCCAAAACTGCTGAGATTCACGGCATATTGCAGCCCGGATTTCTTCACCGCGGAAGCCAATGAATCGCCCACGCGTTCCTGCTCTGCCCGATAATCAGGGCGAAGTCAAGTCCGGCGGAACCATCAGAAAAGCGGCTCTTGCGCCTGTCAGCGCATTGGCCATGGTTTCCGTGTCCACTACATTCCCAATGAACGTTTCTGCACCCCTTTGCGACAAGGTATGAAGCTTTGCCGCATTTCGCCCGACTGCGCGAACTTTCTCGCCCCTTTCCAGGAGAATTCGCGTGATCACAGATCCAATGTTTCCGGTTGCCCCTAAAATTGTGTACATCTGCATCTCCCTCGACGCCGCATTCCACTTCGAATGCTTATAATCCATTCGGCCTAATCCAACATTCGGCTACCCGGCTACAACATCGGAATCTTTACGCCCGCTTTCTTGGCGAAATCGATTGCCTCCGCATAGCCGGCGTCGACGTGGCGAGCCACGCCCATTCCGGGGTCGTTGGTCAATACTCGTTCGATGCGTTTGGCCATCTCTTTGGTGCCATCCGCGCAAGTTACCTGGCCGGCGTGCTGGGAGTAGCCTATCCCGACGCCGCCGCCATTGTGGATGGAAACCCAGGAAGCGCCGCTGGCGGTATTGACCAGTGCATTCAGCAACGCCCAGTCGGCTATCGCGTCAGAGCCGTCTTTCATCGATTCCGTCTCGCGATAGGGGGATGCCACGGAGCCGCAATCCAGGTGGTCTCGTCCAATCACAATGGGCGCTTTCAGTTCGCCCTTGGCCACCAAATCGTTCAGTGCCAATCCAAATTTGTCGCGTTCCCCATAGCCCAGCCAGCATATGCGCGATGGTAAACCCTGAAACTTCACTTTCTTTTGCGCCATCGTGATCCAGCGCTTCAGATGTTCATTCTCCGGGAACATTTCCAGGACAAGCCGGTCCGTCCGAGCAATGTCCGAAGCCTCCCCGGAAAGTGCTGCCCACCGGAAAGGGCCCTTGCCTTCGCAGAACAATGGGCGGATGTAAGCGGGAACGAAGCCGGGGAAATCGTAGGCGTTTTTCACGCCAGCCTCATGAGCAAACGTCCGAATGTTGTTGCCGTAATCGAAGGTAACAGCGCCAAGCTTCTGCAGATCCAACATGCCTTGCACATGCTCGCCCATCGCCGCGATGGAGTGCTTGCGGTATTCCTGCGGGTCCGATTTCCGCAGCGCAATCGCCTGCTCCAGCGTCATTTTGTTCGGAACATACCCGCCGATCGGGTCGTGCGCACTGGTCTGGTCGGTAAGTACATCGGGAACAACACCCCGCTTCGCCAGCTCGGGAATCAGGTCGGCGCAATTGCCAACCAGTCCAACGGAAGTCGCTTCTCCCTTGCGAACCGCGTTCTTCAGGATGCGCAAAGCTTCATCTAGCGAAGTCACCATCACATCGCAATAGCCCGTCTTTACGCGGCGCTTGATGCGCTCCGGGTCAACGTCGATCCCCAGAAACGCCGCTCCGTTCATCGTGGCCGCCAGCGGTTGCGCGCCACCCATCCCTCCCATCCCGCCGGTCACAACTAGCTTTCCCGCCAAGCGTGCCCCCAAAATGTTGCTGCGCGGCGGAAGCAAACGTTTCAAACGTGCCTTGCAGGATTCCCTGAGTCCCAATGTAGATCCAGCTTCCGGCTGTCATTTGCCCGTACATCATCAGGCCCGCACGATCCAGCTCGTTAAACTTTTCCCAGTTGTTCCATTGGCCGACCAGATTGGAATTGCACAATAGCACCCGCGGCGCATAATCGTGCGTGCTTGAAAACGGCCACGGGCTTGCCCGACTGGACTAAGGAGAGTTTCGTCTCCTTCTAGCGCTCGCAGCGACTTCACGATGGCGTGAAAACAGTCCCAATTTCGGGCCGCTTTCCCGGTACCCCCATAGACGACCAGATCTTCGGGCTTTTCCGCCACTTCCGGATCCAGATTGTTCAGCAGCATGCGCAGAGCTGCTTCCTGCTGCCAACCTTTGCAGGAAAGCTCCGTTCCGCGCGGGGCACGAAATGGGCCGCGGCTGACCGCGGGATCATTCATCACGGACGTCGATGTACTCATGGGATTTGCTCCTGGCCCCATCTTAACTCAGCTCCTCTTACTTGCGAAAATGGCAGCTGGGCCAAGCCGGTACCGAATTTTTCAGCAAGTTGCTGCTCCGTGCTCCGGAGTCAATGAAGAATTAAAGGCCAATACCTCGGGCACGTTGCACCAATTTTCTCAGTAGGGTAAATTCAAACATCGCATGGCCTATCCAACCCTTCCTTCTCGATTCCTTCGAGCCGTCGATGAGCATCCTTCTGCCCGGGCCCAGATGGTCCGCCGGGACGGGCGCTGGGAAGCAATCTCTTCTCACGAATTTCTGCGCCGCGTGGCAGGACTGGCCAACGCTCTTGTTGAACTGGGGGTGAAGCCCGGCGACCGCGTAGGCCTTTTTGCTCCAAATTGTCCGGAATGGCATACCGCCGATTTCGCCATCAGCGGCTCTGGCGCAGTCACTGTCCCCGTGTATTTCAACGAGTCGCCTGACCGCATGCGCTACATCTCTGAATCATTGCCGGCGCAAAGGTGGTATTTATTTCCGGCGCTAGCCAACTCGAGAAATTCCTCACCGCAAGGGAGCAACTGAAAGACGTACAGCAAGTCATCGTGGCAAATGTGGGCGACACCCTGCCTGCCGATTTCTTGCGATATGAAACCCTGATCGCAGCAACCGGACCCTGCGGAAATCGCGGCCTACCGCCTGCGCGTGGCTCAGGTCCTTCCCAGACAATTGGCTTCTCTTATCTATACGTCGGGAACAACAGGTGAGCCAAAAGGGGTGATGCTCACCCATAACAATTTCAGCTCGAATGTCACGGACACCTGCGTGGAATTCGACCTCAAGCCCGAAGAGGACCTCGCTGTTTCGTTTCTTCCCCTGGCGCACGTCTACGGGCGCATGCTCGACTACGTCTACATCTTCCAAGGATGTCCCGTGGCTTACGTTGAGGTCATCGAAAACGTCGCGCAGGCGCTCCTTGAAGTTCATCCTACGATTCTCGCGGCCGTTCCTCGCTTCTTTGAAAAGATCTATGCGCGCTTGATGGAGCAGGGAACCAAGGCTACGGGTGCGAAGCGCAAGATTTTCAATTTCTCCATCAGGACGGCTCGCGAGGCTGCAGGTTGGCGTTGTGGGGAAAGAAGCGCGAGCCTGCGAAGTAAAGCTCAAGTGGGCGATCGCCGACAAACTCGTGTACTCGAAAATTCGCGCGGGCACAGGGGGACGGCTGCGGACTGGTGATGTCTGGCGGCGCGCCACTCTCGAAGGAAATGGCGGAGTTCTTTTGGGCCATTGGCATTCCCATTTATCAGGGCTACGGACTCACCGAGACTTCTCCGGTGCTGACTTCGAATTATCCCCGAAATCGTGTCGGCAGCAGCGGCCGTCCCATCGCCAATGTCCAAATTCGCATCGCGGATGACGGCGAGATTCTGGCAAAGGGGCCTTGTGTCATGCAGGGCTACTACAAAGCTCCGGAGCGACGCGCGAGGTCTTATCTGAGGATGGCTGGTTTAAGACCGGCGACATCGGATACCTGGACAAGGACAACTATCTCTTCATCACCGACCGCAAGAAGGATCTCCTGAAGACGGCCGCGGGGAAGTTCGTTGCACCCCAGCCCATCGAAAACGCGTTGAAGACAAGTCCGTATATCCTCAACGCAATGGTGGTTGGCGATCAACGGAAATTCGTTGTCGCACTAATTGTGCCAAATCCCGATTACTGTTTCCGCCAAACTTGCGGAAGAGGGACTAAAGTTTTCTACCAATGCCGAGCTTGCGGCTCATCCGCGCGCTTACGCCCTGATTGAGAACGAAGTCAGCCGCTTGACGACTCATCTGGCGCAGTACGAAAACATCAAGCGCTTTGCACTTCTGCCCGACGATTTTACCTTCGCTAGCGGCAGCCTCACCTTCACCATGAAGCTGAAGCGCCGGGTGGTTGAGAAACAGTTCCACGACTTGATTGCGAAACTTTACGCAGATGTGACCGAACCACGGCCCGTCGCGCAGGACTGAGATGTCTCCCGTCACTTTCGAATTCTCCGCTATCCTCGCATTAGGCTCGCTTACTTTCCGCAATTGAAGAAATTTGTACCTGTTTTGCCCTTGCTGCCATCTCAATACAGTAGAAGTAATCCTTCCTTAGGAGGTCTCCCATGGCAAAAGCAGCTGTTGCAGTATCTCGCACTTATCCTTCGAGTGTTGGCGCACCCGAAGAACACAGGCAGGCCATCATCGCCCTGCTCAACGCGCGACTGGCGGATAGTTTTGATCTACGCTCCCAGGTCAAGTGGGCGCACTGGAACGTGAAGGGCTTGCATTTCATCCAACTGCACGAACTCTTTGATTCCGTCGCAGGCTCACCTTGGAGGACCAGACCGATGCGCTTGCCGAACGCGTCACTACCCTCGGCGGAGTAGCCAATGGCACAGCTCGCGAGGCGGCAGCTAAGTCCGGCTTGAAAGAGGCGGATCTAAGCGCGTCCGATGGCCCTTCCATGCTGAAATTTCTTGTGCACAACGTGGCGCATCATGCCAACGCTCTGCGCACCGCCGTCAAGGAGGCGGATGATCTCGGCGACGCCATCACTTGCGATCTGTTCACTACATTGACGCGCGAATTGGATAAGGATCTTTGGTTCCTCGAAGCGCACATTCAGGTCCTGATCAGGCAATTAGCTATTTACAGTAAGCAACGCGGCCGGCGCATCTGCGCCGGCGGCGCTGCTGCTCCGCGTGTGTCGCCGGTCACATTCTGGTATTCTTTCAACATTTGTCCCGCTGGCTTCCAGGGACTACAATTCCCTTGGAGAAACAGACATGTCAGACCAATTGGTCATCGCAGGTCGCGCATTCAATTCCCGCCTCATCGTTGGAACAGGGAAGTACCGCAGCTTTCAGGAAATGGCCCGCGCTCACGCTGCTTCGGGCGCGGATATGGTTACTGTCGCGGTTCGCCGCGTGAATCTGACCGACAAGTCCAAGGAATCGCTGCTCGACTATATCGACCGCGAGAAGATTTTCATCCTGCCAAACACGGCGGCTTGCTATTCGGCGGAGGAAGCCATTCGCACGGCGCGCCTGGCGCGCGAAGTCGGTTTGTCCAATTGGATCAAGCTGGAAGTTATCGGCGACCAGCAGACGCTTTTCCCAGATACTGAGCAACTCATCGAAGCTACTCGCGTACTGGTGAAAGAAGGGTTTGTCGTCCTCCCCTACACGAACGACGATTTGATTGCCGCGCGGAAGTTGATTGACGCTGGAGCTTCGGCGGTTATGCCGCTGGCCGCGCCGATCGGGTCGGGCCTGGGAATCCAGAATCCAGCCAACCTGCGTATCCTCCGCGAGCGCATTACCGAAGTGCCCATGATTGTTGATGCTGGCGTTGGCACCGCTTCAGACGCGGCCGTGGCCATGGAACTTGGCGCCGATGGCGTCCTGATGAACACGGCGATCGCCGAAGCTGCCGATGCCGTTTGATGGCAGAAGCCATGCGCGACGCGGTTGTCGCCGGGCGCAAAGCCTTCAACGCGGGCCGCATGCCCAAGCGCCTCTACGCCTCCGCCTCTTCGCCTCTCACCGGCGTCGTTCGCTGAAAAATTTAAAACACTTATGGCTTCTCCCGAAGAACTCCGCCTGGATTTGTTGTTATCACAATACGAGTCATCCTTTGAAAAACTAGATGAGATGTCCGTCAACCCTCTTTATCCAGGCTTACGGGAGGAATTGGTTCCTGCTGGCTACCTACGCTTTGGCAAGGGTGCTGACACGGACCACGACCCGGTATGCTTCGGCATGAACTCAAGGAAGAAGGGCCACGAAATGAATGGGCCCAGAAGAAACGCTGACTTGACCCAAATCCCCTACACAGCCCAACTCTGAATCTTCAACCCGCGCACCCTTCGAAATTCTCGCTCGTTGTTCGTCACCAGCGTCAGCCCCGCTGCCATCGCGTGTGCTGCAATCCACAAGTCATTGTTCCCGATAGCCATTCCTTTTGCTTCCAATTCCGTGCGAATCGTTCCATATTTTTCTGATGTCTCCACGGGCAAAGGGAGCACCGGAAGCAGGTGAACGAGTTCGCGCCATTTCTCCCGCTCAGCAGCCATTCGGCCCCGCTTAATAGCCCCGAATAGCAATTCCCCGTAGGTGATGACGGAAACAGCCGCCTCTCCCGGTCGCAGCGAGTGAAATCGCCGAAGCAGCAGGTCTGATTTCTTCTTTCGAACATAGATGCAGATATCCGTGTCCAGCAAAAAGATGGTTTCCATTACAGCCCCTTGCGTTTTGGGGGCTTGTCATCCTTGCGATTCCTAAGGGCGTCGTCATTCACAAGTTCAGTCAGAAGATGGAATGCCCGCTCCATCCCCACGGGCTTTTCCCGCAGGATAATTTCGTCGCCGCGTTTTTCGATTTCCAGTTCCTTGCTCTTTACGCGGAACTTCTTCGGCAGCCGCACCGCCTGGCTGTTCCCCGATTTAAATACCCTCGCGATTGCCATTCTCCACCTCTTTGTATATACATAGAGTATATACATTCTGGATTCCTGGCAAGCGGTATGGCCTGGCGTTAAGGATAAGGGCGGCAACAAACCATGGGCGGAGTAGCGCATTCATGATCGAGCAGAAAAACGCGCGAGTGGTGATCACTGGACTTGGTGGCCCCGAGGTTTTGCAATGGGTCGAAGAAGATCTGCCTGAACCTGGACCTGGCCAGGCGCGCATCAAGATATTTGCAGTCGGCGTCGCTTTTGCGGACGTCTTGATGCGGCGCGGCCTTTATCCGGGCACGCCCAAGTTTCCCTTTGCCCCAGGCTACGACATCGTCGGCGAAGTAGATGCTTTAGGCGATGGTGTCACGCAGTTCAGGATCGGCCAACGCGTGGCAGCACTCACCATGATTGGCGGATATAGCCGCTACACTGTGGTTCCGGCAGCTCAATTGGTGCAAGTTCCTGATGGGCTCGACTCCGCAGAGGCCGTCAGTCTTATCCTCAATTACGTTAGTGCTTATCAGATGCTGCATCGCGTCGCGAAACTTCAGCAGGGTCAACGAGTTCTGATTCACGCGGCAGCTGGGGGCGTTGGGACCGCCGCCCTTCAGCTGGGCAAAATCGCTGGCCTTGAGATGTTTGGCACTGCCTCGAAACCCAAGCATGAACTTGTCATCACTCTCGGTGCCACTCCAATCGACTATCGCTCGGAAGATTTCGGCGATCGCCTCCGTCAACTTGCTCCCGATGGAGTCGACGCCGCTCTTGATCCCATTGGCGGGAAAAATTGGTGGGCTTCATACCGCTGTTTGCGCAGAGGTGGCACGCTCGTTTGCTGCGGCGCGCAAGTTGGGCTTTCGGAAGGGAAGTTGTCCGCAGGTCTGGGATTCGCCATGCTGGGTTTGATGAAGATTCTTCCGGACGGGAAGCGCGCTACTTGGTACAACGTCAAAAAACTCTCCGACACCTCCCCGGAGAACTTTCGTGAAGATCTGACTGGATTGTTTGGTCTGCTTTCCGAACGGAAGATTCACCCAGTTATCGCGGCGCGATTCCCGCTGCGAGAAGCTGCGCGTGCCAATGAATTGCTCGAAAAGGCGCAAGTTTCTGGCAAATTAGTCCTGCTCTGCCAAGAGTGATATGGCTTAGATTGTTTTGCCGTAATGCCTGCCCGCGTGCTCAAAAAGGGAAAGCACATTCGTGACACTGAATAGTTTGCGTATCGCTTCGTTGGCGTTCACCAGTTCAATGCGGCAGCCACGGGTCCGGGCTGTTACGTAGAGTCCCACGACGGCGCCTAGGCCCGCGCTGTCCATCTGTGGAACTTCCTTCAAATCCAATATGATTCTCTTGTGCTGGGGAACCAGGTCCTTCACTTCCATGCGGAGCAGCGGTGCATTGTCGCTGGTCAGACGTCCTTCGCATTCCACAACCATTGCATCCTCTGCTTCAAATGTTTGCACGCGAAATCCGCGGGTAGAACTTAGCGGACGTTGTTCCGACATGGATCCCTCCATCGTCTTGTGCCTGCTCCGGCCCTGTTTGTATCTCAACTAGCCCTGAAAGGCTACCGCCCCAGCTCTCAATTGACCACGAACCGCTCTTGGGCATAAGCGTCGCTTCTTTCTTATTGACTCTTGCGCCAACTGGCGCCTGGGAAGACGGCAATCGTTCTATTATTTCCATATCAAGCTGCCACTCGAATCGACCCGTGCTTGGACCGACACGGAATTGAGGATCCAGATGACCGCTCGCTCCCATTTTTGTTCATTCAGCAGGATATTCCTGATCGCCGTGGCGATGCTCACCTCCGTTGCGCTGATCTCGGTTGCCGGCGCTCAAGAGCGCAAGAACTCTCAGACGGCTGGTGTCGATAACACCAAAATGGGTCCGTACCGCGCGCTTGCTCAACTCGCTTATGCCACCTACCAGAAAGGCGACTATGCCTCCGCGGCAACTCTCGCCAAAGTGCTCGAACGCACCTGGGACAAGGGCGAAGACTATGGCGGCGATATGGCGCTCTCCAAAACCAACCACGCACTGTTTGAAGAGATTGACAAGGCCATGGATCAATTCATGGGTCTTCTCATTGACCATCCTGCATCCCCTGCCGATCCCGCTCGGCTCAAGGCGGCCTATGCTGCCTATCTGGAAAAGTTGAAGCTTGCGGATTAGCTTTTAACAATTCAGGCTAAACTGACACTATGCAACGCAAGATTTTCTGGGGGACGTTCGCAGTTCTCGGGCTTGCTGCGGACCTTCTGCTGCCGTTCTGGTGGGCCGTAGCCGCCACGGTTCCGCTTCTCGCTTTCAGTTGGTGGCTGGCTTACCGCAGTGAGTGGTTTACATAATCTTTCAGACCTCTCGCCACATTTCATCGCATCATATTTCTCCTGCTGAGGAACAAAGGCAGACGCCCTGGCTTTCCCAGAGCGCCTGCCCTCCGCGTTTTAGTTGTCGATGGACACCGTCAAGGGTGTCGACTTTGTCATGACGCTGCTGCCTGTACCAGACGTGGCCGTGACGAGAATTGTGGATTGGTGAGGTTTCTTACTGTTAGCTCCAGGGCTGGAGCTGGTGGTGGCACTAGTGCCAGAACTGGAACCGCAACCGGTCCCATACAGTCCTGCACTCAACAGAAAGAGAATTGCGAAAGTTCTCTTCCATTGACGCCGCATGCCAAGTGGCAGAAGCAAACCTGCTAGAGCGATGCTTGCTGCCGCGCTTCCCCAAGGATTAATGCCAATGTTGCTGGATTGCTTTTGGCCATTCGCTATCGTCAAGGTTACGACGGACGGATTCACACCGTCGAGCGCGACGCTATTTTGTTTGAAAGTGCAGGTTAAGTTTGTCGGCAATTGTCCGCAGGAGAGCTGAACCGTTTGAGCGAAGCCGCTCAGGGGAACAACGTCCACCGAAACAGCCGTGCTGGATCCCTTTTCGATGGTCACTGACCCAGGAAAGACTTGCAGCGCGAAGTCGGAAACCTGGGCTGTGACCGGATTGGACACTGAAGATGTCAGAATGTTATCGCCAGGGAAGCTGGCTGTAACGTTGTGCGTCCCTGCGGGCAGTGACGCTAGCACAAGTGTTGCAGTGCCTGTTCCGTCCAGGACAGCATTGCCAATCGTTGTCGTCCCATCTAGGAAGGTAACCGTGCCCTTCGGTATGTACAAGCGAATGTCCGAACTTACAACCGCGGAGAACGAGATCGGCTTGCCCGCCATCACCGAGGATTGATCGGCGCTGAGAGTGATGTAAGACGCTGAGTTAGCTGGGATCGGCATATGATATGTCGCCGACGTCGGATTGAGGTTTGCGTCCCCACTATAATCCGCACGAATCAACCGCGTGCCAACGGTCGTGAACGTGACGGTCACGGGAAAACTGCCGTACACCTTGCTGTCCACAGTTCCCACGCCCAGAACAACTGGCTTCGGTCCGGTCACGTCGGAAATGGTCACCGTCCCACCGTAGGGTGCAAATCCGCCGTTCGCCAGACCTATTTGCCCGTTAAACGTTATGGGGGTATTTGCCACCAGCGATCCCACCGGGAAAAAGTCCTGAAATATGGAGTCAGCTTTGGTCACAGAAAAACTGTAGCTGGCGTCACTCGCCCCAAAACTTGCGTCGCCTGCATAGCTGGCCGTGAGTTTGTGCTGGCCTGCGGAAATTCCTGGTGCAAGCGTAGAGATGCTGCTGGATTGGCTGGCAGGGTTGCTTCCCGTGGTCAGCAGCGTGGATTTCTCGCCGTAGTTCAGCACGATGTCGTAAGTGGACCACATCCCGGAATTGTAATCGTACTTCGCGGGACTGATGGGCTGCCCATCCGCGGACAGGCTTATTCCTCCCGTCGGATACCCGTATCCGGAATTGCCTGCAACGGCCACTCCGAGGGGCACTGGCATGCCGTACCCGACGCTGATCGGACCGGTGGTGATATATCCGCCCGAGACCATGCCGAGATAGGTTGTGCTCGGCTCCGGAGTGACAGTTACGTTCACCGACCCGGACGTGCTCGCATAGTATTTGTTATCGCCGCCGTACCGTGCAGT
Organism: Candidatus Acidiferrales bacterium; assembly: GCA_963839315.1. Classification (GTDB taxonomy): domain Bacteria; phylum Acidobacteriota; class Terriglobia; order Acidiferrales; family UBA7541; genus Acidiferrum. Next base: position 64,758 of record CAWIUU010000003.1, read on the forward strand.
AATGCTCATGGATCCGCCAGGTACTGTGTGCGTTTGAATGATGGCAGTGCTTGTTGAGGCTCCTGGAGTAAGCTGCCCCACTCCCGAACCGATCGAGTCGCCGCCTGAAGAGGTGGCTAGGAGAGAAACGGCACCGGTCGGTGCGGCGCATGAACTTCCATTCGTGCATTCTACCGTGGTGCGAAGTTTGATTGGAGCGCCGTGAACAACGGTCTTGCTCTGACCGTTGGCAAGCGCAATGGAAGTAGTCGAACTTATAGCCTTTGCCGCCGTTTGCCAATTGTTAACGAGAGCTGTGGCATCAAACGAGCCAAGTCCCGTAGCCAAATCGTATCCAGTGCCAGCGGAATAGCCAACCGTGTATTGGCCGAGTTACGTCAGGCACCTTATTATCGCCTTTGCTGGTGTCGTGATACACGCCGGGAATCAAAGCCAACTTATAGAACACATAGTTCGCGATTCCTTGCGGTTGGCCACCCAGGTTTTGATTGACGAGAGCCATGATTCCCGCTGCTGCCGGACTTGATGCGGAGGTTCCACCAAACGCGAAGAAGTAATCACCCTGGCCGCAATACCCAAACAGGCATACCAGGTAGCCATCATGCAGCGCCGCTGTCAGCGAGAAGTCCGGTATATCCCGCTTTCCATCATTGGGAACACCGGATGCTGCTTGCCAGTTAGGTTTGGCGTATACCTTGCTCACTCCGCCGCTTCCGGCCCAAAGTCCGACCGCGCTTGGATCGTTACTGCTCTCGTTCCAGACTTTCTCTGGAATGTACCCAAGCACGGAAAGACCTGTGATCGGATCCGTATTCGTCCCGCTGCTCCAATAAGCGTCTGGATTATCCGTGTCGTCGAATTGTGTTCCGCCCACGGAGACGTTGTACGGCGTTGAAGAAATCCCATTAATCGCCGGCCCGCCGGAGGCAAAAAGGCCACTGCCGGGGGAATCGCATCCAGCACCACCATTGTCCCCAGCGGACACGAAGGAAGTGATCCCCTGGGCTGCTGCCTGTTTCCACAGGGAATTGTAGAAGGCGTTTTCCACCGTCCCCAGCGAGTCCTCGCAAGATCCGTAGCTGGTGCTCATGATCGGAGCCAGATTGTGGTCCACGATATACGCGGCGGAGACGTCGACGCCATCGGAGAAATTACTCTGGGAAACAACCAGCTTGATTTGCGCCATCGGTGCCACCGCGCCCGACCACGTTACATCCAGCATGGCTTCTTCCATATCGCTCGTCTGCCCAGGATCGTCCCCATTTACGATAATTTCCGGATCATTCGCCGGAAGCCCCAGAACGGACCGGAAGTCAGTGACGTTCTGCACGTCGATGTTACTGCGCCCCACGATTGCGATGGTCTGGCCGGTGCCATCGATCCCTGCGTCATAGAGCGGCTGCACATTGTAGATTTTCGCGAAGTCCGCGGGTGTCATATAGTGCGAACCGTCGTCGAAAGTGAACTGCGTGCCCTTCTTCTTGAAGTGAACTTTGGTGCCCTTGTAAGCGGTTGAAGAACGTGGGTCGCTGTGCAGCCGTACAACGCCCTTCACGACCGTCTGAAGTGCTGCGGGGATCTGGATGTCCGTGGAGTTAGCAATGAATTTCTTGCTGTTATATTCGTAGGAGTGCATCTGGGTCGCAAATGCGTTCTCAACCTGCGACACGGTTCCACTAAAAACAATGTACCGCCGGCTCTGCGCGACTTCATGGACCGTTAGCCCTTGGCTCTCGAGCCACTGCTGAACCTTCGCTGCATCCTGTTCCGCTACTCCGTACTTTTGCCCAAATTCTGCGGGCGTCAGCCACTTATGAAACGATGGCGACGATGGGTCGTGAAGGTCGCCTACCAGTTTTTCCGCGCTCTGCTCCTGCTCTTCCGTTGCCGTAAGTTGCAGGATCATGCGTCCCAGGCTTTGGCCTCCCGGCATCCTTCCCGTTTCTATGCTGCGTGCTACAAGTGGCGAAGTGGTTCCTTCCACCGCCACTCTCTGTTCATTCTTGACCGTGCTGACAATTCGAACTTGCGGAAGGGCTTGCGACATTGCCGTCTGGCCCCATCCCCAAATCACTGACAAACATATCGCGCCAACAAATCGGCGCACACAATTCCGATAGATCACAGGGCGTATCCTCCCAAAAGTTAAGTTTTCGAGACACACAGATGGAATCCGGAAACTGGATTCCGCTAACTAGCCCGCCAGGAAGCTCCTAACGCGGAGGTGATAGGGAGCTGCCCGTGTGGGGAAAAAACCTGGGGGAGAGACCGGCTTGCGCAAAACCGTTGGCCGGACCTTCTTTCTACTGAGTTCAATCCTGGTGTTACATCACTTCAGAGGGGACAGTGCTCAGGTATCAATGCATGGGGACGTGAACGGAAAGGAAACGTAGCTTCGAAGCGGCGCGCACCATCAGACACGTGCTGTAGCCAGAAAACCTGGAAATCATTCCCCGGAACCTCTCCAAACCTGCATGACGCCTAACTATCAAGTGTTTCTAACCTACCACGATTAAGTCCACAACAACAATACAATTTCGACTCGACTCAATTGCATGGCCGGGGCTGGAATTGCTCTTAGCAAGTGCAAACTAGTTCACGCAATTTTCACGCATGGAACAGGAAATGCCAGGTTGCATCCACCGCCGTATGCACCAGGGCGGAAGCGAAAATGGAGCCGGTTTTCCTCCAGGTCCACCCATAAAAAAGGCCGGCGATCGATGCCAGAATCACGTACCGCCAGTTGGGGAAGCCCAGGTTGGTGATGTGGGAGAATCCGAATAGAACAGACGAAGTCCACCATCCAGCCAGATCATTCTTCGAAGCTTTGGAGAGAAAGTTCTGCAGCAGCCCACGGAACAAAAATTCCTCGGGCCAAGCCGTGAAAAACAGAATCCCGATGGATAATTCTAAGAACGAACTCCACTGGTGCCACTGCGGGGAAAACGCGATGAAGTGGATCTTTATTCCCAGAGGGATAGCGATGCAAGCGAACAATAGAAAACTTCCCAAGACATGGAAACCCCAGTTCCTGCCCCATCCTATGGAGTAGCCAATGCCGTTTACCCGTCGAACCAACATAAATGTTGCCAGCGCCACGCCCACCGACACCAGCACCGTAAATACGTAAGCAAGGTGCCCACCAGGATAAGGCCATAGCCAATGCGAAGGGCTGAACTTTACAAACACCCATATGCCCGCCAGAATTACGAAGTCTTGCCATGTACCCGCCCCCGCTCCTGCCGCGGAACTCGCGAGCCCCAGTGGAACAAAAATGAGCGCAGCCACTACGCCAGCACGAGCGATCACAAATGTGCCTGTTCCCACCAGGTAGACGACATAAGTTAGCAACAAACATACTCCGAGGAGAAACCCCGCCGCAGGCCCCATTCCGCGCGCCAGGCTCTCAGACACCCCCTTCGCCGCAAACAGCAACATGACGAGAAGCAGAATCGCAAACGTCGTCAAGGTTGCAGCGAAGGCGCGTCCTCCATAACCCTCCCAAGTTGCATAGAGGCCCCCACCAAGGCAGATGAATGCCCAGATTCCCAAAATTCCCCAGATATTTGGTTGCTTCATCAGTGCTCTCGTCCAGCCTTCCAACCTGGTGTACTGTAAACTGAACTGAGAGAACTGCAAAGTGAAACGGCTTGCCTATATTGATTGGATGCGCGGTCTTGCGTGCTTGCTGATGTTTCAAACGCACTGCTTTGACTCGTGGCTACGACCGGAGCTTCACGAAACGCGACTCTATCGCTGGTCGCAGATCGGTGGAACGCTGCCGGCCCCCCTCTTTATATTTCTGGCTGGCATCTCCGTGGCCCTGGCCACTCAAAAGTTCCGTGAAAAGGGTATGACACGCAATGATATTGCCAGGCAGACTATCCTTCGCGGAGCGGAGATCTTTGGCTTGGGGATTGTGTTTCGCATCCAGGAATATGTCCTCGGCTATAAATGGGTCCCATGGACGGACTTACTGCGCGTAGACGTACTCAACATGCTGGGACTCTCCATCATAGTGCTGGGGGTGATGTGCTGGTTGTCGGGGACGGGCGACCAAAACAACGCGCGAAATAAAAGCTTTCTCGCCGCGCTGGGAACAGCGTCCGTGATTGCGCTTGCTACCCCTCCACTCTGGACTTCATCGCGCCTGCACGCGTTGCCGTGGCCAATCGAGTCCTACATCAACGGCGTGCACACGTTTCGCCAACCGCAGCCCTGGCTGTTCCCTATCTTCCCGTGGTGCGCATTCGCTTTTGTCGGACTGGCCGTCGGCTTTTTGCTCTTCTCGGGCGTTGCCCGCCGGCGCGAAACTTTCTTCTTCTTGGGGCTTGGCGTTGCCGGCTTGCTCACTTGTGCCGTGGCGCTTTTGTTTGATGCTTTACCGATTCGTTTTTATACGGTTTATGATTTTTGGCATTCCAACCCGGATTTTTTCGCAATTCGCTGCGGCGTCCTGCTGATCATCTTGTCCCTGGCTTACCTGTGGTGCCGGTGGGGATGGGCGCAGAAGGGATTCAGTCCGGTTATTCAGTTGGGTACCACCTCGCTGTTGGTGTATTGGGTCCACATAGAGTTCGTGTACGGACGGCTGTCTTTCTTGCCCAAGCATGGTTGTTCTATACCGAAAGCAACAGCGGGTTTGTTGGTTATCTTCCTGGCGATGCTGGGACTGTCAGTTTGGCGGACGCGTTATAAGGGGAGAACCGCTAAGGCTTTGACGGCTGCGAATCGGTCGGCGGTGGTGCCGGCAGCTTGATAATCACTTCCCCGGGGCGCGCTTGGCCAAGCTCTTCGCGCGCAATCTTTTCGATGGTGTGTGGATCGGTTTTCAGGTTCTTTACATCCTGTTCCAGGCTGGAATTCTCCTTGTTTAGCCGCTCGTATTCCGTTTTCACTTTTTGAATTTCCCGCTGCTTCCGGTGCATGGCAAGGAAACCATGGGTACCGAATACATCGTGAACGAAGAGGACGGCCACAAATATCGCCAGTAGATGGGGCACATAGTGCCGCGCATGGTTCTTCCGTCGTTCGTGCGGGTCAGTCTTCATCTGCGGTTTAGGTTCCAGCTCCGACTAGGAATATTGCGTCATCACTCAGCGCTCCGATACAACTTTTCGCATGCGAAGTGTCCAAGCGTCCACCATCCCTTCAATCTCAGCGTTTGCTTTCTTTTCGCGCTGGAAATACCTGAGGGAGAAAGCCTCGTGTACAATCGGGCGGGAGAACCTGCTATGGCTCGCACAAATCAATTCCGTCTTGCGCTCCTGACCTGTGGTTCGATCCGTGAGGCCCGTAGAATCACGAGCGCAATCGTCACTAAACATCTCGCGGCTTGCGTAAACATTCTGACGGCGCCTGTGGAATCAATCTATCGCTGGAAGGGAAGAGTGGAAAGAAACCGTGAGCACCTGCTGATCATCAAAACCCACACAAAACGATTAAAAGCTCTCGAACGGGAAATCCTCCGCCTGCACTCCTACGACACTCCGGAATTCATCGTCCTTCCCATCTCCGGCGGATCTGCCGCATATTTATCTTGGGTTTCGAAGGCGCTCTCCGATTAGTCCTTTCAAACATACAACAGAGCTTGATCGAGATCCGCAATTATGTCTTCCACGTCTTCTATGCCCACTGAGAGTCGCACCAGACTGTCGGTGATACCAACCCGCTCACGCACCTCTTTCGGCATGGAGGCGTGGGTCATTTGTGCCGGCAGCGAGATAAGGGACTCTACTCCCCCAAGGCTTTCAGCCAGAGAGCACACCTTCACCTGATTCAGGAAGCGACGAGCGGCCTCCTCCGCACCAAGATCGAAAGCCAGCATCGCGCCTGGCCCTTTCTGCTGGCGCCGTGCCAACTCATGCTGAGGGTGTGAAACCAAGCCAGGGAAGAAGACCTTGCGAACTTTTGGATGCGCATCGAGATGACGAGCGACCGCCAAGCCGTTGGCATTGTGCTGTAACATCCGCACCGCCAGCGTCTTGATTCCGCGCGACGTGAGGAAGCAATCCATAGGTGCAAGTCCCGCTCCGGCGGAACGTTGTATGAAGTAGATTTTTTCCGCGTCTTCCGGGCGGGTGAGTACGACAGCTCCTCCGGTGGAATCACTATGGCCATTCAAATACTTGGTCATGGAATGCACCACAATGTGTGCGCCGAGTTCGATGGGACGCTGAAGATAGGGAGTCAGAAAAGTATTATCAACTACCAGCGTCGCGCGTCGCTCGTTGGCGAGTTTACCCATCGCGGCAATGTCCGTAAGGCGCATCGTCGGGTTTGTGGGCGTCTCGATATACAGCATTTTCGTGTTTGGGCGCATGGCTCCTAGAACTACAGCCGGGTCGGTGGTGTCCACGAAACTGAATTCAAGCCCGAAATGCACCAGAAGTTGTGTGGAGAGGCGATAGACCCCGCCGTAAACCGCTTCGGAAAGCACCACGTGGTCCCCCGGGCGCAATAGCCGGAATACGGAATCAATCGCGGCCATGCCGGAGGTGAAGACATAGGCGCTGTGTCCACCTTCCAGTTTCGCAACCGTGCGTTCCAGTGCTTTGCGGTTGGGGTGATTGGTGCGGGCGTAATCATATCCGCCCTTGGATTTGCCCAATTCTTCGTAAACGTACGTGGAAGTCTGGTAGATCGGTGCGACAACCGCTCCCGTCGACGGATCGGGTTCCTGTCCCACGTGAATGGCGTTTGTGGCAAATCCCATGTTGTCTCCTTAAGCTTGCCGGGCACACGCTGTGCGCGTCCAGCCTTTCGGCGCGGCTAACTCTCCCGGGCGGTAGTTCTAAAAGAGGAAGGAAATCTCCCCTGAGCCTGCGATTTCCGCAGTGCATCGAACTTACAAGAGCCATTGCGGAGAGTCAATCGTTGTGCCATGAAGTGTTTACTTGCACAGTTCAAATTGGGTGCGTTATTTTGCCTCTTGGGGTCGTGCGTAGCGCTTTTTGGCCGCTTCTTGAGCCTCCTGAAAGCGGGCCTGCATTTCCGCAAGAACTTGATGGAGTTGCTCAGGATCGCGAATGACTCTCAGGAAGTAAATTCGCATGTCAGATGGCATGCCACCAATGAAGCGGTAATCGGATGGGACCGGCGGTCCTCCCTGGCTGCCGGCTGGGGGAATCTGGGAAGGCAGATGTAAGGCGTACATGCTGCCGCTGGCGATAGGCTGCATTGAGAACTGCTGGAGCCAGCCACAATTATGACCATCGAGAATGCTGCTACCAGATACAACCACCCAGGATCCTGCGTCGGCTCCAGTGGCGCTCTGGCAATCCCACAACTCGGCATTCGGCACGGAATCGGTAACTTCCGTGAACCCGTATTCATCTATCTTGACGCGTTCGATTTTGTGTTCTTCAACAAACTTCTTCACTTCCGGCAGTGACTGATTCCAATCTACATTCGAATCATTGAGCAGAGTGTAAGCGGGCCTCCCAAAGCTCAGCTTGTTGATATAAGGCATGTAAAACGGATATGTGCGCACCGTCGTATAAAGACAGCTGAGGGCACAGATGACCGTAAGGCCCGACGCCAGGTTACCCACCAACCACGTGTCTTTTCGCATGTGGGCCAGCAAACCAGGCAGCGGTGCGATCAGGAGGATTAACAGCACGATCGGGACTGTAAAGTGGCGGATACTGATGGCCATGCGGCCAAGCATGCAAAACACTACAAATACAATCAGGCATACCCAGATCGCGCGCCAGTGGAATTCTTGACCCGGAAGAACGGCTTGATTGTGCCCCGCCGTGAACCGTTTTCGGTTAGCGCCAAGAAGTATGCCAAGAAGCAGCAACGCGAGAAATCCAATCGGGGTCTTCAGAAAAAACACAATCGGGTAATAGAACCACACGCCATGTGGATAAGAGTGTCCAAGGATGAAGGTGGGACGGCTGGAAGTGAGCAGAACCATCAGAACGCCACGGAGGTAGAGCCAGGGTGGCATAAGCAACCTGCGCAGCGGAATCCACGCAGGACCGTGGCCAACCAGATAAAGCACGTCGGTGGTCTGCCGGATTGAGAAGACGAAATAGAAAATATAGATGGCGATGGCGGCCCAAAGGATGCCCAGACGTGTCATCTTCCAGCGCGCTTTTCGCCACTTGCGCGCCTCTGCCTTGTCATTTGGCTGTCCCGGAAGTGGAAGCCGGCGCGTGCTTAACGCAAATGAGAGGAACACAAAAAAGAGAATCCCGGCCGTGAACTTGGAGAGAAGCGCGCCTGCGAAACCCATCCCGAACAAAAACGCATTCCTTTTCGAGGGATTCTCCCAAAGATCAGCGAACTTCCAAATCGTGATTAAGGAAAACAAAGTAACAGCTATGTCTGTAAGTACAAGAGGCCCGAAGGTAAGAAATGCCGGGGTGCTCACAAATACCGCAAGACAAAGAAGGCCGGCCCACTCTCCCCCTAATTGTCGGGCATATACGAATACAGTCCAGCCGAAGACAAGGGTGAGAAGCAGCATCGGCAGCCGCGCCCAGGCGAGAATTTTCGCTTCGTCATTCCATTTGGTAAGCAGCCAGTCGCCGAAGACCCATTGGCCGAAGAAAGCCGGAAAAAACTTTTCGCTGATTGTCCAGGACACGTGGGAGTAGTCGGCGCGCGCACCGCGCATAACGAGTGGAAGAGCCGCAAGAATCTTGGGGAACGGTGGATGCTCCTCGTTCAAGCGCAATTCAAATTTTTGGAGGTAGCTGAGTCCGGCTCCAATGTGCGCTACCTCGTCAAATGTGACAGACTCGCGCAGCGCCGCGCCGCCCGCCAGTACGCCCATGAACGCAAGCAGTACAACCGCTACGGCTGAGAATGGAATACGCCCGGTGGCGGATAAGGGAGTAACGGGCGGAGCGGAAGACACGCGCACCTTCCTGAGCGAAGCGAGCAATAATTGTCGGAGCGAAGGTTGATTGTATCGCAGAATGGTCATGAGAAAATTGAGATTTCAGTTGCAGGCTCCGGTAGAGAAACGCAAGGTTGCATGCCAAGACTGTCTGTTCCGAATACGTCAGAGCGGTACAAGGCACGTCTTTGGTAGCCCAGCGTTGCGCTTGACCTTCGAATGACTTCCGGCGAACATGATGCAGGGGAGCCATGAAGCCTGCCACAATTTCTTCGCTATTGGTTGCAGCACTGTTCGCCGGGGTCTCTCTTCCCGCTGCCACCCAGCAAGATAAATCCCCAACTCCTCCGAAGGCCGAGACACCTGCATCATTCAATCGATTAAGAATTGAGGTTACGGGTGGCGATGGCGAAAAGCCGGTAGAGAATGCCAGCGTTTACCTCAAGACTGTCGAACAACACACGATTAAAGACAAGAAAACCGAAATTAACGTGAAGACAAACCAGTCCGGAGTCGCGCACATCCCGGAAGCCCCCCAGGGCCGTGTTTTAATTCAGGTGGTGGCCGAGGGTTGGAAAACCTATGGGCATTGGTACGACATCACTGACGCCAAACAAACAATCAAAATTCACTTGGATCGCCCTCCGAAGTGGTACTGATCTTTTCCTCGCGCGTTTGCTTGAGAAACGAGAATCGCTTGTGGAACTTCGTGGAACAATCGGAGGATTTACTTTTGTAGTGAGCGCAGGAGCCTGCGAGTTACAGTGAAAGTGGTGATCGGTGTCACAGAGTTGCGCAAAAGTTTTCCATTCTTTGCGGTAGGAAGACCGGATTGCACAAGAATTGTGCAATCCGCATCATCGTATTGAAAAGGTGCGGTGTTACAAGAAAATTTACTCTGCTTTCCACAAAGTTTTCCAGAGAAGTGTTGAAAACTTAACGGAATATTATTTTTTGTTACTGCAGTTCGGCAGCATTCGTGCTATAAGATTGCCCATCCACATGCTTCATCCGCTTTGACCAGCACAACCCTAATTTGCTACAGTCGTTGTTCGGATTCTTCATGGCAGATACACACGACGGTCCTTTTTCCCTGCTGCAAATGTTCTGGGGCAACATCGCCGCACGACCGCTGCGGTGTGTCCTCAGCATCCTTGCCATTGCCATTCAGGTTGTGCTGGTACTGATGATCGTCGGCCTTACCTCTGGCGTGATTGCGGAGTGGGGAAAGCGCGTGGAAGGTGTGGGCGCGGACATCCTCGTGCAACCTCCCAACTCCTCTATCTTTTTTGCATTTTCTAGCGCCGTTATGCCTGAGTCCTTGGGAGAACAGATCGGAAAACTGCCAGGCGTTGATGAGGTCGCTCCGACCGTAATCCTCTCCGACCCCAAAAGCCTGATGATCATCTATTGCATCGACTACAAGCGCTTCAACGCCTTGAGCCAGGGCTTTATTTTCCGCGCCGGCCGGCCTTTTCAGGCTCCCGATGAGGCCATTGCCGATGATATCATCGCGCAAACAAAGCATTTAAAGGTGGGCGACACGGTTACCCTGATCAATCATCAGTTCAGAATTTCCGGAATCGTGGCCCATGGTAAAGGAGCCAGGTATTTTATCCCTTTGAAAAGCGGGCAGGACATCGTCGGAGCGGACAACAAGGTCTCCATGTTCTTCGTTCGAAGCAAAGGCGATACGGAAGCAACGCGAGCGGCGATCTTGAAGTTGAATCCCCAGAATCGCGTTCGCTCCATGTCGGAATATGTGACTCTGATGAGTTCTTCAAACTTGCCGGAACTGAAACCCTTTATTCGGACTATGGTTGGCTTGGGAATCGTCGTCAGTTTCCTCGTGGTCCTCTTAAACATGCACACCATGATTCTGGAGCGGACGCGTGAAATCGGGATCCTGAAAGCGCTCGGCTTTTCGCGTCTCGACGTTGTGAAGATGTTGCTTGGTGAAACTGCGGTGTTGAGTGTCGCGGGCAGCCTGGTGGGTATCGCTATCACCCTGATTACCCAGGGTATCCTCAAGGAAACGAACCCAGGTCTTTCCATTCTTCTGACGCCGGGTTGGGTGGCTGGCGCAATCGGCTTGGCGCTCCTTGGAGCTGCCTTAGGCGCCACCGTCCCTGCCTTGCGGGCTTCCGGGTTTGACCCCGTCGAAGCTCTCGCTTACGAATAAGTTCGCGGCTCTGTCTTGCACAATCTCAACGCAACCTGAATTGATTCCCGCCGCTGAAACTGGTATGAGAGAGGCATAGATCCCTGCCCAATCCCCAGGCAGAAAAGCCAGGTGTGTTTTTAAGGAGAGTCTCATGAAACGCTTGATTCTGGCGTTGGTGCTCATCGCTGCGTGGTCTTGTTCGGCGTCTTCGGCTTGGCCTCAGATGGGTATGGATGTATTTAGGAAGCCTTCCTTCACAAAAGTTTTTAATCCTGTTGTGGGCAAGGGTGCCGAGTACGAAACGGTTCGGACGGATTCCAAGAATGGCCCGCAGACCTTGCAGATGTTTATCGTCGGGAAAGAATCCGTCGACGGAAAAGATGGGTATTGGATGGAAATCGTGACTTCGGGAGAGAAAGGCGGGAATTTCGTCGGGAAAACTCTTTTCAGCAAAGATGATTTTCAATTTCGTCGTATGGTCATGCAGGTGCCCGGGCAACCTGCCATGGAAATGCCTTTCAATCCCAGTGATGCCAGAAAGCAGAGTATTCAGGACACCCTGAGCGAGTGGCATTCGGTCGGTACGGAGAGCGTTACAGTCCCCGCAGGCACTTTTTCTTGTGAGCATTGGAAGAATGACAAAAACAATTCGGAAGTCTGGACCAGTGACAAGGTGACTCCCTTCGGCATGGTGAAGGAGGTTGGTTCCAATTCAACCATGGTACTAACCAAGATTCTGTCGGACATGCCCGACCGTATTACCGGCCCCGTTCAGAAATTTAATCCCCAGATGATGATGCAGCAGATGCAGCAGCAGCGGCAACAACAACAGTCGAAGCCCTGAGTTCTTACACGGAAATAGCTCGAGCCGCGATTGAGACAGAGTCAGGATCGGCTCTGTCTTGGCCGCTTTTTCCCGAAATGCATGGAATGAGCGAAGGCAATGGTCACGATGAATCCTGAAAGGTATTTACCGGCGAAGATCCTGGATCGCAAAGAAATCGCAGAGGACCTGTTTCTATTGCACGTTGAGGCAGGGGCTCCCTTTACTTTCCTGGCAGGCCAATACGCCACTCTGGGCGTCGAGGTCAATGGCCTCCGAATCGAGCGCGCCTATTCGCTATGCTCCTCGCCCTACGAGGGTGTTTTGGAATTTTTCGTGGAACGCGTGCCGGCAGGGCAACTCTCCCCCTTATTGTACGCAATGGATAAAGGCGCTCCTTTGCTGCTTCGACGATTCGCCAAGGGCCGCTTCACCCTGGACCTGCGGAGCGGGAGAAAGAATCATCTGCTGCTCGCGACTGTCACCGGTGTGGCGCCCTATGTGAGCTACGTTCGCACCGTGTATGAGGATTGGAAGAAAGGCGGCAAGCCAATGCCCGCCGAACACCGTCTGTTCTGCATGCACGGAGCTAGTCGATCCCGGGAATTCGGGTACCGCAGCGAATTGGGTAAATACGCGGCCGAGGTTCCTTGGCTGAAATATGTGCCAACCGTTAGCCGCCCTTGGGACGAGCCCGAATGGTCGGGCGAAAAGGGCCGCGTCGACGATCTGATCCGCAAATACACCAGCATTTGGGACCTGAATCCGAGCGACACTACAGCCTACCTCTGCGGTCATCCCAGCATGGTCGAAAACGGTAGGGGGATCCTGCTCCGCGCGGGATGGGACAGGACCTCGATTCAAGATGAGGTGTACTTTCAACCGTCGAAGGATTCCGTCTAGCGGCGAACTTCAGGCCAATTAGCTGGGATTGTCAGCTTAGATCGTTGGGGCGTCAGCGTCCAGCCGGTCCGCTACATCTCCAATAGTTTCAATCGGAACACGCAGGTGAACGGTCTCTGTGCTGCTGACCGCATCAATCCGTATTTTGCCGTCTATCGTGCCAATGAACACGTGGTCAGTCCCATCCTCCACCTCAACGAATTTCGCGTTAGGGAACTTCTTCAGTTCCTTCGCAGCTTCTCTTAACACGGGCAGGAACGGTCGTATTTGTGACGCCGCATTTTCTAGGTGATGTCGAGGCACAACTCGCATGCCGAGTGAAACGGCCGTCGCCGGCACCCAGAAGTGAACATGCGAGCCTCCGGATCTGAACTCATCTACGTCGACATTTATTACCCCTTGGTGGAACACACAGGCTCCACTGACCGCGACCGTGGCACCCAATCCTAAGGCAATCTTAGCTATGATCAGCATCGGAAGTTCTCCTTGGCGCCGACAGGTTAGTCAGCAAGGTTTTTGGAGTCGATCCATATATGTACGGTGTTTTCTGAGTCCTTCACGCTGACCAGTTCCGTGTCGCCATTCGCAGAGAGCGCCCGCAGTGCGGCAACGATATCCAGTTCGTCCTTCCCGGCAGAAAATAGCGCGTCTACGACCTTCATGGGAACCTTTACTTCGACCTTCGACTCCTTGGAGGAATTTGCTTTGCCAGCCTCACCCTTGGCAGCCTTATTGCCAGCGGGCCGCTCCGTTACATAGATATACAAATACCCACTATTCTTAGCCACGCGGACGTCATTCTCTTTGCTCTGTACCGTGACATACTCTCCGTCCTTGGCGGTGCGAACAGCATCCAGCATGGTGCGCAGATCGACATCTTCCAGGTGTGCGGACTCAATGTGAACCTTACCGTTGCGCAGGTTGTCTTTGTTTATCGCAGGCAGAATCTTTTCTGCCATCTCCACCGGTACATTGACGCGAACCGTCTCGCCCTTGTCTTCCGTGCTCACCACGCGAACGTGGATCCACTGATCCTTTGCACTCGAAGATGTGCCCGAACTGCTTTGTGCTTGCGAAATTGGTGCAAATGATACGCAGGCGAAGGCCACACTGGCCATTAACTTGAAGAGTCCCCGGGATATTGGGCTCATTTTGAAGCTCCTTTGGTGGTAAATACGGCTGGCTTGCCGGGAAAGTTCCAGAAGAATCGAGAATTGCTTAAACCAAATGGACCGGCATCGGCGCAAGGCGCGTTGATTCACTTGCGCGGAAAAGGCAATTGACCGGAAGTGTCTGAAAACAAATGCTCTTGGGATGCTGAAGAGTCAATTCGGCGGGGAAATTCGGAGACCAGCTACCCGCCCAGGGGAATTTCTCCAGGCTCAAGAGGCGGAAACAGTGTATCGGGAGATACCGGGGACATCGGAAGATCATCCTCGTCTCCCGCTATGCTGGAGTCGTGGCGATGCCGGAAGGAGCGGATACTCATGCGAGTTAGATCGAATGCGCTATAAATGCAGTTCCCTCGGATTACGTCACTCTTATATACGAGGATCTGTGAACGGAGGTAGCGGGCAATCCTGGATTTCGGATGGATTGGGATGAGCGGATTGCCACGCGTATATTGAATCGAGGGCTCCTCACAATTCTTTAGGTGCACGACAGTCAGCATGCCTTCCGTTCTCATCTCGTCGCCAGTAGAGTTAACGAGTATCCGCGCCAGGTCAGGCCGGGGAAGTTGGCGAACCGATTCAACGCATCCGGTGAGAGACAAGTCGCGCACCAGCATATTCACGCCATCATCCAGGTTGCGATCGATATGATGGATGAACGCGTGGTATTTGAGGGATAAAGCGGCGCTGGTTTCACGGGTATAGGCCCCCAGCCACGCTGGTTGATCCTGTACGGTACGTTCCTGACTCCAGATCCGAAGGTGCTCCCGTTTCCCGTAGGCGTCGAAACTTTTCTGCCAGGTTGAATCCTGCAATTGGCCATTGAGCAATTGCCGTGAGATGGGCATATTGGGATAGTTTGAAAGCGTGAGAAAGGCCCCGAACTGCTTAAGAACAGCCCTCTTGGAATTGGTATCTGCCCCTACCCATCCGGCAGCAGTGAACGCTTCTTCGATCTGCTCCCTGGATCCAACAAAAAGAACATTCACCAGGTCGGCGTTCTTGCCTTTTCGCGTGGTTGTGCGGTCTGAAGAGTGCTGAAGAAGCATTTCTACGTCCCCGCGTTCGTACTCATCCATTTCGAAAGAAACGCGCGGCATTTCAGGTTGATCTCCTACGTACAGCGGAACGTTCAGCCGAACGCGTAGATCGGTGCCTGGTGGAAGGTAGATTTCCGGCTCCGGTAGTACGGTGAGCGCGCGATAAACAATCAGGCCCATGTCTGTATACGGATTGAATGTTGGCATGTGAATCAGCCGGCTGGTGATGCGGCCTTGTGGGGTATTCGTTGCGCGAATGCCGCGAATCACACCATTCCGGACTGCTTCGCGGGCATTATCGACCTCAACGACTTGGGAAGCGATGGGAAGAACGGATCCGCCCGCCGTAATGATCCGATCGAACTGAATTTCAACCGAAGCTGTATCGTGAATAATGCCCATGCCGACTTTGCGTACCGAAGCGATCTGCCCGGCAACTTCCAGGCCCGCAGGAAACACGGGTGCCAGGTCGCAGTCAGGAGATTGAATCAGGACAGCACGGATGCTAGTGCCGGGCTTGGAGCTGTAGGAAGCGACTGGATCAATCAGTCGGACCCAGAAGGAACTCCCCACCGGAATTTTTTCGCAATTCGCAAAAGCCTGTGATGCAGAGCAGAGGCAAAGCATTATCGCTAGAAGGGTGTGGCCGAACGCGCAGGAACGCGCCTCTAAACGAGGACTTGAAAGAGAAATTGTCTCAGTACTTCTATTACCTGCCAAGTTTTACATCCCAACTATCGTGCACTGCTCCCCCATTTTCTCTCAGATCAGGAGAATTCCGGGCGACCGCTTAACATGAATGTTCGTAAAGCGCACCGTGGACAGGAACTTCGAGCGACTCCCAACGGCCGCTGACAAGCACATGAACGTGAAAGAGACTTGGACTAGGAGCCGGGCGGCTCAGCTGGATCATCCCAGCCTCTAGATCAGGATACAGGAATTTCCGCAGTTGATACACAACTGTTTAAAGCTCGGCATAATGAATAAGATGCCTTGGCCTACTTAACTTCAGTCACCGTACCCATTTTGACCGTGCTGCCATAACGCTTGTAATTGGAATATTTTACCGTCATTCGAATGTGCACATCGCCAGAGCTGAAATGCAGGTAGTCGTCGGCTCGCGTATACGTCGGAAACCAGAATCCCTCTTCTATGTTCTCCCGATAGGTCCGGAATCGTGGAAACACGTTTTCGTTATTCTTGTTGACGATGTCTGGAACTGCTTTCCCGTCCGTCATTACGATCTGTAGATCTTTGCTTTCTACCCAAACCCTCCCCTGAAAATAGCGTTGCTTCTTCTCGATTACTTTTGGGCCTACGTCAAAAACATAACAAGAGAGTTCATCCACTTGCTGCCGCCCCACATACTTGACCTCATATTTGGGCAGCTCCACGGTCGTCAGAACAAACGGTTGCACGTTGCGCACGTCGTCTTCGTCCTGTTGGCTCATGGAAATGCGCTGCAGTGTGTTTGGCGGTGCGGATGTCACTTTTTCAAAACGTTTCCCGTCGGGGGTGAAGATAATCTCACTCGTCATGCGGTATTCGCCATCCGGGCGATTATCTTCGTCAATAGTTTGAATCGCGAAGGTCTGTGTGTAGGTGTAATTGTCGCGTTCGCGTTTGAACTCCGCCTCGCGCTCGGCAAACCTCTTGATGACTTGCTCGACTGGGATGGAGGGTGGTTCGTTGACAATCGGATTGTCGCCGGGCGAATGCAGCTTTTGCGGTGGGGTGGGTGTGTGATAGGTCTGCGTCGCTGGGGCGTCTGGTTGTGTCCTGGGTTGCGACTTTGGTCGGGAAGGCGGTGGGCCTCCCGGTAGTGGGCCGGGATCCTGGGCATAACAAACTGAACTGATACACAAGCCGAGCAACGCTGCGGCCGTGACAAAAGTAATCCGAGGAATTAGTCGGAGTGACAAGTTCCACCTCTCTTATCCATTGCTTTCCTGGCCTCTCTCATATGATTTTACCGCAAGCCTCGGGGTTGTACGAGAGGAAGTGGCCTATTCCCAGTTGCGATCAAGCAGGACGCCACTTCAGAAATACCGCGGCCAGTGGCGGCAGCGTCAAGGCTAGAGAGTAGCGGCGTCCTTGCCAGGCGTGTTCAGTGGCGTTCATACCTCCCAGGTTACCCACATTCGACCCGCCATACCCACCAGCATCGGAGTTGAATACCTCCTCATAATGGCCAGGGCGCGGTACGCCGATGTGGTATCCATAGCGAACTATGGGAGTGGCGTTCAACACCACAATGAGCATGTCATCAGGGTTTTTCCCGCGGCGAATGAAGGAATAGACGCTGTTGTCGGAATCATTCGCGTCTATCCACTCAAATCCCTGCCATTCAAAGTCCACCTGGTGCAGCGCCGGTTCTGCCGCAACAACTCTGTTCAGATCCCCGACCAGTCGTTGCACGCCTCGGTGGGATTCATACTGCAGCAGATGCCAGTCCAGGCTGCGCGCCTCATACCATTCGTCCCTCTGGCCGAACTCCTGCCCCATGAAAAGGAGCTTCTTGCCGGGATGCGCGTATTGATAAGCGAACAGCAGCCGCAGGTTCGCGAATTGCTGCCACATGTCGCCGGGCATTTTGTGGAGAAGGGAATTCTTCCCATGAACGACTTCATCATGGGAAAACGGCAGCATGAAATTCTCCGAAAAGGCATAGAGGAGCGAGAATGTGAGCTTGTTGTGCTCGTAGCGGCGGTACACCGGGTCTTTTGAAAAGTAGCTAAGGGTATCGTTCATCCAGCCCATGTTCCATTTCAGACTGAATCCCAGGCCTCCTAAATAGGTGGGACGAGAAACACTGGGCCATGAAGTGGATTCTTCCGCAATAGTCAGGACCCCGGGGAATCGGAGATACGCAACCTCATTCAACCGTTTGAAGAAATCAATGGCTTCCAGATTCTCTCGGCCGCCATAACGATTCGGTATCCATTCGCCACTTTTCCGGGAGTAGTCTAGATACAACATGGAGGCCACTGCATCCACGCGCAGGCCATCGATATGGTATTTGTCCAGCCAGAACAGGGCATTGGAAATCAGGTAATTCTGCACTTCGTTGCGGCCATAGTTGTAGACCAGGGTGCCCCAATCGGGATGCGAACCTTGCCGCGGGTCAGAGTGCTCATACAGATGCGTCCCGTCAAACATGCTGAGCCCATGCGCGTCGCGTGGAAAATGAGCGGGAGTCCAGTCGAGAAAAACTCCGATTCCTGCCTGATGGCAACGATCAATGAACTCCATAAAATCGCTCGGAGATCCGTATCGACTGGTGGCTGCGAAGTAACCGAGCGTCTGATAGCCCCACGAGCCATCGTAGGGATGTTCCATGATTGGAAGGAGTTCAACGTGCGTATATCCAAGATCCTTTACGTAGGGAATGAGTTGGTCCGCGAGTTCACGGTACGTAAGCCATCGATTGTTCTCTTCGGCTACTCGGCGCCACGAACCTAGATGCACTTCGTACACACAAATAGGCTGCTCCAGCCATGGTTGGTGCGTGCGCTGGGCCATCCATTCATTGTCGTTCCAATGATGTTTGTCGAGCCGCGCAACCACCGAACCCGTGTTGGGCCGCAGTTCAGCGCAAAACCCATATGGATCCGCCTTTAGCGGCAGAATCGTATCCTGCGGACCAACGATCTCAAATTTGTAGATAGCGCCTTCGCCGAGTTCGGGAATAAACAGCTCCCAGATCCCGGAAGCGCCCCGGGCCCGCATCGGATGTATGCGCCCATCCCAGCGATCGAAATCTCCTACTACACTGACGCGACGGGCGCTTGGCGCCCAAACGGCAAAGTGCACCCCAGAAACTCCGTCCACGGTCTTGACGTGTGCGCCCAGCTTTTCGTAGGTGTCGTAGTGGCGGCCTTCCCCCATCAAGTAGAGATCAAACTCGGAGAGCAAATACGGGAACGCGTAAGTGTCGTGGTGTTCCAACACTTCACCGTACTCTGTGCAGTAGCGAAGGCGATAGCTGGACGGGGCTGGCGCGGTCTCGCTGACGTTAGGAAGCTGTACTTCGAATAGACCCTCGTCGCGTACTTTGCGTGCTGCCAAGGGTTCGGGATTTCCCCGCAGGAGAATCTGAGCCTCGCTGGCGCCCGGCTGAAAGAATCGCACCATCCACTGCCGCCCCTCGGGCGTTTCTATGGGGTGCGGCCCCAGAATGCCGAAAGGGTCTGCATTCCGCGCAGATAGCAGTGAACTCAGCCGCGGATCGAGTCGTCCGGGTGGCTTCGACGATGTGGAGTTGGAGCCAGGCACGGGGGCATTGTAGCGAAACTTGCGCCTTTGACCAATGACCGATGCGAGGCGAGTTCCTAATCCGGGCGAATGGGCTGCTAACTGCAAATCACAAAAGGGAGAACTTCTGGCCAGACGCATGCCGCTTTCATCGGTCATTCGCACCGCTTGCCAGGCGGCACGTTCCTTCTATAATGTGCGCTATGCACGCAAGCTTTTGTAGAGAATGTAAATCTCCTATTGTTCGAAAATGAGGATGGCCCCTTGGGACACAAATTCGCCACGCGTCTAGCGATCCTTTCGTTTTTTTGCAGCATGATTTGGGGAGTCGTAGACGCACAGGATCGGTCACAAATGCGCTCGATGGTGATCTCTCGAGGTGGAATCGTTGCCGCTGAATCGCCTCTCGCAGCCCAGGCGGGCGTACGAATCCTTTCTCAGGGCGGAAACGCCGTCGACGCCGCAATCGCCACTAACGCCATGATGGGAGTAGTTTCGCCGATGATGAACGGCATGGGTGGCGATCTGTTTGCCATTGTTTACGACGCAAAGGCCGGCAAATTGTATGGACTCAACGCGAGCGGGTGGGCGCCCAAAGGGCTCACGATTGATATGCTGCGCAAGCTTGGCATGCGCGAGATGCCACAGTCCGGCATTCACACAATTACTGTCCCTGGCGCGGTCGATGGCTGGCAAAAACTTGCTGACAAATTTGGGCGAAAAAAACTATCGGACGATCTTGCGACCGCGATTCAAACTGCACAGAATGGCTACCCCGTCACGGAATGGGTCGCCTCATACTGGGCCGGATCCGTGGATTACCTCAGGGGAGACGATACCGCCGCCAAGTTGTACTTGCCCTCGGACCAGGCCCCCAAACTGGGTGAAATATTCCGCAATCCGGACTTGGCATGGTCGCTCCAACAAGTCGCTGCACACGGTCGCGACGGCTTCTACAATGGTGAACTCGCTACCCGAATGCTGCAAGCCATGAAGCGCCGGGGCGGCACTATGACCGCGCAGGATCTTTCAGAGTTCTCCGCGGAATGGGTGGAACCCCTCTCGACCACGTACCGTGATTGGACTGTTTACGAATTGCCTCCCAACGGCCAGGGACTTGCTGCCTTGGAGATGTTGAATATCATGGAGACGTTTCCCCTGGGCCAGCAGGACTATACTTTCGGCTCCACAAATACTCTCCACGCCATGATCGAGGCCAAGAAGTTGGCATACGCGGATCTGGCCAGGTATATCGGCGACCCTCGGGGCCAGAAACTGCCGGTGACGACCCTGTTGAGCAAAGAATGGGCCGCGCAACGCGCAAAACTGATCGACCCCAATCATGCAAACTGTAATGTGAAAGCCGGCGACCTGCCGGCCGGAAACGACACAACCTATCTCACCGTTGTCGATCGGGAAGGGAACATGGTCTCGCTGATCCAAAGCAATTTCGACGCTTTTGGTTCGGGAATCGTCGCTCCCGGAACAGGATTCGTGTTGCACAATCGAGGGGCATTGTTCACTCTGGATGCCTCCTCACCCAACGCGCTGGCCGGTAGGAAGCGCCCACGACACACCATCATCCCGGCTTTTGCCCAAAAGGGCGACACTTGCATCGCGTTCGGCATTATGGGAGGTTGGAATCAATCGCAAGCCCACGCCCAGTTTGTGGCCAACATGGTCGATTTCAAGATGGACATCCAGGCTGCATTAGAGTCACCTCGTTTCACCAAACGCACCTTTGAAGGTTGCGACGTGCTGATGGAGAATCGCTTTTCCGGCAAGACACGCGAGGCGCTAACTGCCAAGGGACACCAGATTCAGGTGCTGGGCACGTTTTCCTCCGCGGTTGGGGGCGGCCAGGCGGTCCTGCGCGACTTTGCGGCCGGGATCAATTACGGTGCCTCCGACCCGCGGAAAGACGGCGAGGCTGTGCCAGAATTATCTTTAGACTGATACACTAATTAATATATAGAGGGTACTTCTTCGGGCTGGTACGTTTCGGGGAGTACGGCAAAAGAATTCCTTTTCGTGCGAAAAGTGAGCACGGTCTTCTCTGAATCGGTGGTACCGACAATCTTGGCCTTCTTTAAGTGGTTTATTTTTATCGAGATGGGCATTAGCCGCTTGGCCGAAGACTTGCACACCTGTCCTTAAGTTCAGGTGTTCGCTCACATCACAATGGCAGGGTGGGAGGCCTAGATGAAGTTGTCCCAGAGTCGAACGAGGATGGTGTTTGCAGGAGCGGTGGGTGCTGTCCTGTTGTTTTCTGCGGGAGTTGCGAGAGCTCAGTCCGCAAACGTTTCCGGCGAATATGAATGCGCCGAAGCCCGAGTGGCCGGCAAGGCAGTGCCTTGCAAGTCTGCTCCGCTTTCTCTGAAAAGCGACGGACGCTTTGAATTACAGGGCCGCGAGGGCCAGTACCTGGTGACCGGTAGCTGGGTGGAGTTGAACGGGGCGGTCCTGAAATCACGCGCAAAAATCGAGGCCGGGCACAAGATTGTCTTTCGCTTTTATAACAAGAAAGGGCTTTGCGAAATGATCTACGAGCGACGCGTCGCGGAGCTAGGCAAGACGAAACTCAGCTAGACGGGTTACTTCTTTCCTCCCGAACCCCACGCTCCCACATAAATCAATTGATAGTACGTCCCATTTCCTAGTGGTTGAATTCCCACGATGTGTTGCTTTTCTTTCGTGCCAGACTTGAACAGCATGCCGCCATTCTCTGGTTTGTCATCCTCACAACTCAGGGTCTTCGATGAGTCCTCTTTGGGCGAACTTTCTGGTTTCTTGGAGGATTTCGAGCAATCCAGTACCGTGCCATATCTGGCCAGTTCTCTCATATAGTACGCAGCGACTCTCTGGGGTGAGTCGCTTGTCTCCATTTTCAGTATGGATAGTTTGAACCCTGATCCGCCGCCCCACAGCCCGAGATTGGCACTCGTCGAATCGTCGTCCTTCTCTTTGTGGGGCTTGGAGCTTGGGTAGATTGATAGTCCAACATCCTTTGCTTTGGCTTCCGGACTGATCACCAGGCCCGCACCTTTTTCTTCCTGTGCGAGGCTGGGAAGCGAACTACGTGCGGCAGTCGTGATGAAAGATCCTAGGGCGCAACCGACGGCGAGCGCGGCGAATTGTTTGAGCATAATTCTGCCTCTGCACTCAATTACGAGATACAAGCCGCAAATGTTCCGAGCGTCTCTAAGAAATCTAGGGAACCGGCGGACCGGGTCGTGGTTCAAGGGAAACCGACACAATGAAGGTACTGGCCGGTAGCTTGTTTTTTTCGAATGGACGAGCGTAATTCAACTTAAGCGTCGACTCTCCGGCTAGTTTGGCCTTAAAAGTAAAGTACTGGAATCCCGGCTCGCCAAGGTGCCCGCCTTTTCCAGTTTCCGCTTTGCTTTCGAGTTGCTGAAGAAAAGCAGGCAAGTCCGCGACGCTCCAACTGAATCCAGTCGTGGGATTCGATTTGAGTTTAAGGGAGATCGAATCGCCAACATATAAGGCTACGTGCGTATGGTTGTCCGTCTCGTCGAGCAACACAGTTTTCCCCGCGGCGACCAGAGTGAGCAAAAAGAGTACAAGAATGAGTGTGAAAATTAAACTGAAGACCCAGCGTGGTTTCATGGGGTAGTTGTCTCTTTCGTGCGGGAACGCAACCACCTTCAATGGCATCTTCCGTCATTGCAACGTGAGATCATAAGCCGAAGCGGCAATCTCTCCGAGTGCTTGTCCCGCCACTTTTTGCGAGATTTCTGGTTCTTCCGGCAAAGCGACGTGATTCACATACGCAGCGAAAGCCAGTGTCTTTCCGGATTTGGTCTGAATGTATCCAGCGAGTCCCTTCCCATTCAGCATGAGACGCGCGTTCAGCTTGTCCTCGCTCCCGAAAGTGCCTGTCTTGGCGAATACGTGGCCTGCCGCCGCACTCTCCACCTGGATTTTCGCAAGCGTGCCATCTTTCCCGAGAATTGGCAATCCATGAAAGAAATACTGAAAATCAGGCCGCGTCTTCCAGTAAGCAAGATAATGGCAGATGAAGTTCGGGCTAAATAAATCGGCCCAGTCTCCCCCCGCCCCGTCCCCCTGAGAAGCGCCCGAAAGATCAAGTTTCGCCTGTGTAAGAAATTCGCGTTCCACTTTGAATCCGGCTCGCAGCGGATCTTTTGTGTCTTTTGCGACCAGCAAACCAAGCAGATACGGGCCCATACCGGCGTGGAGGTTTTGACTGACTTTCAGTGTGATTTTCACTTCTTCCGAGAGTGGTGGGGAGATGTGCTCGGCAACCTGATACTCGGCTGTGTAGTATTTCCTGAATGGCTTGAAGTCCTGTGTCGCTGCTTCGCCTTTTTTTGGCTTGATCTGGATGCCCGCGGAGGTGATCGCCTCCCGAAGGACCACTGTGGCGAATTGCGTGGGTAAAGGAACGGGAATCGCCGCTGTCTGTGGCTTGCTCCCGAGAGGTATATTTCCATCCAGCACCATCGTCACGGAGCCGTCTGGATTCGTTATGGGGTCGCCCTCGTCAAAAGTGAGCTTGGATTCGGCGGTGCCCGTCTTGATGTTATTGACGAAATGGAGATACGCGGTCTGCGGTGAGACCGACAGCTCGACTGTGTCACCTGCCTTTGCACCGGGTTTGCTGACCAGGTCAACCACGTTGTCATTCACGATGATCGAGGACATCACCACATCGGTCCCGCCCTCACGCCCGCCATCGGAAAACAGGCTTGCGTCCACATACACCTCACCCTCGACCTTTCGTATCCCCTTGGCTTTGAGTTGGGCGGCAAACTCCTTGATCACCGCGAGAGGATCTCCGGGCAGTGCTGGCCCCTGGTAGGAATGGTCTTCATCTACGAACCCCAGTGTGCCGTCCGCCTGAATGCGATTTGATAGATTCGGATCTCCGCTAGCCACGAGAATCAAATCGCCTTTCAACGTTCCGTGCTTATCAATCGGGCCGCTGCGATAGATCATGGTGTGAAAGCGATAGTCTGGCCCGAGTTTGGCAAGCACTGTGCCCTCGGTAAGAAGTTTGATCGTGGATGCAGGAACGAAAAGCTTCTCGGAGTTCAGCGAATAGACCGCTTTTCCGCTATCCAGGTCGTAGAATTCAATGCCAAAGTTCGCATGCGCGAATTCCGGTCGCGCCATGATTCTCTGCAAGCGTCCATCAAGGGTATCTGAACTCTGCGCATACACGGGAAGTGTGCTGCAAGCTAGCAGCAGTGCGAAACTTGTAAAATGACTTGCGGGGAAGTTCAAGTAGAAGTCCTCCTTCACAATTGCGCCGCGGCCCTTGTCTGAATTCCCAAATCCTCAAACGGCACGTTCAGGATCGGGTACTGCTTCCAGTCTTTGTAGTCAAAGTGCCACCATTCATTCCCGTCCACTGTGAACCCCTCCGACTCGATAGCCATTCGAAGCAGGTCACGATGCCATCTCTGCAGCGACGTGCCTCCCGGAAATGTGGGGAAGGAACGGGGCGACATTTCGTCATACAGGCCGGGCATCTCGATTGGTTTCCCGGACGCCAAATCGTAAAGCGTAATATCGACAGCGCAGCCGCGGTTGTGCTTGGATCCCTTCTTCGGATCGGCCACAAAGTTGTGATCCTTCGGCGGAGTTGCATCCCAGAAAATCTTCGTGACATACCACGGACGATACGCATCATGAACCAGCAGTCCGTAGCCGAGGGGTTGTAGCTTCTTCAATGCACTCTGCAGCGCTTCAGCGGCAGGGCGCTGCATGAAAGCGCGTGCCTGCGTATATACCGGCGTGCTCAGGAAATTGTTTGATTGCGCGTACCGAATGTCGAGATGAAACCCCGGATAAAGCGAAGTCAGTTCTACAAGATCGGGCTTTCGAAATGGGCCAACTTCCTTCGGAGGCGTGTTATGCAAGGCCTCTGCGCGAAGCTCGGCCACGGGCTTGGTCGGCTCCACATGGAAGTAGTGCGCTGGATCAGCGCCCGCGTCTGTACGGGTATAAACCTCGTTGAGGTAGGAAAAGCTTTTCACGGTTCCATCCGTTGCACGACTCTCAGACAAACCAACACTTCGTCCTCCCCCGACATCCAGCCACAGCAACCCCTCTTTCTCAAAAATGTGCTTGGCCTGATTGTGCCTGTCCAGCCAACGCAGTTCCTCATCCCGCTCCAGCAAAATAAAGGATTCCTTTGTTTCACCCAAGGCGTAGATTCCTACGAGTTGCTTCCAAGCCAGCGGAGCATCGAGTGGCTTGGGGCCGGGCGCGAGAGAAGTTGTGGATTTGACCGATGCCTGCGAGTGAGGAATCGCAGGAACAATAACCGGGACGGAACACGCAATAATCAGAAGCAAGAATACAGCTTTAACGGATGCTCGTCGATTCACGGACGACATGATACCCGAAACCGAGCAGGACCGAGCGTGGAATGGCGAACGCCGGTGGCTTACCGCTACACGTCATTCAGGTCGTGTACCACCGTGAACCCTGCCGCTGCTCATCGGCAAGTTCCCGGACAATCTCCATGGTTCGCGACCGGCGGAATTCCCCGACAGCCGTCAGAATCGCATTGCTCAGCGCAATAGGGGCAGTATATGAAGCGCCAAAAGAAACGGAATGAACCGAAGCGAGAAAGACCTCTTGGCAATGATGCGCAAGTGGTGAGACATACGTATCCGCAATGCCGACACAGTACGCCCCACGATCGCGGGCATATTGTGCACCTTCAACCGTCGCTCGTAAGCCTCGCCGAAAACTGATGGCTATCACCAGGTCCTGCTTTGTCAACAATCGTACGCTGTGAGTGATCGTCCCGGGAGAGGTGGCAATGAAAATCGGCAGGCCAAGCAAATTGAGCTGGTACCCGAGGTAATCCGCGATGATCGAAGCCAAATCGCTGGCGAGTATGACGACACGCCGTGCCCCATATATCCGCTTGGCAAGTTGCATGTAGCGTTGAGGGTCCAGCGTATTTTTTAACCCCTGGAGATTTTTCAAGTCGTGCAATACCGAATCCCCTGTGGGGCTTCCTGTCTCGCCGTGCCCCTCGTCCTGTCGCATGGTGTCTAATGAAGTGGCGAAGGCGAGCGAAAGTTCGTGCAGATGCCGCTGGAACTGCTTGTAGTTTTCGAAATCAAGCCCATGAACGATTCGCACCATCGTGGCGGGATCCGTGTGCAATCGTTTTGCCAGGGCACGCACGCTAAGCAAAACGTACTCGCGCGGATGCTCAAGGATGGGACGGATGATTTCCTGACGTTTCGTGCTGAGCCGTTCAATGCGCACGGCCATCGAGACGCTGTGGTTTGCGGGGCCTACAGATTTGGGCATTTGGCGTTTACTCTACCTGACTTGGAGGATGATGAGCTACCAAAAATGGGGCGCGGATATCCGCGCCCTGTGAGCATTTTTCATGAAGGGATACTGGTTACTTCTTCGCGCTGGCCGCGCTTTCGAGCACCCCGGGTGCGACGATGGGGTTTAGGAACGGCATCATGGCGCGCAATTTGGGCCCGAGTTGCTCGATGATGTGCGCCTGCTCCGCTTTGCGTTTGGCCAGGAAATTGGGGCATCCCTTTTCGTTCTCTTCGATCCATGCTTTTGCGAAGCTGCCGTCACGAATTTCCGCCAGCAACTTTTTCATGGCATTGCGAGTCTCTTGCGTAACGATGCGAGGTCCTGCGTGATAATCTCCCTGTTCGGCCGTGTCACTCACCGAATACCGCATATAACTCAGGCCACCGCGGTAGATCAAATCGACGATCAGCTTCAATTCGTGCAAGCATTCGAAATACGCGACTTCCGGCTGGTACCCCGCATTCACCAATGTTTCGAATCCAGCCTTGATCAACTCGCTGACACCTCCGCAGAGTACCGCTTGTTCGCCGAAAAGATCCGTTTCCGTTTCTTCGGTGAATGTCGTTTCCAGCACACCCGCACGCGTGGTGCCAAGTCCTTTGGCATACGAAAGTGCCAGTGCCTTCGCTTTCCCGCTGGCGTCTTGATGTACCGCCAGAAGCGCCGGCGTACCCGCGCCTTCCGTGAATACCTCGCGAACGCGATGTCCCGGTGCCTTTGGGGCAATCATGCTTACGTCCACTGTCTTGGGTGGCGTGATGGCACCAAATCGAATGTTGAACCCATGGGCAAACATCAGTGTCTTCCCGGGAGTCAGGTGAGGCTCAATGGATTCTTTATACAATTTCGGCTGGCGCGTATCGGGGGCAAGAATCATGATCACATCCGACCAGGCCGCTGCCTCCGCAGGCGTTTTGACGGTTACGCCGTCTTTTTCCGCGCGAACGCGAGAAGCACTTCCTTCCGGCAGCCCTACGCACACGGAAACCCCTGAATCCCGCAAGTTCAAGGTATGCGCGTGGCCCTGCGAACCGTACCCAATAATCGCGACTTTCTTCCCTCGTATCAGTGAGAGGTCTGCGTCCTTGTCATAATAAAGATTTGCCATTTCTTTCGCTGTTCCTTTCGTGGGCCGCAGGTCGGCCGGAAATTCCTTCGATCCTGGAAGTCGATGTATCCAAGCGCACCGCGCGCAAGAAAGAATGTGTCATTAAGCCGCGGGAGTCTTTGCTATAGGTCCCGGGGCCTCCGTGGGTGGGCGCAGGATGTCGTTGCCACGAGTCATGGCGATACGCCCCGTGCGCGTCATCTCCAGCACGCCGTAGGGGCGAAGGACCTCGAGTAGGCCATCGATCTTGTCGACCGTGCCTGAGACCTCGACGATTAGCGATTCGGGCGCGACATCCACCACTCGTCCCCGGAATACCTTGATCAGTTCCATCAAATGCGGCCGGTTTTGTTGGTCCGCCGCAACTTTGATCAGAGCCAGGTCCCGCTCCAGCACCGATCGGTCGGATATATTCTCCGCTAGCAGCACATCCACCAGCTTTTCCAGGCTGGCTTCCAGCCGCAGCGCTCCCCGTTCGTCCGTGTGTGCGCAGATCGTCATGCGTGCGATTTCCTCATTTTCTGTCGGTCCCACTGTCAGCGAATCAATATTGATCGCCAGCCGGCGCGCCAGAGACGCCACTCGATTCAGTACTCCAGGCTTGTTTTCTACATATGCCACAATCGTTTGCATGTTTCCCTCAATTCCTCGAACTAAATTCTATGGCTCCGTCGCTGTTTCTACCAGCGGGTTATTGGGCCGTCGAATCATCTCATGGAGCGATGCTCCCGCGGGTACCATCGGGTAAACCGAGTCTTCCTGCTCCACGCGGAAGTCGAGCAGCACAGCCTGATCGGAGTTGCGTGCGGACTCAATCGCGGGTATCACTTCTTTTCGCGAGGTGATCGCGTTCTCCCTGAATCCCGTGGGCGTTTGCCAGCGCCGCAAAATCAGGCGCAACCAGTGGTGTCGCTACGTACCGCTTATCGTAGAAGAACTCCTGCCACTGCCTCACCATTCCCAGATAGCCGTTATTGATGATCGCAATCTTGATATTAATCTTTTCCTGCACGATAGTCGCCAATTCGCACGAAGTCATCTGGAATCCGCCGTCGCCCACTACCACCCACACCTCGGATTCCGGCTTCGCAAATTTCGCGCCGATCGCTGCCGGCAACGCAAATCCCATGGTTCCCAGGCCCCCCGAAGTGATCAGCGTCCGAGGCTCGTTGTGGTGATAATACTGCGCTTCCCACATTTGATGCTGGCCCAACGTCGGTCACCACGATAGCGTTGCCTTTCGTCACTTTCCAAAGATCATTAATCACATGTGCGGCATAAAGATGCCCGCTGTCCGGAAGCGACTGAATGTCGCGCACTGCCGAGTCGCCCTTCAGTTCCTTGATGTGCGAAATCCATGCGCTGCGGTCGAGGGTATGGATATGCGGAAGCAGATTGCCAAGCGTTTCGCCCGCATCCCCGATGATGGCCGCATCCACTTTTACGTTCTTGTTGATCTCGGAACGATCCACCTCAATGTGAATCTTCCGTGCGTTACGCGCGTAGGTGCGCAGATCTCCCGTTACCCGATCGTCAAACCTCATTCCAACGGCGATCAGCAGGTCCGCTTCCTGAATTGCCGTGTTTACCCAGGCCTCGCCGTGCATCCCCATCATGCCCAGATTCATCGGATCCTGGGCAGGGAAGCATCCAATGCCAAGCAGCGTCATGGCCACAGGAATATTGCTGGTATGGACGAACTTCTCGAACACCTGCATCGCCCCGGAAAGCATGATCCCGCGGCCTGCCAGAATCACCGGGCGCTTCGCGAAGTTCAGAAGTTCCACGGCGCGATCAAACTCCACTTGGTCATGATTCTTCCGCACGCGCTTGGGGGGCAGTTTGGGAGTGCAAGTTTCCCAGTCAAATTCGGCGGTTGCTTGTTGCGCGTCCTTGGTGATGTCCACGAGCACAGGCCCCGGCCGTCCGGAATTGGCAATCAAAAACGCTTCGCGTAACCGTTCGCGCAATGTCTTCCGCTCTGGAAACCACCACGTTGTACTTCGTAATCGGCATGGTTATCCCGGTAATGTCCGACTTCCTGAAACGCGTCGGATCCCAATAGCTTGCTGCTTACCTGTCCCGTGATGCACACCACCGGTGAAGAATCCAGCATCGCTGTGGCAATTCCCGTAACCATGTTCGTTGCGCCGGGCCCGAAGTTGCCATCGCCACACCCACGTCCGCCTGTCGCACGTGCATATCCATCCGCCATGTGCGTCGCGCCTTGTTCGTGGCGCACCAGAACATGATGGAGCTTTGATTTGCCGAGCGCGTCATAAACGGGAAGAATCGCTCCGCCTGGATAACCGAAAATATGACGGACGCCGAGTTGCGTGAGCGTTTCGCAAAGGATCTCCGCACCAGTCAGCTTCATAGTGTTCTCCCAGGAAATGCCGGCTTCAGTGCCGGACGAACTGTTCGCGGGCACGGTAGTAATCGCGCCGAGTGACGGCGACGACACCAGGAACGCATACTTGGCCATCACTCCATGCGAGAAGCGTGGCTTTGGAGCTTTCCATGAAGCCAGACGCTTTTGGAGTTGTTCGTCCGAAATATCGATTTCAAGCTTCCGATTCGGCAGATCGAAGACGATCGAGTCTCCATCTTGAACCGCCGCGATTGGGCCGCCATTCGCCGCTTCCGGCGCCACGTGTCCGGCCATCAGTCCGTGCGTGGCTCCTGAGAACCGCCCATCCGTCAGCAGTGCCACCGAATCCCCCAGGCCCTGCGCCTACCAACGCCGCTGTTACCGCCAGCATTTCCCGCATGCCCGGCCCGCCACGAGGTCCTTCATAGCGAATGACGACGACGTCCCCTGCCTTAATCTGTCCTTTGTCCACCGCGGCAAACGCGGCTTCTTCGCTATCAAACACCCTTGCGGGTCCGCGGAAATTCTGCGTATTATGTCCCGCCACCTTTATCACGCAGCCTTCCGGCGCCAGATTGCCCTTCAGGATCACCAACCCGCCCGTTGGCTTCAGCGGGTTGTTTTTCGTGCGGACGACTTCTTGCCCCGGCGTTTCTTTTGCGCCCGCTGCTTCTTCGGCGAGCGTGCGGCCCGTGACGGTGATGCAGTCTCCACGGAGGAGACCAGCTTCGAGCATCCGTTTGGCGATGAGCGAAGTACCGCCTGCTGCATAAAGATCTGTTGCGACAAATCGTCCTCCTGGTTTCAAGTCAGCGAGTATCGGCGTGCGCGAACTGATCCGGTCAAAATCGTCAATGGAAAGGGAAATGCCTGCCTCTTGCGCGATGGCCAGCAGATGCAGCACCGCGTTCGTGGACCCACCCGTTGCCGCAACCCCCGCGATGGCGTTCTCAATCGAGGATTTTGTGATGATCTGCGAAGGCCTCAGATTCTTTTTCAGTAGTTCTACGGTCAACTTCCCGGCCAATTCTCCGGCGAAGGCCTTGCCTTCGTTCGTAGCTGGCACGCTGGAAATTCCCATCGGCGCGATGCCCAGAAATTCGCAAACCAACGCCATCGTGTTGGCGGTGAATTGGCCACCGCAGGCACCCGCACCAGGGCATGCCGCGCATTCCAACTCTTTCAGTTGTGTATCGCTGATTTTTCCGCGAGCATGGGCGCCGATCGCCTCGTAAACATCTTGAATCGTTACGGAGTGGCCTTCATACTGCCCCGGAGCGATCGAACCGCCGTAAAGAACGAGGCCGGGAATGTTCAAGCGGGCGAGAGCCATGATGCCACCCGGAATCGTTTTATCGCAACCCACCAGGACGATAAGTCCATCGAACAGATTTCCCCGTCGTGACCAGTTCGATGGAATCGGCGATCACTTCGCGGCTGATCAGCGAAGCCCGCATTCCCTCTGTGCCCATGGTGATGCCGTCAGAAATGGAAATGGTGTTGAATTCCAGTGGCGTGCCTCCCGCGGCCAGGATGCCAGCACGCACGTGTTCGGCCAGTTCGCGTAGATGGTAGTTGCAGGGGCCGATCTCAATCCAGGTATTGGCGATGCCAATCAGCGGTCTGGAAAAATCTTCGTCTTTCAGGCCTGCGGCTCGAAGCATCGCTCGGGCCCCTGCGCGGTGCGCGCCATCGGTCAGTGCTGCACTGCGAGGTTTCAGCGGACTATTGGTCACAGCGGCTCTCCTCCGGGAATTATCCCCGATGGTAGATTACAGGGCTCATCACCCCGTCGTTCCACCGCGAACCTCAGCAGGGAACATCATTCGAACTACACCATACGCGAAGTCCGGCAAATGCAGTGGCCGGATGCTACCCAATTCCAGCATGGCGATTCGGAACACAGCTCTCGCCGAAGAGACATTCAGCTATGAAACACTTAGCATGATTAGTCAAATTAATAGAAGTGTTAAGTATAATAAGCTTTGTTTATGCTGTGAATCGAAAACGGATGCCCCTGTCCGCCCCAGAACATTACCAACGGAAGATATTCGGGAATAAAGGGCATCTCCTTCACCTTGGAGGGCATCCATTGATAGATATGGCTAGTAGGTTAGCGACGGTCGCATCGCCACCTTTCACATCTACCTCTTCGTACGCGGAATACGTGAACCACCAGTGGTAAATTTCCTCAATATTCTGGATATGAACGTAGAGTACGAGCGCCGCATCGACGCGGAACTGTTCATTCGGGACGCTCGCCGTATTCTCAATTTTCTATCCGGCTATTGCGCGCATAACACCTGCTACAGCCATCCTGCCATTGCGAATGCTTTCAAGGACGCTCGCTCTGGCTCGTCGTGCGGCCAGAATCTTACAAATTGATTACGCGTAGTCAGCACAACACAGGGCTGGGTGCCCTCGGAAAATGGTACAAGTATCTACTTTGAAAGAATCACCGACTTATTTGTTATCGGGGGGGTCCCGCCGGCCTCGCTGCGGCGATCGCTGCCAGTCAGAAGGGCTACGCGCCATTTAGCCGATGGCTCTGAACCACCGTTAGATAAGCCATGTGGTGAAGGTTGATGCCGGAAACACGCAGCTGCTTTAGAAGACCTGGGCGTCTTCGCAGACGGTCTAGGATGGCAACCTTCGAGGTATTCGTTTCGTGCAGCCAGATCGAGTCGCTGCCGATTTCCCCAAGGGGAGGGCCTCGGATCCGCCGCACGATTCTGCACGAGCTTTGGTGAAACGAGCGCTGGATTCGGCGTACGATTTCTGTGGAACACTCCTGTATCCGGCATTGTGGAAGCGGCGCACAAACTCTCTCGAGGTATAGTGAAGGCCAAGTGGATCGTCGGCGCCGACGGGGGTGGATCGCGCGTTCGCCGGTGGTGTGGTCTCGACGCCAGTCCATAAGAAATTCGGCACGACAACGCGACGCCACTATTTGGTACGCGCCTTGGAGTGATTTCGTCGAGGTTTATTGGGGTGAGCGCGCACAAATTTACGTCACGCCAATTTCGCGCCAGGAAGTCTGCATCGTTGTGCTGGGTGCGAACCCGGAACACGCCGATTTTGACGACGCCTTGCGGGAATGGCCTCAGTTGCAGAAGCGGCTCCTCGGTGCTCAGAATTGGGCAGCCGCGAGCGGGGGGCGATTACCTATATGCAACGCCTTCGGCACGTCGTGAATGGAAATGTTGCATTGGTGGGCGATTCTTCCGGCAGTGTAGACGCAATTACGGGCGAAGGCCTTCGGCTTGTTTCCGTCAGGCACTTGCACTCGCTGAAGCGATAGAAGCACGTGATTTACAGCTTTATGAGCGCGCGCACAGGAAATTGGCGTTGCGCGCCGCTCGCATGGGCAAACTGATTCTGATGCTTGCGGGAAACAACCTGTTGCGTGAACGCGCCATCCGTTGCATGGCAGCCAGGCCTGAAGTGTTCGAAAAGCTGCTAGCGATCCACACCGGGGACGCAACCCCTGGGCAAGCCGTTTCGACCAGTCTGTTGCTTGCTTGGCAGTTCTTGGCTACATGAACGGGAGAGAAGATCGATGCGAGTGACCGGCTGGAAAGCATGGAGCATCACGGCAGGTGCGATTGCGGGAATCGCTTTCTTCATGACTGCCAGCGCCGCACCACCTCACCCCCCCGCGGCGCAAACGGCTGCTCAGGAGTTAGTACTCTCACTCGACCAGTCGCAGAGTAACGTGCATTACATCGTGGACAGTACGCTCCACGCGGTTCATGGCTCCTTCAATCTGAAGAGCGGTACGGTCCACATTGACACCGCAACAGGAAAGGCCAGCGGTGAAATTGTCGTTTTCGCCACCAGCGGCGACAGTGGAAACTCGTCGCGAGACGAAAAAATGCATAAGGAAGTTCTCGAAAGCCAGAAGTACCCGGAAGTGACCTTCAAGCCCACCCTATTGGAAGGAAAAGTGGCTCTTTCGGGTCCCTCTGATGTGAGTTTGCACGGCGTGCTTTCATTGCATGGCGCCGATCACGACCTGGTTGTCCCGGTGCACGCCGATTTCACGGGTGACCATTGGAAGGGAACTGCTAAATTTAGAATTCCGTATATTCAATGGGGATTGAAAGATCCCAGCAACTTTTTGTTGAAGGTAAAGCCAAACGTCGACATTGAGGTTGAACTTGTTGGCTCTCTGAAGTTCTCCAACCCGTAAGTCCTATTGATTTCAGAGGAATGTATTCTCTCCGCGAGATTCGCCGAGTTGCTTTGCGCGGTTTTCGTTTGCATATCTTCTCCGCATCCCCCATCATGGTTAGTTTGGGTCACAGTTTCCGCTCTGCGCTGCTGTGTCCAATGCAGGTCTACCAACTGAAAACTGAGGGTATTCATGGAAAAGCCAAAGAAAATTGCTGCGCCCAAGGGAAAACTTGGTGTTTTGTTGCCGGGTATGGGTGCCGTGGCAACCACTTTCATGGCCGGAGTTGAACTCGTCCGCACAAAGAAAGCGCAACCCGTCGGGTCGTTGACGCAGATGGCCACCATTCGCTTGGGCAAGCGCACTGAGGCGCGTTCGCCAAAAATTAAGGACCTTGTGAAATTGGCACGCTTGGAGGATCTGGTCTTTGGCGGTTGGGATATTTTCCCTGAGAGTTCCTACGAAGCCGCTGCGAAGGCAGGTGTCCTCGATCCCCACCACCTCGCGGAAGTCAAGTCCTTCCTCTCCAAGATTAAGCCCATGTCCGCAGCGTTTGACCGCGAATACGTGAAGATGTTGGATGGCAAGAATGTCAAGAAGGGCAAAAACAAGTACGACATTGCGCTGCAACTGAAGGCCGACATCGCCAACTTCAAGAAGAAGCATGGTTGTTCTCGCTTGGTTATGCTTTGGTGCGGGTCGACTGAAGTTTTTATGAAGGTGGATGACGACGTTCATAGCACTCCTGAAAAGTTCGAAGAAGCAATGAAGAACAACCACCACGCCATTGCTCCTTCTATGCTTTATGCCTGGGCCGCGATCACCAGTGGTATCCCCTTTGGTAATGGCGCGCCCAACCTTACCGTGGACGTCCCCGCGCTGGAAGCGCTTGCTCACAAACACAACGTCGCGATTGCTGGCAAGGATTTCAAAACCGGCCAGACATTGCTCAAAACGGTTTTAGCGCCGGCCTTCAAGGCGCGTATGCTGGGCCTGAATGGCTGGTTCTCGACGAATATTTTGGGAAACCGCGATGGAGAGGTCCTCGAGGACCCGGGTTCGTTTAAGACCAAGGAAGAGTCGAAGTTGGGCGCTCTTGAATTCATTCTGCAACCGCATCTCTATCCCGAACTTTACAAGAAGATTCACCACAAGGTCCGCATCAACTACTATCCGCCGCGCGGCGATAATAAAGAGGGTTGGGACAATATCGACATCTTCGGCTGGCTCGGCTATCCCATGCAGATTAAAGTGGACTTTCTGTGCCGCGACTCCATCCTCGCGGCCCCCATCGTTCTGGACTTGGTTCTTTTCCTCGATCTCGCGCAGCGCGCCGGATTTCGGGGCATTCAAGAGTGGTTGAGTTTCTACTTCAAGTCGCCGATGACGGCGCCTGAGCTTTATCCCGAACACGACCTGTTCATTCAATTGATGAAATTGAAGAACACTCTACGCTGGATGGTGGGCGAGGACCTCATCACTCACCTCGGGCAGGAATATTACGATTAGCCACCTGCTTTCGATCTGAATTTCAGCACTCGGTGGTGATTGCCGCCCAGGGAAGTTCCGCCTACAACCGTTCGGGGGTTTCCCATTTGCCTGTTTCCGCGGAACGGAACAGAGCGTCGATCACGGCCATATTGCAGAAGGCGTCT
This sequence comes from Candidatus Acidiferrales bacterium, assembly GCA_963839315.1. Taxonomy (GTDB): domain Bacteria; phylum Acidobacteriota; class Terriglobia; order Acidiferrales; family UBA7541; genus Acidiferrum. The sequence continues at coordinate 100,623 of CAWIUU010000003.1, forward strand.
TCCAGCGGGTTCGGCACCTCTGTATCTTCAACTACAGCCTTGGAGAAGAGGTCTCCCTGAATTGTGAACTGATTGCTGATCGCCACAGTCTCGATCACCGCGCTCGCGTTTGCATACAAATCTTTTCCGTTATCGATGAAAATGCGCGTGGGTTTGTCAGTCGGTGCATTGAACGGAATTTCGATTTCGATGCGCCCCTCTGTCCCGAAGAATTGCATCTTTTGGTAGTACACCATCTGCGTCGAAACGCTGAAGACGCACTGCCCCGCGGGATATTCAAGAATAGCGGAAGTGAGCCGGTCAATCTTGAAGCTGGGATCCCTTTCAATGCGGGCGATTACGCGGACAGGTTCTTCTCCAAAGATGAAACGTGTCGTCTTGATTGGATAGCAGCCGATATCGAGCAGGGCGCCTCCACCAAATGCAACTACATTGCGAACATCTTCTGGGTTGATGTTGAAATAGCTGAACACGCCCACAGCCGAGTGCAGCTTTCCGATGCGCCCGGAGCGCACCAGTTCATGCGTCCGCAGCCATTGCGGATGCGTGCGCACCATGAACGCTTCGCCTATTTTTACTCCTGCTTCGTCACGCGCTTCCAGTAATTTCCTGGTTTCTGCCGCATTCATGGTAATGGGCTTCTCGCATAGAACATGTTTGCCGTGCCTTGCGGCTTCCAGTGTCCAGTGCGCATGGAGATGATTTGGCAACGGATTATAGATAACTTCGATCTCAGGGTCCGCTAAAAGCTCTTCGTAAGAGCCATAAGCCTTCGGAATAGAAAAACTCGCGGCTATGCTAGTTGCTTTGGACAGCGACCGCGAAGAAATCGCGGCAATTTCCGCAACTTCACATTTCTGCATGGCGGGGATAACGCGCCGAGTGGCTATCCCTGCGGTGCTTAGAACTCCCCACTTGATCTTGCGGCTCATAATATTCCTCGCCCGATTATCATCAGTAGCTTTGAAAGGCCCAAACTTCGTGCACCCTATTGATCATTGACCAAGTAGCACTGACTCATTCAACCCAATCAAAAGACCGAGTCACCGCCTTCTTCCAGCTTTGATAAAGGATTTCCCGCTGCGATTGTTCCATCCGCGGTTCCCAGGTTGTTTCCACCGCCCAGTTCTGGCGCAAGTCTTCCAGATTGCTGTAAAAATCTACCGCCAGGCCTGCTGCATACGCTGCACCCAGCGCCGTGGTTTCCTTTATGACAGGTCGCAAAACGGGAATGTTCAGAATGTCAGACTGAAATTGCATCAGTAACTCGTTCCCCACCATTCCCCCGTCGGTCCGCAAGGAGAACAGTTGGATTTCGGAATCCTTCTCCATTGCTTCCAGAACTTCTTTTGTCTGGTACGCCGTGGATTCTAATACGGCTCGCGCAAGGTGGCCTTTGTTTGCAAACCGCGTTAAACCGGTAATTACTCCCCGGGCATCGTTGCGCCAATAGGGAGCATAGAGGCCAGAGAAGGCCGGCACGAAGTAGACGCCGCCGTTATCCCTGACGGTGCGCGCTAGTAACTCGATTTCCTCGCTCTTGTGGATCAGCCCAAGATTGTCGCGCATCCATTGCACCAGCGCGCCCGTGATCGCCACGCTGCCTTCGAGAGCATAGATCGCTTTCGACGCGCCGAGTTTATAGCCCACTGTGGTGATCAGTCCGCAACTTGAGGCAACTGCTTTCTCTCCCGTGTTCATCAGCAGAAAACATCCCGTCCCGTATGTGTTTTTCGCGTCTCCAGGGTGGAAACAGGTCTGTCCAAACAGGGCCGCTTGCTGATCGCCCAACACGCCGGCGATCTTCACCCCCGAAATGCACTCGAGTTTTGCCTCGCCGAACAATTCGCTGCTGGAAGCGATCCGCGGCAGAATATTCCTGGGGATTCCGAACTCTCCCAGGATTTCCGCGTCCCAATCAAGCGTGGCGAGGTTCATCAATTGCGTCCGGCTGGCATTGGTCACGTCCGTTACATGCAATCCTCCATTCACGCCGCCGGTCAGTCGCCACAACAAATAAGTGTCGACCGTTCCGAAAATGAGTTCTCCCGCCTCGGCCTGTTGGCGCGCTTCTCGAACGTTCTCAAGAATCCAACGGATTTTCAGTGCACTGAAGTATGTAGAGAGCGGCAGCCCGGTCTTCGCGCGAAATCGGTCGATGCCACCTTGCTTGGCAAACTCCGAAACCATTGCCTCCACCCGCGTGTCTTGCCACACAATGGCGTTACAAACCGCCTGGCCACTCCGTCGATTCCAGACAATCGTCGTTTCCCGTTGATTGGTGATCCCAATGGCGGCCAGATCCCTTGGCTGCAGGACTTTGTGTTTCATCGCTCGCAAGATCACGCCTTGCGTGCGCCGCCAGATTTCTTCCGGGTCGTGTTCCACCCACCCTGCCGAGGGATAGATTTGTTCGTGCTCCTCCTGAGCCTGCGAAACGATTCGCCCGGCGCGGTCGAACACCATGAAGCGCGTGCTTGTTGTGCCCTGATCCAGGGCTCCTAGATAAGCGGCCATGTGTTCCTCAGAGGGAAAGAAGTTTGGCAAGCAAGCCGGCAGCCGCGCCGCCCACCAGGGGGCCAAAGACCGGCACGGCCGCGTAGCCCCAATCGGATGCCCCTTTTCCTGGAATCGGCAGCACCGCATGGGCGATCCTCGGGCCCAAATCGCGCGCAGGATTGATCGCGTAACCCGTCGTTCCACCCAGCGACAACCCGATCCCCCATACCAGGCTGCCAACTAGAAAAGGGCCTAGGCCTGCTGCCGGTCCAGCGGCCGCCACGTTCTTTGAAAATATTGCCGCGACCACAAATACCAGCACCACCGTCCCGATCACTTCGCTTATGAAATTTGCCGGAAGCTTCCGGATTGCTGGTGCCGTGCAGAATATTCCCAATTTTGCCGCTGCATCGGGAGACTCCTGCCAGTGTGGCAGATAATGTAGCCACACGAGCGTAGCGCCGGCGATTGCACCCAGAATCTGCGCTGCAACAAACGGAAGCACGAAGGAGAAGTCCCCCGTGCGCACCGCCACGCCCAAAGTCACCGCGGGGTTCAGATGGGCTCCTGGACTTCCGCACGCAATCGCCGTAAACACGCCGCACATTACCGCGAATGCCCACCCTGCGGTAATCACCATCCATCCCGAATTTTCTGCTTTGGACTTCTTCAGTAGCACACCTGCCACCACGCCGTCTCCCAGCAGCACCAGCACCATCGTTCCCATGAACTCCCCGAACCAAGGCGAGAGCATTCGCGTTCCTCCGTCTTTGTACGGTCCATTATTTCCCATAGATTCAAGCAAAGCGCAAATCTTTCGTCGCCGCAAAAGAGAAAGGCCGGAGTTTCCCTCCGGCCTTCACTTACCCTGATTTGCGAATTTGCTTACCGTCCGAGTTTACCGCCCGGATGTCCTCCGCTGGGATGACTTTGCGGTTCGGCCGTATGACTCGGATGCGATTGCGGTTGTGGTGGCCGCGAAGTGTTTGGATGAGGTGGATTGTTGTGAGGCACATTCTCGTGAACCGTATTTTCGTGCGATGCGTTCGCGTGAGAACTGTTCTGCGCGCCTTGCGTCTGGCTCGCATGCCAGGAGTTCGGTTTGGAATTTGTGGTGCCCGCGTTTGTGTGTACGTTCGAATTCGCGCTGGTTCTTCCGCTCGGCGGCCGGTCTTTGTGCGCATTCGCGGAGTGTGCTGCAACTACTCCAGGTCCATGGAACTCACCGGGTTTCGGGGTTGCTGCCACGGAGGGGCTGCCCTTATTCACAGACGCCAACATTTCGTGGTTTCTTCCCGCTTCCTGAAAATGCTGCGTTTGCGCCGCCGTCATTGGTATGATGCTCTCTTTCCGCTGCGAGTTGTTGCGTATTTGGCCTGGCCGTCGTTCCACCATTCCCACCGTTGAAGCTGGTGCGATTCACGGTTGTATTGTTGTTAATTACCGTCGTGTTGTACGTGTTATGGATGACCGTCGTATTGAGGTTGGTCACCGAGCGATTGTAGTTGTACACGCCACCACGCCAATATCCGCCTGCAAACCCTACACCTGTGTATCCAAATCCATAGTTAATTCCGCCGTAGAACCCCACGTGTGGTCCCCAGTAACCCGCATGCCACAGATACCCGCCTCCTCCCCAACCCCAATACCCTGGAGTCCACAGTAGTCCTACCGCTGGCGCCATAACCCACGTGCCGGGTACCCAATAATATCCTTCAGGTCCATATGCCCAATAGCCCGGCGTCCAGATGTATCCGGGGGCGGGGCAGGCTGGTTGTACATAGACGGGCAGGGCTGGAGGTCCGACGTGAATGGAAACACCCACTGCGATCTGCGCTTGCGACGGTGATGGTAATGCAACGGCCGTGACTAGAAGCAAAAACATCGCTCCAATGCTGGCGGTACGCATCATGATTCTCTCTCCCTGAGGGTTTTTTTCATAATAAACTTCTCTTGCTGGCCTATTTCTATTTTGACGCTTCTGGGGAAATTGAACCCAGGCAAGCAACAATAGTTGCGCGAATGAGTACCCAGGTTGACGTACGCACTTATTTATCAATGAGTTGGAGTGGGTCAGGTGCATCGCCCGTGCGCACTTATTTCTTCGTGCAGAGCAGCCACAGGACCCAATCTCGCTAAGGGCGATACGCGGTGAGCGGGCTCCTCTGCGCTTTCCTTTTGGGATTGACTCTCGCTTTGTTATAGTCATAACATTAAAGCGAAATGACCATAGCTCATCATGCCAGGATATCGTGGCTGTTGCTTACTTTTACTCTTCCAACCGCGCGGGCAAGCCAGCGGGTGGAAGTCTGGCGAAAACTGCAGCGTTACGGAACTGTGCCACTCGGCAATTCGGGTTACTTGTTGCCGAACAATCCCACCAACGAAGAACGGTTCCAGTGGCTGGCCTCAGCTATTCGGAAATATGGAGGAAACGCTTCCATCGTTCTGGTCCGCTCCATCGACAATCTATCCACCCCGCAATTGATCGGGCGTTTTTCGGAAGCTCGCTCGCGGGAGTATCAGGAATTGCTTCGAGATCTGCAAACGTTTTCTTCCACTCCCCTTCAGAAGCGGGCTACAGGTCGCTTGAGCCGCTTGCGAACTCGTTTCCAGGAAATCGCCGAAGTTGATTTCTTCCACAGCCCCTTGCAAAAACGTGTTTCGGAATTGCTCGAACAAGTGGACGAGAAACGCCTGGCTTCGCGCTTGCCGAAGGCTGAGCGGGTCAAACCACGGGACTACAAGAACAGGACTTGGGTAACCCGGCCTCGTCCGGGGGTCGACAGATCTGCTTCGGCTTGGTTGATTCGCCGTTTTATTGATACGAAAGCGCGATTCACGTTTGCCCGGGAAGGTCACGTGACTCCGGAAGCCGTGCCCTATGACATGTTCCATGGCGGTTTTGGCCACCGCGGCGTCGATTGCACCTTTGAAACGCTGCAGAAAGTTTTCAGGATTCGCGACCCCAGAGTGAAGGTCATTTCCGAGATTATTCACGACGCGGATCTGGCTGATGACAAATTCGGCCGCAAGGAAGGTTATGGAATCGACGAGGTCCTCAAGGGCTGGGCGCGGCAAAAGGTTCCGGACCAGGAACTTCTCGATCGCGGGATGCAGTTAATTCAAGGACTATACCACTCGCTCGCATGAGCGCCTGTCGATGATGGGAACGAAGTTACGTTCGGGCACGCGCGCCATAGGTTAATGAGACGCCCCAAGCCCGCAAGGAACCTCGAAGTGATTGGCATGAGGAAGGGACATTGAAAGAAAGAATGAACATCAGGAGGAGGATTGTCATGCATTCTATACGAAGCGTGCGAATGGTTGTTTTGATGTTGCTGCTTCCCACCATTGCTGCTGCGCAGGCGATTGACACCACGAAAATCGATCAAGCACTGGGCAGATCGGGCCAGAAGTTTGGTGACGTCTATAAAATTGGTTTTCCCAGAACCGACCTGCATGTTTCCGTTAACGGGTTGGCCATCAAGCCGGGGCTGGCACTCGGTTCTTGGGCCGCGTTCATGGGAACGGACGACCATGCGATGGTCATGGGCGATCTGGTTTTGCTGGAGGACGAGCTGAACCCGGTCATGGAAAAATTACGTGTAGCTAGCTTTCAGATTTCTGCAGTACACAACCACCTCATCGCGGAAACGCCCCATGTGATGTACATGCACTACATGGGACTCGGGCCGGCAGCGCAACTCGCTGCTTCCTTGAAGAATGCTCTGGCGGTTTCCAAGACACCGCTCGATAAGCCCGCCTCCGCCGCCGAAGAGCCAACTCCACCCGCTTGGGTGAAGGCAGTAGAAGACAGCGTCGGGCGAAAAGGAACCTTCAGGGGCGGAGTGCTTTCCTATGGCGTGCCTCGCGGCCAACCGGTCACGATGGACGGCATGACCATTGCTCCCTCCGCCGGTGTCGCGGAGGCCATCAATTTTCAGGCAGCAGACTCCGGAAACGTGGCGACTACCGGCGACTTCGTGCTCACCGCGGAAGAAGTGAATCCGGTGATAGCAGAGCTGCAAACCCATCAGATTTTGGTGACGGCTCTTCACAGCCATATGCTGACCGAACAACCCAGACTCTTTTTCATGCACTTTTGGGCGATTGGCAGCCCGGGATCGGTGGGCGGTGGAATCGCTGCGGCCTTGAAACATGTTTCCATCAAGTAGATTTGGGATCTTTTTGGAGGGTCTATGCGAACCATGCTTCTGCTGTTTGCGGGTTGTCTAGGGTTAATGTTGGCACCTCGGATGAACGCACAAACAGGCGGCCCAACACTTAAGAAAGTTACGGAGTTCGACCTCCCAGGGCCGGGTGGCAAGCGCTTTGACTATTTGGCCATCGACACTGACGACCACCTCCTATTCTCGGCGCATCTGGCGGCGGGGCAGACCTACGTCATTGACCTGCGCACAAACAAAGTAGCCGCGACTGTAACGGACACGCCGGGCGTCGAAGGCATCGAGTATGTTCCTGAGCTGAAGAAGTTCTACACCTCGAATGCGGGAGATAACACTATCGGGGTCGTCGACCTGAACCGCATGAAGGTCGTCAAGAAATTACATACTGAGAAGAAACCGGATGGCAGTGCTTATGCCGCGCCGTTCCGCAAACTTTACGTTTCTGACGAGCGCGGCAAGGCCGAAGCCATCGTTGACGTAACCAAGGATGAAATCATCAAGACGCTGCGTTTCGATAGCGAAACCGGCATGCCGCAATACGATCCCGTGGCCCGTAAGGTGTACGTCAACCTGCAGGACCAGAACATTTTCGCGGCAATCGATCCTGCCACAGATGAAGTCGTGGGCCGGTATCCCGTCGGCCGCTGCAAAGGGAATCACGGCATGACCCTCGACCCCGAGCATCGCCGTGCTTTTCTTTCCTGTGAAGGAAACAATTTGATGACGGTCTTCGACCTCGACAAAAACGAACCCATCGCGTTTCTCCCCCTCGCGGACGGACCCGACGTGATCAAGTTCGATCCCGGACTTGGCAGAATTTATGCCGCCTGCTACAGCGGAGCCATTTCCGTCTTTCATCAGGATGATCCAAATCACTACCGGAAGATCGAGGACTTCAAGGTGCCGCACGCGGTCCACACCCTCGCCGTGGATCCCGAGACGCACCGCGTGTACACGCCGGAACAAGAGGCGGACGGCAAACCTGTTGCGCGCATGGTGGTCTACGAGGCGCTGGTCAAGCCCTAAGCTGCACTCGCAAGTAGACCTTGTCGCGTAGAGTTGCCCGAAATCGCCGAAGGAGGATGTGATGAGGTGGATTACACGCCAACACGTCAAGGTCGATCGCGTGGCCTGCCCCTGGCTGATCCAGAAATTTGTCGACTCGGAGGCGGAGTTCCTTTTCGTGCCCCCGGACCAAGTGATGACTGAAGCGAACAGACTGAACGCAACCCCCTTTGACGTGTCGGGAGTGGAACTCGGCCACCACGGCAAGGAATGCTCTTTTGAAGCGATTCTCAAGAAATACAAGCTCATCGCAAATCCGGCACTGCAACTGCTTGGGAAGATCGTGAACGGCGCCGACACCGACAATACCTTATGGCATCAGCCCGAAGCCGCCGGACTGAGCGCGGTGGCCGAAGGTTTTCGGCGACTAGGCTTCAGCACCGATCACGAAATTAATGCTGCCGAGTGGATTGTGTACGATGCTCTGTACGCCTATTGCGAGGAGATGGTGAAGCGCGGGAAGCCGAACGGCGCTTTCGAACATGCTGCCTGAATTCTTCATGCTACCGATCGCTTGGAGGAGAAATATTTCTGGAAACGGCTATTCACAGGCGAATTGCAGCCCACTGGGGCATTGAGCGAAACGTTGCTGCCGCCTCCGGCGCCGTGTTCCTGGTCGGTTTAGGGGAAGAACTCTGGAAGAAGTTCCTACCGAAGTATCTCGAATCTCTTGGCGCGAGCGTTGCCTTCGTCGGGCTCTTTGGCACTGCGGAGGATTTTCTCGATGCTCTCTACCAGTATCCAGGGGGCTGGCTGGCCGACCATTGGGGGCGCCGCAAGGCGTTTCTTACTTTCTTAATAGCTGCACTCGTGGGGTATTTCATTTACCTGTTCAGTCCTTCGTGGCCTTTCCTATTTCTTGGGCTCGTCTTTGCGATGGCCTGGCAGTCCATGGCCTCTCCCGCCATTTTCGCAACCATCGGGGATGTTCTTCCCCGCGAACGGCGCGCACTGGGATTCACAATCCAGTCCATGCTCAAGCGCATTCCCATGGCGCTTTCGCCACTCCTCGGTGGTGTTATGATCGGCGCAGCGGGCCTTCATGCCGGCATTCGTTTGGAGCTCTTGATCACCATCGCCTTTGTTGGCATCACCATCCCGGTCCTATCCGCAATCAATGTTCCTATTGCTTCCCGGGACTCGGTGAAGCTCCGCGGAGTCTGGAATTCCTTTCACGCGACTCTCAAACGGCTCTTGGTTTCCGACGTCGCCATTCGCATCTGCGAAGGCATGGCAGACATATTTGTCGTTCTTTACGTCACCAACATCGTGGGGGTCACGATTCTACAGTACGGAATCCTGGTAGCCGTGCAGCTCGCTACGGCAATCTTCGTGTATGTGCCCTCTGCTAAGATGGCGGATCGCCTGGGCCGCAAGCCTTTTGTGATCGCCACTTTTCTGTGCTTTGCTTTCTTTCCGGTGTCAGTAGTGCTTGCACCCGATTTCCGATGGTTGGTCGGTGCGTTCATGGTCGGCGGGTTGCGGGAGATTGGGGAACCCTCGCGCAAGGCCATGATTGTTGACCTTGCGCAACCTACGTTGCGGGCGCGTACGGTTGGTCTTTATTATCTCGTGCGCAGCTTGTCGATAACACCGGCGTCCGCCATCGGAGGTTTGCTCTGGAAAATTCGCCCTCAGACCCCGTTCCTCGTGGCGGGAATTATCGGACTTCTGGGCACATTTCTTTTTGCCGCAACTGTGAAAGAGCAGCATGCGGTTTGAGCCGAGTGTGGACGCGGACCACTTGAGGACTAGACAACGCCGTCCGTTCAGCGGCCTTTGTGTTTTGAGGTTCGCTCTCGCAGGAAGCTCCGGGAGTCGAAGTCCAGCGCATGTGTTCATTCATATTGTATTTATCTCCGCAAACGGAGAATTGTTGAGGGAACGACGGACCTGCCTTTAGCTTCCGTGGGATTGCAGGCACCGGCTTGGCTGTGCGTCCGCAGCCAAAAAAGCGCAAAATGGTGGTAAGACGAAGCGCGGAGTCCTTCAGCACGGCGTTCGTGGCACTTGCTCAAGAACTGTGGTTGGTTGAGCTTCCATAATTACAGGGAGGCAGGGTGAATTACTCGGCTCTTTTTCGATCGGCCCTCGTGGCCTTGCTCCGTAACAAAATGCGCAGCATTTTGACGGTTCTGGGGATCACCATCGGAATTGCCGCCGTTATCTGTGTCGTCGCGATTGGCAAGGCTGGTCAGGCCCGCGTGGAACAGCATCTGAACAATCTTGGCGACAATTTCGTCTGGATCGAAGCCGGTGGCCGCGCCATCAACGGAGTTCGCACCGGAACTCACGATACGAAGACATTGGTCATGGCCGATGCCGTGGCCATTAAGAACCAGGTGTCTCTCATTAAGAGCGTTTCGCCGAATGTGGATGATCCTGTTCAGGTCATCTATGGCAACCAAAATTGGCATACCTCCTACCGGGGCGTTTCTCCAGAATACTTTGACATTAAGCGCTGGTATGTCGATCAAGGCGCTATCTTCTCTCAGGAAGACGTGGATCGCGCCGCTGATGTCTGTGTCATTGGCCACACCGTGCGCGATCAACTATTCGGCGTCGAAGATCCAGTCGGTAAGGTCATGCGCGTTAATAGTCTCCCCTGCAAAGTGGTCGCAACACTTCATCCCAAAGGACTGTCCCTCTCTGGTCAGGACCAGGACGATACCATTATCCTGCCCTACACCACTGCTCAAAAAAAACTGAAGGGCATCACTTGGCTGGACGACATCCTTTGTTCCGCAGTTTCACAAGACGCTGTGAAAATGGCCGGACAGGAAGCCAGCGCCGTGCTCCGCGATCGCCATCATCTTCGGCCCGAAGAGGAAGATGATTTCAACATTAGAAATCCCGAAGACATCATCCAAGCGCAACTCGACGCCAGCAAAACTCTTACCGTGCTGCTGATTGCCATCGCTTCTGTCTCCCTGCTTGTGGGAGGAATCGGAATTATGAATGTGATGCTTGTTTCTGTAACCGAGCGTACGCGAGAGATTGGCGTGCGCGTCGCGGTGGGAGCAACGGAAGAAGCCATTCAACTCCAGTTTCTGGGCGAATCCATCATGCTCAGTCTGGTTGGGGGCGCCGTTGGAGTTCTCTTCGGCATTTTGGGCTCCTATCTGGTCGGTCAAACGCTCCACTGGCCCATGGAAATGTCCATCGATGCCATTGCCGTTGCGGCGATGTTCTCCGTGGCGGTCGGCGTGTTTTTCGGATATTACCCGGCGCGGAAAGCCTCTCTGCTGGATCCCATTGAGGCGCTGCGCTACGAGTAACGAGCTTTGCGTTGTGATGCCCGGGAAGGCAAATGAAAACAAAAGCGAAATGGTTGATATTGGCGGGAGTGGTGATCGCAATCGGTTTGCTCGTGGTCTATGGCATGAACCGAGGTGTGCAGACGCAGCATTTCACCGCGAAGGTCGAGCGCGGAGAGATTGATGATGTCGTCGAGGCAACCGGGACAATTAATGCGGTGATCACTGTCCAAGTTGGATCGCAAGTGTCAGGAACCATCGCCAAACTTAATGTGGATTTTAATTCCCGTGTTCATAAGGGCGATGTCATCGCCCTTATCGATCCGGCGCTCTTCAATGGCGCTCTTCTTCAAGCCAAAGCAGATCTGGAAAACGCCAGGGCCAATCTGGTGGCTGCGCGGGCCAATCTCGATAAAGCCAAGGCCGCTTTAGTGCAAACCAAAGCCGACTATGATCGTACCGCGGGCTTGGCTAACAGCGGTATTGCGAGCCAGCAACAGTTGGACCTGGCCAAAGCTAATTATGATTCCGCGAATGCGGCCGTTAGTGGAGCCGTCGCAAATGTAACCCAGGCTGAGGCACAAGTGAGTCAGAAGGACGCGGCTGTCACCGTGGCCCAGACGAATCTTAACTACACGGTGATCCGCTCTCCCATCGACGGCACTGTCGTGGCCCGTAACGTGGACGTCGGGCAAACTGTCGCTGCTTCTCTTCAGGCTCCAACGATTTTCACCATAGCGCAGGACCTCACCAAGATGTGGGTTTACGCCAAGACAGACGAATCCGATGTCGGCAACATCAAAATCGGCAAGCCCGTCACCTTCAAGGTAGATGCGTTTCCCAAAGATACCTTTCACGGCGTCGTCAGTCAGGTGAGAATGAATGCAACCACGGTGCAAAGCGTGGTCACCTACGACACGATCATCGAATTCGCCAATCCGGAACTGAAGCTTTTCCCGGGAATGACCGCCTACGTAACAATTCCTGTAGCTACCGTCCAGGACGCGCTCAAACTGCCGAATACTGCGTTGCACTACAAGCCACCCATGACTCCTGAGGAGATACTTTTGATCTACGCTCAGTACGGAATCGATGGTGGAGAGAGAAAACAGGCTGCGGAAGGTTCCGTTGCAGTTGCCGCCTCGGCACAAACTTCACCTGCCGTTCCGAATCCTCCTCGTGTGCCTAAGGGAGATACAGCAGTCGTTTGGAAACTCCATCCGGATAACACCTTGGAGCCCGTCAAGGTCTCCATCGGAATCACGGATCATGCCTTTACCGAAATTACTGGCGTTCTCAAGGGGCAACTGAAGCCAGGGGACGAGGTTGTGATTCGGTCCGTGGCTCCAAAATCTCAAACCCCGGGTGCAATAAGACGTTAAAGTTCTTGCGGAAATCAATCCAGCTGTAGGAGACAAATGGTTTCGACAAACCAAGTCAACCTTCAAGCGGAAACATCCGCCAGCGCGGTCCTGCTCGCGGATGAACTCCACAAATACTACGATCTGGGTGAGACGCGCGTACATGCCTTGCGCGGTGTCAGCGTTGCGATTCAGCGGGGCGAGTTCCTGGCGATTATGGGGGCCAGCGGCAGCGGGAAATCAACATTCATGAACATTCTTGGCTGCCTTGACCGCCCGAGTTCGGGGAGATACCTGCTCGAGGGAATCGATGTCTCTCAGCACGATAAGAAAGCACTAGCCCTGATTCGGAATCAGAAGATCGGGTTCGTATTCCAGGGCTTTAATTTGCTCGCTAGAACCACGGCACTCGAAAATACGGAATTGCCAACGCTCTACACCAAAATCGATAAATCGGAGCGTGCCAAGCGAGCCTCGGAAGCCCTTGCCATGGTCGGTCTGGCCGAACGCGCGCACCATTATCCCTCGCAGATGTCCGGCGGCCAGCAGCAGCGAGTCGCCATCGCGCGGGCGTTGGTGAACCGTCCTTCAATCCTGCTTGCCGACGAGCCCACGGGAAATCTCGATAGCCGCACCTCCGTTGAGATCATGGAGATTTTTCAGACGTTGAACGACAAGGGTTTAACGATAGTACTTGTCACTCACGAACACGATATCGCCTTGTTCGCAAAGCGCGTCCTTGTCTTCCGCGATGGGAAAATCCGCAAGGACGATTTGGTGCTCAGTCGCCCCAAAGCCTCCGACGTTCTAAAGACGCTGCCGACCCTCGAAGACTAGCCGCACTTTCGCAGTTAGGAGCGATTTTCTGCATTTTCGCTATCATTTTCGCAGCTAAGTTGTGTGTTTCTATCGCCGCGCTCTGAAAAAACGGTAGAGTGAAGACCAAGGGTCTTCCCTTATACCCCGGAGTTCTGGCAGTCTGCTGTCAGCATGTTTCTGCGCAGCATCCATCGCAAAAAAGACGGCAAGGATCATCGCTACTTCAGCATCGTAGAAAATCATCGCATCGCGTCCGACAAAACGGTGCAGCGAACCGTCCTCTATCTCGGCGAGATCAACGATCAACAACAAGCGGCTTGGCGCAAGACGCTGTCCGTATTTGATGAACAAGAGCAAGAGTATGCGAACTTGAGTTTGTTTCCCGATGACCGCGAGATTCCCGCCGATGCCATCGACAGCCTGCAAGTGAAACTGAGCGGTCTCGAACTGCGTTGCCCTCGGCTGTTCGGTAGCTGCTGGCTGGCGTGCGAGTTATGGCAGCAACTGGGCTTGCATGAGTTTTGGGATGCTCGCCTTGCTGGAACACGGGAAGAAGTTCCTTGGGAAAAAGTGTTGCAGCTATTGGTGGTGAGCCAGCTGCTGGATTCGGGCAGCGAGTTTCGTGTACATCGCCAGTGGTACCTGACCACCGCTATGGATACGCTGCTGGGAACAAATTTCTCCGTGGCCGAAAAGGATCGCTTGTATCGTTGCCTGGACCGTGTGCTCGAACATAAGCAGGAACTCTTTCTATGGCTGCGCCAGAAGTGGGCCGATTTGTTTCAGGCGGAATTTGAAGTGTTGCTCTACGACCTGACGAGCACGTACTTTGAAGGTGCGATGGAAGAGAACCCCAAGGCCAAGTACGGTCACAGTCGCGATAAACGGACAGACTGTTTACAGCTGGTGATTGCACTGGTAATCACCACCGATGGTTTCCCGTTGGCCTACGAAGTCCTGGACGGCAATACCAGTGATCGCACCACACTCCGCGATTTTCTTGATCAGATTGAGAAGACCTATGGGAAAGCAAGACGCATGTGGGTGATGGACCGCGGCATTCCCACCGAAGAGATCTTGCAGGAGATGCGCGATCCGGCACGCGAGATTTTCTATCTGGTGGGAACACCAAAAGGCAAGATCCAGCAGTGTGAAAAGAAGTGGTTGGATCTGCCCTGGCAGAAGGTCAGAGAGTCGGTGGAAGTGAAACTGTTTGAGCAAGACGGCGAACTCTATGTGCTGGCCAAGAGTGAAGGAAGAAGAGCCAAAGAGACCGCCATGCGCCGCAAACGTCTGGCTCGCTTGCTCAGAAAACTCCGTGCCATGCGGCGCAGCCTGCCCTCTCTGGTCCAGTTACTGATGCGTTTGGGCGCCGCGAAAGCAGCCGCGGGGCGCGCCTTCCAGTTCGTGCAGATGCAAGTACCGGAGGAAGGCCAGCCGGTCACCCGCGAGACCTTCCAGTTTCGTGTGGACAAGCAAAAGCTCCAGGAGGCGGAATGGCGCGACGGACACTACTTGCTGCGCTCCAACCTTACCGCCGGAGATCCCAGCGCGCTGTGGACCCGCTACGTGCAGTTGACACAGATCGAATCGGTATTTAAATCACTCAAAAGCGAACTTTGCATCCGCCCGATCCGCCATCAATTGGAGCATCGCGCCGACGCACACATTCTGATCGCCTTTCTTGCCTACTGTTTACAAGTGACGCTGAAGCAGCGTCTGTTGCTGCACGCCCCAGGGTTGACGCCTACGGCGGTGTTGGAGAAGTTAGCGGAAATCAAAATGATTGACGTGTGGATTCCTACGGTCGATCAACGTTGGTTGATTTTGCCGCGCTACACACAGCCTTCTCCCGACACCAAGGTGCTGATCGAGAAGCTGAAATTGCAGTTGCCGAGCCAGCCGCCACCGCGCTTGGTGGCGCAAAAACAGAGCTTCGAAATCGAGGTATCAACCGTACGGTAGGAGGTTGTTTTGTGGTGAAGACCTTTCCCTAACCCAGACTGAATCCAAAGCACTTAACCGAATCAGGTGTGCCCAAGTGCGAAAGTTCGGCTAGTCAAACCAGAAACCGGCCGCTTATTGTTGGTATAGGCTTGAATTCTCAGGCTGCTTGCTCGACGAAGCTTGTCCGAATCTGGGCAGAGCATCCCAAAATCGGGCAATGCGAGGCATAACATACTCCAGCGTATTGGACTAACTCGTTCAGAATAAAGAGTGTAGATTCACCGGCACGCTGGTTTGCCAATTGCTCCCGTCTTCCCCATCAAGTTCGCGAAGATGAGGCAGAACGGTTGCAATCCTACAGGTTGCCTCTGTCGCTTGGCAGTCGGACTTCCGGGAAGGAAGGGCAAAATGCTCTCATTCGTCAACGATCTGAGCGTCGCGTTCCGCTCTCTCTTTCGAACCAAAGGGCTTGCGGTCACGGTAGTGCTCACACTGGCGCTGGGCATCGGCGCCAACGCGGCCATCTTCACGCTCGTTCGCGGTGTGCTGCTCAAGCCTCTCGTCAACCGCGACGAAAACCGCCTGATTTACATCCGCCAGAGCGCCCCGGGCACCAACGAAGACAACGCCACGTTCTCCGTTCCCGAAATCCAGGATTTGCGCGCCAGTGTTAAAACCCTCAGTGCCACCGGCGATTTCTCCACCATTGGTTTCACCATGATTGGCCTCGGTGAGCCTCGCGAAGTCCAAGCCGGCGTCGTCAGCGGCAACTACTTCGACGTCATGGGACTCCACCCTGTTCTCGGCCGTCTCGTCGCACCTCAAGACGACGGTCCCACAGCTGACGGGGTTGTCGTCCTCACCTATCGTTTCTGGACCACCGCTCTGGGGAAAGATCCTTCCGTCATTGGCAAAACCGTTCGCCTCGATAGCGGTATGCTGGGCAATCGCTCTGCCACCATCATCGGTGTCCTCGAACCTTCTGTTCCGTATCCCCAGGAAACCGAAATCATCGCCAACGTCTCCACAAGCCCGCATCACGCTTCCGCTACTATGGTCACCGACCGCCTCCATCGTATGACCGAACTCTTTGGCCGTCTCGCTCCCGGTGTCACTCTCGAGCAAGCTCGCGCCGAGTTGCGCTCCGTCCACGGCGCCATGACCAAACAATATCCCGAATTCTATGCACCCAAAGCGAACTACCAGATCAGCGCCAAGCTTCTTCGTGACCAGATCACCTCGGGCGCCCGCACCATTCTGCTCGTCCTGCTCGCAGCCTCCGCGCTCGTTTTCATCGTCGCGTGTTCCAACGTCGCCAATCTGATTCTCACTCGCACGGTTCGCCGCGAAGGTGAACTGGCCATACGCGCGGCGCTTGGCGCTAGCTCCGGCGCACTGCGCCGCATGCTGCTCGCCGAATGTCTTTTGCTCTGCGGCGCCGGCGCCACGCTCGGTGTAATGAGCGCGCAGCCGCTGGTGGCCATTCTGGCCCGCTACGCCTCGCGCTTCTCAGTGCGTGCGCTTGATTTGACGGTCGACTCCAGCCTGCTTTGGGTGGGAACGGCGTTGGCCATCATTGCCTCGGTGATCTTGGCATTTGTCCCGCGCTTGCCGTCGGCCGACACGTCCAAAGGTCTTAATCTATCGAGCGGCAGCGTACGCATCACCGGCAGCACCAGCCGCCGCCAGCGCATCTTCGCGATCACACAAATCGCTGCTTCCTTTGTGCTTTTGGCCGGCGCAAGCATGCTCATCACCACGCTGATCGCACTGCAATCCGCGCAGACCGGTCTCGACATGCGCCACGTGCTCTCCATCAACGTTCCCGCTATGTCTTATGGAAAAACGCCTCAGCAGGTGACCGAGTTCTATAAGGAATCGATCCGTCGCATTGACGCGCTGCCCGGCGTTACCAAGACCGCGTTCGGCCTGTTTGTTCCCTGGCACGCTGACGCCTTCGGCCTCCAGTTTTCCGCCGACGGTCACGTTCATGCCTCTGGCGAAGAGGATCCCAATGCGGAGTTTCGCGTCATCTCTCCCGGATTCTTTGCCGCTCTTGGCGTTCCCATCGTCGAGGGCCGCGACTTCAACGATCTCGACGGCAAAAGCAAAGGCGACCCCGTCGCTATCGTCAGTCAGTCTCTCGCGCGCCGCATGTTCCCCAATCAGGATCCCATCAATCGGCATGTCTATTGGACGGATCCCCGGGTGAAATTTGTCACCGGGCTCAGCGTCGCGCCCCACCGCATCATCGGTGTCACTGCCGATATCGACGATGTACACGTCGTTCCTGAGCCCACCGTCACCATCTATATCCCCGTTGAAGAGGGTCCCATCTTCGAAGGCCACCTGTTCATCCACACCGCCGTAAATCCCTATTCGCTGGTCACTCCGGTCACCAACGTGATTCGCGGCATGTCCGCCGATCAGCCCGTCGAGCACGCTGCCACTCTCGAAGACGTTCGCGCGGAGGTGCTCACGCCGGACCGTTTGAATTCCCTCGTGTTCGGCGTATTCGCGGCTGTCGCATTGATGATTGCGTTAGTTGGCGTCGCTGGCGTGCTGGCGTTTTCTGTCAGCGCGCGCACCCGCGAATTCGGCATCCGGTTGGCGCTGGGATCGCAGCCGCGGAATCTCCTCAGAGGCGTCATCGTAGAAGGCGCCGTGATGGCTGCGGCGGGAGTCCTCGCTGGCGCGGCATTCGGGTACGTGGTGGCGCGTTTGGCGGGCAGCTATTTCCTGGACGTCAAAATGCCAAGTGCCTTGCCCGTGATCCTCTCTGCGTTGGTCCTGCTGGCGGCCGCGGTCGTTGCGTCCTCGCTGCCGGCTGTGCGCGCTGCGCGCATCGACGTCATTCAAGCTCTTCGCGCCGACTGAAACGCGCACGGTAATCTGCCGCCCCTGCTGGGGGATTCCGGCTGCTTCGCCCGTTTGCAGGAAGAATCAACGGTTTTGTCCGGTAGACCAAGGCGATAAATATGCTCGTCGTCATGAAAAAGCTGGCGGGCTTGCGCCGGAACCTGTGACGCGAAGTGTTTAGGGCTGGGAAGGGGCGCGAGTCGGAAGATTCGGTGTCAACTTCGGGACGATAAACTCTTGGAAGATATTGGCGACAGCCGTTTCCCCAATCCTGATCAGCGCGTTCGTGAACACTATTCCGGCTCCGTTGCGATCGTTCGCAGGATAGTAGAGATTCGAGATTCCGCCGGCGGCGAGATTTCCCAGGATGCTGGAGTAATTCACTTGCCGGCGTCCATTGTCACCCCTGCACATAACGGAGCTGGCCAACGCGTAGAGAATCCGCGATCTCTCTGTGCCAGTTCCTTTGTAGAAATAACGCGGATCTTGTTTCAATAGCGAAGGCAACGCGGCACTTCCGATAAACGTGCCTGCAAAAACGTCAACGTAGGTTGCTCCGAAGCGCTTGGCATAGCCTTGCGCGCCTTGCCCATAGGCTCCCCAACGATCTCCCGCCTGATCCAATCCGGCCACGACCCCCACAGCCACAAACGTGACCGGATCGCTAGCCGACTTCCAGGCAAGTTCGAACTTTTGTTTCGGCGAGAGAGGAGCAGCATTGGGAACGTAGCTGACGTAAAAATTCGGAATGAAGCCGAGCACACGCTGCTTCTCTTGCTCCTTGATCTGCACGTCCGCAAGTTCGTCCACCGTAAGTCCCACGTGCACCTCGGTCATTTGCGTGGCAATCGTCAGCAGGATGAGCGGCGTGACGCAGGCTTCTCCCGGATGCAGGGTGCCGGAAAGCGTTTGCGAGGCTAGCCCTGGAGACGTAATTGTCAGCTGAAAGGGGCCCGGGAAAACGTTGGAAAGGGAGAACTGTCCATCGTCGTCTGAGAAAGCCTCTGCGCTCGAAAACTTGCTGTCTTGCGTGAGTTTCACACGCGCCCCGGAGATACTGGCTCCGGATTGATCAACAATTTTTCCGCTGATGCTTCCGGGCTGTTGCTGGTCGACTTCCTGCCCAGGGGTAGGGGGTTCGGTGCTCCGCGAGTCAGGTACAGCACTTTTCGACGTGTGCACGGCAGGGGCCTGCTGTGGCCGGCACGGAAAGGCGCAAAGCAGGACACCCAGGCCTATCCAAACCAACTTTCCTGGACAAACAGCCGATTTCTTTCTCGCAGAATCCACGGTAGTTATTTGCCTCACATCGTTGACACTATCCCTGGACTTGATTGGATGCTCTTACCCCGTTTTCCGACGCACCCTTTAGCAGGGAGAGACAACCGTCCCGCACATGCTCTCCTCGCCCTGATCAACAGTTTCTTGCCGCAAAGCGGGCGGCCCGTTCCCCGGCTTCTAGTCGAAACTTCCGGTTACACCTTGGAATCCGTGGCTTGCCTGCAGAAGGAGCCATTTCATTACGCGGGCAGCATTGTAGCAGTACGCCACATTGTAGCCAAGGGTGGAAAAGCAGTGGGGCTCGCAACCTTGCTTCATTTCGGCAAGTTGCTTCAGATGGAACTTCTGGTCTTCCACTCTGCCCCAGTTGTATTTGGCGTTGTACATCGGGAAGCAGGGCGCAAGTGTCCCGTCCGTCCGAATGATCAGCCAGTTTTGACCGGCCCGGCAACCCCAGTGCTCGCCGACTGCGCGCATGAAACCTTTCATGTTTTGCAACCGCGGAATGGAATCCACCATCTTGTAGCCCTGGCGTTGTTTGTCAATCAGCCAGTCCAGTAGATCATCCACCATGGGGAAGTCTTCCGGGCGGATGTAGGTGTCGTTCTCGTGCAGATGCTTGAAGTGCGATTGCTCCATCATGGGCGCTTCATTGATGTGGAACGTAAGAGAAATGCCGTTTTCGTGTGCGATCTCGACAAGCTGTTTGACGTCTTCGATGTTGGTTCGGCAAATATTTGTGTTGAAGAAAACCGTGTAGCCATAACGGTACTGGCGTTTAACCAGGTAGTCAAAGTACGAGCGAACGTGTTCGAGTGCTTTTGGCAGGCCGGGCTTTTCTTTGATCGCATCCACGGCGAAATTGATTGTGGCGATTCCCGCATCGGTGAGGTGGTCGATCACTTCTGGCCGTAGCAATCGAGCATTGGTAGCCAGGTAAACCCAGAAATCTTTCTTCGCGGCATAGTATATGACTTTGTGCACGAAATCCGGACGCAGAAGAGGTTCGCCGCCGGTGGGAGTGAGCACCCGGCATGGCGTGGATTCCAGCCAGTCGATCGAGCGCCGCGCCGTGTCCTCCGTCATGCCTTTGACGCTGTTGTCATAGGACCAGCAATAATGGCAATCCAGATTGCATTTCCATTCCGCGAAAAGATAAGCAATGATGGGTTGAAAATCTCCCGGCAGCACTCGTGATTTGAGATACGGAAGCATCCATCCGTGCATGTTCTTTAGAATCCAGGATACCGGCCAGTGTCTTTTGCCGGTGCGCAGAACTTGATCGTGCGCGGCGATATCATCGGCATCCAGGTCATGCAGGAGCTCCGGGCGTTGCGGGAAAACTGGCGCGGGTAGAGTTTTGTGCTCTTTTGGGGGGACCGGCGAATTTCTCTCGGGCGGCTCGTGCAGCAGGTTGTGTAACGGCACATCAATCCGGAAAGGATAAGAAGGAACAGTAGGAAGTGGTTGTTGCAGATTGGACATGAATCTCTCCTTGAGCGTAAATAATGTGTCGCGGCTGTCGGGCCCGACGGCTTCGCCGTTCAAGGTTTAGCCATTCTTATATCCCTATTGTCCGTGCCTCCTCACGGGGCGAACAGCTACCATCGAGCAAACACTCGTTTGCAGAATATAGAATCTGATTCACAAACCCATCAAAGAGGTACACATTTACTATCAAAAACATGGGTTTCTCATCAAGGGAAAGGGCAGGGAGGCTCCTTCAAATCAAATAGCCCCTCGAGCTTCATGGGAACCACCGGGATATTCAACTGCTTTGCCAGCAGACCAATTCCTGAACGAAAGGCTGCCATGCGTCCGTCCTCGCTCGTCAGGCCCTCCGGAAAAACCAGGATGTTCCATCCACGGTCCGCAAGGTCCCCGGCAAAGTTGAAGACTCTTCAAGAATCCCGATTCCTGCGGAAGCGGGAAAACATTGAACAAACTGGAAGCCAGAAAATATCTCAGCCGTTCCATAAATCGCTCAAACAGCGTGCACAACTCTGCGCGGGACGCCGCATCCTCGTTAGTCTCTCGCCTCCCATCGCGGTGGCAAGGCGATTTCGCAATCGCGCCGGGAGTGCGGGCAGAATCCACGCGATATCCAGATACGTCACATGATTGGAAATCGACGAGCACCGGGCCGCTTACTCCACGGAGATTCTCACGCCGCGAATTCGCGGCGCGGCAAGCAGATATGTCGCGGGCCAGGCGAGGTAGATAATACAACAAGCCGCAGCGCGGTGACCACCCAAGTTTGCGGCCACGTGTGGAAATACATGCTCTGCTGCCGGCGACGCGCCTCCCGCGATCAGTTTTTGAAGTTGCTCAACGGTGGCCACGTCCGCAAATCGAGTTTCGTTCAACTCCACCTGATAGCGTTCCTCCAAAACATTCATCAATTCGACGCGGTCGAGCGAACTGAGCTGCAAATCTGCCTCAAGCGTTGTGGCCGATCCATTTAGTTGAACGGGGCGCCCCGTGATTCGTGCAATCAGGCCGGCTAAACCGTCGCCGTCCGAAACAGACTGTGGCGCTGTGCTCCCCGAACTCTTTATCACTTCGCGGATGCGGGGAAGAATTGGCTTCTGCGTTGGCGTCCTGGGAAAATCCGGCTCAGGCCACAGAAACCACTGGCGCATTTTCTGATAATCCGCCAGCGATTGATTCGCGCGTTGTACGGCGGCAGCGGGATCCGGAGCAGTTCCATTCATCAAAAGCACAGCGCAGGGCTCCGCGTTTCCGTCACGCTCGATCCCGATAACCACGCAATCTCGCACGTCGGCCTGCGCGCGCAACGCTTGTTCCAGATCCTCCGGGTAGACGTTCATCCCCGCC
This sequence comes from Candidatus Acidiferrales bacterium, assembly GCA_963839315.1. Lineage (GTDB taxonomy): Bacteria > Acidobacteriota > Terriglobia > Acidiferrales > UBA7541 > Acidiferrum. The sequence goes on from CAWIUU010000003.1 coordinate 122,739, forward strand.
GGAGTGACGATGACATTTTTCCTCCGGCCCTTGAAATACAACTGGTCCTGCTCGTCTTTTTCCGCGATATCGCCCGTCCGGAACCACCCATCCTGCTCGGCGACCGGCTGGATCCGCCCGTGTTGCTGATAGGTCTTCGCAAGGTTTTCGCCACGCACCAGAATTTCCCCGTTCTCATCGACGCGCACTTCCATGCCCGGAAACACCTTGCCAATTGATCCGCGGGAAGCGTGAAATGGGTGATTCAGGCTGATCAGCGAAGTCGTCTCCGTCATGCCGTATCCCTGAATCACGGCGTACCCCAAGCGGTTCCAAAACGTTTCCACGTGTTCCGGCAGCGCCGCCCCCCCCGAAATAAACGCCCAGAATTTCCAACCAAGACGCGAGTGGATGCCGCGGAATCGCCACCACCGCCTGAGAAAATGTTCTTTCTCCGCCAGCGCGAACTCTTTCTGAAACCGCTCTGTATTTCTTCGGCGTTCCTCCTGTCTTTCAACTTCCCGCTGGAGTGATTCTATAAATCGCGGAACGGCGACAAGCACCGACACGCGCTCCCGGCGGATCGTATCCATCAAGTCCGAAGGTTTTAGCGAATCAATGAAAACCACGGTCCCTGCCATCATCGGCGGAATGAATATCCCAAGAATCTGGCCGAAAACATGGCTCAGCGGGAGCAGGTTCAGAAAACGAAGCGGGTGCACCAACTTTTCATAGCGAAGATATTTCCGCACTTCGGTTTCAATTGGCTCAATATTCGCAAGAACGTTTCCATGCGAAATCACTACCCCGCGAGGTTCCGCCGTTGTTCCGGAGGTAAAAATAATCTCCAATGTGTCTTGACGCGAAAGGTGTGGCGAAGGGTATGGAGAAGAATCGTGCCGGCGCGATCGCCGCAGGAAGCGATTCCAATGAAAGGGAAGGCACGCCTGCGCAATCTGGTTGTGTGGCTAGACCGAAATATAAGTTTTGCATTTACTTCCCTGCGCCACCCGGGACGCAAACTCCAACGTCGAAGCATGATCAATCGGCACCACAACAACGCCGCAAAGCACGCATCCAAGAAACGCAACGATCCACTCAGCCGGAATTCTCTCCCCACAGCAGAACCGCATCGCCTTTTCCTATCCCGCGAGACCTCCAGTTCACGGGCCACGCGATTTGCTTCCGCGGCAATCCGTCCATAGCTCCAAGCTTTCCATGCGATACCCGCGCCGCTGCCGCACGGCAATCTCACCGCCATGAGCTGCATAGTTTTTGACGAAACCAGAGAGTGACTCCAAGGGCATGCTTGGACATCTATCCTCGGAAGAGCGGAAATTTCATCCAACTCAGGGTCCTCTATCCTTTTTTGATAGGCTATGGTTGCCGTGGGATACAAGGAAAAAGTGCTCGTGGTCGGCGCCGGAATCTCTGGCCTGGCCTGCGCATATCGGCTCAAACAATTGCGGATTCCTTGTCTGGTCCTGGAAGCTACGGAACGCCCCGGTGGCCTCATTGCCACGATCCGGCGAAACGGTTTCTTATTTGAAGCCGGACCTCAATGCCCTCGATTCCCCGACCCGGTATGGCGCTTAATGCGCTCCTTAAAACTGGAAAACGAATTTGTAGCCGGCGACCCGAAAGCAAAGCGCTATATATTCAGAAGCGGGCGGCTGCATCCAGCGCCGTTTTCACCGAAAGGGCTTATCACCACCCGTTTGGTTGGGCTCGCGTCCAAATTCCGAATCCTCACCGAGGCCTTCCGGTATTCGCAGCCCCCCGCCTATGAGGAAAGCCTGTCCGATTTTATTGCGCGGAAATTCGGTCCAGAAGTTTTGGACAATTTGGTTGACCCCTTCATTTCCACAATTTTTCTGGGCGACTCCCGCAAGATGGGCATGGAAAGTGCCTTCCCGGCTCTGGTGCAGTGGGAACGCGATCAAGGCAGCCTCGTGCGGGGTGCCATCCGTGCTCGGAAGGCAAAGCGAGGCGCGCGAACGTCAGATGACTTCTCCGCGGACTCTCCAAATACAAACGGCATCGGCCTGCATGTCACGCAAGCTCTACCATCCCTGGGTTCCTTCAGGTCGGGGATGGCTAGACTTCCGGAAAGGCTCTCGGAAGATCTGATAGCCGAGATCCGCTACAGTGCGCAGATTGCATCCGTCGTGCCTTTACCACGCGACAACGGAACATCGCACGCTGGCTGGCAAGTCTGCTTATCGAGTGGCGAGGAAATCACAGCCGCACACCTCATTCTGGCAGTGCCCGCGTACGTTGCTGCAAGTCTGCTGGAAATCAGAGTTCCGCAACTTGCTTCTCACCTTAAGTCCATTGAATACGTTCCTATGTGTGTGATCTCCTCTGCCTATGATCGATCCAAGGTGGCAAACAGATTGGATGGATTCGGATTCATGATTCCCCGCACTGAAGGGCTAAATACAATTTGCACGTTTTGGAATTCTTCTTTATTTAACCAGCGCGCTCCCGAAGGCGCGGTGCTGATGACCAGTTTTGCGGGAAGGGAACTAGGCCGCGCCCCCGGGGCGATGTCCGAAGAAGAGTGTGCGCAGGTCGTGGAGGCAGAAAACGCCAAAATCTTGGGAATCGCGGCCAAACCGGTGGACCGCCTGGTTTGGAAAGATTCTCAAGCATTGCCTCAATACAACGTCGGACATGCGCGACGAGTGAAAGAGATTTATGCTAGCTTGTGTACCCAACCAAACCTCTTTCTGGCGGGCAACTTTCTGAGTGGCAGGTCCATAGGCGATTGCGTGGAAGTCGCCTATCGTGTGGCGGAAGATGTGCATAGCCAACTACGGAGCCAAGGCATCTAAGTTTGTGTTCTTTTAAGGAGCCGAGAAGTTGCTTTCTATACTGGCATGGTGTTCCGTAATTATTTTGCTGGCCGGGTTGCTGGGGATGGTTTACCAGACTCTGGGGACACGCCGGGATGGCAAGGTCTATCCGCCTCCGGGCAGGCTGGTCGATCTGGGAAGTCATCGGCTACACGTTCTCGAATCAGGCTCCGGCGGTCCAACGGTTCTCTTGGAAGCGGGACTGATGTCCACGGTATTGAGTTGGAGCGAGCTTCAGCGCCAGTTGGCACGATCCAATCGCGTCGTCAGTTATGACCGGGCTGGGCTGGGTTGGAGCGATTTAGGTCCTATGCCTCGAACCGCAGATCGCATCGTCGATGAGCTTCACACCATGTTGCAGCGAGCGGCCATACCTCCTCCCTACGTGCTGGTCGGGCATTCATTCGGGGGCTTGACCATGCCCCTGTTCGCCGCACGCTTTCCTGAGGAAATATCCGGGATGGTCCTGGTCGATCCTGTTTCGCCAGCCGAATGGAATCCGCCTTCGGAGCATGACCGTAAGCTCGCACGAATTGGAGCCAAGGTATGCCGCCGGGCGGCGCTGCTCTCACGCATTGGGCTCATTCGTTTCGTCGCTTTCCTTCTAACCAGTGGCGCAAAGAAACCGGCAAGTTATCTCGTTCGCCTGATTAGTCGCGGGACCCCGGCCGACTCTGGTTCTGTCTCGAGTCCCTGGTTTGCGGCCCTACCGGCAAGTGAGAAAGCTATGGCCTCTGTCTTCTGGATCCAGTCGAAATTCGCCCTTACGATCGCGAGCCAATTGGAAAACCTGCCACTAAGCGCCGCCCGGGTTAATGAACTCGATAAGTTTTGCGATATGCCGGTCGTGATTCTGTCGGCGCATACCGCACCCGAGCATCGGCGTAAAGAGCATGCCGCGATGGCAACACGCTTGCCTCTTGGCGATCATATGTTAGCGGGAAGAAGCAACCATTGGATCATGCAGGAAGAACCGGAACTGGTGATCCGCGCTATCGAGAAGGTCGTTAAGCATCCGCAGAATCATGACCCATCCGTTGCGACTCTGCACCAACAGCCAGTGCTCCATAAGCCCGCAATACTCAAGGTTGGCAAGGCGGTTTCATGAATCAACGTTCTCACCCAAAAACGCGCCTACGACCTGCTCGATTACTCGCTCTGGCATTCTTGATGTTGGCGCCAGTCGCGGGCAGTCAGAGCTTCGTCGCGAAAACGCCCAGGGAAGAGGCTCCAGCGAATCCTCGAACTGTTGATGCCCTTACGGGAGACGAAGTCGTTGCAAAAATGATAGAGCATAACCGCCTTCGAAACGAACATTTGCAGAGTTACTCAGCGGTTCGCACCTACGAAATTCAAAATCCCGATGGCCGTGTGTCTGCCGAGACCGTTGTGCGCGTGGATTATCGCACTCCGGGTACGAAAACGTTCCAAAAGGTGTCCGAAGAAGGATCCTGGGTGGTCCGGCGCATGGTGTTTGACCGTCTAATGCAAAGTGAGGAAGAAACCTCGTCCGGCCAGGAGCGGCGTGAAAGCGCGATTTCTGATAAGAACTACAGATTCAAGATCGTGGGGGAAGCAAATCTGGGATCTAATCACTGTTTTATCGTCGAAGCCAAACCAAAGCGAATCGATAAGTATCTTTTTGAGGGGCAACTGTGGATCGATGCGCAGGATTTTGGGATTGCAAAAATCTCCGGCCACCCTGCTGCAAAGCTGTCTTTCTGGATCAAGCGTGCGGATTTTGTGCGAGAGTTTCAAAGGATTAACGGTTTCTGGCTGCCCTGTCTGGACGAAACAATCGTCGATATCAAGATTCATGGCACAAGAGTCTTTCGCATTAAGCATCAGCAATATGTGATCAACGCCTCTATCAATCCCGCACCTGAGCAGCAGGACTAGCCAGAAGAACTAAGACGCCTTCGTTCAATATCCCCGACCAGGGGTCAAGACGTTCGTGGCGTGAATGCCGCAGACTTAACAAGGCTAGAACTAATTCGGGTCTCTTCTGGCCGGAATCAGTTCCGTATTACGCGAGGGCATACAATAGGCTGCGCGTGTCATTGAGGGAATCGACTGCTGGCCATCTCGGGATTTTTTTTGTGACACGAGAAGGGCTCTTAAGAGCGCGGCAATGCCTTAGTTGAGATTCGCGTGTTCGGCTTGAGCTTGCTTCAGGATGGGAATATCCGGGTCCGCATCTTTCCAGAGCGTAAGAAAATTCCTGGTAGGCGGACCTTGCCTTAGCCTTATCTACTGCCAGTGCGTAAGCTCTGCCCAATTGCAAGTGCGCCAGTGCGCCTATTGGGATCACACACCACGATTCCGCGGTGATCAAGAGTTTTCTGGAATTCTCGAGCGGCTTCGCGACCTTGGTGTGCTGCCAGATAAGCTAGGCCACGCACATAAGCGGGGTCAAGATTACCCGCGCCCAGAAGCACTTCAGAACCGCCCTCGATCGTAATCGAATCGAACTTGGCAGGGCGAGACGGCTCTAATCAACAAAGAAATGCTTTCACAATACCTGAAGGATGCGGCGTCACCGATTTACTACCTGGCCGGACCTCCGGGAATGGTAAAGGGCCTTCACGAGGTGCTCAATCAAGCGGGGGCGGATGACGGCCATATTCGCGGGGAAGAGTTCCCTGGCTACTGAGCAATACTTATAGTTTCGGGCATTTCCTGCTGTGACAGAGGAGCAGATTGTATGCCCGATGAAACCCAGAAAGACCGGCTAACCCGCCGCGGCTTTCTTGGATGCGGGAGGAAACGACAAATCCGGGCGGTAACCAAATCCCCGTTCCAGCCATCGAAAATGCTGATAGTTCGAAAACGAAAAGGTGATTTGTAACGTCCGAGGATGTTAGGTACTCTAATTTTCCGTGAACGGTTTCACTCCAACGAACGCTGCCTGTTGTCGTCAGAAAATGACGGCGAGGGCCGCTGTGTCTTGTATGGGTGAAATGCCAGCTTTGTAAAAAGCCTTTCTATACAAGATTGTAGCCAACCCACCGCTGGAACCCCGGCAGGTGGGTTTTTTGTTTTTGAACGGAGATTTATGGCGCACCTAACGGAACTCGTAAGCTCTGAATGGTCTGCGGCTGCACCCTCCGGCCAAAGGACAGTGCAGCATGCCCCGCGGCGGTTGAATCATCTGCGCGCGCTGGAGGCGGAGAGCATTCATATCCTCCGCGAGGCCGTGGCGGAATTTGCCCGCCCAGTCATGCTGTATTCGATCGGCAAGGATTCCTCCGTAATGCTCCGCCTGGCACAGAAGGCGTTTTCTCCCGGCAAGATTCCTTTTCCTCTGCTGCATATCGACACTAGCTACAAATTCCCGGAGATGATCGAGTTTCGCGACGCCTATGCACGGGAGATTGGCGCTCAGCTCATCGTGCACAAGAACCAAGAGGCTCTGGATGCGGGTGCGAATCCCTTCTCCCTGGGAACACAAAAATGTTGCGGCCTGCTGAAGACCAAATCGCTGCTTGATGCTCTTTCTGAAGGAGGCTTTGACGCTGCATTCGGCGGCGCCCGGCGGGACGAAGAAAAATCACGGGCTAAGGAAAGGGTTTATTCCTTCCGCGATCCCTGGGGCAATGGGACCCGAAAAACCAGCGGCCGGAGTTGTGGAACATTTTCAACTCCCGCATCGACAAAGGCGAAAGCATACGCGTTTTTCCGCTTTCGAATTGGACGGAGCTCGACATCTGGCTGTATATCCAGGCGGAAAATATCCCCATTGTTCCGCTCTATTTTGCGAAAGAACGCGAAGTGGTGCTGCGCAACGGCTCGATTGTCCTGGTCCATAACGCAAAGCAACTCTTGCCCGGAGAAAAAACGCAAATGCTCAAGTGCAGGATGCGCTCGCTTGGCTGTGTGCCCTGCACCGGGGCCATCCGTTCGGAAGCGGATACCATCGCGACAATCATCGAGGAAATGGCTTCGTTCCGCCGTTCTGAGCGCGAGAACCGCGCGATCGACCACGATGAAGAAGGTTCCATGGAAATCAAGAAACGAGAGGGCTACTTCTAGTGATCGCCACGACGAACGAAAAACCGCACCGAAATTTCGGGGAGCCTCTCGAACAGTACCTGCAGACGGAAATCCTGCGGTTTACCACCGCGGGAAGCGTCGACGACGGCAAATCGACATTAATCGGCCGATTGCTTCATGACTCGAAAGCAGTCTACGAAGACCAGCTAGCCTCGGTGAAAAAGAGCCGCGTAAATCGTTCCACTGGACCCATCGACTTCTCGCTGCTCACCGACGGTCTTCGTGCGGAACGCGAGCAAGGCATCACCATCGATGTTGCCTATCGCTATTTCGCCACCCCGCGCCGGAAATTCATCATCGCGGACACCCCCGGCCACGAGCAGTACACCCGCAACATGGCTACGGGCGCCTCCACCGCGGACCTTGCCGTGATTCTTGTGGATGCCACCAAGGGCATCCTTCCCCAGACGCGGCGCCACGCTTTCATCGCTTCACTGCTCGGCATTCGCAATGTTCTGGCTGCGGCGAACAAGATGGATCTTGTCGGTTTCAGCGAAGACGTTTTCTTACAGCTTCAGCAGGATATCCTCCAATTAACGTCTCAACTCGGTATTGCCCATACGCAGTGCATACCCATCAGCGCGCTCGCGGGAGATAATGTTGTCGACCGCAGCTCACGGACGGATTGGTATCACGGGCCGACGCTGCTTGAACACCTGGAGACCGTTCCTGTCATCACGGGCGATGCCCTTGAAAGTTTGCGGTTCCCAGTCCAGATGGTCATTCGCCCCGATGCGAATTTCCGCGGATTTGCCGGTCGCTTGGCAAGCGGAGTGATTCGCCCCGGAGATGATGTCCTGGCGCTACCCTCCAACAGAAAAACGCGTGTGCGTTCGATCGTCAGCTACGGCGGCGACCTTCCGGAGGCGTTCGCGCCTATGTCGGTGACCCTGCAGCTCGAAGATGAAATCGATCTCAGCCGCGGGGACATGTTGGTTTCTCCCGAGCACGGCCCGCGGGTCTCGAATAGATTCCACGCCAGCGTGGTCTGGCTGCACGGAACTCCATTGGAAATTGGGCGGACGTATCTGGTGAAGCATACGGCAAGGCAAACAAAGATTCGTGCGTTGCGGATTTCCCATCGCGTGAACATCCATACGCTCGAACCGGAACACACAACGCAGCTCAATATGAACGATATCGCCTCAGTCGAATTTGAGGCTCATGCCCCTCTCTTCTTTGATCCATATAAACGCAATCGTGCGACCGGCAGTTTCATTCTGATCGACACGATCTCCAATGCCACTGCGGGTGCCGGCATGATTCAGGAATTTCTGGCTGACCGGCAAATCCAAGAGGAACGCGAAATCGCATTCCCGGAAATCGTCAGGAACCCCGTTAGTGCGGAAGAGCGCTACCGGCGCCATGGGTACCACCCCGCCATCTTCCTGCTTGAGAATAGGCCTGCTGTTGCCTCGAAGTTGGAGCGGGCACTTTTCGAGAAAGGTTTCGAGGTACTCCTTCTCGGCGGCAACGCGGAATCCCCTGACTCAATCTTGGACGCGATTCGCACCACGCAAAGGATTGGAGCTGTCGCCATTTACTTTGGAGATGCCCTCGATGCCGAGGCCAAAGAACGGCTCGCTACGGAAGCAAACCACCGGCTGTACGAGATCTCCCGGCAAAGCGAAAGCGCCAGCGATGAACAGCTTTTCCTGCGCGGTTTGGTGCTGGCGAACTCCTTGTGGCTCATAAAGCCGCAAGAAGATCAGGAAGAGGCCAATTAAATGGACGTGGATCGCATCGCTCATGAATTGGAAAGTCTCTCACCGGAGCAGGCCCTGGAATCGGTGCTCACATTGAACCAAAGCGCACGCTATTGCTTGACCAGCAGCTTTCAGGCAGAAGACATGGTGGTCGCACATCTCCTTAGGCTGCGAATACCAGATTTGCCGGTGCTGTTCCTCGATACCGGATATCACTTTCCGCAGACTTACGAATACCGCGATCGAATGACGAGGGAGTGGTCGCTCAATCTAGTCAATGTGCTTCCCGCGCAAACGGTCGCGGAGCAGGAATCGGCATTCGGCATTTTGTACCATAACGAGCCTACGCGGTGCTGCCAACTGCGCAAAGTCGAACCTCTAATGCGCGCACTTGAATCGTTTGATGTTTGGTTTACCGGATTGCGACGAGAGCAATCCCCGACACGACAAAATTTAAAGAAAGTCGAGCTGCACCGTCTGCCGACCGCGAAGAGCTTGTGGAAAGTAAGCCTGCTCGCCCACTGGAACTGGGAGCAGGTGTGGCAGTATATGAATGCGAACGGTATTTCTTACCTGCCGCAGTATGACGAAGGTTATCTCAGCATCGGATGCCAGCCTTGCACAGTCTTACCATCGGATCCCAATAATCCAAGGTCCGGCCGCTGGGGCGGAACGAAGCTTGAGTGTGGAATTCACACCTTTTCCACGCAGGTGGAAAAATGAACTTCCTCGTTGGATTCCTCATTGCCGCGGCAGTCGGGTTGACCGGAATTGGTGGTGGCAGCTACACCGTTCCTGCCCTAGTGCTGCTCGCGGGACTAACAGCGGGGGAAGCGGTCGGAACGGCTTTCTTGTTTGCCGGTGTGCTGCGCTTGGTTGCTGCCCCGTTCTATCTCCTCGGGAAGCAAATTCATTTGCGCTACCTTTGGCTTCTGCTCCTGGGAGCAGTTCCGGGTCTCTTAGTGGGCACTTGGGCGCTTCGCTTATTGAATCGAGACGCGGGGAATCCGTACGTAATCGTGGTACTAGGCATTCTCCTGGCTGCGTCATCCAGCGTGACCTTTATCAGGCGAATGCAAAACCCGGCGTTTGCTGCGAAAAACCATCGCTGGCTTCCCTGGCTCGCATTGCCCATTGGAGTTGAGTCTGGATTTTCGTCCGCAGGCGCTGGAGCGCTGGGAACAGTTCTTCTCCTGAACTATTCCGAAATGACACCCGCGCAAGTTGTTGGAACAGACTTGCTTTTTGGGTTGGTATTGGCAGTCATAGGCAGCGCCTTTCACTGGAGTTTTGGCTCGATCAGCATGCCGATACTCTTTCAGCTTCTACTAGGCGGAGTTCCCGGAGTGGTGTTCGGGTGCTTGCTGGCACGCAAGGTTCCTGCGAACAAGCTGAAGACCGCTGTCGCCATGGTCGCCATCTTTGCAGGGTTGCAGCTGGTGTGGACCGGAACCCGCACGCTCGCGGTAAGACGCGCGACCAACACCGCGAACTCGGGATTGGCAGGTATCGGCCACGCGCGCTAGCCGAGAGTTTTTGCAAAAAAAGAAAATGTCTTGCTACCGTCAGAATTGATCTGGCAGTGGCCGTCCTTATTCTTGGAGGCGTAGTGCACTGGAGAATCCAATGTGGGGCCACTAGAGGCGTGGTCACCGTGGCCTTTGCCGTGATGGCGGTGCTTGCCCATAGCACAAGAGCGGATGACGGTCCGAAGAAAGGCGAATCTACGTGCGCGGATCATGGGAAAAGCGGATCGGATGATATTGCCGGTGGATGCCAGGACAGCCAGAAGAATGGAGCTGCGCAGGTGTCTACTGAGAAAGAGAAAGGAAAAAAACGGAATTTGTTTCATGCGTGGCTCGACTTGGCGGAGCAGGTGCAGGCGACGCAACCGGACTGGCTTTCTCCTCTGGCAACCACATCAGGACGCCTGAAACAGGAGTTCCGTTACGATATTTGGGATCAACCCGCCAGCTGGGGGAATAGGAATTACCAATTTGGAGGAAACAAGGGCCTGGAGTTCATCACCAGTTCGCGGACGCAAATCCTGATTGGTGTGCCGACCTACACGCTGGTGACTCCGATTGGTCCATCTGGCGGATTCGGTGACTTGCCCCTGATGTTAAAATTCCGCATCTCTTCGGCGGAGCGCACGGAAGGCAATTATTTGGTGACCTTTTTATTGGCCGCAACTGCGCCGACGGGTTCGCATCAGTATGGGGCGGGCGAAGCGGTGTTGACGCCAACGATGGCGTTCGGCAAAGGCTGGAGGCGATTTGACGTGCAGTCGACCTTAGCAGCCCGTGGCGGAACTACACTTTCCTGAGTGGCGGAGTTTGTATCTGAGATAGCGTTCATTTTGAGGCCGGCCAGGTTGGGGCCGCAAAAAGAAAAGATTTGTGCGACTCTTGAGCGCTGAATAGCGATGGAACAGTAGCAGAAGCACAAAAAGCAGCGATGACTGTCGGTTTTTCCACTCTCGCGGAGTGCCGGAGCCCAGCAGAGAGCGGAAGATCAGGCTCAGATTGAACGCGCCGACATGAATCAACAGTCGCTTGAGAATGTTCTGGTGCCCTCGTAGATGGGTCCTTCTCATTCCGCCGGTATCGTAGCAATGCGCGAAGCTTCGCTCGATCAGTTCACCGCGCTTCCGTAGCAGCCGCTTTCCATACGCACCGTTCACGCGCCGCCGGTTCGCATAGACCGCCTGTTGTTGCTCGCCCTTGCCGTCCCAATGCCGCTGACCCTTCTGTTGTTTCTCCGGAATGTAAGTCCGAACTTCCGCATCCTTCAGCATCACCAGTGTCTCGCCGCTATGATAGCCCTTGTCGGTGACTACTTCTTCGATGCCCTGCAGATGCATTTTTGGTTTCCCACTCGGTTCTTCTGTCCTGATCAACTCCGCGCCGTTTTCACCCGCTTGCGCCAGCGTCTCGACAACCGTGGTGGTATCTCCCTGGTCGGCTTCCTGCAGTGTTACCGCCAAAACTGCGCCCGTCTTCAAATCCACCGCATGCTCCGCTTTGTGCGCCAGATGTGTCCGACCATCTTTCATCTTCGCAATCCGCGCGTCTCCATCATGCGGATTGACCCAATCCTCGTTGCTGGCTTTGTTCTTCCGCGTGCGATCGAACCGAGCCAGATCTTCACGTGTCGGCGTGTCAATTCCCGATTCCTTCGCCAACCCTTTCAGAAATTCCTCGTAACTCTCTCCATTGTCTCGCCGCACGATCGATCGCATCGCCGCGTTGGCCTCCAGCGTGGTCGCGTCGATTCCCACGGTCTTGCCCTTCAGCAGCCCTTGATCTCTCAGCAATTCCAAAATCCAGAAAAATACTTTCTGATGCGTCTCCACTTCAATCAGCCGTCGCGTCCGCGAGATCGTCGAATGATCCGGCGTCTGCTCGTCTAACCCCACTCCCAGAAACTTCCGCAGCCCGATGGAATCGGCCGCTCGCCAGGCGATCCCTCGCTCGGAATCAATCCCTTCAAAATATCCCACCAGCAGTAATCGGAAATAGATCCCCGGCGCCACCGATGGTCGCCCATTGTTCTCGGCATAAAATCTCGCGCACTCTTTCTCCGCGAACTCGTCGAACCGTCCTGCTTCCAACAGTTCATTCACCCGCTTGTAAAAAGGATGCGCCGGCCCATTCACCAGCTCACTATGACTGATCCACAACCGCTCTTGCCGTTGTCGCCGCCTTCGTGTTCCCATCCCCATCGGCACTTCTCCAAGAATTCAATGGCATTCTACGAAAAACACAAACGGAAACAAGTTACTTCAGGTTACCGATCAAATACCCAACTTTCACCACAGGCTGTTAGGCGTTAATCTGCCTGCAGGAGGCACCGCCAAGTTGGGTAGACAACTGCTGTGGAACACCGCGTTGCAATATCAGGCGGCATGGAAACTCTGGCCTGAACTGGAAGCGAATTCCACGTTCTACACAACCGGCAAATATGCGGGCAAGACGCAACTGTTCCTGACACCTGGACTTGGAATTGGGCGCGCGCACCTTGCGGGACGATTTCGACTGTCTTCCGCCGTCGGCGTGCAAGTCGCGGCGACCCCGTTTCATACCTACAATCATCGCTGGATGAGTTCGACGCGCGTGTCGTTCTGAACATACTCACAAGTCTGGGCTACACTGCTGACTGCGTTCATTCAAGTCCGTTCCCGTACATGTGAAGTTCCAGCACTTAGCATGTCTGGACCACGCGGCAATTGAGTAACAATATAGAAGAGTGCAGCCCGTCCTCTCATTTTCATAAATGTAAGTTTATAAGTTCTTTACTGATTTCTACTTGACATGCCGGGTCCATACGCGCAGAGTTACCCTCGTTCCCCATCTCCATTTCTCAGTTTTTCTTTCTCATGGTTTTTCGATCAGTAGTTTCGGGGCCCCGGGCCACCACTCGCCAGTGATTAAATTCTATTCGTGTGCGTGGGCAGCGAGTCGAAGGAGAGAAACAATGAATGAAAAGGATTGCAGCCCTTAGAAAAAACTTCAGCAGCAGTGGCTAACCCGCCGCAGCCTGATCCGCGGAGTGGCTGGCACGGTACTTGGCGCTGGTTTATCTTGTCCAAAGTTGGCCTTCGCCAACGATGCGGATGACGACGGCGAACGAGCCGCGTGCATCGATCTGAATCCGATTCCGGGAGGCGTCACCGCTCTTAAGCCCTTCGGGATCTTCGTCCACCATAATCCGCTGAATCCTGCCACCCCCCTGGCCAACATCAACGATCCATCCCAAATCACAGATTTCGACGGACTCGTGGGTCTGACGCACATTCGCGGCGGTGGGATGGGAACGGACACCGCGACCGGCGCTACCATACGGCTGGCGTTCCAGGCGGACATGGGTTTCAGCCAGGGGAAATTCATCGCTACGGACGGCCGGCGGCATCACGGCACGTTCACCTTTGTTTGACTTGACCTGTATACCGGTCCGGTTGGATCGGCCAGCCTCCTTGAGCAGATCCACGACTACAACGTACATGTTGGTCGCAACGGCGTGTTTTGGATGATCCCGGTGAAGCACGATGCCGTCGAAGTCGACTTCGACGGTTCGCGGGCCCGCCTGCTCGTGCGTGACCTGGATGTCTTCGACGACCACGACCTTGCCAACTCATTGACCCAAGGGTTGGGAATTCCTGCCCCGCCGATCCCCGGAGTTTTCCCCGTTCGCGCCAAGGTTTCTTTTGACGTGGAGTGGAACGGCACCTGGCGATGGCGCAAATTGAAAACACCGCGCAGCCTTTCAAAGTGACTTCCTCAGCACTGGAGCCACGATTCGATGGTCTGCCGAGCAGCCTGGCTTTCATTTCCAGTCGGACACACCGCCTGATCCAAAGGCGAATCTGGTTTCTGTGCTGGGACGCGAGCAAAACGGAGTTTTCTTTTCTTGATTGTTTGAGTTGCTCAGGACAAAGGGAAGACAGCCGTTGCAGAAGGGAGCCGTCAACGACCGTGCCACCCCCTGTGGGTCGTTCACATTTTGCTTTCCGAAAATACAATCACCATGCAAGTGGAACGCGCTTCTGAACATCAAGAATCACTCTGCCTTGTCACAGGCCGGTCGTGATTATGGTTATTATGTCGCGCGCAGATCGTGTGACGTAACTTTGACTTCGAGGAGGGTCTGAATGGTGGCGAATAGGTTGAACAAATCATTTTCTGCCAAACTGCAGAAGAGCCACAAGGGCGGATGGACCTATGTCGTCTGGCCGAATTCAGTAAAGTTTTTTGGTACTCGTGGCCCTGTTAAGGTCAGAGGCACCATTGATGGCCATCCCTTCAAGAGTTCGTTCATGGCTATGGGCGACGGCACGCACAATGCTGCCTGTAAAAGTAGAGATACGCCAAGCAATCGGAAAGGAAGCCGGCAAAACTGTGAAGGTGCTACTGGAAACGCGGCTACGCACCTAACAAAGCATCGCCAGAATGGCAACGGCAGCCGTATTCGTGTATGCCAAGTTTTCGTAACTCGCGAGCGCAGAGGTTGGCATCGAAACGCCGAACCGAAGTGTTGGGGCAGGGTGCGTTTGCCGCAATTCAACTCCCAGCAGTCGACCGCGAGGTGCGTATGCTTCACTTGGTCACCAACCCGGATAAGTACGGATTTACCTGTAACTTGGCTGGTCATCAACATTCCATGTAACGCACATTGCGTGAGTTTCACTACTCATCGTAACTTCGGCCCTTATTCGCGCTCATGGCTCTCCCGGAGCACTGCCCCCTGAACACCGAATGAGAATGTCCTGAAAGGTACAAAGACATGCAAACCAATAGTCGCCACCCGGTTTTAATCCTTGAAAAAATCAGGACCGCCGCAATCCCCGATGTTAGCCGATGGTTCTCTCTGCCATCGCGGATCGCTTGGCCAGCTGCTCTGTTTCTTCTCGTTGCAACCGCCCTGGCAATCGCAGACGGCGCCGATAAGTTCCTGCCCCGATATCAGGTGTTCTCGGATCCCGAAGGGCGATTTGCCAACCTGAATCTCGGCGGGCCCACGGATACCACCAATCCCTTTTTTGAGGACATGGGAACCAACGGCCGCCGCTGTGTGACTTGCCACCAACCCAGCGACGCCTTTTCGGTCACTCCGCCGCACATCCGGGAACGCTTCGAAGCCACCCACGGCACAGACCCAATCTTCCGCCCAGTGGACGACGCGAACTGCCCGACGGCAGATGTCTCCACACAGAAAGAACGGCGCGAGGCCTACAGCCTGCTGCTGACCAAGGGCTTGATCCGCATCGGGATCGCTGTTCCCACAAACGCAGACTACCAAGTTGTTAGTGTCTACAATCAATACGGATGCAATGCTACCGATGTCATTTCCATGTATCGCCGACCACTGCCGACCACCAACCTTCCTTTCTTGAGTACATTGATGTTCGACGGCCGCGAATCTTCGCCGGCTACCGGCACAACCAAAATCATCTACAGCAATTACCCAACTTCGCTTCTACAAGATCTGGCGCATCAGTCGTGGACGCGACTTTGATCCACGCTCAGGGGGACGGGACGAGACCAACCGCCGAGGAACAACAGCAGATCGTGGATTTCGAAATGAAACTCTTCACCGCCCAAATCCATGACCGCCATGCCGGCAGTCTTCATGCAGAAGGGGCAAAGGGGGGCTGATGGGTAATCGGAAGGTTTCCTCAAATTGGATCGGCGGCGGGAGAGCCCGGCTGAATAACGAAGACTTCTGCGCCGAATTCTTCGGAACTGGAGGGAAATTGCCGCCGAACCGCGCTCGTTGGACTTTCATCTTGACAGCCGCACGAGTTAGGCGTAATCGTCCAATTATCTCCACACCGCCGACTTGTCATAAGTCGATGATGAGATTTTTGCTGGACTGAGATGACACCCGGCCAGGCAGCAGCCTGTAGTACCGCGAGGTGGCAAGCTCACGAAGCGTGTCCCCCCCGGTGCACCCCCGTGCTGCTGTTAAACGAAGCCAGAGTCGACGGAGAGGAGAACTAGGCGTAGATCAATCCAACGGCCCTTTCCAAAGCTACAAGAAAGGAAAAAATGCATGCAACGCACCAAACTTTTGATTTGCCAATTTGCTTTATTTTCAGCCACGCTCGTCTGCACTGCCGCCGCTCAGACCGGACCGCAGCCCGGGTTCGTGAACAAGCTGGGAACCGAAGTCGATGTGCGTTCGGGCGGCCGTATCTTAGCCGACGATCTCGCCTCCGGCAAAGTGATACTGCCGGATCTCCCTACCCCCGTAGCTGGAATCCCGGCAGTGCCGCAGATCCAACTCCGTGGCGACAACCTGCAGGTCAACGATCCAGCTCAGACCACGATCCAGATCTTCACCGGCTTCCGCCCCTTCGTCAGGGCCACCCGCAGCGAAACCTCGGCAGCGGCGTTTGGGAGAAACATTGTCGTCACCTATAACAACTCGACGGGGATTCATGTGTCGCCTAATCCTTCCGGCCCCGGACTCATTGTCGATCAAGTCCTGCTATCCGGCTTTTCCGTATCGAATGACGGAGGTCAGACGTGGAAAAGTGGCTACATGCCACCCTCCGTGGGAGCATCCGAGACGTTTGGCGATCCGTCCGTGGGCGTCGACCGGCACGGCAACTTCTACTTTGCCAACCTCGCGGCCGATGCGGCCCACGGCACGATTCAGGTAAACAAGTCCACGGATGGAGGAAACACCTGGAGCCCTGGAGCTGTGGTACAGGAGGACGACGGCAGCGATAAGGAGTGGCTTGCTGTGGGTCCCGATCCCGTTAAGAAGAGCCAAGACAACGTTTACGTCACCTGGACTAGTTTTCAGGACGATGGCTCCTGCCAACTGCGGTTCGGGCGATCGACTGATGGAGGCACAACGTGGACGGCCAAGACTATCTACGCGCCCACTGCCGACCCGGACGCAACCCATCCGCAGAACTGCCTTACGTTCTCGAATCCCACAGTGGACCAGAAGACGGGAACTCTTTACGTACCCTTCCTCCACTTCAGCAACGCAGACCAGGATTTCATCCAGATGCTAATTTCGGATGATGCCGGTCAAACCTTCCATTTTGCAACGTTCAACATCCCTGGCGCCCCTGACCCGACTGTGATGCCGGTCACTCAGCCGGGAGAACTAACGGAGTGCGGTGGATCCAATCTCCGGCTAACGGTTCACACGGCCTTGAATGCTGGTCCGGGCCGCTTCGGTCTACCGAGGTACGTCGAGGCATCCCGCATGACACTGCAACCGGCTCTCGCTGCCCGGAACGGAACTCTCTATCTGGCCTGGTCCAATTCTACGAGCCTCTTTTTCGGTGATCCCAACGGCAACTCGAATGTTTTGTTCATGCGTTCCAACGACGGTGGCAAAACCTGGAGTGGTCCGAGCATCGTTAATCCCGTCACCACCGACATCCACCATGTCCTTCCATCGCTGGCAATCGACAATGACCCCAACGACGTCCACATCAGCTACTACACCCAGCATTCCAGTGGCAGCATCGATCTGGATATGGCGAACTCGCACGACGGCGGCAGCAGTTTTCCGACTAACCGCACGGTGCGTGTGAGCAGCACGTCGTTCGATATCCCTCCCACGAACATCCCGCTAAGCAATGCTCCCTCTTTTTCCGCCACCAACTACGATCGCCAGATAGCCGTCTGCTACGCACTTGGCGAATATCAGAGTGTCACCACCGCCAACGGGTCGGTTTACGTCGGATGGGGAGACTTCCGCAACCTGATTACCGAGCCAGTCAATGTGCTCGACCCCATCTCCGGGCAGACTCATCCTGAAGAGGATGTCTTCTTCCAAAAGGTGAAGGCGCAGTAGCAATCGCGTTTTGAAGCGATCTCCAGGCCCGTTCGCAACGCCGGAGTCGGCCGAAGTCCGACAACATAGCGTACTCAATGAAAGCCGCGCCAGTTTGGGCGGCTTTCCTATTTGCGCCCAGCTCGGCTTTCGTGGATTCTGCCGGGTGACCCACACTCCGCTTTTTGATACGTGGGTTTGGGTTACTCTGGCTTGTTTCCCAGCCCCAAAAATAAGAAGGGCCGGGATCCTGCTTCCGGCCTCAAACTTCTCAGATTGGTTGCGGGGGCAGATTGGAACCGCTTGACGACCTTCGGCCCTCGAATCCCGCGTTGTTTGCGGGATTCACCTAAAAGAAGACAGCCCGATTCTTATTGATCTCACAGTAAATAATGCAATGACTAGACGAGATCGGCGCTTCCCTTACACCGCCGCGTTCTCAATGCTGCATTGCTGCGCCGCCAGTCCTGGAGTTTGACCAGCAGGGACACCTGCTCCACTTTTGGGGTGGACCTGGCGAAGGATTTGACTGGCCGAAGACGGAACACGGGATTTATGTGGACCAGGATGAAAACGTTTGGATCGGGGGGAGCGCGCCGACCGACCGCCATGTTCTGAAGTTCAAAAAGGATGGACATTTTCTGATGCAGATCGGGCGCCCCTCATCCGATCCGCCCGACAGCTTGCGCACGGACATTTTGGGGCGCCCAGCCGGCATCGAGGTAGATTCTAAGGCACACGAGGTGTACATCGCCGACGGTTATATGAACAAGAGAGTGATTGTGTTCGACTCGAAGACCGGCGCGTTCAAAAGGTTTTGGGGAGCTTATGGAACCCCCCCAAATGATACCGACCCCGGGACGTACAATCCTGGTGCACCACTCGATCAGCAATTTCGCAATCCAGTACATTGCGTTCACATCTCGCGAGATGGGCTTGTGTATGTCTGCGATCGGGTCAATGACCGGATGCAAGTGTTTACCAAGCAGGGGAAATTCGTTAAGGAGTTCACTCTGCACCCTGAAACACTAGGGATAGGTTCCGTATGGCAGTTCGCGTTTTCGGCCGACGAGCAGCAAAAGTTTCTGCTGGTTGCCGACGGCGAGAACAACGTCATATGGACTCTCCGGCGAGACGATGGCGCCGTGCTGGGCCAGACAGGGCACAACGGCCGCAATGCCGGGCAGTTCCATTGGCTTCACCAGCTAGTTTCTGATTCTCGCGGCGATCTCTACACAGGGGAAGTTGACACTGGCAAGAGGCTTCAGAAATTCGTTCTGATGAACCGCGGGAAATCGCAGAAATGAAATGCAATTCAAACTGCTTTAGTCCTTCGCCCTTTGGCGGTCTCCAACGTAGAAACCTCCATTAATTTCTTCGCAGTTTCTCGGTTGCCTGCGCTCCATCAAGACTCAGCTGTGAATTCAAGTGATTGGTAATCACGCCACTCGTGGATGTGAATCCGACAAAATGAGCCCGAAGTCCGGTTCGAGGAAGCATGGTGCTGTTGTCGCCAATTTGAGAAAGTGCATCTGATGCGCCGAAGAAGAGTCACAGAATTTGCAAGGCAGGACTCGGATGTAACTCGCGGCCGGATCGGGAGTAGAATCAGTTTGCCATGGCTGCTGAAGTGAAGCTCGATGTGATTATTGAAGCGCTCGAAATGGCGGACGATTCGATCTCGTCCTATCTGGACGTAGAAACGGGCGAAGTGCACTCGATCACGGAAGAGGAATTCGACCTTGCGGAGGATCCGCAGACAGCCATCGAGGATTTACCAAACTGGCAGCGCGAGGCGGTTAAACTCGCGCGGAACATCCAGGAACAGGAGGGCACGCGATACCTGGCTTTACCTGGAAAGTTCGATGTCCACGAGTGGGCCATCATGGACCGCTTCTCCATGACACTGAGAGACGCGCAGATGCGGAATGATTTCCATGGCGGCATTCGCGGTGCAGGGGCCTTCCGCCTATTCAAACACCTACTCACCGAATACAACTTGTGGGACGCTTGGAATCGGTTCAAGCAAGTCGAACTTCGGCAGATGGCCATCCAATGGTGCAAGGAGAACAGCATTACCTTCCGCCAGGCTTAATTGAAATGGAAGACAAAGGGATCCAAGAGGTTGGGTGTTCGATTAGGGAATTGGTTAACCGCTGAGCAGGCCCACTCCCTCTGGCAGCTCCCGAACGCCGGAACGCTAAAAAGCAAGCGAGATCGAGCAATTCTGGCAGTTTTACTTGGTTGCGGCTTCGTCGTCGAGAACTGTCTGAAAGGAGCAACGCATTGGAGCAGTCGCGCGTTGGCAGCGAGAACTGGCTTGAGTCAATCCACCGTGAGCCGCATCTGGCGGGCCTTCGGGTTGCGTCCTCATCGCAGCGAAACGTTTCAGTTATCCAATGATCCGCTGTTGGTCGACAAGGTGCGAGATATCGTCGGCTTGTACCTGAACCCGCCGCATCACGCCCTGGTGCTGTGCGTGGATGAGAAGAGCCAGATTCAGGCGCTGAGCCGCAGTCAACCGATTCTTCCGATGCTGCCCGGTCAGGCCGAGCGCCGCACGCACGATTACAAACGCCATGGCACCACCAGCTATTCGCGGCCTTGGACATCGCCACGGGATCGGTGATCGGCAAGTGCTGGCCACGCCATCGCGCCATCGAGTTCCGCAAATTCTTGAAGCAGATTGATCGCGCTGTTCCTGCCGATCTTACCGTCCATCTGGTGTCGGACAACTATGCCACCCACAAGACTAAGGAAATTCGGGGGTGGTTCCTGCGGCATCCTCGGTATCACCTGCACTTCACTCCGACGCACAGCTCGTGGCTGAATCAGGTGGAGCGCTGGTTCGTCTTACTGTCACAGCGACAGATCAAACGAGGTTCGCACTACAGCGTGCGTGAACTGGAATCCGCCATCTCGGAGTTCATCGAGGTGCACAACGAGCAGCCCAAGCCCTTTGTGTGGACCAAGAGCGCCGATGCCATCCTCAACAGCATTGGACGATTCGCTTCCCGCACTCTGGCTGCCCATGGCACAACAAATATGCAAGAAATCAGTGACTCAGGAGACTAGCGCCAGAGAAGCTGAGCGGCTGTCCAATTGTGAACAGCCGTGTGACACCGGATCCCCTTGTCAGTTGGTATTTAGCAATGACATAGGTGCTGTTAAATCTGCTACATCGGTTCCGGCGAGGTGGCGGCGCCAAAGGATTGCAGCGCGAGATAGCTGAGGCCAAAGCGCTTGATGTTTTCCAGTTGCCGCTCAAATTCGTTCTGATGTCCCTCTTCGTCGCCTACCAAGCGCTCGAATAGTTGCTTCGATACGGCGTCGGCGTTGGCTCCACAGGTTTGCGCGGCACCGTTGTAATCGCGGGCACTCCCCTGTTCCATTTCGATCGCCTTGGCCAGCATTTTTGCGGGCTCGGTGATAGTCTCGACCGGTGCAGCTGCCGCCATCTGCACATCTCCCTTCAGGAAAAGAATTCGCTCCGCCAGCGCCTCCACGTGGCCCATTTCCATAATCGCGGTGCGCTTAAACAGCGTCGCTAAGGGCGTGAAACCAAGATCGTCCAGGTGAAAGTGGAAGTACATGTACTGGTGGACTGCCGCCAGCTCATCCGCCACAGATTTGTTCAGTAACTCGATGCTTTTCTCGCTCTTCACGACAATCACCTCCGTTAGTTGAACTTTCACGACCACCAAAACCAAAACTCAACAGAGCCAACAAGACTAGATTTTCTTCCCTAAGGGTTTTCCGCGGAATCAAGCTGGGCGGTTCGTTGGCTTTCCAAACTGAGAAGAACGCAAGATGGGTGCTATTAGACCGCCCAATTGTGGTCGAGCGCCCAGACGTACCACAGGTATTTTCTGACCCCTAT
>CAWIUU010000004.1:0-96853 GCA_963839315.1 Candidatus Acidiferrales bacterium
ATTCGATCTCGTCGGGCTTGCCCCAAATGGTATACATTGTGCCGCGGTCGGTCATCCAACCAGGTTTGCCGGAAGCAAAGTGTTCATTGGCATAAGCGATGCGGCGATAGTGCTCTTCTTTAAAATCATTGTCCGGGAAATCAGGATTGGTGCTACGGCGCAGCCAGAAGGATCGATAAATTGTTCCGCTCTTCGTTGGTTTCCAGGCGCAGGAAAGCGGTACGCTCGGCCGGGGGAATAATGTAAACCACGTCTTAGTTGAGCCAAGTTTTGTAAGGAGTGTCCAATTCCTTCAGCGTCTTCTTGAGTTTTTGCTTTTGTTCTTTCGTGAGCTTCTGGTTGCTGTCGGTAGGAGCGGGCGATGGGGTCCTGAGCCTGCTCGCGGATAAACCGGTAGTGACAGAAACGCAAGAGAGGCTAGATTGGCGGCGAAAACCCTGAAAACCTTAGACATCGAGACACCTCTACCACGCTTGGATTCTAAACCCCTATCAACACCCCGTCAAATGTGGAATGTCATTCATTCAAAGACACTTCCCGATACTCGTTAGAAGGGGTATGCAGACCCAGGAGTTGCCTAAGCTTGAATTATGAGGAGCCCAACAATCGATCGGTTCGTCGGGGAATCCTGCGGAAGGAGAGTCTGACTTCTTATTGGAGGCGGCGGTTTACGCATTCGGAACCGATCAGGGCGTCGAAAATCGCCAAGACGTGGCGCCGGTATTCGACCATGCGCGTAAAAATATCTCTTAGCTGTGGTTCGCGTTCCGCTTCGCGATGCCATTTGGCCAACACCGCGGGAGGCACCTCAATATCCTGGCGCAGCTTTTCGGCGGAATAGCCCCGCAGGAACAGCCCATAGAAAAAGGCCGCTTCCCGCTGGGGGAATTCGAGATCGGAGGTGATCTCAGGAGCCAGGAGTTGTGTAATTGCCGCCATAGGGAAAACCGCAGTTTACTCAAAACTAGTGCGGCGTCAAGTAGGACCTGCGATTTTTTGTTGTCAGGGCGTCAACACCCGGCGCTAAATCGGAAGCAGGGATCCTCACTTGACCAGCACTAACCGCCGTAGGATGCTTAAAGAGATGGGTAGGTTACCCAAATCGCTTGCCGGCAGAACCATCGGGCGGTTCCTGCGCTTTGGTATGGTCAAAGGCCTGCGTTCGGTGGAAATCAACGCCGACGATTTTCGTAAGTACTTGTCCAACAAACACGGATTGTGGGTGCCACACTTCGGCCGCATGCGCGACGTACCCGTGGAAAAGCTGGATGCGATTGCCGAACGGCTGATCCACGATTCGCAGAGATTGGCACTCGCGCAGGGAGCGGGCTTTGGACTGGGTGGGATGATCACCTTATTGCCCGATGCCAGCTTGCTGACCATCATTACCTTGCGCCTGATCCAAAGGCTGTGCTTGCTCTACGGCTTCGA
Organism: Candidatus Acidiferrales bacterium; assembly: GCA_963839315.1. Lineage (GTDB taxonomy): Bacteria > Acidobacteriota > Terriglobia > Acidiferrales > UBA7541 > Acidiferrum. The sequence goes on from CAWIUU010000004.1 coordinate 1,432, forward strand.
ACAAAAGGGGAATGAAGAACGAGTGGAATTGTGGCTGGCGGCTGCGGCGGCAGCCGGGATCGACTTCAGCAAGGATCTTGCCGAAAAGCAGATGGTGGAGAAATTGGCGCCACGACTGGCAGGCCGGCTGGCCGTGAAGATTGGTGAAGAAAGCGCCGAAAAGTGGGTGGGGCGCATGGTGCCATTGGCGAGTTCGGCCATCGGTGGTGCTTTGAACTACACTTTCGTCAGGACTTGGGGGCGCCGAGTGCAGCGCCACTTGAGAGAGCGCCACATGGCGGAGCGTCTAGCATCGCAGGTACGCGTGGGCAAGGCAGTTGTTGTGAGTTAAAGATTCTGATTCTGGATGGTCATGTCCTCCGAAGCAGCCATTCCCTTTCTACTCGGTGTGAACTATCCGTGGTTGAATTATGCGCAGGATTTCGGTGAAGGGCCGCACGGCCATCGGGGCATCAGCCTGCCCGAAAATCGTTCACGGGTAGGCCAGGATTTCGCACAGATTCGCGAAAGCGGCGCGGCGGTGGTGCGCTGGTTTCTATTTGGTGACGGACGCGCAGGGTTCCATACAGAAAAAGGCATCCCCACAAGGCCCGACGCATTTCTTTTTAAAGATGTCGAGGCGGTGCTGGGACTCGCGCAAGACCACGGCGTGAAACTCTGTTTTTCACTTATCGATTTTCTTTGGCTGCAGGATCACGGCGGAAAACGTATCGGCCATGCAAATGAACTGCTGCTGCAGTTTGCCGCCGGCCGCGAAGCTTTCCTGGAACACATTCTGGTTCCGCTGTTCCGCGAATTTCGCGCGCACCCGGCGCTGTTTGCCTGGGAGATCGCCAACGAGCCCGAATGGGCCATCCGGGAATTTCATCGGGAGAAATCGGCAAAAATGCATTTAGCGGATTTTCGTGTGTTCGCCACGGAAATTGCACGTTCGGTGCATGAAAATGGCGGAGTGCCGGTGACCCTGGGATCGGCGCGCCTGCAATGGGTCGGCGCATGGCACGAACTTGGATTGGACTTCTACCAGGCACATTACTATCCGGCAGTCGAGCGCGAGACAGGTGCGGACTTGGCTAAGCAACTTGCCGGTCTGCCATCGCTCGACAAGCCTTTGTGGCTTGGCGAACTTCCCGCGCGCGACGCTTCCGCGAATTATGCTATTGAGAACGCGCTGAGCAACTGTCGCGATGCCGGACTTTCCGGCGCTGCCGTGTGGCGCTGGACCAAACCGGAAGAAACGAGCAGCGACGAGGCCATGGGCTGCATCGAGGCAGCGACGTTGCGGGCGTGGGCCGGGGGAAAACGAACGCGCGACGCCAGCGTGTGATCGTTAAGGGACAAGGAATGCAAACTGCCTTTGGGAAAAAGACCTGGCGAAGGGCTGTCGGATTATTGTTTGCGCTGGCCAGCGCCTGGTGCGCGGAGGTTGAGGCGCAAGAACCTGCCAACGAAGCGGAAATCCGGGCAGAAATGGCGACGGCGGAAAAACTGCTGGGCAAGACGCCGGATCGCGCCGCTGTACTTTACCTGCTGGCCGCCTTACACGCGCAATTGGGGGAAATCCACGAGGCCACGGCAAACCTGAAGGAATGCATGTTGTTAAAAGAAGGGTTCGACCCGGCAGGAGGGCGGGAGTTTGCGGGGCTGAAAGGCGCTCACGAATACGACCAGCTCCTGGAACAAGCGCGCAAAGATTTCCCAGCAGTGAACCAGGCGCGACTGACGTACATAACCGCAGAGAAGGATCTGGTCCCGGAAGGACTGGCCTATGATCCTGCCCTGAACGTGTTTTATCTGAGCAGCTTGAACCAACGCAAAATTGTAAAGATTCCGGGGAACAATGTAATCAAAACCCCCGTCAAAGGTGCCGTCCCAGAGAAGAGCAGTGATTTCGTTTCCGGCGGTCGATACAACCTTCTGCCTGTTTTGGGCATTCGCATGGATCCAGCCGATGGTACGGTATGGAGTGATTCCTGCCTGGACGAGGGAAAAGGCGAACTGCTGCACTTTGACAAAGACGGGACTCTTCTGGGGCGATACCCAGCGCGCGAACCCGGAAAACACTGCTTCAATGACCTGGTTTTGCTCCCCGATGGGGAGATTTTCCTGACCGACACGCTGGCCAACCAACTGTATCGATTCCAGCCGAAGGCGCAGGCATTCTCGGAAGTAAAGGTTTCGCGAGAATTGGTGGAGCCGAATGGCATCACACTCTCAGGGGATAATCTGTTTCTGTATATTGCCGACCAGTTAGGGGTAATCCGTATGGAGGTGAAAACGGGAGAAAGCGTGGAAGTGCATGCGGGGCTGCACAGCACGCTGGCGGGGGTGGACGGACTGTATTGGCACAAAGGGAGTTTGATCGCGATTCAAAATGGCATCGGCACCCCGCGCGTTGCCGCGTTCCTGCTGGCGAAAGATGGCGTGCATGTGGCCAAGACAACGATACTCGAATACCGATCGAACCTGTGCGTATTGCCGACAACGGGAGCGCTGCGCGAGGATGATTTCTACTACATCGTGAACAGCCAGGTGGACAATCTGAATAGCCACGACCATGTAATGGATCCCACGAAACTGGAGCCGGTGCGAATTGCCGTGATTCGCTTGCCTTGAATGGGATGCACTTGCCGGATGAGGCACGCAAGTAGAATTTCACGGGCAGGCCGCGTAGATTGTTTGAAGCAACAAATGTTCAAGGAAAAGAGGTCACTATGAACGCCATGGGAAAGATCCTGTCCGCGGCAACGATGCTGATCGCAAGTGCGTGCCTGCTCGTGATTCCGCAGTTCGCGGCTTCCGGCACACAGCCGAGGACCGGGATGCAGCACGATCACGCTGCGAATCCCGATGAGCCCATTCCGGCGTTTCATGCGGAGCCTCCCAAGGACCCGCTGCCGCCCACCATGGAACCTTCGCTCTTTACCAGCATCGGGGTTTTTAATGCCTACACGGTAGCGGGGCGGGTGAAGAAAGTTCTTTACCAGCAGCCGTGCTATTGCCACTGCGACCGGAGCCAGGGCCATGGGAGCCTGCTGGATTGCTTCGTAAGCCGGCATGGGTCCGGGTGCGACACGTGCATGAGGGAAGCGTTCTACGCCTACGAGCAAACACACAAGGGCAAGAATCCCGCGCAAATCCGCGAGGGCATCATTCGCGGCGACTGGCAGAATGTGAATCTAGCCAAATACCAGACGGCGTATCTGCCGCCGTCGAGTTCTCCTGCAAAATAGGCTGAAACGTCAGGTCATTCAAACGAGCGCTTGCCCTGCCGTGGCTTGGTAATGGGTCAATTTCCGATTACCGGGCACTAGGACGGAATAGTCCGAGAAATCCCTGGTTCCGCCGAGTTTGGGACACAGGGCGTTCAAGGCTATAATGTCGACCAACCATGGGTCTATCGCCAGGTACTAAGCTGGGACCGTACGAGATTGTGGGGCCGCTCGGCGCTGGCGGGATGGGGGAAGTGTATCGCGCGCGTGACACGCGGCTCGACCGTACCGTCGCCATCAAGATCCTTCCTGCGCATCTCTCCGCCGACTCTGCCACCAAGCTTCGCTTTGAGCGCGAAGCCAAAACCGTCTCCGGTCTCAATCATCCCAACATCTGCTCGCTCTTCGACGTAGGCTCGCAAAACGGCACCGACTTCCTGGTTATGGAATGCATCGAGGGCGAAACCCTCGCCCAACGCCTCATCCGCGGCGCTCTTTCCTGCGAGCAAACTCTCAAAATCGGCACCGAAATCGCCGATGCTCTCGATAAAGCCCACCGCAACGGCGTTGTTCACCGCGACCTCAAGCCCGGCAACATCATGCTGACCAAGACCGGCGCCAAGCTCCTCGACTTCGGCCTTGCCAAGCCCGCTCTCGCTCCCGTCAGTGCCGCCACGCTCACCGCGCAAAGCCCGCTCTCTCCCGTCACCGAACAGGGCACCATCGTTGGCACTTTCCAGTACATGTCCCCCGAACAGGTCGAAGGCCGCGAAGTCGACGGCCGCAGCGACATCTTTTCCCTCGGCGCGGTTCTCTACGAAATGATCACTGGCCAGCGGGCTTTTGAAGGCAAAAGCCAACTCAGCGTCGCCTCTGCCATCCTCGAAAAAGACCCCGCACCTATCAGCACCATTAAGCCGCTCGCTCCGCGTAATTTCGACCACGTCATCCGTCGCTGCCTCGCGAAGGACCCCGACGACCGCTGGCAATCCGCTCGTGACCTTTCTCTCGAACTCAAATCCATCTCTCCTACCGACCCTTCGTCGCAATCCGCTGCCCCCATTCCTCTTCAGCAAAAGTGGCATCTCCCCTCTTCTCTCCCTTGGGCCATCGCCGCCCTCGCGCTTCTCTCCTCTCTCGCGCTTTTATTTCTTGGCCCAAAGCACACTTCGCCCACCGCACCCACGTACTCTTCCATCGTTCCGAACTCCAGCCTGCCCTTCCAGATCGAAGGCGACCTCGGCGCCCCGCCTGCCCTTGCGCCAGACGGCAGTGCCGTCGTGTTCGGTGCCGGCGACGATCTTTGGCATCGCTCCTTGCGCTCAGGCACGGAACGAATCTTGCCCGGGGCTCACGGCGGATATTTTCCCTTCTGGTCGCCAGACAGCTCCAGCGTCGGCTTCTTCGCCGACGGCAAGCTAAAGACCATCGACATTGCCACCAATGCGGTCCGCAGCTTGTGCGACGCACCTTCGGCCCGAGGCGGCTCCTGGAGTACCACCGGCATCATCCTCTTTGCCCCGATGGTCCGCGACGTCCTCTACCAGGTTCCGGCCACCGGTGGCACTCCCGTCGCCGCCACCAAACTCGATACCAAGCTCCATTCCACCCACCGTTGGCCCTGCTTTCTTCCCGACGGCCAGCACTTTTTTTATCTCGCCACCAACCATTCCGCGGCACAAGCCGAACAAAACGGCATCTTCATCGCTTCCCTCGATGGTAAACTCAATCGATTCCTGATTTCCTCCCTCTCCGGCGCCGCCTACGCGCAGGACCGTTTTCTCTTTGTGCGAGACTCCGCTCTATATGCCCAGCCATTTGACTTGAAAAAATTCGCGCTGACCGGATCCCCCACTGCTCTTGCCGAGGGCGTCGTCGTGGACTTGGGCGTTTGGCACGCCGGCTTCACCGCCTCGGAAACAAACGAGCTCATCTTTCAAACCGGAACGTCTATGGCGCACTCTCGTCTGGAATGGGTAGATCGTCAAGGCAAGCATTTGAGCTTTGTCGGTGAGAAAGGCGTCTACCAGGCCCCACGCCTCTCCCGCGACTCCCAACATATCCTGGTCAACTTGGGCGATCCCGCCGGCGACATGTGGCTGTTCGATTCTTCCGGTGCGAACAAATCTCGCCTTACCTTTGAGGGCTCATCCAACTCCGAAGGCGTTTGGTCTCCAGACAATTCTCGCTTCGCTTTCTCCATGGGCCAGCCCATGCGCTTCAAATTAGTTGCTCGCGCTTCCAGCGGCACCGGCCCAGAAACGGTCCTCCAAGATGCAGCCGACAACGATTCCCCCACAGACTGGTCTCCCGACGGCCGTTACATCCTCTCCGAACGCTTCATCCACGGCGGCAGCGAACTCTGGTTGCACCCGCTCGCTCCGGGCGAACCCGCCAAACCTCTCCTGAATTCTCCGGCCACCAACGGCTTGCAATCCAGTGGACAGTTTTCCCCAGATGGCAAGTTTGTATCTTTCACCCTCGCCGCCTCGAACGGCCCGCAAATCTTCATCGTTTCGTTTCCCTCCGGCGACGGCATGTGGCAGGTCTCCACCGAGGGCGGCAAGTGGGCGCGTTGGCGCCGTGATGGCAAGGAACTCTATTTCGTCAATCTCCGCAACGAACTCACCGTTGTATCCATCGCGGAAAAACCGGGAAGCATCGAAATCGGCCATCCTGTGCCACTCTTTACTTTCCGGCCCACCCCGCGCACCTATCGCCAGGGCATGATCGAATTCGACGCCACTCCTGACGGCCAGCGCTTCCTCCTCAACGCTGCTGCCGACGAAAACGTCCGTCCCCTCACCCTCCTCCAAAACTGGACCTCTCTACTTCCCTCCAAGTAATCCCTCTTAGACCGACTACCCGTGTCTTCGCCGAACTGCGTCGAAAAGATTCTTCTGCTAGACTGACGTTCTGCAAATTGAACCGCAGAGATTTTCTCTGCTGATACCAAAACTGGAGTGAATGATGAAAAGTAAATCGGCCGGGATGACGCTCGGCGCTTGCCTGATTGTTTGCTTGTCTTGTGCGTTGGTACTTCCGTTTGTTCACACGGTGAAAGCAGACGCCAACTGGGGTTTTTCCATGAGCAATCTGGACAAAACCTGCAAGTCTTGCGATGACTTCTATCAATTTGCGATGGGCGGCTGGATACCGACGCTTGCCTGGATGGGGCCGGAAACCAAGAAGCAGGCACTGGCGAAGCTGGAGGCGTTCAACGTAAAGATCGGCTATCCCGATCAGTGGCGCGACTATTCCAAATTTAGCGTGACGCGCGGTTCCTATCTGGCGGACTACCGCAACGGCTCGGAATTCGAACAGGCTCGCGAGATCGCCAAAATCGGCCAGCCGGTGGACCGTGGGGAGTGGGGCATGACGCCGCCGACCGTGAACGCGTACAACAACTCAACGATGAATGAGATCGTGTTCCCCGCAGGCATCCTGCAGCCACCTTTTTACAATCCGAATGCGGATGATGCCGTGAATTATGGCGGCATGGGCGCGGTGATCGGCCACGAGATCAGCCATGGATTCGATGATCAAGGGTCCAAATTCGATGGTCAGGGGAATCTGCGAACCTGGTGGACACCAGAGGACCGAAAGAGTTTCGATGAGCATGGGGATTGCATCGTGAAACAGTTCGACAGCTACGAGGTTGAGCCCGGCCTCCACCAGAACGGGAAGCTGGTGCTCGGCGAAAGCATTGGCGACCTGGGCGGCTTGACGATCGCTTATGCCGCCTAGGAAAAATCCATTGAAGACAAACGTCCCAAGGATGTGGACGGCTTTACGCCGGAGCAGCGCTTCTTCCTGGGCTGGGCTCAAGTCTGGGGAGCAAATCAACGGCCGGAGGCGGCGAGGCTGCAGACCAACACGGACCCGCATCCGCTGGCGAAGTTCCGGGCCAACGGTCCGCTATCGAACATGGAGGCATTTGCCAAGGCGTTTGGTTGCACGAAAGGCGAGGCCATGGTGCGCGAAAACGCCTGCAAGATCTGGTAGACGGGGACTGACGGCCGAGGGCTACTTGCCGTGGCGCAGATACGCGTCGGTCTTGTTGAGCCAGTCTTCGCGGGGCGGAGTGAAGACGTCGAGGTCGAGTGTGTCTTCAAGCGCCCAAGCTTCGTGCGGCATGTTGGCGGGGATACAAAGAACCTCGCCGGCTTTCACCACAACTTCCTTGCCGTCAATGGCGAATTTCAAGGCACCTTCGAGGATGTAGGTCACTTGTTCGTTGTGGTGATGGTGCTGGGGGACGTGCCCGCCCTTTTTTATGAATACGCGCGCGAGCATCACCTTGTCTCCGACAACCATCTCCCGGTCGATTTTGTCGTTGAGTGGTTCGCGCTCGACTTGATTCCACGAAATATGTTTAAATTGCTGTTTTTCGCTCATGGCTTCCTGTCTCCATACACGCGTGCTGCGTTGTCGTGCAGATAGTTGCGCGCCAACTCCAGCGCTTTGGGTTCTGTAATCGCGCCTTCCAGTAGCAATTCGGCTAGCGCCCCAGCAAGTGCGGTACGCGACGTGCGAGCGGCCAGCCAGAAACTTTCCTCCGCGCCCAATGCTTCATTAAACGGAAAGGCGTCGGAAGCGTACATCATCTTGTCGGGATAGAGGGTGAGGAGCATCTTGAGCACTTCTTTAAACTGCGAGGGATAGAGCATTTCCGACTGAAAGGAAGTGTCCAGGTAGACGTTCTTCACGGCGGTGAGCAGCGCGGCTTCGCGCTCATACGGCCAGCCACCATGAACGAGGACGAACGTCACATTTTTGTAGCGCACATCGCGCACCACATTTTCCAGATTGAGGACGTTGCCCTGGCGCAGGCTGAAGTAATCCCCGATGCCGACGGCGGTGTGGAAATGGATGGGAAGACGAAGCTTGCCGGCCTGGTCGGCGATGACACGGAAAATGTAATCCTGAAAGATGCGGTATTCGTCGGGGTTGGGGGCGCCACCGGCGTGGAAGTTATTGTAGATCGCTTCGGCCTGTGAGCGCGGAGGATCGGTGAAATACAAGGTGCGAAAGTAGGCCGCTTCAAACTTGATTGCCACGCCACCTTGCTTCTGATTGTCGGCCATGGCGCGGCGCACAAACTCTTCATAGCCGGCCAGGTCCGCCGGAAGTCCGTCAATGCCTTCCTGCTTCTTCCAGCGAGCCAGCATTTTCTCCTGAAGCGGGACATAGACACCCATGTCGGGGGTGCTGGCTGTTTGCTGGCGGTTGTCGAAGGGATAGAAGAAGGCATCGCCGAAGAACACCCAGTGGAATCGCTTAGGGTCCAGATAGGGAGCCATCATGGCGCGATTCGCGAGGCAGATTTGCACGTTTAGTTTGTCCAGGATGCCGTCGAAATATGCGGTGCCACCGGCTTGTTGCGCCGCTTTCTTTTTGTCGGCAAGCCATTTGGCATGCTCGGGCTTGAAGTCATCGTACGGGTAACCGAATAGCGATTTCGCGGCAGCGACGAATTCCGGATTATCGTCGCGGAGACGGAAGGTGGGGCTCTCGTCGGGCGGGGCGGCCATGGCATCGACATCGGAATCGTCGGCGAAGCCGGGATGGGCGTGATTGTCGTACATGGGGATCTTGTCGATTTCGACGAGCAGGCGATCGTAAGTTTTCTTTACGTCGCCGGTGGGATAGGGTGTGGCCTGACCGGCCGCGGAATGCGTCCAAGTGACGACAAGAAGAAGTCCCATACTGGCGTGCAGCGAATGTTTCATCACGTACCGCCCCCCCAGCTATGCAACATTGGAAAAAGCAAACTGCAGATCTCTTTGGAGAGCGCGACGGTTCAGAGAGCCACGGTAGCGCGCCAGTGGGACGACACGCGGCGAATGCGCTCCAGCGCCTCTTCGAGAAGATGTGGCGCACTCACCAGAGAGAATCGCAGGAAGTTCTTACCTTCTGAGCCAAATGCCGCGCCCGCGATTCCCGCCACTCCCACTTCTTCCAGCAAAACTTTCTGAACCTCTTCCGCAGACCTGCCGGTTTCCTCGATGTTTACCCAGGCGTAGAAGGCGCCGTCGGGCGATTGGCAACGGAAGCCTGGAATTTTATTGAGCTTGGCGACAAAGAGGTCGCGGCGCTTACGATACTCTTCAACCATGGCAGGGACGGCACTGGTGATGTCCAGCAAAGCTTCGATGGCCGCAACCTGAGTGAACTCCGCGGTACACGTAAAGGTATTGAGCACCAGCATGTCCAAAGCATCGATCACGCGCGTTTGCGCCACGGCGTAACCCAGGCGCCATCCGGTCATGGCGAAGGACTTCGAAAAACCGTCGATAATCACGGTGCGTTCCGCCATGCCGGGCAGCGTCCAAATGGATTTGTACTCGCCAGTGAACAAGATGCGCGCATAGATTTCATCGGCGATCACCCAAAGATCGTGTTTCCTGGCGAGCTCGGCAATTTGCAGGAGTGTGGCTTCGTTGAACACTGTGCCCGTGGGATTATTCGGGGAATTGAAAATCAGCATGCGGGTCTTGGGTGTGATTTTTGCGGCAATTTCCGCCATGTCCGGCTGAAACCTGTTTCTCTCGCGCAAGGCATAAGGGACGGCCTTGGCGCCCAGGCCGCGAGTAAAGGAGGGGTAAATCGGAAAGCTGGGATCGGGGTAGAGCACTTCATCGCCGGGCTCAATCAGCGCCATCATGGCCAGCGCCAGGGCCATCTTGCAACCCGGCGCCACCAGGACTTGTTCGGCGCGCACATCCAGTTTTCGCGTGCGCTTCAGATACTCCGCGATGCCTTCGCGCAAAGGAGGAATGCCACGCGTGGAGACGTAGCGGTCGCGCCCTCCGGAAACTGCGGCGCGGACTGCATCCACCACGGGCGCTGCCGGATGAAAATCCGGCTCACCGAGCTCAAGATGAATGATGGACCGGCCAAGTTTTTCGAGTTCCTTGGCGCGGGTGTAAACCGCGAGCGCACCCTCGCCGGTCAATTGTGAAACGCGGGTTGCGATTTTAGCCATGGCGGAAAAATCATATCACCACTTGCCGCGAGGTTCTTCCGCGGGAAAGAAAGCAGGGGCGCGGACTGGCCACGCCCCCTGTGTGAGCCATCGACTGAGGATGCTTGTTCTAGAACGCCAGCTTCAGCGAAAACTGAATCAGCCGTGGCGTGCCAACCGTCGAGAAGATTTTGCCGAACGGCCCGCCGAACGTGGGGTTGCCGCTGGCATCGTGGGTGATGGTTTCCACGTCGTTGATCGCGGGGCTCGCGAAACTGGCATGGTTGAAGATGTTGAAGAAGTCGGTGGTGAAGCGGAGGTTGAACCGCTCTCCAAACTGGAAGTTCTTGATCAGGGAGAAATCCCAGTTCTGCTGGTAGGGACCTCGATAGGTGTTGCGGCCCAGAACGCCGAAATTCGTGGTGCAGAAGTTGGAATCCGAAACGCATTGCGTGGGATAGAGAAGCGGCGCGGGAGCGAAGTTAGAGACGTCGAGATATCCGTTCAGGCGGCTTACAGTGCTTCCCTTCGTGTAGCCACCGGCCACCGTGCCACCAGTGGCGAGGCTTCCGTTGAGAGTCGGCGTGTATCCAGGGGAAAGGAACCCAGATCCAGCGAGCGAATCGGTGACGGAGAAAGGGGTGCCAGACTGGATGATGGTAATTCCGCTGATCGTCCAATTGCCAAGCGCTACGTGCTTCCAATCGTTACCGCTGGCAAAGAATGGCAGATCGTAGCGATAGCTCAAAGCCAGACGTTGCGGCCGATCGAAGTCCGACCAACCCCGCGACCATTTCAGGTCGGCCTCATTGTTGTAGGCGGTGTTCAACGCGGTATTACCGCTGGAGGTCGCGTCCGTCGATTTGGAGAAGGTGTAAGCCGCTTGCACGTAGCCATGGGCCCAGCGACGCGAGAGGGTGGTCTGCAAGGAATTGTAGTGCGAATAAGCATCATTCGCGAAAATCTGGAAGCCGCCGTAGCCGTTGATGGCCGGGATTGGAGAACGTGCGGGGCCATTGGCAAAGGTATTGGCGGTGATCTGGTAAGTGTTCCCGCTCACGTCGGTGATGGTCACCGGATGCGTAGGGCTGGCGTCTTGCCCGGGAATGTTGGTTCGCGTTTCGCGCAAATGCACCGCGTGGGTTCCCACATAACCAACTTCCAAGACCCACTGCTTGCCCAGATCGCGCTGAATCGTCATGTTCCACTGCTGGGTATTCGGCATGACGAATTTCCGCGGTACCGCCAGCACGAATAGATTGGTTGTGGGAATCGTTCCAGGGCTTCCTGCCGCGCAGCCGAAGTTTCCCGCCAGGTTCGAGTTGCCTCCCGGGAAACCCAGGAACGCCGCGGTGCACGGAATGAAGTTTGGATCCAGCGTTCCGGCGACGGGGAGTCCGTTATTCGTGCAGCCAGGCGCGGGATTTTGCGAAAAATAGGTGGCCAGGCAGCCTGGGTTGGAAGCGCCGAAAGTAATGGGCAAGAACGGGGCCTGGAAGGAAAGCTGGTCGGCGGTCCCAACGTCTTCGCGGACGAAGTAAATACCATAGCCCGCTCGAATGGTGGTTGTACCCTTGCCGCCAAGGTCGTAGGCCAGACCGATGCGCGGCGCGAGCCCGGTGGAATACGCATTCTTGAATGTCGTGTCGCTGCCATTGCCCGTCAATCCGGGAACATTCAGGGTATTCGCGCAGCCCCCGTAAATCATGGGGTAGAGATTTTGCGCGGCCAGGCTCTCATCGATATTGCCGAGGTGGCAGAGATTGTCGCTGAAAGCCCCGTCAATCTCGGTGCGCAATCCAAGATTTAACGTGAGGTTGCGCCTGACCTTCCAATCGTCCTGCACAAAGAAGCCATAATCCGTGGCGCGGTATTGGTGGTTATACACGCCGCCGCCACCAAAACTGAAGGCCGAGGCGCCTTGCAGGAAGTTCTGCCAGTCGGTCAAGCCCGCGCTGTTCAGGAAAAAGATCTGGCCGTTGAAGGTCTGCGGAAAGAGCTTGTCAAGATTGACGCGGGTAAGTTCGGCGCCAAAGCGAAAAACGTGGGCGCCCTTTACCCAGCTGACATTCTCGACAAAGTTGAAATTGTTCTGGGTCTGATACTGGTTGGCGGGGGGCGTCGGTCCGAGCTGGAAGCCCGAAGTGTTGAACGTGAATTTGTAGATGGACTGCGTAATGTTGTTGGAGGGGCGGTCAATGCCCAGATCCGCGGCGGTGACCGGAGGCACATTCAACAAGTCGTAGTTCATGCGCACATAGCCGAAGCGGAATTCATTCACCAGGCTGGGCGTGAAAAGGTGAGTTTCTCCGATGCTGAAGAATCGCGCCGCGACCGGGATGTGATAGGGAAAATCCAGGTCCGTGGCGCTGATGCTGCTCGCCAGGGTACCTCCCAGAGAAGCTTGCAGACCGCCAGCGCCGAACGGCAAGAGGCTGGAGGAGTTGGAGAAAAAGAAATTCGCGCTGAGCTTGTCGCGGCTGGAATTGAATTCCTTATTCCAGTTGATGGTGAACTGATTGTCGGAAAACGTGCCGGGTTTGCTGTAGAGGAACGGAGCCGTATTCACGGTGACCTGGCATGTGGTGGGATTGACGCTGACGCCCGGCGTGCCTGCGACGGAGGGAATCAAGTACCCGCCGGGGGTGTTGCCAAATTGCGTGCTCTGGAAGTTCAAGAGCTTCAGAACAACGGGATCTATGGAGATAGGGGCAGCGGCACAACCAGCGGGATTGCTCGCTGAAGGAGCCACGGCCGGGGTGCTGAAGATGCTGGCGAGATTCGCAGCGCTGCGGTCGGTGGGAAGAATCGGGAAGCCAGGATTATTGATCTGGGTTCCTGGAGACAGCGCGCTCACTTGCCGCGTTCCCTGGTAGTTTCCGAAAATATATCCAAATTTCTCTTTTACCAGGGGGCCGCCGAGGCTACCTCCGAAAATATTCTGCCGGACTTCCGGGCGCTTCAGGCCACTGGCGTTTTGAAAGAACTCGTTGGCGTTGAGCACTTCGTTGCGGAAGAACTCGTACACATCACCGTGAAACTCCCTGGTGCCGGTTCGCAGGATGGCGTTGACGTCACCGCCGCCGTTACGCCCCTGGCTGGCGTCGTAGAGTGACGTTTGGACCTTGAATTCCTGCAGCACGTCGGGGTTCGGGAGAGGCACGTAGTAATTCTGCGCCACGTTATAGTCGGTGGCGCTGATTCCTTCGATTTGGTAGTTGTTGTTATCCTCACGCTGGCCATTCACGAAGATCTTGGTAACGCCGCGGCCCAGTTGCGCGGAAGCGTTCAGTTCACTTTGCGCGCCGGTGCTGAGAGTGAGCAACTGTTGGTAGTTCTGCGTTGCGAGAGGAAGCTCACGGATCGTTTCATGTCCCAGAGTTTCACCCGTTGTGGCAGCGGTGGTGTCGACCGTGGCCACCTGAGCAGAGATTTCCACTTTTTCGCTGACCGTACCGGGCTTCAAGGAGATGGTAAAGCGGGTCGTTTCTGTGACGCGCACTTCGACGCCCGTGGCCTTTGCTTCGGAAAAACCAGACTTATTCACCACCACGAAGTAGTTTCCCGGCGGGAGCAACGTAGCCACAAAGGAACCATCGGAGCCTGTAGTTTGATGCCGCACCAAAAGGTCCGTGGCGCTGTTGAAGATTTGCACATCGGCTTCCGCAACCGTGGCGCCGCTCACATCTGTGACCGTTCCGCTGATCGCTCCGGTAGCGCCACCCTGCCCAAGCGCCCGTGGAACATCAATCCAAGCTGCTAAAAGAAGAATCAAAGAAAAAAGTCGAATGAATCCCCGCATGCTATCCCCCCTAAAAAGTCCGCCATGTCCCGTTTAGACGGGAAATCCCACTGCCTAGCTTGGCTTCGGCTACTCGCCGTTGGCGAGCGAGATCAGTTGTAAAACGAAGGACCCATGGAGGATTCTTAGATTAGGCAAGTTATCGGGTAAACTCTCTGCTGTCAAGAACTTGGGAATGAATAGTTTTTATCGGTGTCATCGCCCACACCTATACTGGCTCTGTCGAAGACGCTACGTGACACAAGCTCAACATTGCGGCTCAACCTGCTCAACAGTCTTCTAGAACGCTTATTATTTCGCTAACGCAACCCCGGGAACTGCGTTATCGTCTAACATTACAGGGAGCTTGCTCACCTCGAGGTACGCCATGAAAGTTCGATCGACTGCCTTCCTTTGTATGGCAATTTTGCTGGTCTGTGCGGGACTGGCAACCACGGCTACCGCCGATTCCAGCCATGTCCGAATCATTCGCTTGAGCCTGGTACAGGGTGACGTGCGCTTCACCAGTTCGTTCCACGAGGACCCGCTTACCGATCCTAAAGCTGTGTGGCAAACGGCACCGCTGAACATGCCGATTCGGGAGGGTTCTGCCCTGGCAACGGGGACGGGTCGCGCCGAAGTTGAGTTTGAGAATGGCGCCCTGGCGTTCCTGAGCGCGAATACGGTTTTGGAATTCTACGATCTCTCGCTGCATGATGGAGAGAAGATCACTCGCCTGGTGCTTCGGCAGGGCTCCGCTATTTTCTATGTTCATTCGCAGACGGGAGACTATTTCAGCGTGACGGGTGGGGATTTTACGGTGGAAGCCAGCCCGCACACGCGGTTCCGTCTGGAGAATTTTGACGATGGCAGCACGGTGAATGTGGAAGGCGGGCAGGTTTCCGTCTTACGCAATGACAAGTCCACTCCGCTGCAGAAAGGCCAGTCTCTTTCCGTACGGGCATCCGATCCAAAAAACCAAGTGATCGCAAGCGCACCAGCGAGCGACGATTTCGATCGTTGGGTTTCTGGCCGAATCGATAGCGTGGTTACGGCCACGAACTATACGAACCAATATACAAACACTTCGAATTATAGTTCCGGGTTCGCCGATCTCTACACCTACGGTTCCTGGTTCTCGATGGGTGGATATGGCTACGGCTGGCGCCCGTTTGGAGTTGGCCTGGGCTGGTGTCCCTTTGATGCGGGTTTTGGAAATTGGTACATGGACGCGAGCATCGGCTGGTCGTTCATTGGATCAGCGCCTTGGGGCTGGCTGCCGTATCACTACGGCGGCTGGGTTTTTGCCCCGGCATACGGCTGGGTTTGGACGCCTAACGGTTTTGGCGGGTATGGCGGGAGACCGATTCCGTATCGTCCGGTGACGGCAGTTTGGGTGAATGCAGGCAATACGCTCGGATTTGTCCCGGCGCATCCGTTAGACAAGAACGGCAAGACACCGATTAACATTACGCAAGGCGTGTACCCGGTGCGAGGAAGCGTCAGCGCTTCGCCGATTGCCATTGCAACGGGTGAAAAGGTTTCCGTCGTCAAGCATGCGCCGGCAAACGCCCTGGTCGCTGCGAACTTGCCTAAAGCCGCGGCCCCGGCGCCAGTATCGCGTGCAATTCCGGCCAACAATTTCAATGTGCGGGAGACCAGCGCCGGTCGTCAATCATCGATCGTGTACGATGCCGCGGAGCATCGCTTCGTAAATTCGAGTCAGGCGGCCGTGGGCGCGCGTTCGACGGTTCAGCCGCATAACAATGTCGCCGCCGTCAACGAAACTACGGCGGGACGCGGCGGTATGCCTTCCGCCGCTCATGCACCTGTGGTGGCGACGGTTCCGCACGCGGCTGTGCCAGCACGGCCGGTGATGCCGCCTGCACCTGCGCGCGTTGGAGGAGGTTCATCAAACGCTTCCCGTGCGGGAGGGTGGGGCGGCGGGGGATCCTCCGCGGGAACTCCTCATACCTCATCGGCTCCGACAACTTCCTCTCATCCTTCTTCTTCCGGAGGCGGACGGCCGCACTAATCCTTCAGGGTTCTTCGTGTTTCAGAGAAACGGCTCGCGGCAAACTGCTGCGAGCCGTTTTCATGTTGGAATCACCAAGAGGAAAGCTGGCTGATCTTAGTTAGCCCAGACGGTTTGGCCGTGGCGGGCGAGCAAGGACTTCTGGCAACACAATCGCAGTGGTGTTCAGCTAAAAATCATACCTGCGTAGCCTACGACTCTTTCCCGATCACCCGAGACGTCGCCGGACGTGGCGTATCTGACGAGTTCAGCCGTTTTCACGCCCAGCTTGTGCATCGCTGTCAGCATCACTACCGCGGGACCCAGTCCGCACATGGAAATAGATTCCCTGCGGCACGCCTCGTATAGCCCCGACGCATCCACGTCCAACATAGGTTCGATTGCCAGCCGGTCTTTCCAGCGTGTGCGCTCGTCACTTTCGTAATGATTCATGTCCGATGAGGTCACCACAAGGATCTGCTCGGCGTTCTCTGCCAGCACCTGCGCGAGCCCGTTCCCCACGTCCACAAGTTCCTGGTAGCGAATCGTTCCGATAGCGACGGGCACAAAGGTGAACTGCGCATTGAGCACCTGCAGAAAAGGCAGTTCGACCTCCAGGGAGTGCTCGCGACTGTGCGCCACTTCGTCTTCGCGCAGAGCGGGGCAGGCAGCGCTTACGCGTTTTGCCAACTCTTCATCGATGCGGACGTCTCCCAGCGGAGTTCGCCATTCTCCAGCAGAAAGAATGGCGAGTGCTTCCCCGCGCGGATAATGGCGCACGCCGAGTAGCACAATCTTCTTTGGCAGCGCGATGCGCGAAAACACAGCCCCCGCCACATGGCCCGAATAGATGTATCCAGCATGAGGAACCAGGCAGGCTTTAGCGTGAACTTTTTCCTGCTTGCTCTTTTCGCGAGTGTATCGCTGAACGAGTGAGGAAAGTTCCTTGGGATTATCGGGATAAAACTGACCGGCAACAGCGGGTAAGCGGATCATGGTCCCTCCTCTTAGAGGGGCCGCGATGGTTTTCCTTTAAACTTTATGGCCTGCTGCGACTGCGGATCGTAATACACGGTAATTTTGTCGCCGTACTGATAGCCGCCATTTTGAATCACCTGTTGCATCTTTGTGGCGGCCGGCTGGCTCAAGCTGAACGTCCTGATGGCCATGTCGTCACCCTTGGCGCGCACGGTGACCTGCGCTCCGTTCGCGTTCATGACAAAACCTTGAAACTTTGCAAGTCCCGTGGGCTTCGGTGTCGGTTTGATTGCGTTGATGATAATGGGAACCGCTGTGTCCACCAAGATCGGGGTGAGGATGGGGTCTTGCGCGGAGGCGCGGGGGGAGCCAAAGGTGGTGACCACCGCCAGTCCCAACGCGGCAATTGCCGCAATATGGAGAGGCTTTTTCATTCGATGTCGTCCGTGGCGATTCGCAACGATTTCAAGAAGCGCACATCCTGGGGTGTCATCGTGAGCCGCGGAGCAGCCTTTTTTTCCGGTTCCTGCTCCATCGATTCCTGGTCAACCTGAATGCGCAGGGATTCCAGGAATCTGCGGTCTTGCGTGGTGATGCGAGTCTCTTCGCCGCCGTTAGCATCGCGCTTGGCGAGGCCGATGGTCGCGTCTAGTTTTAGCACGATGTCATATCCATGCGCGCGCACACCGGCAATTGCCCCGGTGATCCGTTCCGACTCGGAAACCGTATCGTTGATGGCGTGCCCTAGCTCTCGAAGGAGATTCTTCAGGTTGTCGTCGAGTTGCAAGGAAAGCTCCCCAGTACATCTAAGCCCGATTGTAGACTTTCACTTTATTCGATACAAGTTAGGCTTTTGGCGTTGTCCTCTAACGATTCACCCCACCCACCTGTACTCCTGGCCGGGCGAGCGAAGGACAGTGCGGAGGAATCTGCGCTAAGATGCTGCTATGTCAACGGTTGCGGGAAGCATCAGCCGGCGGGACGAGCCGCGTGGATTTCGGCGCCTCTGGCGCGTGCTCAAACAGTTATTTCATGAAGCGGTTGGCGCCATTTTCGCGGTGCTGGCTCTGGGCTGGTTCAATTCTGCCCTGCGCGCCTGGACCCGCGACGTCGCTCACTGGCTGATCGGCGTTTCCATCGCGGTTGGTGTGGTGTTCATCGCGTTTTCCGTCAGTTCGTTTCGTCGCGCGCGGCAATTGTGATGAGATTGTGAGCGGTAGCAGCGCCAGATTTTCCCTGCCATGCTTCCGCTAATAGGGAATATCGCGTTTCTCGCGAGCCATTCCTCTCCCGAGAGAGCCGCAATTCGACTGTCCTGGAGCACAGCTGTAACCACGCTCTGGCTGTAGTATTCTGCACTCGAGCGAAACTTTATGAGGCTGATTCTTGGTTCCACTTCCCCGCGCCGAGCGCAAATCCTGCGCGATGCCGGCCTGGCATTTTCCACCATTTCATCCGCCGTGGATGAAACGCCGATACCCGGCGAGGTACCCACCGAACTCGTTCAGCGCTTGTCCAGCGCGAAGGCGGAACTCGTGGCCGCGCGCTCGGTTGGACCGGCCATCGTGATTGCGGCGGATACCGTCGTGGTACTCGAGGGCCAGGTCCTTGGCAAGCCCCGTTCGACCGACGATGCCCGCCACATGCTTGAAAAACTTTCCGGCCGCACGCATTCCGTTGTCACCGGCGTTTCGCTGATTCGTTTGCCCGACGCCGAACGGCGCACGTTTGTAGAAACGACGCTGGTGCATTTCGACCGGCTAACGGCGAATGAGATAACGCGGTATCTGGCGACCGAGGAACCACACGATAAAGCGGGGGCTTATGCCATTCAGGGCCGGGCCGGCCGATACATCCCGCGCATCGAGGGATGCTACTACAACGTGGTCGGCCTGCCGCTGGCGCGCCTTTTGTCGGAACTTCACGAGCTCGGTTGGTCCGAAGGAGAGTCGTCGCTGCTGTCGTGAGAGGCCTTGCCGCTCCTAAACTCGTTCTATTTTTGGCCTTGATTGACGCACAAGAGAAAAGCGCCCCGGCAATGCCGAGGCGCTCGTATTGAACTTCTTCGATTGCTGGTTATTTTTTCGTCTGGGGCTGCGTCCGCGCGTTGTGCTTCTTATTGTAGATATTCTTCGAAGCCGCGTTCTGTTCCTTGTTGACTTGCTGTTTCTCGCCCGGCGTGAGCTTCCCGCCGTTCGCAGCGCGATCGGCCGCCACTTGCTGATTGATGCCCTTCTGCTGGTTCTCAAGCTTGGCGGTCTCGCCGGCCGTCAACTGTCCGCTCTTGATGCCTTGGGCGATGCGATCCTGCTGGTTCTCGCGGCGCTGTCCGACTTTATTGTTGCCGTACTGAGCGGTATTGGCATTGTGCTTGTCGTTGTAGATCTGCTTGGAAAGCTGATTCTGCTGTCCGTTGATCTGCTGCTTTTCGGCTTGCGTGAGCTTTCCGCCGTTTGCCGCGCGGTCAGCACGCGTTTCGCCGTTAATCGCCGCTTCCTTCGTTTCGAGATGCGAAGTTTCACCGGCAGTCAGCTGGCCGCTCTTCACGCCCTGGGCGATGCGATCCTGCTGATTTTCCTTGCGCTGCCCCACGGTCGGCTTCGGCGCAGGTGTGGTGCTAGGCGTCGTCGTTGTCGTGGTGCTCTGCGTAGAAGTATCCTGCGCCAGGGCCACTGCTCCCATCAGCAGCACCGCTGCGGGCAAAATACTCCACTTCGAGAATTTAATCATCATTCCCCGTCTCCTTAGTTCTCGTTTTCCTCGACTTGATTTGTTCCGCCGGGCACTTTGTCAAAACCGAGTTTGCGGAAAAAGTTGCAGTGGCTCTACTGGTCAAAGGTACTGTTTTGGTTTGAGAGAAAAGGGGCTTGATTACTCTTTGGACACAAATTTCCGCCATCGGGGAAAGGGGATTTCCCACGCTTGCTTCCAGGAATTAGACAGGGAGCGCGAACTAAGCTGTCGTTGCGCTTACTTCCACGGAATTTCCGCTTTCGGTGGAGGAAATAGTTGACGACACCACGTAGTAGAACGTTGTTCCGGCAGCCAAACCTTCATCGGTGTAGCTGGTCGCCGAGGTCGAAGCAATCCGGGCATACGGGCCGCCGCTGGTGCCAGAGCGCTTGACGTTGTAAGTCGCCACTCCGGCGACCGCGCTCCAATTCAGTGCCACCTGCCCGCTACCGGACTTGGCTGTGAGTCCGCCAGGAGCCGCAACGGTTGTCGATGGAGTCTGCGTGGCGGCCTTTTCAGCACCCGACACGCCTTCTTTAAAACTTCGGATGCCCTCTCCCAAACCCTTCATAACCTCTGGAATGCGGCGCCCGCCAAAGAAAATGAGTACGATGGCAAGAACGACCAACCAGTGGAAAATACTGAATTCACCCATGAACTGCCTCCAAACAAACTCTTCTCCGGCGCTATTTTTCAACCGGTGTAGGATGGCCTACGCGGCAAAGCTATGCCGTTTATTCCCCTACAGGATAACACGCTCATCGCCTGCCCGCCGGGTCAAGCGTTGCCGGTCGAGGTATTCCAGTAAGGGGATGGCATATTTCCTGGTTATGCCGGTCAGCTCTTTGAAAGAAGCTACGTTGATGCGTTCGCCTTTGGTTTTTTTGTAGCCGGCCAACAACGCGGAGAGCTTGCTGAGCGCTTCCGTGTGGAATATCAGATCTGCTGAAACTCGCACCAAGATTTTATCCCTTAGCAGGATCTGCAGAATTTTCTCTGCACGGCGGTTTTCGATGGACAGTTGCGTCAATACCTCTTTAACCGAAGGGACCGCCAGCCCCGCCTTCGCAAAAGCCAGCTCGATCTGCTGCCTGGCCCGCTCCTCCTCAGCCGTGAGTGTAATTTCAGAACCGGGCTTTTTTACCAGGTCGGCCTGCAGCGTCAGTTTCTTCTGATGGACGAGTTCTTCCAGGGCAGAGCGAAAGGTCTCTGGGCGAACCCGCCTACCCAAGCTGGAGCGCAAATCCTCCCGCGTTATTCCGGGCAGCAAGGGGTTGTCCTTGTGAAACTTCTCCACGCGCTGGCGGAGTTTTTCGCAGATTTCCTGGAAGCGCGGTTCGGAAAACAATACCAGTGGTTCGGCGGAAACAATGCGCACAGCTTTGGACTGGCTGAGGTTGTTCGCGGCCTCTTGTAGCTCTCGATCAAGCCAGCCGGTACGAGCAACGATTTCTGCCGCAGGGACTCCGAGGAGGTTGCGCTCGGTCATTGCGCGCATGGCGTCTTCACGGGAACCATGCTCCAGAATTTCAAGAAATACAACGCGGCCTGTATCTTTCTGCGTGTGACGACGAGCCAGCGGGTCCAGAACTTCTCCACCACCCACGGTGATCACCGGCGAGAACTGCCGGGCGATGAAGCGATCGTCTTTTACAAGCACCACATCACTCTGCAAGCGAACCTGCGCCAAGCCAGTTTCCGCGGGCGCCAGTTGGCTTTTTTCGTAGAGATAAACCTCGCCAATGGTTTCGCTGGTTCCGGCGTGGAAATGGACGCGGGCGCGATGTTTCAAGGGCGGCGAGGAAGCAAGCAATTCGAGCCGCACGTCGACTCGACGTGTCGAACGGAAACGTCCTGGCGCCGCGATCACCATGCCCCGGCGCACAGCGCTGTGCTCCACTCCGACAAGGTTTACGGCCGTTCGTTGCCCGGCTTCGGCGCGTTCAACGGTTTTCCCACCGGTCTGCAGTCCACGCACCCGCAAGCGCTTTCCTTCGGGGAGCAGTTCGACCTCGTCGCCGACGGCAACCTGCCCGGAAATCAGAGTGCCGGTAACCACGGTGCCGAAACCCTTGACGGGAAAAGAACGGTCAATTGGTAAACGAAAATAGCGGGCCGCATCTTTTTCGCGGATTTCGACGGCGGCCTTCTGCAACGCCACCTTCAGCTCAGCCAAGCCTTGGCCGTTCTTCGCACTGACCGGCACAATCGCCGCATTCGCCAGAAACGATCCTTTCACGAACTCTTCCACTTCCATGCGCGCAAGTTCTCGCGATTGCGAATCGACGAGATCACTTTTCGTCAGGGCAATCACGCCGCGCTTTACTCCCAGGAGGCGGCAAATCTCAAAGTGCTCACGCGTCTGCGGTTTGATGGCTTCGTCCGCGGCAATCACGAGCAGGACAAGGTCCACGCCCGAGGCGCCGGCCAGCATATTCCTCACGAACCGCTCGTGGCCGGGCACATCCACGAATCCGAAGCGCACTCCACCCTCTTCCAAAAACGCAAAGCCCAGGTCGATGGTAATGCCGCGGCGTTTTTCTTCTTCCAGCCGGTCGGGATGCGTTCCAGTCAAGGCCTCGATGAGCGTGGACTTTCCGTGATCGATATGTCCGGCAGTTCCAACAATGATGCTTTTCGACTTGGTGGCCATAAGGAGATTCGGAAGGCGGACGTTTCGATGGTACGAGAGAGTGGAATCCGTGGTCAAACGGGCTTATGGAGTATCAACTGGCCTTTGGAAAGCCTGGAGCATCCTGGATGCGCTCCGCCTGCCAGAGGTGCCTGCGGTCATGCGCATGGATGACCAGCAGTCCTGTACCTACGGTAAAACGAATGAGTGGTACGAACGGGTTCTTGAAAAGAACGCGATTGAAGTTGACTGAGGGCTGCGCGCTCTCGTTTCACGCGCATTCTCCACCGCTGCCAGTAGAGCCTGGCAATAGCCTCGGTTGACGCGCGCCAAGTGATCGAAACACGGCCAGTTGCTCCAGGAAGTGCCTTGAGTCGGTTGCCAGTTTACCGGCTCGCGAGACTTCCCGTTAAGCAAGCGTTCTGCGTCGTCGTCGGCTTGCTTCAATTGTTGAAGAATTGAATTACGGTCCGCGGAAAGATCCGGCATGTTTCTCTCCCGCCTGGTTGAATGGATTCTGCGAATCTGCGTGTCTATTTCGCGCTGGCGATTTCGTCCACAATTTCCTGCGCAGCGGCGCGCGGATCGGCAGCCGCCAGGATGGGACGTCCGACGATGACAAAATCCGCTCCGGCCTTAATAGCTTCGCGGGGCGTCGCGGTCCTGGCCTGGTCATCTTGCTTCGCGTTCTTATCTTTTGGCCGCACGCCCGGTGTGGCGATCAGAAATTCACGCCCACACAATTTGCGAATCGCTTTCGCTTCCTGTATGGAAGCTACCACTCCATCCACACCGGCAGATTGCGCCAACTTAGCCAGTTTCAACACGCGAGATTTCGGGGGTCCGCCAATCCCGACTTCACGGATGGCCTTCTGGTCCATGCTCGTCAGAATCGTGACGGCCAGGAGCCGTGGCCGATCCGCGCCCATGGGTACTCCGGCACTGATGGCTTGGACTGCGGCGCGCATCATCGTCGTGCCACCGAGTGCATGTATATTCACCAACTGAACGCCTGGCAAGCCCGCCGACGCCAGCACTGCTCCCGCCACGGTATTGGGAATGTCGTGGAATTTCAGATCGAGGAAGACACCTGCTCCGAGTTGCGATACCTGACGGACCGCTTCCGGTCCCGCGCTGGTAAAGAGCTGCATGCCAATCTTAAACATGCCGACGAGATCGGCTACTTGCTTGGCGAATTTAATGGCGGTGGATAACGAATCAAAATCGAGGGCTACGATCAGGCTGCTGCGTGGATGGGCGTCAAAGGTCACGGTTTAGAGGGCCCGTGAAGGTTCACTCCTGGCTTTTGTCTCCTCGGGTTCGCCTGGGCGGAAGCTGCATGAGTTCCAGCCGCACCTGGCTTACCCCAGAATTGATCAGGCCGATCTTCCGGGCTACGCGATAGGATACATCAATTTCGCGCCCTTCCTGGTAGGGTCCCCGGTCATTTATGCGCACAACTTCAAACTTGCCGTTCCGCGTGTTCACGATTCGCACCCAGGAACCGAATGGCAGGTTTGGATGCGCTGCAGTCAGACTCTCACAATTGAATCGCTCACCATTTGCCGTCTTCTTGCCGTCAAACTCCGGCCCATACCAACTGGCGTTGCCCACCCATACCTTGATGGGCTTTACAGGCTCACTCAAGTGAGCTACGAGAGGAGCTTCCATCACCGGAGCGATGAGGAACATCAAGGGTAGCCAGCGGATGGCAGCCCAAGTCATGAAGAGTGGTCGTCTCATAGTGTGTTGTTCTTACTACAAACGTTCAAAAAGCGTAGCAAAAATGATGCATTATGTCAACCATTTTCAGCTGCGAATTTGTCGCGCAACCCACTGATAGTTAACATGTTAGCCTCGGATACAGCTCGTGCAAGGCCCTTCACAAGTCCCTCACTGATCGTAGGGTCAGTAAAACTGGCCGTACCTACCTGTACGGCAGTCGCACCCACCGCCAGGTATTCCAGAACATCTTCCACTGTTTCGATGCCTCCGAGGCCAAGAACGGGGATCTTCACCGCTTTTTTTGCTTCCCAAACAAGTCGCAGCGTGATCGGCTTGATAGCCGGGCCGGACAGACCACCCGTCAGGTTCCCTAATTTACTCCTTCCCGTTCTAAAATCCACGGCCATGGCAGGGTAGGTGTTGGCCACGGTGAGTGCGTCGGCACCGCCAGACTCGGCGGCACGCCCGATAAGTCCAATGTCTGTAACAAGAGGCATCAACTTCACCCAAAGTGGACGTTTCACCGCGGCCTTTCGGGCCGCACCAACTACCTCTTCCACAAGAGCAGGGTTACTGCCGAACTGCATGCCCCCCTTTTTGACGTTCGGGCAGGAGATATTCAGTTCGTAAGCGGCAATTCCCTCGGAGTCCTCTAGACGGCGGATGACTTCAACATAATCCTCGAGGCAATAGCCGAAAACATTGACGATGACTTGGGTGTTGTATTTTTGCAACAGTGGCAGCTTGTCAGTAACGAACGATTGCACCCCGACATTCTGGAGGCCTACCGCGTTTAGCATTCCGGAAGCTGTTTCACACAGGCGCGGGGCTGGCGCCCCTTCGATGGGCTCGCAATGAGATTCCTTTGGTGACCAGCCCCCCCAATCGGTTCAGATCCATCAAATGAGCGAATTCCAACCCGTAGCCAAAGGTGCCGCTCGCAGTAATGATGGGATTAGCCAGGCGCAGGGCGCCAACCTGAACACGGAGGTCAACGCGGTCAGTGGAACTCACGTCAGCAGAGAATAGCACGAAGGTGCGGTGCGATTCCGCAAAATCCTGCGGGAAATGAGCTGAGGCTATTGGGCTTCGCGTTTTCGTAGCGCTTCAGAGAGCACTCGCCCATCACGCGTGGCCAGGGTGACGTCCGTCAGCGATGCAAGCGTGGGCGCAATGTCGGCCGGGGTGGCCGGAGCAAAATATTCGCCAGCCTGAATTCCGTATCCCATCAGAAGAATGGGCACGTGCTGGTCGTAATTGTAAGGAGTGCCGTGCCCCGTAGCGTAGTCGCGCGCTTTTCCTGCAACGGTATCATCGAGCAACCAGTAGGGTTTGGGTACGACAGAACAGGTCACCGCTTCTGCCCACAAAGAAACTCAACTCCATGGCTACACGCGTTTGAAAAACGCTGTTGCTGCCGCCGTGCAAGTCTTCCGCTCGATAAACGGCCGCGACTCCCGGCACTGTCTGCGCAGCATTGATTACCGTGCGCATCGCTGCGGGGTCTTGCCTCAACTGGCCGTAGATTCCTTGCGAAAAGTAGATGTCGCTGCCGCTGATCCGCGAAATTACCGGCTTGGTGTAGTTGAACGGCTCCAAAGCTTTCTCCAGGCGATCTTTCAGTTCGGCAAGATTCAGAACTCCGGCATCGGCGCCCGTTTTTTGCATTTCCTCGGGAATAGGCACAACGCCGTGATCAGCGCTGAACCCCACGACATAATTGCCCCGGCCGACTTTCTGGTCGAGGTGCGTGAAGAGTTCGCCGAGATCCTTGTCGAGATGCACCAGGATGTCCTGGATCTCGCGGCTGCGTGGCCCAAATGCGTGACCGACGTAATCGACCGAGGAGTAACTGACACCGAGATAGTCTGTGGCACCGCTCTTTCCTAGTCCCAGGGAATCGACAGCGGCCAATGCCAATTTCGTCAGATAAGTATCGGCAAAGGGGCTCGTCGACCATTGCTCGTAAAAAGCTTGGTCGGCGGTCGTGCTTCCCTCCTTTCCGCGCAGAGCATGGGGAAAAGTGTTGCTCCAGCCATCAGGTGGCACGGCGCCCGCAGTCTGGTCCTCATACAAATAAGAGGTTGACGGTAAGCTGAGAGACCAGGTCTTTCCGTAGTCCTCCGCCGCAGGATGCTTTTTCACAAAGTCTTCTACGAAGGGCATCGTGCCGTAGGGCGAAGAAGTTACCCACGAGCCGCTGTCACCATCGAACCAAGTCGCTGCGTCGGCCTTGTGCCCCGCCAAGGTAATGGCTGCGCGAGCCTTCAGCGAAAATGTGACGACGCGCGTCGCTCCGCCGGTCTGAAACTTTAGCTCTTCTGCATAGGCCGGCAACTGCATGCGCCAGGCTGAATCGCCGCTTTTTGTGCTACCTCCCGCGTAAGCGACATTTTTCACGTTGGGATCACTGGTACATGTGACCGTCTTCTGCGCGTCGCGGTCCCACCAGGAGTTGCTGATCATTCCGTGACTTGACGGAAAAGCGCCGGTCGAAATCGTGGCATGGCCTACGCAAGTTTCCGTTGAGGCATAGGGATAGGCGGCCGCGCGGAACCACGCGCCTTCTTCCAGCAATCGCTTCAGACCGGAGCTCCATTCGGCGCGAAACTTTTCAACATAATCCGCGCGCATCTGGTCCACCACGAGCATGACCACCAGTTTTGGCCGGCGGGGAGGCGCTTGGGCCTTGGGCGTGGTTTTGTTTTGCGTCTGACCACAAACGGCCGCAGCTGCAAGCAGCACAATCCCCAAGGCCGCAAAGCAAATCTTCAGGGGCCAGTGCATCGACTTCATTCCATCCAATCTCATGGCACACCTCGTATTCTGCCGAAGTCTAGCACGCTGGCAGGGACCGCAAGCAGTCTGCACAGCCCAGCCAGGCTTTGCCGTTCGCCGCCCGGCTCTCAGCGCAATGGAGTTGTGCTAGCATTACGCGCATGCGCCTCATCGAGAAATCACAATTAATGTCCGCGGCGGAAATAGACCGCACTTTGCAGCGCCTCGCTCATCAGATCGTAGAGAAAAGTGGCGGGACGCGAAATCTTGCGCTGATCGGCATTCGCCGGCGCGGCGTGCCCCTGGCGCAGCGCATCGCCCAGGCGATGCGCGGTATTGACGGCGTCGAGGTCCCTGTGGGAACGCTGGACATCACTCTCTATCGCGACGACCTGTCGAAGGTTGCGCCTCAGGCCGTGCTGCAGTCTTCGCAAATCTCGTTCGGCGTGGACAGCATGGATCTGGCGCTCGTCGACGATGTTCTTTACACCGGACGAACCATCCGCGCGGCCATGAACGGCCTGTTCGATCTCGGTCGTCCGAAACGCGTTTCCTTGTGCGTGCTGATCGATCGCGGCCATCGCGAAATGCCGATCGAAGCGCAATACGTGGGCCGTACCATCCAGACCAGCGATACCGAGATCATTGAGGTTCGCTTGACGGAAATCGACAACGAAGAACGTGTGGTATTGGTGGATCGTGTCGAGGCCGGAATCGCGATTCTTCACGCAGCACTTGCCGGCTTTTGCACAAGCATCTTTTGCGTCCTGGCGCGTGTCCACGTAGAATAGTTTTCCAGCAGGGGCGGTGAACCCCTCGACGCTCCCGGGTCCGCCTCGAGTTCAAACGAGTGCCAAGGTGACCTATAAATTTCGTGATTTGCTAGCCCTTGAACCGCTCTCCGCGGACGAACTTTCATTCATTCTCGATCAAGCCAAGCCCTTCCAGGAAATCCAGCGAAACCCCTGAAGAAACTGGCCACCCTGCGCGGCAAAACCGTGGTGCTGGCCTTTTTCGAGAATTCCACGCGCACGCGCCTTAGTTTTGGCACCGCTGCTTCGCGGCTGGGCGCGGACACCATGAATCTGCAGGCCGAAGCCTCGAGCCTGAAAAAGGGTGAGACACTGCTGGACACCGCGAACAATCTGAACGCCATGAAGCCCGATTGCTTTGTGATGCGCCATTCTTCCTCCGGTGCCGCGGATTTCGTTGCGCGACATCTGGAGATTCCCGTGGTGAATGCGGGCGATGGCACGCACGAACATCCGTCGCAGGGACTGCTGGACGCGCTGACGATTCGCGACCGCAAGGGCACGTTGCGTAACCTGAATGTAACGATCCTCGGGGATATTGCGCACTCGCGCGTGGCTCGTTCGAACATTCATTTATTGGGAAAATTTGGATGCCGTTTCACATTATGTGGGCCCGGCGATGTGGGTTCCGCGAGAGATGGAGAAGATCGGGCCACCGGGCACGCCGATTCGTTGCGTCTATCGCGTGGAGGAAGCGCTGGAAGATGCGAACGTGATCATTGTATTGAGAGTGCAAACCGAGCGCCTGCACGAACCTTCGCTTTCGCAGAACGATTACATTCTGCTGTACCAGTTGAATGCCGAGCGGATGCGCCTGGCCAAGCCGGACGCATTGATCTTGCATCCCGGCCCCATCAATCGCGGCACAGAGATTACACCCGAAGTCGCGGATGGACCCCAATCCGCGGTTCTGGAACAAGTCACCAACGGCGTTTCCGTGCGCATGGCCATCCTGTATTTGCTGATGGTTGGCG
Organism: Candidatus Acidiferrales bacterium; assembly: GCA_963839315.1. Lineage (GTDB taxonomy): Bacteria > Acidobacteriota > Terriglobia > Acidiferrales > UBA7541 > Acidiferrum. The sequence goes on from CAWIUU010000004.1 coordinate 30,038, forward strand.
CGGCGGAGGGCGGCACGCATCCCGCACTCGCCGGCCGGCCCGAACCGCCACCCAAGGAAACTGCACATGCTTCTGATTAAGAACGGCCGCGTCCTGGACCCTGCATCACATACCGACGCGCCGAGAGATATTTTGCTGAAAGACGGCCGGATCAAGGAAATGGCGGCCTGCGGCAAGTTAGCGGTAGAAGCCGGAGTCGAGGCCTTCGACGCTTCCGGCCTGATCGTCGCACCGGGCTTCATCGACATGCACGTGCATCTGCGGGAACCGGGGCAGGAGAATTCGGAAACGATCGAAACCGGGACTTTGGCGGCAGCGCGCGGTGGGTTTACTGCCGTGTGCTGCATGCCGAACACCCGGCCGGTGAACGACAACGCTTCCATCACGCGATTCATCGTCGATCGCGCTAAGGTTCAGGGACATGTGCGTGTTTGGCCCATCGGTGCGGCCAGCATCGGAAGTAAAGGCGAATCGATTTCCGACATCGCCGCGATGCGCGAAGCGGGTATTGTGGCGGTGTCTGATGATGGGAAGCCCATCGCTACAGCGAAACTGGCGCGGCAGATCATGGACTATTGCCGTTCGCTTGAGCTTCCGGTGATCGAACACGCTGAAGATGTCTCCCTGGCCGCGGGTGCCAGCATGCGCGAGGGTGTGGCTTCGACGCGACTGGGCCTGCCCGGCATGCCAGCCGCGGCGGAATCTGTCTGCGTCGCGCGCGACGTGCAGATTGCGGAATTGACTGGAGCACGTCTGCACATCGCGCATCTTTCAGCGAAATCATCGCTGGAACAGGTGCGTTTTGCTAAACAACATGGTCTGCATGTAACGTGTGAAGTGACGCCGCACCACTTCACTTTGATCGATGAGGACGTTACCTACGATTCACGCTTCAAGATGAATCCGCCGCTGGCTGCGCGCGAAGACCGCGAAGCACTACTGCAGGGGTTGAGCGATGGCACCGTCGATGCGATTGCCACGGATCATGCGCCACACGAGCCCGCAATCAAGGATGTGGAGTTCGATAAAGCCCCTTTTGGCATCCTGGGTTTCGAGACGGCTGTGGGTCTGGCGCTGGAGCAGCTTGTACACAGCGGCAGAATCCAGCTCCTGCGCATGGTCGAACTCTTCACCACCGGACCCGCCCGGGTTCTGGGAAAAGAACGCAAAATCGCCGTGGGCGAACCGGCAGACATCACGATTTTCTCCGTGGATCGTCCGTGGACCTATCGCGTGAAGGAATCCGCGAGCAAATCGCGCAACTCACCTTTCGACGGACGAACTTTCAAAGGTGGCCCGGTGGCAACGATTGTTGGCGGCAAAATCGTTCATAGGGCTTAGCACTGCCCTGGCCTTGACGGCTTGCGAAAAAAACCTAGCTCGTTGTCATCCCGAACGACGCGAGGGATCTGCTGTTCGCACACGCGGCGCAAGACTGGCCGCAAGTATCACCAGAACGCTTAAGCCGAGCAGCACGGCAGTCCCTGATCGCCTGGAAAGCACGCGAAACCTCCGCAGCGTGCATAGTACAGACCCGGGCACTCGTGTGGCAATTGTCGCGTTGTGGATGTGTGTGGCCCGTTACACTAAGCACAAGCAATCGGTGATGCCCCGCTTTCTAACAATTCGCTGGCTTCTCCTCTTTGGGGTCCTTCTGCCGTTTAGCCGGCCCGTTTTTGCGCAGTCCGAACGCATAGTTGATTTTCATAGCGACATTACCGTGGAAGACGATTCCTCTCTGCTCGTTACCGAGAGGATTGCAGTTGTCAGCACGGGCGCGCAGATTCGCCACGGTCTGCTTCGAGAATTCCCGACACGGTACAGGGATCTGTACGGCAACCGGTATGTCGTTGACTTTCAGGCGCTCTCGGCCACCCGCGATTCGGCTAACGAGCCTTTTCGCGTCGAAGACTATTCCAATGGGAAGCGCATCTACTTTGGCAGGGCCAACGTCATGCTTCCGCCAGGACGGCATGTTTACACCTTTACGTACACGACGAACCGCCAGCTGGGCTTTTTCGCGGACCACGATGAATTGTTCTGGAACGTGACCGGCCTCGGCTGGTCTTTTCCGATTGATCATGCCTCCGCCACCGTGCACCTGCCTTCCCGCGATCCCTGTTGATCGAGTGCATCTTTCAGGATTCACGGGGCGGGCCGGTTCGCGCGAGTCTCAGTTCACAACTTCGACCGTAGATGGAGCATTCCTGTTTGCTACAACCGAGCCGCTTCCTTCCTAATGAAGGGCTCAGCATTGCTGTTTCCTGGCCCAAGGGGTTCCTGACGCCTGCCACTTTTGCTCAAAAGCTGGAGTATTTCTTCCGCGATAATCGCGACGCGCTGCTCCTAGCCAGTGGGCTTCTGGTCTTGTTCTCTATTATTTGATGGTATGGTCTGAAGTTGGCCGTGATCCCGCCCCGGGCGTAATCATGGCGCTCTATGAGCCTCCTGCGAACCTTTCACCGCCGGGATGCGTTATCTTGTGCGCATGGGCTTCGATAACAAGACCTTCGCCGCCGCGATTATCGACATGGCCGCGCGCGGTTTCCTGCGGATCAGCGAGAAGGATGGTTCCTACGCACTCAGCTCTCACCGGCAAGGATGATCGGATTCTGACACCAGACGAAAAACAGATTGCCGCAAACCTTTTTGATGGGCGATCGGAAATCCGGTTGCACTATGAAAACCGGCAACCTATACACAGTGCTTTGCTTGCTTTCAGAAGTGGCTGAAAAGGGCGGAAGACAAAACTTATTTTGTTACTAACTCGCGTTACCTGATTCTGCCGGTGATTCTGTCGGTGGTTTTCGTTATTGCCTACTTGCTTGTTCAGGGGGCGACGCAAATTGTGGTTGGTGCGTTCCTGAGTGTGTGGCTGAGTTTTTGGACACTGGGGGTGGCGGCCCTGTTGAGGAAAGTAGTTCAAGCATGGCGTTCCGCGCTGCAGTCCAGAAATGCGCGGATCATCAGCGTGGGAGCAGCGCTCTTCTTCACAGCGTTCTCGATTCCATTTGTATTTGGCGAGATCATGGGATTCACCTTCCTGGTGAAGTTCACTTCCGTTTCGCTGGGCATCTTTCTGCTGGCGGCGGGGTCGCTGCATATTCTGTTTGTTTATCTCTTGAAGGCCCCAACCGTATCCGGCCGGCGTGTGCTGGATCAGGTCGAAGGCTTCAAGTTGTTCCTGGGAAAAGTTGAAGGCGATCGCCTGAATCGCGCTGCGCCTCCACAGCAAACTCCGCAAATCTTCGAGAAATATCTGCCTTATGCCTTAGCGCTGGATGTTGAACAGGACTGGGGGAAGAAAATCTCCGGCGTTCTTGCCGCAGCGGGAACAGCACCAGGTGGCACTTCTCCTGCGTACGTCCCCTCTTTTTATTCGGGTAATTCGTGGAACGGATTCAGCGGGGCGAATTTCGCCTCCTCATTCAGCAGTTCTTTCACCAGTGCAATATCTTCGTCGTCGTCGGCGCCGAGCTCCAGCAGCGGTTCTGGCGGTGGTGGTGGATCCGGAGGTGGCGGAGGAGGAGGAGGAGGGGGGGAGGAGGAGGCTGGTAGGAAGAGGAGGAGGGAGGGGGGAGAGGAAGAAGTCTAGCGTGTCGCGATGCGCTGAACGTTGAACTGGTCGCCGCGCGGCCACATCACCTTGTTTTTTGCTTTGCAATAGGGGCAAGGGACGACGCGTTCTACTGGCTTGGCAAGTCCTGTCGATCCCACCACGCGCATCCCCTTTTGACAAACCGCACATCGAAAGATTTTCTGCACGTATCCTCCTCGCCTCACGAACTGACCGGGAGGTCTCCGAGCTCGATACTCTCGATCCCTAATTCCTTTTTAGTGGGCAGGTTCGGCGGCTGGGTGCAGGCCATGCTGGGGCACTTCATGGGTGCCGCGGGCCAAGGGTTCGATCTTCATGCGATAAAAATGATCGAGCGGCAAGCGTCCTTTTCCCACCGGATATGCTTTTTCGATTCCTTTCATGACGTAGGCTTTCGCCAGGGTGGTGGCCTCCAGCAAAGAACGTCCTGCCGCTAGCTGGGCGGTGATGGCGGAGGCAAAGGTGCATCCCGTTCCATGGGTATGCTCCAATTTCACTTTGTCACCGCCCAGCGGGTGCATCTCATGGCCATCGAACAGAACGTCGATGGCTTTTTCCATGTGCCCGCCCTTCACGATCACGGCGTGCGCGCCCATCTCCACGATCTTGCGCGCCGCTGCTTCCATGTCGGCCACATCTTTAATCGTTAAGCCGGTAAGAATTTCCGCCTCGGAAACATTGGGAGTGATCACCGTGGCGCGCCGCAGGAATTCTGCCGTGACAAACTTGATTCCTCCGGCGTCGAGCAGTTCTGAACCGCTGGAAGACTTCATCACTGGGTCGTGCACGATGTGGGCAAATTTATGCGCGTCGAGAAATTCCGCGACCACGGCGGCATTGCCGCGGTTGCCTAACATACCGATCTTCACGGCGGCGATGTCACAATCCTTTGCCAGTACATCCAATTGCTCGCGCAGCTCGGAGGCGGGCGTATTGTGAACGGTTTCGACTCCCTGGGTATTCTGGACGGTGAGGGAAGTAATCGCTGCAACTCCATAGCAGCCATGCGCGGCAAAAGTCTTCAAGTCTGCGCCAACACCGGCGCCGCAACTGGGATCAAATCCTGCAATGGTCAAAAGAATGGGAGGAATGGCAACTCCTTGGGAGTGAAGGTGGCTCATCATCGTCGCTGTGGTGCCCCGTGCGGTGAAGAAAATGGCCGGTCACGCTCCGCTGGAGTGAAGATTCGTTACTTCACGCCAGAAAGCGCCCGGCACTTGCGAATGTACGCGCACTCATTTTCCTCTGCAAGGGAATTCTGAGATGAAAGGAGAATCGTCGCGAGCGTTTGCTTTCGCGGTTTGATTTGTGGCGACTCAGGGAATATTTCACCCAGCCAAGGCGAGTATCGTTTACGGGAACAGACCACGGACCAGCGTGGCTTCAGCGACGCGGCCTACGGCGAGCGCCATGGCGGCGGCGCGCGGCGGCACGTGGTGCTTGCGCATCATTTCGATCATGTCGTGGAAAGCGCGGCTCATGATCTTTTGCAGGCGCACGTTGACTTCGTCGGAATCCCAGAGCAAGCCTTCCTGGTTCTGCACCCACTCAAAGTAACTGACGGTAACGCCACCGGCATTCGCCAGGATGTCTGGGAGGACGGTGACACCGCGGCGCGCCAGAATTTCGTCGGCATGGGGAGTCGTGGGGCCATTCGCCGCTTCGGCAACGATGCGTGCCTTCACTGCTTCGGCGTTCTGCAAAGTAATGACGCTTTCCAACGCCGCGGGGATCAAAATATCGCACTTCAGGGTGAGCAGATCTTCATTGGAAATGCGCGAAGCTCCCGGCATACCGACGACAGTTCCTGAACGTTCCTTGTAGCGAATAGCTTTGATGGGATCGATGCCGCGGGAATTGGTGACGCCGCCACGCGTGTCGCTTAAGGCGATAATCTTTGCTTTGCGATCTGCCAACAGGCGCGCTGCGGTGGCACCCGCATTGCCGAATCCCTGAATCGCGACGGTTGCTCCGCGAAGCGAAATCTTCTTTACTTTGCAGGCTTCTTCGACGACGTATACAAGTCCCTGCGCGGTGGCTTCGCCGCGGCCGAGAGAGCCGCCGATGGAGATGGGCTTGCCTGTCACGACGCCGGGAACCGTGTGTCCCAACATCATGGAATAGGTATCCATGATCCAGGCCATAGTTTGCGCATCGGTGTACACATCGGGAGCGGGAATATCTTTATCGGGGCCAATGACCGGAAGAATTTCGCTGGCAAATCGTCGTGTCAGCCGTTCCAACTCGCTCTTGGACATGCGCTTCGGGTCGCAGATTACGCCACCCTTTGCGCCACCGAACGGCACGTTCACCACAGCCGTTTTCCAGGTCATCCAGGCCGCTAGGGCCTTCACTTCATCCACTGTGACGTTGGGGTGGAAGCGGATGCCGCCTTTGCCAGGCCCTCGCGCGATATTGTGTTGCACGCGGAATCCAGTAAGCACCTTCACCTGGCCGTTGTCCATTTTGGTGGGCAAGGACACTTCCAGAATGCGCTTTGGCGTACGCAGCACCTGGCGAAGACCTGGGTCCAGCTTCAAAACTTCCGCCGCGATATCAAATTGAATCTGGGCGATGCGAAATGGATTGAGTTCCTCGCGCGGCGCGATTCGCGGCACCATGGGGGGAGCACCCGCGGGGCGAGTTGGGACTGGGGGTTTTGCGACCGTAGCCATCAGGTTCGGTCCTTTCCGTTGCGCTGGAATCTAACGACGCGTTCAAACTGCCGTTTGCAATAGACTTCTGTTGCTACCCGTTGGCGGCAAACTTATGCACGCCCGCCAAATATTTCTCGCGGCAATCCATGGAGCAGAAGTGCACCAGTTCTCCGCCCTCGCGGAGGGGAATCGCCAAAGCTTCAGCGAGATGCATGCCGCAAACAGGGTCGCGCACAAGCTTTCGCGACACCGCATCATTCGGAACATCGATATCCGGGTGAGCATTCGGTGCCGCTCCAGCCATGTTGCGCACCACGCGGCGGAGAATCCATGCGGTCCAGGAAACGACCAGGACCCAGAAGATGTAGCGCAGAATGCGAGCTATAAATGTCATCGAATGTGGGCGCGACCACCGGCCAGGGTACCTTTTCTGTCCTGAAACGGTGTTGAGGCGAGTGTATGCAGGCCCCCGCGGGGAGTCAAACGAAAAGCTGTGAATTCAATATGTTGCGCGTGTTTATGATACCCGGGGAAACGCTATCAGGCGCCGCTCATTATTGTTAACATCTTTAATTTCATTACGTTAGACGGAAATGAGGCAAAGTGGACTGCCTAAGCCGCCGGGATGCGGTCGATGCCCATATAGGGGCGAAGTACTTCCGGAATCAAGATGGAGCCATCGGCCTGTTGGTAGTTCTCTACCACTGCGATCCAGGTGCGGCCCACGGCCAAGCCGGAGCCGTTCAATGTGTGCACGAATTCGCTTTTGCCGGCGGCTTTCGGTTTGAAACGGATGCCGGCACGCCGCGCTTGAAATGCTTCACAATTGGAACAGGAAGAGATTTCGCGGAATTCGCCGCTGGATGGCAACCAGACTTCCAAATCATAAGTTTTCGCGGAAGCAAAGCCCATGTCGCCGGAACAAAGTAAGACGGTACGATAATGCAAGCCTAGTTTTTGGAGAATGCTTTCGGCGTTGCGCACAAGAGCTTCATGCTCTTCGTAGCTTTTATCGGGGTGCGTGAACTTGAAAAGTTCAACCTTTTGGAACTGGTGTTGGCGAAGTATGCCGCGAGTGTCTTTTCCGGCGGCACCGGCTTCAGAACGAAAGCAGGCGGTCCAGGCGGTAACGTAGATCGGCAATTGGTCTTCTGGAAGGGTCTGATCGCGATACAGATTGTGGAGCTCGACTTCCGAGGTGGGTGTAAGCCAGAAGTCCGTGCCCTCCAGCTTGAAGAGATCGGCGGCAAACTTTGGCAGTTGGCCGGCGCCCATCAGGGACGCAGTGTTCACCAAAAATGGCGGCAGAATCTCCGTATAGCCGTGCTCTCGCGTGTGGACATCGAGGAAGAAGTTGGCCAGGGCGCGCTCCAGGCGAGCTCCCCAACCCTTGTAGACCGCAAAGCGCGCACCGGTGATTCGCGTAGCAGCTTCCAGGTCCAGAATGCCGGCGCGCTCGCCGACTTCCCAATGAGGCTTGGGCTGAAAATCCAATTTTGGAGCCGTACCCCAGCGACGGACTTCCTGGTTGCCCTCAGTACCGACGCCGTATGGAACGCTGGAATGGGGAATATTGGGAATGGTCAAAAGAGTTTCGCGCTGCCGGGCATCTAGTTCGCCGATGCGCTCGTCGGACTGCTTGATGCGCTCGGAAACCTGTTTCATCTCAGTAATCAGCGCATCCGCGCCCTGCTTTTCCTTCTTCAGGCGCGCAATCTCATCGCTGGTTTTGTTGCGCTGCGCCTTGCGTTGTTCATTTTCGGTGATGAGTTCCCGGCGCTCTTTGTCGAGAGCGCGGAAAGCGTCAAGGTCGAGAGAGATATTGCGCTTCTTAGCCATGTCGGCAAAGAGTTCGAGGTGGTCGCGAAAAAAGTTCAGATCATGCATGGTGATAGAAGGATAGCGTAGGAGAACGACCGGTGGCCAGTGAGTGGAGAAAGAAAGAGTGCGAATGAGTTCTAAAGTGCAGCGAGATTCCCTTTTGGGGTTTGCGGGAAGAGTTCTCTCTCAAAGACTTTCTGGCTGATTTATAACTATGTATCTATTTCACTTCAGCGTTATCCCTTCCAGCGTGATGCAAATCACAGTAGATGAAGGAGATACGGGATATCTCTGTGGTTCGCGAACCTTATTCAGGTGGTTGGACTTCCCAGAGGCACGTGAGCGGTGGGATTGTACGGGTACCAAAGAGAAGTACGGAGGTTCCGGTGAGAAGTACTGGTGGAAATGAACCCGGCGTCCTAGTGACCCACGAAGTCGTGGCGAGCAGAATAGGCACTGTGATTGGGAGTAAGGCTCGGCTCTCGGGGCGGGCGGAATGATCGTAATGATCTTGCTCCTGTGCGTCGTTCTACTGCTTGCGAGCGCAGTAGAGCGGCCAAGCCCCCCTGAAAACGAGAGATGAGCTGAACTTCTGTCATACATCCTCCATCCCCCACGCCAGAGCGGCCGGTGCCCCCACCGGCCGCTCACTTTTTCAGGCTACGGAATGAGACTTCCTCGTCCAGGGCACGGAAACCAGGACTTGGGAACTCAATTGAAAAACGATGGGAAGTAAGAGTAAGGAGAAATAAAAAAGGGGGCTGGTGCAAGCCCCCTTACTTTGGATCTGACCCCCCAATAACCGGAAACTCAGTCGAGGTTGAGGTCCGGCCACCCCGGGAAGCCAATCTCATGAATTAATTCGATAGAGTGCACGCGCTTTGCCAATTGCACACAGTGTCTACTGCTTGGAGACGTCGATTGAGAGGAAAGGACTTAACTCAGAGCTAGACGGAATCGGACTTTTTTTGGATGATTGAATCTACAAAATCCCACAGACTTGGCCCGAACTCCTACAGTCTTTAGGAACCCACAGCCCCCGAGTCTTGCTGCGCCCGCACTTAACGGGAAATCAAAATAACGTTATTCCAATTTTGCTTGGACCCCTTCCATGCTGCAACCACAACCCACTCAGCCACTGGTGCGTGCCGAGAGCAACCGCGAGCGGCGCCAAACAAAACGTGCCGGAAGAAAGAGAATCAGGGCCCAGAGAAGGAGTGAGGGACCATAGTTCATGGCAAAGATCAGGATTGACGAGAGGCTGATGGCAGCGTCAGAAAAACCACTCTGCGCCGCATTCCGCAATTGCGCGCTGAGCGTGACCGCAGGCGATGCGATCTCTTCGCGCATAGAGAAAAAGACACTCGAAAAGACGGCACGAGTATCGAAAGCCTGGCGTTCCTCCTGCATACGCTTGATCTCAGATCGAAGATTAGCCAGTTGACGCTGGAACATGGCGATGTCCGTCTCCTTGGGAGGAGGATTCTGAAGCATCTTCTGCAAGCGTTGCTCGGTGTTCTGCGCGTTTATCAGACGCGCTTCGAGGTCGCCGTGTTGCTGCGTGATTTCGTCGGCGGACTCCTCTTCCCGCTCGACGCGTCCGATGGACTTTAGATCGGAAAGAGTGGCGGAATACTCCGAAGCGGGGATTCGCAAAGTTGCCGAAAGGAGACTACCTGCTGGCTGCCCGACCATGCGCAGTTTTGCCACGTAGCCGCGGTGACGTTCCAGAATCTCTTCCAGTGAAGCCCGCGAGTGGACAAACTCCTTGGTGGCAACAGCGAGTTCGGCAGAGTAGGCGACGCGAGGCTCGCTGGCGATGCCGGCAACGTCTCCCCTCCGAAGCCGATAGGACTCGGAGACGGGCGGAGAAGGAACCATTGCTACAGGATCTTTCAAGCTCGGAGCGGAGAAAGGCAGATATCCGGGCGGGAAGTCTTCGGGTTTCGGTGTCGCAGCGTTCCCCACAGTGAAATGAGAAGGAGGAACGGATTGCAAGCCTCGGTTGGGTAGGAGCAAAACGAGCAAGAAGAACGCCAGCAGAAGGCCAGCGGTGTACAGCAGGCCCCGGCGAACAGCGGAGAGTGCGCGAAAACGAAGGATTAAAGATTGCAAACGATCTTCCACGGCAGTGCCTCCTGGTATGTCGTGGTTAGAACGGGTAGGCCGGCAATCCTTGCAGGAAAACTACGATAGTCTCACCGCTCGGAGCAGCGGGTCAGACGCCGATAGAGGAGCGAAGGGCGCTGGCGATGGATTGGGAGAAGCGCTGGACGTCGGCGTCGTGCTCGGCTTCGACCATAACGCGGGCGAGTGGTTCCGTGCCGGAGTAGCGAAGGACGACGCGCCCATTATCGCCGAGGGTGGATTGCGCCTCCGCCAAGGCGCGGGCAACTTCCGGCAGCGAATCCAGAGGCGGCTTGGACTTTACTTTTACGTTGACGATGACTTGCGGATAGTCTTTCAGCCCCTGAACAAGAGATTCCAACGAGCCGTGTGCAGAAACCAGTGAAGCAACCTTAACCGCGGTAAGGAGGCCATCTCCCGCGGGACTGTCGTCGAGGAAAATGATGTGGCCAGACTGCTCGCCGCCGAGATTGTTGCCGGATTTCAGCATCTCCTCCAGGACATAGCGATCGCCAACGGCGGCGCGAGCCAAGGTAATTCCTTCGCGATCGAGGACACGTTCGAGGCCGAGATTGGACATGGAGGTTGCCACCACGCGCTGACTTTTCAACGCGTTCTGTGATTTCAAGTGGCGCGCCACGGCCAGGAGGACGCCGTCGCCATTGACGATACGCCCGCTACCGCAGACGAAGAGGGCGCGGTCGGCATCGCCGTCGAACGCAACTCCCAAAGCCGCTTTTTCTGCGAGTACACGCTTGAGCAAGCCGTCGAGGTGAAGTGAGCCGCAACCGGCATTGATGTTACGGCCGTCGGGGTTTACACCCATCGAAATGACGTCTGCGCCTAACAAGCGAAATAATTCAGGACCCAATTGATAAGCCGCGCCGTTCGCGCAATCGAGGACTAAGCGAAAACCTTCGAACTTGGCCCCGGGAATGACGCGGCTGTGCAGGAATTCAAGATACTCGACGTGCAACGCGTGATTGGCGGTCATCTCGGGAAAAGAGGACGGCGCCGGCTCAGAGCGCAACCGCAGAATCTCTGTTTCAAGAGTCTCTTCGACGGAATCGGGGAATTTCATCCCGGCATGCGAAAAGAGTTTCACGCCATTATCGTGATAGGGGTTGTGCGAGGCAGAAATGACCACGCCGGCTTGAAAATCATTCTCGCGAACGAGGCAGGCGATTCCCGGCGTGGTAATCACACCGGCGAACTCGGAACTGGCTCCCGCCTTTTGCAGACCTGCAGCGAGCAAGGTCGCAATATGAGCTCCGGACTCGCGCGTGTCCATGCCGATGAGGGCATGGGCAGAGCCGAGATCGCGCTGTAGGTAACCGCCGAGAGCGCGGCCGATGGCATAGAGCGTCTGATCGTCAAGAGGAGGCGTTCCAGGAACGCCGCGAATGCCGTCAGTACCGAAGAATTCTTTAGCCATAAATGAGAAGAGGTCTGTGCGGGAAATCGACCTTGCCAAAGTCTAGCACAAGGTCTGCTGGCCACTTTGTCAATTCAAGAAACGGGATCACGGCGTCTGCAATTCGAAGCCGGAGGAATATCGCGGCATATTAATCTTGTATGACACAGCCGCGAGACAGGCGACCCGATTTTCCGGGAGTATGCTACCGTGAAGGGCTAAGAGGTGCGCGGTGTCTTCGACGGAAACGCCAACGATCTTTCGGATTTCGGGCCCGACATTCAGTTTGCGAATCGTCGCAGCGGCCATCATCCTGCTATTCCTTTACTACGCCCAAGGTGTGGTGATTACCCTGCTTCTTTCCGTGCTGCTGGCCTATTTCCTGGACCCCGCGGTCGAATTTCTGGAGCGTTTTCGTGTGCCAAGGCCGATCGGGGCATTGATCATGGTGTTGATCCTGATCGCAGTGCTGATTGCAGGTGGCTACGGACTGTGGACGCGGACATCGGATTTTGCGGAGAGTTGGCCAACCTACCGGGCTATCCTGCGCGATGCGGCTGCCACGGTGCAGGGGGAGATTCGCGGTTTTGAAGGCAGCGTTTCCGAGTTGACCACCGCAGGCGATGCCCCGAAGGCGGCCAGTACCGCATCGACGGACAGCGGCGCAGTTCATAACCTGCTGGTGCGTGGCATCGGTTCGCTCTACGCGCTGGTGCTGGAAGGGACTTTTGTGCCTTTTCTGATTTATTTCATGCTGGCACAAAAACGCGAAGTGTGGCATGGCACGCTGCAACTGTTTCCCGTTGGACGGCGTACCCAGGTAAAGGAGACCCTGGATGATTTGCGCGACGTTTTGCGCGATTACCTGATAGGCATGACGGTGGTAACGCTGGTGGTGATCGCACTGAGTAGCGTGTTTTTTCTGGCGTTGGGATTTGATTATCCGGTACTGGCGGGAATTGCGTCGGGATTGCTGAACATGGTGCCTTATATCGGTGCGGTGCTGGCTTGGTTTCCTGGATTCTTGCTGGCGATCGTGAAATGGCATACCGTCAGCCACTTCGGTTTGATCGCGCTGGTGCTGACGGGAATTCATGTGGTGGCACAGAACCTGATCGCACCGCAACTGGTAGGGCGTCAAGTGCGTTTGAATGCAGTGGCGATTACCATCGCACTTCTTTTCTGGGGATTTGTGTGGGGCGGAATGGGCTTAATCCTGGCGATACCAATAACCGCGGCCATGCGAGTGATTTGTGATCACACCGAGTCCTTGAAACCGGTAGCACACTGGCTAAGCGCTTAAGGCGCGGCGCCCCAAATCAAGGAACTTAAAGACAGTTCAAGAAAGCGTCCCGCGTTCCGGCGAGAAGGGTTGTTGGTCGCTGGACCAGACTTCGCCCCGTCTCTCTTCATTCTTGAGGGAGGAATCCGTTTTGGAGGCACTGTTGTCGACGGGGGAGGAATCCGTGGTGTACATCGACCTGGACGGAACCATTCTGATGTGGAACGCGGCAGCGGAACGTGTGTATGGGTTTGGGGAAAGTGAGGCGCCGGGGAAGCTTATGGGACTAATTCTTCCCCTGTACGAGGTCCATTCCATGGAAGAGATTTTGCGGAACGCACGCGGAATCGATAGCGAGGCGTGGGAGAGCGCAGAACGACTGGGTAAAGAAGGGCGGCACCTGCCGTTGCGGATTCGGCGCGCGGCAGTCCGTACCCAGACCGGAGAACTTCTAGGTGTGGTAGAGAAGGCCATTCCCAGTTCATCCCTGGAAATAGATAGGCGGGCAGAAACACACCTGCGACAGTTGGTGGAGCAAATGCCGGTGGCCTTCTGGACGACGGATCTGCGATTGCAAATAACGTGCGAGCTGGGGAGGGGGGTGGGCGCGTGCGAATGTTTCGGAGCCAACTGTCGCAGCAAACGGTTAACGAGTACCTGCGCTGCACGGAGCCAGGAGAAACGCCCATCAAGCAACCTCTGGAGGCATTGCAGGGAGTCGTGTCGCGTTTTGAGTAGCGGCGGCGGAAGCGTGTTTTCGATATAAGTCTCGAACCATTGCATGGCGCCGACGGGACGATCATCGGCTGCATGGGTGCGGCGCTGGACAGTGCACTTAAACTCTCCCCAGCCGGAAAGATGACTGAGTGCGTTGAGGGCAATTTCTAATTACAATCTTCCGGCTAACTGCTGGAGGGTGTCATGACCACAAATGATCTGCTCCTGGCCTTATTGGACGAAGGTCATTCGAAAAAAACCTGGCACGGGCCGAACCTTAAACAATCTCTGAAAGGAGTTTCGGCAAAACAGGCGGCGTGGCGTCCGAGACGACGGCGGCATAACATCTGGGAAATTACGTTGCATGCCGCCTATTGGAAATACGCGGTGCGCCGAAGGCTGGAGGGCGGTAAGCGCGGATCGTTCGTACTGAAGGGCAGCAATTTCTTCGCCCGCCCTGAGCAGGGGAAAGCCACCGAAGCGGCGTGGCGCGCCGATCGCGCAATTTTGGAGAATGAGCATCGGGAACTCGAACTGACGATTCGCAGGGTGCTGAAAAGATCTCAGACGGAGAAACGTCTCGCGATGATCTACGGAATAGCGTTTCACGACGTGTACCACGCAGGGCAGATCCGGTTGCTGTGCCGGTTGATGGAAACGTGACCCCAAGGGCACCGACGTAACTAGCTTTGGCGAAGGGCCTTCGCGATTTTCGTCAAGTCGCGTGCATTCTGAAAAAGCCGAATGGCGGCAACTCCGGCAGCTCCAGCTGCAGCGCAGTCACCCGCATTTTCCAGCGTGATTCCGCCGATGGCAAGGACAGGGATGGGGACGCTGCGGCAGACCTTGGCAAGCCGCTCGATTCCCTGAGGCGGGCCAAAGCTGGCCTTGGAAGGGGTGGAAAAGACCGGCCCAAAGAAGAGATAGCCCGCCCCCGAATCAGCGGCAGCTTGAGCTGCCGAGAGGGAATGGGTCGATGCACCGATCAAAAATGACGGAGGCAATCCTCGTTCGCGCCCAAGCTTCTTTGCGTCTGCGACGGGAATGCTTTGTTCCGTGAGATGTACGCCCGCCGCTCCAACAGCACATGCCACATCAAGCCGGTCGTTAATCAGAATCCGGCAGGGCGAGGGTGCGATTCGAAGTGCTTCCTGGGCCAGCGAAGCAAGCTCACGGCTGGAAAGGTCTTTCTCTCGAATCTGGATCCAGTCCACATCCGCGCTGGCCGCAGCTTTTATCTTCCCGAGCAGCAGTTTGCAGGCGTCGACAGAAGCGATAGGCAAAGCATTTCTGTCCGTCACATAGCACAGAAGAAAAGAACTACGAATTGGTTTGGGGTGGGACACTCGCAGGCGCCGAACGGGAGTTGAATAAGCCGAAAGCCAGGAGAATATCGAGGATGCCAATACCGCTGATCATGCCCCTGACAGATGGATGAAGAACGACAGGGACGAGGCCGGGAAACTGGCGAAAGAAATAGTTCTGTTCCCAGAACGACGACCACGGAAGATACAGGAGCAGCGCTCCCATTTCAAAGAGCAAAACAACGGCGAGTGCACGCAAAAGACGGTTCATGCTGTTCGGGGCGACCCTTGGTTGAGTGTAAGCAGGAGATCAGACCGCTGGCTTATGATGAGCAGCGATGCGGTCCGCCACGTCTCGATAGTCAATATTGACGGCGTAGACCTGAGAGAAACTCTTAAGCGCCGCATCCAGATCGCCGGCCGATTCCTGAGCCACTCCCAAATCATACCGCAATGCGAGTTTACTTTCCGAATCGATGCCGGGTGTGAGCAAGGCGCGTTCGTACCAGATGGCGGCAATGGCGGGCTGCCCCTTTTCCATGAACGCCAGGCCGAGCAAGGTGCAGCACTGCATGGCATAACGGAAAGCCTTGCCGCGATCGTTAGCCTTGGCGACTTTCTGAAATTCACCAATGGCTTCCTCGAGCAAACCCATTTCACGGAAGGCGATGCCGAGATTGTAGTGCGTTTCCAGATCCTCATCTTCGGCGCCCATCTCACCAAGTTCCGCGCGAAACTCGTCAAACACTTCCTTCAACGGCCCGCCTTCCGTGCTGGCCGGCTTGTTCAATTGCGCGAGCCTCTGCTGTTCGGCAGATTGCATCGCCAGTTGCTCATGAACAGGCGGTTCAGAGGACGTGGGTGTTAAAGAGTCGAGACCAAGTTCGTCGATTTCCTTCGCCAGGTCTGACAAAAACGCTTCAGAAGAAAGAGTGTTTCCATTGGAAGCAGCGGGGACCGCCGCCGGGAGTCCTGGAAGATCCGCCGTTTGGCCAGCCGGCAGATTCCCATTGGGCGCGTGTGCAGCTGGCGACGGCGGAATGGCCGAGAGCATTTCGTGAGCTGGAACAACGGGTTCGGGCTCGAGAATGAGTTCGAAGTCCTGATCCAATTCAAATTCAGGCTCAGGGACAGGGGGCTCGGGAAGAGCCGCTTGAGGCAGCTCGAGCGCCGTTTCCGGTCCTTCAGACGCCACTTCGCTATGCTCGGGGACAGGGAGCGTGGTGAGTTCTTCGTCCGGCAGGAGCTGCTCGCCAGCGTGGATCTCCGGCTCGGCGTGTTGCGGCGGCTGGTTCGTTGAAGCGGCCGTGAGTTCCGCGGAAACCTCCGCCAGCGGGCTGGTCCACTCTTCAAAATCCGCGGTTTCCGCTGGGATCTCAAATTTCGGCTTGCCAATCTGTTCAAATGCCGCGACGGTCTCCTCGTGAGCGGCTGGTTCCTCGACCTGAGCCTTGGGCGCGGATTCTTCAACAATAAGTTCCGGCAAGGGAGATTTGTCCGCCGGCGGCTCGGAAGGAACCGCACCAGTAACAGGAGGCGCCGATGTATCCGAAGAAGCGGCCGCGGGCGGTTGCGTAATGGCTTCCGGCTCCCTGGTCTCTTCCAGCAGAGAGGCCCATTCAGCCGAGAGATCGACTTCTTCCGTGGCGGCAGATTGTGAATCCCCAGGCACGGGAGCCGCTTCGGGTTGCGAAGCATTTTCGATGATTTCAACTTCTGGTACGCTTTCCGGTTCCGGGAGCGAAGTGGGCGCCACTTGAGGTGTTTCTTCCAGTGCGCCGCTGGCTTCCACCAATTCCGCGGGAACTTCGGCTGCTTCCACGGGCGCAACGTCAACGGAAAATTCTTCCGCGGCGGTTGCCGCCACTTCTTCCACGGGCAGTGTTTCGACCGGTTGGGGCATCGCGGCCGCGACGGCTGCCGAGATTTCATCGTCCGTAAGTCCGGCAGCGCGCTGGAACCGGCGCCGCAATTCACCGAAACGTTCGCCGCTGCGGGAATCGCCGCGCAGCATGTGAATGTGTTCGAGCTGTGCAGCCAGCTCCGCGGTCCGGCGATCGTCTCCGGCACCCAGGACGAAATCGAGGAGTTTTTCCAGGGTGGGGGTATGCGTGGGAGCACGGCGCAAAATTGCTTCCAAGAGGCCGATGGCTTTCTGCGTCAGCCCGTAGCTGGCGAACAAATCGACGTCGGTGAGCGACTGGGCAATGAATTTCTGAGTCTCTTCATCCAGCTCAGGCTCCGCAGTTTCCGAGGAGTTCGATCGGGCGGCGACTTCTGTGGCAGGCTCTTCGAGGCCGGGCCGCACCTTGGGTGCGGGGGTTTCCGGAAGTTCAAGCTGCAAGGTTTCCGGCCCCACTGATTCTGGTAGGGGAGGAGCAGCTTCCGGTTCGATCAAGCCGAGCTTACACAAAACATCATTCAGCTTGCGCTTGGCCGAATCGCTTTCCGGTTCTCGCTGTACCAACTGTTCGAAGATATCCTTGGCGCGCTCAAACTTTCCCGAGGCGGCGAGCGCGTCACCCAAATGGGCGAGCGCATCCGGCAAGCGGAAAGGAGTCACTGGTACGGCCATACGTGTCGACGAGCCACTCGAGCGGCTCCAGCCTGCCGGGAAGGCGGGCGGCCAGTTCGTTCAGTAGATGGCCAACGCCTTCATGCTCGCCCGCGTCGATCATCGGAATGCGGATGCGCGAAAGCAGGGACATGGCGCGTTCGCCTTGACCCTCTTCCAACAAGGCCTGTGTGACTTTCTGCGTGGCGCTGAAATTCTTTTCGTCGGAAGAGAAAATGCGCAGAGAAAGCGCGGAGGCTTCGTCCCACTTGCCGTTTTTCAGATAGAGGTCGAGCAAGAGTTCGGCCGGCTCTCCACCTTTTTCAAGGTCCGGCACCGTTTCCAGGATCTGCGCCGCCTGGGGGAGATTGCCGACCGAGGAGAAAGAGCGTGCTTTGACGATCAGCGCGTCGAGATTCTTGGGATTGAGATGCAGCGCCTTGTCGGCCAGCTTCTCGCATTCGGCCTGGTCACCGCGAGCCAGGGCCCGTTGTGCGGCTCCCACATAACCCTCAAGAGCTTCCCCAGACTGCCCCATTGCCGCATAGAGATCCGCCAGGCGAATCTGGATGCGGAGATTGTCTGGTTCGGCCAGGAGCAGTTTCTTAAGAAGAGCGACCGCCTCTGGCTGCTTGTTGTTTTTCAGGTGAAGCTCGGCGAGCTGCAGGAAAAGCGGGCCGCGCCTCAGACATGACACCTTGCTGCACGTAGAGGTCAGCCAATTTTTCGAGCGGGCGAATTTCTTCGGGGGCAAGCTTGGCGATGCGTTTATAAACGGCGATGGCTTTGGTGAGAAAACCGTCGCTGACGAATAGCTGTGCGAGGCGTTCGAAGTAATCGATGGCCTGGAAAGTTTCGCCCTGGCGGATATAGAGCTCGCCAATGGTCATCAAGGTGACCTGGTCCCGGGGCTCGTATTTCAGGATTTGCTGGTACTCGGCGATGGCCTGAGCGACCTTGCCTTGATTCAGCAGTTTTTGTGCGGCTTCGACGAATTTGCTCTTGTTATAGGCCATGCGCAAAATGCGACAGCTTCCCCGCGAAAGCCGGCGCGACTTTCTCCCGAGTTGCGTTGCAGGCGCTGAGACAACTGCAACCGTACATTTTCACGCTACGCTTGGCGAATGAGGGCGTCAACGAAACCGCGGGAGAGTGTGAGCAGGCAGTTATCCCCGTAGCAGATACGTAACCTTCCGGCGAAGAAACGGCGAAAGAGACTTAACCTTCGCGGCGGCCAGATTTCCAGTGGCAGCGCTTCCTGCACCGCTCCCGCGGCCCAGCAGCCGGACTCCCGCACGGGCATGAAGGAATGCCGATGCAGCGGCGTGGGCCCGAACTGGCGCAGGGCTTCCAGGTGATCGGGCGTGGCATAACCTTTGTGACTGGCAAGTCCATAGTGGGGGTAGACGGCGTCCCACTCCTCAACGCGGGCGTCGCGATGAGTTTTCGCAAGGATTGAAGCTGCGGCGATGGAAATGCACCGCGCGTCACCTTTAATCAGGGACTTCTGTTCGATCAGAAGATCGAGCTGCATGGCGTCGATCAGAAGATAATCGGGCTGGATGGAAAGCTGTTGCACGGCGGCGGTCATGGCCTGGCGGCTGGCCTGATAAATGTTCCAGGCATCGATACGCTGGGCGTCAATTTCTGCGACCGCCCAGGCGAGGGCATGCTGGCGTATGCGCTCGGCCAATTCGGTGCGGCGTTCGGCGGCAAGCTTTTTCGAGTCGTCCAGACCCACGATACGGCGTTTGGGATTCAGGATAACGGCTGCGGCGACAACGGGGCCAAACAGCGCGCCCCGCCCGGCTTCATCGATGCCCGCAATGCGGGTCCAGCCGAGCTGGCGCGCCGCTCGCTCGAAACGGGAAGAGCAGAGTCGCGCCATAATTGGATGTGCGCGGAGATTTTACCACGCGGGGAGCGCAGGGATTACTTTGCTTTCCAGATGCTGTGAGGAAAAACAAAAAGGGACGAGCGGTGAGCCCGTCCCTTTCGCAAATTGCGTTGTGAAGACGTTTACGCCTTGGCGCCGGCAGGAGCGGCCGCTCTTCCTCGCGGGCAGCGCGCTTGATGCGGGCGGCCTTGCCGCGGAGGTCGCGGAGATAGTAGAGGCGCGAGCGGCGAACGCTACCCTTGCTAACAACGTCGATCGAAGAGATCGATGGAGAGTGCAATGGGAAGATGCGCTCCACGCCCGTGCCGAAGCTGACGCGGCGCACGGTGAAGCTGGCGCTGCTGGCGCGGCCCTTCTTGGAGATCACTACGCCTTCGAAGGTCTGGATGCGTTCCTTGACCTTTTCGCCCTCGCCTTCCTGCAAGCGGACGTTTACCTTGACGGTGTCGCCAGCGCGGAACTCGGGAAGGTCTTTGCGCAATTGCGCTTCATGCAACTTACGTATTACCGGATTCATTTTCTGTATTCCCTGCAGACCCACTCAGGCGGGGCCAGCACTTCTTAGACAAACTACTATTATAAACAAGGGGCTCGCCGTTTGCCTAGGCGTTTTCTCCCAGCAGGTCGGGCCGGTTGCGGCGGGTCTTCTCCAAGGCCTTCAGGCGGCGCCACTTGGCCACTTCCGCGTGATTTCCGCCAATGAGGATTTCCGGAACCTTCCAGCCGCGATATTCGGCGGGGCGCGTGTAGTGAGGGAAGTCCAGCAGCACGCCACGTTTTACACCCGGCGCGCTGGGCGCTCCCGCATATTCGTGGAACGATTCGTTCTGTGTGGAAGCTTCGTTGCCCACGGCGCCCGGGAGCAGGCGCGTGACCGCATCGATAATGATGGCGGCTGGGAGCTCGCCTCCGCTCAGAACAAAATCGCCGATGGAGATTTCATCCGTGGCGAGATGCTCCGCGACACGCTCATCGACACCCTCGTACCGACCGCAGATGAGGATCACGCGATCCAGCCCCGCAAAGCGCCGCGCGGTCTCCTGGGTGAACAGGCGGCCGGCTGCGGACATCAGGACGATTGCCGTGCTTTCCGGCGGCGGCAACTTATGCGTGGAATCGCCTACGCTGGAATCCAAAAGTTTTTCGACGGCTTCAAACAATGGTTCAGGCTTCAGCACCATGCCTTCGCCGCCACCGAATGGGCGGTCATCGACGGTGCGATGGCGATCCTTGGTGAACTCGCGCAAATCCTGAATCTGAATCTGGATGATGCCGGCTTCGCGCGCACGGCGAACAATGCCGTGATCGAGCGGGCCCGCAAAAAATTCCGGGAAGATGGTGATGAGGTCGAAGCGCATCACTTGCAGTGTAATGAACGAGGGGCACTGTTGTCATGCCCGACGGACGGGAATAAACCAGCGTGGCACCTTGCAGCAATAGTCGTCGTACTGTTCACCGAAAACACGGCGTAAGGTGGGTTCTTCGTAGAAGCGCACAAACAGATTGAAGGCAACCACGACTGCAAGGAGATAAACCACAATCGAGGAAGAACCGTAGTAAATGGCCTGCCCAAAAATCATCGCGGAAACGCCAACGTACATGGGATTGCGCGTGAAGCGATAGAGTCCTCTCACCACCAGCACACGTGGCGCATCGATCGGGGCGGGAGTTCCAAGGCCTTTCACGGCGAAATCCCAGGCGCACCACAAATAAATGGCTACGCCTGCCAAGAACAAGGGCAAACCCAGGGCGCGTGCGATAAGCGGAAGCTCGCTGCCGCCGTTCTTTACCCACTGCGGACCCAGAACACCGACAGTTCCTGGAGCAATCACAGAGAAAATTGCCGTTTTGAAGAGCCGCCAGAGCACGGGGTTACTCCGGAGCGTTCACGCTTTGTAAGCCTTCGGGGAGTAGGACTTCGACGCGGCGGGAACCCACATCGATTCGCTTGCAGATATCCTCCGCCAGCGGGATCAACATTTCACCGGAGGAAGTGAGCACCTGAAGCAGCGGCGTACCGGCAACGCTTTCCCCGGGGAAAAAAACGTCGCGAACGGTTCCAATCACGCGGGGAGCGATTTCCGCTTCGCAAGCGGGCGAAGAGAGTTTTGATTCGCTAACGGGAATCTCGAAGACGGTACATCCGATAAGATCCGTCACGAAGTATTGTCCCACGGGAAGTGCCACGCGTTCCTCAAGCGGGAGAAAGACATTCAGACCGCGAAATTTCTCGGCATCGGAAATCGTGCTGCAGCCTTCAAAGTGGAACACGCCCTGTCCCGGATGATTCCGGTCGGCCCAAAAACGCTGCAGCGCAACGCGATAGGGCTCGCCCGATTCTTTCGCCAGGTAAACGCACGACAAGGTGGAAAAACGGGCGGAAAAATCACTCAGCAGTTCAGCGGCGACTTCACCCTTGTTCCCGCGCGGTTTCAGAATGCGGGCAATTTGCAGCCATTGCTGTCGCGTGTCGCTAGAGGTGTTCAATCTTCGAGAATCTCAAGAGTGAAGCGTTTGTGAAGTTTCATACCCGCGGCGCCCAGCAGCGTGCGAATCGCTTTGGCGGTACGGCCCTGGCGTCCGATCACTTTGCCTAAATCTTCCGGATGAACACGTAATTCGAGGACCGTTACTTGTGACCCCTCAACCGCCCTGACTTGTACGCCCTCAGGATGATCCACCAGGGCTCTGGCTATTTCCTCAACAAGTTCCTTCATAGGGTCTCCCAGGCAAACGTTCCCGTGAACGAGTAACTACTAGCGACCCCTCCCAAACCCGTCAGAGGAAGCGCATCAACAGAGCCACTGTGACCTGGAACTAGAGAGCATATGAGCGCGAGAGCGTGAACATGATCCGGTCAGCAAACAGAACTAAGCGATCTTCTGTCCCTTGATAAAGCTCCGCACAGTATCGCTTGGCTGTGCTCCCACGCCAAGCCAATATTTGATGCGTTCGGAATCCAACTTAATCTCCGCGGGCTTTTTGAGCGGATCGTAGGTACCGACTGCTTCGCGCACGCGTCCATCCCGCGCTCGGGTGCGTTCAATGACGACAACCCGGTAAAATGGCTTTTTCTTCTTGCCAATCCTGGCTAAACGAATAGTTAACACTAAGTGCGTCCTCCTAAAGAGTTTCTATTCTAGCGTGACTCTGTGGCTGGCGGCAATCAGTGTTCCCTGAAATCTGAGCGCATCCTTTGCTAGGGCGTGCCTTCGCTTGGGAATGATCCCCCGGACACCCGTCCTGCCCATCATGAGCTTTGAGCCACTCCGTTCGTAGCGGTTGCCCACTTTCGGCAGGACACAACCGCGCACCATGTTCCCCTGTCTCCCGTAACCCGTCCCATTTCTTAGGCTTATAGGTGGCTTGGCAGTAACGGCACCCAAGCTCCCGAAGGCGCAAGGAATTGCCCCGGCTACGTTCTAAGATCAGTTGTAAGAAAGCAATGGAATCCTCAATCGCCGGTGCTTGGCTATAGGAAGGCCCATGCCCCTCCTGGTGCTGTACGGCATTCTCGTCTTGCTCACACCCATCCTGGTGATTTATCTGCTCGTGAAACACAGTAAGTTCCGCGACGAACTCACCCGACTCAAGACGGATGCGAACAAGCAGATCACCGGGCTGCAGCGGCAAATTGCAGAATTGAACCGGCGGGTTCAGTCACTTCAAAGCGGCGCACCCGCAGACAAACCCGCGTCTTCTGAAATTCCAACACCTGCACCTAAACCAGAGCAGGTGGAGCATCCTGTCGTACATCCCGCTGATCCAACGCCGGCCGTAGTTCATTCACCGGTCACCCAGACGCCGAAACCGTCACAGTTTATTCCTTCACCGTTGCCCGAAGGAGTGCCGGGCGCGATGCAACCGCCGAACGAACCCTCCGCTACGGCGAAACTGGAACAACCCACGGCGCCTGCAAAGCCAAGCGAAGCTCCCGCGGCTCCTGTGATTCCTCCGGCGTCCGTCGTTCCACCAGCGAAACCTGTTTCCCCCTCAGCCGTTCCAGGAGAACCAGGAAGCGTTCCCGTGGAAACAAAGCTGCCTCCGGAACGCGTGCCAGTGCCGCCGCCACCTTTTCCCGCACTTGCGGCGAAGGAACCAGTGGCGGCGCGGATTGTCGAGCCATTCCGGAAAGTGGCACCAAAGCCAACCTTCGCGCAGCGCATCAAAAAAGTTTCCGCGCTGGAAGAAACGCTGGGCACGAATTGGTTGAACAAGCTAGGGATCATCATCCTGGTTGTAGGCGTGGCGCTGTTCGGGATTTATGAATTGAGTGCGATGGGTCCAAGTGGAAAGGCCTTCATCTCATTTGTAGCGTCCATCCTGTTGCTGGGCGGCGGGATCTTCCTGGAGAAGAAAGAGACCTATGGCGTGCTCGGGCGCACGTTCATTGGAGGCGGCTGGGCACTGCTGTTTTTCAGCACGTATGGCATATACCACGTCGGCGCGATGCGTATCCTGAATTCCCTGCCGCTGGACTGCATCCTGATGCTGCTGGTGGCGGTGGCGATGGCCGTGCACACGCTGCGTTACCGCTCACAGTTTGTGACTGGATTGGCGTTTCTGCTGGGATACACCACGGTGGCTTTGAGCCACGACACGGTGTACAGCTTGTCGGCTGGCGTGATTCTGGCCATCGGGCTCGTGCTTATCGTGCTGAAGATGGATTGGTTTGAGCTGGAAGTGTTCGGGATTCTTTCCGGCTATCTGAATCATCTCTACTGGCTGTACCAGATTCTAGGAGTGAATGGGGCGCAGGGCCGCATGTTCCCCGAGTTCCACGCGAGCCTGGCAATGCTGGCGTTCTACTGGCTGACGTTTCGCATTTCCTACCTGCTGCGAAATATTCACTCGGAATTTGAGGAACACGTATCCACGGCGGCAGGGCTGTTAAATACCTTGTTGTTGCTGGGACTGCTGAAATTCCAGTCGGTGCAGCCGCAGTATGCTTACCTGGCATTGCTGACCGTCGGCGCAATGGAATTGACGTTTGCCCAACTGCCGGTGACCCGGCGACGTAGGCAGGCCTTTGTGCTGCTAACCGTGATGGGCGCGGCGCTGATGCTGGCCGCTCCACCGTTTCACTACTCCGGGAATAACGTGGCGATCCTGTGGCTGTTGGGCGCGGAAGTTTTCTTGTTCGCGGGAGTGATCGTCAAGGAGGTGGTGTTTCGCCGTATCGGACTGCTGACCGGACTGCTCACTGCAGGGCATCTGGCATTCGTAGATGTGAAGGAAGTGATTCACGTCCGCCAGTCGAGCGAACAGTTCCTGCTGGAGGCCGGCGTCCTTTTTTCGCTTTGTGCTGTCGTGCTTTACGGAAACGTGCTGGCCATTGGCAAGCGCTGGAAGCCGTTGTTCGAAGAAACGCTGGATGCATTCCTTTTGGATGCGCACTCCTATAGCGCGGCAGCGTCCGCGGTAGTTGGTGTATGGGCGCTCACTACAGGCGATTGGACAGCCGTGGCACTCGCCGGGGTAATGCTGACGCTGGCGCTGCTGACAAAGCGTATTCCGTCGCAGCATTTGCAAGTGCAATACATCGGAGTCGCGCTCATTACTCTCTACCGCAGCGTCTTGGTGAACCTGCACATGGAATTGGCACCAGGTGGGCATGTGAACATGCGACTGCTGACGTTGCCGTTGCTGGCGTGCGCGTTCTATGTCACAGCGAAGCTTGCGCCTTTGCGCGACGACCTTGAGCAGCGAAGCGTGCGTGGTGCATTCGCGGCCGTAGGGTCGGGATTGATAGCGCTATTGATCTGGTTCGAAGTACCTGTTCTATGGCAGCCGCTAGCGTTCATTGCGTTCGCGGTAGTTCTATTGGAAGTTTCGCGCGCACTGCCGTACCGGGTGCTCGCGTGGCATACGCATGTCATTGCCACGTTTGCGGCCTTGTCAGCAGTCACAACGGATTCGACGAATCTGCATCGCTGGCACACGCTGCCGGTTAAGAGCTTCGGCGCGCTCGCTGTGGCAATGGGATTGTACTGGCTGGCGAAACGTTTCTATTCCATTGAAGAGCAATACCGGGTGATCGCGCGCGGGGTTTACACCTGGACGGCCTCGGCGCTGATGGTTTGGGTGTTGTGGGAAATGTTTCCGGCGCCGTGGATCGCTGTGAGCTGGATTGTGTTCGCAATCGCGCTGGTACTGGTCTCAAGCAGGTTGAACTACGGGCAACTGGCGTGGCAGGGCAACGTGGTCGCTATCCTGACGACTTTGCGGACGCTCGATTTCAACTACGCCCTGGATCAAAGAATCTGGCTGGGGATCAGCCTGCGGATCGTGACTGTTGTTATCGTGGCAGCCGGCTTGTATTTCCTTTCGCGAAGGGCCGCGCCTGAACTGCGAGCCAAGGTGGTCGTGGCGTTCGTGCACTCTTTTTCCGCGACAGGATTGCTGGCGCTGCTGGGATGGTATGAAGCGCCGAACGGGTGGCTGGCGCCGCTGTGGGCAGGGTTTGCGCTTGTGCTGGCACTGATCGACTCACGCTTTGAATTGGATGAGCTGAGATGGCAGGCGCATATTTTGTCCTTCCTGGCTCTTGCGCGTAGCCTGTTTTTCAATTTGCGCGTCACGGCAACGTGGCATGAAGTCAGCGTACGGCTGCTCTCACTGGCCCTGGTCGCGGTGTTTTTTTACGCAATGTCCCGCGTGGTCCGCATGCCGGAAGAGTGGCGCGAGCGGGACATGCACCACGCTTATTCGTGGGCCGCTTCCACCATCGTGTCGCTCTTATTGTGGCACGAGTTGGTGCCGCTGAATGTGGCAGTGGGCTGGGCCGTGTTCGGGCTGGTGCTCTTTGAATATGGAACGCTGCGCAACGTCGGCCAGTTCCGCTATCAATCCTATGTGGCGCTGGTGGCCAGCTTTGCCCGAATCTTTTTTGTTAACTTGACGGCTGGCGAGCCAGGCCATTTCTGGAGCCCGGGAACGTACACCATTCTGCCGCTCGTGCCGATCTATTTTTTTGTGTACGAACAGTTCACCGAGGCGGGAGCGGTGCACACCAAAACCGAAGACCGGGGTGGTGGAAATTCGATCGGCACGGTGCTGGCCACTTTGGGTACGGCCACGCTCGTGGCGCTCTTCTATTTCCAGTTTGCGATTGAATGGGTCGTGGTTCCCTGGGCAGCGCTGGTCGTCGTGCTGCTCGGGATGGCCCTCCTGCTCAAGCGTCAAGTGTTTCTCTATCAGGGGATCGTGCTCACGTTGCTGGTGTTTGTGAGAGCCCTGGCACACAACCTGTTTGGTGCAGGATATTTTGTGGAGAGAGACTGGCAAGGCCGCTATTTCGTTCTGGGGTCGGCGATTGCACTATTGCTGGCGAGCCTGTTCTTTGCGTTTCCGCTGCGGGAACGATTCCGATCTTCATCCACACCGGATGGTGTTCCACGCTTTTTGATATTTTTGGCGCGCCGGCCGGAGCAACTGCAGTTCTTTGTCGCTATCACGCTGCTGTCTTTAATGCTCGCCCTCAAAACGCGCTCGGGAATGGTTACAGTTTCCTGGGGAGTTGAAGGCGTTCTGATCATGCTTTTTGCGCTGGCTGTAAAGGAACGAAGCTTTCGGCTAACCGGCCTCGGTTTATTGCTGCTGTGCGTCGGCAAGGTGGTCGTGATGGATGTGTGGGGGCTGCAGCCGCGCGACCGCTACATTACGTTCATCATTGTGGGCGCGGCCTTACTGTTCGTCTCCTATCTCTATAGCCGTTACCGCGACGCCATCCGTCAACTGTTATGAGAAGGACACTGCCGTTCGCGGTTTTTTTCCTGGTGCTGGGCTTGGCCCTCGGCGCGCTCTATTACACGCAGCGCCAGAACAAGCATTCCCCAGTATCACCCAACGCCCTCCTGGAAATGGCCGCCGACGCGCAAAGAGATTTGGCTCGAGCGCCGATGCATTTCACGCGCCTGTCCGATGAGGAAGAAATCGCGATCGGAAAAGAACTTGCGGCGCAGTATGCACCGCCCAACGAAGAGCTTTCCCCGGAACAGCAAGGGCTGGCGGCGTATGTGAGTCTGGTAGGCACGCGGCTGGCAGTTCATGCGCAACGTCAACTGCCCTACAGCTTCCATGTGATTTGGAATCGCGACATGATCAACGCGTTTTCCCTTCCCGGCGGGCCCGTATATATTGGGGAAGGCTTACTGGACCTGATGACCACGGAGGACGAACTTGCGAACGTGCTGGCGCACGAACTGGAGCACATCGACCACTATCACTGCGTGGAACGCGTGCAACTGGAAGCAAGTTTGAAGAATCGCAATTTGCAGGTTCTGGGCGAGCTCCTTCAATTGCCATTTAGTCTGTGGGAGGCCGGCTATCGCAAAGATGAGGAACTGGAGGCCGACCGCGAAGGAATATACCTGTCGGTGCAGGCAGGGTATTCACCATACGGAGCTGTGCAAGCGCTCCACCGGTTTGCCAAACTCCATGATGAATACGTGACACACGCCGAGACACCGGAGGAAGAACTATCTGACCTCGCCATTCTGAGCCTGCAGGGTTATTTTCGTTCGCATCCACTGCCCTCTGAACGTCTGGCGCAAGCCAATCAAATCATCGCGCAGCAACACTGGGAGACTCGCAAAGAACAGAAACCATTCCACCTGGAGTACTTCGTTCATAATGGGCAATTCGTGAAGTAAAAGCGCGTTCCATACCCGCCGCCGGAGATCAGATCATACGCTTGCGTTCAGCGAGTCTTGTACCTCGAGATCAGGTGTTACTTCGTGTTCGACGGAGGGAGTTCCTTCCTTCCCCGCGGCCAGAGCAAACTGTGAGACTGCCCCCTTAGTCCCCGGCGCGCCGTTAACCCGCGGCTGCGCCAAGTGCATAAGATGGTCTGGTGGCGGCTGAGGTAGAAGCGCGGATCGTGGAGCGAACTGCGGGTCATGGCGTCTCTCTGGCAAGAGGATAGGAATATAGCACTGCTGTTACGCCCATATAAATAAGCCGGCGGTGGTATGCTGCGGTGTCCCCGAGGTGTGAGATGCGAAGCAGGGTCACAGCGGTACTCATGGTGCTCATGGTGATGGTTGTGGGCTTTCCGATTGTTGAAGCGTCTGAGGAAACGGCAAAAAACAAGGAAATCGACGCGATCCTTTCCGCGTTAACAAAGCCGGACGAGCCAGGGCTTGCCGCAATGGTGAAAAAAGACGGGCGAGTGATATTCGAGAAAAGCTATGGCGTTCGCAAGCTGGGAAAGCAAGAAGCCATCGATGTGCAAACAAATTTCCGGCTGGCAAGTGTGACGAAGGAATTCACCGCCATGGCCATTATGCTGCTTGTGAAAGATGGAAAACTTCGTTACGACGCGCGGCTGACAGAAATCTATCCAGAGTTCCCCGCCTACGGAAAGGAGATTACGGTTCGCAACTTGTTGACGCACACGGGGGGATTGCCGGATTACGAAGAGTTGATGGACCGTGAGGAAAAGACCAATGGCCCGCGCTGGTCCGTGGAGCGGCAGATTCAGGATGATGAGGTTCTGGCCCTGTTGGAAAAACAGACACAAGGTAAGTTCGCGCCGGGAACAAGTTGGGCGTATAGCAATTCCGGGTATGTAGTTCTTGGCTTGATCGTGGCCAAGGTCTCAGGAATGTCATACGGAGACTTCTTGCAAAAGCGCATCTTCGAACCCGCGGGCATGAAACAGTCGGTGGTCTATCAAAAGGGGAAGAACGAGATCAGCCAGCGGGCGTATGGGTATTCGAAAGATAACGGAAAAATCGTGGAAACGGATCAGAGTTCCACGTCAGCCACGCTTGGTGATGGCGGCGTTTATTCAAAC
The DNA here is from genome assembly GCA_963839315.1 of Candidatus Acidiferrales bacterium. Taxonomy (GTDB): domain Bacteria; phylum Acidobacteriota; class Terriglobia; order Acidiferrales; family UBA7541; genus Acidiferrum. The sequence goes on from CAWIUU010000004.1 coordinate 59,208, forward strand.
CTGCGAGATATGGCGAAATGGGACGAGGCCCTGGCTAAACACACCCTATTGACCGAGCTAGAGACGGCACCGGCTCTTACGCCGGTAAAGCTTGTCGATGGCACGGAGCCTCACTGGCCGGGCGAGTCCGATGGCGACAATGTGGCGCCGGGAAAACCCGTGAGCTATGGTTTCGGCTGGTTCCTGGATCCGCTCAACGGACACGCGCGTATGTGGCACTCCGGCAACACCATGGGATTCCACCATGTGCTTCAGCGATTCACGAAGGATGGCGTAACCATCGTGATCTTGTGCAACCGCGCGGACCTGGAGCCCAAGGAATACTCCGACAAGATTGCCAGTCTTCTGCTTGCTCCCTGATCTGCTGCCGACCGAACGGAGTTTAAGTTACCGATTCTACGCAAGGGCGCCACTTTCAAAAGCGCTCTATGCAAAGCAAAAGTGTGTGGGAGTGTTTAGCTCAGGCCAGCGAGTTTGCCGAGGCCCTTCATCTTTGAGCGTGCTGCCATGGCGCCGTATTGCTTCATCATGGTGCGCATCTGCATGTATTGCTTGATGACCTGATTGACGTCCTGGACGGTGGTTCCGCTGCCCTTGGCGATGCGTTTGCGCCGCTTGCCGTCGATCACGTTATGGTCGCGGCGTTCTTCATTGGTCATGGAGTTGATGATGGCTTCTACCTGCTTGAGTTTCTTTTCGTCTACCGTGGTGTCTTTAGGCAAATTCTGGAGCGGGCCGACCTTGGGAAGCATATCCACCAACTGGTCCAGCGGACCCATCTTGCGAATCTGCTTCAGTTGATCGCGAAAATCCTCCAGCGTGAACTCTTCCTTGCGTAGTTTGCGCTCGAGTTCCATCGCGGCTTTTTTGTCGAAGGCCGACTCCGCGCGCTCGATCAGCGAGAGGATGTCTCCCATGCCCAGAACGCGGGAGACGATGCGCTCCGGATAGAAACCTTCCAAGGCATCGTATTTTTCACCGAGGCCAACGAACTTTACAGGCGCGCCGGAGACTTTGGCGATGGAGAGAGCCGCGCCGCCACGCGCGTCGCCGTCGAGCTTGGTAAGAACTACTCCCGTAAGCCCAAGGCGTTTGTGGAACTCGCCCGCGGAGCGCACGGCGTCCTGACCGATCATGGCGTCGGCAATGAACAGCATCTCGCTGGGCTGCAGTTCCTTCTTCAGTGTGGAAAGCTCGTTCATCAACTCATCATCGATGTGCAAGCGGCCCGCAGTATCGACGAGGACGACGTCGCTGGCAGAGAGTTTCGCTTCTTTGATCGCACCACGCACGATTTCCAGCGGCTTGTCTGTGCCTGCGCCTGGCCACAAGGAAATGCCGATGGACTTGGCCACCTGCGAAAGCTGTTCGCGCGCCGCCGGACGATACACGTCTGTGGATACGACGATGGGCCGATGTCCGTGCTGCGATAACCATTTGGCGAGCTTGCCGGTGGTGGTGGTTTTGCCGGAACCTTGCAGGCCAACAATCATCCAGACGGAAGGTGGCCGCGAGGCAAAGAGCGGCTTGGCGTGCTTGCCGAGCAAATTTGTGAGCTCGTCACGAACAATTTTGACCACCTGTTGATCGGGCGAAAGCTGCAGCATCACTTCCGAGCCAAGGGCCTTGGCGCGGATGTTAGCGAGGAGTTCATCGGCAACGCCGACGTTGACGTCGCCCTCAATGAGCGCTTCGCGGATTTCCGCCAATGCGGCGTCGAGATGCTCTTCGGTGAGCTTTCCCTGTCCGCGAAGATTCTTGAAAGTTCGTTGCAGTTTTTCTGTCAGGTTCTCAAACATGATTCCAGGTCTTCCTCACAAGCGCGTATCTATTGTACAGGTTGCCAGGCTAGGGTGCAGCCCTGGCGCGACGGGTTGACCGGAAGACGCATTAGACATGTTGCAGGTGGGTGTCCTGAAAGAAAGTGGGGTATTTCAGGCCGAAGCCGAGCATGCGGTCGAAGCCAAGGTGCGCCATCCAGATCAACCCAAAGGGCGCGAGGTGCGGCGCAGGCAATGCAAACGAAAGCAGCAGGAACATGACAGGGCCTGTGTATGTGTGAACGAGGTTGTAGGATGCCGCGCCCCACCTGGGGTCAACGAGATAGCCCAACATAAATAGATCAGGCGACAAGAAGAGAATCGCAAACAGGGCCCACGAAAAATGAGCGGAGCGGTAAAGGTATAGCGTCAATGCAAAAATGGCGACGCCTTCCAGAGCAAGAAGCCAACGCGGTTTTGTGAGCATGGTGAGGAGTCCAGGTTTTAGAGGGATCGCATAATCAGAACGTAAATTTGATGCCGACTTGCGCGGCAAAGGGTATACCCACGGTGGTGCCGGGCCCAAAGAAATCGCCCAAAGCGCCAGCCGGGACGCGGAGCTGGTTGAGACTGGTGATGGGTTGCGTTTGCGTGCAGGCGGCATTCAAACAGAAGGCCGTGGCATTGGAAAGATTGTTGACGGGCGTGGGAAGAGCGGAAATATCGGGGATGAAGTTATTGCCGGGATTGTTCCGGTTGAGAAGATTGAAGAATTCAACGAAGGGGATGAGCGAGTAGCGTTCACGAAACAGGAACTGCCGGGTGACGCGCAGATCGACTTGCGCGTAAGGCGAGCCGCGAAATTGGTCAAGAGTGGTTTCTACGCCATTGATTACGGCGCGCGTGCCCACCGGCGTCGTCATCGTATAAGGACGCGCGGATTCAAATTGCATGAGCGCGGAAAGTTGAAAGCCGGCGGGAATGAGGAAAGTTCCCCCAAGGACAAAGCGGTTGCGTACGTCCTCCCCGGAAGGGCCGTAGTCACCCGGCGCGAAGGGATTGGCGGGATCGCAGACACCGTTGACGTAATCGAACAATTCGCCAATCTCGCAACCCCAAGTGTTCGCCTTCGCCAGCGTGTAATGGGCTGTGAGGTGAACGCGCTGTCCTACATTGCCCTGCAAGCGCAGCGACAAGCCCTGATAGCTGGAGCGATTATCGCTGCGGTAAACGTCGGCCTGATCGTAACCGTAACTGCGGTAGGCATGCATGCCGGTTTCCAGCGTGTAATCCGCGCTGACCATCCAGTTGGACGAGAGTGCGTGCTGCAGACCGGCGGTGGCATGGATCGCGTATGGCGTGTGATAGTTGGGATCGATAAGCGCGGCGGGACTTGTACCGTTGGCCAAATTGAAAGAATTTACCGCAGTGAACGCATTCACCCACCCGTTTTGTGCCAGATCGTTATAGAAAAAACCGAACCCTGCCCGCAAGACAGTTTTCCCAGAGGCGCCCAGGACCTGCGCAATGCCAATGCGCGGCGCTAACGCCCTACGGTAGTCGTGCGGTATGCCATTCACCAGACCTGTGTTGAGCGCAGGATTAAAACTCTGAGTGCGCCCGGAAGCCTCGAACAAACCGAACGTGGTGTCGTAGCGCAGACCGTAGTTCAGGGTGAGCCGAGGGGTGAGCCGCCAGGAATCTTCCGCGTAGAGGCCGAGGCGCTGGACATTCTGTGAAAAGCTTCCGTCGTAGGCTGGCGAGTAGGATGCATACGGACAAGGTGGATTCGGCGGCTGATTCAGAGGAAGAGCGGGATTGCAGCTGAAATCCAGGGCTGCCTGCGCGGGATTGGCAAGATAGTAGGTGGGATTCTGCGGTGGGGAGTACAGACTTTCCGCGGTCGCCGCAAGTGCGCCGCTCAACACAGGTTCGTGGATGAAGTTGACGCCAAAACGCGGCGTGTGGCGGCCGGTGGAGTGGGTGAGGTCGTAGCGAATTTGATATTTTTCCTGATTACGTAAAATGGGGAACGCCGTAATGGGAGTAACGAACAGATTGTCGCCATACGTTTCGTATCCAGAAATCGTGCTGGACGTGATGGTGAAGGGAAAAGCGTAAGCAAGTCCCAGATTCGCATTGCGCGCTTGCGTCAAATGAAGCGCGCTGGCATTAAGCACCAGGGAACCGGACCAGGCAGGCGAAAAGTTGAATTGTTGGCCGATTACCAAGCTGAAGTAGTTATTGTGCGCGGTGGCCCCGGTGGAAGGAAGGGTTCCCTGTTGCACAAGAGAATTTCCGGTGGTGTAGGTATCAATGGCAGCGCGGAGAAACCAGCGTGAACGGTCCGACTGCGCCCAATCGAGGCGAGCGGTGGCCAAGTAGTCGCGAAAAGGGACGCTAACGTTGTTTGGTACCTCGATGGAAGGGACGCCCGGGAGAAGTCCCAGGGATGCCAGCTGGGCGAGGGCCTCAAATTGCGTCACGCTCGCGTTGCTGTAGGCAATGCTGGCGTCTTCATGAACATATTCCAGTGAAGTAAAAAACCACAGACAATCCTTCACGAGGGGTCCCCCGAGCGTTCCAACATAATTCTGGCGAGAGAAGGGCTGCTTGGGGTTGGGCGCCGGATTGTCGATGGGAAACCGCGCATTCAAGCCGGCGGCGCGCTCGTAAAAGGCTCCTTCGCCATGCCAGTTATTGGTGCCGCTGCGCGTAGTTATTACCACGGAACCTGCCGTGGTGCGCCCGGTATCCGCGTCGGTTTGCGCGGTGCGAAACGCAAATTCCTGAATGGCGTCGGGAGAAAAATTCTGCAGGAAGCCACCGATGTAGTCATCGGAATTGTCGCCGCCATCCACGGAGATTTCATTGTTAAGGCCGGAACTCCCGCCGCTAGCAACCGCGGTGATGCGAGCCTTGGTGGGATCGGAAGGTTCAACGGGTTCCGTGCCCGGCGCGAAATAGGCGATATTCGCAAAACTGCGGGCCGCCAGGGGCATGTTCTCCAAATCATGATGATAGACGACGGACTGGTGGACGGCGCTGGAGGTGTCGAGTGGTTCCGTGGTGATCGAGGGAGCCGCCGCGCGGACTTCTACTTTCTCAGCGACACGGTTGGGCTGCAGAGTCACGCTGATCTGGCGAACGGAACTGATCGCTATGGTGATCTCGGAGTTGGCGTCGGCAAATCCGGTCGCCGCGACAGACACTTCGTAGGTGCCAGGTGCAAGATCGACAATTCGAAACTCTCCCTGCGCGTCAGATTGTCCGTTGCTTGCCGAAGAGAGCCCAGGATTGCGGACGGAAATTCTGGCTGAAGGCACCACGGCTCCGCTGGAATCACGAACCGTGCCCGCCAGCGAGCCATGCGAATTCTGGGCCAGGGCCGGAGTGAGCGGAACAATGCCTGGCAACAGTGCCAGAGAGCACTGTACTATGCGCAATATCGTCGAGCGCATCACGGCTGAGAAAAACCTCCTCGGGAGGGAAAGGCAGAGTATAACGCGAGCGGAGATTCCTCGCGAGGCGGCACCTGGAATGGCCACGAGAATCAAGACCGACAATTTTTTGGGCAACTTTTTTGAAGGAAAAGGACACCAGTTCTTGACTTCCCAGTGCAAGCACAGCAAACTCACGGCCAAGCGCAAAATTTCCCGCCGAGTCAGACTTGGAGCTCAAGGGGGCAGCAGTGGCGAGGACTAGTTGGAAAACGGCTGCGCTGATTTTGCTGGCAGGCTTGGCTGCGGGGGCGCTGCCGGCTCGCAGTCAGCAGGCGCAGCCTTCCGGAGCCAGCACCACGCTGCCGAGCGTAAACGAAATTCTGGAAAACTCAGTCCGCGCGTCTGGTGGACGAGAAGCATGGTTGAAACTGACTTCCATGCATTTCAAAGCTGAAGTTTCGATGAATCCGCCAAATATGAACGGGACGATGGAGATGTTTTCCAAAGCGCCCGACAAGGAAGCGGATTGCGTGCGATTCCAACAGGGGCTTTTTTTCTGTCGTCGCTATGATGGCAAGAACGGATGGCAGGATGATTCGCAGGGCGGCTTGAAAGCCCTGGAAGGCAAGCCGCTGGAAGACCTGCGTCGCGAGTCCGACTTTTATTCAGAACTGAATCGCGCGAAATACTACTCGGACTTGAAAGTAACTCGAGAAGATGAATTTGACGGGATGAACGTTTATGTCATCGAGGGGATACGAAAAGACGGGCAGAGACAGGAATTGTATTTCGCAAAAGACTCGGGGTTGCATGCGGGAACGAAGGATCTAGGGGCAACCGAAAAGGATACAAAAATCTCGTATTTCGAAGACTACCAACAGGTGGCCGGACCACCAATCAGGATCCCCACGAAGGTGCGCTTGGTCACCAGCAACATGACCATGCGCCTGATCGTGCAGGAAATAATGCCCAATACCGAGATACCGGATTCGACGTTTGCCAAACCCGCAAAATCCGCCAGGGACGCCGCCGGCGTTGGGAAGGAAGATCACCCGGATAACGGCAAAGTGGTCGACGGCGTGTACACGAACGATTTTTTTGGCTTTCGCTTCACCATACCCACCGGATGGATGGTCCATGGGGAAGAGACACAGAAGGCCCTTATGGAGACAGGCAAGGATTTAATTGCCGGCGATGACGCGGAAAAGAAGGTTGAACTGGATGCAGCCAGCAAAAGGACCATTCACCTTCTAACCGTATTTGAGTACCCGCTAGGAACTCCCGGAAAAGAGAATCGTGGCATTCAAATCATGGCCGTCAAGGTCTCCTTTGCACCCGGAATAAAAACAGGTAAGGATTATCTTGCCTTGGTTGGCGATTATTTGAAGCAAAGCGCGATGAAGATGGAACCGGTGGGAGATCCGGTAGAGCACCAGGTGGCGGACATGGATTTTTACTGTCAAAAAGAAAATCTCACCGTCAATGGACTTCCGGTAAACGAATCGTATTGCGCGGCAATTGTGCAGGGCTATGCCTTGTCCTTCATTTATTCCGCGAGGAGCAAAGAGAAGTTGGAGGGAGTGGAAGGGTCCCTGAATACTTTGACCCGGAGCGCATCCGGCACAAAACCATAAGCAGGGTCGAGGAGAATCAATCTCAACCAGGCAGCGGCAATGGAATTTTCGATTCAGAAACAAATCAGGAAGGATCGGCGCGGGCTGAGCGGGAGGCAGAATGATTGACCGGCGGGCGTTTCTTTCATCGGTTGCAGGCATGGCGGCATTGGGAGGCGCTGGCTTCCCCCAGGTGTGCAAGGACATCCTCGGGCAGGCACCTGAAAATTTGCCGGAACATTCGCTGTACGACGCAAACGAAGAAGCGTACTGGACGGAGATCCGCAAGCAGTTTCTGATTCCAGAAGACGAAGTGTATTTGAACAACGGCACGGTGGGCTCTTCGCCGGCCCCGGTGCTGCGCGCTGTGTTTGAGAGCTACCAGAAATCCGAAATGTTGAACGAGACAGACCCGGAAGATTATCCCATCTGGGGTTACGCGGCGTGGAACCAGTTTCGCGACCCGCTGGCGGAATTCACAGGATGTTCGCGCAATGAAATTGCGCTGCTGCGCAACGCCACCGAGGCAAACAGCTACATCGCCAATGGCATCGACATGAAGCCGGGCGATGAAGTGCTGATGACGGACCAGGAGCATCCCGGCGGAGAGCAACCGTGGAATTTGAAAGCCAAGCGTTACGGCATTGTGGTGAAAAAGGTGACGCTGCCAAAGCCGGTGCCCAATGCCGCCGCGGTGCTGAATCTTTTTAACGATGCGATTACGCCCAAAACAAAGGTGATTTTTTTCAGCCATATCACCACCGTGACGGGAGTAGTGATGCCAGCGAAAGAACTGGCGGCACTGGCGCGGTCAAAAGGGATCCTGAGCGCAGTGGACGGCGCGCATGTGCCTGGAATGATGAAGCTGAACATCCGCGAGATAGGGAGCGACTATTATTCGGCCAGCCCGCACAAGTGGCTGCAATCCCCGAAGGGGTCGGGATTTTTGTACGTGCGCGATGAGGTGATCGATCGCACCTGGAACACGATTGCGACAGAAGGCTGGGAAGACACGAAGATCCGCGCGGAACGTTTTCAGCGCATTGGCAGTTCCAACGTGCCGGCGCTGAGCGGCCTGCGCGCTTCGATTGAATTGGCAAACCAGATTGGGATGGATCGCATCGAGAAGCGGCACCGCCAGATGGCCGACTATATCCTGCAGCAGATGCTGCAGCGCGGAGCGACATCGTGGACTTCGCCCGACGCGGCACTACGTTGCGGAATTACTACTGTGACCGTGGCTCCCGCAAAAATGCCGGACCTGGAATTGTGGATGTGGAAAGAAAAGAAGATAAGAATTCGTGGTGGGGCACCTGCGAAAATCCGGCAGTCGACGCCCTATTATCTGCTGCACAAGGATGTGGATCGCTATCTGGCCGCTTACGATGAATATCGCAAGATACATTCCGCGACCTGAGCAATTCACCGAGCGAATAAATTCCGCATCTCTCTTGCAGCTCGCACGATCGCATACACCGGCCCGTGTGGATGGGTGAAAAGGAATGTCCTTCATCGATGAAACTCAGCCGCAGGCGTTTCTCCTGGATATTCAGCTTGCTGTTGATGTTTGCGGCGGGCCTCACGGTTTGTGCACAAAGCAATTACACACGCGTGGAATTCGGCGGTGAATTCTCTACCATTCGGCAAAACGACGCGCAAACCGGAAATGGCAATAACTTTCCAGGCTTTGGCGGAAGATTCGATTGGAACTTCGACCGGCGGTTGGCGTTCGAGACGCAAGTGGACTTTTTCCCGGAGCAATCTGAAGTCGTCAATTTCTTGCGGGGTGGACAAACACTGCAAGCCGTGTTCGGCTTACGTGCCAAGGTGGTGCAGACGCGGCGAGTCTCCGTCTTCGGACTTGTTCGGCCGGGACTGTTTCACTTCACGGATGTGTTGACGTACTCCTCGGGCGCTGGGCTGCCCATGCAGCAACTGGGAGCCACCTATTTTGAGCTGAATCTGGGTGGGGGAATTGAGTATTATCTAACCCCGCGCTGGGTGCTGCGCGCGGATATCGAGGGAAATCCCTATCGTGTGCCGCAGCAGAGCAGAAGCACGGCCGCCGGCACTGCCAATCACCCGGGAAGCGTGGAAGACACAACCCGACTGAGTTTTGGAGTGGCCTACCGGCCGGGCACAATGAAAGAGAATGAAGCGGAAAGCAAGGTCGCAGGAAAATGGGAGTTTGGGCCTCTTTTTAGCGCGCTGATTGCTGCTCCCGCGGGACCCCATAGCGGACTAGCCACGCTATCGGGTGTGGGCGGCTATGCGACGTACCGTTTTTGGCGCGTGCTTTATTTCGATACTGACGTGCTTTACTTTCTGCAGGACACGCACGGATCCACGAATATCTATGGTGGTCCGGTGCTACAAGGTTTGTTCGGAGTGAAAGGTGGAATTCGCCGAAACCATTTCGGCTTCTTCGGCAAGGTGCGACCCGGATTTCAGAGCTATGCGCAGGCACTTGAGCGCATCGAATCGCAACCATCCGGCAGCCTGGATTCCACTTATGGACGCTCGACGAATTTCGCGCTCGATTTGGGCGGAATCGCCGAGTTTTATCCGACCGAGGGAAGCACATTGCGGATGGAGGCAGGCGACTCACATATCTTTTTTTCGCCCCACACGGTAGACGTCAACGGCACTTCCTTGCAGTACGATTTGGGGATGCGCCACTCGATTCAGTTTGTGTTTGGCTATGGTTGGCGGTTTTGATTTGCCGCCAACGGAGAAGACGATCATGTCGCAAGAGCTTTGGACGGAAGTCGACAATTACATCTGCGATCTGCTTGTGCCCAGCGATCCCGCGCTGGTGGCCGCGTTAAAAGCGAGCGAGGCGGCCGGCCTTCCAGCGATCCAGGTATCGCCGACACAAGGTAAATTCTTGAACTTGCTGGTGCGCCTGATGCAGGCCACGAGAATTCTGGAATTGGGCACGCTGGGCGGATACAGCACTATTTGGATGGCGCGGGCGTTGACCACTAAGGGTCGCCTGATGACCGTGGATGCCAACGCCAAGCATATCGAAGTAGCGCGCACAAATATCGCGTTTGCAGGATTGAGCGATCGCGTCGAATTCCGCATCGGAGCTGCACTCGATGTTTTGCCGGAGCTGGCGCGCGAGGGCCAGGGCCCCTTCGATTTGATTTTCATCGATGCGAATAAATCCAACATGCCGGAGTATTTTGATTGGGCGGTGCGCGTTTCTCGACCTGGCAGCCTGATTCTCGTGGACAATGTCATTCGAGACGGTAAAGTACTCGACAGAAGCAGCACAGATGCGGATATACAGGGCATGCGCCGATTCAACGAACGCGTCGCCGCAGAGAAACGGGTGAGTGCGACAGAACTGCAGACAGTCGGCAGCAAAGGCTACGATGGATTCGCAATGGCCGTGGTTTTAAGCAACGAGTAAAACCAGCTAAACCGGAAGTGCCGGAATATCCAACCGGTGACCAAAGGATTGACGGGTTCAGCAATCTCCAGTCGAAAGATGATCAACGTTACGAGATAGAGGTGCGTGTTGTTATACACAGCATCCCCAGATATGACCAGGCCAATAGAAGGCACATGCAGCGCAGTTGTGTGGGATGTGTCGGTATGGCCAAGCTCAATTACGTTCAGCTGTTCTTCCTCAAGCTAGACGGTAGCTCCTTCGAGGACCTCCGGCAGAACCAACGGCGACGGAACTTGACCAGGGAAGCGCGGCTCCCAGAAGGATCTTATAAAGTCCGGCTTTATCTGGTTTTGCATGGCTGTGACAACGGAAGCGGTGGCAAATGCTTTTGCGTTGGGGAACCTGTCCAGCAGGAGCTTCAGACCGAAAAAATGGTCACCGCGGGCATGGGTGACGTAAATGGTTGTGAGATTTTTGCCGCTCTCGGCGACCCAATCTAACAGCTCCTTCGAATGTTGCACCGACAGAAACGTATCGACGAGGATGGCATCGCATTCGCCATAAATGAGCGTGACCGTATTGGTAACCCAAGCGAGATCTTCCTTTCCCGGCGGAAGGCCTTGGGTAGAGCTACCACGTTTCTTGGTCAGAAGCTTCCAATTCAGTTTCGGCATATATTTTCTTTCTCCTCGACGATGACAGTCGGGAACGTTCCGGGCTTCGATGGCTTTGACGGAGTTTACAAACGCCTTTTCCAAAACGCGCCTGCCGATGGTCCTGAGCACGAAGCCGAGCAGCCGTCCTTTGAGGTTCTTGCCGTCGCGCACGACGACCACGTCAATGTCGGTCGTGCCGTTGGGCTGACGCGTGAAGGTGTAGGTGTGGCCGGACGCGCCTCCCCAAACATTGGAGTCGGTCGTTGTGAGGACGACGTGGTCGGGATCGGACCAGTCGTAGTGCAGGCGTTCCCAGATGCCGCCCGAGCCTTCGGTGACGTCGGCCTGCGAGCGGCCGCGGTGATGCACTTTGAGATACTCGTCGGCGCTGTTGCCAAAGAGCTTGGAGCGGCCAGGCCCGAAGTCGGTGAGCCCGGCGACGTACTGCTCGGGCGTCAAGGTGGTTGTCTGGTGGAGGTGGATTTCTGTATGCGTCATTGTCGTTCTCCTTCCTACTGACGGCGATACAAAGGACTAATGCAGCCAACTCTCCATCCGGAAAACATTGAAAAGAAACAAACTGAGGATCAGAATCGCGCCGCATGCTCAGCAAAATGACGAACGGTGAGCAAGGGGCTCCGGTGATGTATTGTTATTTGGGGCTTGGTCGCTTCTGCCCGTACTTATCGAGGCCCAGCCGGCGGATCTTCGATTCCAGGGTCTGGCGTGGTATCCCGAGTTTCGCGGCCGCTCCGGAAGGTCCGGAAATCCGCCCATGGGTTTCAGCGAGAGCCGCTTCGATCATTTCCACTTCACGAACCTCCAGTGCCGAAAGGCCTTCGTGCGGCGATGAGCTTGACGATTCGCGTTTTAGCCAGCTCTCATCCACGACGAAGGTGTCGGTTTCACTGAGGGTGACTGCACGTTCCACGACGTTCTGCAGTTCACGAATATTCCCGGGCCACTGATAGCCCTTTAGCTGCTGCAGTGTGTCCTTGCTGATATGACGAATGTCTTTGCCGGCGCCTTTGGCGAACCGCGCTGACGAAGTACTCCACGAGCAATGGAATGTCTTCCGCGCGCTCTCGCAGCGCCGGAACGGCGATCGGAACGACGTTCAACCTGTAGAAAAGGTCCTGACGGAAGGTTCCGGCAGCTACGGCGGACTGCAGGTCACGATTTGTTGCTGCTATCAGGCGGACATCTACTGAGATGGGATGATTACTTCCCACCCGCTCGAATTCCCGCTCTTGTAGTACCCGCAGGAGCGCAATCTGCGTTTCCATGGGGAGATCACCGATCTCATCCAGGAAGAGCGTTCCGCCATCAGCGGCTTCGAACCGCCCCAAACGCCGTTGCAGCGCACCGGTGAAGGCTCCTTTTTCGTGCCCGAAAAGCTCGGAAGCGATCAGCGATTGCGGAATCGCCGCACAATTGACGCGGACGAACGCTCGGGTTGCGCGCTTCGATCTCCGATGCAGCGCACGGGCAATCAGCTCTTTGCCGGTTCCGGTTTCTCCTAAAATGAGGACGGTCGAATCAGACGGTGCGACTTTCTCTACCTGCTTCAGCACTTGCCGCATGGGCTTGCAAGAACCGACAATTTCCTCAAACATTGAAGAGCGATCGATTTCCTCTCGCAGAACGAGGTTCTCATTCCAGAGTCGTTCTTCCGTCCTCTTTTGGTCGTCGATGTCGGTTGCCGTAGCGTACCAGCGGATGACCTTGCCGCATTCGTCTTTTAACGGGTTGTACTGAATGAGCTGCCAGCGATATTCTCCGCTCTTATGTCGGGCGCGAATTTCCAACTCGAATGGAGCCCCACGCAAAAGCCCCTCTTGACGCTGAGCTCGGAGGCGGTCTACGTCGTCGGGATGGAAGAGCTCGCGCAAAGAAACCTTGGTCATTCAGCTCGTCCGCGGTGAGTCCCGTTTGATCCAAAGCCACCCGATTCGCGTAGAGTGTCGTCCCATCGGGCGCGAGGACCACGATGATCTGGCGGATGGCGTCGGTGATCGTGCGAAGGTCGGCCCCCTCTTGGCGGAGCTTCTGCTCGGAGCACTTAAGGTCCTGGATCTCGGCATTGATCCCATACCAGCGGACAAGATTGGCTTGCTCGTCGTGGACCGGCTTTGCCGCGATCTGGAACCAGCGATACTCTCCGTCAAAGCGGCGAAGGCGCACTTCCGTCGTGTGAGCCTTCTGTGATTGCCTGAGACTCTGCCACCATCTTTCGAACTCTTCGATATCGTCCAGATGGACAGCCGATTTCCACTCCGATCCGTACAACTGATCCGGAGAAAGCCCGGTGTAATCCCCAAATCGTTGGTTGAAAAAATCCAGGGAGCCATCCGGCAGGGCGGACCACGCAATCGCTGGAACGCCGTCGATGAAAGCGCGGACTTCTAATGGAGCCCGACTTTGGCCTTCACTCGTACTCATAAGGTGAATCCCATGAACCGGCGAACTTGCTACGTCCGGCCATGCCGATTATACCGTTTGCCAATGACGAACCGTAGCCCGGAGGCGCAACGGCTCGGTTATGTGTTCTCGGGCTGCGCTCCCTCGGCGCGCTCGCGAAGAATCCACTCGCGCACATAGGGAGGGCATTGAACCAATTCGATGCCCTCATCTTCGCAGCTAATCAGCAAGCGAACCACCCCGAGGTCCACCAGGGTGACTTGACTAAGGTCCAGAATTTTACGCCCGCAGCCTTCGCTCATTTCCGATCGAACACAGGCGATATGGTCCGACTGAATCCGGCCGCTGAGGACCAGCTTGGTGACGCATCCACTGCAATCTTTTTCAATCCTCAACATTGCTTGATCGACCCACCGCGTCATAACGCAACACATAATTGCCTCAACCACCGACGCGCACGATCGCGTACCTAGAAGCCGGTTCTGCAAGAGACAAATTGGGGAGCAGCGCTTGGCGTGCTGCCTCATAAGTCTGCCATTGTGCTACTTCGGAGAGCGAGGGGATCGTCACGAACTCCCCTTGATCCAAGCCGGAAAGTGCGGCGTCCACCATGTCCTCCGCCGGCATGACAATTTCCTGCGGCAGGTGTTCAACCGGAGTGCCAGCCTTCTTCCAGAGATCGGTGGCCGTCGCTCCAGGCAACACGACCTGAATCGTAACCCCCGTGCCCGCCAGTTCCTTCCGCAACGATTGGCTGAACGCCAGAACGAAGGCTTTGGTGCCGCCGTACACGCCGTTGAGAAGCTCAGGGGCAACCCCGACAACCGAACCGATGTTGATGATTGTGCCGGAACCGCGCTTCACGAACACTGGCACGGCCGCGTACGTCAGGCGGGTCAGCGCATTAGCGTTGAGCGAGATCATGCGGCTCATTTCGGCGACATCCGAATTCAGTAGCGCAGCAGTAGAGGCCGCACCCGCGTTGTTTACCAGCAAGCTGATCCTCGGGTCCTCGCGGAGGATTCGCTCTACTCCGGCCAAATCGTTGGAGTCGGTTAGATCGGCAACCAGGATCTCAACCTTGTGTCCCGTATCGGCGGCAAGTCTCTTCGCGAGATCCTCCATGGGTTCCCGGCTCCGCGCAACGAGGAGCAAGTCGTAGCCGCGGTGTGCCAGGCGATCGGCATAGACGGCGCCAATTCCTGCGGAAGCGCCGGTGATTACAGCAAGTCCCTTCGATTGTGTTTTCATCTGCTAGTCCTTTCGTATCGAGAGCTGGCGTGATTTGTCACGTCGCGTTGTGCTTGAGTTTGCATTTCGAGCGCCGTTCGTAAACCACTGGCGCTCAATGGTTGAGACGCCGACCCACGCCGCGTCTTCAGCAAAATGCCGAGCGTTCAGCAGACCGGATGACGGCACAAGCGCGATCCAGCGCGCTAAGCGGCTTACCTTCAGTCCGTTTCAGAGAGGCATTTGCTTGCCTTTTCGATTGCGCCGGCACTTTTCCGGCACACATGAACAGGAGAAGCGGTAGGAACGTCAAATGAAGGTTGGTGAATAGGAACTATGAAGACAATCCCAGTAGAAAAACCAGTTCTTGCTACGACTCCAGCCAAGGTTCCGTCCTCAGCACACGAAGCTCAGACGGAGAACGCGCCTGCCCCGCACGCGAAAGTATTGGGACTGACGAGACGCCGAACCAAGTTCATTTGAGCAACCACTCCTTAAGTAGGAGCAATTTCAAAGCTAGGACGCGAACCGCAGTCCTCCACCGTCTCAATCTGTCGCCATTAGGCTTTACGTAACGGGGTGAGCAAGGTGCCCCTAACCGCAATTAGTTAAAGCTTGCAGCAAGTTAACAGAGTAGTATTGGCGTTACACTCGCAGGTCGTAAAGCCCAAGAGAAAACTTGGCCGGAATCGATGGTGCCTTTGACGCGATGGAAGCTCCCGATCTGGCCCTTGGCAATCTTCACTTTTGCTCTCTGGTGGATCCACGATTCACGCGCCCAAACAACGACTTCTGGGGGATTGACCGGCGTCGTAACCGATGCCAGTCACGCGGTAGTGACTGATGCGGTAGTCCAGGTCAAGGACAACACCAAGGGAACGAGCCAATCGGGAAGATCCGATCACGACGGGGTTTATCAATTCTTCTTTCTGGCGCCGGGGAGATATGCACTGACAGTGACTCGTGGGGGGCTCTACGCGGCGGGCGTCAAGGAGCGGACATGGAAGTCAAAAATCTAAAGTTCATGGCGGCTGTTCGTAGACAACAGATTCGATATTGGGGGGACGTCGTGAAAAGATCTCTACTACTCGTAATCTTAAGTTGCAGCTTGTGCTTCCTCAGTGCTTGCGGCGGCGGAAGCACTACGCCCGCTGTTGTAGCAAATCACCTTTCCGTAGTCGCCGCCACTTCCACGCCCACCGCCGGGACAGCTTTCAATGTCACGGTGACCGCGATGGACTCCTCCAACAAAGTTGTGACCAGCTATACAGGACCCGTGCGGATTACCAGCAGTGATGGCAATGCAGCACTGCCAGCTCCGGGAAGCTTGCTCAACGGGACGGGAAGCTTCTCCGTAACACTCAAGACCGCCTCAAGCGAGTCGATCACGGCAACCGATGCGGCGAACTCCGCACTCACCGGTGCTTCCGGCACTCTCAACGTCAATGCCGGCGCGGCCACACGCCTCTCCGTCAGCGGGCAGAATAGTGCGCTCGCCGGAGCGGCCTACAGTGTGATTGTAGACGCCCTCGACACTTTCGGGAACGTGGCCACCGCATACACCGGAGCGGTGCATTTCACGAGCACCGACCCTCAGGCGGTTTTGCCTGTGAATTCGTCGTTGACCAACGGAGCAGGAACATTCAGCGTGACGCTGAAGACGACTCCCAGCGAAACCATCACCGCAACCGATTCGGTTACAGCCTCGATCACCGGTACCTCAAGCTTGATCATCGTGAGCACGGCGGCAGCACCCGTTATTAGCACATCGCCGTCACCAACGGTTGGAGTGGCAAACGTGACCTATTACTTCGCATTTACCGTGGCAAGCGGAGGACAAGCGCCATTCAACTGGAGTGAAACTGGTGCGCTGCCACCTGGCCTGACGTTCAATAACGCAACGGGCGAACTGATGGGCACTCCGACCATGCCGGCAACATCGTCCTTCCCCATAACGCTGCAGGTACAGGATTCGCTTGGCCAAGACTCTGCACCACAAGCCTTCACAATTCAAATTGGATTGCACGGATTTTCAATCACCGGCAGCATGGGAAACGAGCGCGTAGGTCATACGGCGACGGTACTCAGCTCTGGGAAAATACTCGTTGTAGGAGGGAACGACAGCAAGGCAGAAGCCCTCGCTTCCGGTGAGATGTTCGATACAACCCACGCGACTTTCACAACTGCCAGTAGCATGGGAACACCACGTGTTTGGCACACCGCGACGCTCCTCAAGAGTGGCCAAGTACTGGTTACGGGTGGCATGCAAACCAATAGCCAGGCGCTCGCATCTGCCGAACTCTTTGATCCAACTACCGGGATGTTTACGCCAACGAAGGGCAACATGGTTGACGCGCGACTGTTCCACACCGCCACGCTGCTGAATGACGGCAGAGTGCTACTGACCGGAGGCGTCGGAAGTACTGGAGATTCCATCACCACTGCCGAGATATTCGACCCGACTGCAGGGACGTTTGCGGCGACGACGGGCAATATGCAAGCCGCACGTGTGGGACAAACAGCAACGCTTCTCAAGAGCGGCAACGTACTTGTGGCCGGGGGCAGAAACAAAGCCGGGAGTTTTGCGACCGCGGAGATTTTCGATCCAACTACGGAGAATTTTACTTCTACCGCTGGCAACATGGAGACATCGCGCTCCTACCAGAGCGCGACTTTGCTCGCCGACGGAACAGTCCTCGTGACGGGAGGATTTGCTGGCGTCGATGCACTTGCGACAGCCGAACTGTTCGACCCAAACGCCGGAACTTTCACCCCAACGACGGGCAGCATGGCAAACGCGCGCGGTGATCACACCGCGACCATGCTCAATGACGGAACAGTGATCATCGTGGGCGGGGCCGAAGATCTGCAGAAATTTAATGGGAAACCAGTGCCCACCTCACTAGGTAGTGCGGAGCTCTATGATCCCGCCAGCAAGACTTTCTCGACTACGGGCGGGCTGGCCGGCGGATTGGGTTTCAATGGATCGCGTTTCTTCCACACCGCCTCGCTACTGAGTGGCGGATCGGTGCTGGTGACGGGGGGAATGCAGCAAAGCGTGGGGCGAGGACAGATCAGCTCCACCGTGCTCGCGACCGCCGCGCTCTATAAGTAACGTGAACCCGAAGATTTGGAGCAGGAGCGTTGCTCAGCTTGGTTTTTTCTTTGAGAGTCGAGGCGGCCTAAACAGGGAGCGAAAGAGCACAAGCGGTATCATGCACACGCGGCTTCTTCTAATTATAGTAATCATAGAAAAAGTAGTAGCACGACGCAAATCGCCGCATATTTACTGATGATGTTAGCTGTGGCGGAGAGGGGGGGATTGAAGCCTCCCTTGCTGAGAGGGAGGTGAGGGGTTGGCGAGCGTTGGTATGTCTCTTGTTTTCGATGCGCGCTTTTCATTTTTTCCAATTGCTAGATTCCATGGGGGATCCAATACCCTCAAATCAGTCAAAATTAGTAGCAAGTAGAGTCACGGATTGTCCATCGTTGCAATTTCACACAAACTCCCGACCTTGCGACACCCAGCATTAAGTCTCATTTCACACCTTTGTCCTAGCTACTGGCAGGGTAAGCAGGAGTCCACTGAGCTACAGTCACTCGCTGGCGAAGTTCCTCTTCGGATGTCTTGGGGGCAAAATCATGCTTTTGCGCCTCCATGCCAAACGCCACCGCGATTTGCGTCGCGACCCTCCGGATGTCCGTCAACGGAGGCAGTAGAGATGCGGAAGGATCTTTGAGGGCGGGCGAATTCGCACCGAGGGTTCGCGCCGCAGCCAACATCGTGGCATCCGTAACGCGCCGAGTGCCGGAGATTCAGATGGACAGACACCGGAGTGTGTCAACGGCCTTGAGACTCGCTCGCTCCGAACGCACAATTCTGAATATCAGATATTCTGGTTCAACGAGGGAGGCCGACACGGCGCACAAGGTCCTCAAAGCGCGCGTCCGAGCGGAGAGGATCGAAGCCCGGCCTCAGCAGGACGCCCGGGTTAAATCGCTCTTCGTAGCCTTTTTTGAGCCAAGTAATCGCTTGATCCGTATCCCCCAGAGCTACATAAATCACGGCAATCTCCGAGGCAAGCGAATGATTAGGGTTGGAGCTCCTCTTGAGATCACTCAGTAGCTTTTCCGCTTCGCTCCTCTTGCCGGATGCGACATAGGCACGAGCAAGATTAGCTATGCATGTCGGGCTACCCCCGGAGAGTTGAACGGCTTTTTGCAGTTCAACGACCGCTTCAACGTTCATGTGTTTTTGGAGGTATGCCTGGCCGAGGTGATTATGTGCCAGACCAAAATTCGGATCCATTTCGATCGTCTTGCGGCTCTGTAGTATCGATTCGTCATAGGAATGCGCAAGGGCAAGAAGCTCTGCCAAATCGGCGTTAATGACGAGAGATAGCGGATCCAGGTTTTCCGCTTTTCTCATTTCCGCGTGTGCTTCGTCATACCGATGCAATAGAGCCAAGTGCCAGGCATACCAATGGTGAGCTGTGGCATAGCCTGGGTTCAGTTCAATGGCCCGCAGAAATTCCTTCCCGGCAGAGTTAATATCCCAATCGAAGCCATCCAAACAGAAGGCAAGCGAGTTGTGGGCTTCGCCGAGCGCGCTATCCAATTCCAGCGCTTTGATTGCCGCGGCCTTCGCTTTGGGGAGTGCTTCCTTGGGAGTCATCACCGCATACTGCCAGTCTCCCAGCAAAGCGTAGGTGTCGGCTAAGCCCGAATAAGCTTGGGCATATGCCGGATCTTCATCGATCGCTTGATTGAAATAAGCTAGGGCAACCTTCAAGTTATCCGCCGTTCGCTTGTTCCAGAAATAGCGTCCTTTGAGGTACGAGACGTAGGCTTCCGGATTGACGACTTTTGCGCTTTTCAGGGCAGCCTGTTCTCGTGGATTCAAACTGATCTGAATTTGATCTGCAATGGCTCTAGCCACCTTGCTCTGGAGCGCCAAGGTGTCCCGCAATTCCCCCTCATAGCTCTGTGACCATAAGTGTTTGTCCGCGGAGGCTTCAATCAACTGTGCCGTGATGCGGACCTGGTCGCCGGACCGCAGCACCGTGCCTTCCACCACAGCGTCCACGTTCAGCTCACGAGCGATCTGCGGTAGAGGCTTGCGCGCGTGTTTATACGCCATCACTGAGGTCCGCGAGATCACACGCAACGCGCTGATCTGGCCGAGGTCCGAAATCAACTCGTCCGTCATGCCATCAGCGAAGTAATCCTGAGACGCATCGCTCGAAAGGCTTTCGAGCGGAAGGACAGCCAAGGAGCGAATGACAGGGGACGGTCGGTTCCAGGAATGAAGCTTCCAGGCGGCGACAGATGCCATGAGTAGGAGCAGGGCGAATGCTGATATCTTCCACGCAAGTGACGGCAGAAGACGTTTGGGCATCGCGAGTTTTTCGGCGATATCTGGGCGATCGCTAGTTTCTGCCGTGGGATGAGGCTCAGTAGCGAGTTCCGGGCTGCGAACAGGGGCTGCATCGGCAACTTTGACCTCCGCGAGGAAGCGGTAGCCGCGACGAGAAACGGTTTCCACAAAACGGGGACTCTCGGCGGAGTCGCTGAGGGCCTCACGGATTTTGTTGATCGCTTTGTTGAGCCCGTGGTCGAAATCCACAAAAGTGTCTGCGGGCCAGAGTTTTTTCTGTAGTTCCTCGCGAGTTACGACCTCGCCGTGGTTCTCAAGCAGCATCGCCAGGACTTGGAAGGGCTGTTCCTGAAGGCGAACTCGTAGGCCGTGCTTGCGCAATTCGCCGGAGCGAAGATCCAGGTCGAAAACCCCGAAATGGAGCCGCCCGCGAAGCTGATGGTCTTGCTGCATGCAGAAGTGAACCTGGTCGAAAGGGAGTCTAACACCGGACAGAGTTTACGGGAACACGAGACGGGGATGGATTCCTGTAAGTCTTTTATCGAGTGATAGTTACCAGGGGACCCTCATTCCAGCGGGAAGGAACTGCCCGTCCATTGCACCGATTTCAAGAGCAACCCATAGTGAGGGCCGCACCCGTTCCGCGCCGTTTGTTAAGGGCACGCGGAGGGTGAATGAAGAAAGAAATAGTAGATAAGGAGGACAAAGATGTCCGAGAAGAAAAGAGACGAGCTTTTGAACGATCACAACCACGACGGGATCGACCGACGGGGATTCTTGAAGTGTATGGCGTGGGCAGGAACCGGAGCGCTCTGCGTTATGCAGGGCGGCGTCCTGAAGTCGTACAGCCTAAGCAGAATGTCGGAGTTGGGACCAAGGCGGCCGGTGAGCTGAGCTTCGTCCAAATCAGCGACAGTCACATGGGATTCAACAAGCCGGCGAATCCGGATGTGGTCGGGACACTGAAGGCGGCCGTAGACAAAATCAATGGTTTGGCTATCCACCCGAGTTCATCTTGCATACGGGCGACATAAGCCACCTCTCGAAACCCGCAGAATTCGACACCGTCGACCAGATTCTGAAGAGCGCGAGCGCGAAGGACGTATTCTTCGTGCCCGGCGAACACGACGTGCTCGGACGATGACGGCAAGCAGTACCTGGAACGTTACGGAAAGGGCGCCAAAGGGGCAGGCTGGTACAGCTTCGACAAGAAAGGCGTGCATTTCATCGGGCTGGTGAACGTGCTGAACCTGAAGGCCGGAGGACTCGGCTCGCTGGGCGCGGAGCAACTCGAATGGCTGGAGAACGACGTCAAGCATCTGTCCAAGCACAGCACGCCGATCGTGGTGTTCGCGCACATTCCGCTGTGGACCGTGTATCCGGAGTGGGGCTGGGGCACGGAGGACAGCGCGCAGGCACTGGCCTACCTGAAGAAGTTTGGCTCGGTGACCGTGCTGAACGGGCACATTCACCAGACCATGCAGAAGGTCGAAGGCAACGTGACGTTTCATACCGCGGCGTCCACGGCATTTCCGCAACCGCAGCCGGGCAAGGCGCGATTCTCCGGGCCCATGAAGGTGCCGGCGGAGCAGTTGAGGAGCTTGCTAGGAATTACAGATGTGAATTACGTGCGGGGTCAGCACGCGTTGGCGGTTGTGGATTCTTCGCTCGCGTGAAAGACAACTAAACACGAACAAGAGTTTTCAGAAGTCCAAATGCAAAAAAGAAAGGAAGAAGAACCATGAGGAGAAGTGTGTCTATTGCAGTATTGTTGGTCGCGTTGGGGTTGGGAATTGCGGGGCTGGGCGCCGGAACAGGAAATTTCACCGCCAGCGCACAGCAGAAGCCGGAAACGACGGAAGTGAAGATTGACAACTTCAGTTTCGGGCCTGGAACGCTGACGGTGCCGGTGGGAACAACAGTTACGTGGACCAATCGTGACGACATTCCCCATACGGTAGTCAGCACGGAGGGTGTGTTCAAGTCCAAAGTACTCGACACGGATGAGAAATTCTCATTCACCTTTAGCAAGGCGGGAAGTTATCCATACTTTTGCTCGATTCATCCGAAGATGACCGGCAAAGTTGTGGTGCAGTGAGGAGGACGGTGAGCGCAAATCCCTTCGACATCAGAACTGTGCTTCTAGCCAAGCACGCACAGCATGTGGTGCTGATTCACTTCCCGATTGCGCTGTTTACCGCAGCCGTGGCGTTCGACTATTTCGCGCAGTGGACGAAGAACCGGACGCTGGCTGCGGCGGCGTATTTCAATCTTCTGCTAGCTGCAGTCTCCACCGTGCCAGCCGTGGTGACCGGGCTTGCAGCGTGGCACTGGGCGCTTGAGGGGCAAAAGCTAAAAGGGATTCTACTAATGCACCTGGTTCTGGGGTGCATATCGTGTGTGCTGATCTGGTTTGTGTTTTGGATCCACTTGCGTGTGCAACGCCGTCCAGAGGAATCCTTTCCAAAGTACCGCTTGCCGATCGAAGCGGTCGCGGTGTTCGTTGTGGGTTTGACGGGACATCTCGGCGGGTTTCTCAGTGGCGTAAACGGGCCAGGCTAGACGCGCCTGCAGCGATGTTATGAAAGGAAGCTTTCTAGAAGCCGTGGCTCCTCCCTACGCCAACCTGACTCTGCTCCTAGAGATCGCCATGGGAGTGGGGCTGCTCATCGGCGCGCGGCTCGCGTGCCGGCGGCGTTTCCGGCAGCATGCGTGGTGCCAGTCGGTGATCGTGCTCCTCAACCTTGCCGTGATCGTGCTCGTGATGATTCCTTCTTTTCGTGCTCATGTAAGTCCGAAGATACCGCTCAAACTTGGCAAGGCTTACTACGCTCTGGCGACCGCACACGCGGCGCTCGGAACGATAACCGAAATCGCGGGATTGTACATTCTGCTGGCCGCGGGCACGAGCGTTTTGCCGGAAAAATTCCGCATCACCAAGTGCAAGCTCTGGATGCGAACGGTACTAGTGCTCTGGTGGATCGTGCTCTTGTTGGGATTGGCAACCTACGCCCGCTGGTACGTCCCGCATTTGTTTTCAAAATGATAGATGTGGTGGACGGCAAGAAGGTGGTTCTTATACAACAACTGGGACTCCCGAGAACAAGCGTAAGGCGTATCCTCTAACTAGAATCCCACCCGGTCTTAGATTAGCAATTCCAAGAGCGATAAATACACACAAAGTAATCATCGAAAAAGTAGTAGCAAAGCGCAAATAGCCGCATATTTACTGTTGATTTTAGCTATGGCGGAGAGGGGGGGACTTAAACCCCATGCTTTTTGAAAGCCTCGTTTTACAAGGGAAATTGTCGCTATCGTCTTTAATACCGCGAACTTTCAAACTTCACGAGTGAAGCGCCGCGAAGTCCGGTGAAGCGCTACGAAGCCCAAAAAGTGGCGAAAAAACAGTAGCCCGCAGTAGCCCGAATGATAATTTCTGGCCGCGGCGGCTGTAAGAAGTCTCTCACTTCTCCTCGACTAAATCCTCGGGCCGGTCAAGTTCCTTTCACCCAATGGGGGAACAACAACCTCGTTTGCCACATGCTCGCCACCAGAGCCGCCACCACATAGCACCCCGAGGCCACAAGCAGCACTGCTGGAAGCCCCGCACCCAGAGCGAATAGTGTGGCCAACGGGCCAGCGAGGACGGAAGCACAGCCATTAATCGCCCAGGCCCAAGGCAAGAGTTCTGCATGGCTTTGGCCGAGCTGGCGCAGGCCAAGAGGGAAAGGCATGCCCATGGCAGCCAGCGGCAGCATCACTGCGAATGCGAGGACCATTCGGGCCGGCAGCGGCCAGCTGAGCAGAGGCGTCAGCAATGCGTGCAAGCCGAATGCATACACGGTGCCGACGAAGGCGACGATGAGGGCAGCCAAGCAGGCTAGCCGCGTCGCCGAGGTTCCCTTTCTTAGCTGCCGCCCGGCCCAGGCGCTGCCCCATCCGGAGACAAACAACAAGCCTGCTAAGACCACAGCCACGGCATAGCCGGGATTCGCAAGAAAGAAGACCAATCGCTGAATCAGCGCCATTTCCACGAACAGATAACCCAGTCCCAACGCCAGAAAGTAAAAAAAGACCTGCAGGCGCACTGCCCTGCCAGCTAGCGGCCTTGCAAACGGTGAATCATTGGGCATGCTGTGACGTGGCAGCAGGACCAGGGGAGAAACAATCAACAACATGCCTAAAAGGGTCGCCTGCGCCAGCGTTGCGACCAGGATGAGGTAACCCCACTCCGAGAAAGGAATCCACGATTGGCGGAAGGTGTGGAGCATGAGGGGCAAAGCACGCCAGCGGAAGAAATGGAAGAAGTAGGGACGATCGTCGGTGGCCGGCCTCAGGTTGAACGCATAGTCGCGGAAAAATTGTTCGCGGCTTTCACCTCCGGCAAGGAATGCACTCGTCGCCTCGAAGTAATAATCACGCTCCAATACATTGAAACGGTTGTGCTGGTCCGCCGCGATCCCGGGAAAGTAAGACGTATCGAACAAGCGCTCTTCAGCCCAGCGGCGCAAAGCAAACAATTCTTGGGCCGTGAATGCTTCCTTCTTGACCAATAGCGTCGCTGCCGCCCAGCTTCGGATCAACACCAAGCGCTCGGCTGGGTTCAAGCCCATCCGCTCCAACGCCGCAACCCCCGTGGCGAATAGCTTCAGCTCATCCCGCGGCGGTGTGCGCACCCAACGCGTCACAGCCAGCACACCACCTGGACGGAGGTGGCGCAGAAAGGCTTCAAAGGCCTCGCGCGTGTAGAGATAGTTCTCTCCCACGGCACCGACGCCCACTGCCGAGGCCGCAAAGGAGTCGACAAGCGAGAGGTCAATGACGTCCCAGTTCTCGTGCGCGGCTTGCACAAACGCGCGGGCGTCCGCGCGGTGGAGGCGTACCTCGGGCCGGTCATAGAGCCCGCCAGCAAAGTCACGAAATTCCCCGCGCAACAACTGCGGCACGTTAGGGTCGAGCTCGACTGCGTCCACTTGCCAAGCGGCGTGCCGCAGCGCGAGCAAGACGCCCGCGCCGCCACCGGCCCCAAGGACGCACACCCGCAAGTCCCGAGGCGCATCTTGAAGAGCGAAATAAGGTGCCGCCGTGATCATCCAGTCGAGATGGTTGAGTTTGCTGGTGTCGCCGTCAAATGCGGTGATAGCTCCGGCACTCTCCGCGTCGATGTAGAGCCCTAGTTGCCGCGGCGGGACGGCATCCATTGGCGCGATCAACGAAAGCCCAGGGGCTTCGCGGATGGCAGGGCTGGCAACAACGTCTACGCGGCCAAGAGGGCTGGATCGCTCTGCCACCACCTGTGCATCAGGAAGATTGAGCGCGTAGCTGAGTCCCTTATACTGCGACAAGCGCACGGTAGGTGGACGAAAAACGAAAGCGAGCGTCAGAATTGCCATGATTGCAACGCCTGCCACGGCAAAAAGCCGGCGCGCACCTCGATCAATGAAAAACTTCCCATCAAACAAGGCAAGGATTGCGGCGCCCTGCGCCAGACCTGTCACACCTACAAGCGCCCATTCCACCGCCGCGACAGACAACAGGACAAGGGCTAGAAGTGCACCCGCGCCCGATCCGGCCATGTTAAAGGCATAAAGGCGGGGGCAGTTCGCCGATTCACTGGTAAGGGCGAGACCAATCGCAGTCGCTGCAGCGAAGAAGGGAACAAACAAGGCGAGATAGTAGCTGCCCAGGTACACCACTTGCCGCCAATCCCAAATAATAAGGAATGGATCAAAAGGAATACGTTGGGTAAGCCAGAAAGAAACCGGCAGCGCAATCGCAAACAATGTTGCAGAAATTGCAAACCAGCTCTCATGGGAAATTTGAAAGCGCGCAGCAGTGTTCGTTCTTTTCCGTTCAAACGCCGCGAGCAGTGTGCCGCTGGCACCAAAACCGAGAAGCGCAATCGAAATGACCATGTAGGCGAAGTGGTGCCACTGGCCAATGGAGAATGCGCGAACCAGTATCACCTGGTAGGACAACACTGACGCGGATACGAGCAGAAGCGCCGCTTCACGGCACCGGATGCCGCGCAATAAGCGTCGATTCTGATCAGATACGGACACAGACTTATTGCCGTTGTTCGTCCGCGTTCGGCCGGCTGCCCGTGATTCTCAGTTTACTTTCGGCCCGCCGACCAGCGGAACAAACGCCACGGGCATCAAGTTCCACACCTGGAGGTCATGTGGTCCTTTGCTGCCCTTGGTCACTAGCATGAGCATCTGAGTTTGGAAGGGATTGCCCACTGGAATCACCATCCTTCCGCCGGGCTTTAGTTGCTCGACCAAAGGGGGCGGAATGTGGTTAGCGGCGGCTGTCACGATGATGCTGTCAAAAGGCCCCTTTTCGGGCCAACCGAAGTAGCCGTCGCCCACGCGCACCTCGATATTTTTGTAGCCGAGACTGTCCAACCGACGGCGTGCGGCCGTGCCCAGTGGCTCAATGATTTCGATGGAATACACTTGTGCAACCAGCGGTGAAAGGACCGCGGTTTGATAGCCTGAGCCGGTGCCTATTTCAAGTACGCGGTGCTCCCCTTTTGGCTCGAGGAGTTCTGTCATCTTGGCCACGATGTAAGGTTGCGAGATGGTTTGACCATAACCGATGGGCAGCGGCCGATCGTCGTAGGCGGAGGCTTCGAGCTCAGCAGGCACAAAACGATGACGCGGCGTCTTGCGCATCGAATCGAGGACGCGCGCGTCCCGTACCGATTGCGATCCGTTCCAACGCAGCGTAGCGATCTGCGTCCGGACCATCTCTTCGCGCTGCTTGCGGTAGTCTTCGTTGTCTTTTTGGGCGAGAAGCAATCCTGCGACACCCAGGGCGAAACACAGAAAGAGGAGAACACGGAAACAAATCTTGCCCCTGGATGCCTCGGAGGAACAGGTCGGTGGCCATCGTGGGTTCATGGGACTTCCCTAACGAGCGGTCAATCAATGGGAAGGCACACCCACATTGATTATAGATCCCCTGTTCGCCAGTAATCCAGACATCGTCTGTTTGCGGGCAGCCAGAAGTCGAGCCAATGATTGGGGCAGAATCTTTGCTGGGACATCCGGATCTGGAAACCACACCGAAGGGCCACCATCACCGAGGCCAGCGAAGCGCTTCGAAGCCCAAAAAGTGGCGAAAAAACAGTAGCCTGCAGTAGTCCGATCAGCGTCCGAGTGCACGGTGGACTGTAGCCGAGCTGGTTAGAGTACACATCTCTAACCAGCTTCAGCAGAGCAGTTCGCTCGTGACCTCGGGCTGCAGAAACAGGCCGAGATCACCCCTACCCGAATTGCAGACAGCGTACAATTGGGTCGTGCTTGGTACTCCAGACGGAAGCGCTCCTGAAAGCAGGTAGGGTCATGCCCGATATAATCGACTGGCAGCAACCCCCGCGGCGCCATCACCGCCTGTTTTTCCTTGTTCTTGCCATCCTTGCCGTCGTCATTTTCAGCAGCCGGACAGCGTTATCGTATTACGTCGACGCCCTCTGGTTCGGCTCGCTCGGTTACGTGGACGTGTTCCGGAAGACACTCATCCTTCAATGGGCGGCCTTTGCGGCATTTTTTGCTGTCACATTTCTTTTTCTGTACGGATGGTTCCTGGCGCTGAGGCAGCGCTTACCAGCCCGATTTGCCGGATGATCACATGATCGTCATCGGCGGGCAGCCGTTGAAGCTACCAGTCGCGCGCATCCTGCGCCTCCTCGGTCTCGTGGTCTCCCTCGTCATCGCCGTCGTGACCGGCGCCAGCGTCATGATGGAGTGGCCAACGTTCGCACTCTATTGGTACGCGCCACGCACGACCGGTGGCGCTGTGGATCCGATCTTCGGCAAGCCGATCAACTTCTATCTATTCACTCTGCCCACATGGCAGTTCATTACGGGCTGGTTGCTGACACTAGCCGTAATTGCCTGTGTAATCGCCGTTTTCTTTATTTTCGTTACCGGCAGCACTCGAATGCTCTCGGGACGCCGAGGCAGATACATCTCACTGCCGTGGCGCGGGTTCTCCATTGCGTTTGGCTTCTTGTTGCTGATCCTCGCGATGCGCGCGTATATCGCCCGATTCGAGCGATTGTTCGACGAACATACGATCTTTGGCGGCGTGACCTACACGGATGCGCACGTCATGCTTCCCGGCATGCTCGTAGTTTGTGCCGCGCTCGTTCTCGGTGCTGCGATTGCAACCATCAATGTCGTGGCGGTGCCGCGCGTGCGCTGGCTGGTGGCAGCAGTTGCTCCAGCCGCGGTCTGTTATCTCGTCCTTCAAATATGCGGCTGGTACGTCAGCAGCTTTATCGTGAAGCCAAACGAACTGGTTCGCGAGCGACCCTACATTGCCTACAACATTGACCTGACGCGGCAGGCCTATGGATTGGACCGCCTTCGCAGCGCGAATTTCCCGCTGAGACGACCGTCGAGGCGGCCGATCCGGCGAACAATCAGGCTACGCTGCAGAACATCCGGCTGTGGGACTGGCGCGCACTCCAGGACACGCTGCGTCAGATTCAGGAAATCCGCACCTACTACGACTTTCCCGATATCGATATCGATCGGTATGAAATCAACGGCACAATGCGTCAGGTGATGCTCGCCCCGCGCGAGTTAAACGTCGAAAAGCTCCCGGAGAGCAGCCGCAATTGGATCAACGAGAAGCTTATCTACACGCCACGGCTACGGTATCACCATGAACCCTGTGAATGGGTTCACGCCGGAAGGGCTGCCGACGCTGATTCTGAGTAACATGCCCATTCAGAGCACCGTGCCGAGCATCGTTGTAAAGCGCCCGGAGATCTATTTCGGCGAGCTCACCAATACCGACGTGTACGTGAAGACGCGGCAACAGGAATTCAACTACCCGCAGGGCCAAACAAACAGCCTGACGTCCTACGAGGGCAACGGCGGTATCCTCCTCGGCGGTTTCCTTCGCCGCCTCCTCATCGCGTCCGACCGAGGCGACCTCACGAAGCTCCCGTTCAGCGACGATATCAACAGGCAGAGCCGGCTGCTGATGCGTCGCAACGTGCGCGATCGCGTGGCGGCGCTCGCGCCATTCCTCACTTACGATTCGGATCCGTACATCGTCGTCGGCGACGATGGTCGGCTGTCGTGGATTATGGACGCGTTTACGACCTCAGACAGCTATCCCTACTCGAGCCACTATGCTCTCGGCAGCACCCTCATTAACTACATGCGGAACAGCGTTAAGGTGGTCATCGACGCCTACGATGGCACCACGACGTTCTACGTGTTTGACCCGCAGGACCCAATCATCACGGCGTATCGCCGGATTTTTCCTTCCCTGTTCAAGGATGCAGCGGCCATGCCGCCAGCGCTGCGCAAACACGTGCGCTATCCAGAGTTGTTGCTCAAGCTGCAGGCGGCCGTGTACGGCCTTTATCACATGACGGATCCGCAAGTGTTCTATAACCGCGAGGACCTGTGGACAGTCGCTTCGGAAGTCGGCATGGACGAGTCCGGTCAGCAGAAGACGCAGGCGATGGAGCCGAACTTCGTGCTGATGAAACTGCCGGGCGAAACCGCCGTCGAGTTCGTAGAGATTCTGCCGTTCACGCCAGCACAACCGGAACAATCTGATTGGCTGGATTGCGGGACGCAGCGACGGCGAAAAATACGGCACATCGGTAGTCTACGACTTCCCGAAAACGAAGCTCGTCGACGGCCCTCTGCAAATCGAAGCACGAATCGATCAGAACGCGCAGCTATCGGGACAATTGACGTTGTGGAATCAGCAAGGTTCCCATGTGCGGCGAGGCACTCTGCTGGTGATTCCGTGCGGCCACGCGCTGTTGTATGCGGAGCCAATTTACCTGCAGGCCGAGCGCAGTCCGATGCCGGAGTTGCGTCTGGTGGTGCTCGCGCTGCAAGACCGGCTCGCATATGGTCCGACCTTCGACTCGGCGATGAGGGCCCTCTTTGGGGGAGAGACCTCTTCGCTAAGCGCTACAACTGCCCCCGCGGAATCGGAACGAAACGCAGCGGCGTCCGCCGCCGGGACCAAGTCTGTGACGGATACGAACGAGCTCATCACGGGAGCGGCCAAAGACCTCGCCGAATACCAGCGGCTAACGGCAGAAGGCAAGCTCGGTGAGGCTGGGCAGAAGCTTGAACAGTTAAAGCGCAAGCTCGACGAGCTGAACGCACATCAAAAGTGATTGCTTCTATGAAGAGTAGCTTTCTACAGACTTGTTGCCGGGCTCCCGGACACGGCCGAACCCAGCGCCACTGTCGGTCTACAGAAAACGTGGTCATTGCCGAATCTGCGATTCGGGAATGCTGCTGACGTTTGGCGAAACTCGTCACCAATTCGTCACCAAAACTGGGTCATTTCGGAGCCTTTTCTGAGATGGTGAAAACTGGAAAAGCAAAGCAGGCAAAGGCCTTTAGCGGTTTGACCTCATTTTTGACACGGTAGAGGTCTGGGGTTCGAGTCCCCACGGGCCTACGCGCGCGCTCCGGACCAACCATCGCCGAGATCACGTGAAGGGCAAGAGTGAGGTTTCAGGCAGGGTGAATCGGCCTCTCTACATATATAAAGGTTTGAGTAGGCTACTCTCAGCCGATTCGACAAAATATAATAAGACCCGTGCGGCAAACTGGCAAATATGCGGGTTCAACTACATCGCAAGTTGCTGATCTGGAAAGAACAGTTGCTACCAAAGCATCCCCTGGCCGACGCCGTGAACTACACGCTCAGCCAGTGGGACGCACTGACCGTGTTCACGACCGATGGCGCCGTGCCCATAGATAATAATGTTAGCGAACGGGAGATGAAGCGGATCGTACTCAATCGCAAAAACTCCTTATTCGTTGGCAACCCTCGTGGTGGGCGAACCGCAGCCATCCTGGCCAGCTTGACCAGCAGCTGTCGCCGGCATGACATGGACCCCCATCTCTATTTCATGCAACTGCTGGTGAATCTCCCGACCTGGCCAGCCAGTGACCTCGACGCTTGGCTTCCCGACCGTTGGAAGCAAGCTCATATCGCCCGATGCGCCGCTCTGGGAATCCCGGTTCCTCCCAATCCATGGCACCTGCACTTCACGTATCGCTCACAATCCATGTATTTCCGGTAGAGCTCAGATACAGGTCAGCGGTACAAATCAGTGCTAAACTCACGCAAAAAGAGGCGTACTTCTATGACAGAAGTCGTCCCACTCTCTTCGGGTATCGTTAAAAAGGTGGTCAGGAGTAAACTCGCGAAATGATGAAAAAGCTCCGATTTCTGGTATCGCTTCACACCCGCGAGAACGACTTCCAAGTGGCACAAGGCCAATCCGCAGAAGATACAGCACGCAAACTGGGGAGCGATGTGGAAATCGTCTTTGCCGATAACGACGCGGTGAATCAGAGCACTCAACTTCTGAAGGCAATCCAAGGCCGGGTTGAGTCTCGACCCGACGCGATTGTGGTTGAACCGGTTGGGAGCACGGCCATGCCTCAGGTGGCCCAGGCCGCCTGCGCCACCGGAATCGGCTGGGCAGTCCTGAATAAGAGGCCGGATTACTTGTCGGACCTCCGCAGTACGGCAACTGCGCCCATTTTTGCTGTCAGTTCCGATCACTTCGAGATTGGACGTATTCAAGGAAGACAATTCGGATCATTGCTGCCCGGAGGCGGTTCTGTTCTTTACATCAAAGGACCTTCGCAGAGTGCCGCGGCGCAGGAGCGTGAGTTGGGGATGTTAGAGACAAAACCGTCGAACATTCAATTGGCGATGCTGAAGGCAGAGTGGACAGAGAAAAGTGCCGAGCGGTCGGTGCGGTCCTGGCTGAAACTGGCTACTTCGCAAAGCTCGCCAATTAAGCTCGTCGGTGCCCAGGATGACTCGATGGCCATGGGCGCTCGTAAAGCTTTTCAGGAGATGACCAACGAAGCAGAACGCTCGCGATGGCTGAGCTTGCCATTCACCGGATGTGATGGTCAGCTGGCGACGGGTCAAGTCTGGGTACGCGAAAAATGGCTCGCGGCGACGATCCACATTCCGCCGCTCGCAGGACAAGCGATGGAGATTCTCGCAAAGGCAATTCAGAACGGGACGCAACCCCGTCAGCATTTCTTGACCACGTCGTTCTCGATTCCTCCGCTCGAATCATTGGTAAATTCGCGAAGGTGAAGAACACCATTGAGCGCGTCGCTAACTCTTGGTCGCGTACTCGAAACTTGAAATCCACCTGGACGCGCTAGCGTTTACCAGAGTTGGGGCAATGTTCGCATTCCGATGCCTCCAATCTAGCGCTGGAATAGGTTCAAGCTGTCAGCTATTGGCCGAGTTGCGCGAGAGCGGCTCGGAGCGGAGCGCTCGACACTTGGATCAGCCCACTGTAGGGCGCGTACATCTCCAGGATCAAAAAGATTGCGCCCGAAACGGCGAGACCAGCAGCAAAAAATGTGGCGATGACTGTACCGTTAGTCGGTGCGAAGAGTCCCCAGCTCACAAATATAATCGTGAGCCAGAACACCATCACGATCACCAACGGCTTTGAAGCCGATGTCGCTTGTTGCTCGTACATCAACCAGCGAGTCTGTGCAAGGCTCAAGGCTATACTGAGTGCTTCGGACTTTAGCGACCGCTGAGCCTCGTCCTTCGGCGAGAGTGCGTGAATCTTTTCGTAGAGAGATTCGTTGCCGTGTGACCCTGAATCTGCCTGAGATGGCCCCCGGCGGCTTTGTGACCACATTTTGTCGAGGGCGTGAACCACAGCGCCTTTCAGCGCTTCCCGCGCTTCGTTCGTCTCCGGCCCGTAATGCGAAAGGACACGATCGAGCATGAGGATATTTGCCGACACCTGCGTGAGTTCGGCGCTTTGCGCGTCATAGTTCCCTTTTGCCGAAGTCACCAGCAAGCCTAGAATGAGCGCGGCCATCGTCCCCACCAGTCCCATTCCCAGTTTCACAACGTCCTTGGTCTCCGACTCCAGATGATGTTTAGGCAGCACAGTGCGCAGAAACATTCCCAGTAGCGCACCTCCGAATGCGAACACGAGCACGATAATGCCAGTCGCGACGGAACTCATGGTTCACCTCTGTTTGGGATTACAAGCCCTTACTATAAACCTAGTCTTTCGCTGGACCCTAGGTTGGCGAAGATTACGAGTTGGGGTGGGCTGACTGGATACGCAAAAGCGGTCCGATTTACCGCTTAATTCCACTTGCCTGAAAAGTCGCGTAACCAGAAAAGTCCTACCAGTACCAAGGTCTTGTTCTTACTTCAATCAGTTTCAGCCTCCCGGGCAAGTTTCCATGAACCATCGCTCTGTCGCTTCAACACACGCAGGTCTTTGCGTCGCATACTGATCGGATTGTCCTTTGCAGACATTTTAAACGTGGCGTCATAGTAGACCCACTCGATCGCCCAGCCATCCACGACTTGTACATCTTGGATTTCGGGCGCGTATTTCAAGACCTTGAAGTCCGGGTGGTCGGCGCGGAATTTCCCATAGACCTCTTGTATTGCTTTCTTTCCGACGATAGCGGGGCCGGGTACTCCGAGTTTCACGCAATCGTCCGACCAAAGATTAATCAACTCGTTTGGGTCTTGCGTGAGTGTGGCCTGAATATCTGCCCTGTGCAGTTTTTCAATTGCCGCTGAGTCCGCAGCGTTCGTATTGGTTCCGTGATTCGTGCCCATAGCGCCTCGGGCGAAGTAGCCAATGCCGAGACCCGCCACAAAAACAAGAATGGTGAGGAGAGAAGTACGGCTCATAATGCCTCCTGAGTACTCACACTTGTCACGACTAGAAACCAATTGTCAACGGATCTGTTGTCCGGATAAGTGTCGATCGCATGATCATCAGAAAGTGCTGATGCACCGAGCTAACTCCCGATTTGTTCGCGTTACCGGAAAAATTCGTACTGGGCCCCACATGTC
Organism: Candidatus Acidiferrales bacterium; assembly: GCA_963839315.1. Lineage (GTDB taxonomy): Bacteria > Acidobacteriota > Terriglobia > Acidiferrales > UBA7541 > Acidiferrum. The sequence goes on from CAWIUU010000004.1 coordinate 92,989, forward strand.
CACCTGCCCATTTTTCAGATATTCTTCGGCATCTGTGACGAAAGAGGCGGGGGGCGATGAAACCAAAAGCTGAAGTCGAAACTATTAGCGAGCGCGAGCACGTGCTCAAAGTCGATGGTGAAATCGTCGGCGTCAGCAAGACTCAGTATGATGCTCTCTTTCATAAACATTTTCTTGACCGCAAGTTCGACGAGGCGTTCAAGGCCGGTCAAGAATCCATGAAGGCTGGTACATGATTGCAACCAATGTGCAGCCGTGAATCTTGCTCAAGTCCCGGGAAGTCGCGAAACCGGACATCAAGTTCTAGGACGGGCCCGGTGCAGTGGTGTTGGACGGCAGTGCCGTTAGATAGGCGGCGAAGTTTTCGTTGAACAACGCGCCGGGCCGTTTTTCCCTCAGAAGCGCCACGGCATCCTCACCTTTCATCCCGAGATAGGTCAGCACCAATCCCGCGACCAGAGCCGATCGATTGAAACCCATGCCACAGTGCGCCAGAACTTTCTCGCCGTTGGCCACCAATCGAGCCCCGAGCTTCGCCAGCGCGTGCAGCTTGTTCAAATCCGGCAGGTCCTCATCGCAGATGGGAAAGTAGACATAGAGCATGTGATTGGGAATGTTTGGAATGCCCAAGTCGAGATTACCGTCCAGGTCTATCACCGCAGTAATGCCATGATCCTCAATCGGCTTCCAGTCATCTATCGACGGGGAAATAAACAGCTGCCGTTGCTCATCGAGTGGTACGAGATCCATCGAAGATTTTCCAGACTTATGAGTTAAACAGTAACGATTTGGAGAGAATGTTTCAATGGCTCCTGGTAAGTTCGCGTAATCAAGTTCGTTCCATTACCGGCATCCCCGACTCGATTGAAAAACCGAACCTACACGCCATCCGATTACTACATTTTTACTACATTTTGCTGGTTTGACCTTCTGAGAAGGACCTAAGGTGAGAGTGTTGATTTAACGCTATCGGATTGATTTCAAAGAATCTGGCGGAGAGGGGGGGATTCTGTCCGAGCACCCTAAGAAATTCTCAGTGGTGATGTGATGGTAAAACGCAAATCCAATTGAATCAATGGGCGATTTGATGAAAAACCATTTTGCCAGTGTCATTGGGAAATCTGAGGTCTGAGATCTTGTTCAAAGTCTTAGGAAAAGCTTAGGAAACTGGAGGACGGCTTTGGCCTGTCGATAAGCGAGGGTTCGTCATCCAATGACTGGCGACGGGCGGAGGCACATCCATTGCACTTGCGCGGTGAGCTGAGGAGCAGCGAGTCCAGCCGCAATCGCAATTAAAATCCCGCCCAACCATCTTGAGCTCGTCATGGTGAACCGTTCTTGAAACTACAAGGCTTCTGATAGCTGTCAACAGCGAAACCTGCTTCGCGACAGCTAAACTCCTAGTTTCGAATGCACGGTAGGCACGGTAGCGTTGCATCGCGTTCCTATTCCGGCAGAGTCTTCGTTCCCTTGACCTGGAATGATCCCATCACTGTCGGGGCGCTAGTAGCTAGCTGACCGCCTCCGATCGACAGCGAGTATTTGCCTTCGGCAATGATCGGTTCGCCAGCTTCAGTGACCATGCTCAGATCGCGGTCCTTCAGTTCGAATCGCACATTCTGAGACTCGCCGGATTTGAGGTGCACGCGCTTGAACCCACGCAGAGCCCGCAACGGCGCTCCCGGCACATCGGGGAAGCTAAGGTAGAGTTGCACTACTTCATCGCCCTCGCGCATGCCGGTGTTGGCAACGGTGACTTCCGCGATGAGAGGATCGCCCGCGTTGATAATTTTTTCCGGTAGGCGCAGCCCGCGATAGAAAAATGTGGTGTAGCTCAAGCCGTAGCCGAAAGGATAGAGCGGCTTGCCTGCGAAATAGCGGTAGGTGCGGCCCTTCATGGCGTAGTCTTCAAATGGCGGCAACTGGTCGACTCCCGTGTAAAAGGTGACCGGAAGCCGGCCCGCCGGATTATTCGCGCCGGAGAGTGTTTGCGCGATCGCGGTGCCGCCCTCTTCGCCTGGATACCAGGATTCAAGAATTGCATTGACGTGTTGATTGGCCCAATTCACGGCGAGCGCGCTGCCGTTCGCGAGCACCAGCACCACAGGCTTGCCAACTGCAGCCACCGCTTGGAGTAGATCCTCCTCCGGCTTGGGAAGATCGATGCTGGTGCGGTCGCCGCCCTTAAATCCTTCTTCGCTAACCGGCATTTCTTCGCCTTCCAATTCACTCGTGATGCCCAGAACCGCCACGACGACGTCCGCGTTCTTCGCCGCTTGAATGGCTTCAGGACAGGGCCGCGGATCATATTTCGACCAAATCAACTGCGCCTTCACTGGCCCAGCGCTGCCTTGCCCGTAACCAACTTTGACGTGGACCTTCTTCCCCTGCTCGAGGTGAATGTGCCCGGCTCGCACCTGTGGCGCCTCATCGCCGACCCAGCCGTGGGCCAGTGGTTTTCCATCGATCTCGACTCGCGCGAACCCGCCTTGCAGACGTACGCCGACGGTGTACTCTCCCGTTTCAGTTGGGGTGACGAAGCCGCTCCACTCGATGCGCAACGGATATTTGCCGGAAGCGTCCTGAGGGATGTCCTCTGCCTTCAAATCGAGATTGTTCACCGGCCGCTCCGCCAGGACCGTTCGTTGCGGCCCCCACATTTCTCCGGTGGAAAACTCAGCCGTGAGCCCCGGTCGACCATCCAGAGTAGTGAGGAACGATGCCGGTACGACATCACCTTCATAACGCAAGAACTGCGTTCCAGGTACAAACGTGACTTGTGCGTCAGGAAATTCCGCTTTGATTCCGTCCAGCACGGAAACCGTGTGTGTAGGCCTACCGTTGTAATTGCCGAGCAGATACCGGGTCTGGTCAGCGAGGGGGCTTACGACAGCGATCTTGATTCCGCTTTTCTTGAGCGGCAGAATGCCGTCATTCTTGAGCAGGACCATCGATTCGTTGGCGACCGTCCGGGCTAATTCGCGGTGCGCAGTACTGTCGAGTTCCTTTTCGTCGATCTTTGTATATGGAACCATCTCGGGCGGGTCGAACATGCCCAGCTTGATGCGTGCCGTGTATAGCCGGATCAGTGCGGTATCAATGTCACTTTCTTTCAGGAAGCCCTGTTGGTAAGCGTCCAGGTAAGGCTTGTAGTCGCGATCGTCCTTGATGTCCCCGTAATTCAGGCACTCGTTGTCCATCCCGCGCTGGATGGCTAAGGCGGACGCTTCCGGCTGCGTCTTAGTGAAGTGGTGGTCGCGAAAGATATTGACGATAGCGGCGCAATCGGAGACTACGTAGCCCTGGAACTTCCACTTCTCGCGCAGTTGATCCTGCAACAGGAACTCACTGGCGCATGCGGGCTGGCCGTTGATGCTGTTGTAGGCGCACATCACTGAGCCAGCCTTGCCTTCCGTGACGGTGGCACGGAACGCAGGAAGGTAAGTATCCAACTCATCGTGCTTGCTGACTTTCACGTCGGCGGTGTGGCGCGTGGGCTCCGGCCCGCTGTGGACGGCGTAGTGCTTGGGCGTAGAAATGGCACGATAGTATTTCGGATCATCGCCCTGCATTCCGGTGACATAGGCCACGCCGAGGCGCGCACTCAGGAACGGGTCCTCGCCGTAAGTTTCTTGCCCGCGTCCCCATCGCGGATCGCGAAAGATGTTGATGTTCGGTGCCCAGAAGTCCAAACCCTCCTGGGCACGGCTGTGGCCGGCGCGCTCAAACTGTGCGCGCTTGATGCGCGCTTCAATACCGATGGCGATGGCCATGCGATGGATAGCGTCTGTGTCAAATGTAGACGCCAGGCCGACCGGCTCGGGAAACTCAGTGGTGCCGCTTGAGGCGACGCCGTGCAGCGCTT
>CAWIUU010000005.1:0-124786 GCA_963839315.1 Candidatus Acidiferrales bacterium
TCACCTCTCGCCCCAATACCTTATGATCGATGTCCATTGACAGCGAACTGTCCTGCAGAATCGCTCTGCCGTTCAATACCACGTCGTAGCGTATTCCATGCGCTGTACGAATTCGCACTTCGATTCGTTTGTCGGGTGAGCGCAAATCGTAGCTTGCCTGTGCATTGGCTGAGATGGTGAGACCAAGCAAAGGAATCATCATCAAAAGGGACTTCCACCATAACGTGTTCATGGTGCAATTCCTTCTTTCTACTTCTCGAAGTGCTGGTCAGACGCGACCATTCCGTATTGCGCTAGACCGCTTCCGGAGCGATGTTCACAAGCTCAAACTGAACCTTCTGTGTACCCAGAACCGGGTGCGTGGCAGTTAGTTGCACCGTTCCCGGCTGTTCCTTCGCGCGTATCCAAATGGCGCCAGCGCCGCCCACCAAAGCAAAGGGATTGTCGCCGATGATTTCCGCTGGGCCCTCGAGTTCGAGTTTGACGGCGTCGTTCGCGAACGGCCTGATGGCGCCGTATTCATCCGTGACTCGAAGAACTACGCGAGTGGTGTCGGCTCCGTCCGCATTTAACTTTGTGTCATCCGGCAGCAAGGAGAATTTCCGATCGATGCCCTTGCCCGAAAGCGTCTTGGCAAATAACTTTTCTTGCCCTTGCAGGTAGCCCTCAATCCGCAAGTCTCCCCATTGATGTACCGGCGGGGCCCTAAGTTCGGCGGTGAATGGCGCATAGCGGAGGTATCTGGAATTGGGTTTTGTCCGGGTCGGCTTCGGCTACCAGCTTATCGCCGACATAGAATTTCAGGTGGTCGCAATTGGAGCAGACCAGGCCTTGGTAAATCCCATCGATTCGTCGCCGCGCGCCCGATGGAATGCCGGCTCCAGCACAATTTCTTCTGAAGGTTCGCACTGTGACTTATAGAACCCCGCCGCAGGCTTGGGCTCGCGAAAGATGTCGGTCACGCCGTGGTAACAGATGCGGTCACCGGTGCCGAAATTATAATGCGTGTTGTAGTCGAACGCGCACCAACCGATACCACCTGCATACTGCGGATTTGAAGCAAGCTGATCGTGGATGCGCGCGTGGCGCAAGGTATGCTCCGCAGCCGCTCCTCGTCGTTCGGTGGTCTTTGTCGGAAAAGTATGGCCAACAAACTCAGTGTTCAGATAACGCGGATGACTCGGCGGCTTCAAAGGAAATCCAAAGTCGTTCATCGTGAAGACATCTTCCAGGAATTCGGATTCCTGAAAATAACGGATGCCTCCGGTCTGACTTGATTTATCGAGATCGTGGGCCAGCGCGTTAGTTCGCGATAGAAGTCGTGATCGTCGATCGATTCGTTGATACGCACGCCCCAAAGAATGACTGGGATGATTCCAATCACGTCGGATCATGCGGCCAACATTGTCGATGGCAACCTGCTTCCAGGTTTCATCTCCAATGTGCTGCCAGCCGGGAATCTCCTCCAGCACCAGCAGTCCCAATTCATCGCAACGATCGAGAAAATGCCGCGATTGCGGATAGTGCGAAGTGCGAACGATGTTGCACTTCAGGTTCGTCGGAGATTCGGCGTCTCTCCGCTGTGGCCGCGCCGGCATCGCTTGACCCACGAAGGGAAAGGTCTGGTGGCGGTCAAGTCCTCGAAATTTGACTACTTGCCGTTAAGCGCGAATCCATGGTCAGTAAACGTCGCTTCCCGAAAACCTATCTTCCGCGAATCTCAGATCGATCGGTTTGCGTCTCCTTTTACCAGTCGCACGTGCACGGAATAGAGATTCGGCGTGGTTACATCCCACAATTTTAATGTTGCCGAGGTTGTCCAGCATGAACGGTATACGCGACTGGCTCGGTTGTTGCCGCCAATGCTGGAACCTTCTGCGTACCCCTTGGCGAGCACCTGATCCCCATCGCGCAGTTCCACCTCCATACTCATCGGCTCACGCGATGCTTCCAAGCTCCTGCAGGAAGCACTCCACCTGCACTTTCGGATGCGCCGTCAGAACATCCACGGGCTTGGCAAAAATGTTTTCGATAAAGGTGCCGGGAACCATGCGAAGCGAGACTTCACGGTACATGCCCCCAAAGGTCAGGTAGTCGATCTGGTATCCGAAGGGGGGAATATCTGCGCGTTCGCGGAATCCACATCCACCAGCAAGAACGTTTTCGCCGCCAAAATCCATATGCGGTGTGAGGTCGAATGAAAATGGCGTGTAGCCGCCCTTGTATTCTCCAAGCCGGACGCCATTGATCCACACGGTGGAAGCGGTCATAACCCCTGCAAAGTCCACGAACACATGTTTGCCCGCGGCTTCGCGGGAAACTGGAATCGCCGCCAGATAGAAACGAATTCGTAGGCCTTGTCGTCAAAGCTGTGCCAGGGCAGACATTGGCGTGGGGAATAACGACACGATCAAAGGAAGAATCGTCAAAGTTTTGCGGTGCGCGCCATCCACCACTTGGGGTTGTAGCGCCAGTTGCGATTGATGGGAATAATCAACCGCCCGCCAGATCCGGAATTGACGGATTGTTGCGAATCGCCCGCGAAGGCGCGCTGTGCCAGAGTAGCGCCGGCAATAACCGTGCCTGTTGTCTTTAGAAAATTACGTCGGTCCATGTCATTCCTTTTTGGTTTGGTCTCGTGAGAAACATGGAGCAAAAAACAAGAACGAGAAAAGCTTAACAGGCTTGTCAACCCTTTTTCAGGAAGTGCAATGCAACGTCAGAGGAACGTCAGGAAAAAGCCACTATTTTCAGGCAAACGGGAAGTCCGCATTTATATTGGAGATTGTCTTTTTATGGGTTTGCTGTTTAGCGAGTTTGGGATGATCTGGTACCCTTCAAATTGTTGGCGATAAGCAACTGGATGCGCGCTCGCCAGGTGTCAACGTCAAGTTCGATGCCGGTCTGGGATTGCGGGCATCTGGTATGCTTGCCTGGCGTGGAATGAGCGAGCCGCGGTGATAACTGACTCAATCCCGAATAATGATGAAAGTATTGAGAGCACTTCCCGCGTGACGAAAAACGGAACTATCCTGGAATACGACTCATCGGGTTTGGCGGAAAGATTCGCAAAACTCTATGATGCGGACCCTCTGCTCGTGCAAGCTCCCGGGCGCGTGAACCTTATCGGGGAGCATACCGACTATAACGAAGGATTCGTTTTTCCCGCGGCCATCGGTTTTCAAACGCGGGTGGCCATCGCGAGAAGAGCCGATCGGCGCCGCTCTACGTCCTCGGAGAACTACTCGGAACGCATCGAACTCGATTTGGACAAGCTTCCAGGATCGTCTCGCGGACATTGGAGTGATTACGTTGTAGGCGTCGTTGGCTTGCTGGAGCGCACGGTGGACGGCCTGCCGGGCGCAAATCTTCTCTTGCACGGCAATGTTCCGCAAGGTGCGGGACTTAGTTCTTCCGCGTCTCTGGAGGTGGCGGTGTGCAGGGCTTTCCTGGAAGTGTCGGAGAAAACACTCGACGGCGTGGTTATGGCCAAATTGTGCCAGCGAGCGGAAAACGAATTTGTTGGCACGAGATGCGGAATCATGGATCAATTCATATCAGTGCATGGAAGAAAGAATCACGCGTTGCGGCTGGATTGCCGAACGCTTGAATATGATCTACTGCCGCTGCCAGGGGGATGTTCGGTTGGTAATTTGCGACACCCGGGTTCGACGTCAACTGGCCGACGGAGCATACAACCAGCGGCGGGCAGAATGCGAAATAGCGGCGCGATATTTCGCCGAACGTTTGCCGGGGGTGAAATCTCTCCGCGACGTAACCCTCGAAGACTTCAACAGAATTGGCGGCGCACTTCCGGAGTTGTATCTGATGCGTTGCCACCATGTCATCAGCGAGAATTTACGCGTCCTTCAGGCCGCGCAGGCACTGAAAATGAATGATCTGAATTTGTTTGGACAATTGATGGCTAGTTCGCATGCAAGCCTGCGCGATGATTTTGAAGTGAGCTGCCAGGAACTCGACTTGATGGTCCAGTTGGCAGAGCAAGAGAAGGGGTTGTATGGCGCACGCATGACAGGGGGAGGGTTCGGAGGTTGCACGATTAATCTGGTTCAGGAACAGCACGTCGAAGATTTCCAAAGGCATGTTAGTGAGGGATACAAACGCGACACGGGGCGCGCGCCTGAGATTTATATTCCTTCGGCAGCCGAAGGGGCTCGCAGGCTGGCGTAGGCCGGCGTGAATTGGTCCGGCTCAGTGCGGGTCAGCTTCCATTGCTGTGTCGTGTTTGGCAAACTGTGTCGGTTGCAAGCGGTATCCATTGCGCGTCCGCACGTGACATCTTTTCAGACGGTCAGAGGTCAGCTTTACCGTAATACTGCGCCAACCGTGGTTGGGATTCTGCTGCGGATAGTAACTAAGAGAATAAAGATGAGCCAAATCGTCTTTGATCGACGCAAAGGCGCGTTTTTCGTCTCTCCAGTTCCTGGCGAAGTAGGCCTTTCCTCGCGTGGCCGCAGTTAAGCGTTGGAATACTGCGGTCGAGATCGGCTCTAATTTTGCTTCTTAGCGCTGATCATGTAGATCGCTTCCCCGTCAGTTGAGCCAACTCCGCTACATCTTCTGGTGGAACAATGCTGGCGTTGTCCGGCCCATTTGAGAAAACCACGACGACTTTGCGGCCTGTGAATTGCCCGGCATCCTTCAACGTCAATAACAGGCAATTGTAAAGAGCGGCATCGTCGCCAGCCACCGTCGTGCGCACTCCACGGAGAACGAGCTCCCTATCCGAAGTCAGCCGGGCAGCTCTCGACAAATCCCGGCTGTAGGAATAAAAGGCGATGCGGTCGGCGGATTCCAGTGACCGAATGAAATCGGATATGGCATCCTGTGCAAATACGAACCCGCGATACATGTAGTCACTCGTATCGAAAAGTACGAAGACATTTGCCCCAGCCGTAACCGAGCTCAGCTCCGCGGCGGACACACGCGCGGAGGCGGTATCCTGTCCATGGTCCAATTGCTGAGGGTCGCTGGGGGCGCCGTCTTTTGCGTTCAGTGGCGCATCAGTCAGACGGCGAGCCGGTTCATTCCCTTCTGCGAAAGTGGATATCTTCTGTGGGATCCCGTCCTCCAAGACGATGAAATCACTTGGTTGAAGGCCCGTGACGTAGTTCCCTCGGCTGTCTGTTACTGCCACATTGAGTTGCACCAAATCGACCACCACACGAATGTGCGAATTCACGGGATCTTGTGCATCCAGCGTCAGTCCCGTACACAAACCAAGGCCAACACAGGACCAGAAGAGCGAACGAAATATTTTGTTTCTCATGGGTGCATCCTTGTTATCGTTGGTTTGTCTCGGACATGGTTTTTTCCATGCTTCCGACCATCCAGGGGATTTTCCCCTGGCGGAATTCCTCTCCGGTTTCTTGCAAAGCCTCAAGTATCGCCGCCCAATCCTCTAGCTCGCTGGCGAAAATCTTTTCCACCATGCGACGAGTTAGCTCGGGAACCATTCGATTTAGCAGAACGGGCGAATAACCCATTTCATCCGCTAGGCGCGCCCAATATAGGTTGCCGGAATCCCAACACTCGGCCATCAGACGGCTATAAGTACCAGTTAACGCGGGAAACGGCTTTACATTGATAAGTTCACGGGAGTATGTCTGAGCATAGACAGGATGGATGACTCCGAAGTCTCGCGAGATTCGCTCCCTGCTAACCTCCTCGGGATTTTTGCGCGATAATGCTTCCAGTTCTCGCCCCGCAGAGCTGACTGTACCGAGGTCACCAGGAAATTTTTGTTGAAATTCAGCTGTGAGATACAAGGCTTCGGCTGGCATTATGCCGTCCACCAGTTCCTTCGTTTTTCCAGCGCGGATCGTCTCTTCGAGCCAGGCCGAGCGCGCAGGGAACATCCGGGTCGAGACGACAGCCATCACTTTGACCCGCAACTCGGCGTCGCCGGCCGAGGCCGTCAATAGCTCCTCTCCGGCTCGTTGATAGAGCGCCGCGGCGTGCAACTCGTTCTGGCTGACGTCCCACCAGCGAGGCACTATCGCACTGCTCAACAGTTCAGGAACGAACTGTTTCCATATCAGAGCCTGGACGTGGTCCGGTGCAATGAAATCCTGCTCCGCGTCAGACAACACGTAAGGCAGGTTAGCGAGCGATCCGATCAGATGTGCACCGCCGCCGGCAGGCGAGCCGCTGCCAAATAGTTGCGGGGACTGCCACAAGTGCTCCACCCCTGAGACCGTATCTCCCGAAAAGTCGTGTGAACGAACAAAGAGGGGGTTGTGGTGCAAAACTTGTGAGCCGGGTGGTTCGTAGTACGCGTAATTCATACCCACGACCGTGTCCCTGAGAAACGTAGAAAGTTGCCCTCGGGCCTCTTCCCTTTGCTTGGGAGTGGCCGGAGCACTAAACACTTTTGTGAGATTGGTCCGCATCTGTCCTTCTGTGTGGCGATTGTTGTAGCTTCCCGCCGCCCAAGAGGCTCTTTCGCGGCTCGTAAAGATAGGCCGCGGCATTTCGAACTCACGAAGCTCACCGGCGAGCGCGATCAGTGCGTCATTCTTCCCCATTCCCTGCGCTGAATCACCCAGGCCATCATCCAAAGCAAATAGAGTGTTGAGTGAAACCAGTCGCTGGTCCTCTAGTACCAATCGAACTCTGTTCGCCATTTCGAGCCGCATCCGCTGTCCTACAGCAGTCGATTGATGCGCGGCTGCAAGCACATTGATCATTTCATCCTGAGATAGGTGAGGTTTGCCGGTCGCCGCGCGGAAAACTGCTTCAATGGAAATTCGCCCGGCCGCGAAGAGTTGCGCCGGTGTCGAGAACCGGGTGAATGGTCCAATCACATCTTGCCAGGAGGAATTCAAGCGACTCCGATCGATTTGACCTTGCCGGGCCAAGATTTGCCATAAGCCCACCGATGCTTGGAAAATCCCCATGGCGTTGCCACGCAGGGCGTGATCGGAGATTTTGTTCAGCGATTCGGCCGTCGTCAGGAAGCGAGTGATGGAGCCATCCGTTAGTTCAGGGAATTCCGAGAAGATCAAATATTGGTCCCTGAAGTCGGCGAATTTATCGGCCAGCAAGACAACCGTCTCATCGCTCAAGCGTCGATCGGGCGGGCGCGCGTGGTCCAGTTCGCTTAAACACAGGAAGGCTTGTAGCGGTCCTTTATCAGTATCCATGCGAGAGAACGTGAACATGGCCTCCACGAGTTGATCCGGATGATGCCAGTTGCGCGACCGTTTGGCCCAATCGTGAACGATCTTGGAATTCGTGTCCTGGTGAAGAATGGTGCCCCAGGCTTGCAAGCTTCCCGGAACGTACGGATCACCATTTGCCCCCCATTGAAGGCGCGTCACCAACACCATTAGTCCCCCGGTGGGCCTGAACGCAAACCTCGCCGCGGCGTCTGGCGAAGTTCCTGGAGATCGGAATGCATCGTAGAATTGCTTGAATCGTTGTTCTTGAGCGAAATGTGCTTGCTGGCCCTGATTGGCGCGTGCCATTGCGTCAAAATAAGCCGCCAACCATCCCCGGTCTTTTGTGTACAGTTGGGCAATAAACTCAGCAGGCGTTCTGGGACTAGCTCCCACCAAGCCCTGCCATGCCTTCTGAGCGGCTGTTCCACCAGGAACGACCACAGCACCATTGCGAATGCAGAGTTGGCTCCCATATAAATCCAGAGTCGGGGCAAGAGGACGTAGCTTCTGCAGCCCAATGTCTTTGCGCAATGCCGCTCTGGTTTCAGGGTCGATTTGCGATAACGCCCAGTAAAGCCGCGCCACATCAGCTTCCTGCAAAAGAACTTCTACAACCTCTTTGTTGTTTTGCCCGCTTGTTCCCCCAAGCGCTTTCCAATCCGCTGGCGTGAACAGCACCGGCAAAGCAGACCCAGCATAGTTGTACTTGAACGGAGCGCCTTTTTGGAGCGCCTCCTCCAGATCGACCAGTGGGAAACCGGAGTCAATGGTCAGAAACGCTCTTTGGGGATCGTCCGCTACTAAGCTCATTCCCGTGTGCCCACACTCCCCCCGGGTTTTGTACCCGAGGATACTGAGCAGCGATCCGGCCTCCTCACAGCCCTTCACACGCATGTTTCCTTCAGGGCCTGCCAAGGCACTAAGTTCCTTTGCCTGGCGATAATAACGGCGCAACAGAATCAGGTATTCGGTCGGCCGTCCGAGTTGATACCCATGGAGAAGTACGTTGCGGGCAAGCATGGGCAACACTTCTTCGGGCGAGATTCTCTGGCGCAGACCAGCCATGCGCAGGAAAGATCGCAATGGCCCAGGAACGATCGCGCTGTCTTCAGATTGCGAGGACGGCCCGGTCTGCGCAAGGCTCTCCGCAACCGGGAAGGATGGGGTTCTTAGGGGCGCGGAGTGGGTGGGTGCAGCGGGAGCAGCGTTGAAAAGGCCGACGACAATGAAAAGCCACAAGAGGAGACGAGATCTCATAACCAACCCTTCTCCGACTTTCCGGGCGGAAGGCGGAACAGTCTGGGAGTAAGTCTGGGGAATACAGCCTACGCCTCTGGCTCGCCATAGCCAATCAGGATTTTTCAACCCCCAAACTCCCAACCTAGTCTTAAGGAAACCATCCTTTTAGTGTCTTCGTGTTAAACAGTCCAGATCGTTTTCACTGTCCCTTGCCGCTGGGGATTGCCAGGGGTGCACCCCAAGAAAGTGGTGGGTCATGCGGCCCGACTTTCTGATCTGCGCTCCCAGAAGTCCTGAAAGCGACCACTGAGCTTGGCACAGCGGAGAGCGATGATGGCGTTAGAGCCGCGCACGGTCCAATGCATTCCGGCACGTTTGAGGCGTGTGCCGATGGCCACCTTGCATCCGGCCTCTACCACGCCCGTAGAAGTGCACAAGCCTTGGGCGTGAAACTCCGGATAGCGCATACGCTCGCGGTTAGTCTGGAAATAGTGGAGACAACGGCGAGCCTCATCGGAGCGAGGGACCTGGCGCCGGATGGCGGTGAGTAGAACCGGAAACTTTCCGCTATCGAGTTCTTCTTTCCTGCGTTCTACCCACTGAGCAGTTCGTGGGTTGATGGGACCGTATAGAGCTTTTCCGAGATCGCTCAAGTGCTGCTTGGCGTGATAGCGATCGACGATCTGCGTGGCATCCGGAAACTGATCGTCGGCGATGTTCCAAATCCAAACGGCCCCATCTCCGAGCACGACCCGGCGTGGCGCTTGGCAGAAGCGGCGACGCGTGGCCTCCCGCCAGACGCGCTGGGCGAAGGGAGAGCGTTCGGCAGCGGTGTCCAGCACGGAAGCACTCTCGAGAGCCGCCGAATAGCTGACCGACCCTTCATCGCGGATGGGGGTGCCTTGTTCATCGAGCGATTCCGCGCTCCAAAGGGTGCAGAGCTTCACCTCGCCGGTCTTGGCGGATCCGTCCGGTTGCTTTCCACTGCGGCTCACGAGTTCCTCTGCGCGGAGAGGAATCCCTGTTCCATCCATCCCGAGATACAGAGTCTGCGGCAGAGGAAGAGAATCCCGTGGTTCGGTGTGCACGCGTTCATCTTCAGCGATCTCTTTTCCCAGATCCTCTGCAGTTCTCTCTAGCTGCTTGGCATCCACCGCCACACCGGCCAGTTCGGTCAACAGGTCGCTACCTTCCTGGAAGCTGACCATGGCCCCTACGGTGCCGATCATGCGCACGACAGCCGGAGAGAGTGACGTGGCGTCCATTCCCCAGGCCCGGTGGCGAGGACAGAAGCCCCGCTCACATTCCCAACAGTAGTAGTAGGCACGCTCCAGTTTCAGTTCTCCGACCACGCTATGAAAACTTCTCCATCGTCGTTCGACATAACGCGCCCGGCGGCCACAGGCACAGGGCAACGAGCTGCCTTGGTAATCGCAATGGTCGCGGTTGAATCGCTGCTCGAGTAAGCGGGCGGCCAGCTGCAGGGTCCGGCGCCGCATCGCCGTTTCCAAAGCCTCGAAATCGATCGCCTCCCGGGTTTGGGAACCGAACAGTTCTTCGATCTCCCGTGCGATCTCACCTTGCAGACTTGCGGCGATGGCGTTTTTTTTTAGTTTCGACTTCTCGAGCACCCTCGAGATCCTTCAGTCGTAGGTCACAGATCTGGTCGCTGATTTCGATCAGTTCTCGCGAGAGTTCACGAAAGCGCTTGTACTCGGCCACTTGCTGCTTGGATTGCTCGACCGCTGGTCCAGAGGGGATCCTCTGGGCCACGGTCTTGCCGTCCACAGTCCGCGTCAAAAGCCAACTCGGGCCGTGTCCTCGCGATCCTGGCTTGGCACAGTGACAGGTTGACTTTCCACACTTTCCGTACGTCTCGCTCAGAGATCCCGGCCGCATATCTCCGATCCTGGCAAGGGCAGCTTTGAGATCGGCACCTTTTACTTCGAGCTGTTCGAGTGAAGTTAGTGACATGAGGGACCCTCCTTCTTGTAGTGTCTACACTACAAGACATATAAGAAGAGTACCTTCAATCACTGCACTTCGTCAAACATCACAATGGTGACTTACGCCCGATTGCCAGCTGCACTTTGACTTGTGGTTTGCGACTTTACTCTCAAACAGGGCTGGAGTTAGGGCTTAGCTTTCCGAACGCAACTTCCAAATTTTGTTCCTTGAAGCCTCTCGGACACGCGTCATCAAGGGTCTTGCGTTAAGCCTAATTTTCTTCTGACCAGTCGCGGAAGCAAGAAAATGAGAATTGCCTCTCAGTTCATTTTGTTCGGCAGAGCATGAGGCGCATTCGATTGCGAAAGTTTGCGAACTTGCCTGCAGAATTCAACTCGGCTTCGTAGATCCCTGTCTTCGCGAAAATCGCGGAATCGATCGGTACGCGGCTGTCATAAAAGAACTGATACGCTGGGATAAGCAAAATGTACGCCAGTTTCTCGATAGCTTCGAGGGACGGGACAAGATGTCCATTTTCAACACGGGAGATATAACCCTGGCTGAAGCCCGTCGAGTTCGCCAAATCCGCTAGCGATAACTCCCTCCTCATTCGAATTTCTCGTATGCGATCCCCCAGTTTCATATCTGCCTCCATGCTCAGCTCCGCCTGCAGCATTTAGACTACTTTGAATCCTTCGAACTCTGAGGAAGCGAGAACCCTTCCTGAGATTCAACAGTATCCCGGAGCGCGCGGAGTTCGCTCTCTTTCATCTCAATTTGAACATAGTACATCCCGAGAATGTCTTCTACTTCCTTCCTCCGTTGAATGCTTGCGGCAGCAATCGTCATTGTCGTTGTGCAAGCGACAGCCACGTAACCAGCGGCTAACAGGGGTGCGCTGGTCGTATTTCCATATGGACCATAGCCATGCACAGAACCCCAAATTGCGAATCCGCCCATCAGCAATGTTGCACCCGCCGCTTCGAGGGGACAGAACCGAAGAGCCGACCAAGCCAAGAAGGGGAGGCAAAGGTAGAGCAATCCTGCTCTTGGAAACCAAGGCAGGAGCGGTGGCCCGAAATTCAAGACACAAACAATAATTAGCCCGACTAGCAAGACGGTAGCTTCCAACAATTCTGATAGCCCTAGAGAATGGTGTTTGTGTCCGAACAGAAGCACTAAAAACGGCGTCAGGAGTACTGTGGCCATCATGTCCCCAGCCCACCAGACAAGCCAGGTGGACCAGTAATCGGCCCAGTTCGCAAATCCCCCCTGGCACAAGAGACCAACCCCGGCAGTTGCACACATCGCAGGTACAATCATTCCGGCGAGCAAGGCAAAACGCAAAACATCCCGCATTTTATAGAAGGCAGCCGCACCACCGGCGAATTTGTTCACGAGGTAGGCTCCTGCGAGCACTTCCAGGGTATTGACGGTGCCCATGCCAGCTGAATTTGAGATCGATCCAGTCAATTCCATGTGTACAAGGAAGGTCGCGACAAAGATTGCCGGCCAAACTCGATTGCCCTTCAGCAGGACTGCCGCTAGTGAGATTCCGGTCGGAGCCCATATCGCCGTCGCGCTTCCTTTGAGAACAGCCATCTGATTCCCGAAATTGCCAGCGAGAAAGCAAGTAACGATTAGGAGGACGAAAATCGCCAGGTTGCGGGGAGCGAAGAAGAGGATCACCTCACTACGGAATGCTCGATTGAGCATAAATGCAGATTTGCCCCACAGCCCGACCTTAAGAGAATGCATGTCTGCCGCCTCCATTGCCGCTATGTGGGCAACCACCTGACTCTAGCGGGAACAACATTCCACACCATTCAAACATAGGTCATCTATTTCCTCCAAGATTCCGCTCTTAATCAAATACGAGGGAATTTGGCAGATTGCCGCGATTGTCAGGGCAACAACTGCTTGTTGAACCTCTTTGATAATGTCCCCTTCAGCCCCCATTAGAAATGTCCCCTACACTACGACCTCCTGGGGAGGTCCGATTGAAGAGGACAGCGATGAGTGCGAGGGAATTGCGACGAGCAGAGGTTCTGGGGCGAGTGAAGGGGCAGACGCTGAGGCTGGTAGACGCGGCAAAGATGTTGGAGGTGAGCTATCGGCAGGCGAAGAGGCTGTGGCAGCGATATCGGGAGGAGGGAGCCAAAGGGCTGCAGCATCGCAGCGCCGGCAGAAGTTCGAATCGGGCGAAGGCCGAGAAATTCCGGCGGAAGGTGCTGCGGCTGATCCGGGAGAAGTACTCGGGAACGGAGCAGGAGCGGTTTGGCCCTACGCTGGCAGCGGAACATTTGGCGGAGGAGGATGGGATGGAAGTGGGGGAGGAGACGCTGCGACGCTGGATGTTGGCGGAGGGGTTGTGGAGCCGGATGCGCAGACGGAAAGCGCACCGGAAGCGGCGAGAGCGGCGGGAGCACTTCGGCGAATTGGTGCAGCTGGATGGCAGTTTCCATGCGTGGTTTGAGGAGCGGGGACCCCGGGGATGTTTGATGAATATGGTGGATGATGCCACGGGGACGACGTGCTGTCGGCTGGGAGAGCAGGAAACGATCTGGGCAGCGGTCGGAGTGCTGCGATCCTGGATCGGAAAGTATGGCGTACCGCGAGCGTTGTATACGGATTGGAAGAACGTTTATAAGCGGCAGCCGACGGCAGGGAGCGATTGCGCGGGAAAGCGCCCAAGACGCAGTTTGGGCGCATGTGCGCGCGGTTAGAGATCCGCATTATTGCGGCCAGTTCTCCGCAGGCGAAAGGGCGCGTGGAGCGCAACAACGGGGTGCATCAAGATCGCCTGGTGAAGAAACTGCGCCGCCAGGGGATCCAGAGCTACGAGGCTACGAACGAATATTTGGAAGCGGAATATCTTCCGGAACACAATCGGCGTTTTGCGCGAGAGGCGGTACGAGCAGAGAACTATCACGTTCGGGCGCCGAGCACAGCGAAACTGAGAGAGATCTTCCGGTTAGAGACGGAGCGATCGATCAGCAACGATTGGGTGGTGCCGTACCGGGGGCATTTTCTGCAACTCCAGCCGCAGAACCGGCGTTATGGGCCAACGAAAGGCAAAGCGCTGGTCTGTGAGTGGGAAGACGGGGCGGTAGAAGTGCACTATCGCGGAGAATGCATGGACTACAAAGATCTGGTGGTGCGACCTCAGGTAGTGCAGGCAGAACCAAGTAAGCCGCGCCATGAGCCAGCCAAGAGCGTAGGAAGTAAGCCTGCGCACGATCATCCCTGGCGGCAAGGTTATGAGCAGAGAATGAAGTTGCAGAAGTTGAGTGGATCGCAGGTGTCCGCACTCGTTGGGGAGTCCGCCACCGCTTCGCCCTAAACGCGCCGCACAAACCGCGGCGCAGGGCTTCGCTCCGGCAGACTCCCCAACGACAACAACAAATCAAAAGAAAAGGGACACTTCTAATGAGGTAAGGAAGGGGACATTTCTAAAGAGGCTTGACATCAGGGCAACAACTGCTTTGCATTACCGGGAGGATGAGCGTAGCCTGTGAGCCTTGGGCCGAAGACATTGGCGGAAGAGAGCGTATGCCAGCCTTGATCACAAATCTCCGTCAATCTGGCACGATTACTATCATAGACCTGCGCGGAAGTATTGATCTCGGGGAAGGAAGTCTAACCCTTCGCCGGACCATTCACAATTTAGTGGATGCTGGGCGAACCCGAATCATCCTGAATTTTTCAGAAGTACATTCCATGGGCAGTGCTGGAGTCGGCGAACTGGCTGGCGCCTATATGCCGGTGAAGTCCAAGGGCGGTGAACTGAAGTTTCTAAATCCTATAAAAAAGGTCCTTGGAATGTTGCAGGTCACTCAGTTGGACCGAGAATTCGAGGTGTATACCGACGAACAGGCGGCTATTCGGAGCTTTCCCGCAACGGTTGGCGAGTGAAACGCGACCTCCGGAACGGATAATTCGCCATCACTGACGCGGGAAGTCGATGACCAGAAGGGTTATATCGTCCTCCGGGCCCTTGCCGGTTGGATGTTCCGACCAGCCGGACAACTCACCCAGCAACGAATTGGCAAACTTTTCTGCTGAGAGGTTGTGGTTGGTTTCCAGAAATCCTTTAAGGAGGTCAGGCCCAAATTCCTGTTTCGACGGATTCCAATCTCTTCCGCCTGCGCCCGGATATCTTCCCGCCCAAGTCAACTGCCTCGCATCATAAGTTTGCTCACCGGTTCGCTCTCCAAACCCGCACACTATTGAACCACGGTACCCATCTTGGACCTATGGCTATCGGCAATAGTGACAGCACTGTGAGCATCGATTTGTCGGTGCACTGTTCGTTCTGTAGGAACTAGCCTGTCTGTCACCTTTCGTGCAGTCACCTGAGATGAGAAACGGGGACTACAAGGGGTTGGGATAGAAGGGTAAGGAGTGCTGAGCTTCGGGGGTGACTATCGGCCAAGAGCTATATGAACTCATGAATAATCGCGTCTAGACTCAAACTTGCTTACCAAAATTCGATGGAGAACAACGCCCTCATCAGCGACAAACGTAGTTTTTTTACCGTCGGCCCTCACAGTACACGCAGGCCTTCTATTTGGGTGGCTTGGGCGGATTCTGATGCGGGGGAGGCGCCTGGTGCGGAGGGGGCGCCTGGTGAGTCTGCATCTGCTGCTGCTGTTGAGTATGTTTTTGCTCGAGTTGTTGCGTTTGTTGCTGGTGTTTCTGTTCCATCTGCTGCTGCATTTGCTGTTGCGCGTGCTGTTTGTTGGCAGAGTTCTGTTGCTGCATTTTCTGATGCTCTTGATCCTGCTTCTGCTGCAGTTTCTGGTGCTCCTTTTGTTGTTGGGAATAAAGCTTTTCCTGCTGTTGCTGGTATTTCTTGTCGAGCTTTGGGTCGCCTGTGTTGGGTGTCGCGGGTTTGGGGTGTGGCTGAACTTCGTTTGGATGGACTGGGTTGGCGTTGGCACCGGGATTGGCGTTAGGGTTGGCATTTCGACCTGCCGTGTTCGCTGAGTGCGGAGGCGGGTTGTAGTTGCCTCCCGCTCTAGCGGGCACAACTCCGTGTTCGTTGAAGGCAGCAGGTTTGGGAGTTGCGGCGATCGGCGGTTTGCCGTGATTTACAGAGGCCCGCAGTTGTTGGTTGGAGCGAGCGGCCTGGAAGTGTTGAGTTTGAGCGGATACAGGAGGGATGTGACGCTCGTTGGTGGCCGCCTGTTCCTGAGCGGTCGGTCGCGCATTAATGCCACCGTTGCCACCGTTGTAGCTGACGCGGGGAGCATTGTAATTGTTGACCACGGTAGTGTTGTAAACGTTATGGACCTCTGTGACGTTCACATTGTTGACGGATCGGTTGTAGAAGAAGCGGCCATTGTCCCAGCGTCCGCCTTCATAGCCACGGCCGAAGTAACCGTACCCATAGTTGATGCCCCCGTAAAAGCCGACGACAGGACCCCAATAGCCTTCATGGAAAATAAAGGCGCCGCCGCCCCAACCCCACCAACCCGGGGTCCAGAAGAATCCGACTTCTGGGGCCAAAACCCAAGTACCCGGAACCCAGTAGTAGTCATCGCCGTCGTCATCCCAAGCCCAGTAGCCGGGGGTCCAGATATACCCTTCGGCGGGACAAATGGGCTGTTCGTAAACCGGCAACTCAGGCGGAGGAAACGAAACCGAGATTCCTACAGCAACTTGCGCGAAGCTGGCGCCCGAAAGAGCGAGTATCGCGAGCGTGATAAGCAGCGAACGGAGAGAAAAGAGAATACGCATGATCCTTCTTTCTGGCCGGTCAACTCCATGTGACCGGGCCCTTCGTTGCTGCTGGGCGGAACAAAGCTAAACAAGCGCACTAAACAATCGCCGGACTGAAACGCCCCCTGTCTTAGAGTACGCATGGAAAATCATAAGAACCCGTAACAGTTTTTCCCATAGGGTTACAATGGTAGGAAGCAAAATGTAACCCCGTAGGATAATGCTCGCCGAGAGCGGGCAGAAGACTACAGTATTCAGTGGATTGAGCACTCTAACAAGCCAGGCAACCATTAGCGTTGAGATCCTCGCAATTTTCTTCAAATTCATGCCCTGCTTTTTCAAGTGCTGAAACTCGCGATTTCCACCGTCACCATCCCCAAATCAGCAGGCTGAAACGTTGCCTGGACCCGGTCCGCGTTCATTCTGGCAGGCTTTGGTATTGCAGGTGGGCGGCCGGGAGCAGCTTCCAGTCCTCTCTCTTCCGCGCGAATAAAAAGAACAAGAGCGCGCCCGGCCGACAAGGAACTATAGAGAGGCCGGCGAGAACAGTTGTCACGTCGAAGTCAAAAGCAGGCAAACTAATTGTTGCAATGCAGGGATCTGGCGAGGTTGGAGGACTGACAATCAGTAGGCATTCTTGTCGGTGAAACCCCGGAACAGCGTGAGAATCAAGATGAAAAGATCGAAAGCAAGAGTCCAGTTGCGAACGTAGTACAAATCATACTCGACTCGCTTTTCGATGGAGGTATCACCGCGCCAGCCGTTCACCTGAGCCCAACCAGTAATACCCACTTTCAGATAATGCCGCGTGTTGTAATTTCCCACCGACTGCATGAATCGTTGCACCAGGATAGGGCGTTCAGGCCGAGGTCCAACCACACTCATTTCTCCCTTAAGTACATTAAGAAACTGCGGCAATTCGTCCAGCCCAGTGTGTCGAAGAAATCTACCCAGGCCGGTGCATCGAGGATCACCCTTGATCGTCCACTTCGTATCGCTATCGTTCTGTGAAGAAACTCTCATGGTTCGAAATTTATACATGCGAAACAACCTTCCATTCAGGCCCACACGATCCTGCGCAAAGATAACCGGCCCAGGCGATGTAAGACACACCGCCAGCGCAATCAGCGCTAACACTGGCACACTCAGCATCAGGACCGAAATCGAAAAGACCAGGTCAAATGCGCGTTTGAGCACGACGTAAAGCGTGGATTCTGCCGGCGTCGACTGCAAGTCAAGCATCAGGAGATCGCCGAGATGGAAGAGCCGCTGTTGCGTCGGCATTCCCTCTCCCACATCGAGCACAAGCCGCACCGGGACGCACAAAGCTGCAAGTTGCGCGCGCAGTCGGGGCAATTCAGCAAGTTCGGCAGGAGGAATGGCAATGATCACATCGTCGAAGCCATTCCCGATAGCCAGTTTTTCGATATCCGATAGCTCGTAGACCGGGTAGCCCACCACGGCGCAGGCTTGTCGTGGCAGCCGAATATGTCCCTTGATCCCGCAAGGTGCTACACCCCCGGAGAGAAGTGACCGTGCAACCCGCACCGCGAACTCGTCGGCACCGACAATCAGCAGATGATTTGTTGTTTTGTCGTTCAGTTTGTTCTTTTTCCAATGCCAGAGAAATATTTTTTGCAGCAGGAAAGTAAACAGAAGTAGATTTGCGGCACTGATCCAGATAAAGACACGCGAGAAGGTAGTATTACGATAAAAGAAGGTGATGGCCAGCACGGCAGCGTAGGTAGTGATGCATGCCAACAGAATTCTGCGGCTCTTCCCTCGTGCCGGTAAATGATGCTCAATTGAATTTAGTTCGTAATGCTCCGCGATCACCGCCCAGAGAACCGTAGTCAGCAGAACGAGCCCAAAATAGCTAAATGGATCGGCATCGGTTGAATATTGGGGAATCAGATGCGTGCCAAACCGAAGGAATCCCGCAACTGCAAACGACACCAAGGGAACCGAAAACACGGCTACTGTAAAAAACGACTGCGCGCGTTTGAGCCGGCCGCGGATCATAGTGGCAAGGCGAAGTTCTGCGCCTCCTCCAATTTCTCCGAGAGAAATAGCCCAAATTTTTCCTTGAAGTGGACTTCGTCAAATCGCTCTGCCTGTTGCTTGATGAAGAATGGAGAGAACCTGCCCTCAACTGCTTCGAATGCTCGAATCGCTTCGACCATACAATCGGATGATTGCTCACGAAAGAACACACCGCTGGAGGTTTCAATCTCGGAAGGAGAATCGGCATAAAACCCTTTGACGGACTCCGTGACACCCCCACGGCCGAAAGCGATCACCGGGCGGCCGAATGACAGCGCTTCGACAGGAATGATTCCGAAATCTTCTTCGGCCGGAAAAAGAAGCGCGCGACAGTGGGCGAATTGCTCGCGCAGATCTTCGTCTGAGAGGGCCCCGCAAAACTCCACTGTTGGGCCGGCCAGCTTACCCAGGCGTTTCGCTTGCTCCCCTTCGCCCACAATATGGAGGCGCCGCCCCAGGCGATTGCAGGCCTCAATTGCCAGGTCGGCTCTCTTATAGTCCACCAGTTGGCCCGCGATCAAATAATAGTCGTCGATTCGATTGGCGAGATAGCCGGCCTGAACGCGTACCGGTGGATGGATCACCGTTGCGTCTCGCCGGTAGTGCTTTCGAATCCGCGCCGCAACGTTCTCTGAATTCGCCACAAAATGATCCACTCGTGTGGCGGTTGCCGCATCCCACATACGCAAGTAGTGAGCCGCTATTGAGAAAACAGGCCGGGAAAATGCTCCGAAACTCCTCCCATTTCTATAGCTATGATAGAAATCCCACAGATAGCGCATCGGCGAGTGGCAATAACAGATGTGACGGGTGCGCGAATCCGTCAACACCCCCTTCGCGGGGCCGGATTCGGAGCTCAAAACCAGGTCGTAACCTCTAAGATCGAACTGTTCCAACGCCAAAGGGTAGAGCGGAAGCAAATGACGGTGCCATCGCCGGCTGCCGGGGATTTTCTGCGCAAACGATGTGATTATCTTGCGCTTTTTAAGCATAGGAGACAGGCTCTTTTGGTCCACCACCAAGGAGAACAAATCTGCATTGGGGAACATTTCTGCCATCGTCTCCACAACTCGTTCTCCACCACGCCGGTTCACAAACCAGTAATGCACGATCGCAATCCGCGCCTTTTGCAGGGCTACACTTCTTTGTTCCAACGGCTTTGCCTGTTCGGCGGCTTCTCCTCGTTGTAACTTCAAATTCATGTCGCGACGCCTGCCCTGTAAGCTTTTTTCAAAATGTAGCGGTGGTACGCGGTGCATGGCCCCAGCTCCCCGACAATCTCAAGCCCGGCTCGCCTGAAACACGCTTCAAGTTCGTCAGTTGTTCGCCGAATTCGCCGTATTCCCCTACGCCAGAAACGCGGAAGGAGTGGGTCAGGAACTTGGGTCTTCAGGTGATAGAAGAAGTCCTGCTCACGCGTATCGAACTGCAGATAGGCCATGCCGTTCTGTTCCAGGAGAATACTGATCACGTGCAGGTACCCTTCGATGACCGCAAAGTCTGGAATGTGCTGGAAAACAAGCAGCGAATAGAGGAAATCGATCTTGCCCCCATAATGGCCCGTTTGGTGCAGCAAATCTTCCGGGCCCGAAATCTCGGTGAGAGCGACATTTCGGATCCCGTTATCGCTTGCGAATGATCTAGCTCGCTGTAGCATGCCTTCGGCGATGTCGACTCCCACCATTTCCCGGAAATGGGTAGCCAGTGGAAAGAGCAGGCGTCCAATACCGCAGCCCAGTTCGAGTCCGATACGAGTCCTGATAGTGCGCGCTTGAATGAGTGGGAGAAGCTCGATCTGCACCGTACGCTCGCCACTTTGCCAAAATTTCTTCGGGTCTGGGCTTTTCAGACTGGTGAGAATGTAGGTGTACGGGTCCACCTCGGCGAAGCGGTTCCACGCTTCTTTACCAGTCTTGTCGATCTCTATATTCCGTTTCATCAGGAAACTTTCCAAAGTAAGACTCTCAATTGAAGTGATTGCCACCATCCGCAGAACCCCGGTTGCGTCAGTCTCCCGCACATGGTTGCAGCTCTCCGATTGTGGATTGGTCAGGGAAAACCAGTGACGCGACGCGATACTTCCAGCCCACTAAGTTAAGGAAAAGTCCGGTGAGGGTGAATACAGCCAGGGAACTGGCAGCGGTGCCCATCATATGCTCGGTAAAACTCATGGAGAATTCCAGAATGATGCAAGCCTGAATTCCCTCCGCGAGACACCGGCCGAAAGAGCCGGCCGCGAAGATGACCTTTTCCCGGCCTATCCAGCGAAATGCTGTGATCCAGATGGAAAGCATCAGCGCCAAACCTACGATCCCGCCTTCGGCGAGGAAGTGAAGATATGAATTGTGGGCATGCAGATCGTCGTTAACAGAAACACCGGACGTGGCAAAGAATACGAAATAGGGAATGCCGACGTGACCTTTCAAGTCGTCGTTGTAGCGTCCAAATCCCGTACCGACGATCGGGCTTTGCACGAAGTCGTCGAGAGCCCGCTGGTAATAGAGGAAGCGCATGACGACATTGGGATCCTCGAGATTGGAAACAGCTTCGGTTCGCTGATTCACTACCGGCTGAACTAGCAGGAAGTAAAGAAGGGGAATAAGGATGAGGACACCATATTTGAAGGCGTTCCAGAGAGTTTCCTTGCGGCGGAAATAGGTTACAAGCAGCGCGGCCAGAAAGCCTACATATGCGGTACGCGATTGCGTTAGGACGAGGCCGACAAAATTTGCTCCGACCCAGAAGGCGGGTAGAGAGAGAAGCGAGGGTTCCTGATCCATCGCGAGTAGTGCAAAAGCGACCAAGGTTGCCATCGCATAAATGGCGCCAGCGGCGTTGTGAGCACGGAAGAAACCGTGGAAGATATCTGTGGAAAGAGAAGCATTGTGTATGAACTGCAATGGTTCGGGAAGCCGTGAGAGCCCCAGTGAACCCACCGTGTCATCTACAAATTCCGCGAGGCCGAGAAGCGCCACCGTGGACATGATAGTCAGGAAGACACCGATAATTCGGCGAATGAAATGAGGATCGAGACGGACATCCGTGACCAGAAGAAGAGGAAGATAGGCAATCAACAATGCGCCGTCGAAGCGAAGAAATTCAAACGAAACGAGGTTGCTCAAAGACGCGCCCGTGAAACTGTAGCTGAGCAACCAATAGGCGTAAGCGGCGAGCAGAATTTTCTTGGTGGTTTCGGGGCCATAGCCTGCGCGAGCCTGGTCCTTGGTATCCCGTGCCGCCAGATAAAGGGGCACAAGACTGAAGATGGCCACAATGTTGATCGCGGGAAACACATTCCCTGTCAGGCTTATGACCATGAGTGCTGTGACCGTCTTCTTCATCGCCGTTTATGCGACTCCTCCAAGTTCAATCCTTCAAGCATTCAACAAATCCGCAAATTCAGTGCTCCCGGGAAGAGTTACGACTGACTTTTCTGTCGAGGCCGGAAAATCTCCCGCCTTGAAAAAAGCTAAGGTCATGGCAGCTTCACGAATCACGATCGCGCAGGCGACTCCCGGCGCACCGTACCAATGACCCAAGAGAAAGTTGAGTGCCAGGGACAATCCTGTGGCCCCGACATAAATGCCAAGGCAGACACGCGAAGCATTGCGCGCAATGGCACGACTCAGGTAAGCCGCATTCAGAACTATGAATGGTATGGCCACTGCCATAAGGGCGCCCGGCAAAGCGGCTGCGCCGAAGTCGCGACCGAAGAACAAACAGATCCCATACGGAACCATAAAAATTGAGGCAAGCGCCAGGGGTAGCGTGATCCGGTAAACGACAACAATGCACTTCCGAAAATGGAGGTTGAACAGTTCCCTGTCGTTGGCAACCCTGCCGAGATCGGCAAGCAGAACTCCGCTGAATAACCACGCGACAACGTAGACCATCACCAACCCCGTGTCCGCGGCGGCAAAGTTGCCAACCACGGAAACTGGCGCTAGCAATGAGAGAATCAGGACGTCGCCTCGCAACATGAGCGTAGAAAGCGAATACGTAAGGCCAATTGGCGTCGAGCGATGAACAAGACTCCAGCAGAATTGCGATGAGACCGCAGCAAACTCTACGCCGGAGCGACGGAGAATTCCCAGGGAGAACAGGTACTCGAAGAGCTGGGTCGCCAGGAGGTATAACAAGAGAGTTTTCAGGCTTTGCGAGCGCAGATAAACCAGGAAAACCCCGCTTAGGAGAAGAGCGAAATGACCCGCCTGGATTCGCGCGAGTTCCGCTGTCTTATCGAGTGCTTTCAACAATCCCGCGTGCAGGCGGCAGTAGGAATACAGAAAAGTGCGAAGCGTGAGAATGCCTGCCTCAATCCAGTGCGCGTAGGAGAGGTTGGCAAGCAGCCCGAATCCGAGAAGCAGAATGATGGCAATTACAGAAAGAACTGTTTTGTTTAGATAGAGACCTGTCGCGATCCGTCCGACATTCGCCGGATCCTTGCTTGCTTCGGCTATGCCTGCCATCTCCAGCCCGTTGTCTGCAAGCCGCTCGGCGAGAGTGGCGACTGCGATGATCGAAGCATAGATCCCCAGACTGGCGGCCCCATAGACACGACCGATCAGTACGGCAACAGCGACGTTGGCAAGGCGGAGAAGAAATTCGCCGCCAATGACGTTCAGGAGATTGCCTGTCGTCTTCTTGTCTAATCTCATGGAGTTATGACTCGCTTTGACGTAAATCGCGCATTCGCGGCCGTAGTTATCAGTCCGTTCCCTCGGAATGCTTGGTTTCTCCCGGTGCCACTCCTCCGGCAAATCGAGAAACGAATCTCTTCAGGCGAGTGAACGTGGTGGCGCGCTGTTGCACCACGTATTCCAGTTGTGGCTGCATGCTGCGGACCATGTTCAGCACCAAAAGTTTCCCGGGATCCTCGGGATCCGTTTTTTCCCAATTGTCCCAGCCCAAGACCCAACAGCCACCAATCACAAATGCGAGCAATGTGCCCAGGATGGTCATCAATGTGCGCGGCGGAAACACTTTCTTCTCGGGAACGTCCGGAGGGTCCAGGACTTTTGCACTCGGAATTTCTTTTGCTTCCTGTACTTTTGCGAGCTCGTACTGTTGCGTCAATATTTCGAAGACTGTCTCTTCCACTCTTGTTTTCCGGTAGAGATCCGCGTAAGTCACGCCCAGCAGCGGAAGTTTTCGGATCGACGGATACAGATCGCTTTCTTTCTCACCGTCCTTCCCACTGGCGAGGGATTCCGAGCTGCCTCCAAGTTTCTGTACCTGGCGCTGCAGTTCGGTGACGCGTGCCTGCATGGCACGAACACGAATATTGTGATCCGTATAGATTTGCCGGAGCCCCTGTAACTCCGTCTGCGCTGCGATTAATTCCCCTTCCAAGGCCGCTGCGGCTTCCACCATAGCTTTGCCCTGTTCCTTAATGTCAATTGCCGCATTTTTGCTGGCAAATTGGCTGAAGTCCTTTTCCGCGGATTCCAATTCAGCCTTCACCTGCTCCAGTCGCTCTTCCAGGAACATACGCTCGCGATGCGCAGAAGAGGTGTTCAGCTGATTCACAACATTGTTCAGTTGGGCCACATATTCCTGCGCCATCGCGGTTGCCCTCTTCGGATCGT
Organism: Candidatus Acidiferrales bacterium; assembly: GCA_963839315.1. Lineage (GTDB taxonomy): Bacteria > Acidobacteriota > Terriglobia > Acidiferrales > UBA7541 > Acidiferrum. The sequence continues at coordinate 23,726 of CAWIUU010000005.1, forward strand.
GATCGGTGACACGAATCGTAAGCACACCGCTTTTGCGGTCAATTGCGACTTCGGTTCGTTGCGTTAGTTCTTTCCTGGCGTCAATCCAGCGCTTTGTGCCGTAGATCCGGCGCAAATCAAACTTACTCACCAAGTCATCCTGAACCGTGCGGCTATACAAAACTGTGACAAACAGATCGCCGGAAGTCTTCATCCCGAGGAGATCGCTTCCTAGGCTGCCCAGATTGCCTCCCACTCTTCCCACGATCGAAGCCAACATGGCCATCCCTTGACCTTGCGGAGGATCGGGCGGCATGAGACGAGTTGTGGATTCATACCTGGAGGGGATCAGAATCGCGATGATCATCGTGAGGATCGCGCCCCAGGCGGCAAACTTTAACAGCACTCTTCGGGAGTCCCACAAGCGGCCGATTCGGGCAATTCGTTTGCCTCGATTCTCTCGTTTGTCATGTCGCAAGCGTCGCGCAAGCAGTTCGTCTATTTCCACTTCGCGAAGAATTTCTGGGGCAGATTTTGCCGCGCTGGAGCTCATCGGGGCGGTTCTCCCAGGGTCGGATTTGCCGGGTTCGAAGAAATGCTGGCGAAACTGCCCTGTCGTTTCGCCCATTGTGGAAGGAAGCCTAATTCGATGGAAGCAGTTACGTTGTTTCGCGATCCGGGAAATAAAAGCGGAAATGACGAAATGTGTTCAACCTGCAGCAGACTCTTTAGGTAGATACCGGTTCGCGAAGTGTACGAGTAGCTTGTCTGAAAGTCCTGCCAATTTCCGCCTCCTGGGATGTAGTCCTTCAGTACCCGGCTTTGTTTCCAGGAAAAATCCAGATTTTGTCGTGGGGAAATCCAATAACGCGTCCAGGCCTGCAAAGTCACGCCTTCGCGCCCCACGGTATTGCCCATCAGGTTGCCGTTGTTGGTGTAGCCGCCGGTGTAGTCGAGGTTCCAGTAATTCAGGTTGCCATGGCTCTGGAAAGACGCTCGGCCTGGCGAAGTGGAACTCGTCCACTCAAAGTGCAGGTCCCATTTCGGGAGCAGAGGCAAGCGAGGAAAATAAAGGCCCGGGCGAAGCACGCTCTTGGTTAGATTCTGCAGAGGGATCGGATCGTCGTCGTCCTCGAGTTCGCCATAAAACGTTACCCAATCGTGCAATCCTGGCACACGCCAGGTCCAATTCACGGCGGTCCGAGCGTCACCGGGAACACTGTTCTCGGCTGCGTCGACACGCCCGATCATGCTCGAAAAAAGGCGGAATGAAGTGAGCGGATGTCCAGTGCCACCGATGAGAGTGGTTCGTCCATAAGCGAATTCGAGCGACCGAAAGGGCTTGAAGCTGATTTTCTGGCCGTAAATCCAGGGTTGTGACGCGCCCTCGTGCCCCTCCACCCGCCCGTAAAACTGCTCAATGCTGAAGGGTCCCAGAAATTTTGAGAGGACGGGAATCTCGAGCGGCCCGTCGGGGGAAATGCGAACCATGGGAAAAGGGGCCGCATTGTCGCTCAAGAGCAACGATCCTCCAGCGCCAGGTCCCCAGGAAAGACTCTGGTTTCCAAAGGAGATTTGCCAACCATGCAGGTTGATCCCCGCATAAGCATCCAGAAGTTGAAATTGATTGATCGTTGCAAACGGCGTGTCAGATGGGGGAGGAATTTGGTCACGATTGGCGATGAACTGAACTTCCTTTTCAGTTAGTGCCGGCGCGGATGGCGAATGTTGGTATTCCCCACTGACATAAAAGAACAAGCTGCCGTACGTCGCGCTCGCCGAGCCTCCGGCAATGAGGTTTGTGCCTTGACGGAAGGGCCGACCGCGGTCATAAGCGTAGGTCTGGCCAAAATGGTAGCCGTCGTCGAGCACAGTGCCGCTCGCGCTCAACACTCGCGTGTAGAGGGAATCCAGTTCTAAAGATCTGTTCTCACCCACAAAGGTTCGTTCTTCCCGGGCGAACTCGTGATGGAGGGCAGCCACAAGTGCCCCGACCTGCGAATCGATTTGTGGAGAGGAATTACCCGCGCTACCGATGGCTTCATCCGCGTCGAGCAGTAGGTGTGCACATTGCTCACGCGACCACGGCCGCGCGCCTTCAAAAGCACTGCTCAAATATCCAAGCGCCGCAAGCCGGTCAAATGCCGCGTATACCCAACTGCCAAGCGGTACATAAGTGGAGCCCGGATAATCCGTTGGGCCGGACGCGTCATCGTGAATCAGCGCACCGACCGGGTTCCACGAAGAGCCGCCGAGGTCGGGACGATGGTGTGTGCGGTAAATATACTCGGACAACAGCCATCCGAGTCCGCTTCCAATGAATACGTCGGAGGGAAAATGTTGTTTGCTTCCGACGCTAGCGACGCTAACCGTCGTAGCCAGGCCATAGGCAAGAAGCTTGGTCATTGGGCCCGGATATTCGTGCGCCAGAATTCCGGCTGTGGCCCATGCTGCCGCGGAGTGGCTGGAAGGAAACGAGCTGCCGCCCTGAAAAAAGTTGCCTTGACCGTTTCCTTGATCCGGCCGGTCGCGTCCGGCAACTAATTTCACCCCCTGCGTCACTATTAAGCTATCCACTACCGCCTCGGCCGCGAGCAAACCCGTTTCCCTCTGGTGCGGATCGTGAGTTCGCATGCTCCAGAGATAGAGTCCACCGGATGCCGCCCCGAGTGCTGCTAGGCTTCCGTTACGCATGTTTTGAAAAAGATTCAGTGTGCCAGGACTATTCGAAAGGCTGCGACTAAAGCTCGCGTCTGTGAGAATCATTCCCGTGGTTATCCCTGCGACGGGAACAAGCCATTCCGCATCCGCAAACTTAATTCGTAAAGGGCTTGTCCAGATTTCCCGTTGGTCGGAAAGAAATCTCTCGCTGGCAGTTTCTGCTTCGGCTCCTCCGCGCAACAACCAGTTCTCTTTTGTATAGTGAACCGTCGCCGGGCGGTTTGGCGCTGGTGTCTGAATGCCGGACGATGTGACATACGTTGGTGCATCGTCGGGCAGAGCTTGCTGTGGACGCGCCGCGACATGATCCGCTGCAATTGTCATCATGCCGGCAATCATCAAATGGCGCGCCACTGTAATTCCTCTCATGACTTTTTAACCGCAGTCCTTACGGTTTCAAATAGGCCACCGCGATGGCCACAGAGGTGGCAACTTGTGCGGACTGAATCAAGGTTGTCCAGTTTCGGCTTCCGACCCTCGGCGCCTTCTCTGGCACGACAACCGTGTCGCCCGGCATCAAGACAGCGTTCATCGGGTCCCCAGACCACATACTGCTGTTGTTCTTCGCTGCCAGTACGGAGCCGTTGGCATGAATCACGAACACCGCTTTCTTGTCGGCCAACTGCGTTAAACCGCCAGCCTGTGTGAGATACCAGTTCGCACTTCGGCCGGGCACATATCCGACAGCCGTGGCGTTAAAGACCTGCCCGTTCACAAGCACGTAGTTCGCTTTCTTCGGAATGATCAACACGTCGCCGTTCCGCATGGGGGTAGCGGCGGCGGCTTGTTCGAATGATTTCAAGCTGGGCGATGCTTCCAGCACAACTCGGCCGACGGGCAAATTTGTCTCCAATTGCGTGATGGTCGTGTCCGCCTCTGCGATGGCTGTTAGTTTTGCGTTCTTCTGATCGGCATCATTTTCCGGAAGAGTTTTCAACTGCATCGCTTCGGCTTTTATTCTCGCAATCAACTCCTGATGCGTTTTCATTTCCAGTTCGCGCACCTCACGTCGGGTCAGTACCGTTCCGTAGGGGTATGCCTGGGCGGTGAATCCACCAGCCATCTCCAGAACAGTGCTCAGCGACTCACCCGGATGAATTCCATAAGTGCCGGGGTGCTGGACTTCGCCGCGAATGGTGACCGTGGCCCCGAGATCGCTCCAACCGGGACTCTTTCGAATCGTGAGCACGTCTCCGTTGTTGAGTGGTGGATTGTCACTGGCGACTCCATTCATCGCCGCCGCTAAATTGATGGAAATAGTTTCCGGAGATGCGCTCGCGTTTCCCTTGCCATCCTGGTGCGCCAGAATCGCATTCTGTTGGTCAGCACTATTCTTCATTCCGCCCGCAACACGGAGGAGATCTTCGACACGCATGTTGCTGGTCAGCGGATAACGTCCGGGCTTAGCTACCTCACCTTTCACATACACGGTCGGCGGGTCCACCTTCGCCGAATTCCGCTGAACAATAATGCGATCGCGTGGCTCGAGCAAAAGATTCGCCTCCGGGTTTCCAGCGAGGGCCTGTTCCAAATTCACGCTGAGAATCTTCATTTTTCCGTCTTTGCTGGTCCGGAACAGTTGCGCCGAATCCAGGGAGGCATCCGACGATACTCCGCCGGCTAGATAGATTGCGTCGCGAAGATGTGCCTGGCCGGATGTACTGTACTGGCCCGGGGAGCGCACCTCGCCGCCCACCCACACTTGCGGCGCCGGCTCGAAATCGTATTTGCTGAAGACTCGTACCGTATCGAGCGGCTTGAGCTTCGGAGCATTCGCGGGATTCGCGAGGGCCGCCGAAAGTTCAAAACTCTCTACCGTGGGTCTAAAGTCCGGCGGGTTCAGCCGGATAATCTCCGCGTATTTTCCGGCCGGCTCGGGCAGAAGATCGGAGTAGGAAGAGATGAGTTCCGTCACCGTCATTCCGTCATGGTAGGAATAGCGGCCGGGCCGAAGTACGTGGCCCTGAAGGTAGATTGTCTTGTCGTTGTAAGGGGCGATCGGAAAGATGTGAATCTTGTCCCCGTCTTGCACTTGAAATTCATTTAGCTTGGCTGACGAAGTCTCAGCTCCATCCTTATCTGAGAGATCCAGGCTGAACATGGTGCGGCTCTGATGTGCAACGAGCCTCTCCACTTCAACATGCTGAAGGGCGGCGGCCGGTAGAATGCCTCCTGCCAATTCAAGCGCCTCCCCCAGTTTTGTCTTGCCGTGCAATTCATAGATCGCGGGACGCCTGACCATTCCTTCGATTGTGACCTGCGGTCCAACAGGCGGCACCATCAGGGAGTCGCCATTTTCCAGCCGCTTTTCATCAGTCATCAGTCCGCGCAGCAGCAGATCGTACGCATCGACCGTTTCGATGAGTTGTTTTCCTCGGTAGTGCTGCAGTGAACGTAAAGATCCATGCGAGGTAATGCCCCCGGCGGCGACAAGCGCATTCAAGGCTGTCGAAAGCGAACTGATGTCGTACGCGCCAGGATCCATCACCTCTCCCACCACGTACACCCGAATCGTCCTGAGCCGCGAGAGAGAAACGTCAGCCGATATGTCGCGATACTCCATCCGCAGAGCTTGCTGGACCGACATCTGCACTTCTCCCAGCGTTTTGCCGCTTACCAACATCGGTCCTGCTTCGGGCAGCGAGATGCGTCCCTGTCGATCAACCACCCGGACCATTCGTTGAGACACTCCGCCCCAGAGATCGATTGCCAAGCCGTCGCCTGGCCCAATTACGTAATCCGGTCCCACAGGTAAATCCATCGCCATTGCCTCTGGTTCGCGCAGCCCGGTGCTGAGAACAGAAACGCCAAAGCGTTCAGGCGCACGATCGCGCGTGGACACTTGCACGTACATGTCATAAAGCGAAGGGACGTCAGCATAAGGATTTGATTTGTGAACTACGGCTCCCTGGGTGGACTCTCTTGTGGTTCCGGTCGGCCGGATGCCCGAGGAAACTCGCTGCGGTTCAGAACCTGTTCTGCCCCTCTCGTTTGCGACGGTTGCGGCGAACTCATTTTTAGGTGAACTGAGGTCTGGAGTAGAAGCACCGCCACGCAATGCGTTCGCGATGCTTTCCATATCCATTCCCGAAGATTGCAGACGCATCAGATCGCGAGCGCCGGCCAGAGAAGTGAGCTGAACCGAATCGCCGTCATCGCGCTTACTGCCTAAAGATGTAAGCCCACCGCCGCCCAGCCCTGCTCTCATCAACGGTGAATAAGGCGCTGAGGGAGGCAATTCGCTCGGAATACCCTGGAGATCAGGTTTCGCGACAGGCGCACCTTCGGGCCCGGCAGTGCGTTGGCGTGCATGACGGGGAACAGTCTCCTGACAATCCGAATCCCGCTGCGTATCACACGTTGACGTTTGCTGCGTGCTTTGAGCAGTCTCCTCTTTGGGCTCCGGCTTCATTGACTCCGCGTCTTCCTGGGCTTCGATTTGTACCAGGCGGCGGGCACGTTCCTTCAAAACCAGGTCTTCCTGCTTTGCCAGCTCGGAAGTTGGATTAATGTTCGGCAACAAATAGCCGTAACGCTGTACCAGTCGTGTCGCCTGCGAACGAAAAACGACATCTTCATCCAGACGGTCGAAGATGGCCTGATCTGTTAGGTCGGTGTCATCGACGAATTGCCCGTTTGCCGTCGCTTCCTTCGCCACCATGCGCTTCAATTCCACAAGAAGGCCGGGATCCTTGACCAGAGCTTCCCGTATCTGCTCGGAGGAAGCCGCCACGCGCTCGGCGTTTTGCTTTTCGAGTTCATAGGAAGTCTGGCGGCTCTTGGCGGATACAGGGTTCTGGCTGATCGCCTGAGGGGAGTTCTGCTGCGCTGATGAGTGGTAACCACAAATCAATATGGCAGAGAATAACGTGGCAAACTGAGTTCGGAACCAAATCATGGATCTCATTCCTTTTGGGCTAAACAATTTCACAGCCCTTTTCCTGCTGCGTGGGGAGAGTTGCGAACTGCGCTCAGAATTCCATCGGTAGAAGCTTCAACGTCGTCGCTGTGAATATCGAAAGACGCCCAATAGCAGATAGTGCGATCCTTCCGCGATGCGATGGCAAGGATGCGTACTGCCGGGTGCTCGCGCAGGACGAGGTCGCAGATTGCGGGTCGAGTTTCCGGCTCATCCAATCCGATCACCAGTAGATCCGGGAGTGTCGCCTCCACTTGAGGGAGAATCTGTGTTTCGTCGGATACTTCGCCAACAATTTCGATGCCGGGCTGGTCGCTTAACGTCGCCAGAATCACGTCCCGCATCAGCTTGGGGCGGTTTGCCACCAGAATCCGCGTTGACTTTTCCATGAACTTTGCCTCGCTGGACGAGTATCGGCGCGAAAGTGGGCGGAAGTTCAGGTCCAATCAATGACAGGCAAGGGTTCCAATTCGCACTAACGCGATGGTACTCATTCGGACTAGCGGCAAATGGCTGTTACGAATCGTTTCGCCCCCTGAGTGCACGAAGATGACTTCCGCTTGACTTCCCGGTGACAACTCGAGGCGACCAGATGTTTACGCTGGTGATGGTTGCGCGTTCTTCCTGCTTTCCGCGGGACCGGCGGCCAGCGATTGTCTCTTCTTAAGGGACTAGGGGGATGGTTTGCGTCTTAAAAGCTATTCAGTGATGGGCTGGATATTCAGGATAACTCTGGCGATGCTATGGACTGCAGTGGGGCTTCGTGCACAAACGAACGCCCCGATCCTCTCGGGCGGCATCCAGTTTGTTAGCACCACAGTGGGAGGGAACACCTTTTTCCAGCCGGTTATCGCTCCTGTGCTTGTTGTGCCTCTTGGCGAACACTGGTTGATTGAATCTCGGGCGGACTTGAGAGGTTTTATTTCGCACCAGGATGGGACAACCGGGCCGTACCAGGGGCAATTCTTCGGGAGTCTGGAGTACCTTCAACTCGACTATATTGCCAATTCGCACCTGACGGTCACGGTCGGGCGCTTTCTGACTCCATTCAATATTTATAACGAGCGCTTCACGGCAATCTGGATCCGCAATCTTCAGGACGTGCCCATTATTTTCCCTATTGGAACGCGTACTTCCGGCTCAAGTAACGGCGCAATGTTGCGCGGCGTTATTGCGGCACGTCAAAACTGGGAAGTGAACTACACCGCTTACTTTTCCGCACTCACCACTACCGAGAATCTTGGAGCCGGGCGTTCGGCCGGAGGAAGGATGGGAGTGTTTCTGCCGCAGGCCGGCGTGGAGGTTGGAGTTTCCTATCAGCGCTTCCTTCAAGATGGAGATTACAACGCCGCGGGAACCTACTTTGTGTGGCAGCCCCCGTCCATCCCCCTGGATGTCCGCGGGGAATACGCTTATTCACCAGGTGGACAGGGATATTGGCTGGAAGGAGCGTATCGCATCGCGAGGAGCAGAGGAGACACCTCCTGGCTAGGACGTTTGCAGGCAGTCGCCCGAGTTCAACAATTGTTCAAGGGAACTCCCAGGCCCAACGATTTACTTCCACCCGCAGACACGAACCGCTTTGATTTCGGGCTTAACTATTATTTGCCGCACGATATTCGCCTGAATGGCAGCTACGGCAGGCAATACAGCGCCATAGGCACTGCCAACGTATGGAACGCGGAGGTTACTTATCGTTTTCTATTTCCAGCCCTGCCCGGAGTATTCAAATGAGAAATGCACTTTATGCACTTTTGGCCGCAGCGATCTTCTTGGGTGGCGTAAATGCGTCCGGAAAACCCCAGGCATCGGCTTCAACTCAAAAACAAACTCCCGCTTCGAAACCCGCTTCGGCCCAGCAGCGGAAAGAGGGAGAGCGGAAGTTCCAGGCCAATTGCGGAAGATGCCACAACCCACCGGAAACGCTTTCGCCGCGTGAAGTGAAGGCAGTGCTTCAACATATGCGCGTACGGGCCATGCTGAGCGCGCAAGATGAACAATTGATCCGGCAATATCTGGCCCCATGAAATCTGTTGCAAAACTAAACTAAGGACCCTAGGCAATGATCTGGAAATCCATCCCCGCGACATTCTGGCTCGCTTTGACGCTTCTGTCTTTCTCCCCTTTTACAGGTCACGCGGAAGCCTCTAAGACCGTTACGATTACCGCGAGCCGTTTCACTTTCGAACCAAATGAAATCACCGTAAAAAAAGGTGAAGAGGTTACCTTGGTCCTTCAATCCAAAGACGTTACCCACGGCTTACTCATTGAAGAGTTTGGCGTGCGGACCGATGTAAAAAAGGGGCAACCCACGGAGGTGAAATTCACTCCGGGAACGGCTGGCACTTTCGAAGGCAAATGCGCCCACTTTTGCGGTAAGGGCCACGGGTCCATGACGCTGACAGTTCACGTGGTGGAATAAACTGCTTCATGCGAGTTCCTGCTTGTCTAATTTCTCTCGCTGCCGGTATTGCTCTTTCCGGCTGCAGGGCCACGCCTCCGGGAAAATGGGAAACTGCGGCGCTGACCCGGATTAAGCACACTATTTCCGTCCGGGGAAAGAATGCAAAAAATCCGCTTCCCGAAACCCAGGAAAACATCGAGAACGGGAAAATCGCCTTCTCCCACTTTTGCGTGGTGTGCCACGGTCTCGATGGGCAGAATACCGGTGTTCCATTCGCGGATAGTATGTCGCCGCCAGTCCCTTCGCTGAAGGCCGACAGTGTGCAATCCTACGAAGATGGACAATTAAAATGGATCATTGAATACGGTCTTGCGCCCTCAGGCATGCCCGCGTCGAAAGGTATTTTGACAGACACAGAAATGTGGTCCATCGTCCTTTACATTCGCCATCTACCGCCAGCCGGTAGTTTAGGCGACCCGCCTTTCTACTCAGGGGAGTAGTCCGGCAGCATAAGTCTTTGGAGCATTCTAGGCCCTGTAGTGCAGCGAGCAAACACAACGACGGCAGGTCGGGTCATTCGCGATATCTAACTTCTTGCGAAAAGAACGGCCCACCTCCCCATTAACGATGGACTCCAGCGTTCCCGCTCGCAGATTGCCGATCGAAGGATGAAAAAAACATGGACGCACCGTCCCATCGGTTTCAATAACGGCCGAGACCCACGGCGCATTGCAGACAGGCGATTCCCCTGTTTTCAATCCCAATTGAACCCGAAATTGACGCGCGATCCGGCGAAGTTTCTCGGGAGTTTCCGCAATGAAACCGCATTCCGATTCCCGGCCGCTCTCCTGGATCAACGAATCAATCTCCCGTTCGAGAGCTCCCACTTCCAGAAGTGAAAGTCCTATCTCCTCCTGGCGGCTGGCGGGCCAAATCAATGGCCTGTTAAATGCCGAAGAAGTGAGATCCGCGGCAAGAAAGGAAATTGCATTCAAGTTAAGTTGCCGGGCCGTGCGAGCCGTGTCCCGAAGGTGGCAGTGATTTGCTTTCTGAACCGTTGTGCGCGCGGTGATCCGCATCTCTGGACGGTGTTCTCTCACCGCGTTCACTCCTGCTTGCAGCAGAGAGAATGCGCCGTCTACCCGCCGGATTTCATCGTGAATTTCTGGTGGACCATCCAACGAAACGATCACATCGTCAAAGACGGCGGCCACGGCCGATGCGCATTTTTGGAGCAATAGTCCCGTGGTTAGCAGCGTGAGCCGAATATTCTCTGCACGAAGAATCTTGCAAAGCGAGGGCAATTCCGGATTCATGAGCGGCTCGCCGCCAGAGAAAACAACCCAGCGGACTCCTAGTCGCCGGATGGAAGTCAGATGCGGTTCCAGATCTGCTGTGCGAAAAACTTTTCCTTCCTTCGTTTTCCAGATGTCACACATGATGCATCGGCAATTGCAGGAACTGTGCGCGTGCACGATGAGCACAGGCAAGTCTCGAATCACTTGATCGTCGAGGGACACATTCGTGTCTCGCGCCAATCGCTGAATGCTAATACCCAATGCTCACCTGCTTGCCGCCGAGGCGTATCTCACCGGGAAGATGGGCCCCCGTCTGTTCGAACAACCAATTGATGGGAGCTCGAATCCATCGCACAGTACCTTCGATAGAAAGCGGTTGTAGGCCTGCTGAAGTCTCCGGCGGCAGTCGTTTCCTGATCTCCGTAGACGCCAACTGAACACGCCCTCCTATCAGAACCAGTTCCACGTCGCGATAGCTCAACCCGGCAAGTGTGTCTGCGGGAGATAACCCCGTATCGCGAACTACAACGAGATCGGCCCAAGCTCCAAGGCGAATGCTCCCCTCCCCATTCCTAAGGCGCAGCAACTCGGATGGCCGCACGGTCACAGATTGATAGAGTTCTTCCGTTGGCAATCCTGAGATCTCGTGCGCAAAACGGAGTTCGTCCAACAGATCCCCAATTGCCGTCAATGGCGAATCGCTGCCGATTGCTACACGTGTTATCGCGCGAATCTCTTCACGCGACAGCGTCTTTCCAAAAAGAAACATGTTGGAACTCGGGCACCAGATTAAGCCTGCCTTCGCGTCGCCCAATAGCGCAATACCCTTTTCTCCCAGCGCTAAGCCATGAATGATGATCGTTTCTTCATCAAGGGCTACCGCCTGATGCAATTCGAAGATCTCTTGCACACTTTCTTCGTCTAACCCTTCGGCCAGATGCACGAGAAACGGCTGGCTTTTCGGAGTGTTTCTCTTTTTGGCTGCGACCTCTGAATCCATCACCATGGAATGCGCCCAACCGTACTCTCGCAACACCCGCAGGACAAAATCATTGTCAAATACTTCGGATTCATAAGGATTGTGGTGACATACCGTCGTAACTCCGCAAAGCAAATTGCGAATTCCGCCCCACCACAGACGAACCTCTCGCGGCACCTGCCGGTGTTCGTAGACGGGAGCAGCATCGGGGTGATGGATATCCTCTGCCCACTCAAGAAAACTCCTGTAGCCACCCTTTCCGAGCCGCGGAAAGAGCGCAAATTCAAGGTGGTCGTGTGCATTTACAAGCCCGGGAAGCGCCAAATATCCATGGAGATTGATCTTCGCTTCAGGCTTATACGTGAGTCGGCGGTTGCGAGGATAGCTGTGCAGAAACTTGATGCGCGAATCCTCGATGCCGACGTCCTGCATAAGACTTGTCTGTGGACCCAAGGCAAAACGCGCGCCCTGAATACACGTCACCCCCGAGTCCGTTCCTTTCTGGGAAATAACGCTTGAGTTCGTCGGACTCTTCTGAAGTTGAAGTATGTAAATGGCCGGATATCGCTTAATTTGCTCGAAATAGTCTTGTTTTCCCGCGGCGCAAAAAATGTCCTGTTCAGGTTCCCCGAATCGCGGTTCCAGACACACGCTCAGCGAAAAATTCGAACCCTCGCACAAAGCAACTATGCTCTCGAGGGATCTTGGGAAGGTGCGAATTTCCCGAAATCCGTCTTCCACTCGCACACCTCTCCTCCAATTCAACCGAGAGGTGGTTTCGGGATGCAGATCCGTGATGAACACGGAACCCTCAGCCCTGAGCATCCTGCCGAGCTTCGAAAGGAACGCCTGCGCATCTTCGATATAGCTCAAGACAAAATTGCAGACGATCAGATCCGCCGAAGACGATTCGAAAGAAGCTTCCGCGCAATCTGCTTGAACAAATCTTGCGGACTGCCCCAGCTTACCCTGCGCAATTTCCAGCATCTCGAGAGACGAATCCACTCCCAAGAGGCTCTTTGACTTCCCGCTCTTAAACACTTCAAGCCATCGACCTGTTCCACACCCGAGATCGGCGATGTCCAATCCCGCCAACGCTGGCAATAATGGCTCCAGGTATCGTTTCTCGAGAGAGAGCATTGGATTGGGATCGCGATCATAGGTGCTTGCCCACGTGCGATACCCATCGGCTGAAGAGAGACACATTGTCGGGACGTTGCCGAGCATAATCTTTGCCCAAATGCGCTACAAGCTCTCCTGCTTTGGCTTTCGCAGGGCGATGAATTGCTGAGCCCACCGCAACTCTTTCGGAAAGGCATAGACACCGGCTGCATAGCGCCAAGCGCTCAGCGTCTTAATAAGGTGCGGCTCCAGCGTGGCGCACGGATATCCTGCACTGTCGGCCAACGGGAATTAATCACAACCTCGAAGTTGTCGATCAGCTTCTTTGTTTTTCGTTTCAGCCAGGGCGTATTGGGATCGATGCGCAGGGTGAAATCCATCCAGCGCTTGGTGGCCCATTCTTCCGGTGTCGTCGGGAATGAGACTTGGCCATCAACATCGCCGTACATTGCCGTCCGTTGCGGCACAGGCGTGTAGTGGTAAATGATGATTTCAGATTGCTTGTTGATTTGTTTTCATTTTCCGGATGAACTGCAACGTTTCCCGGGTATCGCGCTCCGGATCGCGAGGATTTCCGATCACGAAGGAAAACTCCGGAATAATCCCGAATTGCCGGATCCGCTGGCCACCGCCAGGGTCTGCTCCGTGGTGATGTCCTTCTGCATTTCTTTCAGAACCCAGTCGGAGCCCGACTCTGCACCGAAAAAGATCATCGTGCATCCGGCACGCCGCAGCGCCTCGAGCGTCGCATCTGAATACCTATTGAACGTGTCGATGCGCGCTTCGCACCACCACCGTAAATCAAGTGGCGCCATGCGCTCCGCCAGTTCGCCGCATGATTCTCGCGAATGAAGAAGTTCATATCGTAGAACTGAACAGAGTCAGCTCCATAATCCATTTTCAGATGCCGAAGGATGGCTTCCGTCCGCGCTGGGCTTTCCAACAGCTCGCGTGTGCCATAAGCGGCGTGAACGCCGCAGAAGCTGCAGTGAAAGGGGCAGCCAATGCTGGCGTGATGCGCGGCTGTTCGTTTGCCGAAGAAAGAAGGGCGCAAGTATTTCTCAACGGGTACGCGATGGAATGGCGACCAGGGAAACTGCATCCGGGCCCTTTCATCAGCCTCTCAGGGTTGTGCCGATGCAAACCAAACATATCTTTGTATGACAATCCCAGGATGCCTTCGAGTGGCCGCTTGCCTCGAAGGGCGTCAATCAATTCGAGCAGTGTTTCCTCTCCTTGCCCGCGGACAACATAATCGACGTAGCGCGCGTTGAGAGCAGCATCGGAATAAATAGAAGGGAAATATCCGCCCCAGACAATGGGCAATTTCGGGCAATGGCTACGAATGTCGCGGCAGGCCGCGATTGCCGCGACCATCTGCGGCCCCGGCATGACAGTCACGCCAAGCAATTCAACGTTGTGATTCGAATCAGATCCTGGATAGTCGCGGTAGGATTGTCATCGATATTCCCGTCGACAATTTCGTATTCTTCCCGGCCTTCCAACACGGCAGCAAGGGCCATAACCGAAAGTGGAAATCGGCGGTTTCGTGGTTTCGTTGAACGTGGATTAAAGAGGATGATCATTGTTCCTTCACCTGGGCGGTATAGATGCGGAATTGCGAAGGTTCACGGCGCCGCCGCAACTTCGCTGACCATGGCCTCATCGCCCAATGAAAGCCATACCAAACTCGATGCGCTTTCCATTCGAACCCAAACTTCGTCTCAAGAGCGACTAGCCGTTCTCTGGTCAAATACTCACAGCTCGACATCGCGTCTGACTTGAAGCCATACTTCGTCTTGAAAAACTCTTGTCGCTCCTCGAACCATCCTTCGGCCGCTTTCCTCCGAAGCGTATGTAGGGGAATCGGCGATTACGATTATTCCTCCAGGGCGCAAGCAACGAACCGCCTCGGCGATGGTTCGCTCATATTTCTCCGAGTAGTGAAACGATGCGTTGAAAATCGCACAGTCAAACTGTCCATCGGCAAAGGGAAGGCGATCGAGTTCTGCTTGAACGCGAGGAAAAAACTGTGGCAGTGAGGCTCGATAGTGCACCGCCGCCCCAAGGCCGTCCCGCAGGTTTGCAATCAAATCGACGGCTATCGGCCTGTGCCCCAAGCAGGCAAGTCGGTAGGAGAGCCACCCATTTCCTGCACCCAAGTCCAGAATCGCGGGTGATGAGTTTTCACCCCTAGGCAGTTCCCTCAGGATGTTGCGCACTATATATCGATAAGTTCTCGATCGAATGCTCCACTGCCAGGAATTCCGCTCCGTAACGTCGCAATATGGCAGCGCAAGATAAAACGCTGGCCTCTCGCTGCCCCGCCCTTCGGCATTGCGCACTTCTTCATACTCCCTCACAAATTGCGCGTAGTATTTCTCCCGGTCGGGAGCTAGGCCGCGCCAGATGCCATCTTCCTGAAGTAACACAAACAGGCAACGACTACATGGTATGGCATGATGCTCCTGCGCAAGCTGTTCGTAGCGCATCTCTGCGCTATCGCTGCCGCAGAGAGGGCAGCGCAATTTAAAAAACGGCGCACTCAGACGCGCCCGGTGTGATTGGACTTCGTTCGCCGGGCCCTCTTCACTCGCCAACAATTGGCTCACGAATTGCATCGTTCAAACTCCAACAGAACATGATCACCGGCATCGCGAAATACTGGCCATGCGGAAAATAGGCGATCTAATTTCTCCAGACGCACAAACGTCTTTGCGCGACCGCTCACCCACGTCTCGACGTACGAAGGCGGTACAAATAGTCCGATCGCCGCCCGTGATTTCAGGCGGAACCAGGGAGAAAACACCTGCCGGACCTTGCGGACTGTAGGATAAGAGACTTCGATCCTCAGGTCGCCGACCCGGGCGGTAGCTTTCCCAGAGAGGCGCCGGAATGCTTTGTTGAATTGTCCTTGAAGAAGGAACCAAATCACCTCGGCCACGCAGACTCGGCTCCAGAGACAAATCACCAAGCGTCCTCCCGGTCTCAAAAGCGAAGCCAGGTTCCGTGCCACCGGCTGAAGGTCAGCGAGACAATTCAAACCGGAAAAGTTCGAAAACGCCCCGTCAAACCTGCCTCGCCCCCTCAATGCACTCAAATCTTCGTTCGCCAGTTGACGGTATTCAATTTCTGCCGTCCCCGCCTCTAGTCTTCCTCGAGCCGCGGCGACCTCAATCATCACAGCCGAAGCATCGCAAGCGACGACAGTAATTCCCCTCTGTGCAAGAAATCTTGCATCCTCACCCGTCCCGCAATTCAGTTCCAGAATTCGCTCACCAGGTTGAAATGCATTCGACAGGCGCTGCCACACTTGATTCCGTTGAGCGCGCCCGATGACGCTCCGCGTAAACAAGTCGTCATAGGAAGTGGCGATACAGTCAAAAGCACTTGCGGCAACAGAGAAATCCATGCTTTTTATCTCGATCATGCCCGTACCTCACGCGCACTCGCGTACAAGCTCTCGCGTATCGCGCTCACTTGTTGCCGCAGTTCGTGTTCGGCTGCCTCGCCTTGCCCTGCCCGTTGCATTCGAGCGAGTTTCACTTCCTTCTGAAGCAGGCGGTCCGCAAACTCATAAAACTGCGTCGAATGCCGTCCCTGTACCTCTAATTCCCGATCTGACGACAAATGCCAGGGTTTTAACTGAACCAGCGAACTGGCCACACGTTCGTAGTAAGCTGTTCCTTTGATCGGATAGGACACCGTGGTAAAGAAAATATCCGGATCCGTTCGCTTGACGTGCTCAATGGTTGCCTCGATGTCTTCCAGCTCTTCTCCTTCGTAACCCCACATCAGGAACATTCCCGTCTGGATGCTACGTTCTTTGCATAAACCGACTGCAACCTGCACTTGCTCGACAGTTACGCCTCGCTCCATAGCATTTAAAATTCTTTGCGAACCGCTCTCGGAGCCGATCCACAAGCGGAAACACCCAAGTTTCGCCAGAAGATCAGCAACCTCGTGAGTTAAACGATCCGCCCGCGAAATACATTCGAAGGGAACTCGTAAGCCTCGTCGCGACATTTCTGCGGCATACGCTCGAAGCCAGCCGTGATGAATTGTGAAAACATCATCGGCAATCCAGACCATGTCCGGCCCATACGTATTCATCAGCCATTCCACTTCATCGACTACACCGCACGGATTCCGTCTGCGGTGCGTCATTCCATACACCTGGTGGCTGCACCAGCGGCATTTATAGGGACAGCCACGCGCCGTGATGAATGACAGTGAACCCGTTCCGTGAGCTTCACGCCATGTCTGCATGTATCGCGGAATGTCTACCGCTTCCCGCGCAGGCCATGGTTGCCGATCAAGATCGGAAATCTGCGGCCGGGGAGCCGTCTGGCAAATGTGCCCATCTTCGTTCGTGAATGCGATTCCCCGGATATCCTGGAGCTGTGGCCTCGACTTGCTGCTCAACGCGGGCAGGAGTTCTTCCATCGTGATTTCGCCTTCCCCGAAAACGACGACGTCCGCTCCTGCGCTCAAATACTCCTGCACATAAGCGCCGGGTTCTGGCCCACCGACGATGATTTTCCACCCGGCCTGCCTCGCAACTTTTATAATTTCTACCACTCTCTTCCGGGTCATCAGGTTTGCATAAATTCCAACCACCGCGGGGTGCTCGCTCTGCAAGTAACGCGTGAGATCGCTCATTTGCGAAAAGGTCGTATCGAAGACGTCAACTTCAAATCCCTTACTGCGGAGATGCGAACATATATAAAGGATGCCAAGCGGCACGTATGGCTTCCGGATCTGCAATTCCTTTGGATCCTCGTACAGAAAATATCCGTGAGTGAGAAGAAGATCACTCATTTCATCTCCCCCGCCGACGCACGCCTGGGCTGCAGGTAGACAAGCTGCGAGTGGTCTGAAAGCACCGAGTACACAGATCCACTACCGCTTTGTGATAATTCCGTGGCGTCCAGATTTCGACTCACGGGCTCCAGAGTCTCCACAATTTTCCACATCTCTTGAACCTGACTTTGATCTCGACTCTGTGTCGAGGCGCAGTGCCAGCTCTCTACTTCCGCATGCAGTGCATCTCTTACGGCGCGGTAAAAGCGATCCGTGTACGCACCCTTGAACATTACGCACAGGTCTTCGCTGTCAGACCAATTCTGCTTCGCGCCCAGCTGCTCGCGGACTCGTGCATAAAACCGCGTGTTGGGAAGTGGATAAGAAAACGAAACGCCGACGTCGTCCGGACGAGTTTCTCGAACAAGCGAAATTGTCTTTTGAAGATCCTCCCAATATTCACCGGGGTATCCGAGTTGAAGAAAAAAGCACGCCAGGATACCTTGCTGCTTCAGATGAAGACGCGCGGCCACCACTTCCTCTACCCGCAGCCCTTTATCCATGGCATCAAGCACTTTTTGCGATCCGGACTCAACCCCCATCCACACTTCCGCACAGCCGGCCCGCTTCAGCGCTCGCGTTGTTTCTGCTGTCAGAAGGTCCGCGCGCGCTTGAATCTTGAAAGGAATGGAACAACCAAGTCCTTCTACCGAGGCGGCGAATTCCTCAATCCAATGTCGGTTCAATGCAAAAATGTCATCCGCGAACCACAGATGCTCCGCGCCATATTCATCGCGCAGCAAGCGCATCTCTTGTGCCACTTCTCCTGCAGCCCGCAATTGATAGCTATCCCCAAAAATTGGCTTTGCGCACCAGTTGCAGCGAAAAGGACAGCCTCGGCTGGCAATCAGGTTCATGGAAAAGTAGCCATGCTGGCGTTTCCATGCGTCGCGATATGCCGTGAAGTCGATTAAATCTCGTGCGGGGAGCGGAAGTGCAACTCCCATGTGCGCTGGCCTTTTTTGACGAACTTCAATGGTGTGCTGATTGGGCGACCCCCTCAGCCATTTCACGCCGCCAATCTCCGAAGCGTCGGATCCATTCCGCAGCGCGGATACCACTTGCAGCAGTGTGTATTCCGCTTCGCCATCCAGTACAAACTCGCAGCCATGATGCAGATATTCTCCGGGATGATCGCTCGCATCCGAACCATGCACCACGACTCGTGCACCCGATTCATGCGCAGACTTGATCATTTCCCAAGCCAACTCGCGCATTCGCGTGAGGCACATCTTGGTCAAGAAGTTGAAGTCATCCTCGTAGATCGCGACGATACTCGGACGATGAACGCGCAACGCCTCCTGAAATCCTGTCTCCGGCTCATTCAGCATGCTGTCGAAGATTGCTACGGATATCCCGCGCTCACGGAGAAGAGAAGCTGCGTAAAGCGTTCCCAGTGGCGGATAGGGCTGCATCTTCCGCAACTGTTTTCGATCGTAGGGAAGGTGATAGGAATGCGTCAGGAGGACGTCAGTCACCGAAACCTCCTGGACCAACTGAAGTCGATGCGCGCGGATTCATCAACATGCTCCAGCGCCCTCCTTCTGAAGCGCCTGCCCGGTTACGAGAGACCTTCTGGTGACAATTTTTTCCAACTTTCGCCCCACCCACAGTTCCCAGGGAAATGAATATTGCTTTGTGCGCATGCGCCAGCGCAGTGGTGCGCCCAATGCTCGCCGGATTCCCGTTCTGAGCCGTGGATGATCCTTCGTCACTTTGCGAAGCTGGTTGTTCAACAGAAAGAATTCCAGCATTCGCCACAACCGCTTCAGCTCTTCTCCCCGCAACCACGGTAAGGTGTTTCGCCCTAGCGGCAGTTCCGCCCACTCCTCCATCGATTCCGGTTCTCGCAAGCCCATGCTCCGAAGTTCTGGCCAGATGGGGATGCCGGGATAGGGTGTAAAGATGTTGGGCGAAAAACTGACATTCCAGAATTGTTTGGCGATGTCGCTCATTGTGAGCAACGTTTCTTCGCGGTCGGGCTCGGTTTCCCCGGGGTATCCGAAGATCAGATTGAAGGTGACGTGAATTCCGCCAATTGCAGCCTTGCGGGCGGTCTCGTACATTTCATCCACACGTTGGTGGCGTTTGTTCATGAGCTTTAGCACACTGCTGGAAGTGGACTCGGTACCGAAGCCCATGTGAGACACGCCGCTATCGCCAAGCAACCTTACGTCATCGTCGCTCATACGGCACAGAAAGTCTGTTGAAGCCTGAAATGTCCAGCGAAACTTCGTTCCTGAATCCAGAAACCCTTGCGCGATTTCCCTGGCTCTCCGCCAATCCACGGGGAGATTCGAATCCAGCATGGCCACTTCTTCGATCCGGTACCGCTCCACCAGATCTGTCACCTCACTGACCACGCGCTGTGCCTCAAGAGCGTTGAACCGGCGTTTATAAAAGACCATGTCGGTGCAGTAGTTGCACGCGTAGGGACACCCGACACTGGTTGCGTAAGCCAACTTGCGTTCGCCGGATACTCGCTGGTACGCGTCAAAATCAGCCAGATCGAACGCGGGCGTGGGAAGATCGTCGAGCAAACTGACTCTTCGCTCGGGCGAGTGCTGAGGCAGACCGTGTTGTTTAGAAGAGACTCCCTGAACGCCACGAAACTCTTCTCCCTTAAAAAGCTTTTCTGCGATTTCAAGCAAGGTCAGTTCGCCTTGTCCGCGAACCACCGCGTCAACGTACGTTTCTTGCAGTGTTTGGCCTGGAACCAGGCTTGGATGCCATCCGCCGAAGATGACTGGGGCTTTCAGGCCCTCCCTCTTCACCGCTTTGGCCATGCGGATCGCACCGCGAATCATCGGGCCCGTGAGTACAGACATTCCAAGGCACAGCGCATTGCGCAGCTCTCCAAGAACTTTTTGCTCCCAGTCACCGCAAATCGCCGCGTCAATAATGGATACTTCAAACCCTGCTTGCCGCAAGGGAGATGCCAGGCTCAGCAAACATAACGGTGCGCCCAGCGGCGGGCCGTCATAGGGCGGGTAAAACAGTACGACTTTGCGTTTCGTTAGCACGCTGCTTCGCCCACGTTTGGCTCCAACCTCTTTGCGTCAACGGCGGGCTTGAGAGGCACCGCTTTGCGCTTGAGGCGATCGTTGATCCACAATTCCGCGGGAAAATTATAGACATCGTGATCGAGCCGCCATCTCGCCGGCAGCGAAAGGGCTTTCTGAAGCAGGCGCGTTGAACGTTTTCGCGTGTCCAATGCAATCGGAACCCGGTCAAATGCGATTCGCATGTATTCGCGCATCACCTGGAGGCGTTTGTGTTCACCTCCGCTCAACCATGGCAGCACGGTATAGCGCGGAAAAAAGTCGGCCCATCCTTCGAAAGTAACAGGCACGCGAATCCCGAGTTCCTGGGCCTGCTCCATAATCGGTGAACCAGGATACGGCGTAAAAATATTTGTCCAGAATTCGGCGCCGGGAAACCGCCTGCAAACATCCATCACGAAATTGATACTCTCGCGGCGTTCCTTGTTCCCCTCGCCGGGATACGCAAAGATCATGTTGAAAGAGGGCCGGATATCTGCCTGCAAGCAGCGCGCCGCGCTCTCGTAGATGGATTCATAATCCTGGAACGTCTTATTCATGAGTTTCAGAATTTTTTCCGAGCCTGAATCTACGCCCTGGCATATCTGGTGTAGCCCGCTCCGCCGCAAAAGCTTCAGGTCTTCCAAGCTCAACCGCGATGTCAGGTTCGTCGTGGCTTGAATGCTCCACTGGAAGTTGGCCCCGGCGAGCACTAAACCCTCGGCTATGTGGCGTGCACGATCCAGATCAACCAGGAAGTTATCGTCCACTACCCAAATCATCTCGAGACCGTAACGAGTCGAAAGATCTACAGTTTCTTCCACGAATTGTTCGGGTGGCAGAGCATTCCACTTTCGCCCGTAGACTCCCGCGTTCGTGCAATAGGCACAATTGAATGGGCACGCGAGGCTGGAGATGTACATTGCCCAGCGGCGTCCGCAGCTGCGCTGGTATGCATCGAAGTCAGCAAGTTGATAAGCCTTGGGAGGCAAGTCCGTGATTGGTCTTAAGGGACGCTCCGTGGTGAAGATGAGCTTCCTATCTCTCTTGAAGCCGATTCCTGGAATTAGGTCAATGGTGGACCGATTCTCTAGATGCTGAACCAGCTCCAGCAGGCTCTCTTCCCCCTGACCGCGCACGACCACGTCAATGTAATCCGCTTCCAGTGTTTGTTTCGGAAGAAGCGATGGATGCCAACCGCCGAGGATCACCGGAAAATCCTGCTTCCATGCCTTTACCGCGCGCGCAATTTCCACAGTTTCACGGATCATCGGTCCGGTTACGAGAGAAATCGCCAAACACAGCGCATCCTGCAGCTCTTCCAAAACGCGTTTCTTGTAATTTGGCGTGATCGTCGAATCGATGATCTTCACCGAATAGCCCGCACGGATCAGTGGCGTAGCCACCGCCAGAATACCCAGCGGCGCCGTGGCTTCCGAACTCGCGAAAGACGGAAAAAAGAAAACAACTTTCTTAGACATCGGTATGGCCCCAGATGCGCACGCTAAACGTTAATGGAGGCCACAGACCGCATTTGTCACCAGAATGTCACTTGGCTGTCATTTCTTATTCCAGCGCCATCAATGCTCTTGATTTCGCGTTACAGTGGACGACACTGTGACGGTGACATTCGCTTTCAATTCCAAGACTCTCCGCTTTCGCGCGGACTTCACTATCGCTGGATCCCAGTGTCTTCTTTCCACGAATTCCTACAATGTCCTGCGCCATGCCATTCCCTGGCAGGCCCCGGAAAAGCGGGACAACTTTCCTTCGTTTCAAATGGAAATCCTGGAAGATTCGTCCTTGGATTCGATCACGGGAAGTCTTCCCCATTTTCGAGGGGTTCGTCATCTCGTGTTTGCGATGCTCGAGCCGCGGAGTTTTTTGAGTTATGACCTGCTTCGAAGGAGGGTGATTGGCGTGCTCTCTCCAGCCGCTGTGCACGATCGTTCGTTCTGGAATGCGCAACTCCTCCCGATCACTATCGGGCTTATTGGCACAACGCTAGGGGTGGCACCGCTACACTGCGCATGTCTCGATCGCGATGGCAACGGCCTTCTTCTGGCTGGGGTGTCGGGTGCTGGCAAATCCACTTTGTCGGCAGCTCTGGCAAGGAGGGGCTTTGCGGTTGTTTCAGACGATTGGACCTACCTTTCCCGCAGGCAGTCGATTCTTGCGGCTTACGGTTTGGCCGCGCCAATAAAACTTCTCCCCAATAGCATTCAGTTTTTTTCGGAACTCGCAAAATGTGTGCCAAAGAAAACCATGAACGGAGAGATCGCATATGAGGTAGATCCTGTGCGGACGTTCCGATCGACTATGAAGACCTTCTCCTATCCGAAATGGCTTCTATTCCTGGAACGCTCCGCCCTCCCGGGTTGCCGCTTCGTTCCTTGCCGGGGCGAACACATCACGCAATTCTTCGAAGAGAATGCTGAGCGGCTTCCCAGCGAGTTGCCTGCGGCAAAATCTGAACGTTCAAAGCTTATTGCCTCTCTTTCGGCGTGCCAGTCCTGGCTCCTTCGCACGGGTGATGACCCCCATCGGACTGCTGAAGCTATCGATCGATTTCTGGCGGAGTCGTGACATGACCCTCCTCGATTCCACGAACTATCAAGACCCACTCGATGCCTTGCGACGCTTCATCCCCACTCCGCTCCGCACCCGTTTTCGCGCTGGAGATGCAATTGTAACTGTCGAGACCAACGACTTCACTCTTCTTCCCGCCCTTCCCTTGGAAGACTCGGCCACCACGGCTGACCCGGCCGATATTGAATGGAAATTGGTTCGCGATTTGGATGCCCTTGGTTTGCTCGAAGAGCCTCTACTGCTTTCTTCAGGCAATCTCACTATTGTCGGGATGGGAACGGCGTGTTTACTGGGCCTGGATCATGAACGCCGCGAATTACTCTGCTTCATCGGAGCCGACATTGATTCACGAACGTTCCAGGAATTCCTGGTCCCCTATTTCTGCCGTCTGACCAACGAATTGGTTTGCGTTGGCGATTCGGAACTATTCTCCGAACCAAAAGCGGAGAGCGCTGATGCCTGATCAAACCCCCAAACACGCTATTCTCTCGGCACTCCAGCGGCAACCTGACTTCAGTGCTCTCGCCACTCTCGTCGAGTTGAAACCAAAAGCGAACCACGACCTTCTTTTGTGGCTTGATCAGAGTGGACTTGCACTCCACTTTCTCAGGCAGTTGCATATACATGACGCGACTTCGCTTATACCCGCTGTTTTGCGCATTGCCCTTGATCAAAGAGCTACGAGAAATGTCCAACGCCTCGGAGATATGCTTGACGAATTTCAACGCCTGGTAGATGCCTTTCGCAATCGCGGGGTCTTTGCCGCTACTCTTAAGGGCTTTACGCTTGCTCCCGACTTCTGTGAGGACCTCTCGCTACGCCACCAAACCGATTTTGATTTCCTGGTGAATTCAGGAGATGTGCAGGCTGCAGCAGAAGCCTTGGAGTCCTGCGGTTATTCGACCCCGTTGCTATCCCAATCCGGCGAGTCTTGCTTCACTACTCCACTTCTCCATGCTCCGTCGCGGCATGATGATCTGTATTCGAGACAGCGCCACCGTCAAGTCGATTTACATACGTCCATCTGGGAAAACTCTCCCTGGTTGACGCTAAACGTGCCAGACGATTCTCTTAATTATGCTGAACCATGCGTCGTTCGTTCTGTGCGGTGTTTCGGTCTTGCCCTTGAGGATAAGTTCCTGGTCCAGCTACTTCACCTCTTCCGCCATTCCTTCCGTTTCTGGATCCGGCTCTCCTGGCTGTTGGAAATCGTCAGGTGCCTAGAGTTCCATCGTGAAGATGAATCGCTCTGGCGGCGTGTGATTCACCGGGCAGGCGAAGACCAGCAAACAAAACGTGTTTTCGCGTTCGTGCTGGGCCTTGCGAATCGTTTGTTTGGCTGCTGCGTTCCGCCTCCACTGCTTTCCTGGTCCTCAGGTGGACTGACGCATCCGATGCGCATCTGGCTGGACCATTTCTCTGTGGATTGGGCTATTTCCGATTTGCCTGGCAGCCTTAGAAACCTCTTTCTTACTGGCGAATTTATCCATGACCGGAAAACCAGGCTGCTCTATCTAGGAAGCCGGCTGCTCCCAAGAAGGGGACAAACTTCGCTAGGAGAGATCGCTACGCCGGGTGTGGCCAGTTCCTTGAAGTTGAAGTCCGCGCAGTTGCGCTATCTGGCTCACCGTTCCGCCGTCCATTTGAAAGATCTTCTTTGCCTTCCTTGGCAGCACCTCCGTTGGTGCAAGGCATTGATGCAGGCTCGAACCCACGGAATCGACGTGGAATCTTGAATCTTCGTTTGAACTTTTGGGGGTTATTATGAACAGAGGCACATACTCTCCCGCTTCGGATGGTTCGTACCTTTCGGGCAAAGACTCTCGACGAGGGGAGATGGTGATCATGACGATGGACACTGTGTTGGTGGTTGAAGACAGTCGCCCGATGCAGCGCACGTTGCAGCGGTTGTTTGAATCCGATTCTCTACAGGTCCAAATCGCGCCTGACGGTTTGATCGGTCTCGAACTCTTTCGCAAACAGACACCGTCCGCCGTAATCCTCGATCTTAAACTTCCGGGAAGGTCCGGTAAGGAACTTTGCCGCGAATTCAAGGCGCTGGCACCCTCCGTTCCCATCGTGGTCCTGAGTGCGAATTCCGAGGTCGAAGACAAGGTTCTCCTCCTTGAGCTTGGAGCTGACGATTACGTGACAAAACCGTTCAGCCCTAAGGAGCTCCTTGCCCGTGTGCGCCGTGCGATGCGCCGCAGCGGTGCAAACGCTCCCGTTCTTTCGCAGGTCGCCGCCAAATCTGTTAATCATGAGCTGCTGGTTTTTGGCGATGCTCGTATTGATTTCACCAGCATGGAAGCCACACAGGGGGGAAAGCCTGTTTCATTAACTACTCAGGAATTCAAACTGCTCAAATATCTCGCTTCCTTCGCTGGACGAGTTGTTTCGCGGGAAGAACTTCTCAATGAAGTTTGGGGCTATCAGAACTATCCTTCGACCCGGACGGTCGATAATCATATCTTGCGTCTGCGCCAAAAGCTCGAACCGGATCCTGCCGCTCCCCGCTTCTTGATGACCATGCATGGGGCGGGTTATAAATTTACTCCCGGAGGTTCAGCCCCTAGTTCGACTTCCTGAACTCTCGAGTTAAAGCCCCATGACTCACTTGCGACTGCGATCCCAGTTATTGATTACTGCCCTGCTGATCATTCTCGGCTTAACTGGATCTCTTCTCTTTTTCGTCCGGCACACCGTGAACGTGGAAATCCAGAAACAAGTACATGACGGAACGGAGGAATCAGTCCGCGCCTTTGAGAGTGTACAGCGGCAGAGAGAAGTTCAGCTTTCGCGCATGGCAGCCATGCTCGCCGATCTCCCTACTCTGAAAGCCATGATGCCGGGAGACGCCTTCACCATCCAGGATGCTTCAGAAACATTTTGGAAACTCGCCGGGAGTGATCTCTTCGTTCTTGCAAAACCCGACAGACGGGTTGTCGCTCTCCATATGACAAAGCCGGGTTGGTCTTCCGACACCGCTCAGCGAGACCTCAACCGATCCACGGATCTGGGCGAGGATGCTTCCTGGTGGTACAACGACGGTCGCCTTTATCAAGTCTTCCTGCAACCCATCACTTCCGGGTCAGGCTCTACCAGTCAACAGTTGGGGATTCTGGCCGTCGGATACCAGGTCGATTCTGCCGTCGCTCAACAACTCTCGCTTGTCGCTAATAACCAGATTGCTCTCACTACCAATGGCACGGTCATCGCTTCGACTCTGCCAGGCCGGGACGAGACCGAGCTTCAACGGCGCGTCAGCTCCGGCGTTCTTCTCACGGGTGCAACCTCTGGCCAGATCGCCCTCGCCACAGACCAATACGCCTATTCCTCCATCTTGTTGCATGGTTCTTCGCCTTCCCCGGTCCTGTGCTACGTCATGATGCCCCTCGTTCCAATAAACAGCCTTTATCAAACGCCTGAACTACTCCATCTTCCTGATGGGTGGGGCCGCGGTGCTCTTCGGGTCTTGCTGTTTGGGTTTGTTGCCCGCACTATTACGCGTCCCCTCGACAATCTGGTCGCAGGGGTTAAGGCCCTTGCTGCGGGCGATTTCACCTATTCCATCACGCCGCGAGGCAGCACAGGAATTGTGGAACTTGGCACTTCCTTCGCCCAGATGCGCGGCCAACTCCTGGCGCTCCAGCAGCAAAGAATTGAAACAGAGCGGATCGCCGCACTGGCCCGCGCCGCGAGCTCGATCTCCCACGATTTGCGCCATTATCTCGCCGCCGTCGTTGCCAACGCAGAGATTCTGTATGAAGCGGATGAACTAAAGCTGAAAAAGGACGAGATCTACGAGGAGATTAAGACCGCTGCCAATCAAATGACGGATTTGATCGACTCTCTCAGGGAATTGTCCTATCAGCGCAATGCCATTACTCCGTCTTTGACTAGAATCGATCAGGTGATTCGCCGGGCCATTGAAGCAATCCACTCAAAACCTGAATTCCGCCAGGCCCGGATCATCCTCACGGCTTCCGACGATCTGGAAGGAATGTTTGACGCGAGAAAACTGGAACGCGTTTTTTTCAACCTCATTCTTAATGCCTGTGAAGCCACTGCCGCGATCGAGGGTTCAGTCAAAGTCGAGGCCAAGAACACTGGCAATCGTTCGAAATCCGAATTAAGGACAACGGGCCCGGAATCCCCGGAAGCATCCGCCACACGCTCTTTGATCCCTTTGTCAGCTCTGGAAAGCCGAACGGGACGGGGCTGGGTTTGGCGATCGTCAGCAAGATTGTTCAGGATCACTCCGGTTCAGTCACAATCGAACAAACCTCTGAGGTGGGAACCACCGTTCTGGTCCGCCTCCCCTGCTCGGAACAAACCATTCCTCACAACACCAAATCCGCCTTTAGCTGAACATGATCTTCCCGGTCCCCGGACCCTGATGGATTTCCAACAAGCCAGATCCTTGTGCCTGGCAGGCGACAGAATGATGACATCCTTTTGACAAGCTGTAGATTGACCACTTTCAATTGTCAACGTATGGTCCTATCGACCGCTGACGGGTCCTCATTCCCTGGCCCTGGGCGGATGTGAATATTCATGAAACAAGCAAGAGACGGCACCACAGCGCCAGATACCAGGCTTTTTCTGGTCATCGAGAATCGCATGCTCCGCGAGGCTATGGCCGCTCTCTTTCGCAAACAGTCCGGATTTTCGGTGGCAGATTCCATCCGCTATTCCGCAACCGCTTACAAGCAGGTTGCTGCGTCTGATTGTGACATCATGCTTGCTGATCAAGCCTCCGCGGCAGGCTTTCCGTCTAATTTTATCGGCGACCAGTTGCGCTTTGCGCCAGGAAGGAAAGCCATCCTGTTCGGGATGGATGATGATCCGGAAATCTTCCTGCAAGCCGTGCGTTCGGGTGTCAGTGGTTACCTGTTAGCTGAGGCCAGCGCCGACGAAGTAATTGCTGCAGTTCGCAGAGTTATGACTGGCGAAGCGGTCTGCCCTGCGTGGCTCTGCCACCATCTTTTCCAGTTTGTCGCCCGTACCACACGTGAAGGCTCCATGATTCTCAACCAGCGACTTTGCGTGAAACTGGGATTGACTGCCAGACAGCAGCAACTCGTGGCCTTCCTGGCTCGTGGATTCACCAACAAGGAAATCGCTGAAAGCATGGGGTTATCCGAATTTACGGTGAAGAATCACGTTCATCGAATCATGCGCCAGCTCAACGCCGATAGCCGCTACGCCGCTGTGCAAACTGTTTGTGATCAGAATCTTCCTGCGACAATTTAGGTTACGCCAGGCTCGCTCAGGGATGCGAGTAGCCGGTCGCGGGGGGAGGCGTGTAGTCCTGCCCATATTTATTCTTGTGCGTCAGGGAAAAACTCGGGTTTTCCGGGACATCGATGCTGCCCAGCTCTCGGGACGCCGGGGATATGTTTATTGTTCGCATCAACTTCTGTAAATCCTCACTGACGCTTCTCTCAAACCAAACTTGCATTTCATACTTGCCGTCCGGCACATTTACAATCTTTACGTTGCCGGCGCGATCGGATACGCCGTAATACGGTGTATCCAGGGCTACCACGACTGCGCTCATTTCCGGATGAATATTGCAGAAGAGAAAACTGACTCCCGCTCGATTGAAATGGACCGAGTTGGTTGCTCCCGCCTCATAGAGGCCGAGGTCGAACCGCTTTCCATCAAACTGAGAAAACACATTGTGAAAAAAAGGATCTCGATTGGGAAAATCAACAGTGGAGCCAACTGGCACGACCAGAAGATGGGGCTGGAAACTCTTGTTTCGCTGAACCAGCTGCATTCTCTTCCGGCCTGATTCGGCAGGCACAACTTCTGTGACCGCATGATCCAATGGTTTCAGCCAGATCACCACATTCGAGGCATCACTGGCACTGTTGGGAGGTTCCTGCTTATCCCCGGCTTTCTTTCTGATCTCTACATGGGCGGTGACTGTGTTTTGTTGGCCGCTTGCCTCCTTGCACATCGCGAGCGCCAGAATGCACACCCAACCCGTTAGCATGAACATCTGAACTCTTCTAGGCCTTCGAACTAGAATATATACCCCACGCTTAAGGTGACCAGATTGGCCGTATTTGCGTTGCGGTCCAGAATGAAGGTCTTCAATCTTCTGTACTCAAGCGAAAACACGATATCGGATCTCGGCTGATAAATGAAGTTCACAAATGCACTCTGATTCTTCGCCAGCGGCGCCCCATAGAGATTCTCATTTCCCCCGTCTTGGCGCAATTGTGATGCAAACGGGTTGTCCTGCCCGAATGCGCCGTTGAATTGCAACTTAGGCGTCGCTCTGTACTTCAATTGTGCCCACCCTCCCAGCGAATTCAGACCATATAGCTCGGTCGCGGGATTAATCAACGAGCCGACCCAGAGAATACTCTGCCCTATCCCGCCTCCCAGGCCTCCCACCGCACGTCCTCGATAAAACTGACTTGAAAACTCAACC
Organism: Candidatus Acidiferrales bacterium; assembly: GCA_963839315.1. GTDB lineage: Bacteria > Acidobacteriota > Terriglobia > Acidiferrales > UBA7541 > Acidiferrum. Next base: position 53,089 of record CAWIUU010000005.1, read on the forward strand.
GACTTGCCCAGCGGAAGCGTCAAATCCACCGTGCCGGCCCAACTGTCGATTCCCCGGCTGAACCCCCAGGTTTGCCGTCCATAATATCCTCCGAAGCCCCATGTCATGTCTTGCCCGTGAGTCTTTTGCGTCCACGCCAACCTGGTGGCGTAGGCAGGCTGCCCCGAGTACTCACCCCAACTGGGGTATCGGTAATATTCCGACGGCGGTACATCTCCAGATAGATTGTCCAGAATGCCTCCCTGTAGCAAGATACTGGAAGATTCCGACAGAGTGAATTTGTGCTCAACGCGCACCTGCGGCGTCCAACTCCACAAATTCCCAGAGTACGCCATCGCAGGGATCGACAGCGTTGCAATCGACGTCGGGCTTAACGGCGCAAAAAATAGCGAGTCTTGACCCGCCACAACCGAGGTCTCTGCCCAATCAAAGCGAACTGTGCCGGTCCGAAGTCTCATTACTCCAAATGTCACTCCATTGGGTGCCTCCGGAAATCCACCAGAAAAATCAAATTGGATATCCGCGCTCGTACGAGCCCCGGCAATCGTCGGCCCAAATGCTTGCAATCCGATCTGTGATTGGCGCAATGACGCCCCGAAGGAACCTTCCGAAGAAAGAATTCCCGGTGGGGTCGCCAGTTGTGGAAAATCTGCATTGTCCACCGCCCCTCGGTTAACATACGTGTTGAACAACACCATTCCCGACAATCGCACACGATACTTCGACGAGCTTTCCACTTTCGTCTGGCTCTGCTCGGCAGTCTTCTGATCTTCCATTTGCTGGTTCTCTTCTAACTTCGATAGGCGTTCTTGCGTCGACACCGCCGGCGCTGGAGCCCCAGGTGAAACCTGTGCCGGTGCAACAGCGCTCGGCGGATTTGTCATGGCGACAAGTTGCGATTTTGTTGCGTCCAATTCCTTTCGCAACTCCACAGACTCAGCCTGTTCGGACCGTTGCTGCGTTTTCAGGTTATTTACCTGCGCATTCAATTCCTGCACCTGCGCCTGCAGTTGTTTCAGGAGAGACCCGATACTCGCCAAGTCCATCTTTTGCGGGGAATCCTGCGCCGTGCTTGTGCCAGGCTCTCCGGCACTTTGTCCACCGGCAACCGCGGGACACGTCAGAATCGTGCACGTAATTGCGGATACCCCCGCAAACACCTTCGCCCAGTTTGTGCCTCGCATAACTGCCTCCTCTACATGCAAAAGGAATCTCGACTGGGGCAATCACCCCCAGACTCTAGTTTCGTCTTCCGCGACAAGAATTGTTTCATTTCTTCCTGGAATCACAAGCGGCTTTTCTTCTATTTCAGTTCCAGCAGCTGGATTCCCGCTGCCTAGCTATTCCCTGAACGGTTTTACCCGTGTGATCCGTCAGAACACGCAGGTCGCTTCCGGATAGACGCCAGATATTCGTGGATTCGTCCTGAATAGTAGCAGAGTCTTCCGTGCTCATCAGGGCGCCCAACATTTGGGAAGATTGGCCTCTGTTACTACCACCGTTTTTCATGATTTACCTTCTCTACTGTTATTCTGGAAGACGGAATCCTTCGGAGTAGACGCCGCCACGTGCCACCCATTATCAGCGCCCAAGGACTTTCGAAACGCTATGGCGTAGTGCCGCTGTTTCAAAACGTCTCTTTTACAGTTTCCGAAGGTGATCGCATCGGCGTCATTGGCCCGAACGGTTCGGGCAAGTCGACACTTCTCGACATCCTGAACGGGACAACTCTTCCAGACATGGGCGACGTGGCCATCCGCAAAGGGACGCATCTCAATCTCGTTCGGCAGATTTCCGAATTCGCGCCCGGCGACACGGTTCGTTTCGTAATCAACAAAGCGCTCGACCAGGAAAGCGCCTCCGAAGGCGAGCGTCTCGCGCGTACAGCGGAAATTCTCGGTCGCGCCGGTTTTGCGGATCTCGATGCCGAAGCGTCGGCTCTCTCTGGCGGCTGGCGCAAGCGCCTCGCTATTGCTGAGGCTCTGGTACGCAAGCCAGATATTCTTCTCCTTGACGAGCCCACCAACCATTTGGACCTCGCCGGCATCGAGTGGCTCGAAGAAGTACTTCTTAACGCATCGTTCGCTTGCATCGTCGTCAGCCACGATCGCTATTTTCTTGAGAATGTTGCCAAAGAAATGGTGGAACTCAATCCCACTTATGAAGACGGTGCCTTGCGCGTTTCCGGCAACTACAGCGCCTTCCTGGAGGCGAAGGAGCTCTATCTCCACGCTCAGAGGAACCGTCAGGAAGCCCTGGAGAATCGCGTTCACACGGAGATCGAATGGCTGCGCCGCGGCCCCAAAGCGCGCACTACGAAATCCAAAGCGCGCATCGACAAAGCCAACGAATTGATCGGTGAGCTTGCCGATATGAACGCACGCACGCGCACTTCCAGTGCCGGCATCAGTTTTTCTGCCTCGAACCGCCAAACCAAGCAGCTGATCACCCTCGATGACATCAGCTATTCCATCGGTAATCGGCCGCTGTTCGATCATCTCCACTTCATCATTACGTCCGGCATGCGCGTGGGGCTGGTTGGTCCGAATGGCAGCGGCAAGACAACCCTCCTTCGCTTGCTGAAAGGTGAGCTGAAACCCACAAGCGGCTCGATGCGCCAGGCCGAAAATCTGCGTATCGTTTATTTTGACCAGAATCGCCAGCTCGACCCAGACATCACTTTACGCCGCGCCTTGGCACCGGACAGCGATGCAGTGCGCCATCAGGATCAGTTGCTTCATGTGGCATCGTGGGCCGCTCGCTTTCTCTTCTCCGGTGAAGCGTTGAATCAACGGGTTGGCCGTCTCTCCGGCGGCGAGCGCGCGCGTGTGCTCATAGCCCAGCTCATGCTTCAGCCCGCCGACGTGCTCCTTCTGGACGAGCCAACTAACGATTTGGATATTCCCACCCTGGAAATCCTGGAGGAAAGTCTGCTGGAGTATCGCGGCGCGCTGATACTCGTCACGCATGATCGCTACATGCTGGATCGCGTCTCCACGGTAGTCTTGGGGCTCGACGGCCAGGGCAATGCGGAGCGATTTGCCGATTATTCTCAGTGGGAAGCCTGGCAGCGATCCCGGCATTCCGCGGCGCGGAACGGCGCAGCAGCGGAATCTCAACGCACAATTGAAAGATACGTTTCGTCAGCTTCATCGACTAAGAAGAAACTGTCTTACAAAGAAGCTCGCGAATTTCAAAACATCGAACAACGCATTGCCGATGCCGAAAAAGAATTACAGGCGAAGCATGACGCCCTGCTCGATCCTGCCGTGATGAGTGACGGCGCACGGCTCCATGCGCTTTCCATCGAGATGGAAGCGGCACAGAAAATGATCGATAACCTCTATGCGCGTTGGGCAGAGTTGGAGCAAAAACAGAGTTTAACGAGGTCAGAAAACTGACGACGTAGTCTATTGAAACGAGGCGACCGCTTGCGCTAAGTCTTCATAGGTGGCAAACAGATTCAGCAATCCCACCATCCTTAGTGTTTGCACGGTAAACTTGGAAGGCTTCAGCAGGCGGATCGCTCCCCCTCCCTGCTTCGCGGTGGTCAGGTATCGCACCAGCATGCCGATCCCGCTCGAATCGATGCTCTGCATTTCCTCCACGTCCAGGACAATCTTCGTTTGGCCTTGGCTCAGCAAATCGCCCAAGGTGTTCTTGAAGCGGTCACCACTACATAAGCCTAAGACAACCTCTGAGGAATTGATGCAGAATAGTGGCCATGGCTAACCGCCAATTAGCTTTCTTTGTGGTACTACTTTTTTCTTGCTGCTTCTCGTGCTTGGCCCAGACTCCTGCTACTCACTCCGCAGTCCGGTGGACCGAGCAAACGGCCAATGACTGGTATGCTCATCAGCCCTGGCTCGTCGGCGCGAATTACATTCCCGCGAATGCCATCAACGAACTGGAAATGTGGCAGGCGGACTCATTCGATCCAAAGCGAATCGACCTTGAGTTAGGTTGGGCTCAGTCCCTTGGCATGAATGTTATGCGTGTGTTCCTGCACGACCTGCTCTGGCAACAGGATGCCAAGGGCTTCACCCTGCGCATCGACACGTTCCTCACGATTGCCGACAAGCATCACATCAAGATCCTGTTCGTCCTTTTTGATTCCTGTTGGGATCCCAATCCTCAACTCGGCATACAACCGGTCCCCGCCCCGGAGTGCATAATTCCGGCTGGGTGCAAAGCCCCGGCGCAAAGGTGCTGGAGGATCCCTCGCAATATCCGCGGGTTGAAGCGTATGCCAAAGGCGTCGTCGGCGCGTTCGCATCTGATCAAGCGGATACTTGGCTTGGGACGTGTGGAACGAACCGGGCGGCACAAACGAAGGCAGTTACGAAAAGGTTGAGCCAAAGGACAAGGTCAATCGCGTGCTTGCACTGCTCCCTCAAGTGTTCGCATGGGTGCGTTCTGTTCATCCTTCGCAACCCCTAACAAGCGGATTATGGGAAGGTGATTGGACTACCTTGGACGAGCTCAGCGCCATGCAAAAAACTCAACTGCAACTCTCGGATGTGCTCTCGTTCCACAATTACGCGAAGCCCGACGATTTCGAGAAGCACGTCATGTGGCTGCAGCAGTTTCATCGCCCGATCCTCTGCACGGAATATATGGCACGCGGCGCCGGCAGTACCTTTCCAAGGCATCCTGCCTATCGCCAAGAAATATAAGGTTGCCGCAATCAATTGGGGTCTTGTGGTTGGAAAGACGCAGACCAACTATCCCTGGGACTCCTGGCAGAATCCGTATGTCGATCACCAACCTCCCGTGTGGCACCACGATATTTTTCACACCGACGGCAAGCCGTATAGCGAAGAAGAGGTGGCGTTCATCCGCCAGATCACAGGGCGTTAGTGCTGTTCCTATCGTGCTACTGAACGCACATTTGCGCATCGTGCAGGTTCCGGCATTACCCTGGCGTTCTGTAGAAAGTAAGGCTTCCACGGAGAGTTCGTATGGCCCTGAATCGTAGACAGTTTCTTAAAACGATTGCGGGATCGTCTGCCGCCATAGCGTGCGGACCGCGCACATCTGTCATCGGGCAAGGCTGCGGCAACTCCCGCTTCTTTCGACTTTGTTTTCTTCACCGACACCCACATCCAGCCGGAACTGGATGCTACCCACGGTTGTGACATGTGTTTTCGCAAAATCGCCGGCCTCAACGCGGAATTCGCCATCATGGGTGGCGACCACGTGTTCGATGCCATGAGCGTCGATGCTGCTCGCGCCAAGATGGTTTTCGACCTTTACCAGAGAACCGAGCAAACTCTCGGGATGAAGCTCTACAATTCCATCGGCAATCACGACCTTTTCGGTATCAGCACAAAAAGCGGTATCGCTCCCAGCGATCCCGCCTATGGCAAGAAATTATACGAGGAGCGCATCGGGCGGAAAACCTACTATTCCTTCGACCACAAGGGTTATCACTTTTTCGTTCTTGATTCCGTGCAGCCCACCACTGACCGCCAATGGGAAGCACGGATTGATGACCCACAGCTCTCGTGGCTGGCGGACGATCTGAAGCAAACCGCTCCCGGAACACCCATCATCGGCGTTACCCACGTCCCACTGGTTACCGCATTTTCCAACTATGTCCCACCCAACGCTCCAGGGAAGCAAGTACAGCACTTTATCCGTCGCCAACTCGCCTCAGATCCTCGACCTTCTTGAACAGCATCACGTTCTCGCGGTTCTGCAAGGCCACACTCACATCAATGAGATAGTGCAATACAAGGGCACACAGTACATCACCAGCGGTGCAGTATGCGGCAATTGGTGGCGCGGTCCACGGCTGGGTGTTTCGGAAGGATTCATGATCGTCAGCCTGGGCGACGGCAAAATCCAAACTCACTACGAAACCTATGGCTTCAAAAGTGTCGCTTCGAGTTGAAGTGCTCAAGAATATCAGGCGTGGGTAAGCAATGGGTCAGGGAAGGAAATACCTTGCGGGCAAAAAAATACGGGCGAACCGGCGCTTAGCGCGGCTCGCCCGTAACGACTAGAGAGCCGTGACGTTCGACGCCTGAAGACCCTTGGGGCCCTTGGTGACCTCGAATTCAACAGCCTGTCCTTCGTTGAGCGACTTGTATCCATCCGCCATGATCGCGGAGAAATGCACAAATACGTCCTCACCGGACTGGCGCTGAATGAAGCCAAATCCCTTGCTGGCGTTGAACCACTTTACTGTTCCTTGTTCTTTCACGTTATTTCCTATTCCTGTCTTTTATAGAGCTATCTGGTGCTTCTCGACAGCCTCTAGTCGCAAATGAAAAAAGGCCGCAAGTTTGAAACTCGCAGCCCCTTAAATCGAATCCAAAGGTGATACAAGAGCAACAAACGCACCTATAGAGTACCACAAACTCCCCTTCTTTGCAACTATTATCTTTTCTATCAGCCGCCAGGAACTTTTTCGCAGCACTCCTCACGATTTCCCACCCAGCGGTGTCTCAGACGATGTTAAAGTTCTTGGGATACCCATGAGTATGCTTCAATTTTTGAACGCGACAAAACTTTCTCTCAGCCCGTTAATTGGGGCGTCACAACTCATCATGATTGGGCTTCATCTCGCGGCCCTTGGCGCTGTCTTCTTCTTCACCTGGAAAGCACTGATCCTGGCCGTCGTCATGTGGTGGGTTTCCGGCAGCCTCGGGATCGGCATGGGCTATCATCGCTTGCTCACCCACCGCGGCTACAAGACTCCCAAGTGGATGGAGTATTTCCTGACTATCTGCGGGACGCTCGCGCTCGAAGGCGGCCCCATTGCCTGGGTCGCTACGCATCGCATCCATCATCAGAATACGGACAAGGAAGGCGATCCTCATTCACCGATTGATGGCGGCATTTGGTCCCACATGGGCTGGATTCTTACCGGCCGCGCCATGCACCGCGATCGCAGCGAGCTTCTCCCTTACGTCCCGATCTTCGCAAAGATAGATTCCATCTGTGGATCAGCAAGTGGCACGCGATTCCTTCGATTGCCTTGGCCGTGGCCTTTTATTCATCGGCGGATGGCCCTTTGTTTTCTGGGGATCATTTCTCCGTTCGGTGCTCAGCTTGCACTTCACCTGGCTGGTGAACTCCGCCACGCATATGTGGGGCAAGCAGCGCTTCGAAACCGGCGACCTGTCCACCAACAGTTTCTGGGTTGCGTTTCTCACGTTTGGCGAAGGCTGGCACAACAACCACCACTACGCGCCCCAATCCGCGCGCCATGGACTCAAGTGGTATGAAATCGATGTGAATTGGTACGGCATCTTCGCATTGTCCAAACTCGGCCTCGCTTGGGATATCAAGCGAATCAAGCTGGAAGCGCTGGAACCTGTCGACGTCGAACGAAACGCCGCCTGACATTTCCTTATTTCCTCTGTCTTTCGCTCCAGGCGAAACAAACACTTCACCCGCCAAGGCCCGATCGAGGGCCCAAACCAGATCGGAATGCATTCTTGATTTGAACACATATCCCATTGCTCCGCTCTCGAACGCCGCATCTACATACTCTGCGTCTTGCTGTACGCTGAGGAAAACGACCTTGGCTTTGCAGCCCTTCCGTTTCAGTTCTTGCGCTGCCCGGATTCCATCCATTTGCGGCATCAGGACGTCCAACAGCACCAGGTCGGGTTTCAGCCGGGCTGTCGCTTCGATCGCTGCCAAACCATCGTTCACGATTGCCACAACCTCAAACTGCGACTCCAGCAGATTGCTGACTCGCTGCTGCATTCCCGCATGGTCATCAGCAACCAGGATTCGTTTGCGGATTTTCATCAACATCGGCTTTTCCATCATCATGAACACAGAATTAACAATCGGTAGGAATTGGATGCGTCTTTCTTTTGGGAATGTGACCGCAAGTCAGGGCTTTTTGGCTTCCGATAGCGGATGCGCCTCGTCACCGCCCTAAAATGCTTCGAGAATCTCCCAAGTCATCCGCTTACAAAATCGTTATGGCAATTGATTAGCGGACACTTACAAGCCAATATTACATTGCGAAGAATGGCTTATCAAATGGCTCATGTGTCTATCGCCGTCAATTGATCTCCGCAGAAACACTCACTCATCTTCTTCTTCTCCCACTAAACTGTAACTTTTGACAGTTCCCCTTTTCCTCGTTCGGCTGCATGCTCTCTCTCGCTGAAGGGTGAGTCGGAGATCTAGGTTTTGTTTCTTCAGCACAGCTTCTCGAAAGTTTTTTCCGGTAGGTGGTGCCCACTTTCGAGCAGCCTTGCGCAGACGGCAAAATTGTCTCGTTTTTAACGGGGCGGAGTGCTTCCAGTTATTCTTGGGCGGAGAATTTCTGGGCTGTGGAAGGTTGCTCGATGGTGGGCATTTCTCTTTTTCGTTTATTACTTCAAGATTACACACAGCTTAGATTCATTTATCTATCACCTCCGGTGCCATTCCAAAACTCGCCTTGTTGGAGTATCCTTTAGGACAACAGATTCATTTAGTGTAGGGGTTGTTTTGGACGATTCCCCGGGGTGGGAGTCCACAGTTGACGAAAGCGCGTATTCTCATCGCCGACGACCACACTTTGGTCGCCGAGGCCTTCAAGAAGCTCCTCGAGCCTGAATTCCAGGTCCTGGGAACTGTGTCGGATGGCCGCGCACTTTTGCGCGCCGCGGGTGAGCTGAAACCGGATCTCGCCCTGGTTGACCTCAATATGCCTCTCCTCAATGGCCTTGACGCTGGCGCTCAGCTCAAGGATTCCATGCCCCGTCTCAAGATCATCGTTCTTACCATGAATGAAGATACGGAAATTGCAGCGGAAGCGCTGGGAAAGTGGGCTTCCGGTTATTTGCTGAAAAAATCCGCCGGGTCAGAATTGTTGAAGGCGGTGCGCGAAGTGCTGCGCGGAGCGAAATATGTCACACCTGCGGTACAGACGGGTTTGGAAGAAAGCCCTCTGCGTGATTCGCGAACGGATACCGCTCGCACCCTAACCCCTCGACAGCGGGAAGTGCTTCAACTCCTTGCGGAAGGCCATACAATGAAGGAAGCTGCGGCCATCCTGCACGTCGCCACCCGCACCGTTGCTTTTCATAAATATCGCATCATGCAGGACTTTGGACTGGAAACCAATTCAGACCTTCTCCGCTTCGCGATCAAGCAAAAAGTTGTTCAACAGGCCTGAGGCATCAACTGCATTCCACTCTTTGCGATTTTTACCCCTGCGCCGGTTCTCCCCAATCTCTAATCCTGGACCACTCTTCTTAATCCGCGCTGGCCTGTTGCGCCATAGCAGAGACCTCCACGCGGCTCACAATTTCTGTCCCATGCCCCGGAGTCGAGTGTATTTCCAGAGTTCCACCCACCATTCTCATCCTCTCGCGCATGCTGGCCAGCCCTAGTCCAGGCTCATAATTGTTCACGTCAAACCCTTGGCCATCATCCCTTACCTTCAGTTGTAGCAGGCCGTATTGTACCTCTAATTCCACCTGGATTTTGCTGCTCCCGCTGTGCTTCGCCGCATTCTTCAACGCTTCCTGCGCCACTCGATAGAGGCAGAGGGATCGCTCCTCCGTCACCAACCACGGCACTTTTCCGGTAAACAGCTCCACCTCGATTGAGTGCTGTCTCGACATCTGCAAGCACAGCTCTCTTAATGCCGAGTTCAGCCCCAGATGCTGCAACTTAGAGGAATGCAGTTGGTGGGAAAGCCCATGTATGTCCGTGGCCAATTCACTCGCCTGTTCCAAAGCCACGCCTACTTGTTCGCGTTCCACGCGCATGTCCACAGACAAATTATGCTTCAGGCGGTCCAATCCGATAATCAGCAGGGACAATCGCTGACCGATGTCGTCATGTAAGTCTCGCGCCAGTCTTTGTCTTTCGTCTTCCTGAGCTCGAATCAATCTTTCCGTCAGCTGCATCAACTCCATCTTGGCCTGTTTCAAATCCGTGATGTCTACATTCACCCCTCGCAAACGCAGCGGCTTCCCTCTCTCGCCCCGAAACACTTGTCCTCGGAACAGCAGCCACCTGATCGCTCCGCCGGGCTCATGAAATCTCCACTCGGTAACAATTTCGTCGTTTCCTTCCCTGTTTGTGAGCAGGGACAGCGCTCTCCTGTATAGATCTTGTCGGTCTTCTTCCGGAATCAGATCAAGAAACTTCTCGTACGACGCTTCCAGTTCCACCGGCTCTTTTCCGAGCAGGGTGCTCTGTCTCTGCGACCAACGCACCCGCCCAGTCTGCACATCCAATTCCCATAAAGCGGTCATGGACGCTTCCAACGCGAGCTGAAGCCATTCCTGTTTTTCCTGCAATTGCTGCTCCGCTCGCCTGCGTCCAACGGCATTCCCAAATAAACTCCCTATCATTCCAAGCCGCGCAACCAATGGATTTGGCCATTCTCTTCCTGGAGTTTCGCTCAACAGTACCAGCGCCCCTCTTCCCTCGGTGTCCAGCCCCGAGGGCACCACAACCATTGCTTGGATATTTTTCGATTCCAGGCTTGACCGGTCTATCCGCGCGCCCTGCGGCAGCTGTTCCAGACATGAGATTGAAACTGACCTTCCCTGGTGGACCTGCCCCATGATCCAGGGCACCTGTTCGCGCTCACAAATCTTGACGTCTGTTCTGCTCTTGTCGCGCACCGCCAGGAATCTTTCTCCGGCAAGTCCACCGTCTTCATTGACAGTCACCCAAATGGCTTGGTCGACCTTCTCTGCATCCAGTACCCCTTCCAGTGCCATTTGAATCTCGTGGTCCACTTCCTGCCCGGGGCAATGGGCAAGTCTCTCGGAACACTCTGCTGCTACGCGCTCAATCGCGAAGCGCCTCTCCAGCATCCGTTGCGCCCGGTTTTTCCTCTTGATCTGTGCCAGCAGCAACAAAACTAATACCGTTTCGAGGGCCACGAACCCCGCCATTGCCCACAAGTAATAGCGGTATTTTTTCCACACCGGAGGCTCTCGAAACTCTACTTGCACACCGGGAGGTATGCGTGTCTCCGGGATTTCCCAGCGCTTTAATTCGCGCCAGTCCACTGCCGTGTACATGCTGCTGTCCAGAATCGGCAAGTCGTCCGGTTTCTTCCCCGCCAGGATTGCCCCTATTTGAGCGGCGATCTTCTTGGCTTCGTCCTGTGGGTCATACACATACCCCCCGATTGTGCCATGTCCCAAATGAGCAGACACAAAGCCGTAGATCGGCGCGGAAGAATGAGGCGCAATTCTTTCCAGATACTGTAGCCCTGAGTAACTTCTCTGCAAGTGATCGCTGTACTCGGAAATGTAGCAAACAATTGTGTCCGCGGAGAGCCCCTTTAACAGCTCCTTCGCCTCTTCCGGTGTCGGGCCTTCCCAATATTCAACTTGCAAGCGTTCTTCGTAAGGCTTGATTTGTTCTCTGGCAATCCACCCCAGCCACTTGTCACGCGCAGAGGAACCTGCAATCAACACCACTTTACTGGCGTTTGGTTGCAACGCCAGCGCCAGGTCAATGGTTTTTTCAAAATGCAGCGGTTCAACTACACCAGTAACTCCAGGGTATTTTTGCGTCGGAGCCGGAATATCCTTGGGAATGAATCCGAACACGATCGGAACTCCCGGAAACAGGTCCCTGCGATGATTCAACAGGAATTCCAGTACCGGGCGCTGGCCTGCTAAAACAACATCCATTTTCACGTGTTCGTACTTTGTCCGGTAAATCTCCGCAAATTTCTCGTCATTCCCCGGATTTTTCAAACTCACCAGGTCCATGGTTTCGATGTATAAATCTAACTGGTCGGGAACACCCAATTCACTCCGCAGGATCTGTACAATTTCCATCTGCCCTTCAAATCCGAGATTGTCTGGCAGAATTGCAAGGACGTTCTTTCGTGAAGTGGTTGTTTCTTTGGCTTCGTTCGCGGCTCTGCAACTCGGGCTGCCAAGCAGAAAACATGCGGCAAGGATAGCCGCCTCAAAAATGGACCTGTACCGAGCCCAAAGGCCTGAGCAGTTACAGTGGAATGCTTCCCCCCTGCACGGGGCATACGATCAGCTTCCTTCTGGCATTGCGCCAGGACTCCGAGAATCTGAGGATTATGGGATGGTAGTGCATACAATCTGGCCATTGCAATCAAAAGCTTGCGCCGGCTTTGTGATACTGGGCGATCGATCACCATCCTCGACGAGTCACCGGTATCTCGCCCGGCTATCCGCGACCCGGCAAATTCACTCCTTGCTTCCCATCCCCATAGCAATCTGCTACGCTTCTCCCGTTTCCGCCCCAGCTATTTCTCTTCAAACAATCCAACTATATTTTGAGTAAGGAGCAAAGCCATGGGAACTCTTGACGCGGTATTGGCGGAAGCTAGCAATCAATTCGGGATCAGCAGTACGAAAACCACTTCCCTGCTCTCCGGCTTGCTGGCGATGATCAATGAAATGCCCGGTGGCCTTGGCGCTTTCATTGACCGCCTGCGCAAGTCAGGCCTCGGTGATTTTGTTTCCTCCTGGCTAGGAAGCGGCGAACCCCGCCCCATTTCCAGCACCTCTTTGGAGGCAGCAGTTGGCCGCGACTCAATCGATAAACTCGCTTCACGCGCTGGTCTTTCTTACTCTACGGCGGCTTCCGCCCTGGCGTTCATGGTTCCCAAACTGGTCAACCGTCTCGCTCCCGGTGGAGTGATCCCTACTCACTTCTCTTCAGAGGTCTTAGCCTATGCAAACAGCCCTACGAGCGCAGTTGCAGCCGGTACCCGTCAGGCTGCCTATGCCACCGAACGAGCTGTGGCGAAAGCAGGTGTTCCCGCTTGGCTATGGCCGCTTTTGGCACTCATCGCCGTCTTTCTCCTCGGCTACTGGCTCTGGAACTCCCGCCAACCGGTGAAAAACGCTGCTTGGGACGCCTCGGAGCAGATTCGGATCGCCAGTGAAAAAGCGAGTTCCGCGCTTGCCGCCCTCAAGCCTGGCTATTCTGCCCAGGATCTGATCACTGCTCTTAACTTGAACGTGATCAATTTCGCTACTGGTAGCGCTCAGATTCCTGCTGATTCCGACGACTATCTTAACCGAGTGGCCGTCGTGCTTAAGGCCGCTCCAGCCGGAACGGCTCTCGAAGTCGACGGTCACACCGACAATTCAGGCGATTCCGCAAGCAACATGACCCTCTCGCAACAGCGCGCGGATGCCGTGCGCGCTTACCTCATCCAGCAAGGGGTCAACGGAGACATGCTCGTCGCTAAGGGCTACGGCGACACCAAGCCTGTAGCATCGAACGATACCGAGGAAGGCAAATTCCACAACCGCCGGATTGAGTTTGCCTTACGATAGATAGGTGCTCGTCGGCACTTCCCTGAATACCAAAGGCCCGATAGAACCTGCCATTCTATCGGGCTGGCATTTTCTGCGGGGCTTCCCTCGGCCTCATTTTTTTAGCCGCCGACCTTTTCAATCGACTCGCGTCGGGTCATTTCACGTCTAAAGTGCCAACTGACCCTAGGAACGGTACCAGGTTCGGCACACGTCCGCCCTCCAGTCCTTGCATCTCATTTCAGGAATGCTAGCCTAGTACTAGAACCGGAGGGAACTCATCCTTGGTCAAGTCACTGATCGCCCTAGGCTGGCTGCGTGATATAGTTCTAGTACTTCTACTTTGCGCGGGCAACCATTTGCGCCACACTTCCCCTGCCATTGGACTCGCAATCATGGTCGCCGCATTACTCATCTTCGCCGAGCGATTCCTTTGGGCTTGGCATCTTTGCGATCTTCGCGACAAGCACGCGGCATCTTCCGCGCCGCGTTAATTCACAATGCATGGGTTCGGGCGACGATGCCGGAGCCGTACTCGGTTTGAGGCGGGACGGCTACTTCGATAGGGTTTGCCGCTGGTTTTTTTCGCGCCAGAATTCCTGGCCCTGATCCGGCAAGGTGTAGATCGGATCGTAATATTCGTAGCGGCGCTTCAGCGCTTCCGGGTCGTCGGCTTCGATGCCCGTGCGGTAGTTTTTCGTCCAATAGGAAATTCCGAGTTGCCGGTCGTATTCCTTTACCTGATGAACCCAGCGCTTGCCTACGAAGGGTACGTCACAAATCATGCGCGGTGTGGCGAATCCGGGCAGGTATCCCATGATGTCGTGTTGGAGTTGTTGCACCTCGTGAATTGCAAGGCGCCAGTGTTCGGCGTTGGGGATCATGTCGCACTGATAGAAGTAGTACGGCATAATCTTGCCGTGATCCAGCAAGGCGAAGCATAGTTCCAGAAGTTCCTTCGCGCTCGTATTCACTCCGCGCAAGAGCACGCCTTGATTGCGGACATCGCGATAGCCCATATCCAAAAGCGCCTGCACCGCCTTGCGCACCAGGGGTGTCACCTGTCGCGCGTTGTTTACATGCGTATGCACGGCGATATCGACGCCGCGCTCGCGCGCCTTTTTCGATAAACGATCTAGCCCCGCAAGCACCTCGTCCTGCAGAAAGTGCTGCGGAATCGCGATCAGGCCCTTCGTGGCCAATCGAATATCCTTGATATTCGGCAAGTCCATCAATTTCGAGCAGAAATCTTCCAATGTGCTGATCGGGGTGTTCGCGATATCGCCACCGCTGACCACCACGTCGCGCACAGAGGGAGTAACGCGAAGATAGTCCAGCATCTGCTGGTAGCGGTCCTTCTGCGGGACCTGGAATTTCAGCTTCACGACTTGCGGAACGTCGTTGCCCACCAGATCCATTCTTGTGCAATGTCCGCAATATTGCGGGCAAGTGGACAGCAGTTCCGCGAGCACTTTCGTCGGATACCGGTGCGTCAATCCTTCCACAGCCCACATGTCGGATTCGTGCAAAGAGTCGCGGCTGGCCTTCGGGTGGCTAGGCCATTCCGGATGACGATCTTCAAATGCCGGCAGCATATAGCGGCGCACGGGATCATTCCACAGATCGTGGGTATCCATGGTATTCAGCATGTGCGGCGGCACAAGAATGGACATCGTGGCCCGTTCCTTGATGTCTCGCTCGATGCTGTCCATGAGTGAATCGGGCATCAACTCGCCGAAAGCATCTTTCAACTCCTTAAGATTCTTGACGGTATGACGCCGCTGCCATAGGGCGGTCTCCCACTCTTCCTTGGTCACGTTCCTGTATCCCGGCAAGCGTGTCCAATCAGGCTCAACAAATTCCCTGCGCAAGGGATAGGTGAATGGCTGTTCGCCGGTGTGAACTTTGCCCGCAGGCTTCCAAGTTGGGCGTGCAGCTTTTATTTCAGACGTAGTGGTTTTAATCTCACTCATAATCGTTTTCCTGTGTCTGGGGAACGGCGTTCGGAAGTCTTAACAACTTCTTTACGTCTTAGGATATCGTAGGCCGCGACTTTGCACCACCCCGAACGAGTCAAAAGCCGGAGGAAGCTAAGATCGAAAGTGCCTGGCATTGGCGTACGACGACTGCCGGAGGTAGCTGGCCTAGGGCGATTCTGGAGACTGAAAGACTCAATTTGCGCCATATGTGCGCGGAAGATGCTGAGTTTATCCTTGAACTCCTGAATGAACCTGCATTTCTTCATTGTATCGGGGACAAAGCTGTCAGAAACATGCCAGATGCCCCTCGCTATATCCTGAACGGCCCGGTGGCGAGTTACAAACAATTGGGTTTTGGACTGTACCTGGTGGCGCTGAAAGAGACCGGAACGGCGATCGGCATCTGTGGTCTGCTGAGACGTGAATCCATGGAAGACATCGAGATCGGCTTCGCCTTCCTGGAGCGCTTTCGCGCTATGGGATACGCGTATGAGTCCGCAGCAGCAGTAATGGATACGGGCGGATCAAGCTGGGCATGAAGCGGATCGTCGCGACAACCGCAGCGGAAAATCAAGGCTCCATCCCCGTGCTAGTGAATGCGATTCGAGAGGACGATTCATCTTTCTGGGTATCCAGGTGAAACCAACCTGTATGCCATCGAGAAGTAGGACGCTGTGAGCCTTATGCAAAGGAATCTTGGTGTTCCGTATTGACTTGCCACTTTTCCTCACCAAGTCACCCATCGTGTAATCTGTAAAAACTACAAGCAGAACAGAGAGAATGACCGGAAGTTAGGTACTAGAGCGATAGCGTTTGGCGGGTCAAAATCCAGTGCTGCAAAGACTTAGCAGAATGGCGCTCAGAATGCTCCTCGAGTTCCACGTCATCAGATTGCCACTCGCGAATGGGAATCGCAGACGTTAAGGGGGCAAGGGGGAAAAATGAACCACGAGCTTTCCTTCAAAACTGGTGTTTGCTCCGAGTACGAACGACTGTTGCACGAATGTCAGGACGCACTGGAAGCTTGGCGACGCCGGCGGGACGATGTAGCAGAGGAGCAATTGAGTGGGAAAGAGATCGGCTATGAATTGCAGAAATTGCAGGCCAACTACGCAAAGGCGTATTCCACCCTGCACAGACACGACAAGGAATGCGAACTTTGCCAATTCGTCTCGAAAATTAGCGAACGTGAGTACCATAGTTCGTCGGTTTCTGTTTCGGAAAAGAGCCACGTTCATTGATCGACTTTGTTCGGCTAACGCCCGAGGCATCGAAACGGGAGTTGTTCAATGGGAGACGGATAGAGGCATATACCACCCGGCGCAAGGGAGGAACAAGGTTATGAAAATCAGTGAGGCTACGCACTCATCGAAGCCGGGTGCAATCAATAACAAGAACCCCCTGGGGATATTGATTGCATTGGCTTTCTTCGCGGGCACCCCGATGCGGGTCGCAGACGGAAGTCTTCCCTTTGCTCTTCCAAAAACGGCAAAGGATTCCCCTTCGATCAAGCCAGAAGAAAAGTAGCAGCAATTCAAGAAAATTTGATGGAAAAAAAGTGATTTACCATTACGGATAAATTCCGCCACTGTAGTTGGTCATGCCCAGCGAGAATGCCGTCAGAGAAGCCGGCGCCAAATGAGAAAAGCCCCACTCTCGACTGGAGAGTGGGGCTCTGATTTTTCAAGAGTGCGTCTTGCCCGCCCTGGGATTTGCCCGAGTTACTTGCCAGTTGTACGGCGGCGGCGCGCGATCAGACCTGCAAGGCCGATTCCAAGTAACGAAAGCCAAGAAGGGATCTCGCTCGAGTGGCCGTACCAGCGCACCTTCCGTCTTCCGCAAACGCACCAGCCCTTCCCGGCACTGGTGCAGGAGTCGCCGCAGGCTCTCGTCGATGTCCGGTTCCTGGTCAGAAGCTCTTTGAAATATCCCGCATAGTGCAATTTCTCTTGGTTATAGGTCACGCCGGTTTGCATCAACACACAGGAGATCCGATTCTTCAGCTGCACGGCTTGCTGCACCAGCAGATTGCGATACCGCAAGGTGCGCCGCCGTTCGCGAATTTCCGTCGAGACCATGTAGCTTTCCGGCAGGAAATCACACCGCAGGGCGTCACAGATCTTGTCCGCATCGATCCGATCATTCTTCTTTTTTGCCACAGCGATGGCCCGCAGCATCAGTGGATGGGCCACTTTCAGCGCCACGGCGTGGGGCTTCAGATGATCGTAGATCCAGCCTGTGAACATGGTGGCTTCCATTGCTGCCATCCACGGCCCGGGAAGCGTTTTCATCCACACGTCCAGGTCGTAGCGCGTGGCAGCAATCTTGTCTTGCGCGTGAATTCGACCACTCGCATCTTTCACGCAGTAACTGATCAATTTCTTGTGAACATCTAAGCCGATGTAATACATACTTTCCATGGGGAGCCTCCTTGGTTGTCTGTGAATCAGCGGGGTCGCTGAGTTCAGCTTTTGTACACCAAGCGCTCCTCCCCGACCTATACATTCAAACATCTGGATGGAACGCGTGCCCATCCTCAAAATCTGGTTCTCGAACGCGCGGCGCATGCACGACATTCACCACCGCTCTCTCGATGATAGCGGTCGGATGGATCGCAATTTCGGTATTGGGTTCTTTTTCTTCGATCGGCTATTTGGCACTGCCACAAAACGCCACTGCCCTTTCAATTGGCACGGGTATCGCGCCGCAATCCGGCGTCACGTGAACGGGCAAGTGAGAATGACTTAGCTTACTCTCCTTCGAGTTATCACGTTTAAACAAAAAGCGAGGGCAGGGACCGGGCCCCCAAAATTGCCGGGGCAGACGTCCAAAGAGGCCCAGCGTCCAGCCATCGTAAAGATGAGCGAGGGAGCCAGCGCGGGCAAGCATCTTCCCTGTTCGGCAAGAACGGCCCTGAGGTCTAGCTATTGCACATACTTCAAAGCGCTTCACGTTGATTTTACGGTACCTAAACCAATACAAGGTAGCTGAGGACAAACTCCGTAACTCTCTTGCCAGAGGAGGATCAAGTGGCGCCCTGAGAAATTCAGTGCGGATTTTTCCGCCTGAGTTGTGAGAGAATTCGCGCAGCGGCTGACTGCTAGCCGCAAAATTCGCTCCCGCCGCCCGCATTTCCGTCATAGACTTTCTGTCTTGCTGCATGGTCGAGAAAAGGCGCACAGATATATCCTTGTTGAATAAAAGACACAAAACCGAAAAACCGTAGGACCTGCAATCGGCGCCGAGTGAAATGAAGCACAGATGAACCTTCGAAGAACATTTCTGCCGCTGTGTATCGCGTGGATCGTACTCGCCGTGAGCGGCGTCACGCTCGCTGACGATCTCCAGAAAATCCAGCCTACTGGCTACGTCACCGATCTTGCCGGTGTCATCAAACCAGAGACCAAGGCGCAACTCGAAGCGCTATCGACGGAACTCGAACAAAAAACCGGCGCACAGCTCGCGATCCTCACGGTCAAATCGCTGGATGGCAACGATGCTCAAACCTATGCCAATGACGCGTTCAAACAGCTCGGAATCGGAAAGAAGAAACAGGACAACGGCGTCATGTTGCTTGTGGCTCCGAACGACCGGAAGTATTGGACAGAAGTGGGCTATGGCCTTGAACCGGTGATTAATGACGCGCGTGCCGGCGACGCAGGTCGGGCTATGGTTCCGTATTTACGACAGGGGGATTACAACGCGGGAATCACGGCGGCTGCCTGGAAACTGGCGAAGTATATCGCAGACGATAAGGGTGTGACACTGACCGGCATGCCACAAATGCAGCAACCACCACAGCACCAAGACTCAGGCGGCTGGTGGGTCTGGCTCATTCTTGGCATTATCCTGCTCGTTATTCTGTTCGGCGGAGGTGGAAGTCGGAGCAACTACACGGGCGGAGGCAGAACGGGAGGAATGGGGAGTGGCTGGTGGATCGGGCCGGTAATCGGGGCAATGGGCGGTAGAAGAGGTGGAGGAGGTTGGGGTGGCTCCAGCGGCGGATGGGGTGGTGGCGGAGGCTGGGGCGGTGGTGGAGGTGGCTTTGGCGGATTTGGCGGTGGCAGTAGCGGTGGCGGTGGCGCTGGCGGCAGTTGGTGAGACGCAGCATACGAGAATCGATCGTACGAAGTCCACCTGGATGAATTTTTCGGTGCACGAAGAGTTTAGTCGACGAAGCGCAGGTGACAGCAATGGAAGGCAAACTAACAGAACTTGTAAGCCGGCTTAAGGAAGCGAGCGGCAAGAATCTGGAGTCAGTGATTCTTTACGGATCCGCTGCGCGCGGTGACTTCCGGCCGGGCGCCTCCGATTTGAACATTCTTTGTGCGGTCACCACGCTCAATCTTAATGAGTTGCATCGTCTTGCCCCCGTTGTAAGTTGGTGGACCCTCGAGATGCACGAGCCAGCTCCGCTGTTTTTCCTTACAGAGGAGCTTCGGCGTTCCACCGATGTCTTTGCCATTGAAAGTCTCGATATCAAGCGCTCTCACCGCGTGCTCTTCGGCAAGGATGTTGTCGCCGACCTGGAAATACCGATGAACCTTCACCGCGTGGAAGTCGAACATGACTTGCGCCAACTATTACTGAAGTTGCGGCAACACGTGCTGCACGCCGGACGCAACGAAATGGAATTCAACACCGTCATGAAACGAACCATCTCCGGAGCAGTAACGCTTCTGCGGCATACGTTGCTGGCCTTCGGCGAAGAGCCGCCATTGGCCCCAACCGAGCTTTTCAGGCGCATCGAAGACGTTACAGGAGCGGATGCTTCGGCCTTTGCTGAGCTATATTCCTATCGCGAAACGGGCGCATGGCGCGAAGATCCCTTCAAAGCGTACGACAGTTATATGCGCGCGCTGGAAAAAGTGATTATTGCTCTGGATAGCATGGTGCCAAAGAGGGAGTGGCAGCGAACGGGGCAGTAATTTCCGAAACTCTATCGATCGAGGTGGATATGAAAGCGGGAATCGTGATTCTGGTAGTTCTGTTGATCCTGGCATTTGTTCTTGGCAGCGCCTACGTGAGCCGCAGAAACCAGATGGCCATTAAACGCGAAGCCGTGAACGCCGCCTGGGCTCAGGTTGACGTTGTGCTTCAACGTCGCGCTGACTTGATCCCCAACCTGGTGGAAACCGTGAAGGGCTACGCCTCTCAGGAGCAGAAGGTCTTCGGCGATATCGCGGCAGCACGCGCGGCCCTGGTTGGCGCAAAGACTCCGGCCGACAAAATCGCTGCAAACGGCCAGTTGGACTCGGCCCTAAGCCGCTTGCTGGTGATCGTTGAGAATTATCCGCAGCTGAAGTCCAACGAAAACTTCATGCGCCTTCAGGATGAACTGGCGGGAACGGAAAACCGCATTGCCGTCGAACGTCGCCGTTACAACGAGACCGTGCAGGACTACAACACGTATATTTCGTTGTTTCCCAACAGTCTGGTGGCAAGTTTTGGCGGATTCACGCGTAACGACGCGTATTTCAAGACCGAAGAGGGAGCCCGTCAAGCCCCCAAGGTTAATTTCGACATGAACAAGCCGGCGACCACAACCCCAGCCCCAACTCCGGCGCCTGCTCATCCATAAATTGAGTTGGCACGTTTCTCAAGCACCAAGGCAGGGCGCAGCAATCCTGCGCCCTGCTTGCTTTCTTTATCCCAGGAATTCGCCTAAAAGCATGTGGAAGTGGTGAACGCCATTTTCGCGCTTTACCGAATAACGCCCGCGATCGTAGGTGGCGGATTGCAGGCCGCGCTGAACAGCCTCGCAAATGTGCATATCTTCCTGCTGGACAACGTCACTAAAACCGATGGCCTTGGCGGCGCGCTCGCGCGTTTCTTCTGAATGAGTGTCGTGAAAATACCACTGGAAGATCGTCAAGGTCTTCTCGTGCGAAAGTGGCACGATCAGATTTACCTGGATGTTATCGGGATAAAAATTCAGCATCAGATTCGGAAACACCCAGAAGTAAAGCGCTTCCTTCATTCCGATTCCCGGCGGATAGACGCGATCCAATGTGTCGTTCGGTGTCAGTTCCTTCACCGGCCCAAGCTGTTGTGAATAATAGCGAAAGGTTTCTGTGCGGTAGCGCGTGTAATCGATTTCGTTCATCAAGCCGGGATGGACGACCGGGATATGATAAGCGTCCAGATAATTGTCGACGTACACCTTCCAGTTACAGTTCACGATGTAGTCGCGGCGCTCGGCAAGCGCAAGGCCCTCAAATCGAAAATCACTCGCCTGTCTCGGAATGTTGCCCAGGAATTCGGCCAGTGGTGGGGCTTCCCGATCGAAATTCACGAAGATAAATTGCTTCCAGGTTTCGCAACGAAGTGGCACCATCCCCATTGTCGCCCGATCGAAGAATTCCACGCCGTCGATTTCCGGAGTTCCGATCAGGCGGCCGTCGAGAGTATAAGTCCACCCGTGATACGCGCAGTTCAGCACATTCCTGCAACCGGAACCTTGAGCAATGGGGCCTGCGCGGTGACGGCAAACATTGCTGAACGCGCGGAGCGTTCCGGATTTGTCGCGCACGACGACAACCGGTTCGCCAGCCACGTCACACGCAAAAAATGTTTCTGGGTCAGCAATGGAACGCTTGACACCATGAAATTCTCCACAAGGTTGGCGCAAGGTGCCAACAAGTTGCCAAGTTCGCCGGAAGATCCGCTGTTTTTCCATTGTGAGCATCGCAGGATCGGTGTAATAGCGCGATGCCAGCGTTGCTGCGCTTTCCAATTGCGGGTTTACATCGAGGTGAAAAGGCTTGCTGCTCATGGATTTCACCAAATCAGACACAATGGCACGTTTTATCGCACTTCGGCCGGTCAATTCAAATGCGAGCCTGGAATCCGATTTTCAGAACTTGCGCGTTTCCTGACGGGACCAGCGCTCGATGACGATTTTTGAATCGGTGTAGAACTCAACCGCATCTTTGCCCTGTGCGTGCAGGATGCCGAAGAAGCTTTCCTTCCATCCATTGAACGGAAAATACGCCATAGGCGCTGCAACGCCGATATTGATACCGATGTTTCCGGCGGGGGCTTCGTAGCGGAACTTGCGGGCCGCCGCGCCACTGGTCGTAAACAACGACGCCTGGTTTCCATATGGACTTTTACGGATGAACTCGATGGCTTCCTCAATGGAATTGGCATGAATCAAGCTCAGCACCGGCCCAAAAATTTCCGTATTAGCCAGCGAACTGGAAGACGGAACACCGTCCAGAATCGTCGGCTTCACGAAATTGCCATTCTCGTAGCTCGCGACTTTCGTATTGCGGCCGTCCACAATCGGCTTTGCCCCATCGCCGATTCCGGCAGCGATCAGCGATTCGATGCGCTGCTTGCTGTCTTTGCTGATCACCGGCCCCATCTGCACGCCTGTGTCGAGCCCGAAACCAACCTTAATGGAAGAAGCCGCGTCGGCGATCGCGTCGCGAAACGTCTTCCGCGCTTCCCCGATCGTCACCGCCACGGACACCGCCAGGCAGCGCTGCCCCGCGCAACCGAATGCGGAATCACTGATGATCTGTTTGGCCAGATCCATGTCCGCGTCAGGAAGCACAATCACGTGATTTTTCGCGCCACCCTGACATTGCATCCGTTTGCCCGCAGCGGCGGAACGTTGGTAGACGTGCTTGGCAACGGGCGTTGAACCTACGAAGCTGACCGCTCGAATATCCGGATGGTCGCAAAGCGCATCGACAACTTCTTTGCCGCCATTGATCAGGTTGACGACTCCCTTTGGAATTCCCGTCTTTTCGATCAGTTCGATTGCGCGCCGCATGCTGAGAGGCACGCGCTCGCTGGGTTTCAGTATGAACGTATTCCCGCAAGCAATGGCATAGGGCATAAACCAGAATGGAATCATCGCGGGAAAATTGAACGGCGTGATGGCCGCAACAATGCCCAGCGGCTGGCGAATCAGCGTCTCGTCCACGCCCGGCGTAATGTCTTCCAGGTTGTAGCCCTGCATCATCATGGGAATGCCGCAGGCTACTTCCACGTTTTCAATGCCGCGCCGCAATTCGGCTTTGGCTTCGCCAAAAGTCTTTCCGTTTTCGAGAGTGATCAGCTTCGCGAGCTCGTCAATGTGCTCTTCCAGAAGGAATTTCAGTTTGAACAAATACTGGATCCGTTCGCCGGCGGGCGTCCGGCGCCAAGCAGGAAACGCAGCGGCAGCGGCTTGCACAACCGCATCAACGTCGGCTTTGGTGGAAATGGGAGTGCGTGCGATCAGTTCGCCGGAAGCTGGATTCGTCACATTCACGAATTCTGTCGCGCTAGACTTGCGCCAGGCTCCGTTTACGTAGTTCAGGATGTCAACAGTGGGTGTGGTGGCTGTACTGCTCATGGGTATTGCTCCGTGCCTCTGCCCGCCGGAGGTGGGCAACAGGGCTTGCCATATGAAGGATAGCGGTCAGAACGACCGGGTTGCTGAGCCGTTAGTCTACCAAATATAGGCAAAGTCGGGGGAGCGCCGGGAGGTTTCTCCAGTTAGCTAGCCTGGGCCGAACTAGCTGTGCATTGCGGCGAGAGCTTCATAGGCCGCGCCGATCAGCGGGGCATCTTCATTCAAGACGACATATACGGGGATGTCGGAAAGCAATTTCGTGAACAACCACTTGTCCTTAAAAGATTCGAAGAACGATCCATCTTTCATCTTCGACAAGATCTTGATGGCGATGCCTCCGGCTACATACATTCCGCCAAGCGAAAGAACTTTCAGGGCCAGGTTGCCTGCTTCCGCGCCATAGAGAATCGTCCAAAGATCCAAGGTTTGCACACAAATCAGGCAGGACTTACCAAGCCCGCTCTTGGTGATAAATGGCGCGGGATCGGCGTCGGGATCGTCAAAAACTGGATGCTTCACCGTGGGTGCAAGAAACTCATGGATGGTGCGAAAGCCCCTGCCAGACAGAATTAGTTCCCAACTCACTTGCGGGTAGCGTCGGCTCATGAACTTCAAGAGTTCAATTTGCTGCGGCGTGCGCGGCGCGAAATCAGAGTGGCCGCCCTCAGATGGTACAACGCGATAGCGCGTGCCATCCCAAAACAAAATGGACTGCCCAAGTCCCGTACCTGCTGCGATCAGGGCACGCGTGCCGCCGGGATATGGCTTGCCGACATTCAGGACGGCCATTTCGTCTGGCGCAAGATGATCGATGCTGTGTCCCCAAGCGCCAAGATCGTTGATCAGCACGATGGGCTTTACTTTCAATTCCCGCGCCAAGGTATCCGCGTCGATCACCCAGGGAAGATTAGTGGCATGAATGCGATTGTTGACCACGGGCCCCGCTATTCCGAACCCCGCTGCCTCAATCTTCTCGTTCCCCAGGTGGGGCCCGGCGAGGCGGGAAAACTCTTTTACGATCAGATCGAAAGTGGAAAAATCCTTGCTGGCAAAGCGCTGCCGGTAGACCAACTGCAATTCACCATTTTTCTGAGAGAAAAGAGCCAGGTTGCACTTGGTCCCTCCCACGTCGCCAGCCAGAATCACAGGGCCTCCGAGCGAATTCTACACGTTAAACCGATTTAATAGGATAGCAAAGAAAAGAGCAAGAGCTTACTTGTTCAAGGTATCGGTTGCGATTGTCCGCAGTTCGATCCCGGACGTAATTCAAGGCTCCCTAGGCAGCACCACTGACCCGCATCTTGCGCTTCCTGGCGTCCGCTTCTCAGGCGTTACGGGTTATACCACTGTCTACCGTCGCGTTCGAGCAGTTGATCCGATTCCTTCGGTCCCCAGCTCCCGGAAGGATAGATGGGCACAGCCGCAGTTTTCGCCGCGCTCCAGACGTCCAGGACAGGCTCGATCAGCGACCATGCGGCCTCCACCGAATCGCCGCGATCGAACAATGTTGCATCGCCACGCACGCAATCATTCAGTAGCGTAGCGTAGGCACTGCGCGTTGTGGCACCAAATGCCTCGCAGTAGCTGAAATTCATGGTCACATCGCCAATACTCATTTCCGTTCCGGGTTTCTTTGCTCCGAAGGAAACGGAAATTCCTTCATCCGGCTGAATATTCAGGACCAAGCGATTCGGTTGTACTTCCCTTTCGCGAAAGACAATATGGGGAGCGCGCTTAAATTGGATCATAATCTCCGTGGTGCGCTTGGCGAGACGCTTCCCCGTCCGCAGATAGAAGGGCACTCCGGCCCATCGCCAATTGTCGATCAACAAGCGCATGGCCACGAAAGTCTCCGTGCGGGAGTTCGGGTTTACGCCGTGTTCCTCACGGTAGCCGGGCAGTTGCTTATCGCCAATTTTTCCCGGTGCGTATTGCCCGCGTACCACCCACTGCGCCACCATTTCCAGATTGAACGGGCGAATCGATTGCAGCACTTTGAGTTTTTCATTGCGGACAGCGGTAGCGTCAAATGACGCGGGAGGCTCCACGGCCACAAGTGACGTCAGCTGCAAAACATGGCTCTGAATCATGTCCCGCAGAGCCCCTGCTGTTTCATAAAAACCGCCGCGGCGTTCCACTCCAAGCGTTTCTGATGCGGTAATCTGTACGTGATCCACGTAGTTGCGATTCCATAACGGCTCGAAAATGCCGTTCCCGAAGCGAAGCACCAACAAATTTTGCACCGTGTCCTTGCCAAGGTAATGATCGATGCGGTAGACCTGCTTTTCCTCGAAAACGTTAAGGACTATCTTGTTCAATTCCTTTGCCGTCGCCAGGTCGCGCCCGAACGGTTTTTCAATGATGATGCGCGTCCATGAATTAGGATTCGCCGGGTGAGCCAGGCCTGCGCGCCCAAGTTGCTCCACGATGCTGGGATACACTTCCGGGGGCGTCGACAAATAGAACAGCCGATTCCCTCCCAGTTTCTTTTCCTGTTCCAGCTCCGCCAAACGCTTGGCCAGTTGTGCATAGGCGTTCTGATCACTGTAATCGCCTTCACTGTAAAAAAGATTGGGTGCGAAGACATCCCACTGGACCGGGTCTGGCGGCCCACCCTCGCCAATCGTCTTCGCCGCCTCACCGGCCATCGATCGGAAAGACTCATCCGTCATGGGAGTACGGGCGAAGCCCACGATCGCGTAACGTTCCCCCAATGCGTTGTGTTTCGCCAGATCGAACATTGCAGGAATCACTTTGCGTTTCGCGAGGTCGCCCGAGGCACCAAACAGAACTACGTTGCAAGGGTCGGCTACCCCACCATAGAGGGAACCTGAGCGATTGGTCTCTTCCGGCATGAACCCCTCCTCGGGGAATACGGTCTCAGATTGGATGCCCGAACAGCTGAAAAACTATACCTCAATCCCAAGTGTTTTCAGGTCGGCAAGGAGTTGCGGCGCGTTCTGATGGTGCACAACGTTCATGCCCAGGCGGCGCGGATTCTCCAGGTTTAACTGGCGGTCGTCAATGAACACGCACTGTTCCGCCGGCCGCTGCGTCACTTCCAGGGCAATTCGAAAAATCGTTTCTTCGGGTTTGCGTGAATGCAGGAAGCAGGAACTGAAAAAGGCTGTGAAGTCTTTTCGCAGGTGAAATGCTTCGATGCGGTATTGGTTCAACTCCAGCGGCTCATTGTTGATGGCAGCGATCAGGTACTTGCCTGTGCGCGCCGCAGCGGAAAGGATGGCACGGGTTTCAGGATACTCCTTGGATTGCGCAAACATGAACGCAGTGAATTCTTCCCGCGTAAACGCACGTGGTCGGTAAAACAAGGTGCGATCCAGATACTGGTCCAGGCTGATCTGCCCGGCATCAAACGCTGGAAAAGAGAGATCGTGGCGGTCCTGAAAATCCTCCCAATCAAGTTGAAAGGCCTGCGCGGCTTCGCGTCGCGATTCGCGGTCCCAACCATTCGTAAGGATGACGCCGCCAAGGTCCCAGAACAACGTTGTAATGTGGGGCAAGTAGGGCCTCCAAGGCAAGAGATAGAGAAATATCAGAACTGCTCACAAGACGGAAGAGAAAAGATGATCGCCGGAGCCGTCAGGTTGCAAGGAACGTGTCACAATAGACTTTCACGCGTCGGGCCTGGCGGAGCTTGCTCAGGCAGATGCGCTGACGGAGAATGGTCTTTAGTGGGAGGAATGCATGGCAAACGATAGCTGCGATCCGACGCCGGTGCCCAGTGAGCCGGTGAAGCCCGGTACGCGCATGGTGCACTGTGTGAAATTCGGAAAAGAAATGCCGGGGCTGGATCGCATTCCCTGGAAAGGTGAACTCGGAAAGCGCGTGTATGAGAACATCTCGAAAGACGCCTGGAAGCTCTGGCTGGAATACTCCAAGATGGTCATGAACGAATATCGGCTGAATCCTCTTGATCCGAATTCACAGAAGATCATGGAAGAGCAGATGGAGCAATTCTTCTTTGGAGAAGGCGCAAAACTTCCGGAAGGATACGTTCCTCCCAAAGCGAAGGGCTGATCTTCTCAAATTTTTCCTCTGGATAACTTTACACAGTGGCCGTGTTCTAAGGAGCGCCTTCTGCGTTCCGGGTGGCTTTGCGGGGCAAGGGATTGAGCATTCTTTTCAGCCTCGACCGGCGTGCCGTTTTCCCGCGAGCGGGTGTTCGACGGGAAGGCGGGATGTGATCGTGAATTGCAATCTGGTGTGCGCCTGGCGTAAGGCTGTTTCAACGCTCGCCGGTTTATCAGCTCGCGCAAACAGAAAGCCAAGGTAGCTCGAACCTTCTGGCCACGCCGCGATGTAATCGCGCAGCCGCGCCGTAATCTCAAGGCCTGTGATACCCGCGACGCCGCAAGCAGCTTCTTCCCCTTCCACCCTCTCCAGAATTCCACTTTGCGGGACGGGAATCATCATGACACCCGACGCCGTAGCCTCGCGTTCCGCGCCCGCGCCGGGCAGATGGAGAGCGTGGCGCAGCAGAAGTTCTTCCAGCCCGATTGCCTGTGAAGTTCCCGGGATTTCAAAACGTAAAGCTCGCGCGCACAGTCCGCCAATGGGACGAGGCGCAAGTTCAATTGGCCACACGCCTTGGTCATTCAACCGGAATTCCGCGTGGACTGGTCCGTGAATCAAACCTAACGCGCGCACGGAATTCACCAGAGATTCTTGAATCGCTCGTTGCTCTTCCTTATCCAATCGCGAGGGTGTGACGTAAATCGTTTCCTCGAAATACGGACCTTCGAGAGGATCCGGCTTGTCGAAGATGGCAAGCACCCGCAGGTTCCCGTCCGTCAGCAATCCCTCGACGGCTACTTCCCTGCCCGGGAGATAGTCTTCCACGAGCATGTGATCCAGCTCAGGTTCGTGGCTGGCTTGTATTTCAGGAGATTCCAGCAGGTGCTTTAGCCGGGCGGCACCGGCAAGGAATTCTTCGCGATTGTCCGCGCGCACCACTCCCTGACTGGCGGAAAGCGAAACTGGCTTGAGTACGCAAGGGTAGGTAACGCCGAGAAAGTCGGGCTCCGGCGGCGGCTGCAGGGAAACTCGACGGAACGAGGGGACAGGGAGGCCCGCATCACGTAGAACTTCCCTCATCCGGAGTTTATTACGGCAAGCTTCGACACTGGCTGGATGGTCATACAGAATTCCAAGGCCGCACGCCACGTATGCGGCCGTCGGTCCCGGACGATCACCTAGCGCAAGAATTCCATCAACGCGCAATTCGCGTTGGGCTTGCAGTACCAAATTCGCAGCCTCTTCGGCGTGCTCGAAATGAACGCCCATCGCTCGATCGTTCCAGGGATCGTCCAGACGATTGCAGCGATCTGTCACAAAAACAAGGTCGACGCCAAGCTTCTCGGCTGCGGAATTGAAGGCGCGCGTCTGGTATCCGAGTTTTGTGGCAAACAACAACAGCCGTTTGCGGGCGGTCATAGGATTGGTCCGAATTCTCGCACAAATCGTTCAGACAAAGGTTTCCGCCTGGCGCACAGCTTCTTTAGCTTTTGCAATAGGGACCAACTGGTCCCGCGTTGGCTCTGCTCAACAGTACCAGGGCTCATTGAGATACGGCACCGATGCGCGCGAAGCGAGTAGCGGCAACTCATATTCTTCCGCAGAACGGCCAACGGCGAGCCTCGCAGCACGCCAAATCCGCTCAAACGTAGCCGCGCGGCCACGATTCAATCTTTCACTGGCGGCGACTATTTCCTGCACCACTTCGGCAAGAGCATCCACTGCCGGATTTTCGTGCTTCCACGGATAAACGAGTGCTTGCGGGTCAAAGGGACCAACGAGCGCCCGAATTTCATCCAACTCGAACAGTTTCGACGAAGGAGGGATCAGCAGGCGGATTCCTAGTTGAATCGGAGCCACGGCCTCGACTAACTCAGCCCGCTGTAACTGTTCAAGCAGGTCCAGATACTGTTCGAATGTTGTCCACGGCGTAAATGGGACAAATGTAGGTTGAAGTGTGATTCCGGCGCGTCGACATTCCTTGACCACTTTTAGAAAATCTGCCCGCGTGTGATCCTTCTGCAGTTTTTGCAGCGTGGCATCGTCTAGTGATTCCACGGCGGAAACAATAAAAAGACACCCCGTGGCGCGCAGTGTGCGCAGCAATTCCACATTCTTCAGTAGATGCTCCACCTTAATGGTTACGTCATAGGTGATCCGAGGGAACTCGCGGTGCAACGCTTCTACCACCGGAATCGCATGGCCCACGCCATTGAAGAAATCGGGATCGCCAAACGTGATGTGCTGAGCGCCCGCAGCAACCTGCTGCCGGATGTCAGCAAGAACCACGTCGCGGTCGACGATCCGAAACACCCCATTGTAAACCGGCACAATCGGGCAATGCCGGCAAAGATGCTTGCAGCCGCGGCTCGCTTCCGTGTAACCGGCGACACGATGCTCTCCATCGGGTAGCACTAAATGCGCATAGGAACGCAGCGGCGGCAGGTCTGTGCGGTCGGGAGGATAGAAACGCAGCCGCGCCAACGAAATATTTGAATCGAGGGGATGTATTTGCGGAGAGGCGGAAAGGCCGGAAAGATGCTCGGCCAGATCGACCAAAGCCTGCTCGAATTCCCCGCTAAACAGGCTTTTCACGCCATGCTTCTGAAAACTTTCCGCTATCAGATTGGCGTACAAACCGTACGCGCAGAAATGCGCGCGCGGATTCAATCGGCGCAACGGTTCCAGCAACTCAAGTATCAACCGCGTGGCTGTGTGCATGGGGGCATAAAAAGCGATCAGGCCGGCCTGGCGCACGGCTTGTTCATTCAGTGGCACCCGGGAAAGGTCCAAGCAGGTGATGTCGTGCCCACGATTGCGCAGCCACGCCGCAGGGGAAGCCAAACCGAATGGCTGGCGGCCCATTTCGTAAGTGGAGATCAGCACAACTTTCACGATTACCCATTATAGCCGCTCCGCGACTCGCGGCGATTTCGGTTATCATAGAAGCTCTATCATCCCCTGAAAGGATGGACAGAATGCCCATCTCCGCAGCAAATTCCTTCGGTACTCGCGACAAGCTGAATGTTGGCGCGCAGGTTTTTGAAATCCAGCGCCTCGAAAAGCTCGAAGAGCAAGGCCTAAGCCACATCGCCAAACTACCTTTTTCTCTCCGCATCCTTCTGGAAAACCTGTTGCGCGTGGAGGACGGCAAGTTTGTGCGCGCAGACGATATTAAAGCACTCGCGAAGTGGACGCCGAACGGCCCGCAACGGGAAATCGCATTCATGCCCGCCCGTGTCCTGCTTCAGGACTTTACCGGCGTCCCGGCGATTGTGGATTTAGCGACGATGCGGGAAGCCGTGCAGAAAATGGGTGGCAATCCCAAGCGCATCAATCCACTGTTTCCCGCGGAACTGGTCATCGATCATTCCGTGCAGGTGGATAATTTCGGCAGTGTGAATGCCTTTGGACTGAACGCGGAACTGGAATTTCAGCGTAACGTGGAGCGATACGCATTTTTGCGCTGGGGCCAGACTGCTTTTCGTAATTTTAAGGTTGTGCCACCGGATACGGGCATTTGTCACCAGGTGAACATCGAATATCTGGCGCGCGTAGTGTGCTCCATGCCGAATGGCAATCACCTGGAAGCGTACCCCGATTCTCTTGTGGGCACCGATTCGCACACTACGATGGTGAATTCGCTGGGCGTGTTCGGCTGGGGCGTTGGGGGAATTGAAGCAGAGGCGGCGATGCTGGGCCAGCCACTTTCGATGCTGGTGCCGGAAGTCGTCGGTTTCAAATTGCACGGACGCTTGAAAGAAGGAGCGACAGCCACCGACCTGGTATTGACGGTGACGGAAATTCTGCGAAAGAAGGGGGTGGTTGGCAAGTTCGTGGAATTTTTTGGCTCTGGGTTGACGAGCCTCAGCGTGCCCGACCGCGCCACGATCGCCAATATGGCGCCAGAATATGGCGCGACAATGGGTTTCTTCCCTGTGGACGACGAAACCCTGGCGTATCTGCATTTCACTGCGCGCACCCACGAGCAGATTGCGTTGGTGGAGGCATATTGCAAGGAGCAGATGCTATTCCGCACGGACTCGACACCGGATCCGGTCTTCAGCGATGTGCTGGAACTCGATTTGGGCAGCGTGGAAGCGACACTGGCCGGCCCCAAGCGTCCGCAGGATCGTGTCTCGCTGAAGAACGCGAAGACGTCATTCACGAAAGTGTTGGAAGGCCTCCCCGCAAAGCAGGTTGCGGTGAAAAACAATGGCGATGCGTTTGACCTGTCGAGCGGAGCGGTGGTGATTGCGGCGATTACGAGTTGCACGAATACATCGAATCCCTCCCTGATGCTGGGCGCGGGCCTACTGGCGAAAAAAGCGGTCGAGCGGGGCTTGCAAGTTAAGCCGTGGGTAAAGACCAGCCTGGCACCCGGCTCGAAAGTGGTAACCGATTATCTGAATGCATCGGGATTGATGAGTTATCTGGAGAAGCTGAAGTTCCACCTGGTTGGCTACGGCTGCACAACGTGTATTGGCAACAGCGGACCGCTGTCCGAACCGATCGGCGCGGCGATCAAAGAAAACAACATGGTGGCGGTGGCAGTGCTCAGCGGAAACCGCAACTTTGAAGGACGCATACACCCGCTGGTGCGCGCGAATTACCTTGCTTCGCCTCCGCTGGTGGTGGCGTATGCCCTCGCCGGCCGCATGGATATGGACCTGACCAGTGAACCGTTGGGGAAGGACAAGGCGGGCAAACCCGTTTTTCTGCGGGACATTTGGCCGTCAGCTCAGGAAGTGGAAACCACGGTGCGCGCCTCGGTTACCAACGAGCAGTACCGCAAGACATACAGCGAAGTCTTTGATGGCGACGCGCACTGGAGGTCGATGCCGGTTCCAGAGGGCGACCTTTATCAGTGGGACGCAAATTCCACGTATATCAAGCTACCGCCCTATTTCGAGAACATGCCAAAAACGCCGCCGGTGCTGGCGGACATTCACGGCGCACGGGTGCTGGCGGTGCTCGGTGACAGTGTGACCACCGATCACATCTCGCCTGCCGGCTCGATTGCCGTGGACTCAACTGCGGGGAAATATCTGATTGCGCACGGTGTAAAGCCGCACGAGTTCAATTCGTACGGGGCGCGGCGCGGGAATCATGAAGTGATGATGCGCGGCACGTTTGCCAATATCCGGTTGCGCAACCAGTTGGCTCCGGGCACGGAAGGCAGTTGGACACTGCACCTGCCGGACGGCGAAAAGATGTTCATCTACGATGCCGCGGTGAAATATCGCGAGGACGGCGTGCCGCTGGTGGTGCTTGCCGGCAAAGAATATGGCTCGGGCTCTTCGCGCGACTGGGCAGCCAAGGGCACGCGCCTGCTTGGTGTGCGCGTCGTGATTGCCGAAAGCTTTGAGCGCATTCACCGGAGCAATCTGGTGGGCATGGGTGTATTGCCGCTGGAGTTCAAACATGGCGAGACACGCGAAACGCTGGGGCTGACGGGCCACGAAGTGTTTGATATCGAAGGCGTGGTTTCACTGACACCGCGGGGAAATGTGACCGTCCGTGCGAAAGCACCGGACGGAAAAGAAAAGAAGTTCGCTGCGACGGTGCGAGTCGATACTCCAGAAGAAGTTCTGTACTACCAGCATGGCGGCATCCTGCAGTATGTGCTGCGGAATTTGCTGGGATAGTGCCGCTCACGCCCTGATGCGTACAGACCTCGAAGTCAGAGTTCTACTGGTCACCCCATTGCCGGCGAGCGCCTTCGAGCGGGCGAAGCAGATCGCGCGCCGGCAAACTCCTCCTTTGGGTACTCGAACACTGGACGTACTTCACGTCACCTCCGCCCTCGGCCCTCGGCGGCAGCAAGCTTTGCTTGCCGCGCATCGAATGTGAAGAACGGGTCCGTCTGCAATACGCCTGCGGGTGCCTTAGCCCTCGCCGCGCATCCCATTCGAATAAGAATACCAATTGACAATAGGTCCTTATCACGAGAGCGGCACTCCGAATGGAGGAGGAATTGTCAGCGGAGAGTCTTGCCTTGAGATGCGTAGGGCTGCTGAGGCCGGCTTCTCAACCAGAAGAACAAAACTACTCCTGCGAGGACAGAGAGAACACTGGCGGCCTGGGCGTTGGACATTCCGAAGAACGAGCGGGGATTGATGCGGATGATTTCCACGAGGAAGCGCGCCATACCGGTAAGAATCAGGTAGGTAGCGAAAAGCTGGCCCATGGATTTTGGATTGCGCATCCAGCGGGAGCCGAGATACCAGAGTAAGGCACCGATGGCGCACCAGATGACGAGTTCGTAGAGCGGCGCGGGGTGGACATTACAATTCGCGGGGAAGCCCTGCTCGACACAAGTCTGGGTAGTAGGAACGACGCCGTTGGGAAAGCTCATTCCCCAGGGAAGATTCGTAGGGCGGCCGTAGTCGCCATCGCCGGAGAGGAAGCAGCCGATGCGGCCGATGGCGTAGCCGACGGAGGCGGCGGGAGTGCAGGCGTCGAGGAATTGCCAGAAAGGGAGATGCGCGCGTCGGCCAAGATAAACCATGGCGCCGAAACCGCCGAGAAATCCACCGAACCAGGCGAAACCGTAACGCGTGAAGATCAGCGCGATGGGATTGGCGAAGAATTCCGCGGGAGATTCGAGCAAATGGTAGAGCTTGGCGCCCACGATGCCCGCAACTCCCGCTAGAGTAATCATGCTGAAGGCGTCGGCCTTCATGCCACGGCGGACGAAATCAGTTTGAAGAATATAGGCGGCAACGATGAGGCCGAGGGCGACCATGAGGCCGAAAGTGGGAATGTTGAGAGGGCCCAGGTGTAGGTAAGGAATCATGGAATGGGTGAGAGAGAGAGCATAGGAAAGTATACACGAGCGAGAGATGCCGGAAGGAACGGGCGATTCCACCGATTGTAGCCAGGTGGGGAACTTGCCGCGATCCCTCACTGCGAGCCACAAAAAGTGCGGCACTCGGCACTCCGGTCGGGATGACAAACTGAGAAAAGGCAAAGTCAAAAACGCTCACCCCGCAAGTTCATGCTGGCGCTAGGAATACGCCTTAAAAGGCGGTCCTTAAGATCGCCCACCAAAAATGGCCACTACCGAGGCTGTCGGCGATGGAGGAGCAGGCCGATGAGGAGCCAAGAGGAGAGGGCGATCCATTCGGCTAAGGAGAAGTGACCGGGAAAGACGGGGAGAAGCTTCATCAGCAGAAACAGGAGAGAGATAAGGATACCGAGAGTGGCGATCAGGCGCAGGCGCGCATCTCGCTCTACAAGAAAGAAGGATAGACAGCTGGCGAACCAGCCGAATGACGAAGCCATGGAACCCACTTCGGTGACAGGAACGAGGATGGAGTCGCCAAGAAGCAGGCCGACTAGAGTTCCGAAGGTGACGCCGAGGATGGCAACGGTGGGCGAAAGATATTTTGTGTGAATGGAAGCGAATGCAGGATGGATGGTGCCGCGACGGCCGAATGCAAAAACCAGACGAGTGGAAGCGACGAAGTTACCGTTGAAGATCTGGAAGAGCGCGATGAGACAAATGGCGAGGATCACGCGAACAAGCCAGACGGAGTGCGTGCCGCGTTCGAAGGCGATGGCTGTAGCGAAGCGCTTGCCGAGAAGGCTCTGCCAGGGAGCAATGTAAGAGACGGCACCAATGGAAAGAACATAGAATCCAGAGCCGACCAGCAGAGCCATGGCAATGGCTTTGAAGAAACCGTTTGGCGGGAAACCCGGGTGTGCTTCTTCGGCGACTTTGGGAACAGATTCAAAGCCGGTGACGAAATAGGGAACGATTTGGAGCGCCAGGAAAATGGAAGCAAGGGGGGCGTGGCTGAAGAGCGGCTTGAGGTTCATGGTTGAGCCATTACGCGCACTGACGGTAACGAGCAGTAGAAATATGCCGAGCACGCAGGAGGTGGCCCAGCTTTGGAATGTGGCGCTGGCGCGGATGCCGAGATAGTTGAGAAAGGCGAGGAGCAGGGTGAGGGCGACGCCGAGAACCAGGCGCGGAAGAAAAACGGGCTGGCCGGCAACGCGATAGAGTTCGAAGGTATCGAGCTGCGGAAAGATATAGGCCGCAAGCTTTCCGACGACCACGGCCTCCCAGGGGCAGACGATGAAATAGGCGAGAAGCATGATCCAGCCGGTGAAATAACTGACCAGCGGAGGGAAAACCTGGGCAGTGTAGGCTGCTTCGCCGGCGGCATCGGGAAGGCGCCGAACCCACTGGCCGTAAATGTAACCGACAGGAAGAAGAAGGATGCCGCCAAGGCCAAAGCCAAGCATGGCGCCAAGCGGACCACCGCGGGCGAGCCAGTCGTCCATCAGAACGATCCAGCCGGTGCCGATCATAGTGCCAAACCCGAGAGCGAAATAATTGGCGAGGCTGAGTTTGCGGGCGAGAGTGGGCATTTAGGTTAGAAGATGCAGAGAAGTTCGTAGAGAAGATTGGCGGCGAGGAGCGAAGTGATTTCGCCAGTATCGTAAGGTGGGGAAACTTCGACGAGGTCGCAGCCGACAATGTGCAAGCCGCGGAGGGCGCGGACGAGCTCAATGATCTGCGCGCTGGTGAAGCCCCCGACCTGGGGAGTCCCGGTTCCCGGGGCATAAGCAGGATCAACGGAATCGATATCGAGCGTGACGTACACAGGCTGACCGCGCAAGGCACGGAGATGACGGCGGAAAAGTGAGACACCGGCAGCGTGGTACTCCTCCGCGGTAATCATTTTCACTTTATGAAGGCGAGCAAAATCAAAATCATGTTCCGAGTAGACCTGGCCTCGCAGTCCCACCTGCAGAAAGCTCCCTTTCAGAAGTAAGCCTTCTTCGATGGCACGGCGGAACGGTGTGCCGTGGGAGTATTTGCAGCCAAAGTATTCGTCCCAAAGATCGTTGTGGGCGTCGAACTGAATGAGGGCGACGGGGCCGTGTTTTTTGGCAATGGCGCGGAGGAGCGGAAGACTGAGAGAATGATCACCACCGACCGAGATGCAGCGTGTGCCGGCGTTCAACAACGGGAGCATCTGACGCTCGACGCGGAGGAAGGTGTCTTCAATGGAGAGCGGATTCACGGAAAAATCGCCAAAATCGGCGACGCGGAATTTTGCGAAGGGATTCAACTTAAGGACGGGATTCCAGGGGCGGATCAAGACGGATTGCTGGCGAACGTGGCGCGGGCCGAATCGCGGGCCGGGGCGGTAGGTAGTACCTCCATCAAAAGGTATGCCAAGAAGAGCGACGTCCAGTTCTTCAGGTTGTGTGATGTGCGGCAGGCGCATGAAGGTGGCGATGCCGCCAGAACGAGCGTGAACGAGGGCATCGATGGGTTCCGGATGGGGCAGACGGAACTTGCGTGAGGGCATTTTCATCGAGCGGTATGCTATGTGCGAATCAGGAGTGAAGTCAATGAAAGGCCCGATTGTGACCGGCGTTCAGTCCGATGCCGTTCGCTCGGAACGCACCGGAGCACCGAAGCGGACACTGTTGCCGTCTGGGTCAAGGACGTAAAGTTCGCGCATGCCCCAAGTCTGGTCCACGGGGGCGATATGAATGGAGACCTTCTTCGAGAGGAATTCCGAATGGAGCGCATCGACATCGTCGGTGAGGAAATAGACAACGCCGCCGACCACGCCGTCGTCCGCGTGCGAAGAAAGGTGCAGGACCGCGCCGTCGCGGGAGACTCCCAGGTAACAGGGGTCGCGCCTTGTCTCGTTCGCCGGGACATTGAACTCGCGTCGAAAACCGAGGAGCCGACAGTAGAACTCTTCGGTAGCGTCCGCGTTGGTCATGTGCAGGACTGGGATGACTTGCTTGAGCACGGAATAACCTCCTCGCGGGAGTCGAAGGCGCTTGATGAACCGCATCAGTTTGCCGGAGGATGCCTGCGCTTCACAAATGGTATTTGTGGACCGAAAGAAAGATTGCCCATGGTGCCGAGCGGAGAAACTCGGATTTATAAACTGGAAATTTGACAGAGAAGAAGATTTGGGGTTAACAAAGAGGGCGCTGGAAATTTCCGATGATTGAAAACTCCCCAGAACGAACGCGGACTCGACCCAGACGAGTGCACTGGGTTTGCGCGCGGATTGCTTGCGCTTGCCCGTTGCTCACGGCGAGTATGGCTGTGGCGAAAGAGCAATCAGTTGGAGCGACGACACATCTATAGACGATACCGAGGAGTCCAAAGGAATTCACATGAAGAAGCCAAATGCGGCGATTGTTGGTCTGGGATTTGTGGGCAGAGCGCACCTGGATGCGCTGCGGCGACTGGGAATTTCCGTGCAGGGAACTTTGGGCAGCACACCGGAAAGAACGAAAGCAGCGGCGGGAACTTTGGGTTTGCCTCGGGCGTATGGATCGCTGGAGGAATTGACGGCAGATGAAACGGTTCAGGTGGTGCATTTGTGTACGCCGAATTATCTGCATTTTCAGGAATCGAGCCAATTGCTGCGCGCGGGAAAGCACGTACTTTGCGAGAAACCGCTGACGCTGGATTCGCGGGAATCTGCGGCGCTGGTGTCGCTGGTGAAGGAGACGAAACTGGTTGGCGGGGTTGCCTACAATCTGAGGTATTACCCACTGTGCCAAGAAGCGCGGGCGCTGATTCGAAAAGGAGCGATCGGAGAGGTGCGACTGGTGCATGGAAGTTTTCTGCAAGACTGGCTGCTGTATCCGACAGACTGGAACTGGCGGCTGGAGCCAAAGCTGGGCGGCGAGTTAAGAGCGGTGTCGGATATCGGCACGCACTGGCTGGATCTGATGATGTGGATGACGGGAAGCAACGTCTCGGAATTGTGCGCAGACCTGGCCACAGTACTGCCGACACGGAAGAAACCAAAAGAACGCGTGGAGTCATTTCAAAAGGCCGAGGGACAGGCGGAAGAGGTATTGATTTCGACGGATGACTACGCGTCGGTGCTGCTGCACTTTGAAAACGACGCGCGCGGAGTGATGACGGTTTCGCAGGTGAGTGCGGGTCGGAAAGCTCGGCTGTGGTTTGAGATTGACGGCAGTAAGGCGTCATTGGCATTTGATTCGGAGACGCCCAACACCCTGTGGATTGGAAGGCGGGAGCAGGCAAGTGAATTGATGCCGAAGGATCCGGCGCTGCAGTCGCCGGAATCACGCGGATACGCGGCGTACCCGGCAGGACATGCGGAAGGGTATCCCGATACGTTCGTGCAGTTATTCAAGGAATTTTACAGCTATGTGGCAGCAGGTGATTTCCGCGCGCCGAGGAGTTTCCCCACGTTTGAGACCGGGCATCATGAATTGGTGTTGTGCGAGACGATTGCAGAGAGTGCGCAGAAGAAGGCGTGGGTGCGGGTAGGGGAGTAAAGAGGCGTTAGTCAAACATTCGTGTGGACGGACCGCAGAAGGCGGTCCCTACGAAGACGTAGAAAGAAGCGCCCCCAGAAGTTGGCCGCTGCACAAGCGAGAAGAAGGGAACACAATCAAGTAGGGGCGCGAGTGGATTCGCGGACGACAAGTTCGGCCGGAATTTTGCGGCGCACGACGGAGAATTCGCGGTTCTGGTCAACGGACTTGATGGCATCGAGAACGATACCGGCGCTCATGGCGCCCATGGCCTCCATCGGCTGGCGGACGGTGGTAAGCGAGGGTACGGAAAGCCCGGCCTGAGCGACATCGTCGAAACCAATCACAGAACAATCTTCAGGAACTCGCAGGCCTTTGTTCTTAAGCGCACGCAAGGCGCCTAGCGCGGTTACATCATCATACGCCATCAGCGAGGTGAACGGTTTGCCCCGGCGCAAGAGTTCCGCGGTGAGTTGGGAACCAGCTTCGAAGCTGGAGTTGGCATCGAGCGACTCAGGGAGTTCGGCGATGCGTTTTGCATCGAGAGACAAGCCGACCGAGTGTGCAAAGTTCTTGATTCCCTTCCATCGCTGGCCACTGCTGGTAAGAGCTTTAGGTCCGCGGAGAAAGGCGATTTCGCGGTGGCCCAGTTTGTAAAGATGTTCGAGGGCGACGGCGGCGCCACTCTCGTTATCGACGGAAACGGTGCTGCCCAGTTCACTTTCGACTTCGCGTCCGGCAACCACTGTGGGGATCTGTCGTTCCGTAAGATCGGCGAGGATTTTGATGTCCGTCACCAACCAGTTGGCGACGATGATCAAACCTTCGACGCGGCGATCGAGGAGCATTTCGAGATAGCGCTCGAAGCGATGGGTTTCGTTGTGGGCATCGGCGAGGAAGGAAAGATAGTTGGCCTGGTAGAGCGAGTTTTCGAGGCCGCGAAGAATCGGAGTGCAAAAGGGATCCGTAATATCAAAAACCATGACGCCAACAATGTTGGAACGCTGGCTACGCAAGGAGCGGGCGAGAGGATTGGGGCGATAGCCGAGACGCTTGGCGACAGTCTCGATGCGCCCCTTGGTATCCGAAGGGATGTAGCGTGAAAGAGGCGCGCCGTTCAGGACGATGGAGACGGTCGACGCCGAGTATCCGCTCTCTCGGGCGACATCCCGAATGGTGATGACTCCGGCTCTCGCCATGGTATTTTCCTCACTTCGGCGCTGGATAGTCGTAGCGCAAATTCTCCGGGAGACGATCGGAGCGCGTGCGGGTGTTGTATTCCAATTCGTAACCGAGATGCTCGTTATCGGCCGGATATTCCTTGCCAGCAGGATAGGGATAAGAGAGCAGGCCGTGCTTCGGAAGAGGTTCGACAGTAAAAGGGTGCGCGGCGTAAAAATCGAGGTCCTTCTCAAAACCATCGGCGTAGAAAAAATAGTCGCGTACCCAGCCGACGGGAAGATCGGGAAGAGAGCGTGGATCAAAATCGAGTTTGACGCCCTCGCCGGAACTAAAGATAGCAAATTTGTCGTCGGAAGCATTCAACAGGGATTTCACATCGCCGTAACGCGTGTAGTTTCCCGCGGCGTGGGCATAAGGGCCCGTGGGGCTCAAGTGCGAATAGGAGTAGGCAGTATCGCTTGCAGGCTTGAGGCGTATTTCCCGGGGATAGCCAAGATAGGCCAGATCGGCATTGGCAAGCGGAACTTCAGTGACACGAATCTCGCGCAATTCGGGAGTTTGATCGATGCGAATGGAGTCCCAATAGATTTTCAGGTTGGTGACGATGCGGATACGCCTGGTTCCCGGAGGAATTTTTCCGGAGAGGTCGGCAACCATAGTGCGGGCAAGTCCCGCGGGGAAGCCCATGTCTTCGATAACGCGGACCCAATTTCCCCGCGCGTCCTGCGCTTCGATGTAGGGGGCGATGACTTTGATACCGGCTTGATCGGCGGCGTACATCGAAG
Source organism: Candidatus Acidiferrales bacterium (assembly GCA_963839315.1). GTDB lineage: Bacteria > Acidobacteriota > Terriglobia > Acidiferrales > UBA7541 > Acidiferrum. The sequence continues at coordinate 93,947 of CAWIUU010000005.1, forward strand.
TCGCGGTGAAGTAGTCGGTGTAGCCGTCGAGAAGCAGGTGAAGCGGTTCAGTGGAATGCCAGGCGCCGAGGTCGAGTTCAATCCAGTGCAGTTTGGCGAAGCCGGTAAAGGGAACATCGGGAAAATCTGTGACGTACTTGCGGTCTTTTTTGGCGAGTAGCGGAAGAACGTTATTGCCGCGATCATCCCAGGCGGCGGAAGGAACGCGGGCATTCTGCGTCGCAATAACGCGAAATTCGGGGAAAGGAGGATTACTGACGAAGCGCTCGTTGGGATTGACTTCAACGCCGGGCGGGTGGTCGATGGCAAGCAGACGAACCTGATCGAGGTAAACGGTTTCCTCCATGGGCTCCATGAAGCGGAAACTGAGGAAACCATTTCTCTCGCGCACGCTTTTGGCGGAGACCTTCAAGTACTCGTCGGGGTCGGGGACATCGCGTTCACCGGGAGCGATCCAGTGCCCCACCACGCCGGGTCCAATCATGTCCGCAATGAACTCAAACTCTTTTCCATTCCACGAGAAAAGAATCGGGCAGGAACTACCGCGGCGGTCTAGTTCACCGACGGGAACGGTTTTGAGCGCGGCGAGATCGACTTCATCTTGTGGAACGCCCGTGGGCCAAAGGAGGCGGATGGCGTCCGCGACTTTTTGCGAACCGAGACCCACGAGGAGCGGAGTGGCATTCTGGCTGAGATATCCGGAGGCCGAGGAAATTTCAAATTTTTGATATAGCGGGCCGGCGAAGAGTTCGACTTTGGTGCCGACACCACTTTTGTTGTCGTTGAGTCCCTTAAGGTCGACGGCGAGCCAATTGTTTTTGTTCGCTCCGATGTTCTCCAGGATGAGCGGGGGAGCGCCTTCCTGAGTAACAACCAGGTCCGGACTGCCCTTACCTTTCAGATCGGCGAAGGCCACTCCGCGAGGTTGCGAAAGTTTCAGGGCGTCCAGCTGAACACTCTTGGTGACATCCGCCCAACCCGCGTCGCCAAGGTTGCGCAGCAGGCGGATTTCTCCCGAACCAGTTGTGGATTCGCCGACAGCGACGAGATCGAGCCAGCCATCATTGTCGTAATCAACCCAAGTGAGACCCCAACCTTCTTTCCAGCCCAAGTCGGGAAGCGGAACACGTTCGAGCTTTTTCCCCTGGATATTGCGCCAGAGAGAGAGTCCAGGCGCACCGGCATGAGTGAACGCGATATCCATCCAGCCATCTTTATTGAAATCGAAAACGGTGACGCCAACAGCAGGGGGGAGTTTTTCCTTCGCGAAGTCGATGGCCGGGAGCGGAACAAATTTCCCCTCGCGAGGATTCAAATAGATCCTTGCGCCATCGGAGCCTCCAGCAAGGACAAAATCGACGGCGCGATCGTTATTGAAGTCGGTGATAGCGACGCCGGCGTCGGTAGCGGGAACGCCCAAGCCGGTTGGTTCCGAGATGTCGGTGAAGGTGGAATTCCCATTGTTACGCCACAAACGATTCGTGCGTTTTTCGGGAGCTGTGGCAGGCGCCATGGTCAGATACAGATCGAGGTCGCCGTCGTGGTCATAGTCGACAAAGGTCGCCGCAAAACAACCGGGTTCGCGGCGAATGCCGACTTTCTCCGTGACATCGGTAAACTTTCCATTTCCCCCATTACGGAAAAGACGAATGCCTGAGGATTCGCAGAGCGCAAGATCGGGATGGGTATCATTATTAAAATCGCCGGCTGTGCAGCCGAAACCTTCGCCAATATTGGCGAGTCCCGCTTTGTCGGTGACGTCTTCGAACTTTCCATCACCGAGATTGTGGAGCATGCGGCTCTTCCCTTTTTCCGCACCCACGAGAAAGAGATCGGGTTTGCCGTCACCATCGAAATCGATAAAGCAGGCGCCACGACTGGCGGAAAGCGGCGAGGCGGTGGAAACACTGTTTGTGAGTGAACCCTGAACGTAGTGGACAGGAATCTCGGGCGGAGCATCGGTTTCAGCGCCATGCATAAACTCGCCGAGAGAGTATTTACCCTGCTCACCGTAGCCTGCGCCAAATGGGTCGCCGAGATGGGCTTCCTTGTTTTTCTGGAACAGCTTCATGGCTTCACGCGCCGCATCGGTTTCCCCTTTGCGCTGGTAAGCCCGTGCAAGACCGAATTGGGCCGAGGCATGATAGGGCGCGAGCGAGAGAGCCTTTTTGAATGCGGTGATAGCTTCGTCGTACTTCTGGAGTTGTGAATCGAGGAAGCCGATGAAGTAGAAGGCGTCGGGTTCATCGGGAACAATTTGGGTGACACGTTCGAAAGCGACAATTCCCTTCTGCGGCTCGCCAAGATCCTTGTAGGCGAGACCCAGGTTGTACCAAACGTAGGGATCGTTGGGGATTTGTGTAGAAGCCTGTTCGAGTGCAGCGAGTCCCTGCTCGAGCTTCTGCTGACTGAGAAGCGCGATTCCGAGATTCAAGCGAGCTACTCCAAATTTTGGATCGGCGGCCAGAGCCTTCTCAAAGTATTTTTGTGCGTCAGCGCCTTTTTGCTGATTCAGGAAAGCGACACCGAGGGTATTGAGACGCAGGGCTTCCGCCGAAATGGCAGGACGAGAAGCGGCCGGAGCTTGCGTGGCCTTCAGGCGCAGGACTGAGATGAAACTGAGTCCGGCGAGCGAGAGCGTGCCAAAGAAAATAAACAGAAAAGCGCGGGAAACGGTGAGTTTAAGACTCATTAAGGAAAGTTCTTTCTGGATGCGCGACAAGCGGCTGGCGAAATCCTGACCCAGCACTCCCTTGATTGTCTTGACTACACAGGTCGTCGTCAACCGTTTTTATAGCGGGAATTTGTAAGGCAACGCACCCCGGCAGGAAAATTATTGAGGCGCACCGGAATTGAATTGACGCCTGTTCCTGTCCCCAGTACCTTCCTCGAGTGAACCGATGCGACCCCTTACTGATTTTTCGATCGCGGAAGTGCTGAAGAGCTACAGCAAAAAAGAGCTGTCGCCGGTGGACTTGATAACGGCGCATGTGAAACGTGCGCGCGAATTGCAACCAAAGCTGAATGCGTTTCTGCACCTGGATGAGGAATCAGCGATCGCGAAGGCACACGCCGCAGAGGCGGGCTTGAAACGCGGAGAGGCATTGCTGGCGTTGCAGGGGATTCCTCTGACGATCAAGTCGAGCATAAACGTGGCGGGTTGGCCGTGCCCAGCGGGATCATTGTTGAGGAAAGACTATGTACCGGCGAAAGATGCGATGGCAGTGGCGAGGCTGGAAGCTGCGGGAGCAATTTTGCTGGGCAACACAAATACGCCGGAGTTCCTGGTGGCGTACGAGACCAACAATCGCGTGAGCGGGAAAACGTCGAATCCCTGGAACCTGGAATATTCCGCGGGCGGCTCGAGTGGTGGCGAAGCCGCGGCGATCGCGAGCGGATGTTCCCTCGGAGGAGTGGGAAGCGACGGAGGCGGATCGATCCGTGTGCCCGCGCATTTCTGTGGGATCTGTGGGCTGAAGCCAACGCCAGGGAGAATTGCAGCGACGGGACACTATCCACCTGGGGCAGGTGCGTTTGGGTGGATTGGCGTGGTGGGGCCAATGGCGAGAACGGTGGCGGATGTGCACGCTTTGTTTGCAGTGATGGCTGGTGCGGATCCGGGGGATGCGCTAAGCGCGCCAGTTCCGTTGCGCGAGATTCTCTCGGAGGAGGTCCGCGGTCTGCGCGTGGGTATTGTGGAAAACCCTGCATTGGGGCGAGCAACGCCGGAAACGCTGTTGGCGGTTGAACGCGCGGGGAAACTTTTGGAGGAGCAGGGATTTCGTGTGGAGCGCTTCCCTTTACAGAAACTGGATCGGGCGCTGGAACTATGGTGGTTCTTCTTTGGACCGGTGATTGGAAAATTGCTCGCGGAAGGGACCAAGGGGCAAGAGGAATTGTTGAGTCCGATGCTGTGCGAATATCTGGGCGTGGTGGGCAAGGAGCCGCGCGTGACCCTGGAACGGTTCATGGAATCATGCGCAGAAAGGGACCTGGTGCGCGAGGATATTCTGCGACAGATGGGCGGAGTGGGGGTGTTGCTTTCGCCGGTTTCCTCTGCACCCGCATTTCGACACGGGGCCGGCAACTACCAGGCAGGAGATCCGCACAATTACCGCGACACGATGCGATTCTGCCAATGGATGAATCTGACAGGATTTCCAGGCGTGTCGCTGCCGATGGGGCATTCGCCGGAGGGGCTGCCCATCAATGTGCAACTGATTGGTCGACCGTACGAGGAAGAAATTCTGTTGAGAGTGGCGGAAAAACTGGAGGAGTCGCGCGGAGCGTGGCAGGCGCCGAGGATCTAGCGTCACTGCGTGAGGATTAATTGGGAGGCTGCTTCAATTCAGGGCTGGGAATAAAGCGTTCTTCAAGTTCTTCGCGATCCTTGTTCACCTGAAGATCCATGAGCTGCTTGGCAGTAGCGAACTCAACTTTGGCTTCTTCTTTATTTCCAAGATGCTGCAGGATCTGGCCCCGAAGGAAATGAACTTTCCCGCTGTCGGGCGCCACTTTAATTGCGGCGTCAATCTTCTTGAGCGCCTGCTGGTACTTTTGCTGATCCTGATAAAGCTTAGCAAGATTGAAAAGCGCACTGGACTGTCGCGGGTCGCGTTTGAGAGCTTCACGAAATTCGCGTTCGCCGTCGACTTCCCGTTGCATCCGAAGGTACAGTTTTCCGAGCTGGACATAGTTATCAGCAAGGTCGGGCTCGATCGCAATATCCTGGCAGAATTCTTGTTCACTTTTATCTAGCTGGCCGAGGTCGAAGTAGACAAGGCCAAGGTTGAAATGCAGGAAAGGAAGATTGGAGTTGGCAGCAAGAGCTTTTTGAAATTGCGCGAGGGCGGCGTCGTACTCCTGACGCTGTAGGTAGGACTTACCGAGAATGAGGTGAAACTCGGGGGAGTCGCTGCCAACAACAACGAGCTGTTTCATGGCCCGATCGTCGAGGGCTTTATCTCCAGCGCGATTTGCGGCCATGCCTAAAACGTAGAGGTACATGACATCGGACGATGATTGAGGCCATAGGGACTCGAGAGTCCTGGCCGCGGCGGTATAGTTCAGCGTGAAAACCTGGCAAAGTCCGAGGAGATAGCGAGCTTGTGTGGACCCTGGATCGTCGCGGACGACGGATTCCAGGTAAGGGATGGCCCCGCCGTAGTTCTCCTGGCGGAATTCGACCAAAGCAATATTCAAGCGAATGCCCGACACATGCGGGGATAGCGTTTCCGCTTTCTTGAGGTGCTTGAGGGCCTCATCCCATTGCCGACGACGCATGGCGATAACCCCGAGGTTGGCATAGGCGGCAGCAGCATTCGGGTCAACGATCAGAACCTGGCGGAAAGCTTCTTCAGCCGCATTAAGGTCGCCGGATTGGAGTGCCGCCTGGCCTTTCTGAAACCAAGACTGAGCGTCCACAAGACTTGCCGATTGTTTGGCTTGGGAGTGAGGGAAAGATTCAGATGAGGGGACAGGAGAGGGGCAAGAAAGAAACGCAACAACGGCGAGAAGAATGGGAATAGCACGGAAATTAGATGATGGAGGCATTCCTTTCTAGTTTGCGACACTCCATGAGGCCGGTTCAAGGAAGACTAAAGAAATCCAGGGAACCAAGATTGGCAACTTGCGCAAGTAGCGCAGGGGCGCACAAGGCACTTTGGGCTTGACAGAGTTGTTACTATCCGCTATTAATCCGATTTAATAAGAGTTTTTCGGGGTTGTCGAGGTCCTGTCGAGGACCGAGGGATGTCAGGCGAGTGGGCGCTGGTCAACAGAGTTGGTTAGGATTATAGCCTCGTCTCTATTCCTCCTAAAGTCCGTGAAAGTCTGGAAAAAGTTTCTGGTTCGGGAGGTCTCATCGTGAAGGCACTCTTCTTCTCTACTCACAGTATGGGCACAGGTCGGCTCCTCCGTTTGCTGGGAGCCATCGCATTTTTACTGCTAGCGTTCCGCGTCTCGGCGCAGGACATCAGCGTGATCAGCGGAACGGTAACAGACAAATCAGGCGCCGCAGTGGTGGGCGCAACAGTGGTGGTGACCAACGCGGCGGGCAACCTGACGCGGACCACCGAAACAAACGGTGAGGGAGCCTATGTGGTTCCCGCATTACCGTCCGGCAGCTATGACGTGACGGTGACGGCCAAAGGATTTCAAAAGTTTCAAGCAAAAGGCGTGGTGCTGGAAGTGGCGCAGAAATCGCGCGTGGACATAGCGCTGACAGTCGGAGCGGTTACAGAAGAAGTGATTGTGACCGGCGAGAGCGTGGCGCAAGTGGATACACAATCGGCGGAAATCGCAAGCACGATTACCGGGAAGCAAGTGCAGCAGCTGGAGCTGAACGGGCGGAACTTTACGCAGCTTGTGACGCTGGCGCCAGGGGTGGTGAACCAGACGGGACAAGATGAGGGGCTGGTGGGGGTAGCGGGAAACGTGGCCTACAGCATCAACGGAGGCCGCACGGAGTACAACAACTGGGAGATCGACGGCGGCGACAACATGGACAACGGGTCCAACTCCACGCTGAATGTCTATCCCAACCTGGAAGCGATTTCCGAGTTTAAGGTGTTAACGTCGACATACGGAGCGCAGTACGGGAAGAACGGCTCTGGCTCGGTGGAAGTGGAGACGAAGTCGGGTACCACGCAGTTCCATGGGAGTGCGTTTGAGTATGTACGCAATCAAGACTTCAACGCAAACTCCTGGGAAAATAGCGGGCAGGGAGTGCCTCGGCCGGATTACAAAAAGAACGATTTCGGCTACACCTTCGGCGGACCCATCTTTATTCCCCATCACTACAATACGGATAGGAAGAAGACGTTCTTCTTCTGGTCGCAGGAATGGCGGCGAGAAATCGTTCCCGGTAGCACCATCAGCCAAAACGTGCCATCGGATGCAGAGCGCACCGGAAATTTCAACGACGTTTGCCCAGTGTATACGGGAGCGTCTTTCGATCCAACCGCTTTTCCAGACTGCCCTTACCAGTCCGGGAACCCCGGGACGCCGTTCGTGAACAATACTTTGCCGGCAACTGGATCGACAACGGTACCTGCCCTGCTGTCGATGATTCCCAAGGCGAATAACACATTGGGTACGTATGGCCCAGGGCAGGCCGCTGGTAGTCCGTTACCAGCCTACATAGCGAACCCAAGTTATCCGACGAATTGGCGGGAAGAACTGATCCGCGTAGACCAGAACTTTTCCGAGAACGAGCGGCTGACGGTGCGATACATCCACGATTCCTGGTCGACCATCAATCAAGGCCCGCTCTGGGGCGTTTACAACAATACCTTTGACAATACCAACACCAACTTTGTGGGGCCGACTACCAGTTTTGTCGTTCGCCTGACTTCGACAATCAAACCAAACCTGCTGAACGAATTTGTCGCCAGCTACACGGCCGACCATATCATCCTGTCGAACATCACCAACGTGGCCCTGCCTTCCGGGGGTATCGATCTGCAGCCGTTGTTCCCAACACAATTCACTCAGGCGAACAAGATCCCGGCTATTTCTGTTGGCAACACGAATGGCACGGCTTACGGCACGGGCGGTTTTATGGTGGACACGGGCTACTTTCCCTGGAAGAACGCTAACCCCACCTACACGTACCGGGACATCATGACGTACATTCACGGCAACCACACAATGTTCTTTGGCGGCTATGTAGCGTTTGCACAGAAAAACCAGCAATCCACCGCGGATATCCAGGGTCAACTGGTTTTTGACATTAATAACCCGAATACGACAGGGAATCCCTTTGCGGATCTCCAAACTGGTCAGGTGAGTTCTTATGCGCAAACCAGCGCACAGCCATACTTCTATGACCGCTACAAGATCTTTGAGCCCTTTTTTCAGGATGATTGGCGAGTGACTAGAAAGCTTACATTGAACCTGGGACTGCGCTGGAGCTTCTTCGGCCGATACCAGGAGAAGCAGTTCAAGGAGTTCAATTTCTCCAATACCAACTACGTTCCTCTGAGTGGCCCGGCACTCTATCCCTACAATGACCCAAACGCCCAACTTCTGCTTCCCACGACCAATCCTTTTAACGGGTTCATCCAGTGCGGCGCAATTAATCAAAGCTATCCGGGGATTTCCATGGGACCTACAGGATGCATGAAAAACAAGTACATGAACCCTGGGCCACGCGTCGGATTCGCTTATGATCCCTTTGGGAACGGAAAGTGGGCGATTCGAGGCGGCTATGGAATTTTCTTCGAGCATATGAACGGAAATGAAGCCAACGCTGAATCCCTTCAAGGGAATCCGTCGCCACTGGTTCAAAACGGAAGCGTAGGCAGTCAAATTGGATATCCTAACGTCGGACTAGGCGCCCAAGGAGCTCCGAGCCCATTCAGCGCCACCTCCATTCCTGGCCAGGTGCAATGGCCGTATATGCAGCAGTGGAACCTCAGCGTGCAGCATGAGTTGCCGTGGCACACCGTGGCGACTCTCGCGTACGTCGGCAGCAAGGGCACACATCTGACACGACAATATGATCTGAACCAGTTGCAGCCCGTACCGGCAAGCCAAAATCCGTATCTGGCGTCGGGCGCTCCCATTACGGGCAACGACTGCCAACCGAACAGCGCAAATTTCGTTCTGGATCCAACCACCGGTCTTCCCACAGGAGCTACCACGGCGAGCGGCGCATTTGTGACCGGGCAACCAGCGGTGAATCTCTTTGTTGCGTGCGGGAATCCTGCGGCGGGCTACTACCGCCCGTATGCCGGGTTCGGCAGCATCACCCGCCTAGAGAACACGGCGAATTCCAACTACAACGCGCTGCAAGCCACGGCGCGCCGTACGATGGGGGATTTGACATTTAGCGCCAGCTATACGTGGAGCCACTCGATCGACGATTCGTCCGATCGCTACGACGGAGGGTTCGTGAATTCGTATAACTCGGCAATCAACCGGGCGAGCTCGAATTTCGACATCCGCCAGGCCTTTTCGCTGAGCTACGTCTACGCATTTCCCTTCTACAAGCATGATACCGGGTGGAAACACACGCTGATGGGCGGCTGGCAGTGGTCCGGCATAACCGTGGCATTGACAGGTGCACCATTCAGCGTCGCGAATGGAACGCAGTATTCAGACAGCGCGGGTGTGGCGAACGGCGTGGGCATTCCATCCTATCCTGACGTCGTCGGAAATCCCAATGTGGTCCCCGCGGACGTAAAGCAGGCGTTCGGAGCAGCGGGATTGTTTGGAAAACTTAATTACAACCCCACAGCGTTTGCCGAACCCGTAGGACTGACGTTTGGCGATGCGGCCCGCAACATGCTAAGACAGCCCGGGCGGTTAAATTTTGATATGGGACTCTTCAAGCGCTTCGAGTTCAAGGAGCGTTACGCATTCGAGTTCCGTTGGGAAACCTTCAACACGTTCAACCACACGCAACTGGATTCCTTCAGCGGCACAAATCCTGGAGGATCTGGCGGTGCAGGTGGTTCCGTCTCTATGGGGTGCAATCCAGGCGCGGCCCTGTCTTCGGGTAGCGACCCGACCTGCGGCGGCTTCCTGGTGTTGAACGGCTCACACTTGCCACGAATCATGCAGTTTGGCTTGCGGTTTCAATTCTAGTTTTCCGCCCAGGAGTGAGGAGGCAGAAGGCAACGCCTAGTACTTCCTCGGGTCCAGCCGCACCAAAGGAAAAAGCCTCTCGATGTTCTCGGGGGGCTTCTTCCTTTTTCTCTTGAGGCGCCAGTTGTTTGTTGCGTTCCGGTAAGAGCGTTTGGTGTACAATCGCCGCATGAACCGACGAACATTTATTGAAACATCTGTTGCCACCGCAGTTCTCACCACGCTCCCCACAAACACTTTCGCCGATGAACATAAGATTTCCAAGGTCGGCTTGCAGCTTTACACCGTCCGCGATGCCATGAAGACTGACTTCGAAGGCACGATCGGCAAGGTAGCCGCCGTGGGCTACAAGGAAATGGAATTCGCGGGCTACTTCAGCCATTCGCCAAAGGATGTCCGCGCGATCCTGGACAACAACGGGCTCACTTCGCCGTCGAGTCATGAAAGCTACGACGTCGTGGAGAAGAAGTTGCCGGAAACGCTGGAAGCCGCTCATGTGATCGGGCAGACATTTCTGGTTTGCCCGTACATCGACGAAAAGTTGCGGACAGCGGACGGCTACAAACGCGTGGCAGAAACGTTTAATAAGGCAGGCGAGGCCAGCAAGAAAGCAGGAATCCAGTTCGCCTACCACAACCACTACTGGGAGTTCATACCCGATGCACAACTAGGCGGGAAATTTCCGTATGACTTCCTGCTGGAATCGACGGACGCGAACAATGTGAAGATGGAGCTGGATTTGTGCTGGATCAGCGTGGCGGGACAAGATCCAGTGGCGTATTTCAAGAAATACCCGGGGCGATTCCCGCTGGTGCACGTGAAAGACATGAAAAAATTGCCGAACGTGAAACCTGAGCAACTGGCTTCGGTTAACATGAAAGAAGTGGAAAAGGAGATGACCTCCGTTGGCGATGGGATCATCGACTGGAAGCGTATCTTTGCCGCAGGGAGCATTGGCGGGATCAAGCACTATTTTGTCGAGAACGACGCGCCGAAGGAAGCGTTCGCCGACATTGCGGCGAGTTATAAGTACCTTTCGCAATTGACCTTCTAACGATGCGAATTGGACACGAGGAACTGAGCCGGGCCGGAGATTGCTCGGTTCGGGTAATAAATCCTTTCAGCGCTGCCCTCGTCTAAGTACTCAAAGAGGAGTGTTTATGAGCCGCATTGTGCTTGTCGCTGTTCTGTTTCTGATGCCCACGACTATCCTTGCGACTGATTCACCCGGTTTTCGAGGCGACCCGGAACATCCTGGTATTTATGATGCGGCACCGGTCCTAAAATTCACGCAAATCAAATGGAAGTTCCAGACGAAGGGCATTGTGGTCTCTTCGCCAGCCGTGGTAGGAAATACTCTTTATTTCGGCAGCTCAGACCACAATCTATACGCGGTTGATATTGCCGCGGGCACGCAGAAATGGGCTTACAAGACGGAAAGCGGCGTGAACTCCTCGCCCGCCGTGGCGTATGCCACGGTCTATTTCATGAGCTACGATGGCAATTTCTACGCAGTGGATGCGGCCGACGGAAAGCTGCGCTGGAAGTTTCAGACGGGAGGTGAGCGGCGGTTCGCGGCCACGCATCTGCACGGATCGCAGCCTGCTGCAGAGACCATGCCCGACCCCTTCGACGTGTACCTTTCTTCACCCTTGGTGTGGCAGGGTGCCGTTTACTTTGGTTGCGGCGATGGCTATGTGTATTCACTGGATGCGACGAAGGGAACACTAAACTGGAAATTCAAGACCGGAGACGTGGTGCATGCTTCGCCCGTGATATCCGGTGGAGTGTTGTACATGGGAAGCTGGGATTCCTATTTCTATGCGATTGACGCCGCGAGTGGTAAGGAGAAATGGCGTTTCAAGACCGGCGAAGATCCCGACACGCACAACCAGGTAGGCATTCAATCCTCCGCCGTGGTGGCGGATGGAATTGCGTATTTCGGGTGCCGGGATTCCAATTTGTACGCGATCGATGCGACTACTGGTCAGAAAAAATGGGCATACAACAATAAGGGGTCATGGGTGATCGCGTCTCCCCTCGTGCAGAATGAAAAGGTTTACTTCGCAACTTCCGATTCGGGTATGTTTCGCGCGCTCGATGCCAAGACTGGAGCAGAACTGTTCTCCTTGAAATTCTCGGGCTGGCCTACGTTTGCTTCACCGATCATCGCAGGGCAGATGCTCTACTCTGGTTCACATTCCGGAACATTGTTCGCGATCGACCTGAAACAGCAGAAGACCGCATGGGAATTTCAAACCGATGGCGCGAAGAAAAACAGCGCAACGTACACGAAGGGTGATGGCACTCCGAATTACGAGGCAGCCTACGCGGGCGATTTCTATGACGATATGGTCGTGGGATTGCACAAACTCATGACCGTGGGATCTATCTATGCGTCGCCAGTGCTGGCGAATGGAGTCCTGTATGTAGGGAGCACGGACGGCGCATTGTATGCACTGATCTAGCGCACTTAGTTTTTAATGGGGCGCTGGATGCCAGCGGCTTCGGCGGTGACGTCGGCATATTTGAGGCCCGATCCTGTGTTGAAGAGGACGACGCGATCCGTCGCCTTCAGAAAGCCGGTTTGCAGAAGATGGTCGTAAGCGGCGGTGGCGGTTGCGCCTTCGGGTGAAAGAAAAATGCCCTCGGATTTGGCCCAGTCCTTGAGCGAGGCCAGGATTTGGTCATCGGGAAGTGCCACCGCAACGCCTGCAGATTCTTTCAAGATTTCGAGCATGATGTAATCGCCGTAAGGCTTGGGCACTCTAAGCCCCGCAGCAAATGTAGAAGCGTCCTGCCACATCTGGCTGACCTTTTCGTGGTGTTCGAATGCGCGGACAACAGGGGCACAGCCAGAGGATTGCACGGCGATCATTTTGGGGCGCTTGCCGGGCTTGACCCAGCCGAGTTCTTCCAGTTCGCCAAACGCTTTCCACATGCCGATCAGGCCCACGCCGCCGCCGGTGGGATAGAAAACCGCATCGGGATATTCCCAACCGAGTTGCTCGACAAGTTCGTAGCCCATGGTCTTTTTGCCTTCAACGCGAAAAGGCTCCTTCAACGTGGAAATATCAAACCAGCCTTCCTTTTCCTTGCGTTCGGCAACCATGCGGCCGCAGTCGGAAATCAGGCCGTCGACAAGAGTGACGTTGGCTCCATAGAGAAGGGCTTCAACGTAATTCGCGAACGGAACATCCTTGGGCATGAAAATGTGGGCTTCGATACCGGCCGCAGCGGTATAGGCAGCGAGCGCGCCGGCGGCGTTACCCGCAGAGGGAACAGCGAGCTTGCGAAGACCATAGTGCTTGGCCATGGTAACGCCAAGAGCGAGGCCACGCGCCTTGAAGCTGCCAGTGGGATTCGTTCCTTCTTCTTTCAGATACGCATTGGGATAGCGGCGGCTGCGAAGCATCGGCGTCCAACCTTCCCCGAGCGTGACGGGCGTGACATCGGGGAGGACCGAGCGATAGCGCCACAGGCCCGACCAGCCATTTGTAGAGGCGTCCTTAGCGATGGCTTCCCTTTTTGCTATTCCGTGGAGCGGAGCGAGATCGTAACGCACATAGAGCGAGCCGGCACATTGCGGGCAAACGGTCTGAGGCCTGTCGGCGCAAACTGTATTCTTACAACGCGAGCATTGCAGAGCTGCGATTTTGGGCATAGTGGCAAGATAGCAGCGACCAGGACGGTGCGGCAAGCTGGGACGCAGAGAAAGAATAGAGAACATTTGTGCATCACCCCTCCGGTCAGGCTATGATGTCGCCACTCGCTCCAAAAAGAAGAAACCAAAGGACCCCACATTGGCGAAGGAATCTTCAAAGACTTTTGCCCTAATACTCTCTGCTGGGTTGCTGGTATTCACCGTTGGCTGCGTGCTAATGGCGGTGTGGCACGGGCAAGCCGTGTTTGCGGCGGTGCGCTGGATGGGGCTGGTGGCGCTAGGGTATGCGGGGACACGTCGACGGTCGCTGACATTCTGGATTTTCTCCGCGATGTTGCTGGGATTGGAAATCGGGCTGGACTGGCCCGGGTTTGCCGCGCATTTGCGGGTATTAAGCGACATTTTCCTCCGCCTGATCAAGGTGATCGTAGCGCCGCTGATTCTGGGAACGCTAGTGACAGGGATTGCCGGCCACGGCGATTTAAAAAAAGTGGGGCGTATCGGGCTGAAGAGCCTCATCTATTTCGAATTGGTGACGACAATTGCCCTGTTCATTGGGGTGGGCGCAATCAACCTGACGCGCGCGGGTGAAGGGCTGGTGCTGCCACCAACTTCAGCAGAGCAAGCGCCGCAGAATTTGGCACCACTGAAGTGGGATGATTTTTTGCTGCATGTGTTTCCGGAAAACATAGTGAAGGCGGTAGGGGACAACCAGATCCTGCAGGTGGCGGTGTTCGCAGTGTTGTTCGGCATTGCGCTGACGCGCGTTCCAGAGAAGCTGCGGCAGCCGATCCTTGGCGTTGCGGAGTCGCTGACGCAGACAATGTTCAAATTCACAAACATTGTGATGTATTACGCGCCGATCGGTGTTGGCGCAGCAATGGCCTATACGGTGGGACACATGGGGATCAGCGTGCTGCTGCCACTGGGTAAGTTGCTGTTAACCGCTTATGGTGCGTTGCTGGCGTTTCTTCTGCTCGTTCTGCTCCCCATTGCCGTGCTAGCGCGCCTGCCCTTGGGTCGATTCCTGAAAGCTGTCGCCGAACCGGCCACGATTGCCTTTGCGACCAGCACTTCGGAAGCAGCGCTACCACGCGCGATGGAGTGCATGGAAGAATTCGGGGTTCCGCGGGAGATCGTCGCGTTTGTAATTCCCGCGGGGTACAGCTTTAATCTGGACGGCTCGACGCTGTACCTGGCGCTTGCGTCGATCTTCGTGGCGCAAGCGGCGGGGATTCACATGGGATGGATGGAACAATTGTTCATGGTCTTCGCGCTGATGTTGACGAGTAAGGGAATCGCAGGTGTGCCGCGCGCCACGCTCGTAGTCTTGATGGCCACGGCCTCTACATTTCATCTTCCATATGAGCCCATTTTTATGATTCTCGGTGTGGATACGCTGATCGACATGGTGCGTACTTCGTTAAATGTTACGGGCAACTGCCTGGCCAGCGCGGTGATTGCGCGATGGGAAGGTGAGCTTCTCCCCCGAATCCTTCCACACCATTGGAATCTTGAGCTGGTTGTCTATAGCGAGCGTTCTATCTCATTTTTAAGCTTCTTGAGCGTTTCGACGGCGTTTTGGTTTTTGGGATCGAGTTGCAGAGACTTCTCATAGTTTTGTATCGCCAGATCCTTCTGGGCGTTTTTCATGTAAGCTTCGCCGAGGCTGTCGTAGACATTTCCGGATTCTGGATATTCCCGGACGTTGCGCTGGAAGGCGGCGATCGCATCCGAGGTTTTGCCGGAAGAGAGTAGGGCATAGCCAAGACTGTTCAGGGTGCCTTCGTTCAGTTGGTCAGAGGGCTTTGTTTTCTTTAGTTCGTCATAGCGCTGCAGGGCCGCCGGCGAACCGTTTGCTAGCGCAAGGAGAATCAATTCCGACGTGAAGTTGTCGCCCGATTTGTAATTCCAAGCGTATTCCTTAGCGACACTGTGGAGCAAAAAATTTGCAACCGAAATACCATTATCGGAATCGGCCATGATAACCACGCCCTTGCCAGTATCGGCGTTCATGGTCAGTAGGGCCTGAAAACCTTCGTCCGCTCCATTGTGGCCGAACTGGCCGGGATTCTGCTTGTCTATGAAAAAGCCCAGCCCCGACTCTTCCAGAACCGGAGTAAGCATATCCTTGGTTATCTTCTGGGACAAAACACGATTTGATCTTCCATTTTTTGAGAGAGCAATTTCGATGGCGAAGTGCGCCAGGTCGGTGGGGGTGGTCCAGAGGCCCGCGGCGGCCATTTCAGGATAGATGTGCCATTTTCCCTGGACCGGCTTGCCATCCCTGTAGGCTCCTCCTGCAGTAGCGGCAGCACGTGACGCAGGAAGTGGTTGTTCGTAGCTGCTATCGGCCATGCCGATCTTGTCAAGGACCGTTTCGCGAAGCAGAACCGGAAACGGCTTGCCGCCGACATCCATCATCAAGAGTTGCTCGATAGTGACGCCGCCGCCCGAATAGCGGAATTTCGTGCCGGGAACGATATCAACGCGAATCGGGGCGGTGTTGGCGGGCTTTTCGCCGTTGAGAACTTGAACGATTGTTGGGAGTGGAGCGTCGACGCCATAGCCGGGGAAGCCGTGAACGGTGAGGCCGGCGGTATGGGACATCAGGCGGCGCAGAGTCACTTTTTCCGTTTGCGTGAACTCGTTATCGGGAACTTTCCAGGTTTTGAGTTTGTCGTTGACGTTCTCGTCCAGAGCGAGTTTTCCCTGCTCCACCATATGCAACGCTGCGGTGGCCGCGACCGGCTTGCTGATGGAACCTGCCTGAAACAGGGTTTTGGTTGTAAGAGGCGCTTTAGAGTCGGGAGAGATCACGCCATATCCCTTGGCCCAGACGATCTGGAAATTGTCGATGACCGCGATGCTGAGACCAGGGACTTTGAACTTCTCCATTAAGTCGGAAAGGGAAAGTGTGATCGGCGGTTTGCCTTCGACTTGAGGAACAACCGCGGCGCTTTGCTCTATGCGCCGGATATGGGCCGCGTTTTCTGCGGATATACCGGATTTCGTGGGTGTGGACATCGACTGAGCAATGGCCGCCGGTGTGAGACAAACAACGATGGTGAGCGCAAAAGCAATCGCCGGTTTCGAAGGCAGCATAGGAAATCCTTTCGGCCGGATAGGAGCACTGGCAGGCGAGCCATCGAGAGAATACCACGGTCAAAAGCATACCGATGGCAGACAGACGATACTCTATCCTGAGAGGACGGAGTTACACCCACCTGTACGGTTTGTTAGACACAGAAGTTCCCCGGGTACTCCAAGGACCCGCTTAGGATTCAGGGAATGGAGGACAGCCAGGGAACAAGGACAAGGCGGTGTTGCCGATGTAGTGGAGGTCTTCGATGCCGATCTTGCTGGTGTAAAAACCATCGCAGGTCATCTGGCGGAGACGGGCAAAAAAAGCTACACCTTGGCTGAGCGTGGGATCGGATTCCGCGTTCTTGCGGTAGGCAATCAGTTCGAGAACTTCTTTTTGTTGCGCGGGGGCGGAATCGAGGAAGGTGGCGCTGTATCGGTCGGCGCAGAAATTGTCGAGCCACATGAGGCCGCCACCGAATGCGAGTTGATATTCGTCGTTCTCACTGGTGAGGAGATCGATGAACTCAGGTGCGCCGGCTTCGATGGCTCCTCCGGATTCTTCGTCCTCGGGAATAATGGTGTCGCATAGGTAGAGCAGAGTTGCGTATTGGTGAGGTGGAAAAAACTTGGGGGCGTACTTCCCCGCTGGAGAGGCTGCCCTGGCCTGGTGCACCATTTGATGAGCAAGCGTCGCGGCTTCCACGGGGATCATCTGGAGCACCGAACCCGCGGCTGCGCCGACAGTCAGATTTCGGAGCAAATCGCGTCTGGAAATTCCCTGCATCGTCTTCTCTCTCCTTGCTCGAGGCTCGAGGCTCGCGTCACTGTCCAGCCTAAGTGTTAAAGACTTCCATGCTTCGCCTGGGCGAGCAGATACTCAGAGGCGCGCCAGGAAAGCGCCATGATGGTGAGCGTCGGATTTTTGTCGGGATTGGTGACCAGCGGCGCACCATCGGTGATGAAAAGATTCTTCACGTCGTGGGCCTGGCAATAGCCGTTTAATACGGAGGTCTTCGGATCGGCGCCCATGCGAGCTGTGCCAACCTCATGAATGATCTTGCCGCCCGCCTGGATGCCAAAAGGATAAGGGCCATCGATATCGGTCTTGGTCTGATATTCGCCGCCCATGCCCACGATGATGGATTTAAAAGTTTCCTGCATATCCTTGGCCTGACGAATTTCGCACTCACTCCATTTGAAGTGGAAGCGCAACACAGGAATCCCCCACTCATCCACTTGATCCGGGTCAAGTTCACAATAGGTGCCGGCGTTTGAGATCATTTCGCCACGTCCGGAGAAATTGATGTTTGTGCCGTAACGTTGGCGGCAGGTACGCTTCAGATGGACGCCGTAACCCTCAACTTCTTCGCACAAATCATCAAACATGCCTGCGCTAGGCATTTCCCGGCCTCCGCCGATTTCAATATGGTAGCCACGGGGAAAATCATTCTTGCGATCGTACTTCCACCAAGGAATGTACATGTGCATCCCACCGGTCCCGTCGTGGTTGTGTGGCGGCATTTTGCTCATCTCCGGAACGTAACCCCAGCCGTCGCTGCCGACGGAGTCCGTAAGGTTTCGTCCGACTTGCCCGGAGGAGTTTGCGAGGCCGTTGGGAAACAGGGTGGATTTCGAATTGAGAAGAAGCCGCGCGGATTCACAGGAGCTTGCCGCAACAACCACCGCGCGGGCATTCACACGCTTCTCCATGCGCGTGGCCTTATCAATGTAAGAAACTCCCGTGGCTTTGCCCTCGTGTCCGACAAGGATTTCGCGCGCCATCGCGCCGGTAATCAGAGTCAGTTTGCCCGTTTGCATCGCGGGAGGAAGAAGCACCTGGCTGGAACTGAAGTTGGAAGCCGTACCGCAACCACGGCCGCACTGGCCGCAGTAGTGGCAAGATGGACGGCCATTGAGCGGCTTGGTGAGAACCGCGAGTCGCGAGGGAATGCAGGTGATATTGAGTTTATCGCAGGCTTTCTTGATGAGGACTTCATTGCAGCGTGGTTTGGGAGGTGGAAGAAAGATACCATCGGGAGCGCTGGGCACATTTTCCTTTGTGCCAAAAACGCCGATGTAGCCTTCCACTTTATCGTAGTAAGGCGAAAGATCCTCGTAGGTAATGGGCCAGTCTTCACCAAGGCCATCGCGTGTTTTGGACTGGAAATCGACGGGGGAAAAACGAAGGGCGATGCGGCCCCAGTGATTGGTGCGTCCACCCACAATACGGGAACGAAACCACTGAAAATTCGAACCGGGAGCCGAAGTATAAGGCTCACCTGAGATCTTCCAAGCACCGTTGGGAGCAAGAAATTCACCGAAATCAGCAGCGGCCCTTCCGCCAACGCCTACTCCACGATGCGGAAGATCGTAAGGCCACATGAACATCTTGTAGTCCACGTCCGGATACACTTGTGGGCCCGCTTCGAGCATTACGACACTAAGTCCACCTTCGGTTAGAATTTTTGCGGCCATGCCCCCGCCTGCGCCAGAGCCGATCACGCAGACATCATAGGCTTTGGAGCTACGTCGAACCTGAGCCATCGAGGGTCCTCTTCATAATTCGCCTTTCTTCGTTCTAAAGACAGTGTAATTAAGGCGCGAGCAAAGATGGAGAGCGACTACCACTTGTGAGTATACAGAGGAGCTTACACCGCCGCATGGCCAAGCTCCCTTGTGCCATGAATAGCAGAAAGGGAGCGGCCCTCTGCGAGGTATTTCTCAGCAAACTCGCGAGCGGCGCGAAGAGAAGAGACCGTGTCCGTGGTGGGGAGGAATTCCATCGCGATATAGCGGAAATAGTGAAGCTGGCCGAGCTTGCGGAAGATGTTGGCATAATTGATTTCGCCAGTGCCCGGTTCGTGGCGGCCGGGAACGTCGGCGACGTGAACCAGCCCGACGATGTCCAGATTTTTCTCGAGCTTGGCGATGAGGTTGCCTTCGGAAATTTGCTCGTGGAAGAAATCGTAGAGAAATTTGACACGCGAGCTATTGATCTCGCGAACCATTTGAAAGCCTTCGGCGACGGAAGTGAGGAAATACTGCGGATTCTCTTCCGGATCGATGTTTTCGAGCAGAAGTTCAATGTTTTGGCGGGCAGTCAGATTCGCCGCGCGTTTTAGCGATTCTATGCAATTTGCGCGCAATTGTTCGTGGCTCAGGCCTGGAACCTTGTTGCCGGTCAGAAGAATAAGGCGCGAACACTCGAATTCGGACAGGACAGGCAGGATCGCGCGAATTTGCAATAGAAGAGTGTCACGCTGGGCGGGGTCGCAAAGGCTCGCATCGATGCCGCTGCATGCATCAACCACCAGACTTAGCCGCTGTAATTGCTGACGGGCGCGAGCCAAGCTTTCCTTGGGCCACCCTTTCCATTCACCGACAAGTTCAACGGCATGGTAGCCAGCATCGGCGACCTTGGACACCCGCTGGTCGAAGGGGAGCTTCGGATCGACGGTCCAAAGCATGACGGAAAACAGAACAGAAGGTGCGGGTGTTGATGAATCCATTGCGCCGCTAGCCGCCTTTCGCACCATGAATGGAGGTGCCACGACAACTCCCAGAGCGGCCGTGGCGCAAGTCCCCACAAACTGGCGACGATGCATTTCAGGTCCCGAGAATTTCATTACGGATATTTTTCAGGACGTAAGCGGCACGTTCGACGCCGACGGGGCCGGGGAGGATCGGATCCTCGTTCTCGATGCTAAGGATACCGTCGTAGCCGACATCCATATACGCCTGCAGAATAGATTTCCAGGTGGAGGCGCCATGGCCATAGCCGACGGCCCGGAAAGTATCAGAAGCGTTAACGAGGTCGTCCTTCTCAAAGGCGAAATTCAAAATGCCGTATTTAGCCAGGTTTTCGGGGTAGAGCACGGTGTCCTTCATGTGAGCGTGAAAGATAATGCCCTGCTTGCCGAGGAAGTGAATGACTTCGACGGGATCACACCCTTGCCAGAAAAGATGGCTGAGATCGCAGTTGGCGCCGATTTCTTCCCCGACCGCTTCGCGGAGTTTGATAAGTGTACGCGGATTATAGACCACGAAATTTGGATGCATTTCGAAGGCCAGGCGATGGATGCCATGTTCGCGAGCGTATTTCGCCGCGCCCTTCCAATACGGGATGACCTTTTCCTTCCATTGCCACTGCAGCATTTCATTGTATTCGGGCGGCCAGCGGTACGTAATCCAGTTGGGTTGCGTGTCTTTAGGTGAACCACCTGGACATCCGGAGAAGCCAACAATCACCTTGACGTCGAGTTTTTCGGCAAGTTGAACGGTCTTCTTGAAGGTTTCTGCATCTTTTGCGGCGTGTTGCTCGTCGGGATGCACGGGATTGCCGTGGCAACTGAGGGTAGCAACGCGAATGTTCTTATCGGCAAATTTCTTCTGCCAGGCTTTCAGTTTGGCGGGATCGCCCAGGAGTTCATCCACCGGGCAATGATTTGCTCCGGGATATCCGCCTGTGCCGATTTCCATGGCTTCGAGCCCAAGAGCGCTGACTTTGTCCAGCATTTCATCCAGAGAAAGATCAGCGTAAACGGGATCAAAAACCCCGATGGGAAGTTTCTTCTTTGCGGAAGAAGACGTTTGCGAAGCAGAGGAAGAGGAAGAAGGTTTTGAGGAACCTTCTGGGAAAAAACCCTCGTGATGGGGAGTGGCGGGAACAGCTGCGGCAAGGATTCCGGCGCTGCCCGTCGCCAGGAATTGCCTGCGGTCAAGACGTGTTGCTGATTCTCTAGAATCGGGCTTTCGATTACGCATTCAGAGGCCTCCAAAATAGGTGGAAAGAGTGAAGGAGCGAGCGTCCGGCGGCATTATACGCCGGGAAGCAGTTGATAGTACGCAAAAGTGCAGGGCGTTTTCTACTGTGGCCGCAAAGTTTCCAGAGGAGGAATCGACGCGGCAATGGTGAAAGCGCGCTCTGGGAGGATTTTTTTGTTCTGGATGGCGTCGACGAGCATTTCAATTGCTTGACCGGCGCTGGGCGGAGTAAATATGGTGGCTCTTAAGAGACCACTGCGTACCCACGATTGCCCTGTTTTGGGCACACCGTCGATTCCCAGATAGGGAATGCTTAGCCAACGTTCGCGTTCGTACTCGGAGGACAACTCCTGAAACGCCTTGCGCGCGCCAATGGCCATGGAATCATTTTGAGCCATCACGAGATCGATCGTGGCCTTCTGCGAAGTGCTGAGCTTCAGCCACGAACGAACAGCGCGCTGAGCGCTTTCCTCCGTCCACTGACCTTTCAGTCCCACTACATGGATATTCGCCGGCTTTACCTCTTGAAACCCCAGGGAGCGCTCTTTCGCGGCCGATGCTTCCGATGGGCCCTGGATTAGAAGCACGGAGCCGCCGCGGGGCAAGAGCGCCATGCACTGCTGACCCTGAATGCGTCCCACCTCAAATTGATCGGCGCTCACTCCGAATATGGGAACCTTGCTGCCTAGCCGAAACTCCGCAATGTAATTGGCATCCCGATTGAGCACCGCCCAACCGATTCCTGCGTTCAATGAGGCGCGGGCTACCTGGGGCAATCCAGTGCCACCAGCGGGTTCTATTACCACCGCATTCGGGCGATCCTCCGGGGTCGTCTGGATGGCCTTCAGAATTTGCGTGCTCTGGTTCACGGCATCATTGTCGGCGAAAAGTATCTGCACCTCGACATCGAACTTGCGTGCTGCTCGCTCTGCATCCTGAGCTTGCTCAAGCTGGTAGTCATTATTATTGGTAATGAGAGAAACCAGGATTTTCATTTTTCGCATCAAATTAGCCCCAGGTCTTTCTCTTGGCCACATAGCCGAACATTTACGTTAGGAAGAAGACGAACTAACCTTGTGAACCGAAAACCCCCCGACACGGAAGAACCAACCTGCCGAATCACCCCAACAACATGCCCGCGTACCTATAATCGATGTGCTTCACTTCACTGGACGCAATGCCTCAATCGGTGGCACAGAAGAAGCAGAGGTAAGCGCGCGTTCCGGAAGCGGCTTCCCGTTCTGCAATGCGTCGACAAACATTTCAATAGCACGTCCGGTGTTCGGCGGAACGAAAATCGTGGCCGTCAGCAGCCCACTGCGAACCCAGGATTGTCCGGTCTTGGGGAGTCCGTCGCATCCAAGGTAAGGAATGCTGAGCCAGCGTTCCCGCTCGATCTCTGAGGACAATTCTTGAAAGGCCTTGCGGGCGCCAATGGCCATGGAGTCGTCTTGAGCGGCAAGGAGGTCGAGGGCGGCTTTTTGCGAGGTGGAAAGCTTAAGCCAAGAGCGCACCGCGCGCTGGGCACTTTCTTCGGTCCACTGGCCCTTGAGCATGGTCAAGTGAATATTTGCAGGTTTAGTTTCCTGCATGCCGGCAGTGCGTTCTTTAGCGGCAGAATTCTCCGAAGGGCCCTGAATATAAAGGACAGAACCACCTCTCGGCAAGAGAGCCGCGCACTGGCGTCCTTGAATGCGGCCGATTTCGATGTGGTCGGAGCTTACAGAGAATATCGGAGCCTTGGAAGTTGCACGCAGTTCAGAAATGTAATTTGCTTCGCGATTGAGAACCGCCCAGCCAATGCCGGAAGAAACGGCAGCCCGGGCAACTTGCGGCAAAGCGGTGCCCCCGACAGGTTCGAACACAATCGCATTGGGCCGGTCTCCCGGAGCTCCTTGAATGGCCTTGAGGATTTGTGTGCTCTGATTAATGGCGTCGTTATGGGCGTAAATGATTTGGATGTCCACGCCAAGCTTGCGAGAAGCTTGTTCAGCAGAATGGGCCTGTTCGATCTGATAATCGTTATCGTTGGTTGTAAGAGAAACAAGAAACTTCAGTTTTGACATTTCGTCCCCATCGATTGGGTCTTTTCTACAACCATACACCCGAAGCAAGCAGCAGAACTGGAAACGTAAGGGGATGTTTCGCACGAGGAACGTAAGAAGTTGGCGAGCAAGTCGAATAAAGCTGGGACGCCGGAAGAAGAGTTGCGAAGCTGCGCTTTTCGGGAGCAATGAGCAAAGCGGCGCAGCAGGGAGGAGCGGTTTGCGTGAAAAGGCGCAAGGATCACTATAAACTGAACTTTGTCTAGTTATAAGCTGTTGTTTTGCAAGGGCTTACTAAAGAACCGAAGATAGCGACATGGTCCGGCGCTTGCTCAACATTACTGGGAGGCAGCGTCCGTGGAGCCGCTGGCTGATACTGTTGGTTTGTGTTTAGAGGAGCCCTGCTACTCCTCCTCAGTGAATTGCAATCCTATAACAACTAAAGAGATACCAGCGGCGCGATTTCTAAGGTGGCTTTGCCTGGAGCGCGAGGGACTCTTCGCGTGTTGTTGGGAAAAGCGGGGAAAGTTACAGATGAGCATTCCAAGAGGGGTACGATGAGCTGGCAAGAAGAATATAAGCGAAAAGTCATGGGTGCTCAGGAAGCCGTGCAGTGCATTCAATCCAACATGCGCGTTTATATTCACCCTGGATGCGCTGAACCGGAAACTTTGGTGGAAGCGTTGATTGCGCGCGCACCATTTGTGAGGAATGTGGAAATCGTGCACCTGCTGACGACGGGGCGAGCCGACTACATCGCACCACAAATGGAAGGACACTTCAGGCACAACGCCATGTTCATCGGCGGAAATGTGCGGCAAGCGGTTAATGAGGGGCGGGCGGATTATACGCCTGTGTTCCTGAGCCAGGTTGAGGACTTGTTCGAAAGCGGCCAGATGCCAATCGACGTGGCCCTGGTGCAGGTTTCTCCTCCGGATGCTCATGGTTACTGCTGCTTTGGAGTAGGTGTGGAAGCGACTCTGACGGCGGCCCGCTGCGCGAAGTTTGTAATAGCCCAGGTGAATGACCAGATGCCACGGACGTTTGGTGACGGCTTCATTCATGTAAAGGAATTGGACGCCGTGGTGGAAGTATCGCGGCCGCTTTGTGAATTAAGGCCGATAGTCGTCACGGAAATGCATCACGCGATCGGTAGAAATGTGGCCAGCCTGATCGAAGACGGAGCGACGTTGCAGCTGGGGATCGGGGCCATTCCGGATGCCGTGCTGCTGGAACTTGGCAATCACAAAGACCTTGGGGTTCACTCTGAAATGTTGAGCGATCGCGCGGTGCCGCTGATTGAATCGGGAGTGATCAATGGCGGCCGGAAAACATTACACCGCGGGAAAGTGGTCGTGGGCTTCGTGTTGGGAACGAAAAGAATTTTCGACTTTGCGAACAATAACCCCATTTTTGAATTTCATCCAAGCCGTTACACAAATGACCCTTATGTGATTTCGCAGAATTACAAAATGGCCGCGGTGAACTCCGGTTTGCAGGTGGACATCACCGGGCAGGTTTGCGCCGATTCGATTGGGACTCAGTTCTACAGTGGGATCGGCGGGCAGGTGGACTTTATCCGTGGCGCGTCTCGCTGCAAAGGCGGGAAGCCAATCATTGCCCTGCCAGCGACGGCCAAGGATGGAGCAATTTCCCGGATCGTACCCATGCTGGATCCGGGCGCGGGGGTCGTGACGCTCGCGCGAGCAGTGCATTATGTGGTGACGGAGTTTGGCGTCGCATACCTGCACGGCCGGACCATTCGTCAGCGAGCCGAAGCATTAATTGAAATCGCGCATCCGAAATTCCGCGAAGAATTGTACACGTATTGCGAAAAAACGCGCTGGCTGCAGAGGCCCGCGTTTCAGGAAGGTTGAACTATGGCCACTCAAGCGCGGGGCAAAGTCACCATCGATGCAGAAGAATGCAAAGGCTGCGGATTATGCGTGGATGCATGTCCGCCGAAGTGCCTGTTCCTGACTCCAGAGCTGAATGCCTACGGCGTGCATCCGGCGCGATATAGCGGCAAGGATGGTACCGGTTGCGGCATTTGCTTCTACGTTTGCCCGGAGCCGGGAGCGATTACTGTGTACCGCTTGATCGCGCCAAAGGTAGCTGGCCGCTAAGATGGAGGGAAGCCATGCGGCAACTTTGTAAGGGAAATGTTGCGATAGTGAAGGGCGCGCTTCTGGCGGGATGCCGCGCTTATTACGGTTATCCGATTACGCCAGCCAGCGAAATCGCCGAGGCCGCAGCGGAATACCTTCCACAAGTAGGCGGAACTTTCCTGCAGGCGGAAAGCGAAGTTGCCGCGATCAACATGGTGTACGGCGCGGCCTCGGCGGGTATGCGCGTGATGACCGCGTCTTCTGGGCCGGGCCTGAGCCTGATGCAGGAAGGCATTTCGTATCTGGCGGGGGCGGAGCTTCCGTGCGTGATGGTTGATGTGGTGCGCGGCGGACCAGGACTTGGGCAACATCGCGCCGGAGCAGAGCGACTATTTCGCGGTGGTGAAGGGTGGCGGGCATGGCAATTACAAGAATCTAGTGCGTGGCACCTGCTTCCGTGCAGGAAATGGCGGACCTGACGATGCTGGCGTTTGAATTGGCGGACCGCTACCGGAATCCTGCGGTCGTGCTGACTGATGGATTCATCGGGCAGATGATGGAGACGCTGCAATTGGAGGAGCGGAAGCCACGCCGCCGGAAAAGCCTTGGGCGGTGCGCGGAACAGCAGAAACCCGAAAAAATCTGATTTCGTCGATTTATCTGGAGCCGGACGAACTGGAGCGGCACGTTCAGAAGCTGGACGAGAAATACAAGAAGGCAGCAGAAGTGGAAGCGCGGCATGAATTGTATCATGCGGAAGAGCCGGAGGTGCTACTGGTAGGGTATGGGATTACTTCCCGCGTGTTGCGAACTGTGGTGGACATGGCAAGGAAGGAAGGTTTGCGCGCAGGATTGTTCCGCCCGATTACCGTTTGGCCTTTCCCAGCGGAGGCGTTGCGGCACGCAGCACGGCGAGCGCAGATGGTGCTGGTGGTGGAAATGAGCACGGGCAGATGGTGGGGACGTGCGGCTGGCTCTGGACGGAAGAGTGGATGTGGGAGTTTTACGGACGGGCGGGCGGCAATGTGCCGATGGCGGACGAGGTGTGCAAGGAATTGTTTGAACGGATGGGCATGGTCGCGGAGTGGGGCGTCTGATTTGCGGGAAAACCAACGAAGAGGTGACGCTGTGGACGAATATCAAGTGGTCGAGTCAAAGTCACCCGTGTTTTACGAGAAGTACGAGCGGAAAGTCGGAGCTGCAGCACCAGACTCACTATTGTCCAGGGTGTGGGCATGGCGTGGTGCAAAATTGATCGCGGAGGCAATCGCCGACATGGGCTTCCAGGACCGCGCGATTTTTGTGAGCCCCGTGGGCTGCTCCGTATTTGCGTATTATTACTTCGATATGGGAAACATCCAGGCCGCGCATGGCCGCGCACCTGCAGTGGCCACGGCGGCGAAGCGCTCGAATCCAGACAGCATGGTGATCGCGTATCAGGGCGATGGTGATCAGGCGGCCATTGGCACGGCGGAAATTGTGCACGCGGCGAATCGCGGCGAAAAGATCACCGTATTCTTCGTAAACAACGCGATCTACGGAATGACAGGCGGGCAAATGGCTCCAACCACGCTGGTGGGCCAAATAAGCACCACTTCCCCTTGGGGGCGCCGGCCATCGAACGAGGGATTTCCGCTGCATATGGCGGAACTGCTGGCCACGTTGCAAGCGCCGGTGTACATCGAACGCGTGGCACTTTCTGACAACAAGAACCTGATGAAGGTGCGCAAGGCTGTGCGGAGGGCGCTTGAGCTGCAACGGGATCAGGCCGGATTCAGCTTCGTGGAAATTCTGTCACCCTGCCCGACGATCTGGAATATGGCGCCGCAAGATGCGCGCAAATGGATCGAGGAGAAAATGCTGCCGGTATTTCCACTGGGCGTGTACCGGGACCGCAAACCAGAGATACCGCAAATCGCGGTGCCGCAAACGACGGTGGCAACATTGCTAGGTATAGACGCTCATTTGGAAGAAGTGGACGACTCCGTGGCGGCAAAGGAACCGCACCCCGATCTGGCTGTGAAGATCGCGGGATTTGGCGGCCAAGGCGTACTGCTGCTGGGACAAATTCTTGCGGAAATGGGCATGCGCGAGGGGCGCGAAGTGAGTTGGTTGCCGTCCTACGGACCGGAAATGCGCAGCGGGAGCGCGCATTGCCACGTTTGCCTGTCGAATGAGCGCGTAGGTTCACCTGTCATCGAACATCCGGATGTATTGATTGCCATGAACGAGCAATCACTGCATAAATTCGCAAAGCAAGTAGCGTCGCATGGGATGATCATTTACAACAACGAAAAGTTGCCAGGGCATTTCGTGGCGCCACGGGCCCAAGTGTTTTGCGTGCCCGGGTCGGAAATTGCGGACCGCCTAGGAACCACCAAGGTAACCAACATGGTGATGATGGGTGCGTTGCTGGAATTGACGCATACAATGCCCAAGGAAACCGCGTTTGCCGTGCCTGAAGATGAAGGTGAAGAACGCAAAATTGCTGGAAGTGGACTACCAGGCGATTGCCGCGGGAATCGATTGTGTGCACAAGCAAATTGCAGAACGGCTGGCAGTTCACGCCCACGAGAACGAGCTCACGCACGCTTCCTGAATCGCGTTCAGTTACCGCTTACTCCAGAGATGGACGAGCTGGAATCGTGATAAACGACTTTCCCACGAACCAGCGTGAGTTCACACTTCATCTCCTTCAATTGGTCCGTCGGAACGGAATAGAGATCGCGGTCCCACACAGCAATATCTGCCTCCTTGCCTGGCTCAAGCGAACCAACGCGGTCGTCTAGAAAGAGTTGATGTGCGGCCCAGATGGTGTAGGACCTGAGCGCAACGTGGATGTCGATGGATTCAGCGGTGCCGAAGGGCTGCGAGCCATACACCCCATTCAGCGTCTTGCGCGCGACCGAAGACCACAGGCCGTAGCGTGCTGGAAATGGTGTGACCGGGTAATCTGAGCCGCCACCCCAGACAATTCCCTTCTCCACATAGGATTTGTAGGGCATCAGGCGTGCATCACGCTGCGATCCGAACGTACCGGCGTAGGTATCGCCAATCCACCACATAAACGGAGACTGCGTTTCCGGATACCCCGCGTCGAACTTTTTTTGCAGGCTGGCCATGGTGGCAATCGCGTGGTCGGTCGGAATGTTGCAGTGGATGATGCCGTGGCGCAGCCCCTTCGTGGGCTTCTCTTTGAGGACGGCGGCGTAGGTATCGACAACCCAATCGATGGCGCGGTCGCCAACCGCGTGCGTGCTGACGTGAAAGCCGGCGTCATGGAAAAGTTTGACCATCTGTTGGTAGGTGGCGGGATCAAGCGCAGGATAGCCGGTATTGCCGACGTCGATTTCCGTGGATTTCTTGTGCCACGGTTCGTAGACCCAAGCGGTGCGCCCGCCGCCGCTGCCATCCATGAAAATGTTCACGCCACCAGAGAAAAGCATGCCATCACCGAACGACTGCGGCGGTTTCGGCCGCTGTTGCAGGAGTGTAAGAGTGGCGCGGGCGGACTCCATGGTAGTGCCACCAAGTAGAAGCGCATAGATGCGCACGGTGGACTTGTTCTCGTTCAGGAGTTCGCGGTAGATATTCCAACGTTCGGGGAGAATGCCGGGATCCTTTGCCGCAGTCATGCCCTCCTTGTTGAAGTCCGCCATCATCTTCAGAAGGCCGTTACGCTGCTGATCATGCGAATATGGGGGGATCAGACTGACAACCAGTTTCATGGCAGGGTCTTCTTTAAGTACGCCAGTGGGGCGGCCCTGCGAGTCGCGATCAATGATGCCGGCCGGTGGATTCTTCGTGTCGGCAGAAATACTCGCAAGCCGCAATGCTTGGGAGTTTGCGACTCCATAGTGCCCGGTTGTGTGCGCGAGCCAGACTGGATTATTGGGAGAAACTTTGTCGAGATCGGAAGCATAGATATAGCGGAGCTCAGCAAGTTTGCTTTCATCCCAGCCCGCGCCCTGGATCCAGACATTTGGTGGGGTGCGCGCGGCTTTCTGGCGCACGAGTTCGACGGCTTCGGCGACACTCTTGATGTTGCTGAGGTCCAAATCATAGATAGTGGTCGTTTCGTCAAAATGACAATGCGAGTCAATTAAGCCCGGAGTAGCGGTGCGCCCGTGGAGATCGATAACGTGCGCGCCCTTCGCAGCGTGCTTGCGAACTTCTTCATTCGAGCCGACGGCTACGATTTTGCCATTCTGAATGGCGACCGCCTGGGCAATGGAATCCTTGGCGTCTACCGTGATGATCTTTCCGTTGATAAGAAGAAGCTCCGCTTGGCTTGGCGATTGGCCATCAGGAGCGGCTTGAGCAAGTGCCGACTCTGCTGAAAGCCAGAAGGCAAGAAATAGCATGCTGGTTGCCAAAATACCGAGCATCGACTTCCTGAGCATAGTCATGAAATCCCCCGAAATAGATAAATGAGCGCTGCGCTAGGCTTATATCTTCAGAAGCCACTCCGCACAAGCATTTGTGCATCTATGCATAAGATGAGTTGAGGACTGCACCGGCCACCCGGAAGAAAGCGCTAAGCCTGGCCCTGCCCTCTGAGCAAACTTAACCAAATATATTTACTCAACTCTTGCTGGAAGCAAGCGGGGACGCTATAAAGGAATGACGTAAATTTCATGAAAAAAGACTCAGGCCAGAGATGTATCGGACAAAAAATCGGGAGTCGGATTTCCGGATCCTGGATGTTGTTTTTGCTAGGCCTGAGTGTTCTGCTTTGTGGCCTTCCGATAGCGGCTCAATCTCAGCAACGTCCTGTTGTCCCAGAAGTGGCGGATAATCTGCCGGCAGCACGGAAGACATACACAACCGCCGGCCAACAACTTCCAGATCAGCGATCACCGGGAAGCATCAGCGGAACAGTCGTGGACAAGACGGGAACCGTCGTCGTGGGAGCGCGGGTAAAGCTCACGACCGATCTTCAATCTCCCGCCCGTGATACGCGTTCGGATGAAATCGGGAAATTCACATTTGGCAATGTTCCCCCCGGTCCATTCCAGCTCGCGATAACGTCAGAGGGCTTCGCGGCACAAACGTACGTGGGGAATCTAAATTCCGGTGAAAACAGCATTGTTCCGCCGATTGCCTTGATTCTTGCCACTAATGTTACGGAGGTGCGGGTGGAACTGTCGCCCGTTGAAATCGCACAAGCGGAGCTGAAGGAACAAGAGAAGCAACGCGTATTTGGTGTTATTCCGAATTTCTACGTCAGCTATGTGCCTAAGGCGGCCCCCCTCAGCACAAAGCAAAAATTCCAACTGGCCTTCAAGAGCACCGTCGATCCCGTCACATTTGGAATTACCGGGGCCATCGCTGCAAAATGAACAGGCACAAAACCACTTCCCCGGGTACGGCCAAGGCGCTGAAGGTTATGCCAAGCGCTATGGCGCCACATATGCGGACCTTACGATTAACACGTATATTGGCGGCGCGATCTTGCCCTCGCTGCTGAAACAGGATCCACGATATTTCTACAAGGGGACCGGGACCAAGCGGTCTCGGGCACTCTATGCCGTCGCGAATTCTTTCATCTGTAAAGGGGATAACGGAAACTGGCAGGTAA
>CAWIUU010000006.1:0-71197 GCA_963839315.1 Candidatus Acidiferrales bacterium
ACCAAACGGTTGGCGTTCTAGACCTTATTATATTATTCGCGCCAAATAGCGCGTCTTCATCAGTATATGTGTACTGCTGGGAGGGGATCTAAAGCCCACAAAAGTCCTCTTCCGGCAATACGATGCGGCAAATCCGAGAAGTCTGTCTGCTAGCTGTTGGTAATAACGCCGACAAAAAGGAAAGCGTCTGGGGGGCGACGTTTCGCAGCCGCAATCGCATTGCACCCGTGATCGCAGCACAGCTCTCGGCGTCCGTCGCAGCCTTCTGAGCACGTCGTGCGCGATCTGAGCTAGCTTGCGTGATACCATCGCTCGCATAGGTCGAAGGAGAACCCATGCCCTCTCTTCGTTGCGGATTTCCTCTTCTGCTTCTCGCCTCAAGTCTCTGTACTGTTTCCAGTGCCCAAGATCAAACAAACTTCCCAACTGACTACGAAATAAAGTTGCTGCTCACCCAGACTGAACGTGCTGTCGATTTCGACAGTCTTGAACTGCCTCGCATAGTAAGAAAGAAAGCCCCGCGGTTTCATGCCCGGAGGGTAAACGCCCCCGGCCACCCGTTTGCGGTAAATGCGCTTGTGCCTAGAATGAGGCCGGGTTCGTAGTAAGGGCGTTCAACTTCGAGCGAATTCACGAGCTGTCCCGCCTTCTCGAGCTTGTCCATTTCGAAAAGGGTCGGGTTACGAATTGGTTCGACTTTTGGTTGTTTGGGCGTCACGCCGCGAGACTAGCTCAAGTTATCTAGCAAATAAAGGTTTTAACATCTGCGCCGAAGGAATGATGAGCCGAATCGAAGCCTATCCTGGCCGACAGGACCAGTACGAACTTTTCCGATTACGCGAACTTATCGGGAGTTGAACCGTAACAAGCTCTCCCCTCTTCAATTCGGGCCGAACAACGCCCCATGCACAATCGCTCGCCCCGTTTTGCCGTGCGGCCACTGCTCGCGGTCAAAATTGATCCCCGGAACAGCCGACCCCGCTTCGCGAAACGTCTGGTCGAGCGTCAACTTACCCTTCTCCGCATCGAAGCGCGCCACAAGTACCCAACTTCCTTCATCTCCGGTCACTACTACCCGGTCCCCCTTACGATCGGCTGCCAGCCAGTGCGGCATCACGAACTGCTTATCGAAAGTCAGTCGGGACACCTCGATCGGCTTCTCCGGCTGGCTCACGTCCAACGCGATTAAACCTGGCAATGCGCCTACTGTTTGGATCCAATAGTGACCAATCACCACTGGAACGGCGCAGAATGAGTGCATGTCAGTCCCACCTGGGAAGCTGTACACCCTTTGCGCTGAAGGTTGTGCTCCGCTTATTCCCTTCATTAGAAATAGCCCACATCGGAATGTATTCACGTACACGGATCCATCGCTCAGTAATCGCGGCTCTGCCGGGTTCTCGTCGTGATGCCCGCTGTCTTTCGGAAGTGTCACGGTTTTAAGCAAATGCAAATCCGAGAAACGCCACAATTGCACTTGCGACGTATCCTTCGTGTTAATTTTTTCCAGCGGCCACGAACCTGCCGGTAGTTCCTTCCAGTCCGGCCATCCCATTACCGTGCTCGTGCTCACGATTCGATCTGCCTTCGGCACAACCACCAGGCTATAGGGCCAGATCAGGTCTTTGTCCACGCCCGGATCAACCGCCGATGTTGACCTTACCACCGACCCATCCTGCTTTAACTCCACCAGGCCTCCACCCGGCGCATATCCCTCCCCGTGCGATTGAAATGTCGCCAGCACATTTCCGTTCTGGAGCCGTGCAAAACTGTGCAGAAAGCTGTATCCCGCTCGTCCTTCGAAGTGACCGATCAGTCGCGGGTGCAGCGGCTGGCTCAAATCGAACATGAAGCTCCGCCGCCCAGCCCACCCGTTTGCAAACAGCACGTTTCCGGCGGGAAACTCATACTCCGTGTGGTGTGGCATCATTCCCTTTGCTTCCACCGGCAGCGTTTGAACAATCCGCGCGTAACTTGGTGAATCCGGGTTCGCGTCGATCACCGCCAAGAAGTCGCTCGCGGTATGAGCCGCATCGCCCGACCACACAAAGAGATACGGCGATCCAAGCCTGGGGGCGCCCGCTCCCGATTCTCTCCCGTAACCGACTACCATCCAACACAATGCCACGATAGCCGCCAAAGCAGGTGCCGCAACGCGCTTGTTCATGATTTTCCTCGCGGCGTAGTATACGCCCCGTCCCCGAGCCCAGCAATGTGCCTGATTAACGTAATCGGAAACTTGACTACTGGGCCGTGGAACTGACTTGTCCGCCAATCAACTCCGAGGCTGCTCTCCCGGTTTCGGGGCTTTTTTGTGTTGTATGATTCGCGCGGAGGAATCTCATGAACATTCTCAATGCGCTGAAGAAAGAACACGCACATCTGGCGAAGAAGCTTGAGAGGATTACTGCAGCGATCGCAGCGTTGGGTGGCAGGAGTGTGAAGCGAAAGGGACGCAAGATGTCTGCTGCGGCCAGGAGAAAGATCTCGACGACGCAGAAGGCAAACTGGCGGAAGAAGAGGGCAGGAAAGTGAAGGCAGGCACAGTCAACGGATTCGCTCAGCGTACTTTACGATCGCAGTCCTGGCTATCATAAACTTTCCACCTCGCCCTGCGCGCGTTGCCGGGATCTGATCTTCCGCGATCAGTCGACGAACAGCTGTAAATGGAATGCCTAGTATCTCCGCGGCTTCGTGGAGATCTACGAGGAGCGATTGCTTTTTGGGCTGAGTGGTCGCCGGAGCAGTCGATGTTCGCGCCTGTGCTGCCGGAGCAAATGATGTTTCGGCTCGCACGAACACGGATGTGGCGCGCCAATCGTCGCTCTTCTTCATGCACCAATTATGACGCTGATCAACATAGACGGCTCAGTTCCGCGTTCAAATCCTGTCCTAAAAGTAAACTGAAAGCTGTCCGCGCGTAGGCCCGATTTCGTCCCAATTTCGTCCCAATTTTTTAAAAACTAACGCAGAGTGCCTCAGACTACAAAAGAGTAACTGATTGATTCTAGGTGTGTTGATATGATGGCAAAGGACTTGCACGCACATCCGTTAAGGATTTTAAGTCCTCAGCGTCTGCCATTCCGCCACCCGGGCATATTTAACAAAATGGATAATTTATTACAGATTCAGAGATCTATAGCATCATCATATTGCCCAATTATTGCCCAATTTTCTCGGCTGCCTCCGCGAGATCCTGGTCCGAAGTAATATCGTAGCGTTGAAAGATCGCGTCAGATGTCCCGAGATGCGTCGTGCAACGAGCGGCGGGACTCCACGCCGAACCATTCGACGAACTGCACTGCGACGTAGGTCGTGGAATAGCAGCTGCGGCAACCTGGCCGCTTTGCAGGCAGCGTTCCAAGATTCACGGAAGTCCCGTATCCGCTTACCCTTCTTGTTTCCTGTGGTCCAGGTGAAGACATAATCGTCAGGCCCCTTACCCTTCGCCGCTTCCTTGATCTCTTCGAGCGATGCCGCGTCCAACACCACCTTGCGCGGCTGGGAGTTTTTCGTGGTGCCCTGGTACAGTTGAACACTTCTGTCTGTAAAGTTCACCTGGCGACACAACAAGTTTTGTAGCTCTTCTTTTCGAAAGCCGTAGCGAAACGCTATTGATGCAATTCCACGGACACCCGCATCTACAATGTGATCCCGCAGCTGTTCGAACTGTGCGTCTTCGGCGAATCCTTGCCGCGGGAGTGACTCTTGAAGTCGGGGAAACTTTGGGGGGTTTTGTACATTGGAATGATTCAGGATTTTCTGGAGGAGGGAAAGCTCACGCTGAATGGTGGGGTCTTTGGCTTCTTCCTTACGTCGTGCGGTGATGTACTCGTCCAGGTGGTTGGAAATAACCTTTCGAGCTCCCGCGAAATGGTCCTCGAGATGGAGCTCCCACCGGCGCAGCTGCAGGCGATAGTTTCTATTCTTGGTTTTCGATCTCCACTCTCGGGTTGGTGCCGGAAGGTTCTGATCAGTCGCTGCGGATCTTACTTCGAGGTCGTTGAAGTAGGCTTTAGCCATCGCTCCGACGTTCTTCTTTGGTTCAACGTTCTGGCCGGCTGCGATCTGACCTTGGCGCTTTACAAGGAACCGGTTGGCTTTAGCTTCGTCGCTAGTTCCCGTCGTTTCAGATCTGCGAATCCCAGCTGCATCATAGTAGCGAGCATGCCAGACGTTTCCGATCAGGGTTAGCTGGCCTGTGCCGTAAATTCGTTTTTTCTCAGCCACGGTGCGAATTCTACCACAACCAGCCTGTGCTACAGGCCGACCGGGCACGAGATCGTGGATGCTAGGGCTTCCTATTGTTAGATTTTTCGCACTAACACAGAAAGCGCCGACACCCGCGAATGTATTGGCGCTCACTCTGCACAGGGCGGTTGTCCGATAGATTAACTTTCGTCCACATTATAGAAATCCCATAGGAGCTTGCCCCACCGCATCCGCGGCAATCGCCAGCGGTTTAGTGCAAACGGCTTAATCGAACGCGCGCAGAGCACCGCGCCTCAGTTCGGTCCTTCGTGGAATCGCGCGTCCGATTAAGCGCTAGCGTTTACCAGGAACTTGACTGAGTCATCCGACTCGCTGACCGGACTGCCGAATAGGTTTGCTCTTCGTCGGTGAACTGCGATCCGGAAATTTCACTCTTTTCATGGGGCAGTGTTCTACTGAGTGGGTCCAGTGAGCTGGCGCTTGATATCCTCGAAGTCGGCTCGGTCCCAGCGTTCGGCCATATTGCCATCAACAAATCGGCCGCGGGCATGGACGTCGAAGCGAATCTTCCGCCCCGTCGCGGGTATACCCATGAACTCCTCTCCCGTATGGGTTGCGCTGATATCCAGATCTGCTTCTACGATGTCGTCTCCCTCAAAGCGTACAGCGGTGACAAAAATATGTTCATCGGGAATGGCCGCATTCACCTGTCGCCGGAAAATCTTAAACCCTTCTGGTCCGCGCGGGTATCCGATCGCTTCCAGTTCATGAAAGCGGGCATCGGGGGTCACGACTCTATCGATCCCAGCCGGGTCTGGCGCGAGGATCGCGTCCGAGAAGCGCAGGAAATGCCTGAGGAGTTGAGACTTTGGGGTATCGGCTTCCAGAATAGCTCTGACTGCCGGACTTAGTTCGATCCGCTGGGGTGCAGGAACGGCTGACATGTCTGTATCCCCTCCGATTTTCCGGTCTTGCTCCCAGTGCACGGACTCTCAACCAATATCGTGCACTGGCGTGGTGCCGGGGTTCCGTGCTTCACGAGGATGCTGACCGATTGTGGCGAAGAGTACCACGTTTGTTAGGCACGAGGAACAGGAACGGGCAAAGCAAGCGCGACGTTAATCAGGACTTAGCCACTTGCTCTTACGACAAGTCGTTCTCAAACAGATAGTTTCAACTCGCGAATCGCTTCTCCAGCCCCGCTGAGATCTGGCGAGCCGCATCTCGGAATACTTGCGAGATAGCAGCACACCCGGCGCGCCAGCGCGGAACGCCGCGAGAACTGCTTCCTTTACGCTTTGCGGCGTGCACTTGCTGTTACTGGGCTCGGTCGGGATATCGATATCAATGCCTGGCCAGATGAGAGTCTTCGTGCCGGCAACTCCCTCCAGCGCGCGTTTTGTTTCGCGGAAGACGTAATCAGCCGAAAGGCCCGTGTGAGGAATCTGATCGTAGCTGCCTTCCTTAAACCCCATCACCGCATAGTTAAAATCGATCAGGCTCTGTTTCGAGAGATCTCCATAAAGTGTCGAGCCAATATTGTCGGCATATAGCGCCATGCGCTCGCCGCCAACGTTGTTGTACATCACGACCTTTATGAAATCCGAATAATTCGAGAGCTCGCGAAGGTCCTGTTCCGCGCGATAGATGGGATTGAAGGAATTGTTGTGCCAGATGTGCCAGCCCACTGGCACGCTCGGCTTCGCTGTCTTTACGGTTTTGTATATTGCGGCGTAGGTTTCGCGAAGGCTGTCCGTCCAGAGCATTTCCCAAGCCAGCTAGTTCGGGATACCGCAACAGGAGCCGCCAGAATTGAACGTAGTAGCCGTCCACGGGGCGATTGCCGCTCCGCGCAGAACGAACGAATTTTTCCAACTCCAGAAAACCTTGCCGGGCGCGCTCCACATTGATGCCGCGCTGTTTCGCTTTGTTCTGACAAAACTCGCAGAAGCAAGTCACTTGGCCTGGATCGACCGGCGGTACGTCATGCGTGGCTCCCAAACTGTCGCAAAGCGCACCCTGCCGCTCGGAGCCCCACATAATTCCATCAATGTCATAGGAACGGGTATAGTCCTCGACCAGACCGGTCAGGAAATTCCGGTAGTCCGGATTGTTGACGCACAGCGTCTCGGCATGCCGCCCGTACAGATCTCGTTCCTGCAATTTCTCAATGTTCGGCAGATCGGTGCGAAACACGTCCTCCAGCCAGCAGACGACTTTCATGCCGCGCTTCTTTAGCGGCAGGAAGCACTTCGGCGAGGATATCCAGGTCGCCATGGTCGGGTGCGCGCGTGTCTTTGAGAACTGTGTTTTTGTAGAACTGGGGATGAGGGGTGGCGAAGTTTCCGCCGTGAAAATTGAGGTCGTACTCCTGCTTGCCGTGATCGGGCAGCGGCTGGCCGGGGATCTGCCTTCCGGCAATACCTCGACCGTAGGTGAATACCGCGAGAAAAATCGTATTCACGCAGGCGCGTTCCTGGAGCACATCCAAGAACTTTCTCGGTGCCTTCATCCACAAACGAAACTGCTCCGACTTGGATGCCGATCATTTTGGAGGATGCAGCAGTATGCGCTGGAGCCGGCATGGCCAAAGCAGCGCCGGCTCCAGCGGCGATCTTCAGGAATTCGCGGCGATTCACGTCGGATCTCAACATGGATTACTCCTATTGTTCTTGATAACGCGCGGGCTGCGCGATGCATCTGCATTACCTGCGAGATGACCTATCGGCCATGGCTTCGCCTCTAGACCAATGGTTGATCAGGTTTGTAGTTGTGGCGCAGCGTCAATGACCCATCGGGATTGACCTTTTGCCGGCACGCCCAACGGACCGGGTAGCGCATGCCCTTGACTTCAAGTTCCGCTTTCAGCCGCAGTCCTTCCCATTTGGCGCCAGCGGGCAGCATCAGCATCGCCTGATGGATGCCAGTCGGCTTCGGATAGCCCGCGTCAACGCAGCCGGATACATTGATCTTGTTATCTTCGCTGAATACACTCAGTCGAAGCACTCCAGGAACTGCCGCGATCCCGTCGTTTGCAAGTCCGATCACCAGGCCAGGAACTCCGTCTCGTTGGAAAGTCCACAGAAACGACGGACGAATGCGGTAGCCGATCTGGCGCGCGATCTGCATCGATGGGCTCCGGAAATTTGTCGTAATAGCTCGGGATGCTGCGGGCGGACTGGTTGTGCCAACTCCAAACGCGAAAGATAGTTGACTCCAACATCGGCCACGTGGGAAATGATCTGTTCGTTGTAGGTAATTCCGTCTTCGTCGATGCGAAGTTCTTTCGGATCGCCGGTGGTGAAACCAACCTCGCAAATCGCCGCGGCCCAAGGAGGACGGTTGCTCAACGCCTCGATTTGCGTGTTCTCTATAAAGATTGTGTCCGTACGCAACCAGTTGCCGGTGCGCATCGTGCGATCGAGCAACTCGGCGTTGCCCGACGTTGCTGAAGTCGGGTTGCGTATTTGTGGCCAGCGGAACTTTGGTCCATTGCTCGAGCTGCATCTCGAACATGGCCGACCACGTCTGTTCCGCAACCAGATTGCTTGGGAAAGGATTGCCTTCGTACGGCCAGGTATGCCCTTCGCCCCAAAAGCCGTACATCATCGTGTCCATGAACTCGACTTGCGGATTACCGTTGAGTTCCGCGGCCAGCAGCTCATTCAACTCGCGAAACGCAGCTTGATAGGCCGGCGCATCGTAACGCGGTACGCGGTTATCTTTCCGGTAGCGCATTTCAGCGGGATTGCCCTTCCACTCACCTTTGAGCTTTACGTAGGGAACCTTGTCGAGCAGAAAATCCGGCATGCCGGGATCCGCAACGTCGGGATTCTCCAGTTGAACGCGGAAGCCGATCTGCTTGTTGTAGCGGCGAGCAAGGTCGAACGTGATCTTCCACCACTCCGGGAAGTCCAGTCGTCCCGGTTGCTTCTGCACTTCGCGCCAGTTTGGGCGGAGGTAGATTTTTTGCGCGATCGGTAGCTTGATCAAATCCTCCAGCGTTTGTTCCATTGATTGACCCGGGATCTGGAGCGGACCGGTGTCGTCGGAAACATAGACGATCAGTCCCATCCCATAGTTACTGACGATCTCTTTGGATGGCGTCGTAACCATCGCGACATCGCTGTCGGGAACGACTGCGCACGGGCCATACTGCGGGAACGGTCCTTGATACAGCCGATCGGGAACCGCAGGCCCCGGTCCCCAATCGTATTTGTCCCAGTTGTGTTCAGGAATGGTGGCGTTGGCTGTTCTCTTGCCACAAGCCAACTGCAAATCCTGTAGCGGCGACGGACTTAAATAAACTGCGACGGTCCATGGGCACTCCTTCAACCGAATGGTTCGGCAAACGAATACGACACCGCGGATGATACATCAGACTCGAAACCGAACGAACGTATCAGAAAGGATTCGAAACAACGAGTGTGAGTCCATGATTCGCCGTCAACTGCACTTCTTGCTTAAGTCGCATTCAAGTTAAAAATGCTCTGCATTTCCGGAAACTTGGGTACCGGGACCATAAGCGAGCTATTCTTGCAAGAACGGCCCTCGGTGACGCCCATCACTGAAATCTGCTATTCAGTGTGGTAAACGGAAGTTGTCGCGCAGATTGTCTCCCGCACGGAGACAGCACGTCTTGATCAGAGTTGATCCGACAAGACGTCATTCGACAAGATAAAGCGCGATATGTAACAGGCCCGGCGCAATGGCACCGGGCCTTTTTTTGTGGCGGTCACGGTTGTCCGTCTTGCGTCCCATCCCAGTACTTCACATGGACGATACGGCGTTATGACCTAGGCTGCAGTTCTTGCCTGACCGCCATGCGGCCGGTAATCTCATCCACTTAGCGAATCATTGATTTTGACTTTCGGAGTAGTGTTTTTACGTTAGAGTGATTCGCCCCTTTAGAATTTTCCGGTTCTCGTGATGGCGGTCCTTGACGCGCCCCGCGCAAGGTGGAAAAGAAGAATGAGTTAGTAAGAGGTTCTCCGAACGGACCAAAGTTCTGGAGACAGATGAGCATATCGACTAACCAGGACTTGACCATGCAGTACAAGCAGTACGAAAGGGGAAGGCCGAAATGACGTCAATCCTGGTGGGGAGGCTTCAATCGTGAGTTGCAGATCGTGCGGCTCAAACAAGCAGCATGTCTTTAAGGCCGACATTCCGATCGTTTTTCCGAGGATTGAAGACCTCGAAAAACCTATCGTCTGGGTGTTCCCTAACCTGTTGGTGTGTCTGGCGTGTGGGTATACCGAGTTTGTAGTTCCCGGAATGGAGTTGCGGGTGCTCCGCGACAACGCTCAGGTGAATGAAAGCGAACTCGGCACGCAAGCCATGAGCCTGCGCACTAAACACGAGGATCAGGGAAACCCTAGTAGTTTCCTTGGTCGCAGCGCACTACCGTGGGCCACACGAAACAGCCGCAAGAACAGCAGCATTGTACCGGGACCGGGCCTTAGGTAAACGATCGTGTGTTTACAAAGAAAAAGGCAATCAGCGTGGCAGAAAACTCAATCGATAGGAAGAAGATTCGCGACGAACTGAAATTCGAGAGGGCCAAGCTATACGAGCAATTTCTGAAGCACCCTGTGGATACACGGCTGGCATTGACAATCAAGATTATTGACGATGAGATTGCGGACTGTACTGAGCGAATGCGAACGAAGGAGAAGAGCACGGAAATAGCAAAAGAGAACGTTACTCCACTTGAAAAAAACTCCCCCAAGAACTGATCGGTTGCAAAAGTAGTGGGCTAACTCCCAATTCGTCGCGAAACCATATATCGACTAACCGGGACTTGACCGAAATTGCGACAAAAGTTGAGTGTGGCGGTCGGCGCTTGTATCGCGCTTAGAGCAGGCGATTCGTTTTATCGGGCTTCAGACTTTTACCGATGCTCAACTATCAGCGAGATTCTGTCGCAGGTTTTCTCATTGAAGATGAGGTATTCACCGGGTTCTGCGGCTCCAAGTTCCTGAACCCGCGCCTCCGCATCATCGAGAGTCATTGTCGCCTCTAGCCAAACGTATTCGCCCTTCTTCATCCTGAAGATATCGTATTGTGGAATCACGAAAATCCTCCAGTCCGAAATTAAGTGCATCGTGCCGAATTGAGCCGGAGGAGGAATCTAGAAGTTATACGCTAGCAAGCCGCGTCATCGAGGTATGTGACCGCAGTCACCTACTAAAATTGCGGTTTCATCCATTTCAGGCGATGGAGTAATCGCGAAAGTTGGGATTGAGACCGGCAAGAAAGTGATCACAATGCGCCGGCGCCTGCGCGAGTTAGTGGCGCTCGCCGGCGGAAAGTCCGCGCATCCAGTGTTCGGTTTGCCGGGTGGCGTAGCCAAACACATAACATCTGAAGCGCAGAAGCAGTTTCAAGAGGTAGCGGCCGAAGCCGTGGATTTCGCTCAGTTCACACTGCAGTTATTCGAAAACGTGGTTCTCAAGAACAGCGACTATGTCAGCCTGATCCTCTCCGATATCTACACACATCGCACCCACTACATGGGAATCCTACTCTGCGAGTATTGTGCCTGGGCAATGAACTGCTTCGTAGTTGCAGACCAGCTTCGGCAATTTGCGTTTTCGGATGTGGATATCTGCTGCACAGCGGAGAGTGGGCTTCATCTCCTGGATCGCGCGTTGGGCGTGGGACACCTGGTTGTGATTGACACCGTGCAGACCGATAACGCGCCTCCAGGCACGATCTACCAATTCCTCGATAGCGAATTACCGCCGGTTCGGGGGGATCGCCTCACCACGTTGGATTGTGCGAGGCTCTGGCTCTTGCCAGAAGACTGGGCCTCCCCGTGGCAGAAGAAGTGATCATCCTCGTGGTTGAAGCGGTTGACTGCCTGACACTCGGCGCAGCGATGTCTCCTCAAGTGAGTTCAATCGTGCCGCAGTTGGTGAGCATTGTTCGGAACATGATGCCCGCTCCGTCAAGGCACACCGCGCATCCAGCGGTCCGTACCTAGACATGAGCCGTCGAGCTTGATGCTTCTAATGCTCCGGATGGTTTAGATTGATTTGCCTCTCGTTGAAGAAGGCGGGTGCCCGGGTTGTCTTCCACCTGATTTCTGGAAACCCGCCGCGCAAAGCCAACGACTATTGGGGGAGATTGAGCTGGCGGAGGAGGGCTTGAAACCGCGGGTCGGGGCGGAGGGCTTCCCAGTCCCAGGCGACGGCGAGGTGTTCGACGGGAGTTTCATTGGCGTCGACAGCTCTTTCGAGCCAGGTGAGCGCGAGTTCGTTTTGTCCAGCATGGGCGTATAGCCGAGCGATGCGGATGCCAGGGACATGGGTATGTCGTGAGCGCGCGGCGAGGACATCGCCCGCGCGCTTCATGGCTTCGGGGTAGCCCGCGGAGGCGAAACCGGCGCGGAGCGCGTCTACGGCTTCGCGGTCGTTCAAAATTTCAAAGAACCGAACGGCTTCGGAGTAGGCCTCCCGGTCCATGTGCTTTTTGAAGTAGGCACCCCAGAGACCCATGTGGGCGGAAGAGAAATTGGGATTGGAAGTGAGAACATTTCGAAGATTTTCGATGGCCTCGTCGTAGCGGCCGAGGTAGATGAGATGCCAGGCGTAGAAGGCCCGATAAAAATAGTCCATGGGGTCGAGAGTGAGGCAGCGATGAATCTCGGTGTCCCATTCCTGATTGCGATTCAAAGAGATTAAGAGGTCGGCGTACATGAAATGAGCGTCGGCGCTACTGGGATTGACCTCAATGGCGCGGCGAAAATGACGCTCTGCGGCGGGCCAGTCACGATCGTATCCGGCGGCAATGTTGCCGAGGCTAACATGAGGCTCGGCGAGAGTGGGATCGAGATCCAGAGCTCTTGATGCGTAAGCTTTAGCCTTATCGTAGACCTCGGAAGGAGCGAGGTAGCCAGTATCGGTGCGCATGAGCCAGACATCGGCGAGGCCGGAATAGGCCAGGGCGTATTGGGGGTCTTTTTCAAGAGCCATGCTGGAAGTAGCGTTCGGCTTCCTCAAAACCGGATTTGGAGACTTGATACCAGTAGAACCGACCTTTCAGGTAAGCCTCAAAAGCTTCGGGATTGACGGGACGGGATGAAGTGAGGCGAGCTTTTTCCTCTGGAGAGAGTTTGAGTTTAATTTCACTAGCGATGGCCTGAGTGACTTCGGCCTGAAGGGTGAGGATATCGCGGAGATCGCGGTCGTACTGCTCGGCCCAGAGCGGCCTTTCGGTGGAAGCGGGAACGAGTCGAGCAGTGACGCGGACGCGATTGCCGGATTGCAGGACAGAACCTTCAACGACAGCATCAACGTCGAGTTTGCGAGCGATTTCGCTCACGGGGAGCGAAGTGTGCTTGAACTGCATTACGGACTGGCGGGAGATGACACGGAGATTGGTGCTTTTGCCGAGCTGCGTGATGAGTTCTTCGGTAATGCCGTCGGCAAAGAATTCGCGATCGGGATCGCCGGAAAGGTTGGCGAGAGGAAGAACAGCAATGGATTGAACTGCGCGGAGAGCCGGAGATAAAAGTGGGGCGAAGACCGCGCGTAGCGGAGAAGGAAGAGAATGGCAGCAAGAGAAGAGAGGAGGAGAAAGGTAGTGAAAGAGCGAGGAAAGATTTGTTGCGGAGGAAAGAGGGAGGTGGAGCGGGAGCAAGTGGGGAGAAAGGGACAGTGTCGGCAGAGGAATCGCGCTGCAAGCGCCGAAGATCAACGGCGAGTTCCTCTGCGGACTGATAGCGGTCGGCAGGATT
The DNA here is from genome assembly GCA_963839315.1 of Candidatus Acidiferrales bacterium. Taxonomy (GTDB): domain Bacteria; phylum Acidobacteriota; class Terriglobia; order Acidiferrales; family UBA7541; genus Acidiferrum. The sequence continues at coordinate 12,956 of CAWIUU010000006.1, forward strand.
CTTTTCGAGACACTTGGAGATGATATGTTCGAGCTCGAAGGACAACTTCGAATTGAACTGGCGCGGCGGAATGGGAGGGCGATGGAGTATGGCGTCGAGCAATTTGCCGCTGGGGAGTTCAGCGAACGGACGTTGACCTGTGGCCATTTCGTAGAGGATGAGGCCGGTGGCGTAGAGATCAGTGCGACCATCAAGATCGCCGCCAAGGAGCTGTTCAGGAGCCATGTAGGGAAACGTGCCGGCGATCGAGCGCGATTCTAGCTGAGATTGCGTGACCGATTCGGTGAGAGGCAGGCGGAGCTTGGCGAGACCGAAGTCCAGGATTTTGAGACGCCCGTCGTTGGTGATGAGGAGATTGGCCGGCTTCAAATCGCGATGAATGATGGAGTGCTCATGGGCAGCGATGAGTCCCTCGACAAGTTGAAGGGCGAGAGCGAGGACTTCGGATTCGGGGAGCGGACCGGCGGCGAGTCTGGTGCTGAGAGGGCTGCCAGGAATGTATTCCATTACGAGGAAATCGGTGCCGCCCTGGGTATCGAAATCGTGGATGGTGGCGATGTTGGGATGATTGAGTTTTGAAAGGGCGAGGGCTTCATTGTGGAAGCGATGGCGAACAGTTTCATCGGAGATGGTGCCGGGATGGAGAAGCTTAAGAGCGACGTCTCGATCAAGGTGGGAATCGCGGGCCAGATAAACGACACCCATCCCGCCGCTGCCAATCTTCTTAAGGATACGGTAGTGAGAGAATTCAAGCCCGATTAGGGAGTCGAGCGATAAGGCCTGGTCCGGCATGGGAAGTTCTCCTTCCCATTCACCTTCTATCCGGAAGCATAGGCCTGCGAATATTGAGAGTCAATGCGCATCTCGACCTCTTGCACGATTTGGTGCGCTCTATAAGCCCTCGAGTTCTTCCGAAGAATCAGAGTTACCTGTCAGTGCCTCCACATGCTGCTTCAGTTTCAGCCAACTTGCAAAACCATACTCACGCGCGATTACGCGCTGAGCGTCGGCGAGTCTCAGGTTTGACCTGTCGGGCCGTGCATCCAGGACGGAGTAGCGTGTCAAAGCCCGAGGGTTGCCTTGACGGAAATCCTCCAAAAGTCTTCTTGCTTCCGCTTCGATGAGTTTGGGATTCGGGTTCCTGGGTAAAGGACGAGGCGACATAAAACCTCCTTTACCGCCCGCGTCCGTTTTGGAGCGGAAAGGAGGCCACAAGCGTCGACAAACAAGCGCCGCCGTAGCTGGGACATTCCGCTCCAGCGGACGGGGCCTAACTGATTCTCAGACGTCATTATACGCCCGTGCGAATGCACTGACTACGGGTGATCCTGAGTAGCTATTTCTGCCAATGTGGTTGCAACCACAACTGACTCACACTTCGCCCTGCCTAAACATGACTGACAGCCCAGTAGAGTAAACCAACGATGAGCAGAACAGCGATAACCGTGAAAATGAACGTGGCAGTGAAATTAGGGAGCCTGATGCTGACCATAATGCACCCCTGACGATTACCGTATGACAGAATGTCGCGACTAAAGTAAGTGCGGGGCGCCAATCCAGTGCCTGACCCAAGTCACGGGCGTCGAGCCGCAACTTGCTCCGTGACTCCTGATAAGTGGGTGAAGCTGGCGTCATCCAGACGGACAGCGCCGAAGACTTTTTGGGTATGTCGTTCCCCCCGCGTAGGGATCTGCGGCTGGCTTCCCCGTTTGGCCCAAGTGGCATGCAGCGTTGGTGTCTGCCGAAAGGAAGCCTCATCTTCGAAAACGATCACCGCGCCTTCACTTTTGGCGTTTTTTTAGATTCGGGTAGGTGTAGCGCACCCATTTGCGGTGCTGCTTGAGATCGGCCTGAACCAGCCGAGTAGTGGGCCGTTGCACCGCGTAGCCCAACTGCTGCAGCAGCTTGCGTACATGCCCGGGGTGATACGGTTGTCCGAACTCCTCTGCGATAACTTGACGCACCCGCGGACTGGTCCAAATCCCGGTTTCCAGACCGTAAGCGGTCGGCCCGCTATCGAGAATATCGCACAGCTTCTCTCGCTCTTCCGGGCTCAAACCGCGGGGCCGCCCACTCCGATGTCCCTCCCATAAGCCTTTCTGGCCATGCCGATTCCAGTGATCGATCCACAGCGGAACTGTGCTGCGATGCACCTTCAGGTGGTTGGATATTTCTCCCGCCGTAACTCCTTCCAGGCTCATTAGAATCCCCTGGATGCGGAGCACGACTCGTGGCTCCTTATCCTTCTGTGCTTGCCGTCGAAGTTCCAGCAGCTTGGATATGGCGGTCCTATTTCCTTTGGCGAATGTTGGGCGCATATCCCATCATTGCCCCTTTTGCTGATAATGTCGAATTATTTATGCGCACCTATATAGCCAGCACAGACGATGCGGTTCCATACGCGTTTCATCGAGGATAGGCCCCGCCAGGTTCACCGATTTTCTGCACACTGGCAGCCATTTCACTTTTCAGTTTCGTAATGCCAAGGTACAGCCCAGCTTGCTATTGCTTCACTCCCCATCTTTGCGCTTGACCATCCACATTCCTTCACACAGTGAAGATGCAGAACGTGTTTCTCGGCTTCCTCTAATGTGCTCGGTTTTGGCATGCGTGACCATGCCGTGATTGGTTTATGGCATTTCTCACACCTGAACAGAAAAAGGAACAAGGTCTCATTCACATTGATTTTGTTCATGCCGGGATGATACGCCGGGAATAGAGAATGGGAAAATGCGTTTCGGCGTGGAACCAGGGTATAGGAAGGTAATCAGGTCGGCGCGGCTACGGATTACAAATGTGGTTCATTTTCTTGACGAAGTGTTGGCATAGCAGCGCATCGCTGCGATTACGGAGAGCACGGAGGTACGCAGCGAATGCTTTTCGAAGCGTGGCGTGCATGTACTGCTCTCTCAGACGCCGAAGCCCCGTGGGCGTCGATAAACCATCCCGGATATTACAGGTAGCTTTGTTGGAAGCGACCCAAGGTCTGCGAAGGATCGACGGCAAGCCAGGCAACAGCGCCCAAGGCACTAAGAGTAGCGGCAGCCAGGAAAGGAAATGTCCAACCAAAGTGTTGAGCGATAACAGGAGTTAGCAGAGCCGTCAGCCCGCCACCCAATTGGGCGCCCATGTTCATGAAGCCCGAAACGGAACCAGCCCTGGGACCGGAGATATCGGCGGTAACGGACCAATAGCTGCTCTGAGCGAGGTAGAGAGCGCCCGCCCCACCCGCGAGGACGATGCTGGCGAGACGAGCGCTGGCAGCTTGTGAACCGATCACGAGCAGAGCGGCGGCGAGCGAGAGAGCAAAGAAAGCGATGCCGCAACGTCCCGCGCGTTTGCCGCGAGATTTGGTCAGTTTATCGTTGATGACCCCGCCCAAAAGGCTGCAGGCAACCATGGCCAACGGAGGGAAGGTACTGTAGAACGCGCTGGCTTTCAGATCGAGGCCGCGGACTTTGGCGAGGTAGATATAAAACCAGCTGAAGAAAATCCAGGCGACGTATCCAAAACAAAAGTAGCTGAGGGTAACGAGCCAAACATCCTTGCTGGAGAGGATCGCGCTCCATGGAATCATGCGGGTGTTGGCAGCGGGAGTTGCGGCTCGTCCCGCACCTCGGCCCGTTTGGATGTGAAGCAGTTCGGCAGGGCGGACGCTTCGGTGTGTTTCCGGCGTGTCTCGAGCAGCGAGAAACCAGACCAGCCCGACGAGCAAGCCAATAAGCGCGCTGAGCCAGAACGACCAGCGCCAGCCATAATGAACCATGATGTAAGTGACGATGGCCGGGGCCGAGCCCGCACCAGCGCCCACACCCGCAAAGATCACGCCGTTGGCAATGCCACGCTCCTGCGTAGGAATCCAGCGCGAAATAAATTGATTGGAGGCGGGAAAGATGATGGCCTCGCCCGCACCCAGCAAGAAACGCACCAGGACAAAAAGAAAAACAGCTCCCGCCATGGCAGGAGATACAGCGGCAGTTAGCGCGGTGAAGATGCCCCACCATACGACACCAGCGGTGAGCACACGGCGCGGTCCCATACGATCCGCAAGCCACCCGCCAAGCGTTTGAAACAGAGCGTAACCCCAAAGAAAAGAGCTGAACACCCAGCCCAACTGAATATGACTGAGATGGTATTCCGAGGCGATGGAGCTGCCAGCGACTGAGATATTCACTCGGTCCAGAAACGAGACCGCGCTCAGAATGAACAGCCAGAACACAAGGAACCAGCGAACGTTGCCACGCCGTGCTTGCTCAGTCATGGCGGCGCCGAGCGGCAGAGTCTAACGGGCCACGCATCATGCAGAGTGGGCTTTCAACAATTCATAGAGCTTGTCCGCGACTATGTTTTCCTGTCCCGGCTGCAGCATGAAGGAATTTAACGAGAGCGCGCCAGTTCTCTCCCCTGCGGAAACTACGATGGAAGGAGTTCCCTTTCGCAATGCGGTACTGGCCTCGTGAGGAGTAATTTTAATGTGTTGCGGATCCCACTTAATTTCCAGGTGCGGAACGTGGTTGGCCATATCCGGAACGAAGTAAGAGGTAGTGACGGAAGGGAGGCTGATCAGTCTACTGGAGATGAGTTCGAGGCGGCGTTGCCATTCTTTGTTCAGGGCTTCGTGGTCCTCGTTCAGATAACATTCGAGAGCCTTGACCATGCCAACGATTTCTTCCTTGCCCACTTTTTGGCTACGGCCAATGGTGTCCTCCTGAGGGCTATTGTTGAGAAGGGCGTAGGCGACCAAATCCTTGCGGCCCAGCAACAGTCCAGCGCACTGCGGTCCTCGAATGGCCTTGCCGCCGCTGAACGCAATGAGGTCGTAGCCCATGTTGGCATAGTCCCAAAGATGGGAAACGGGAGGAGTGTCGGCAGCGGCGTCGATGAAGGTGGGAATTCCGTTTTCTTTCGCTAGTTTGACCCACTCATCCACTTTAATTTGGCCTTCCTCATTGGCGAAATTGGAAAAATGCATCATGGCGGTTTTGGGATTGATAGCCTTGCGCAAATCGTCACGAGTCTCGATGACGATGAGTTTCGCACCAGTGTTGCGGAGCTGGTGGTCAAAAGGATTGCGATGAGACTTCTGGATAATGACTTCGGATTTCATGCCGGTGAGATCGGGGATTTGCTCGATGAATTTGGGATTGTTACCAGTAAGAATGCCGGCAAGTCCGGACTGCATGGCCGCGGCTGCGCCGGAGGTAACGATAGCGGAATAGCCGGCCGGGAGTTTCAACATCTCCGCGATGCGCTTGCCCGCGGCAACTTCGAGGTCGGGGATGCTGACGAAGTGCTGGCCTGCCAAGGCCATCACCGCATCTACTTCCGGACGCATGAGTGAGCCGCCCAGAACGGTCATGGTGCCTTGGCCATTAATGACAGTCGTTACGCCCAGCTCTTCGTAGACGTTTCCCGTCGAGCCGAAACCGGTGATCTTTGCCTCGGGTGGCGAAGGCGGAGAGGAGAACAGTCTCCGTGAATGCAGCAGGGTTCCGGTCAAAACACCGAGGCTGCCCATAAAGGATCGGCGGGTCCATTTCAAGCTGAATCCCATGAGTGTTCTCCTTTTCTCCTGGCATTCTTACTTCACAACCGCGGCAGTGCAATTGATTTCGACCAGGGACTTGCCGGGAAGAGCGGCAACGGCGACCGTAGTACGCGCGGGACCACCCTTTGGGAAGTAGGTCTTGAAGACGCTGTTCATGCCGTCGTAGTGGTCAATATTGGCGAGATAAACGGTGAGTTGCAGGATGCTGTCCATGGTGCCGCCGCCGGTGGTGACAAGGGTCTTAACGTTTTCCATGACTTTCTTGGTGTGCGTTTCAATATCCATGGAGAATTCACTGGAATCGTGGGAATGAGCGCCTTGCCCGGCGATATAAATCACGCCGTTATGGATGATGAGCGGTGTGATGAAGCCAGTGCCCGCGGGCTTCCCTTCGTAATCGAGCTTCTGGACTCCGCTGGGGGCTTGCGCAGCTGAGGCGCTGGAATTGGAAAGCAAACTGGCGGCGCCCACACCCGTGAAGAGTGAGGCGAGACGAGCGGCAAAGCTTCTGCGAGAAGTTAGACTGGAAAACATTTCGTAGCTCCTTTAATTAAAGTAGAGGAAAACTTTCTTTTTACCACAAAACAAAACTGAACAATCCTGCCGGAGCAGCAATCTGCAGCTGTCAACAAGTCAGAGGCGCCCAAACTTTTTCACGGCATCCTGGATAGATTTAAGTTTTTCGATGTAGGGGTACATGGAGTGCTCCTTGAAGTCCAATTCCTGGGCTAAGGCCAGAACGCGTTGCGCCTCGGCCCGAGGCACGACGACGACGCCATCTTGATCGGCGGTGATGATGTCAGCAGCCTTCACTTCGACACCATCACAAACAACGGGGATGTTCGAGCCCGCAAAGCGGTAATGATGAATCGAAGTGGAAGGAACGATTCCCAGAGAAAAGACGGGAAAGCTGATCTTCTTGAGGTAAGCGACGTCGCGAACGCCGCCATCAATCACCGCTCCCGCATATTCGCGAGCATACATGGCCGTACCCATCAGCCCGCCCATGCCAGCGATATCGACGCCATCTTCGACGACCATGACGTAAACCGAGTCCTTGGAGCTCTGGTCGATGGCGGCCAGCATGCCATTGAGTGCGTTCGGATCATCGTTCGTTTCCTTTTTCAGGAGAACGGTGACCGCAAAACCTGCGAACTTTGCGGGAAAGAGAGGACGCATCCGGTGCGACATATACATTTTATGGCCGGTGAGTTGTTCGAGCGCATCCGAGACGGAAGCTACTTCCACGTGACGAAAGCCTTCCAGCAAGGCCGCCGGGTTGTCCGCCGAGGGCGACTGGGGGCGAGTACGAGCGGATGGATTTCCCGCGAACGCAAAGATAACCGTCAGGAAGAGAACGAGAACGAACAGCACCTTGCGGAAGGTGCCTTGCGTCGCAAGAGAAAGGAGTCGGGTCATATTGCCTCCGAATTCCAACCGCAGTGAACTTTACCACCGGGAGAGCATGGAAGGAATAGTTCTGAATCGATTTAATTGTGAAAAACATGCGATGCAACCATGGATTCGCGAGTAACCGCTAATTCTTCAGAGCTGCTTGCAGAACATCGTGCAGTTTTTGCGCAACGATCGCGTCCTCACCGGGCTGAAGCATCCAGACGCCGACGATGATGGTGTTCGCCCCACCAGGCAAACCTGCGCTGGCTGGACTTCCGCCGGTGCCAGGATTCAACTCGATGCGAGGAGTTCCCTGGCGCAATTTTTGAGCGACATCAGTGGCGGCGATTGCGATGCGGTTTTGATCGTAGGTGATCAGAAGATGAGGAACGTGATTGGCGACGGGCGGAATAAAGGTTTTTGTGTCGACCGTGGGGAGGGTCTTCAGGCGTGTAGCGATGAGGTCGGCACGTTTCTGGAACTCCGCTTCGAGGGCCGCGTCATCCTGGCTGAGGAACCAATCCACGGCCGCCACGAGACCGACAACTTCTTCTTTGGCAACCTTCAAGCCGCGGCCGATAGTGTTGGAGTAGGGGGAATTGTTGAGCTTTGCGGCTTCGATCAGATCCTTGCGACCGAGAAGCAGGCCAGAGCACTGCGGACCGCGAAGTCCTTTGCCACCCGAAAAAGTGACGAGATCAAAACCCATCTGGGTGTAGTTCCAAAGATTCGAAATTGGCGGAATATCGGCGGCAGCATCGTTAAAGCAAGGAATGTTGTGCTTGTGAGCGACGCGGATCCAGTCTTCGCGGGAGATTTTGCCGCCTTCGGCTGCATTGAAGAAAAGAGTCATTACGGTTTTGTCGTTGCAGGCGCGTTCATAGTCTTCCAGAGTTTCAACTTCGACGTAGCGAGTCCCACAATTGCGGATGGCATGGTCGTAGTCGTAACGATGCGCTTTCTGAACGATAACTTCATTTTTCAGGCCGGACATGTCGGTGGGTATATTAAGGATGGCGTTTTTGTTGCCCAGGGTGACGCAAGCGGCAGTGCCGATGGTGAGCGCGGCGGCGGCGCCGGAGGAGACTAACGCAGCTTCACATTTCAGACGCTTGGCGAGATATTCGCCGGCCGCATCCCGCAATTCGAGGATGTTGACGGGCTGGAGCGCAGCCAAGGCGATGGCGGCTTGCACTTCGTCGGGCATGGTGGAACCAGAAAGAACTGTATAAGTGCCGGCAGCATTGATAAACGGAACGACGCCGAGCTTCTGGTAGTAGTCGACACCCTTGGCGGGAGGTGTAGCAGAGGCTAGCCCAGTGGCATGCAGGGCGGGCGAGGAGGAGATTCCCACGGCCCCGGCAATTACGCCGCAACCACCTTTATGCAAAAGTTTTCGTCGAGAGATTCTTTCGGACATGCAAGCCTCCCTGAAATTCAAGAGCCAGGAAAAACCAAGAACCGACCTGAGGTCGGCCACTACAAAAACCAAGCGGCGGATCAGTGGCGCGGGAAATCGTCCGCGGTGGACGACTTATCAGCGCCCAGCACGGGCGAAGTGAAATACTGCTTTCGTGCTTTTTCCCATTGCACCATGCTGAGGCCGGAAGGATCGTAGACGATGTGCCCGGCACGAACCGTCATGCGGGCCATGATGCGGACATTTCCATCCATGCGCGCAAAACCGCAGTCGATATAACCAAATTTACCGCGCAGTTCCTCGAGTACGGCGATATCGGCTTCTTTACCTACGGAGAGTGTGCCGAGTTCGGGGCGGTGGATTTCGTTCGCGGGATTCACGGTAGAACGTTTGATGAGATCGTCGAGAGGCACGCCCATGGAACGGAATTTGGAAATGACATCGTCAAAACTGAGGATGGTGAAATTCCCCGTGTGCAAATCGGTGGACATGGAATCTGGAATGAAACCTTGTTTGACCGCGGGGACCGCATTGCGGAACCAGAAGCTTCCGGCGCCGTGACCGACATCAAAAATCACACCACGGCTGCGCGCTTCCGCAAGGATGGGGTTGAGCTTGCCATCGAGAAGAAGGATGGGAAATTGCTGCGCGAAGACGTGGGTGTGAATGTCGCCGGGGCGGGCTTTCTTGAGAATTAGATCGGCGTAGGTGCGGTCGGGACGCGGCCAGAAGTCGAACATGACGGGACGGCCGGTGGCTTGCGCGCACGCAATCGCGTTATCGACCGCGGCCCAAGGGGTGTGCTCGCCGTCCCATGGAGCCTCGGCCCAGTAGTGAGCGGTCTTCACGCCGACGATTAGATCGGGATATTTCTTGATCGTGTCGGCACAACGCTTGACATCCATTTCGTAAACGCTCTGCTCCAGGCCGCCGCTCATTCCATTGGCAACGATGTTGAGGAAGGCGAGGACACGGACTTTGGCGTGGTCCATGACCCCTTCCTTTTCCTGGAGAAAGGTTTCGGCACCGGAAGTACCTGCGTCGACAATGGTGGTCACCCCGGACTGCAAGGCGAGATCGGCAGGAATCCCCAACGGAGACTCGTGCCAACGAGCTTCCGGATCAAACCAGTTGAGCGGCGCGCCCCCCGTTCCGACGTGGTAGTGGATGTCGATGAGACCCGGTGTAACGTAAAGACCGGAAACGTCCACAACTTTTCCGGCAGAACTGGCGGGAATATCTTTTTCGACCGCGGCGATTCTGCCTCCGGAGACAGCAACATCCATCGCGCCATCAATGTGATTGGCGGGATCGATGACGTGGCCGCCCTTGAGGACGAGAGCGTAGAGAGGGGATGGAGCCGGGACTTGAGCTTGGGCGCCAGGAAGAATAACCAAGATAGAGAGTAGAGCGCCCAGGAAAGATTGCGCTCCAGCACAAGGCTTCATACGGAGTCCTTTCTGATTTACATAGCATCGAGCAATAAGCGTCGGTGCCACACAAGACTTCCCACAAAAGACTTCCTGAAAAAACGGCCTTTCGCCAGGTTCGGAATCCGTGTTCTTTCAAAATTTAATTCTGAGACAACCGATCAACCGTCAATTTTTTCGCTATTGAAACGAATCAATGAGAGTCTACTCAGTTCAAAAGGACTTGTCACCCTCTCGTATGGAAGAGGAATTGAGAGTAAGCTGGAGCTTCACGAGTGCTGGCGGTGGATTTTTTCGATTACCACAAGTCGCGGAGCGAGCATGGGCATGGACCGAAGAACATTCGTAAAGCGAACCTGCATCGGAAGCGCCGGGTTGTTCGTCGGTGGGCTACCGGCGCTGGGTAGCGACGAAGTGGTGCTGCCGCAGGCGCCGCCGATCGATGTGCACGAAGCACCGCTCGTCAAAAAGTCCCCTCTAGGGATGCCAGGACTGTTTCCGGGACGGGTAGTGGAAGTCGCGGACAAGCGATCGATCATTGGTAACCGCGTTTCACAGCCGATTGTGCACGACTTGCTGGAACGCGGACTGAAGGAACTTACGGGGGAGGGGTCGACCCCGGCGGCCCTGGCGAAATTCATCGAGCCGAAAGATGTGGTTGGAATCAAAATTAATCCGTCGGGAGCGCCGGCTTGTTGCTCTTCGCCGGAACTGGTGAGGGAAATTATCATCGCGGTGCGATCGGTGGGAGTACCTGCGGAGAATATCGTTGTGTACGACCGCTTCGGAGACGAAATGCAGGTTGGCAGCTACCATCCATTATTGCCGCCAGGAATCCGTGTGCTTAGCGTGCAGGACGGACTGCTGGATGCTTCCGGCTACGACCCCAATGTGTATTGCCAGGTGAATTTCTTTGGGGAATGGGAGACGCGATCGTACATGGCGAGCGTGGTGGCCAACGGAGTGGACAAGATTATTAACGTGCCGACACTGAAAGACCATTCCGCGTCGGGAGTAACGGGATGCCTGAAGAACGTGGCTTATGGCACGTTTAATAATGTGGCCCGCTCGCATGTTGCGCCCTATACGTTCACAAACCCGCTGATTGGGGTCATGTGCACAGTGGAACCGCTACGCTCCAAAGTGGCCTTGAATATCATGGATGGCATGCGCATGGTTTGGCACGGAGGTCCGCTGACACAAAACCAGAATTTCATTTATCCCGCGGGCATTTTGATGATGAGCACGGACCCCGTAGCGTTGGATACCATTGAACTGGAAGCGATCGACAAAAAGCGGCTGGAACAAGGTGCGCCATCGGTGTGGGAGCACAAAGCATCCAGCATCACCGCGAATGGCCGCGAATTTTATGAAGATGCAGGTAAAAACCTGTTCTACCGGCAGCCGGGCCATATAGCGGCTGCAGGGAAATTGGGACTGGGAGTTTCAGACCTGAAGCAGATCGATCATCGGAGACTACAGATCAGCTAATGGAAATGGCCAACAAACTCTCTACACCAGATGTGCCGCCCGGTTCGGAACACGCTTGGGTGACCCTGCTGAAAGATAACGCGCGCACCGGGGGGCAGAAAACACCGATTCTGCCTCCTCCGGCGAAGGCACGCTGGCAGTTGCGAGTGGGCAGTTCGATCCGGACGGCGCCTGCGCTGCGCGAAGGAACGCTCTATGTAACCTCCACGGGAGGATACTTGCATGCGATAAAGACGGAAAGTGGCCGGCTAAAATGGAAAATCAAGGCCGGCGGACAGATTCATTCCACACCCTCGTTGAACAGAGACACTGTTTTGTTTGGATGCGACGACGGGAAAGTGTACGCAGTGAACGGTGAGTCCGGCGCAAAGTTGTGGGAGACATCTACCGAGGGAGAAGTCTGGGCTTCACCGGTGGTGCGGCAGGGAGTGGTGTTCATCGGTAGCGCAGACGGTCATATGTATGCCGTGGAAGCGCAAACCGGAAAGAAAATTTGGAAGCAAGCACTGGGTGGGCGAGTGTATTCCACGGCATTCGCCGCCGAAGAGAAAATCTACGTGGGCTGTGGGGATGGGCGTGTGTATTGCCTGGAGTCGACTACGGGAAAGATTCGGTGGAGTACGCCAACTGGAAATGGAATTGATTCGTCGCCGTCCCTGACAGGGGACACGTTGGTAATCGGGTCACAGGATTTTTGCGTGTACGCGCTGGATGCGAACACTGGGACGGTTCGCTGGAAATACGAGACGGGCTTGGGAGTTTCCGCTTCGCCGGCTGTGTCTGGAGAGGTTGCGGTAATCGGGAGCAAAGACGGACTCCTGTATGCGCTGGAGATCGGGAACGGGAAATTGAGGTGGAAGGCCCGGGCAAGCCAGGTGATTACCGCCCCGGCAGTTTTCGGCGACTCGGTAATTTATCTTCAGTCGGGCGGATTGCAGGCGCTGGACGCGGCCACAGGAAATTCCTTGTGGCGTGCGGGGCTTGGTGGAGGAATACAGAATGCCCCGGTGATCGCGGGACAAACGATGTACCTGACGAGCAGCGAGGGCGAAGTGTATGCGCTGGAATAGGGCGTTTGCCGCAGTGCTCCTGGCGTGGGTTCCCTTGATTGCCAGGACTCCAGAAGTCAAAACACCGCTGGTTCATAAAACGAAATACGTCATGGGAACCGTGTACGAGATCGCCGTATATAACGAACGGCCGGACCGCGCTTCGCAAGCGATCGATAAAGCCTTCGCCGAGATTGTGGTGCTCGACGACATCATGAGTAATTACAAGCCGGAAAGCGATTTGAGCCGGTTGAACCGAAATGCTCATTATCACCTTGAAAAAGTGCCACTGGATTTGTACCGCGTGATTGAGGAGTCCGGGCGGTATTCGAAACTGTCGGGCGGCAAGTTTGACATCACGGTGGCACCGCTGGTGGATTTATGGAAGGCCGCGCTAAGAGGTGACCGCGTACCAACAGAGGCAGAGCAGGAAAACGTACGTAGATGTGTCGGATACGAAAAGATCGAGCTAATCCCGCCGGACCGCGTGGAATTTCATTCACCGTGCATGCGGATCGACCTGGGGTCGATCGGAAAAGGCTACGCGGTGGATAGAGCGGTGGAGACCCTGCGCGCGAACGGGATCGCCAACGCGCTGGTGGATGCGGGACAAAGCACGATTTACGGATTGGGGGCACCGCCGGGGCAGAGCGCCTGGGAGGTGCATCTGCGCGACCCATCGAACCGCATCGATCCACAAGTAATGCTGCATGACAACAGCGTGTCGACATCTGAGCAGACACCAGCAAGCCTGTTAGGCATCGAAAATGCCGGTCACATTATCGACCCCGGGAACGGAAAACCGTTGGAGACGAAATACGCGCTGAGTATCGTGGCAAAAACAGGAACCGCGTCGGACGCCTTATCAACAACGCTTCTACTGGTGGGTCCGGTAAAGGGAAAGCCAATCGTGAACTCGATTGCGGATGCGGCTGCAATTTGGATTTCAGCGGAAGGGGAAACGGAAACGGCAACGACTGGGCCGCAAATTCGGCTGAGAGCCATGGCGCGCAAACACGCGGAAGAGTCGAAAAGCGGAGAAGTAACAACGTTGCCCGTGAGTCCGAGGGAAAACTGATGAGGATGTGGAGAGAGATTGCGTTCGCCTTGCTGCTTGCGGCAGTGATGGCACCCCCGAATGCTGGAAAAGTGTACGTGCGCTGGACGCAAACTACATTGCCACCAGCAAAGGTACTTGGCGTGAACGATTTGGTGATCCCGTGGGATGAAAAGGCAAGGGGCCTGGCGGACGCAGCAAAAAGGCAGGGATATCAAGTGTTTCTGGAAGTGAAGTTGGAAGAAGGACCGGTTGCCGCGGAAATGGCGGCGAAATCGGCGATCGCAGGAATCATACTGAAGGGTGAGGCTTCCGAAGTCAGACAGGTGGAAGAAAGTAAGCGAAAGCTGCTTGCGACTTACCCGAAGCTGAAGATTCTGGTTCTGGACCCAGGGGGAAGGCAACCGGAACTGCGCGGGTGGCTGGTATTCAAGAAGGATGGAGTTTTGCAAGTGTCCAGCCCGACTTCGCAGCCGTGGCTCGACGCAAATCTTGCGATGATCCGGCACCAGCGGGCGTTTGAAGTCGGGCAGTCGCCTCTGTACACGTTTTCATGGGACACCAGCGATGCGGTGGTCAAGGAACAAGGGCCGAGCATGGCGGACTATGTCTTGGCAGTGGCGGAGGCTGGAGCATTTCACGCCGACTTAATTCTGGAAGTGCACGAGCGGCAGCAAAAGGGACTGGCAAACGGAAACAAAGAGACGCTGGCAAATTGGGCCCAAGTGAAACGGACGCTTGCTTTTTATGATCGGGAGAATGAAAAGACGGGTGAAGCAGCCTCGCGCGTTGGCGTTCTAACAAACGATTACGAGTCGTCGTACGAAGCGATCAACCTGATGGCGCGGCACAATATTCCCTACCGGGTGCTGCGTTCGGACGATGTGAAGGCTCAAGACCTGGAAGAATTCGACGTCGTCATTGCGTTTGCAGCGCCAGGAAAGGAGTTGACGGCTGACATCCACAATTTTGCGGAGCGTGGAGGCGTCGCCGTTTTGGTGAATTTGCCCGGCGATTATCCGTGGGATTCATCAACTCCGGCAAATAAAAGCGCGCATTCCGTGACGTATGCAGTAGGAAAAGGCCGCGTGATTGAGCTCGGAGAAGCCGTCACCGATCCAGAAACCTTCGCGCGAGACGTGCGGCGATTGATGGTGAAGGACCGGATTCCCGTGAGTTTGTGGAATTCGCTGACGACACTGGTCGTGGTGTATCCGGGAGTGAAATCTGGCGAAAAGATTGTGGAATTGGTGAATTACGAGGAGCAGCCGACGCAGGTCCAGGTACAGGTGAAAGGATCGTTCGGATCCGCGACAGTAGAGAGCCCGGCGCGGGGCTGCTGCGAGAAGTTGAAGTTGGCGCAGATGGATGGATTCGCGGAATTTGTCGTGCCCAACGTATTGAACGGAGCGCGCATACACTTGGACGCGGCCCCAGGCTCCGCGCCGGTTGAGCCAAAGCACAAACCCTGAAAAGCCGCGCCATCGTCCCCTTGGTGTGGCGCTTTGAAAAACCAGCCCGCGTCGATTCGTCTAAATAGTTGAAAGCGACAATGTAGCGCTTTGCGATTAGTTCTCGGCAGTCAGCGGCGCGTAATTCGGTTTACGGGAGATCAACACAGCGACAGAGCGCGGGCGAACTGTGTAAGAGCTGGACTCAATCAATGGCGCGCGCGTGGGTGCATTCACGTCGAAGGGACTATCGAAGGAGGTGTCGATGAACCTGCGCCAGCCTGGGCTGCCGGGGAGTGGCGAGGGCAGTTCAAATTCGAGAGGTTCCCAGTAAGCGTTGATCAGAATCATGTGCTGCTCACAATCGCGAAAGCCCATGCGCGTGAAAGCCAGGCTATGCGAATCGCCTCCCCAGTCGGGCTCGTTTGGCTTCGCTCCGAGAGCGGATTGCGCGGGTATGCCATTCGTCTTTTGCCGAATCACCCCGATGCGGTCACACCCTTCGTGCCGGGTCTCATCCTCTGGGCGGCGGGGTCACTAGTCAGATCCCCAGAGCTTGCGCTGCCCTAAGCAAACGACGGCAAGTAATTTGAAAGGGCAAGCGCAACTATTACCGCGTTGAGCCAGCTCAACTTCACTGTGTCGCACCGTTCCTCCGTTGAGGTCATTTCGGAGTGCAGACCTCGCTCTCCGACGATTGTCTGCGTATTGTCGCAATGGAGTAATCGATAACAGGTTAAGCCGCCAACATGGGACTCCTCGGGCTAAGGCCTGCGTTTCCCTACCACGGTTCTTTAATCCCTATTCATAGAAGCAGCAGGCGAGACTGGGATTTTTGCAGTACAATTCCGTCGTCTTTTTTGCAGGTGGTGCATCTAACACCTGAAACCCATTTGCGGGGGCCCCCTTACCCGCTTCGGAGAGATTGTGAGCCAGCCGAATTTAGATCAACTTTGTATCAATTCGATCCGTACTCTTGCCATCGACGCGGTGCAACAAGCGAACTCAGGCCACCCCGGCGCACCCATGGGCCTCGCTCCCGTGGTTTATTCGTTATGGCACAATTTTCTGAACTACGATCCCGCCGACCCGCTTTGGCCCAACCGAGACCGCTTCGTTCTTTCCGCTGGACACGCCTCTATGCTTCTCTACGCGACGTTGCACCTTGCGGGTGTACGAGCCGCCAACGCGAAGGGGGAGGTATTGAAGGAACCCGCCGTTTCGATGGACGACATCAAGCATTTCCGCCAGCTCGATAGCCGCACCCCCGGGCATCCGGAGTCTCATCTCACCACGGGTGTGGAAACCACCACAGGTCCGTTGGGACAAGGTGTTGGCAATAGCGTCGGCATGGCCATCGCAGGTAAATGGCTCGCTAGCAACTTCAACAAGCCGGGCTTCGAACTCTTCAATTTCCGTGTGTACGCAGTGTGCGGCGATGGCGACATCATGGAGGGCGTGGCGGGCGAGGCGGCTTCTCTGGCGGGGCACTTGCAACTTTCGAACCTTTGCTGGATTTACGACAACAACCGCGTCACGCTCGACGGCCCAGCAAGCTGGTCGTTTAGCGAAGATGTCATGACTCGCTTCGTGGGCTATGGCTGGAATGTAACGCGGGTGAGCGATGCCAACAACCTGATGATGCTGGCGCGCGGCTATGAAGCAGCGCTGAAGTGCAGCGATAAGCCGACGCTGTTTGTGGTCGACAGCCACATCGGCTACGGTTCACCACATAAACAGGATTCGTACGAAGCACATGGCGAGCCGCTCGGAGAAGCCGAGGTAAAGCTGGCCAAGAAAAACTATGGCTGGCCGGAAGACGCTAAGTTCCTCGTACCCGACGGAGTTTACGAGCATTTTCAGTCTGGCGTAGGTGTGCGTGGGGGGAAAGCTCGCGCGGAATGGACGAAACATTTTGCGGAGTATTCCAAGCAATTCCCTGATCTGGCCGATCGGCTTCGCCTCATGCAACAACGCGCGCTTCCCGATGGCTGGGATAAGAACCTCCCGACGTTTGCCGCGGATGCCAAGGGCATCGCCACACGGGAGAGCTCGGGAAAAGTCTTGAACGCGCTGGCGCAGAATATTCCGTGGTTGGTGGGTGGTTCGGCCGATCTCGCCAAGTCCAACAAGACCAATCTTACGTTCGAGGGCGCCGACGATTTTTTCCCGGTTGAATTCAAAGGGCGAAATGTCCACTTCGGTGTACGCGAGCACGGCATGGGTGCCGCAGTGAACGGCATGACTCTGACGGGGCTGCGGGCTTTCTCTGCCACCTTTTTCAACTTCAGCGACTATATGCGTGCCAGCATGCGCCTGGCAGCATTGATGGAAATCCCAGTAATGTTTATTTTCACGCACGATTCCATCGGCGTCGGCGAAGATGGACCGACTCATCAACCCGTCGAACAACTCGCCGCCTTCCGGGCCATGCCGAACATGTTGGTGTTGCGGCCGGGGGATGCCAATGAAGTCACGGAAGCGTACAAAGTGATCCTCCAGCACACCCACGGTCCATCAACGCTTGTGCTCAGCCGCCAGGCAATTCCCACGTTTGATCGTACAAAATACGCGGCCGCTTCCGGTGTCGCAAGGGGCGCCTATGTGCTTGCCGATGCTGAGGGCGGAAAGCCGGAAGTGATCCTGTTGGGCACGGGCACCGAGTTGCAGCACTGCGTGGGCGCCCATGAACAATTGAAAGCGCAGGGCATTAAATCACGCGTTGTGAGCATGCCGTCCTGGGAATTGTTCGAACTGCAGGACGCAGCTTACAAGGAAAGCGTTTTGCCCGCTGCTGTTACCGCGCGCGTCTCCATCGAGATGGCCGCCACACTGGGGTGGGACCGCTACGTTGGCGCGAAAGGAAAAATCATTGGCATGCATAGTTTTGGCGCATCGGCGCCGCTTAAGGATTTACTGAAGAAGTTTGGTTTTGGCTCGGAACAAGTGGTTGCGGCGGCAAAGCAATTGTTGGGCAGGTAAAACACTATGAAAGTCGTCATCGGTTCCGATCATGCGGGGTTCGTACTGAAGAACGCCATGGGAGACGTTATTCGTTCGATGGGCCATGAAGTTTTGGATATCGGGGCCTTCAACGAGAATCCATCTGATTATCCGGATTTTGCCGAAGCAGTGGGTCGTGCCGTTCTGGATGGCCGGGCTGAACGCGGGGTGCTCATTTGCGGCAGTGGGATCGGTGCCAGCGTAGCCGCAAACAAATTGATCGGGATTCGCGCAGGAATCTGCCATGACACCTATTCCGGTCATCAAGGCGTCGAGCACGACAATATGAATGTGCTCGTCATGGGCTCCCGGGTGGTGGGCGAGAAGCTGGCCGAAGACATTGTCCGGGCATATTTGCCCGCCAAATTCACCAACGAGGAACGCCATGTCCGGCGATTGGCTAAAGTGGCAGCCCTCGAACAGAAGATGGTGAGAAGCTGAAATCTGAATTTCCGCGCAGCGCGCCTGGGCGTACAATAAGAATTTACCGCCCTCGGCAAGAAAAGGAGAAGCATTATGACCACCTCGGTTACGCTCCCCAAGGTAGCAGGCACGAATCCCATCAAGGGACTCCTTGAGTACGGCCAATCGCCTTGGATGGACTATATTCGACGCGACCTCCTCACTGGCGGCGGCCTTAAGAAAATGATCGACGGAGACGGCCTCCGCGGCCAAACCTCCAATCCTTCCATCTTCGAAAAGGCAGTCACCGGCAGCGACCTGTACAAAGACATCCTCACGTCGCTAGAGACGAAAACTCTCAACGCCAAGGGGGTGTATGAAAAGATCGCCATCCGCGATGTCCAGGATGCTTGCAACATCTTTAAACCTGTCTACGTTTCCACCAATCGCCGCGACGGCTATGTCAGCCTGGAGGTTTCTCCGTACCTGGCCAACGATACGCAGGGGACACTGGATGAAGCACGCCGCTTGTGGAAAGCTGTCGGCCACGAAAACTTGATGGTGAAAGTTCCGGCGACGCCGGAAGGCATCCCCGCTATTCGCCAGCTTCTGGAAGACGGGCTCAACATCAATATCACCCTTCTGTTTGCGCAATCGGCCTACGAAAAAGTGGCGGAAGCGTTTACCTCTGCGCTTGAAGCTCGCGTGGCAAAGGGACAAGACATCAGCCACAGTGCCAGCGTGGCCAGCTTCTTTGTCAGCCGCATCGACACTCTGGTCGATTCCAAGATCGAAGAGCTTGAAAAGACCGCGACGACAGCTCAAAAAGAGCTCCTCGACAGCCTGCATGGCAAGATTGCTATCGCGAATGCCAAGCTCACTTATCAGAAGTACCAGGAATTGTTTGGCGGGGCTCGCTGGAAAGCGCTTGCGGCAAAGGGAGGACAAACGCAACGCCTGCTCTGGGCCAGCACCAGCACGAAGAATCCCAGGTATCGCGACGTGTTGTACGTGGAAGAACTCATCGGCGCGGACACTGTGGACACGATTCCTCCGGCGACTTTTGATGCGTTCCGCGACCACGGCAAGCTTCGCAACAGCTTGACGGAAAACGTCACTGACGCCGCCAGGGAGATGGAGAATCTCGCCAAGGCGGGCATCTCGATGAAGGAAGTCACCGGCAAGCTGCTCGTCGACGGCGTCAAGCTTTTCGCCGATGCGTTCAAACTGTTGCTCGAAGCCACCGGCAAATATGCCGGAGTTCGTTAGCAATCGCGGCCTTTTTAAGTTCAGCATAATTCGCCCGTAGACAGGACATCGCTCAATGAGTTCCCATCAAGTGGAAATCCCCTCTGCGGGTATTCCCTGCGTCATGGTGATTTTCGGCGCCACGGGAGATCTAACCAAACGCAAATTGATTCCCGCGTTGTTGAATCTGGCGCAGGAAGAAGTCCTGTCCAAACAGTTCGCGATTGTTGGCTTTGCCACAAACGACCTGACCACCGAGTCGTTCCGCAAGAATCTTGGCGAGCAAATACCTCAATTCGCCGCTGATCCCATCGACCTGAAGATGTGGGAGTGGCTTTCCGAGCGGATCTACTACGTGACGGGCGATTTTCAGGATCCCGAAGCCTACAAACGGTTAAAGGCGCAGATCGACGAAGCCCAAAAACTGCACAATACCGGCGGTAACAAATTCTTCTACCTTGCGGTTGCGCCGCGCTTCTTCGCGCCCATCGTGCAGCAGCTTGGCAGCGCGGGCTTGATTAGCGAGGAGAATGGCAAGTGGGCGCGCGTGATCATTGAAAAGCCATTTGGCCACGACGTGGAATCCGCACGGCTCCTGAATACCGAATTAAAGAAAGTGCTTAGCGAAAAGCAGATCTATCGCATCGATCATTACCTGGGCAAAGAAACCGTGCAGAACGTCATGGTCTTCCGCTTCACCAATAACATCATCGAACCGCTCTGGAATCGCAATTATGTCGATCACGTCCAGATCACCGCGGCGGAAACCGTCGGGGTGGAACATCGTGGCGGCTTCTATGAAACTGCGGGCGCTCTCCGGGACATGGTTCCCAATCACCTCTTTCAACTCATGACCATGACGGCCATGGAGCCGCCCATTTCCTTCGACGCCGACGAAGTTCGCAACAAGCAAGCGGAAGTGCTCCACGCCATTCAGCCGCTTTCTCCTGAAGACGTTTTGAAAAACATGGTGCGCGGCCAGTACGGAGAAGGAATCATCGATGGGCAGCGCGTCGTCGATTACCGCAACGAGCCTGATGTTTCCCCCGATTCCAACACGGAAACTTTTGTCGCTTTGAAGCTGCAGATCGATAATTGGCGCTGGGCCGGCGTGCCCTTCTATCTACGCACCGGCAAGCGCCTGGCGCAGCGCGCCACGGAAATAGTCATTCAGTTCCGGCGGACGCCGTTTGTGCTATTTCGGAACACCGCCGTAAAGAATCTGGAGACGAATCGCCTGGTGATTCACATCCAGCCCGACGAGGGCATCTCTCTGAGCTTCGGCGCGAAAGTGCCCGGTTCGGTCATGCGCCTTGGCCTGGTGAATATGGATTTCGACTACAAGACGTACTTTGGCGCCGAGCATGGCACTGGGTACGAACGCCTACTGCGCGATTGCATGGCCGGCGATGCCACTCTGTTTCAGCGCGCCGATATGGTGGAGGCAGGTTGGAGCGTCATTCAGCCCATCATTGATGTTTGGCACGCGCTTCCGGCGCGCGGGTTCCCCAACTACGCAGCGGGATCCTGGGGACCTGTAGAGGGGGAGGAACTGTTGGAGCGAGATGGCCGTTCCTGGCGTCGCATAGGCGAAGAAGACATCGACGTCCGTGGGCGTATCGCTCCGTGCATCGTAACCACCAAACCTGCAAATGCATAAGCAAAGCCATGCCTATGCGGGAATTGCGTGCTCAAGCAATCAATTTCGCATAAACCTTCACTGGAATATAGGCAGGCACTTCGCGCATACTGGAGGCTGACAGATGGCGAGCTTCCTCGCTTCGACCTGGTGCTCCTCGTTATGGAAGTTGAGTGACGCACCTCAGGCTCTTCCTGAGCACCATGGCGCTGCCCGCCTCCCGGTTTCCTGCGATTCGCAATTACCGGCGCTGAATAATTCACTTCCGTTCGAGATTCTTACAATCTAGGAGAGACTAATGGCAACAGCAACAACAAGCACAATCGAGCAATTCCTGGGAGCCAAAGCGGAATCGCTGCTTGGCTTTAAATCTCCCAAAATTTCCAAGGAGCGGCTGCATCTTCCCGGCCCGGATTTCATCGATCGTGTGTACGCCGCATCTGACCGCAATCTTCGCGTGTTGAATAACCTGCATCGCATGTTTTTCCATGGGCGCCTGAGCGGAACTGGCTATCTCTCGATTCTTCCGGTCGATCAGGGCATCGAGCACTCCGGCGGGGCCAGCTTTGCGAAGAATCCAGACTATTTTGATGGCGAGAATATCGTCAAGTTGGCGATCGAAGGCGGGTGCAACGCGGTTGCGTCCACCTTCGGCGTACTCGGTTCAGTTGCCCGCAAGTATGCCCACAAGATTCCCTTCATCGTAAAGATCAACCACAACGAGCTGCTCACCTACCCAAACCAGTTCAACCAGATTCTATTCGGGACCGTTCAGGAAGCATATGACATGGGAGCAGCCGCGGTTGGTGCCACGATTTATTTCGGTTCCGCCAACAGTGATAAGCAGATTATTGAGATCAGCCACGCTTTTGCTAAGGCCCACGAGCTTGGCATGGCCACCGTGCTCTGGTGCTATCTGCGCAATCCCGCTTTCAAGAAAGATAAGGATTATCACGTTTCCGCCGACCTCACCGGCCAGGCCAACCACCTCGGCGTAACGATTCAGGCCGACATCATCAAGCAGAAGCTGCCGGAAAATAACGGGGGCTACCAGGCGCTGAACATCGGCGATTCCAGCTATGGAAAATTCGATAAACGCATCTACACCGACCTTTGCAGCGATCATCCGATCGATTTGACGCGCTACCAGGTGGCCAATTGCTACATGGGCCGCGCGGGACTGATCAACTCCGGTGGCGCTTCGGGTGCCAATGACTTCGAAGAGGCTGTGGCAACCGCCGTCATTAACAAGCGCGCGGGCGGCACTGGCCTGATCAGCGGCCGCAAAGCCTTCCAGCGCCCAATGTCGGAGGGCATAAAACTTCTGAATGCGATTCAGGACGTTTACGCTAGTAAGGAAATCACGGTCGCCTAAGCGCATTTGGCGGCTTGTTACGTTTTGAAACGCCCCACTCTTTCTCTTTGAGGGTGGGGCGTCTTGTTTGTTACCAACTTTTGCCGCTCTCTTAGGTTACTTGCTTGATCATTTTGCGGATTTTTCTGTTTTTCCACTTGCCCCGGATGCTCCGCTGTGCAACCTTAGGTAATATCAAGGCGTCTCAAAGCATTCGGAGATTTCTGGAGATTCCCATGCCGTTTCGGTTGGTGTATCTGCTGGTTTGTTTCGCACTCCTCGCCCCTGTCTCTCTCGCGCAAAGCGATTCCCCGCAGATGGCGACGCCGCAGGCGCAACGGTCTGCTCAACAGCAAGCGGTGCTCGCCGGCCAGCAGGCTACTGATCAAGTTCTGCGACAAGCACAGCTATCCAACTATCAGTACAACCAGCAAATGATACAAGGGTCGCCGGCCCAGATGAATAATGAGAACCTGTGCTGCTTTCTGACGGAAAGCCCCAAGTTTTCCGTAAAGCCCGGGAAGTATTCCGAACCCAGAACTGTCAAGATTACGGACGCCGCCGCTGGCGCGACGATCTACTACACCACGGACGGCTGGACTCCCACTGCCGAGTCCCAGCGGTATACCGGTCCGATCAAGGTTAGTTCCACAACTACGCTGCGCGCGGTTGCTATTTCTCCCCGCACGGGGCGGAGTTTTGTCGCTGCTGCAAAATATACGATTGATCCTCCAGGAACGGTTGCGAGTTCACATGCTCCCGCTGCCGTTCGACCCGCCGCGGCACACCCGACTCCACCTGGAAGAGTCGTCCTGCCGCAAGGCACCACGGTGCATCTGGTCTTCGCTTCTCCTCTAACATCAAAGACCGCTGAAGTGGGCGACAAAATCGCTTTGATTCTCGACCAGGACGTGGTTCTCGACGGCGTTCTAGCCGCGCCCAAGGGCTCGCCCGCCACCGGACGTGTTGTGCAAGTAGATAAACCCGGCTTCGGCGGTATGCCCGGCCAAGTGAATTTTCATGTCGATGCTTTGAATGTGCACGGAACGGTGATTAAACTCCACCGCACTGCCGCACTCGAGGGCCAAGCCAAACCACCCAGCGTAGCGGCCTTGATCCCAGTCGTCGGACCGCTGTCACTATTCAAACACGGCACCGACGCCGTGATCCCGCCCGGCACGCCCGTCGACGCTACCGTTGACAGCGACACGGTTCTGGTCGCCTCGAAGTAGCGACTCGAGGCCAATTCCGATCGATTTGCCGCCGGCAGCTCCCGGTAATTCGATAGAAACAATTCGAAAATTGATTGCACTGTGGGGTTACATTCCGCTTAATTGGCGACTAAAATAGAGTTGCAGTTGAAAGGAGCAGTTCATGCCAAAGACGAGGGCAAGCGCCTCGCCCGAAGTAAAGAAGTCCAAGCAAGTGAAACGTCAGCCCCCGACGCAGGAAGCAATCGCACTGCGTGCCTACCACATCTATCTGGAGCGCAATGGCGCCCCTGGAAATCCACTGGAAGACTGGATCCGCGCAGAGCGTGAATTAGCGGCAGGACCCAAAAAGACGACGCGCGGCAAGACCAAGGTCGTTTCGATCGCAGCTTAGACCCGAATCGCGATTGCCCCACATCCTTTCCCAGCGTGTGGGGCAATCTTCATCTGTCGCCCCTATCTTGCGGATACCACCGCGACTTTCTGCTCCAACCGGATATCCGCCGAAGAACTGCCAATCCTTAAAGTAAGGGGTTCTTCGAGCACGACAAATTCGCCTTTCGCCTCGTCGAAGTAGGCAAGCGACTTTGCGGCTAACGGCAGTTTCACTGTTTTTGTTTCGCCAGGCTTCAAGCTGACGCGCTGGAATCCTTTGAGTTCTTGATTCGGCCACGCCACTTTCGGATTCGAATGCTTCACGTAGAGCTGCACCACTTCCTCGCCTTCGCGCGTCCCGGAATTTGTGATATTGACGCTCAGCACAATCTGACCGTTGGCGGTAAGTTCGTTTGCCGAGACTTTTGCGTTCGTATACTTGAAAGTCGTGTAACTCATCCCGAATCCAAATGGGTAGAGTGGCTCGCCCTTGAAATACATATAGGTCCGCCCGTGACGCAGGTCGTAATCCATCAGGGGCGGCAACTGCTCCAGTCGATTTCGGCCACGTATCAACAAGCTTTCCGCCCGGATTGTAGTCGCCAAACAATACGTCTGCGAGGGCGTTCCCTTCTTCCTGGCTGCTGTTTGTGGTGTGCACGATGGCGGAAACATGTTCTTGCGTCCAATTGATTGCGTAAGGGAAACTCGCGCGCAATACAACAACGGTGCGTGGATTGGCCGTAAACACCTGCTTGATCAACTCTTCTTGCTCCAGGGTGATCGACTTCCGGTCCACTGCTTCTTTTCCTTCGCCCGCTAACGCACACTTCTCCCATCCCGCGTCGCACCATGGGTGATTTCCCACCACCAGGATTGCCACGTCCGCCGCGCGCGCCGCTTCTACCGCGTCATTTCCGCCTTTAACGAATGACACCCTGGTTCCCAATACCCACTTTGTCCTGTATGCCTTTCAGCGGACTGATCGCATAAGGTAGCAAGCCGCTATACCAATCGGAAATCACTTGGTCCGCATAAGGACCAATTACCGCAATCGATTTGATTTTGCCCTTATCCAGCGGCAGCATTCCCTTTTCGTTTTTTAGCAGTACGATTGATTCTTGCGTTACTTTTCTCGCGAGTTGTTCATGTTCCTTGCTCTTCCAAGGTTCCGGGCCTTCGCCGATGCTCGCGTATGGAACCATGGCCGGGGGGTCCAGCAGGCCGAGGCGGATCATCACGCGATATTCGCCCTTGATGTCTTCCTCGATGTCCTTCTCCGTGATCAGCCCCTTCTTCAGCGCGCTTGCACCGCATCTTTATACTTGTCGAGAAATTGATTAATTCCCGCGTGGATGGCGCCCGCAACGGCGGCTTCTTCGGTGGTGTAGTAATGATGCTGCGCCACGGAAAACGTCAATGCTCCGGCGTCGGTGCAGATAATCCCGTCAAACCCCCATTCCTTCATCACCATGTTCTTCAGCACGGGATGCACGGTCATAGGAATGTGATTCACGGCGTTGTACGCGGTCATGAACGCTTGTGCGCCGCCCTCCTCGATTCCCATGCGAAACGGCACCGAGTAGTATTCGCGCAAAAGCCGTTCATCAAAATTAGAGGACGAGCCACCGCGCCCGTCTTCGTTGCTGTTTGCCATGAAGTGCTTCAACAGGGAAGCCGTCCGCCAATATTTTGGATTATCTCCCTGTAAGCCTCTCACGAACGCTACGGTCATGGTCCCTGTTAAAAATGCATCTTCGCCGTAGGATTCCTCAGACCTCCCCCACCGCGGGTCGCGACTCAGATCCGAATTCGGAGCGCGCACCACAATTCCACCCTGCAGGTAGTTTTTGTTTTGGAACAGGTATCTCGCTTCTTTCGCTTCCGCCGCCGCGGCCTCGCTGATGAGGGCGGGGTCCCACGTTTCACCCAGTCCAACTGCTTGTGGGAATTGCGTGGTAGGCACGGGACGTTTGCCACGCCAACTGGCAAATGCGGGGCCACCTTGCGCCAATCCATGAAGTCCTTCTACGTGACGGCTGCCTTTTATGCCTAGCCGGGGGACACTGGGGTCGGTCCCTAGTGCATTGATCTTCTCTTCGAGCGTCATCAAGGAGACGATATTGTTCACTCGTTCGTCCACGCTCCTCTTGGGGTCCTGGAATGGATATCTTTCTTGCGCCGCGGCCAAATTCGCGCACGCCAAAGAAAGCAAAGCCGCTGACAACACCGTGCCATTTCTTGTGGCCGTGAATTTTCCCATGGAAGCTCTCTCGTTGGTTTTGCGATACCGGTGATCCGGATTGGTTTCTGGTTTAGTTGACCACCCTGGCTCTCCATCGCACACTAACACAAATTGCGTGCACCCCATGAAAATCAAGCCCTGAGCAAGCCGCAGAAACACGCGTCTGAATCATTCTCATTTCGTGAGGTCTCTCCGTCAGCGGGTCCGCGGCGGCTTCGTTACACGCGTTGACGGGCTTACTCAAAGCTGATAATTTTCCTTCAATCGCCGGGGATCGCGCGTTTCGTACTCCCGCCCAAGCCGCTTCGCGCCGTGCTATCTCGCCCCGCGATATGGTGCATCCTCAATCTGCTGTCTTTGTTTCATCAAGTGTTTGTTGGAATGGCCATTGCGCTTCATGTAAGGAAAGGGGAGTCCGATGAATGTTCGCAGCATGTACCCCCAGATGCTTTTGGTAATTGCGGCCGCCTTGCTCTTTTCGGGCTCAGCCACAGCGCAGTACCAGAATTCCGTGTTCCGGGGCCCGGTTGGCAGGTGATGAAAGCAGATTGGGGTTCGGGCAATCGCTGGATGGATGTAACGCAACAAGTCCGGATATTGCTTTCGGGCAACGGCATGGTAAGGGTAAACAACGCCAACATGGGCGGCGATCCTGCGGTGGGGGCAGACAAAGTCCTAAGAATTCACGCCCGGAATTTTCAAGGGCAGACGCGTCAATTCAGCTTCAAAGAAGGTAGCTCGATCGATGCGGGCCAGTTCTATAACTATGGCGGAGGAATCGGCGGTGGCAACGGCCCGGGATGGCAAGTGATGTGGGCCGATTGGGGCTCCGGCAACCGCAGGATGGATGTTACCAATCGGGTGCGAACCTTGCTTTCCGGCAACGGCATGGTGCGTGTGAACAACGCCAACATGGGTGGCGACCCCGCCGTGGGCGCAGACAAAGATTTTGCGTATTTCCGGGCGCGACATGCAAGGCCAAGTTCGCCAATTCTCGTACAAAGAGGGCTCGAACATCGATGCCAGCCAGTTCTATAACTACGGAGGTTATCCTGGGAATCCAGGATATCCGGGAAATCCTGGTTATCCTGGCGGTGGCCATGGTGATCTGCAGATTGTCCGTGCATTCTACGGATTGAACAACCGAAACAACGACGTCACACAACTTATGCGGAGCATGGTGCGCAATGGCGCCCTGGTCATCCAGGTGAACAATAACAATATGGGTGGAGATCCGGCGCAGGGTGCGGACAAAGTGCTGACAGTCATCTATCGCTATCAGGGTCGGGAGCAAACCTCCACGGTGAAAGAAGGAAACACCCTCAAAATCCCCTAAGGAACTTAGACATAAGCCGCTGACAGTTGAAGAAATCGAGAGAACGAGTTGAGCGGCGAACGTGCTAGTTGGATTCGGCTAGTGTTTACGCCCGCATCAACAACGCCGTTCGCGCTGCATCCTAGAGTTGTTTCGCGTTCGTGCGGATGTCGCCGTGGCTGAACACCGCGCTGCCCGCTACCAGCAGTTCCGCGCCGGCTTTCACGACGTCGGCGACTGTTTCCAGATCGACGCCGCCGTCCACTTCAATGCGGAACTCCAGTTTTCGCTCGGCGCGCATCCGCGCCAGCGCCGCAATTTTGTTCAGGGAATTCGGAATGAATTTCTGCCCGCCAAACCCGGGGTTCACGCTCATCACCAGTACATGATGCACCAGGTCAAGCACCTCGGTCAGCAGTTCCACGGGAGTCGCCGGATTGATGACGACCCCCGGCTTGCAGCCGTGCGAAGCGATCAGATGCAGCGTCCGATCCAGATGCACGCATGCTTCCTGGTGTACGGAAATCCAGTCCGCACCCGCCTCCGCAAATTCCGGGATGAATTGGTCAGGGTTTTCAATCATCAGGTGGCAATCAAGCGGCACTTTCACGACTTTCCGCAAACTTCGCACCAGCGGGGGGCCCAATCGTGAGGTTCGGCACAAAATGGCCGTCCATGACATCCACGTGCAACACGTGCCGCCGCCTTCAATCGCCTGCTGTGCTTCGCTGCCGAGCTGCGCGAAATTCGATGCCAGTATCGAAGGCGCAAGTTCGATTTTCATGGACCGTTTGCGCTCCTTCCCCGAATCCCGAATTATACGCCGGGCGCCAGTTCCCTGCTGCCTCAGTTCCGATTTCTAGAGGAGTACGTCGCGCCAGGGCACCACGCACCGCTTCGCGCTGCTTTCCCCCGCCAATTCCAGCGCCACCATCACATCGAGTGCTTGCTGCGGCGTAACCAGCAACGCAGCCTTGCCCAGCAGGACATCACGCACGTTCGCATAAAACTCGCGCCAGTCTCCTTTGGAAGGAACCTTGCTCTTTTGCATTGCGCCTTCTTCGACAATCGTAAGCTCGCCCCAGTTTTCTTCCTTTTCCACCATCCACGAATCGTCCTGCGGTACTGCTCCATTGCGCAACGAATTTTCCAGAGGATCGAATTCCCTTTTCACAGTAACTGCCCTTCTCGCCCAACAAAACCAATCGTGGCCGCGGCGTCGCACACAACATGGTCGCCCTCAATTCCGCGCGCAGGCTGCCTGCGTACCGCAGCGTCACATCAAACGCGTCATCCGTGGAGAATCCTGCGCGTTCGATTCGTATGTCGGCGGAAATAGCCTCGGGACGTCCGAAAAGCGTCAGCGCGTGATCGATCAGATGTGGCGCGAGGTCGAACAAAACGCCACTCCCAGGCCCGGGCTTTTCGCGCCAGGCCCCCGCCTTGGATAGGGCCGATAGCGATCATAGTGCGATTCAAAGCGCACGATCCGTCCCAACACGCCGCCGTCCACCACATCGCGGAGGCCTTGAAAATCCGCATCGAATCGCCGGTTATGGTATACGGTCAATAAGCGCGCTGGTTCCTGGTTGCAATGTGAAAGAGTTCGAGCGCTTCGGCAACGCTGGTAGTAAAAGGCTTGTCGACGACAACGTCGCGGCCCGCTCTCCAGGCATTGTTTGGCCAGCGGGAAATGGGTCTGGTTCGGAGTGGCAATCACCACCAGCCGAATCGTCTCGATCGCAAGCAATTCCTCAACACTGCGCACAATTCGTGCATCTGGAAATGCCCTGGCGGCCTCGTCGCCGCTGCGCTGCACAATCGCGGCCAACCGCAGGCCGGGAACCGCGCGAATCACCGGCGCATGAAAATATTTTCCGGCCAAGTCCAAAACCAATTAGTCCGACATCAATCATCTGGCGAATTTCTCTCTCTGCCGCATGCAAAGCGCTTGCAGTGTACCACCGACGAGAGCCGAGATGCCCACGACTCCAGGTGCGAGCAAGTTGGAGCGAGGCGCGAAGGCGTTATATCCTCTTTCTCGTGGAGAGAATTCCCCCGGCACAACGTGGTCCCGACGCTCGGCCTGTATTTTGGCCTGATCATCACTATTCTCGCCGTGCTCGCCTATGCCACCTATATCACCATGCAGTTTTCTGGCATTCGCAAACTGCAAAGCGAAATGGTCGATCGCAATCGTAAGGACTCTCTGCAGTTGCTGCGCATCCAGAACGATTTGAACTCCATCGGCCTGGCGATGCGCGACATGCTCGATGCCGGCGAACCTTATCCACTCGCTGCGTGGAGCGCGCAATTCGATCGCATCCGCAACGATTTGGACGTCGCGCTGAAGCAGGAAGAAACGCTGGCCGAAGCCGCCCGTACCAGCGATCAGCGCCGCTACTTGAGCCAGTCCTTGGCGCAGTTCTGGGATGCGACGCGACCGCATGTTCGCCCTTGCCAAAATGGGGACGGAGCGGGCCGCGCGCGAGCAGATTCGCAACACGCTGCAACCCCGCCAGGCAGCCTTGAACTCCGCCGTTTCCCGTTTGCTGGTGCAGAACAATGAGGGGGAGCAACAGGCGGAAGCCAGCATCGCGCAGATTTATGACCGAGTTCAGCGGCAGCTCTATGTCTTCCTTGCGGCGATCCTACTTGCGATCGTGGTCACAAGCCTCTATCTAATTCGTTACAACCGGCGAATCTTTGCGCATGTCGCAGAGTTGTCGTCGCAACGCAGCGAGCTGGCGCAAAAACTTATCGCCACCCAGGAATCGACGCTGCGCCATATTTCCCGCGAGCTCCACGACGAATTCGGGCAGGTGCTCACGGCCATTGGCTTGATGTTGCGCCGGGCGGGTAATCACATGGGTGAAAATTCTCCGCTGCGAGCGGACTTGCAGGAAGTGCAGGAAATCGCCCAAACGACGTCTGAACAATATTCGCAGCCTTTCGCAAGCATTGCATCCCGTGCTGCTGGAAGAGGCTGGACTGGAAAGCACGCTGGATTGGTATATCCCGACAGTGGAACGGCAGACAGGGCTCGTGCTCCACTACGAGAAATCCGGCGACCCTTATCCTGTCGAAACCACCGCGGGGGTACAAATTTATCGAGTGGTGCAGGAAGCGCTGAATAATGTGACGCGACATTCCGGCGCCAAAGAAGCCTGGGTTCGCTTGCGGTTCAGTCCATCGGAAATGGAGATGGAAGTGGAGGATCACGGCAAGGGATTTGCTCCCGAGGCGGGACAAGCGGGTATCGGGCTCGTGGCGATGCGCGAACGCGCGGAAATCCTGGACGGCACCCTGACGGTTGCGCCCGTCGAAACTGGTGGAACGCGTGTGCACTTGCGCATTCCGCGCGAGAAGGTGGAATCGCATGCCGAATAAACTGAAAGTCTTGTTGGTGGACGACCACGCCCTGGTACGACGCGGTTTTCGCCGCATGCTGGAAGACGAGCCAACTTTTCAAGTTGTCGGCGAAGCTAGTGATGGCGCGGAGGCTCTGAAGCGAGCGGAAGAATTGCGGCCCGACGTGATTGTCATGGATTGTGCGTTGCCCCAGATGAACGGCATTGAAGCTACCCGCCAGATTTTGAAACGACTTCCAGACACATCCATCCTGATGCTGAGCATGCATTCAGAGGACACGCTGGTGCGCCAGGCAATGGAAGCGGGCGCGCGCGGCTACATCCTGAAAAATGCCATGGACCTCGATCTGGTAAGCGCGATCAAAAATGTGGCAGAAGGAAAAACTGTGCTGGATCCCCAGATTTCGCGCGGTGGCACGCTGAAGGGCGAACGCAACACAGGGCTCACCCAGCGTGAACTGGAGATTCTGCAACATATCGTGGCCGGTAAATCCAACAAGGAGATTGCGACGGAACTGAACCTGAGCGTGAACACAGTTTCGGTTCACCGCGCAAATATCATGGATGCGCTCGGCATTCATAAAACCGCGGAGCTAGTCGTCTACGCGATTCGCAATGGGCTGGTAAATCTTCCGTGAGGCGTCGCGATTTTATACGACAAGGGTTGAGCGCCGGAATTTTTTCTGGTGCCCTGCCCTTGCACGTCGCCGCGGCTTCACCGGACTTTCGTCTGACGGATGTAACCGAAACGGCTGGTATTCATTTTCGCCAGAATAACGGTTCGTATGGCGGCAAACTCCTTCCTGAAACACTGGGGTCCGGCTGCGCCTTCCTGGATTACGACGCGGACGGCTGGCAAGACATTCTGCTCGTCAATGCGATGGATTGGCCGGGACACAAGCGGCAACGAACGACCATGAAACTGTATCGCAACAATCGCAACGGAACGTTCACCGACGTCACGAAAGCCGCCGGTCTCGATGTGGAAATGTATGGGATGGGTGTGGCGGTCGGCGATTACAACAATGACGGCTTCCCGGATATTTTCATTTCCTGCGTTGGACAGTGCCACCTGTTTCGAAACACGGGAAAAGGAACATTCGTCGACGTCACAAAATCTAGCGGCCTGGCAGGCAAGGTGGGACTGAGCACTTCAGCGATCTGGTTCGACTACGATCGCGACGGATTCCTGGACTTGCTCGTGTGCAATTATGTTCGCTGGTCGGCGGAAAGTGACGTGTTCTGCAGTCTCGACGGCAAAAACAAATCCTATTGCACGCCGGAAGCCTATCGCGGGGATACCTGCTGGCTGTATCACAACCGTGGCAACGGTACGTTTGAAGATGTTACCGCGACAAGTGGAATCTTCGACAGTAGTTCGAAATCGCTGGGCGTGGCCATGCTCGATTATGATCAGGATGGCTGGTCGGACATCCTGGTTGCCAACGACACGCAGCCCAACAAGCTCTATCGCAATCTTCGTAACGGAAAATTCAAGGATGTTGCCGTGGAAGCCGGGCTGGCCTTCAGCACGGAGGGGAAAGCGCGCGCGGGCATGGGCGTGGATGTGGCGGACTTCGACAATTCGGGCAAGCCAGGCATCATCATCACCAATTTCGATAATGAGATGATCGGTCTCTACCGTACAACGGGAAAAAGCTATGACGACATTGCGATGGAAACGGGCCTCGGCGCCGCATCCCGGAATACGCTGGGCTTTGGCTGTGCTTTCTTTGACGCGAATCTCGATGGGCTGCTGGATATTGCCGTAGCGAACGGCCACATTGATGAGACGGTCCGGAACATTCGCGGCAACGTGGGCTATGCCCAGCCGGCGCAGCTTTTTCAGAATATCGGCGGTGGGAAATTCCGCGACGTGGCGATAGAAATAGGGGGCGGATTCGATCTGCCAAAAGTTGGCCGTGGTCTTGCCGTGGGTGATTTCGATCGTGACGGCGATCTTGACATCCTTCTCACCACCAACAACGGTCCTGCCTATCTCTATCGCAATGATGTTCTGGTGAAAAACAGGAGCATTCGTTTCCGGTTAGTGGGCACGAAATCGAATCGCGACGCCATCGGCGCAAACGTAAAAGTGTTTGTGAATGGTCAAGTGCAATCGCGGGTCGTTCGCAGCGGGTCGAGTTACCTTTCACAATCGGAATTGCCGGTGATGTTTGGCCTCGGCCAGCATGATCAGATTGACCGGGTGGTGATAGACTGGCCCAGCGGATTGAGCGAAGAGCATGCCCGGGTTCAGGCGGGAAAGGGCTACCAAATCATAGAAAACAAAGGTATTACTGAAGATTTCCGCTTCTAGTTGTTTCGCACTATTGTCAGCGATTCGGCTGCGGCCTATAAATGTATCAACTTTGCAGTTGCTTCCCTCTTGGCATAAGCCTCGCCGACACCGGAAGCACCCCAACAAGACTCTGCGGCCGGAGGGAACTCCGGCCGCATTTCTAATTTGGGGCATAATCTAGGGCGAAGTGAGTCTGAATGGGGGGAATAAGGATGAAACGCTGGCGCTCCCTGAGCGTTTTCGTTCTGGTGGTCACCGCGATTTATCTGTACGCCCTGCCTTCCGCAACTATTTTCTATTTTGCGAATGTGGCGCTGCACTCAGGACTGGGTGTGGTGGTTGCTCTGGGCCTGCTGATTTATTTGTTTCACGGGCTTGGTAGGGACCCCCTACAGGCAAAATTGGGTTGGTTGTTTCTCGCGGCAGGCGCTTCCCTTGGGATTGTTCTGATTTTCATTGGGACGCCGCATCGTTTCAGGATGTGGCTGTATGCGCACATCGCGCTTTGTGCCATCGGGGTAATGCTTCTAGCGACGGAGTGGATGTCGGAACGCGGTTGGCTGGGCGTCAACGCATTACACCACGCGATGCGATTTATGATTCTGCTAACGATCGCGGGTGGCATTGCCGCGGGCGCGTGGTGGGTGCGCAACGTCGCTTGGCAAACCCGCTATCTCGTAGGCAATCCCGCAATTTCGCCCGCTACCATGGAAAATGAGGGCGACGGCCCCCACGGCAAGTTTTTCCCCAGTTCCGTGCAGACCACCGATGGCAAATACATTCCTTCAAACTATTTTCTGCAGTCCCAAGCTTGCGAGCGATGCCACTCTGACATCTACAAACAGTGGGAAAGCTCCATGCACCATTTCTCCTCTTTCAACAACCAGTGGTATCGCAAGAGCATCGAGTACATGCAGGAAGTCGATGGCGTGCGGCCGTCCAAATGGTGTGCCGGGTGCCACGATCCTGCGTTGCTCTTCAGCGGAATGATGGATCAGCCCATCGCGCAAAACGTGGACAAGCCCGAAGCACGGGCCGGTTTGAGCTGCATGATGTGCCACAGTATCGTGGACGTGAAAAGCACCATGGGCCAGGGTGATTTTCTGCTGGAATATCCAAAACTCCATGCGCTGGCGGCAAGCAGCAATCCGGCGATCCGGCGCCTGCATGATTTCGTGACTCGACTGAATCCTGAACCCCACCGCCGCGTCTTCCTGAAACCATTCATGCGCGAGCAGGTTCCGGAATTCTGTTCCGGTTGCCACAAGGTGCATTTGGATCAGCCGTTGAATAATTACCGTTGGATTCGTGGGTTCAATGAATATGACAATTGGCAGGCGAGTGGCGTGTCGGGCCAGGGGGCGCGGTCGTTCTATTATCCCGCAACCCCGATGGTTTGCTCGGACTGCCACATGCCCCTGGTGCCTTCAAAGGATGAAGGCAACATCAACGGCTACGTTCACTCTCACCGCTTCCCTGGTGCAAATACCGCTGTGCCGGTAGCGAATGAAGATGCAGCGCAATTGCTGGTGAGCCAGAAGTTTCTGCAGGACAAGCAGCTCAGCGTAGACATTTTCGCGATTTCTGTGGCCAACAAGGACCGAACGCAGGCGAGCAGCGGCAAGATGCCGAAACAGGAACTCTCCACCACATTTGCGGTGGGCGAGGAAGCGGATATTTCCCTGCCGCACGGGCCTGCCGGAGCGGCGCGGCCAATCACCGCGCCGCTGGGACGCATGGATGCGGCGGTGCGTCGCGGCGACGATGTGCTGGTCGATGTTGTCGTGCGCACCCGTAAGGTTGGCCATTTCTTCCCTGGCGGAACCGTCGATGCCTTCGATGTGTGGCTGGAATTGCAGGCCACCGATGACAAGGGGCAGACCATCTTCTGGAGTGGCAAAGCGGCCGACGACGGGAAGGGTCCCGTTGAGCCCGGCGCGCATTTTTACAAATCGCTGCAGATCGATGCGCACGGTAATCCCATCAACAAACGAAATGCGTGGGCCAGTCGCGCAGTCGTGTACGTTCACCTGATTCCCCCCGGCGCGGCGGACACCGTGCATTTCCGCATGCACGTGCCAGAGAGTGCAGGCGAACACATTACGCTCCATTCCAAGCTGAACTACCGAAAGTTTCAGTGGTTCAATACGCAATTTGCTTTTGCCGGGAAACAGAGCTCCGTGAACTCCAATCCTCAAGTCACTCCCGATTATGACGATCGCCCCTTGGCGTTTGACTTGGATCAATCGCATGTTTCGAGCTCAGCAAAAGGAATTCCCGATATTCCCATTATTGTCGTGGCGGAAGATACGAAGACACTGCGCGTTTTGCCCCACACCGCGGCGGCTCCTGCGCCGGAAGTAGTCTGGTCAAAAGACGACTGGACACGCTGGAACGACTACGGGATTGGCCTGTTCCTGCAAGGCGATTTGAAAGGTGCGGAGCAGGCGTTCATGGAAATCACCAAAATGGATCCGCAAAACTTCGATGGCTGGACCAATGTGGGCCGCGTGCGCGTGCAAGAAGGGGATACCGAGGGCGCCAAGGAAGTGCTGCTGAAGGCGCTGGCGTTGAAACCAGGATTGGCGCGGGCCAATTTCTTTTACGCCCGCGTGCTGAAGGAAGAAGGACAATACGACGAGGCTGGCAAGGTGCTTCAGGCGGTTCTCGCACAATACCCGCAGGACCGCGTCGTACACAATGAATTGGGGCGCGTGTTGTTCCTGCAGAAGCGCTATGCGGATGCCGTTAAGGAGTTCCAGAAGACGCTGGAGATCGACCCGGAAGATCTGCAGGCAAACTACAACTTGATGCTTTGCTACACCGGATTGGGGGATGAGTCGATCGCAAATCAGCACAGGGATCGCTACCTGCGATTCAAAGCGGATGAGTCTGCGCAGGCATTGACGGGCGCCTACCGGCAGCTGCATCCGGAAGACAACAACGAGCGGCAGGCCATCCATGAACACGAATCGGTGCCACTGCCAACAACTCCAGTGATGAAGCAAAACCGGAACGACGGCGACACGAGCGGTACAACGAAAAAGACAGCGGCGGGCGCGGGCCGGTGAGCACATTCCTATTCCCATATTAAGAGGAATCGATGATGACCTGGATCAAAACGATTCGATGGAAGACGATGAGCGCGTGCGAGACGCGATCATGGAAGAGAGAAAGCTCTATCCAATGGAGTACGCGACGCCGGTTGCCTAGCGTGAACAATGGCGTCGAAAACAGCATCGTGGGCTCGCACAGTTTGTTTCCGGAAGTATTGTTTCACGCGTTCAGCACCTATGGCGCACTGATGTCGCCGGAACTTCCGCTGCGGCGGCGACAGCACGAAATGATTGCGACGATGGTATCGGTGACCAACCGATGCTTCTATTGAATCGAATCCCACGCAGAGTTTCTGCGTCGCGTGACATTGAATGAGGAGATGGTGCAGGCGCTGCGGCAGGATTATCGTTCGGCGCCCATCAGCGAGCAGGATAAGGTGATGCTGGACTACGTCGTGAAGCTGACTCGAGACGCGACGCAATGCAGCCCGCAAGATCACACCAAATTGCGCGCAGTGGGATTTGACGATCGGGGAATTTTGCAGATCACACTGATTGCCTCGTGGTTCAACTACATCAATCGAGTCGCTGATGCGCTGGGAGTCGGGACGAGAAGGAAAGGCGGAGAATTCGTGAGGAGATTTTGGTCTGCGGTGGCATGGATTGGCGATGGGGAGCGCGATTGTCGGCACAAACACCACTGAGTCCGACGGGAAATTCGCCCATTACGTTTCGCGATATCACGCAGAAAGCCGGACATTCATTTCGTTCACAATAACGCAGCATTCGGCAAGAAATACCTGCCCGAAACGATGGGGCCAGGCGTCGCGTTCATCGATTACGACAATGATGGATGGCAGGATATTTTTATGGTGAATGGAACGGACTGGCCGGGACACCCCTCCGAAGCACTCTACGCCGAAGCTGTATCACAACAATCATGACGGCACGTTCACAGATGTGACGCACAAGGCCGGATTGGACGTGGAACTCTTTGGCATGGGCGTGGCCGTCGGAGACTACGACAACGACGGATACGACGATCTTTTTGTAACCACCATGGGGCAGAGCCATCTTTTCCACAACAATGGCAACGGCACCTTTACCGATGTCACGCAAAAGGCGGGTCTGATGGGCCCAAAGGAATTCAGCACCAGCGCGGCATGGGTGGATTACGACAAGGACGGCAAGCTGGATCTGGTCGTTGCGAATTACGTGCAGTGGTCGCTCGAGGGCGATCTTTATTGCACGCTCGATGGAAAAAGCAAGTCGTATTGCACGCCGGAATCGTACAAAGGGACTGCCGTGCGGCTGTGGCATAACCGGGGCGACGGCACATTTGAGGACGTGACGAAGAAAGCGGGCCTTGCTGAGCCCACTTCTAAAACACTGGGGATTGCTATCCTGGATTACGACGGTGACGGCTGGCCCGACCTGCTCTTTTCCAACGACACGCAACCCAACAAGCTGTATCGCAACAATGGCAACGGCACGTTCACGGAAAAAGCGGTCGTCGCGGGAATTGCATTCAGCGAAGATGGCGTTGCGCGCGCCGGCATGGGAGTGGACGCGGCGGACTATGATCGCACTGGCGTGGCAAGCATCCTGATCACAAATTTCGCCAATCAGATGCTGTCGCTGTATCACAACGAAGGCAAAGGGCCTGTTTGTGGACGAGGCGCCGCGCTCTGAAGTAGGCCGCGCCTCCCTGCTGACGCTGGGATTTGGCTGCTTCTTTTTCGATTATGACCTGGATGGCTGGCCGGACATTTTCATCGCCAATGGGCACATCGACGGCGACATCCAGCGCGTGCAGCCAAACGTGAAATATGCCATGCCGCCGCATCTGTTCCGCAATGTGGGCAAGGGGAATTTTCAGGAGGTAACGAAGACTCTGGGCGCCGCATTCAATACGCCGCGCGTCGGCCGTGGCGCGGCTTACGGCGACATCAACAATGATGGCCGCCTGGATTTGCTGCTTTCGACAAACGGCGGCCCGGCCTATTTGTTCGAAAATGACGCTGCCCCAGGCGGCGCCTGCCAACAAAAGTTTGCGCGATAAAACTGGTGGGCACAAAATCAAATCGTGATGGCATCGGGACTGTCGTGAAGGTGGCGGCGGGCGGAGGGGCAGAATCGCAAATGATGCGTAGCGGCTCGAGCTATCTTTCTGCCAGCGAACTGGTGCTGACATTCGGTCTCGGCCAACTCAATCAAGCGGACGCGAGTCGAAATTCGCTGGCCCAGCGGTCAAGTGGATAAGCTATCGAGCGTCGCTGCCGGACAAACCGTAACCGTAACCGAAGGCAAAGGGATCACCGCCACTCGCAAATACGGAACGCGCTAGCCACTTCATTCTGTTGGCCTTCAAAATGTGCGCGGCAACCAGCGCCTGGCCGAGACTGATCCCTCCGTCTCCCGCCGGCACTTCGCTGTGGAAATAAACTTCAAACTGCTTTCCGCGCAGAGCGGAAAGCAACGATTCGAATAACAACACATTCTGAAAACAACCGCCGCTTAAGCAGACGCGAGAGAGTTCGCGCTGTCGCGGATTTTTTCCGCGAGCTCAACAAGAACAGCGACAAGGCCATTGTGAAATCTTCGGCTCATATCCGGCACGCTGGCGCCTTTCCCGCATGTCGGCAATCAGCCAGTCAAACAGCGAGCGCGTTCCAATCTGCCAGCCGGAATTCATCGGGATCAAGTTCAACAGGATAGGCGCCTTCGTCCGTGGAATCGTGCGCCGCCATTTCCAGTTCGATGGCCGCTTGCGCTTCATAGCTGACCGTCGTGCGCAGTCCGACCAGCGCGGCCACCGCGTCGAAAAGCCGCCCGCAACTGGAAGTCCGCGGCGAATGAACTTCACGTTCCGTCATCTGCAGAACGACATGCAGTTTGCGAGGGTCAATTTCCTTCAAGAAAGGAAGATTCAGCGCAGTGACGTCGTTTCCGTAGTGCTTGGCGAGATAGCTCACTGCCACGCGCCACGGTTCATGAATTGCCGCAGCGCCGCCAGGCAGAGGCACATATTGAAAATGCGCGGCCCGTTCGAAGATCGCGTAATCGGCAATTAGGATTTCACCGCCCCAGATCGCGCCGTCCGTGCCGTATCCCGTGCCATCAAGCGCCATGCCGATCACTTTCCCATCAAGATGGTTTTCCGCCATGCATGCGGCGATGTGCGCATGATGGTGCTGCACGGGAATGTGTTCCACACCTTCCTTCTCTAACGCCCACTTCGTTGAAAAGTAGTCAGGATGCAAGTCGTGGGCTATGACCCTGGGCTGAACTTCAAGGATTCGCTGAAAATGGGTGACGGCTTCTTCGAAAAAGCTATAGCTTTCCAGATTTTCCAGATCGCCCACGTGCTGGCTTAAAAATGCTTCGCTGCCGCGCAGGACACAGATGGTGTTCTTCAATTCGCCACCGACGGCGAGGATGGGTTCCGATTCGTTCTCGAGGGCAACGGGGACGGGCACATAACCACGAGAGCGGCGCAGTCATCTGCGGCTGACCAGCGGAGACGCGGAGGACGGAATCATCGCACCTTCGCAGGATGTCGCGATCGTGGACGAGAAAGGCGTCGGCGATGTTGTGCAGACGCTGCACGGCTTCCGCATTGTCGATCGCGATGGGTTCTTCGCTTAAATTGCCGCTGGTCATCACCAATGCAGTCAAATTTCCCGCTTGAGAATAGCAGGTGATGCAGCGGGGTATAGGGCAGGAAAACACCTAGAAACTGATTGCGTGGCGCAACACCGCTCGCTACGCTCAGCTTCAGGCTTGCGTGGTAAGAAGGACGATGGGCCTCTGGCGTGAGAGCAATCTGCTTCTTCGATAGTTCGTCCAAGTTGCAGAGGCGCTCGGCGTCTTCCACCCGGCGCACCATAATCGCGAATGGTTTTTCCACGCGACGTTTTCTTTCGCGCAGCAGCTCCACGGCCGATTCATTCTTCGCATCGCACGCCAGGTGAAATCCGCCCAGCCCCTTCACCGCAACAATCTTGCCTTCCTGCAACAGGCGCGCCGTTTCGCGAATCGGCTCGGCAACATCGATTCGCTCGCCGGTAGCGGAAAGCAGTTGCACCTGCGGCCCGCAATCCCAGCAAGCATTAGGCTGGGCGTGGAAACGGCGATTGGTGGGATCGTCATATTCCGCCTGGCACGCGGCACACATATGAAACGCGGCCATGGACGTGCGCGGCCGATCATAGGGGATGTCCCGAATAATGGTGAAGCGCGGTCCGCAATTCGTGCAATTGATGAACGGGTAGCGAAAACGGCGGTCGCGCGGATTGCTCATTTCGCGCAAACAGTCTTCACATACAGCCACGTCGGGGGAAATCAGCGCCTTTGGCAGTCTCACCGAGGTGGCTGGAAACAATCCGGAAAGCGTCACCGCCCTGCGCTTCGGTATCGCGCAAATTGAGTGAAGTAATCTTTGCCAAGTGGCGGAATTTCTTTTGGGAGCCGGTCCAGAAATTCTTCGACGCGGTCCGCCGGGCCTTCCACTTCGATGCTCACACCCGCCGGCGTATTGGCGATGAAACCTGTCAGCCCGCAAGCATTGGCCAAGGCGGTAGACAAACGGGCGAAAACCGACGCCCTGAACGATGCCGGAGACGTCGATAGCTTTGCGTAAGACAGCCAACGGTAGAGGTTTCTGTCATGGAAGCGAGGGCCGCCGGTTCTCAAATGATTGCGGCGGCAATTTCGTGCTGCACTTTTGTTGTAGACGCGGCGAGCCAGGCCAGCCACTGGTACGAAGCCTTCGCCGGTCCGCGCGGAGAGGGCGATGTAGTCGATCTCGGGATGAATCTTACGCGCATTATCGAAGAGCCAGCTCTGCGCTGAAATCCACGTGCGGCAAAAGATCGGTCTTAGTCAGAATCATCAGCGCTGACCGGTGGAAGATTCCGGGATACTTCAGCGGCTTGTCTTCGCCCTTCGGTGACGCTGAGCAAGACGATTTTGGCCGCTTCTCCGAGATCGTAGCTCGAGGGGCAGACGAGATTGCCGACGTTTTCGATGAAGAGAATTCCGGGACCATGGAAATCCCATTTCGTTCAAATGACGATCCACCATGTGCGCGTCCAGGTGACAGGTGCCACCCGTAACGATCTGCCGCACCGGAAAGCCGTAGCGGGCAAGCCGGCGCGCATCGTTGTCGGTCTGAAGATCCCCGGTGAGAACAGCCACCGGCAGTGTGCTTGGGAAACGTCGCCAGAGTTTTTTCCAAGAAGCGCGGTCTTGCCGGAGCCGGGCGAACTGATCAGGTTGACGCATAGAATACCTTCGTCGCGGATAGCGCTGGCGAAGAGCCGCGGCCAGCCGGTCATTTTCGCTCAGCACCTTTTTTTCTACGGCCTCGCGCATGGCTCCTCCAACTCCAGGTAAGCAATATCCAGTTCTGTGCCGCTGATGCAGGTGCTTCGGGCGTCGCCGCAATTTCGGGCAAGTCATTTCATAGTCCACGATGATGAATTCTTTCCCACAC
This sequence comes from Candidatus Acidiferrales bacterium, assembly GCA_963839315.1. Classification (GTDB taxonomy): domain Bacteria; phylum Acidobacteriota; class Terriglobia; order Acidiferrales; family UBA7541; genus Acidiferrum. Next base: position 54,815 of record CAWIUU010000006.1, read on the forward strand.
CCGAAGCACTTCTGGCGCGCGCGGGCACCATTCTATTTCTACCTTTAGATTCTCCCAAGGCGTTTCTCGGGTCAATGCTTCAAACGCAAAAGTAAGTGCGTCGCGGTCTAATGGAAGAGAGTTCTCCGATCCGCAGGCCCACGGCAACGATCTTGTTCTCCGGGGCGTTTGCGAGCTTCCGCGTCCACCGTTTCCAGGATCGAAGAGGCAATGCCGATCTCGTGCAAGCGCACTCCCTAGCAAATGCGTGGCAGTTGATCTCCCGCGAGCATGTCGACAATCCGCGTGGTGCCCAGTGGAGTTCGCATGACCACCATCCGCGGATGCTCCGCGGTGACACGGCCAATGATGCGCGCATCTTTGCCCAGCGGATGGCTCTGCAGTGCACGCAACGCGTGATGGGCCGCCGAAGCTGAAACAATCGCCACCAGCTTGCCCTCGTTTGCGACATACAATGGGTCCAGTCCCAACATTTCGCAAGCGCCACGCACTTCTTCGTGCACTGGGATTGACGTTTCTTCCAGCTCCATCCCGACTTGCGAACTGGCGGCAATTTCATTCAGTGTACTGGATAACCCGCCACGGGTTGGGTCGCGCAAACAGCGAATCTTCGCTAGTACCTTCGAGCAGGGTTGCCACCAGCGTATGAAGCGCCGCGGAATCGCTGAAAATTTCTGTTTCGAACTGCAAGCCTTCCCGTTCCGCAAGGATTGCGATTCCGTGATCCCCAAGTGTTCCACTGACCAAAATCATGTCGCCGGGCTGTCGCCTGATTTGCCGAAAGGAACACTCCCTCACGTACCCGGCCAACGCCAGTGGTATTAATGAACACGCCGTCCGCGCTTCCTCTTTCTACCACCTTCGTGTCGCCTGTAACAATCGGCACTCCGGCGTTAGCGGCCGCTTCCTTCATCGAAGAAACAATTCGTCGCAGCGTATCGATGGGTAATCCTTCTTCAAGAATGAACGCAGCGCTCAGCCAGAGCGGATTGGCTGCGCCCATCGCCAGATCGTTGATCGTGCCGTGAACGGCTAAAGAGCCGATGTCGCCGCCGCGAAAGAAGAGCGGCTTTACGACGAAGGAATCGGTAGAAATGGCCAGCCGCGCGCCATTCAGCGATACGACCGCTTGATCTTCCAGACGGTCCAGGACAGGATTACCCAACGCGGGCAGAAACACGCCATTCAACAGCTCCGCGCTCAGCTTTCCGCCGCTTCCGTGGCCCAGCAGAACCCGCTCGCCCGCAGGCAGCGGCAAGGGACACGAGAAATCTCGAAGGGTCCTTTTCGTGATCTGATTCGCGCAACCTCAGAGTGTGACGAGGTGGCGGCGGTATTGATAGTAAGCGGCACAAGCACCTTCCGTAGAAACCATCGGCGCCCCCAGGGGCTTTTCTGGAGAACAGCGCGTTCCAAATGCGGAGCAATCCGTGGGTTTCTTGTGGCCTAGTAAAACTTCAGCGCTGATGCACTCGCTCGGTTCTTCCGCGCGCACTTCGGTCAGATCGAAAATGCGCTCCGCATCAAACGCTGCGTACTCTTCTTTCAACCGCAATCCGCTTAGCGGAATCGAGCCAATTCCACGCCATTTGCGGTCGGAAATCTCAAACGCGCGCGCCACAGCTTCCCGCGCCGGGCGGTTGCCTTCGTACTGCACGGAGCGCGTGTACTGGTTTTCCAGTTCAACGCGGCCCTCTTCTAATTGAGCTACCAGCATATTGATCGCTTCCAACAGGTCCACTGGCTCGAAACCGCCCACCACCATCGGCACGTGGAACTCTCTCACCAGATCTTCATATTCCTGGCAGCCAACAACGGTGCAGACATGCCCCGGGGCAATAAATCCCTGCACGCGATTTTTCGGCGAGGCCAACAGAACGCGAATCGCCGGAGGCACCAGCACATGGGAAACTAAAAGGCTGAAATTCGTCAGACCCAACTTCGCCGCTTGCAGTACAGCCATGGCGTGCGCGGGCGCCGTGGTTTCAAAGCCGATCGCGAAGAAAACGACTTTGCGGTCAGGCCGCTTGCGCGCCAATTGCACCGCATCCGTGGGCGAATAAACGACACGCACATCCCCACCCTCCGCTTTTACATGAAACAGATCGGTACCGGAACCGGGGACGCGTAACATATCCCCGTAGGAAAGCAGCGTGACGTCAGAGCGCCTGGCCAAGTCGATGGCACGATCGATCATTTCCAACGGCGTCACGCAAACCGGGCAGCCAGGACCGTGAACCAATTGCACGCTATCTCCTAGAAGATCGTCGATGCCGTAGCGCATCAGCGTGTGTGTCTGTCCTCCGCAAATCTCCATCAGCACCCAAGGCTTGGTGGAGCGACGGCGGATTTCAGCGGCCAATCCGCGGGCAATCTTCGCATCGCGATATTCGTCCAGGTATTTCATACTCCGGGTGGCACGACCCCTTCGGGAGATAATTCGTCAGCGAGAATTCCCATGCTTTCCAACAAGGCATAAGTGCGCTCGGCTTCGTCTTTATCCACCACGCTGATGGCGAAGCCCACGTGCACCATCACATAGTCGCCCTCTTTCACCTCGGGCACGAAATCGAGACAGGCTTGCCGAGCGATACCGCCGAATAAAACGCGCCCCATGCGTATGCCATCCTGCTGCCTGATTTGCGCCACTTTTCCCGGTATTGCCAGGCACATATTCCGATTCTCCACGACAACGCGAAGTGTAATTGGCCGGACTTCTCCACCATCCAGACTATGGCTTCGGCCCTTCTCTCGACTTGAGAAATTCTCCAAACGCGGCGTCCTTAGTCGCAATGTGATTCAGCAGCCATTCACGCAGACCCTCCACCAACTCCCGGCTTAACTTCTGGTCGCCGCGAACCACGCTTTCGCGAAGCCCGCGCACCTTCTTCATGAGCCTCGTATGCTCTTCCAGGTGTGGCTCATATGCCGGATAGCTGTGCAATCGCATCACAAGTTGTTCGGAGAGAAAGTGCATATCTGAGAATTCGATGAATTGGTCAAGGACGTAATGGGCCGGCGAGAAATCGCCTCCCTTTTCAATCGATTCGGCAAGAGAATCGATCAACTGTAGTTGCAAATCATGCTCAGTGTCGGTCGCCTGCTCCCCGGTTTTCAATGGGCGGGTTGGAACGATTTCTTTCATTGCTTCTCCCCCTGGAGATGAAGAGGGCAAACTAAACCCTATTTCTCAGAGTTGGCATGCCAAGGACCAAATCGAGCACCGCTTTCGGCGGCAGCATCTTGGTGAAATCACAACGGTTAAGCCCTGTATGGCGAGGGTTGCAGTAGCTCGAGCTGCGTGTTCCCACCACATGCGCTGTGACCTCTATCACGAACTGCGCCAATCCCCACATGAGCAGCGATTTGAGAAGCCCGCAGGACCACGAGATCCCCTTCCGGCAGGTTCATTTTTCCTCATGATTTTGCCGAATGTTGTGAGCCCCGTCACAGGCTAGCTCTTCGCCCTATGGCACTGTGGTTTATAGGGCTAGGCACCCGACCCGACTACGCCGGGGATATTTCGCAGATCGTTATGAATCGTGCGCTTGTTCTCGCTTGCGGCAACACTCTTCGGGGGGATGACGGGATAGCTATACTCCTGGCTCGCTATCTGCGCTCGGAATTCTGTGAGCCGCAGACCGACATACTAACCTCCCAACAATGGACGCCCGACCTGGCGGAATTGATCAGCCAGTCCGGCCTTGTTCTTTTCCTCGACGCTTCTGCCAGCCTCCCGCCCGGACTGGTACAGCTCCGGAAGATTGAGCCCATGCACCAATTCCCTTCCTGCCTGACCCACTCGATGAGCCCCGAAGCGCTGCTCGCTCTTGCCGCAAAGCTCTATTCCAGCGCCCCGGAAAATGCCTATCTGCTCACCATCGGCGGAAAATTCTTCGATCATGCTGAACAACTTTCAGAGCCAGTGCGTTCAGCAATTCCGCACGCGTTGGACCAGATCAAAGCCGTGCTCTCCGGCGTTTCTCTTCCGCAGATTGCCCCCCATTCTCAGCGCGCCGCGTCCTAGAGCGTCGTCCGCTTTTCCTCCTCGCTCCTCCCTGTGCTATCGTCTCCCAAGTCCCATCATGTTCTCCCAACGTACCAACTGGAAACTCTCTCCCAATCGTTTCACACAGACACTAGAGGCCATGCGCGCTTCGGGAGCAAAACTTCTCGATCTCTCCACATCCAATCCCACCGAATGTGGTCTCCAGTACGACGCTCACGCGATTCTTTCAGCGTTTCAGAATCCCAGCGCACTCTCCTACGATGCCCAGCCCAAGGGACTACTCTCTGCCCGCGAAGAGGTCGCGCGCTACTACCTCAACGATCATTGCACCGGTCTCGATCCTGAGGCGATCCTCCTCACCACCAGCACCAGTGAAGCCTACTCCTACCTCTTTCGCCTGCTCTGCAATCCTCATGACGAAGTCCTGGTTCCCAAGCCCAGTTACCCGCTGTTCGAATTCCTGGCTGATCTACAGGATGTCATTCTGGTTCCTTATTCACTGCAATACGCTCATGGATGGCTGGTCGATTTGCAATCGGTTACGCGCGCTCTTTCGCCGCGGACGCGCGCTCTTTTGCTGGTTCACCCCAACAATCCCACGGGTTCCTATGTACACGAAGATGAAGTCAGACAATTGAACGCACTTTGCCGCGAACGCGATCTCGCCCTGATTGTCGATGAAGTCTTTCTCGATTATTCCTTCGATGGTGCCCGCCCAATGACATTCGCGGCCAACCGCGATGCGCTCACGTTCACGCTTAGTGGCCTCTCCAAAGTCTCCGCCCTCCCGCAGATGAAGGTCGCCTGGATCGCCGCCACGGGCCCGGGCTCACTGGTGCGCGCCGCACTCGACCGCCTTGAGGTCATCGCGGATACATTTTTGTCTCCTAATGCGCCCATACAATGCGCTTTGCCTTCGTTGTTCGAACAGCGGCGCTCTCTTCAGCCACAGCTCCGGCAGCGTATTCGGGAGAATCGCGTTTGCCTGAAGAATCTGCTTTCGTCACAATCCGACTGCGAACTTCTGGACGCAGACGGTGGTTGGTACGCCGTGTTTCGCGTTCCCTCCCGTCGCTCGGATGAGGACTTGGTCATCGACCTTCTCCAGAAACAACGGGTGATCGTTCATCCCGGCCATTTCTACGATTTCCCAAAAGACGGTTTCCTGGTAGTTAGCCTCGTCACCTCCACAGAGGTCTTCCAAGAGGGAGTTTCTCGCCTGCTGCATTTTCTAAAGGAAACTGAGAGCTAAGTCAGAAGTGAGCTGGACCCAGTGATGAGGGTCACCTTCCCTCGTGACGCTTATCATAAGCATCTTGTGAGAGTTAGGCTTAAATGAACGTACGTTAGATACATCTCTCGCTCCGGTAAGGGTACTTTCCCTTCATGGTCAATCATGGGTAAGTTTGAAGACTCTTCCTACCTCTTTCGACTGGTAGCGGTCTTTGTCGTGGGATTGGTCGCTTTCATCGCCATCCGGGCTGCCGTCATCCCCAAAAGCTTTGGCCAGTACGGCCCATACCGAGGCAAAGCCCTCTCAGAAATCATCTCGCGACCGATTTCTTATGCTGGGCATGAAGTGTGCGAAGGTTGCCATCCGGATGTGGCCGAGCTCAAGGCCAAGGGCGTCCATGCACATGTGAATTGCGAATCCTGCCATGGACCGCAGGCAAGGCATGCCGACGATCCGGGAACAGTCAAACCTCAGCTGCCGGAGGTGGCAAAGCTTTGCGTCCGCTGCCACTCCGAAAACATCGCCAAACCCGCGGGATTCCCGCAGGTCCTTGCGAAGGAACACTCCTCGGACCAGCCCTGCAATACCTGCCACAAGCCGCACAGTCCGGGCTTCGACGCCGGAGGTAAGAAATGACGATCTCCCGTCGAGAAATTCTCCTGCTGGTTCCCGCAGCCGCAATCGCGTGGGATTTTGTCCTCGCGGGCACGCCTGAGTCCGCCCCCAACTACAACTTGACCGAGCATTGGTGGGGCATGCTGCTGGACATCACCAAGTGCATCGGTTGCGGCAGTTGCGTGCAAGCCTGCGCCAAGGAAAACGATGTGCCCGAAGGCTATTTCCGCACCTGGGTCGAACGCTATCACGTTTCCGACTGGCATATTGAGTCTCCCCAGGTCGATTCACCCGACGGTGGTAAGAACGGCTTCCCGCCAAGCGATCAGACCGGAGGGAAGAATTTCTTCGTTCCGAAGCTCTGCAATCACTGTACGGACTCTCCCTGCACGCAGGTCTGTCCGGTGGGCGCCACATTTCACACCCCGGACGGAGTTGTGCTCGTGGACCAGAACTATTGTCTCGGTTGCCGCTACTGCATCCAGGCTTGCCCTTACGGCTGCCGGTATTTTCATCCTACAAAGAAAGTCGCCGACAAATGCACGCTCTGTTATCACCGCATCACAAAAGGTCTGACAACCGCCTGCTGTGAAGTATGTCCCACGGGCGCGCGTCAACTGGCCGACCTGATGAATCCCGACGATCCTATTCATGCCTATCTGAAAACGCACAATGTGCAGGTCCTGAAGCCGCATCTAGCTACCGGCGCGAAGCTGTTCTACAACGGCCTGGACGGTTCGGTCCGCTAAGGAGACGCCCACGATGGAAGGATTCATGTATCCGAATGAGGTTGAACTCCAGTGGAGCGTGCTGATTGTTCTCTATCCGTTCCTCACCGGGCTTGTCGCCGGCGCGTTTATCCTTGCCTCTCTCGAGCGCATCTTCCGCGTGGACGAAGTGAAGCCCACCTACCGCCTAGCTCTGCTTACGGCTCTGGCGTTCCTGATTGTTGCTCCTCTTCCCCTGCAACTTCATCTCGGCCACCCCGAGCGCTCTTTCGAGATGTACCTCACTCCGCATCGAGCATCGGCGATGGCCATGTTCGGCTTCGTTTACCTCTGGTACTTGATGGCTGTGCTCGTCTTGGAAATCTGGCTCGATTACCGGCGCGACATCGTGCTGATGGCGCAATCTTCCACCGGACTGAAGGGCATCTTTTACCGGCATTCTCACCCTTGGTTCCTACAACATCAGTCCCGCGGCTCTTCACAACGATGACCGCATCGGCTGGACCATCACGCTCATCGGTATCCCTTCCGCTTTTCTTCTCCACGGGTACGTCGGATTTATTTTTGGCTCCGTAAAAGCCAATCCGTGGTGGTCCACCCCACTGATGCCCGTGGTTTTCTTATTTTCCGCCATGGTTTCCGGCATTGCGCTCGTCCTGCTCGTGTACATGCTCACTAGTTTCCTTCGCCGGACTGCGATCGATATGCGCTGCCTGGACACTATCGCCAAATACCTTTTCTACATCTTTGTTATCGATTTCTCTCTCGAAATGCTCGATCTCATTCACCGCATCTATGAGGCGGACGAGTCCTTCCGCTCCTTGGACTTCATGGTTCATTCGCGGCTCTTTTTATCTCAAATTGTTCTTCAGATTTTTCTCGGAACCCTGACTCCTCTACTGCTGCTTGCCTTCACCCAACTCGTCAAGTTCTCAGAATTGGCCCGCAAACGCATTTATGCTCTCGCGGGCATCCTCACCATGATCGGAATCTTTGCCATGCGCTGGAATGTGGTGATTGGCGGACAACTTTTCTCGAAGAGTTTCCTCGGCTACACTACCTACAAAATGGATTTCGTCACCCGCGAAGGTCTTGTGCCGGCGATTATCTTGCTCATCCTCCCGTTCGCTATTCTCTTCGTGCTCATCAAGCTGTTTCCCCCATGGCACAATGGCTACGCCGCCACCGCGCCATCACAAGGCGACGACTGATCACACGCACTCAATTGATCATGGGATATCACCCTTGCAGGAAGCGAGGGCGTAGTCTTTCAACCTGGAAATTTGGTAGCGATACCGGGATTCGAACCCGGGTTTCCGCCGTGAGAGGGCGGCGTCCTGGACCCCTAGACGATATCGCCAACGGAGCGGCACGGCCCAGAGCCGCGCTTAACTCACAATTATTCATTTTCGCATGCCCTGACCGCACCTGCAACTTAGCACTTTCCCGCGGGTGCACGCCATAGGAATGGTGTGAGGTTAAAGTTGGCTTTTTCCCATCTTGTCCTACGGCATATAATGCCGTAGGATATCTCCATGAAGATTCCTACTGAAGTACCTTCGTCCATTCGTGAACTGGCCGCCATTTTGTCTCAACCTAAACCGATGCGCCGGGGGTCGGTCTCCGAGCGCACCATGAAATGCGGTAAAGCAGGTTGCCCCTGCCAAGAGGACCCCAAAGCGCGTCACGGCCCTTATTACAGTTTGACCCGGCCGATGGCGGGCAAAACCCACTCCCGGTATCTGAGCCCGGAACAGGCCCAGCTCGCGCGGCAACAAATCGAGCAAGGGCATAAGTTTCGGGAACAGGTGGAGCTGTATCGGGAGGCTTGTGAACAATGGGCGAATGCCCAACTGGAACGGTCCCAAGCAACTTCCCGAGGGGCCGAAAAAGGGGGCTCCAAAGCGACCTTCAAAACGAAATCGTCCGGGAAATCGAAACACTCTTAGGGAGCCAGTCGATCGCCGACTTGGATTTCGAAGCGGTCGAAATGGCGGCGCGGCGCCAGTCTTTGCGCTTGGCAGCGCGTGCGCTGGAACAACGGCTCAACACCGACACCAGCGATCATGTGGGACCGCAACTGCCCTGCCCCTGCGGAGGCTCCGCCCAGTATCATGGCCGTCACGGAAAGACCTTCGAAAGCGTACTGGGGCCTTTGCATCTACAGCGCGCTTACTATCACTGTGCACAATGCGAGAGCGGATTCTGCCCGCGGGACCGGGCTCTGGGGCTGGAATCGTTTTCGCTAACGCCCGGCGTTCTGCGCATGACTGCCAGCGCAGCAGCGCTGCTGAGCTTCGAAGAGAGCAGCGGGCTATTGCACGAATTGGCGGGGGCGGAAGTCAGTGCCAAGCAGGTGGAACGAGCCGCAGAAGCGCTGGGGGCCGAGATCGCCGTCGATGAACACCAGCAAGTAGAAAGAATGGGGGAAGTGGCTCCCACTATGTACCTGGGAATGGATGGTACCGGGGTACCGATGCGCACCCAAGAAGTCGCGGATCGTGCGGGCAAGCAAGCTGACGGCTCCGCCAAAACCCGCGAAGCCAAGCTCGTCACCATCTGGACGGCGGAATCGCGCGATGAGCAAGGCCAACCCGTGCGCGACCCAGGATCGATCACTTATTCGGCCGCGATTGAAAGCGCAGCGACCCTGGATACCAGTCCCGAGCTCTCGGACTTCGCGGCGCGCGTACAGCGCGAGGCCTGCCGCCGCGGTTTCACGGAAGCTCAGCGCCCGGTGGTGTTGGGCGATGGTTCAGCCTGGATTTGGAACTCGGCTTCGGAACTATTCCCGCAAGCCACTCAGATTCTTGACCGCTTTCATGCCAAAGAACATCTCAGCCAGGTGGGAAAAATCATTTATGGGGACAGCCCAGAAGGCAAGCCATGGATCCAGGCGCGCTATGATGAACTTGATGAGGGCTGCCTGAAATCCGTGGTGCAAGCGCTGCACGGCTACGCAGGCCAATACAAAGAGGCCCGGGAATGTGTTCGCTACATCTGGAACAATCGACACCGCATGCGATATCCAAAGTTCCACAAACAAGGCTTCTGCACCTCGACCGGCGTGGTAGAGGCTGGCTGTAAAGTGGTGATCGGCACCCGGCTCAAGCGCGCGGGCATGCATTGGACCGTAAAGGGCGCAAACAGAATCATCGCCTTGCGCTGCAGCAAACTTAGCGGACGATTTGAGGATTTCTGGGAACGCCGTTCAGATTCAAGGAAGGCGGCCGCATGACTTCATCTCTCAATTCTGATGTAGCCCCTCTCTTCCCGTTGGTCGCCTTACTCCTGGTGCAGGCTGCGGACCCCAATCACAAAACAAATGGCGGCGAAAACGGTGAACGCCGAGGCCTCCAGCAGCAAGTTCCGCGGCTGGCCATAGCCGATCGTGGCATAGCGCAGCACGTCCACCTCCCAGGTAATGGGATTGCACAGCGCCACCAGGCGAAATCCCCGCGGCAGCGGATCAATCGGATAAAACATAGAACTGGCCAGCAGAAAGACGAAATACAGCACCGAAGTGACGCCGTTAAATACGTCATTGCGGCGAATGCGCAAGGCGAAAATCGTGTAGAAGAAGAACCAGCCCGCAGTTCCAAGCACAATGGTCAGAAAAAGCAGTGGCAGAAAATCCAGGCGCAGGGGAATCCTCAATACCCACGCGCCCAGCCCGAGTGTGATCACCGCTTGAGCCACGGCGATGAGCAGATTGAACGCCACCTTCCCAAGCAGATATTCGGCGCGGCTCATCGGGTACGTCAGCATTTCATAGAAGATGCCATTATCGCGGTCCATGAAGAACGACCACGAACTGTTGGAAGCAATTCCAAAGCTGGCCATGCCCAGAACTCCCGCGAGAAAAAACGAATTGTAGTTGATACCTGGGATCGATACGGGCGCCCCCAGCGCAGCGGACATTCCCACGCCAAACACCAGCAGGTAACACAGCGGATAGAAGAAGTCCCAGAACACAAAAATCATGTTCGTGGCGCGGATCTTCCCTTCTCGATAGAGAATTGCGGATATGGCCGACATACGTGCTCCTTCTTTTTCGTTCGTGTTTCAGCTTTTCCTGGTCAATTCCACAAAAATGTCTTCCAGGCTCGCTCCGCCGATTTCCACGCGTAGCACACGCCCCATCTTCGCCAACATGCTTACCGCCTCCAGCGCCTGCGCTTCTTCCGTCTTCAACACCAGTTCCACCGTGCTGCCCGTGATTTTCGACTGCCAAGGCTGCAGTCTCGTGATGGCCTCTTCGATCCCTTGTGGCAGTTGATCAAACGCAATCACAATCTCCGACACGGATTTCGTCAGCAGTTTTAGAGCGTTCAGGTCGCCCCGGGCAATCTGCCGTCCTTGTCCAGGATCAGGATGTCGTCGCAAAGTTCTTCCGCTTCGCTCAGAATCTGTGTGGTCAAGACGATGGTTCGCCCACGCGCCGCTTCCTTGCGAAGCGAATCCATCACCGCGCGCTTCAAAATCGGGTCCATCCCGGTGGAAAATTCATCGAGGAACAGCACCGGCGCGCGTGCAATAAACACTTTCGCCACCTGCACGCGCCGCTTGTACCCACCGCTCAGGTCTTGCACCTTCCGGTCGGCCTCCGTCCCCAGCCCGAACAGTTCGATTGCTTCTGCTGTTCGCTTTGTCGCTTCTTGTCCGTCAAGCCCGTGAAACTTGGCGAATGTCAGGAAATTGTCCCTCACGCTGAGGAACAATTCCACGGCAGTCTCCTGCAGCACCATGCAGATGCGCCGCCGCACTTCCAACGGCCGCGCCACCACGTCAAAGTCTTCAATACGAACCTGGCCACTCGTTGGCGCCAGCAGTGTCGAAAGAATTTTCAACAGCGTGGTCTTTCCCGCGCCGTTGGGCCCCAGCAATCCAAAGATTGCTCCGCGCGGCACCTGAAAGGTCAATTCATCGACCGCACGGAGCGGTTCGCTTTTTGGTCCGAACAGGCCGCGACGGCCGCGGTACACCTTCACCAGGTTTTCTACTTCCAATGCATAGGCACTCATAATGACCTCGCCTGATACGCGTGATTCTGGCGCGCAAAAACATCGATTTGTAGAGAATAGGGAACCGCACCCGCTCGGTCAGCGGGTGCAATCAAGCGCGCATTCGGCTCAGCGAGCCAAACGCTGCTTCAGAGGAGGATGATCTCCATCCGCAAAAGCGTTCTCCTTTGAGAACCCCTTTACGTTAGACGCGGCGGGACACGAAGTCAAGAGGAAGGCAGATCAGGGGGGTGGCGGAATTTTTGAGCTGGCAAGGTGGGTTACAAACTATTAAAAGACTTTTCCCCGGACTGTAACCCACCCTGCGATCTTCGGGAATATAAGCACAAGCTCAGCGTCCCGAGGAGGTGTGTCAATGAACCAAAGATCCAGAACATTCTTCGATTTTCCGCAGAAAGGCACGCAGCGCGAGTTTGATCATACGCAAAGCTGCCGCCACAGGGGTGTCCTTTGCCTTCGTTCTCTTGCCAATGGCATCGGGTATTCTTCCCGAAGTGGCGGAGGCCAAAACGCCTCCCGCCGCGTCTCAGCCGCAGGCAAACTCCAGCAGTCAGTGCACATTGCATTCGGCTCATGGCGACATCAAGTACGTCATCTACATTCAATTCGATAACGTTCACTTCACCCGTGACAACCCAAACGTTCCCTCTGACCTGGAACAGATGCCCCATCTGCTGAACTTCTTCGTGAACAATGGCACTTTCTCCACCAATCACCATACCCCGCTGATCGCTCACACTGCCGATGACATCATCACTGCCCTTACAGGGGTGTATGGCGAGCGCCACGGCCAGCCTGTCTCCAATAGTTTCAACTATTTTAATCCGTCCGATCCCGGCGGCCTCGGTTCCACCTTCACAACTTCCTTTACCTATTGGACCGACATCGTCGATCCCGTCGCCGACCCTACCTTCGGTCTGCTCACCCCGTCAGGCAAGAACGCACCGGCTCCCTGGGTTCCTTTCACCCGCGCCGGGTGCAACGTTGGTGCTGTTTCCATCGCGAACATGGAACTGGAAAACACTAAGGCCGATATCACCACTGTCTTTGGTCCCGGTACGCCCGAAGCCATCGAAGCGGCCAGCAATTCCAGCCAAGCGACCAAGGACTTCGTCGGTATTGCCATTCACTGCGCTGCCGGTGATCCCGTCTGCGCAACGGCCAACGGAAAGCCCGACGCCTTGCCGGACGAACCCGGCGGTTACACTGGCTTCAATGCGCTTTATGGGCACAAATATGTTGTACCGGCTATCGCTCCAAGCGGTCTGAACGACCTCTCCGGCAATCCCATCACGGGATTCCCTGGTTTCGGCGGCATCTCTGCGTCTCAATCACTTGCGTACACCGCAGCCATGCAGGAGAACGGCGTGCCCATTACCTATTCCTATATCTCCGATGCGCATGATGGTCACTCGCCTCCCTTCCTCGCATTTGCTCCGGGCCAAGCTGGCTACGTCCAACAACTCGCAGCCTACGACGCTGCTTTCGACCAATTCTTCACCCGCCTTGCCAATGATGGCATCAATCCCAGCAACACCCTTTTCATCCTTACCGCTGACGAGAACGATCATTTCGCGGGCGGGCCGCCGCTGAACGCAAGCTGCGACGGAGTCAACACGCCCTGCAACTACACGCCTGGCACTTCCGGCCCCAACACCATCGGTGAAATCCTCACCAACATCAAGGCGTTGCTAGGGGAAGAAGATCCTGGGCTGGACTTCACAAACACGCCGTTCGACATTCATTTTGACATGGCGCCGGTCTTCTACATTAGTGGACAGCCAGTGCGAAACAGCGCGATCGCTCGCCAATTCGAACGCGATGCCTCTGGCCTCACTGCCGTTAATCCCCGAACCGGTAACACCGATGCTCTGACTCGTTATCTGGCCGACCCGGTCGAGCTGAAGTTCTTGCACATGATCACTGGCGATCCTCTACGCACCCCAACCTTCGTCATGTTCGGCAATCCCGACTATTTCTTCCAGACATCCGTTCCCAAAGGCTCGCCCGATGTTGGGGTGAATCCGAGCTTTGCCTGGAACCATGGCGGTGTGTCGCCCGACATCAACGATACCTACCTTGCCCTTGCCGGGCCCGGGGTAAAGAGCAGCGGCATCACCAACGGCGTGTGGTCTGACCACACGGACATTCGCCCAACGCTCTTGAGTCTGGTTGGTTTAAAGGACGATTACCAGAGCCAGGGTCGTGTCCTCATGGAAGATCTCCACGATGGGCTGTGCCCGATGGCGTGGGAGCGAGCGGCGATGAGTTTGTAGAGCTCGCCCGCGCTTATAAACGCATCAACGCACCTTTAGGTGAACTCGGCATGGCCACGTTGAAAATCTCCACGACTGCGCTTGCCGGCGATGACAAGACCTATAACAATCTGGAAAATCGACTCCAGTTGATAACCGTCTTACGCGATGCCCTTGCCGCCAGGATGCTCGACCGACTTACCGACGCGGAGTTCCATGGCAAGCGCATCAGCGGCGGAGAAGAACGTGCTCTGGTCTTCCAGGCAGATAGTCTCGTCAACTTTGCCAACGAACTCGCTTCAAGCAAGGGAAGCTCCCACTAATCTTTACAAGCGAACCTATCCCAAAACCCGGCGCCGGGAGGCTCGTCGTTACGCTTCCCGGCGCTTTTCTTTTCAGCTCGAAAAGCAAGGGACATGGAGACATTCTCACGTCCGAACATAACTGGTGACAATTGATTTGCCCAAGCGTTAAAGTTTGCATGCACGGCAAAACGTTTTTCGACCACAAAAGGGAGAATCTCCTTGGCTCAGGCAAAGATGGCCAGTTTCCTCACTTTAGCGGCTGTGGGTGCGTGCGTTGCCCCGTTGCAACTTCCGAACGCGGTGTCAAACATGTCTGAACAGACTCCGCGAAAGTTGAGCGGCTCGATCCGGCCGCAGACAGCATCATTCCCGATGGTGCGGTACTGCGAAGTTGGCCACCGGGTACACCTGGACCGAAGGACCCATTTGGATTCAGGAAGGCTATCTTCTCTTTGCCGATATTCCCAGCAACACCATTCGCAAATTGCCACCCGGGGGTGCTGCCACCATCTTCCTGCAGCCCAGTGGGTACAAAGGATCGGCGCCGTTCGGTGGGCGCGAGCCTGGTTCAAACGGAATGACTCTCGATACGCACGGCCGCTTGACAGTGGCTGGACATGGACAACGCGACGTCTACCGCATCGAGTCGCTGAGCGATCCTGCGCAGACCACAATTCTGGCTGACACCTACGAAGGGAAACGCCTAAACAGTCCCAACGACCTTGTCTACAAAACGGACGGCTCACTCTACTTCACTGATCCGCCTTATGGCTTGCCCAAGCAAAAAGATAGTGATCCCAAAAAGGAATTGAAGGTCAATGGAGTCTATCGCCTTGCAGGTGCTGCGCAACAAAAGCCTGGTGCGCCCCCGCAGCGTGACAAGTTGCAGCTCTTGATCAAAGACTTGCCGCGGCCCAACGGTATCGTTTTTTCGCCCGATGAGAAATATCTCTACGTCAGCAATTCCGAGCCGCAAAAAACCTGGATGCGCTACCGCGTGCTGACCGACGGCACCCTCACCGACGGAAAAATCTTCTACGATGCAACATCCGATACGCGCCCGGGAGCTCCTGACGGAATCAAGGTTGATCGGGTAGGTAATCTGTACGGCTCAGGTCCCGGCGGAGTCTGGATTTCTCGCCGGAGGGAAAACACATCGCCACCATACTCATGCCTGAGGTGGTAGCAAATCTCAATTGGGGCGGCGACGACGGCAAGTCACTGTTCATCACGGCCAGCAGCAGCGTGTATCGCATCGATTTGAAGATTACAGGCGTTCGCCCGCACGAGGACCGCTGATCGAACTGCAATTCTCCAGCGGCACTGGACGCACTGCCAAAAAAGAGGTTACGGCGTCACAGCCGGATGTTCATTCGTCACCAGGTTTTCTTCGCCCCTCGTGTTAGCCTGAGTTGTTGCCCATCATGACTCCAACCTCGCCGGTAATCCCCACCCATCCCAAGGGCACACATGCTCGCGTTTTGTTGGCCTCGGTGTTCGGCCCCTACGCGCAGAATGACGAGTTCGGCAGCCGTATTTCGAACCCCATGGAGCTGTATCACAACCAGGTGACCCGTGCCCAAGGCGCCTTTTCGTTGCGGATGTTCCACCGTTCCTGGGGCATCATGATGATTCAGGCCAATATCACTGCACCCTGCACGGTCCTGGACTTCCCCACTCGCGAATCCTTTGCGCGGGAACTCACTTCCCAGCACTACGACATTGTCGGCATCTCCTCGATTATCACCAATGTGGGCAAAGCACGTGAAATGTGCCGCATGGTTCGCAAACTATCTCCCCAGTCCAAAATCATTTTGGCGGCCATGTCACGGCAATCCCAGCGATCGAATCATTTACGGACGCCGACTACTATGTCCGCGGCGAGGGCATTTCCTGGATGCGACATTTCCTGGGCGAAGACGGAATGCCTCCATCAAGCATCCTGAAATCGTCTCCGGGCTGAAGACGCGCGCCCTTGGGTGTGCGCTTGCCCGAGCGCAAAGGAGCAACCGCGGCCACCATTATTCCTTCCGTAGGCTGCCCCATGGGATGCAACTTCTGCACCACCTCATCGTTCTTCGGCGGCAAAGGCAAGTTCCACAATTTCTACGAGACCGGCGACGAACTCTTCGACATCATGGAAGGCTTCGAGAACTCCATGAAGGTGCAGACCTTTTTCGTGATGGACGAAAACTTCCTGCTGCATCGTCAAC
>CAWIUU010000007.1:0-151234 GCA_963839315.1 Candidatus Acidiferrales bacterium
TGGTTTTGTGCCCGATTTCACGCATTATAAAAAGGTGCCCCTTTGGAGTACGGTTTGGAGTGCTTGGCTCAACCTCTCCAGAAAGGAACACCCTTTATGACGATTACTAAATATATCGGCATGGACGTGCACAAGGAAAGTATTTCGATCGCAGTGATGAATGCTGCTGGAAAACTCGTGATGGAATGCGTCATCGAGACCAAAGGGAGCATGCTTCTGCAGTTCATCGACGGGCTGCGTGGAGATGTGCACGTGACCTTCGAAGAAGGAACCTGGGCGGCCTGGTTGTACGACCTGCTGAAGCCGCATGTCACGCGAAGTCGTGGTTTGTAATCCGAGCAAGAATGCCCTGCTGAAAGACGGTAGTAAGAGTGATCGAATCGATGCGCGCAAGCTGGCTGAGCTGTTGCGTGGCAACCATCTTAAGTCCGGTCTATCACGGAGAGCATGGCCTGCGCACGTTGAAAGAACTGGCACGCAGTTATCTGAATATCAGCAAGGATGTCACACGGGTGATGAATCGGCTCAAGGCGTTGTATCGCAGCTGGGGCATTGCGTGTGCCGGAACCAAAGTGTATGCACCACGTCACCGCTCAGAATGGCTGGGCAAGATCAGCGAAGCTGGCGTCCGGCGACGCGCCGAACACTGCTACCAGCAACTGGATGCCTTACGTCTGTTGCACCAGCAGGTACGTCGGGATCTGTTGCTGGAAAGCGAGAAGCACCGTGCATGGAGACTGCTTGGCCTGATTCCTGGGATCGGCCCGATCCGGGCGGCGCTGCTGATCGCGCTGATCCAGACCCCGCACCGGTTCCGCACCAAACGACAACTGTGGACCTATAGTGGTCTGGGGTTAGAGACACATGACAGTGCACAATACCGCGTGGTCGAGGGACAACTACAACGCTCGAAGAAACCGGTAACGCTTCGTGGTCTGAATCAGGACCACAATCACGACCTCAAAGATATTTTCAAGGGTGCAGCCACCAGAGTCAGCAGCAGCAGTGGGCCGCTCCACGATTTCTATGAGCATTTGCTTGCTCAGGGGAGGAAACCCACGATGGCGCGCTTGACCCTGGCGAGGAAGATTGCCGCGATCACATTGATCGTTTGGAAGAAGGAGGTACGTTTCGACGCCAGCTATTTGAAATCACAAGCAGCGTGAGCGCCTCGGGCTAAGATTCCGTTCTCCCCATGGGAGATCATTCCTGGCGGGCCATCAGGTTCTCGAGACGCTCGATTTCGAGGGGAAGTATCCATCGGCGAGTTAGGCCCGTGCTTTACGCACGCGAGTCTCCATAAACACCCTATGCCTCCTCGGACAATCGAATAAAGCCATAGGCCACGAGTCTCCAATAGGACCATGCGTTGCCACTCACGCAGTGGACAACCGTCAGGCTTGTTGTTTCAGAAAACGATGGGCGCCGTCGCGACAAGGGAAAAAACCACAGGGGGAGGAAACGTATCTGCACTTCGCACGCGGAGACGAAACAAGCGACTCGGCCCTGAGGAAGACCGCACGCTCAAACAGTGGGCTGAATGCCGAGACAAAAAAAAGGGGCGGTATTGAGCCGAAGGGGAGATGTTTCTCTTGACATTCCTTTTTATAGGACATCTACGAGCACTGCCTTATAGTGAGAAGTGTGTTCCTAGTGCGGTATAAAATCGGCAACAAGCTGGAATGATAGAATCGTGTTTCACTCCTCGCGCAAGGTACGAATGGGTTCGACGCGAGTGGCGCGGTAAGCAGGCACGACCGTAGCGAGCAGGCCGACCGTAACAAGGAGCAGTGCAACCAGCGCCAAGGTGAGCGGATCGGTTGCGTGCACACCGTAGAGAAGAGACGAGACGACGCGCCCCAACGCGAGAGCAGCGGCGAAGCCAATAGCGACGCCGAGCAGAATGGGTTTCATTCCGTCAACAACCACCATTCCCAACACGTCGGAGTGGGAAGCTCCCAGCGCCATGCGAATGCCAATCTCGCGAACGCGCCGTCGTACAGTGTAGGAGAGCACGCTATAAATGCCAACTGCGGTAAGCACCAGCGCGAGCCCAGCGAATGCGGCCAACAGAAACAGATTGGAGCGCTGCGAAGATAGAGAGTTGGACACCAGATCATTCATGCTGATCACGTCGACGACGGGCGACTCCGAGTCCACTTGACGCACGGCGTTGGTCACTCCTGCAGCGACGCTCATTGGATTGCCACTGGTGCGCACGGCAAGACTCATCCCGAACGAGCGCCAGGCTTCCGAGGGCGAGGCGACAATCTGATCGAGCGGCCAGTAGACGGTTGCCACCGGCCGGGTCTCGTCCAAAGAATCCAATTTCACGTCACCGACAACTCCCACAACTTCGCGCGCCGCATTTGGAAAGAAAGTCAGCGTGAGGTGCTTGCCGAGCGGATCTTCGTTGGGCCAAAAACGATTGGCCATGAACGCGCTGATCAGCACGACCGGGGTTCTGCTCGCCACGTCGGAGTCACTCAAGTCGCGTCCGCGCAACAGTGGGACGCGCAAAGTGCGCAAATACCCAGGACTGATGAGCCGGACGTCCACTTCAGGCTGGTCTGCCATAGGGAGGACCGGCTGGCCTTCGATCGAGACAGGCTGGTGCGAGCCGCCGTTGTCCAGCGGGAGGTCATCGATCAGGCCGGCCGATTCGACACCCGGGGTAGCGCGAACCTGCTGAAGTACCCGCTCGAAAAAGGAAACTTGTACGGCGGGCGTAGTGAATTTCTTGTCGTGAACCGGGATGGACAGCGTGAGGACATGATTGGGATCGAAGCCGGGTTGCACGCTGCTGAGCTGTGACAGGGTGCGCAGCATGAGCCCGGCGCCGATCAGCAGGAGCAGCGACAGAGCGACTTCGCAGACCACCAGCAGGCCGCGCGTCCGGCTTCCACCGGAATCGGAGGTGCCGCGGCTCTGTCCTTGTTTCAGTGCCTCGTTGACATCCGTTCTTGTGAAACGCACCGTTGGCAGAAGACCCGCGAGGATGCCTGCAAAAAGCGAGAGAACGACGGTGAAGGCCAGCACCGGTCCATCAAGAGTGATATCCGTGAAACGTGGCAGCCGGTCGGCGAGGAATTTCACGATCAGAGTGGTTACAAAACGCGCGAGGACCAGCCCCAGCGCGCCGCCAGTCACCGACAGTAGCACCGTCTCCGCCAGGATCTGGCGAAGCACGGCCATGCGGCTGGCTCCCAGCGCCATGCGTACGGCGATTTCCTTTTTTCGCGCGAGGATTTTGCCGAGAACAAGATTGGCAACGTTGGCGCAGGCGATCAAAAGTACGAAGGCCACCGCGCCCAGCAACACCAGCAGCGCCGGGCGCACATCGCCGACCAGTTGTTCGCGCAAAGGAAGCATTGTGGCGCCCCACCCTTTGTCGTCCTCCGGATAAAGTTGTTCGAGCCGCGTCGAAATGGCGCTGAGTTCGGCCTTTGCTGCGCGAATATCCACACCGGGTTTCAAGCGGCCGATGACCCCGTAGTTGTGATTGCCGCGCACGGCGCGCGTTTCGTCGGTCCAGGCCAAGGGCACCCAAAGCTGAGCCCAGCTTGGAAACTTGAATTTGGGAGGCATCACGCCAATCACGTTGTAGGACTGGCCATTGAGAATAATGTCCCGGCCAACCATGCCAGGGTCGCCTCCGAAGTGATCGCGCCAAAGCGTATTGCCGAGGATCACAACGTGACCCTGGCCCGAACGGTCATCGTCGGGCGAAAAACTGCGGCCCAGGACCGGATGTACACGGAGTATGGAAAAGAAGTCCGAGGCGACCGCCGCGCCTTGAATCGCTTCAGGCCGGTCCTTGCCCCCGACATTGAAACGGCCACCGCCATAGGCCGCCATCGCTTCAAACGAATGGTTATGGCTTTGCCAGTCGAGGTAATTCGCCGGCGAGACGGAAAAGAGCGTCATGCCAGGGAAGCTCTTTGCGGGAGGAACGTGCCAAATCTGCATGATGCGCGACGAATCTTGGTATGGGAGCGGGCGCAGAAGGACTGCGTTGACCACGGAGAAAATCGCCGTATTGGCTCCAATTCCTAATGCAAGAAGGAGGACGGCGGGTGGCGGAGAATCCTGGATTTCGAACGAGCAGGCGCAGGCCGTGACGAAGGTCAGAGACGAGGTTACGCATGAACAAACACCTCCGGGCTACCAAGAGCGAGAAATTGGCGGTGACATTGAATATAGACGTATTGGTGGTCCAAATGTTCCTGGGGATTAGGCAAAACAGCCGGGTGTGAGGGATACCACCAGGAGCGATCGCCCTAGTTTTGACAGTCCCCAAGGTCAGGGATCGAGCAGAGTTTCCATTTTAGGTTCTTTTGCATGTGACTGAACAGCATTCATAACACAATCCCCGGTAAAGTCCTGATGAGTCTCGATCTCGGACATGTGACCTACCTCACGGTTCAGAACGGGTTTCCGGGAAATAATAACAAGGGCCGGATAGATTGTCGGCCACACGGAAGTGATCTGACGCTCGCTTACTACGATTAGTAATGGAAGTCGGCAAGTCGTCAGGAAATCAAGCACTGAAGAGATGTGCGTTTGTCGTTACTAATCAGAAGGACGAACCGATAACTTCCGGGTTAAGCCGTTCACTTGGGAGCAATCCCTAGAATTGCCGTTGTCTCTCGTGAAGAAGATCGCTTTTACGTGTCGCCCCTTATGCTTCAGGGCCCTCGGAAGGTTCTCATGCGGCATTGACCGGCGCGCTGTTGCTCAAACCGGAACACTAAATCGAGTCAGTATCTTTCGTCGCCCAAGACTTGTTCCTAGGGTTCTACTGTCGAGATCCGGGACCACCCATTTTGGTTTCAGAGCGATGCTCAGGACCGCGGCCCCGCCTTCCACGCGGCAATCCACTCGGCGCGTCGCGCATAGAAATACGCCGCCATGCAGAAGTCGAAGGCTGCACAAAAAACTCCGTAGGCGAGCGGGATCGGGGTGAGCTGGCCCGGCTCGAACGCGGAGTAGGCTCCATGCGCCTGAAGTTCATGCAGCAGGTCCCACAGACCGTGCAAGGAATATCCGACGATCAGGGCGAAGGGCAGGCGCGCGCCCGGCAGGGCTATCGCGACAAACGCCACGACGACAGCCGTTTCCAGCCGCCACGCCGTCGCCACTCCGAAGTAGGCCGCGAAAGCCAGGTAGAACGCGGCGATCATGATGAGGAACATCGCGATAGAAGATCTGCTCTGCCTTGGGGGCGAGGATTTTCCGGGCGATGAAGATGGCGCCCGCGGCCGCCATGAGCCCGATCACCGCGTAGAGGATCACGATCACGACAAATCCAAGCATGCTGTATCCCTGGCCCATCGGTTTGCCTCCGTTTCATAGTCACCAATTTTTCCGTCGCGTTGACTTCCCCACTATGGAGATAAGCCCTGCGCCGGTCTTGTCCGCGCGTCCGGCTTCTTGCTCATGAGGCAATTTGCCGTATGATAGCTGCTCCAGAACTCACATCGATATCCGCCCTAGAAGTCGGAACAACGTACCGGCGAAATAGCTTTATATCTCAGCTCAGGCTTATTACGGTGAGAGTTCTGGCGTGTGGCGCCGCGACCCAAACAAAGAGCCTCGAAGCGGTAGCGACTTTGAAGCCGCACGCTGCCGCTTTGGCACGGGAGAATACACTCGTGAGGAAAAGCATTGAGACATTGTTCTGGGCCCTTGTCATTCCTCTTCTTGTACCGGCACCGTCTCCTTCTCCAAGCAGTTCGGCGCAGTCATCTTCAGGATTCGAGATCAAAGAATGGCCGAAATACCTAAGGACCGATCTGAAAGGAACCTCGATTAAGGTCGCCCTTCCGGAGAACGCGCTGGACCGGCCATGGGACGATGCTCTCATCGCGAAGTTCCAGCAACTCACCGGGATCACGGTCCAAACCGTTCGGCCCGGCAACGATACGACCGTCGTTTTGGCGGGCTACCTACGGGACTTCGCAAGCGGATCCGCGGACGCTGACGTTTACGCCATTGATATTGTCTGGCCGGGAATCCTTTCTGATTATGCCGAGGACTTGCGGCCGGCAGTCGGTGGCCTGCCTGACATGCTGCCCACCCTAGTCCAGAACGACACGGTGAAAGGTAAGTTGGTTGCGGTGCCATACTTCACCGAGGTTAGTCTGCTCTACTACCGTAGCGATCTGCTTCAAAAATATCACTTCACACAACCACCGCTTACCTGGAGTGAACTGGAGGGCCAGGCACGAACGATTAAGAACGGGGAGCGAGCGAATGGCAACAACTTGTTTTGGGGCTATCTCTGGCAAGGAGCGGCGTCGGAAGCATTGACCTGCAACGCGCTTGAATGGCAGATTTCGCAGGGCGGAGGTCAGCTCATCGGAGCGGACGGGAAGCCTAGCATTAGGCGCGATCGCTTCGTGGCGGCGCTGGAGCGAGCCAGGCGATGGATCGGCGCACTTTCACCTCCAGACGTTACAAACCAGCTTGAGGACGATTCTCTTCAGCTGTGGAAGAACGGCAACGCTGCATTCATGCGCAATTGGCCATACGCTTACCTTGAAAGCATGAAGGATGACTCAAGCATTAGGAATCACATCGGTGTCACCGTCCTCCCCATGGGGAGCGGGACCCAAGGACGCCACGCCGATATTCTGGGCGGTTTTCAACTCATGGTCAGCAAAACATCGAAGAACAAAAGCGCGGCAATCGAGATGGTCAGGTTCCTCACCAGTCCCGAGATCCAGCGTGTGAATGCTACGACGCGTGGCTACGCTCCGACTCGGCCGGGCCTTTACTATGACTCTGCGGTCCTTAAAGCGAATCCGTTCTTCGGAACCTTAAGAGATGTGCTTTTAAAGGGAGCCGTAACTCGGCCATCCACCGTTGCTGGCTCACGCTACGACGAGGTATCAAAGGCCTACTTCACAGCCGTGCGCCAAACACTAACCGGCCAGAAAAGCGCAGTCACGGCGGTGCAAGAACTCGAAAGAGAACTCCAAGGCCTCCTCGTCTCAAGAGAGCGTTGATGTCCTACAGAGAACGATGGGGGACGAAACACGCGTCTGCATCGGAAAGTACGGAACGTTTGATACTTTGCCCTCTCGTTCGGCAAGCATGAACATCCGGCGAAGCGTGGCGAGATTGCGATTTACAGTTGGCCCGGCGACTCCGTTCCGCATCCGTTTCGTAGAGAAGTCACGCAACACATCCGCCGTGATATTGGCAATATTCATGCCGCCGAAGTAGTCATCGAGAGGCTTGAGGAGTCCACGACGACAGCACCTTGCCGCGTTTTGTCCACCTGAATGTCTTCTCCGACATGTCACACCCTCCACTGCGTAGTCTTGAAGCGAGTGTTCGACAATCAGATGGATATCGAACAACGGTCGTCTATGAATCTCCCTTCATGATTTCAATAAGTTAGAGGGCCGCAGATTATGGGGATTCTTGAACATCACGGAAAGAGGGGCTGTTTCCCAGATCCCTGTCGCAGCGGTGGGTAGGCATCAATTTGTGGAAAATCTCTTCCATGGTGGAGGAACCCTTACCGACGCTATGCCCGCAGCGGTGGCGGCTTTAATTCCCATGTCCGTGGCTTCGAAGACCAAGTAATACTTAGTTTCACTTCGAGCCGTGCGGCCGCGATCAGAAAAGCCTCCGGGTCCGGCTTTCCTCTCTTGTAATCTCCCGCACAAACCAAGGTCTCAAACTTTTCCAGCAACCGAAGCGTGCGAAGCGAAGCGGTCACCGAATCGGGCGTACTTCCGGAGACCACCGCAAGAGGAATCCGGCCATGCTGTGCATCGATGTGCTCCAGCATCAAAGTAGAGTTCCTCCTTTCTTCGAGCCACTTCCGGGACGGGCATCTGAAGTCCATGCCTCTCATTCAAGCGCGAGATTATTTCCGCCACCGGGAAACCGCCCCACGCGTAGAATATGTCCTCCGGAAAATCACAGTTCCACTCTGCAAACGCGCTTCTCTACGCAACGTAGTGCAATGGCATGGAATCCGCGATCGTGCCATCACAGTCAAACAAGCACGCACGAAACGCCCCAGCCGGTATTTTCAATTTCATCTTTGCCGCTTCTCCTTGCGCAAGCCGCGGGCACACGGTTTGTGCGTCGAGCAAACATCGAGCTCATAGGGCTCTCCGGGTCAGTGGGCGCCTGCTGCGGCAAGGAAATTGCCATAACCAACGACCACCGTTGATCCCACCAGCAAAAACAGCGCGAGCGTCAGAAACCGCATCGCGGGAAGCCCGCGCCCCTCCACTCCTTGAAACCCAAGGCCCCACAGCGTGCTGAATATAATGATACTGGCCATGTGCAGGGTCCAACTGGAAAAACCGTACTTACCCATCTGGGTCTCACCCATGGTGTAGAAAAAGAATTGAAAGTACCAAGTGGTTCCCGCAAGCGCACAGAGAAGATAATTTGCCAGCATCGGAACTGGCTTCTGATCCACAGGGGTGGGTGTAGGTATATGTTCGACGATCTCGCGGCTGGGAGCATCAATCGCCGTCTCCAGAATGGGTTTGTCGGTAATTGCCTGATACTTCTCGAGGTTCCGCCGTGAAGTACTGAAGGCCAGATCTTATTTTTGATATTCAGCGCGAGGCACCAGAATGAAGTTCGTCGTGAATCCCCCGACCAACACCACCACCAGCACCGGCAAACCTTGCCAGAGAGTGGGCGTGCCATGCATCAAGGTCAATGCCTTAATCGGTGCGTCCCGCGGCGAGTCCATAAGCAAACAAGCGCTCATCACGCCAGAAACGTCGCCACACCGAGCCCTGTCCTAAGATCGAATTCCTGGATGACTGCTTTTTTCTGCTCGACAGACATTTCACGTTCCTTTAGATACCCGCGACCCCTGCGGCGGCAATTCCCAGCAGGCAAACGAAAACGCCAGCAAGAATCACCCGGCCCAGAGGACGTTCCAAGTACCTGCGGGAAGAAAACGCCGCTGAAAATCGGGGGCATCAATGTTCCAAATGCCGCACAGAGGCCTAACACAACGGCCATCCCCAAAGACAACCCAAGGTAGCGCATCGTCAGCCCAAACGTGAGCCCACCCACGCCCCACAGGAGCCCAAACAAAACGACCCAGAAGATGGTCGGGCGGGCGCTTCAGAAAGGACCTGAAATAAATCTCGTGTCAGCGCCATAGCCAGAAGCCAAGGCGCAATGATCCAACTGAAAAATCCGCCGACGAGCCAATAGGTCTCCCAAGACCAGCGCCTCACTCCGCGATACGGCACGTAAAAGCTTGCCGACGCCAGTCCACCGAGCCAGTGAAAGAACACACCTAAAGCAGGATTTGGCGTCAAGGGAGCCTCGGTGAGAATCAGACATGAAAGACCTCTTCGAGGGGCGTCATCGCCTGGTCTGCTAACAATCCCTCCGGCTGAACGAAAAAGCCCGCCATCTCTCGTTGCCAGCGTTCGTTGACTTCACGGCGGGCCATCCCGGCGCGCGCGCTCTCGAAATTGTCGGTTTCCAAATAGCCGACCAGAAGCCCGTCCGGCCGCAGAAAGAGTGAATAATTGTTCCAGCCGGTCTCCTGCAGGGCTTTCTTCATCTCCGGCCAAACAGAGCGATGGTGTTCTTTATATTCTGGAATCCGCTCAGGTTTCACTTGCAGAACAAAACAGATCCGTTGCATAAAATTCCCCTCACCGCCGACAGCACAAAATTGCCGCCCGCGACAATGTGCTCCTCTGCTCTCTAGCGAAGAAACGCTTCGGTTAATCCACCGTCCACCGGAATCACGTGTCCCGTAGTTCGCGCGCTCTCGTCACCAGCTAGCCAGACGATGGCGTCAGCGCAAAGTTCGGGCGTAATGGGGCGCTTAGTGAGCGTTCGCTGGGCATAGAAATCCGCAAGCTTGTCGCGCAGCGCCTCGGTCGAATCGGATTCTGAAAATGTGATTTTGTATTTCTGTAAGGACTGAATCACCCTGTTGCGTGGAAACATCGTGGACCCGGCGACAACCGTGGCCGGAGCAATTCCGTTCACTCGTACGGTTGGTCCAAGCTTGATGGCTAGTTCCCGGATCAGGTGACTTAGTGCTGCCTTGCTGGTGTCGTAGGCCTCGCTCCCTTTTTTCGGCACAACCGCGTTCGCGGAACTCGTAAGCACCATCGCGCTTGGCAAGTCCTGCTCTCTGAGCACCCACTCCGTTGCGCGCGCTAGCAAATAATTACCAGTAACATTCACCAAAAACGTCTGAGCCCACTGCGCTTCCGTCAGTTCACCTCCTGCGCTCGGAACCGGATAGATCGCAGCAGTATTCACCACAATGTCGATCCCCCCGAATTCCAGAATCGTATGCCTGGCAGCTTCCGCGAGGCTTTCTGCGGAACTCAGGTCCACCGCGGCTGCCTTCACAAACTCTGGGCTTGCGAGCGAACCGGCCTGCTCTGCAACCTTCTTCGCGGCGGCTTCATCGAAATCGGCAACCACCAGATGCGCTCCCTTACGTGCAAGAAGAAGAGCCACCTCCCGGCCGATGCCGCTCGCACCGCCAATAATTAACCCGATCTTCCGGCTGAACTCAGCTTCGGCAGGCATGCGCTGCAGCTTTGCCTCTTCCAGCGCCCAATACTCGATTCGGAATGCTTCCGAACGTGGCAGGGCCACATAATTGTGAAAGTGCGTAAATTGCTTCGATTGCTCTGCGTGACGCGCCTGGGGCAGAGTGTGGGAGACCTCGCCGTCTTCCAGAGCATTGGCGCCAGCCATCACGTGAATGGCGTTGATGAAAAACTCCGTCGTGATCCGTGCTTCCTTCTTATTCTTGCCAAAGCCGAACAGTCCGAGACCCGCAACGATCACCACCGAAGGATTCGAATCACGCAACTTCGGTGAATCGCCTGTCGCCCAACCCTCATAGTACTTTTTGTAGGCCGCTCGGTACCCGACCACTTGCCTCTTTATACCCACTTTCAACGCTTCCACGTCCTGCTTTGCCGGATCCCAATCCAAAAAAAGCGGGCACACCCTTGTGCGTAGAAAATGATCGGGGCAGCTTGTGCCAAGTGCACTCAGCTCCCGCGACCACTTGGAACCAGCAAAGGTGAGGGCGTCCTCGTGGTCACTATAGTGCGCGATCACTCGGCGGTTGGAAGACAGCGCACCACGCAAGGCAGGCAAAATCTCCGCCACTACGTTTTTGCGATCTGGACGCGCTGCGTGCTCCAGGCTTCCGAAGGGAACACCCTTCTGATTTTGGTGTCTGGCGATAAACTCACCCATTTGATCGATGGTGTGGATGCTATTGAGGTAGCACTCTCGCTGCGTCGCGCCCCAGGTAAAGAGCCCGTGCCCTCCCAGGAGAATCCCGTCAATTCCGGGATTTTCCCGGACCGTCTTCTCGATCATCAGCGCCAGCTCAAATCCGGGCCGCTGCCACGGCACCCATACAATTCTGCGGCCATATTCTTGGTTGAACTGTTCGAGCTTCCTCTTGCCATTCGCACTCGCGGCCAGAGCTATGGCCCAATCCGGGTGCAGGTGATCCACATGGGGGAAGGGAAGGAGCGCGTGAAGTGGCGTATCGATCGACGCGGCAACTCGGTTCTCCCCAAAAGCCGAGAGCGGATAGTAGCCGACCATTTCGTCTTCGTGCGCCTCGCCTCGGTACAGGTCTTTCAGTTGCTCCAACCGATCCTGATACAGCAGAGCGAATCCCGCCTCCGTAATTGAGCCTAAATCGCCTCCACTGCCTTTAACCGCTAAAACCCGCATAGGTCTGCCAGTGAAGGGATCGGGCAGTTCCATCTTCGAACTGGTATTTCCCCCACCAAAGTTCGTGATTCGCAGGTCTGCGCCCAGCAAGTTTGAGCGGTGCCGCAAAAGCGCCAAGGGATTGCTGGCAAATCTATCCGCAGCGTCTAGATCCCACAGGTCTCGCAAGTACGTTGTCTTTCTCACTTCAGGCATACACAGCCTCACAATAGTGCTCGAAGCGTTCCATTTGCCGATTCCATTTCTCAGTATTTAGCGGCTCAAAGACTTCGGTAGGATAAGATCGCTCGATGATCCCGCGCACTTCTTTCAACGAACTCGCGGCGCCCGTCGCCAACATTTGCATCGCCACGTTGCCCAGTGCCGTGGCCTCCGCTGGCCCCGCCAGAACTCTTCTGCCCGTGGCATCCGCAGTCAGTTGATTCAGCAAGCGGTTCTTTGCCCCTCCCCCAATCACGCGAATTTGTTCAACGCGTTTCCCTGTCAGTTTTTCCAGACTCGCCAGCACCAGTCGGTATTTGAAAGCCAGGCTTTCCAGAATTGCTCGTGTATAACTAGCTGGAGTTTTGGGCGTGGGCTGGTGGGTCCGCGCACAGAATTGGTCAATTGCAGCGGGCATGTCTCCGGGGCGCAGAAACGATTCGTGGTCAGGGTCAACCAGGCAGGAGAACGACTCCTGTCGCGCCGCCAGTTCCATCAATTCGGAAAGCTCATAGCTCTGCCCCTCCTGTGTGCTCCAGACCTGGCGGCAACACTGAAGCATCCAAAGCCCCATCACGTTCTTCAATAAGCGTGTCGTGCCCTGCACTCCGCCCTCATTGGTGAAATTCAGGCGCAAGGCTTCCGGGGTGATCACGGGTTGGTCGACTTCCGTTCCGAGAAGAGACCACGTTCCAGAACTAAGAAATGCTGTGCCTTCACCCGCGGAAATCGCCGCCACAGCAGACCCGGTGTCATGCGTGGCTGGTGCGATCACCGGCGTATCGCCCCAAGCAGAATTTCGTGCAATGCCCGGCAGTAACTTTCCAAGGAACGTGCCAGGCTCGACGATTTCGCTCCAGAAATGCGTTGGCAATTCCAGCCGGTCAATCAATTCTTTCGCCCAGGTCCGTGTCAGTGGATTGACGAGCTGCGTGGTCGTGGCATTCGTAAACTCGCAAACCGCATTCCCGGTAAGCCAGTAATGGAATAGATCGGGGATGGTAATCAACTGTCGCGTCGCTTTCAGCAGTGAAGGCGTTTCTCGAACAGCGGCAAACAGTTGGTACAACGTGTTGATGGGCATGAATTGAATCCCGGTAACCCCGTAAATCTCTTCCTTCGGGACTTTTCGGAACACTTCCTGCATCACACCGGCGGTTCGCGCGTCTCGATAGTGATACGGATTTTGAAGCAGCTCTCCCTTCTCACCAAGTAACGCGTAATCGACTCCCCAAGCGTCCACTCCAATCCCTGCCAACTGTATTTCTTCCAAGCCAGATAAACCTCGTCGAACCTCCCACCACAGGCGCGCTACATCCCAATGCAAGCTTCCGCCATATTCGACGGGCTCATTTTTGAATCGACGGATTTCCTGCGTCGTCAGAGCACCGGAATGAAGATGCGCAAGGATAGCCCTGCCGCTTTCCGCTCCAAAATCAAACGCCAAGTAGGGCTTCGAGGATCTGCTGTTAGGCATACGAGGACACACTGCGGGAATTCCTGGCGGACCGCTCTTTGGTGATGCGCTCCAGGTATCCGTTCAAGCGAAAAGCTTCCATCGGGTTTTCGGGAAGACCTTTCGAATGCCGCCATTCCCGGATGATAGGACGCACATCCGTAGCAAACGCGTCCTGCAGTACGGATTCGGCCCGCACCAGGTCGCAACTCTTTTGGGCATCGGCCAGTTCGGCGTAGTCTACAATCGTCGCCTTCGAATACAGCTCCTGCGCCATATTCACTGTTTGAATCATGGCTTCAATCTTTCCCTTCAAATTGTGGCTCTGGTCGATCATGAAAGCGAGGTCCGTCTGCTCGCCGGTCTCCCATTCGTAGAAGAGGATCTCGTGAAATATGCGAAACACCTGGTACGGGTCGATAGATCCGAGCGTTAAATCATCGTCCGCATACCGCCGGTCGTTAAAATGGAATCCCCCAAGCCTCTTTTCGGAAAGCAGCCAGGCAACGATTTGTTCGATGTTTTGGGAGGCATAGTGATGGCCTGTGTCGACCAAGACTTTTGCCTGAGGCCCGGCATAACGCGCTAAGTGCAGTGCCATTCCCCAGTCGGCGATGTCGGTATGGTAGAACGCGGGTTCGAACGGCTTGTATTCGACAAGCAGGCGCTGGCCCGGCAAAAGCTCTGCGTGCGCTGCCTTCAGCAGTTCCTCAAACCACCGCTTGCGTTGCCGGATATGCGCCGTGCCAGGATAGTTCGATCCATCCGCGAACCACAGAGAAATGTCTCGGCTGCCCAATCCCCTTGCGATTTCGATGCTGTCTTTGGTGTGCTGCAACGCGCGCTTTCGTACCGAAGCATCAGGATTCCCAAAGGACCCATATTTATATTCCTGGTCCTGAAACAGGTTGGGATTGATCGACCCGGCTCGCACGCCGTACCGTTCACAGAACTTGTGAATCTCGTCGACGCTTTGCATCCCACTCGGGAAATCCCACAACACATGCAGCGCGATTGTCGGACAAGCTCCGGTCAACAAGTGAACCTGCCCGGCATCACTGAATTTCTCTTCCGTTGTGGTAGCGGCTGCAGCTTGGATGAACTTGCCAAAACGCGTCCCAGTGTTTGCAAAACCCCAGGAGGGGATTTCGATGCGAAACTGGTTTAGGGCTTGAATGATTTTGTCGGACTTGTTTGCATTCATGGCTGGCCCTCAAGGCGACACAAAGAGAGTACACAGGCCTTGGTTGGGAGGTCACGCACTTTCTGTTCACAAACGAGCATCTCCCAATGCAGAATGCTAGTCTCAACCGAGACTGCTGCTCGTAAGTATGGTAGAGAGATCGCCGGCTGAATCTGTTTGCTAACCGCTCGCGAAGTGTGCGTGGAAAGTTGAGGAGGATGTCCGACATGTCCATGAAAAACACGATCGCGGCTCTACTACTAAGCCGACACCGTGATTGACTCTCCAAGCGCGGATCAGCCATCCGCTCCTAAGCCAAGCCTGGCACGTCAACTTGGCCTGTTCGACGCCACCATGCTAGTCATGGGCGGTATCGTCGGTTCCGGCATTTTCATAAATCCTTACGTGGTAGCGCAACTGGTGCATACACCAGCCCTGATCCTGGCAGCCTGGATTTTTGGCGGGGTTGTTGCGGTGGGCGGCGCCTTTATCTGGGCTGAATTGGCGGCCACCCTGCCCAAAGTGGGCGGTCAGTATGCTTACCTGCGCGAGGCCTATCATCCAGTGGTCGCATTTCTGTACGGGTGGGTGTTGCTGCTCGTCATCCAGACCGGAGGCATGGCGGCCGTATCCATTACCTTCGCCCGGTACTTTGTAGACCTTACCGGTTTGCAGGTGCGCGACTGGGTCATTGCCACAGCAGCACTCGCTGTCTTAACTCTCATCAACTGTCTCGGCGTAAAAACCGGCGGACGTACGCAGAGTGCGCTGATGGTGATGAAAATCGTCGCCATCTCCGCCCTGGTGATCGCCGGACTGGCCCTGACTGGCACGCATGTGAACATAATCACCGCAGCTGAGCGGCACTGGTCTCTGACCTCGTTTGGCGCGGCTATGGTACCGGTGCTATTCGCTTACGGAGGATGGCAGACGGCGAACTTCCTGGCGGCGGAAGTGAAGGAGCCAAAGAAAAACCTACCTCGAGGACTTCTGCTCGGAGTTCTCGGCGTAGTGGTGCTGTACCTCGGCGTAAACTGGGTGTGCCTGCGCTCGCTCGGGCCCCAGGCCTTGGCGGCAACAACCACACCCGCCACCGCCGTAATGCGGATGGCATTGGGCCAGCGGGGCGCGACCTTCATTGCAGCGGCCATCGCTATCTCGACTCTCGGGTTTCTAAGCCAGTCGATCTTGACCGCACCTCGCGTCTATTTTGCAATGGCCGACGACGGTCTGTTCTTCCGCGCGATTTCGTGGCTCGATCCACGTACCCGCGTACCAGTCGTCGCCATCGTACTGCAGAGTGTGTGGACGGTCGTAATCGCGCTCTCGGGTCGCTATGAGCAGATTTTGAATTACGTCGTTTCGATGGATTTTCTATTCTTCGGGCTGACGGCGACCACTATCTTTGTGTTCCGCCGGCGCGCCGCGCGTGGCGAAATGAACGCCAGTCAAGGTTATCGTGTACCCGGGCATCCGGTGAGCACGGCGCTGTTCGTCGCGATATGCTGGTGGGTCGTTGTGAACACGGTCTTCCGCTATCCCCAGAACAGTCTTATCGGTTTCGTTCTGTTGCTGGCGGGCATCCCCGTGTACTGGTTCTGGAGCCGACGAACACCGTCGCGATCTGCTAATTCGTAATCGGATTTTTCTGCAATCAGGAGAGGAAGACATGAATGATTTGCGGTCTGACGCCGTCTCGCGTTATCTGGCCTGGGCCAAGCTTCACTCGAATGCGCGCTTCAACCTGGCCGCTAGTGGCGTTTTGGACTATCCGTTGGCTGAATTGCCGGTGCACATCGAGGACCTCGAGATCGGTGGGACCGGGCCGTACGGTTATGACCCCCTGATGGAACGGTTGGCGGCAAAGGCGGGCGTGCCTAAAGAATGCGTCGTCTACACCCTGGGCACATCGATGGCAAACTTCGTGGCGTTGACGGCACTCGTCCACCGCGGTGACGAGGTTCTGATTGAGCGTCCCACCTACGATCCGCTGCTGGCTATCCTCGATCACATTGGGACCAAGGTAACTCGCTTCGAACGTCTCGCCGAACAGGGATTCAAGCTAGACCTGGCAGAACTCGAGCGCAACCTCACTCCCGAAACGCGTCTTGTGATTCTTTGCAACCTTCACAACCCGAGCGGCACCCTCACCGATGAGACTACTATGCGGCAGGTAGGTACGATGTCGGCAAAGGTGGGAGCGCGCGTTCTGGTGGACGAAGTGTATCTCGAGACACTGTTCGAACAATCGTGGCGTTCTGCTTTTCATCTTGGGGCGAATTTCGTTGTTACGAGCAGTTTGACCAAGGCGTATGGGCTGAGCGGCATTCGCTGTGGATGGATTCTCGCGGAGCCGGAGCTGGTCCAGCGCATGTGGCAGGTGGTTGATTTCACATACGGAAGCCCAGTGCATCCAGCCGAGCTTCTTGCAGTGATTGCCCTCGATAATCTCGATCGGGTGCGCGATCGCGCCCGTGCGCTGCTGGAAACAAATCGTAAGCTGGTTAACGAGTTCCTGACTAGACATCCGGACCTCGATTGTGAACCAAGCCGCTTCGGCACTACCGTGTTTCCGCGGCTCAAGGTGGGTGGTGCCGCCGAATTTGTGGGGATCCTGCGCGAGCAGTTCGAGACCAGCGTGGTACCAGGGGAATTCTTCGAGCAACCACAACACTTCCGAATTGGGTTCTGCAGAGCTACAGAGACGGTGCGCGGTGGACTGGAGCGGATGAGCACCGCACTCGAAACATTCCCCCGGTTGTCCCGCTAGGGCGTGCGGTTGTGGGAAATCGGAGATATGCCTGCCACGCCGCATAGACGTCGCTGACAACAAGCTGCTACTTGCAAATCACATTTGTTCACGAAGTGTTCAGAAAACCCTAGGACGGGGCAGCCCGGAAGTGATTGAAATTTCACGTCAAGACGGAAGACATTTCAGGGTTCGTAATACATGTGAGTCTGTTGAAAAATGTGTGGCCGGGAACGGGCAGGGAGCTGTCTTGACTTCCTCGAGCGCCTCGGGTGCTCGCTCAAAACCTTAAACCGTCAACGACCGTCTCCTTTCCTACCTCTCTAAGGTGGTGCTGGGTTCTGGCGATTGTTTATGGGCGAAGTGACGCACTAACCTTTTTAGGTTTTGCGCCGTCGCTGCTAGGTAGAACTGCTCAGCGACGTTCTATAGACGTCGCAATCGTGCCTTGCGCAGCTTGATCTGTTGTTTGAGTTCGGCGAACAGAGCTTCGACCTTGTAACGCGCCCGTTGGGAGCGCTTGTACTCGGGCGTACTTGCCAACGCACGAACTGTTTGTCGCGCTGGCTCCTCCCAATGAATAAGTAGTCTCCGACTGAGACCTGGGGTACAAAGCTTTTTCTGCGGACACCCGAGGCATTGCACTTCCGTCGAACAATAGACATTACCCCGACTGCCGCGTGCCTGACCCCGATAGCGCAGTGCTGTTCCTTCCGGGCAGTAGTAGACATTCTCTTTTGGCTCGTAGCGAAAATGCTCTCTAGTGAAGCGTCCTTCGGTCTGGTGACGGCGATCGATAACCGGAATGTGCGGTTGAATGTTGCGTGCCAGGAGCCAAGCTAGAAACTCTCCACTCCCATAGGCCTTATCGGCTGCCAGATTCTGTGGGTGAATTCCGAACTGACCAACATGCTCAACCATACGCTGCGCGGCGAGTGTCTCTTGACTGAACAGGGCTGGCGTCGCATCGACCGACAAAATGACTCGGCTGGTAGCGGCAGACTGTTCACGTAGGGTTGACAATTTCACCTATTTGGCTAGTTCAGCATCTTTCTCAGGAATGGCTGTCATCAATTCGACGGAGTTTACATGGAATTACTCACGACGGTTTCTAAAACGAATCCAAGTAACCTGATCCTCATTTTGCGGCGAGATCACTGGCTACTACCAGGACAAGACTTGGATTCACGAGTGGTCGAGAGACGAACCCGTGACCGCAACCAGCTTCATCCTATTTAGATTTCCCCAAGGAAGTCGCCACTTATAGAAAGTCACTGGTGCTGCCGCACGAGACTTAAGCGTTATGTGCAACCATAAGGACTTCTGACCGCTTAGCTGGACTTTAATGTCCGGTGAAGAATCTTCAAAAAACACTTCCGCATCGGCCGGAATTTTTCTTGCTTCGCAGCCCACTGGTTTGAGCAGGTTCTGTTCTGACCGTCCGCACCAGATGCTCGGTTGCCGGCTACTTTGGCGCAGCGGTTTGGGTTTTCTCTACCAGCGGTTTTCATCGGGAGGGTGGGGCGAATCGGAGTCATCTCAGGGTTTTAGGCCTGTGCCATCCGTCCACTTGAGTACCTGCACCTCGGACCAGTTGTGCGCAGGCAAACCACCTAGTAACGTCGACGACAGTAATCGAACCCTTTCAATCTAGCCGAACAGCTGCCCAAGTTCAGGAATATGGGGGATTCGATTGGCAAGTGCGGTGACCACCTAAAACTTTTGGTCTTCTCGCCTGTGCCGACAGGTGCTATCTGGCCGAGTAGGAGGCTACCTCGCCAGCGTAATGCGCCACTGGCTGCTTTCACACTACTGGACAGCAGCCTGCGAGCCAGCCATAGGGCTCGCCGCCAAGCATCTTGTAAGGAAACGCAAAAATGAAGTTGTCCAGGTCAACTATTACCGGGTTCCTTCTCATGTTGTTCGCCGCTACGCATAGTCAAGCGCAGACCGTCACCGTTTATTGGAACAATGAAGATCAAGTGATCGATGGCTTTGGAGCATCTAGCGGCCATGCGACTCTCTCGCCAGCACAGGCCACGTTTTTCTTCTCGACGGGCCCTGGTGACCTGGGCCTGTCGCTGCTGAGAACCGGAGTTCCGAATGACGAGAGTTGCACTACGGTAAATGCCACTTGCGCCGGGCAGGTCGGGAACATGCAGCTCGCAATCGCCAACGGAGCAACGGTTTGGAGCTCGCCGTGGTCCCCTCCAGCCTCGATGAAATCGAACGGTAGCACGGTCTGCAACACCGGCTCTGGGAAGAGTGTATTGAATCCTAGCGCCTATTCCGCCTATGCGACCTACCTGGCCAACTACGTCAAGAGCTTGCACAGTTTGTACGGCATCAGCCTCCATGCGTTGTCAGTCCAGAACGAGCCGAATGTGTGCACGATCGGAGTTGATGGAGCGACCTGGACCGCCGCGAATCTCGACTCCTTCCTTAAAACCAACCTCGGTCCCACATTTGCTGCCGAAGGCCTGACCGGCACGCTGATCATGCTGCCGGAAACGTCCAGTTGGACATGGTTAAGATCGTTAGCGGATACAACGATGGGTGATCCTGGAGCGGCGGGGTATGTGGGCATAGTCGCCTGGCATGATTACGACGCAGCCGCTTCGGTTATCAATCCCTACGCCCCTCAGGAGAAAAGGTACTGGGAGACGGAAGCGTCAGCAGGAGTAGGGTGGGGTCCAAGCCTCTGTGGCGGCTGTTGGGATCCGAGCATAGCAGACGCGCTGATGTGGGCCCAGATGGTGAACAACCGGATGGTGGTTGCGAATGCGAATGCATGGAATTTCTGGGTACTGATTAACAATGTCAACAATAACGCGGGACTTACTGGTCCGGATAGTGTCACGATCCCCAAACGTGCTTACATGCTGGGCAACTACAGCAAGTTTGTGAGGCCAGGATTTTATCGAATCGATGCGACCGCGACACCGAAGGCGGGTGTGTCCGTTTCTGCTTATAAGAACTCAACAAACGGCACCCTGGTTATTGTTGCCATCAATCAAAACAGCTTGAATGTCTCTCAGGGTTTCACCTTGAATGGCAGAACCGCCGCGAGCGTGACTCCCTGGATTACTTCCGCCAGTCTCGATCTGGCCCAGCAACCAGATGCTCCTGTCAGCGGCGGATCGTTCACGTACAACCTGCCAGCGTTC
This sequence comes from Candidatus Acidiferrales bacterium, assembly GCA_963839315.1. Lineage (GTDB taxonomy): Bacteria > Acidobacteriota > Terriglobia > Acidiferrales > UBA7541 > Acidiferrum. Next base: position 20,490 of record CAWIUU010000007.1, read on the forward strand.
AGTATCACGAGTTTCGTTGCGAACACGTTTATTGCGATTGCGCCTCCGAGCGGATTAACGGCCAACGTCCAATGAGGTCGTATTTTTACTTTTGCTATACGAGCTTCGTTAAGCGCGCGTCAGCAAGGCTGCTCGCGCCGCTTCCAACAACTAAACCGGGCATGCATTGATGTCCTATGCGTTCAGAATCTCCAAAACCTGATAGCAACAGCAAATTCGACCCAATCCCATCTGGTTAACGCTAATCGCCGAAGTGGGTGCTATGAGCCAGATCTGGCGCTGTTCATGTAGCCACAACTCTACGCGCAAGTACAAAGGCCGGATCTATCAATCCCACTCGGAAGATTCACTCGGTCGCGACCACCCGGCCGTTGCCGCCTCATAAATCTTGTAGAAATTGTTTTGGGCGAAAATAAATACGCGGAAGCGGAGTCCTATCTTACCAGCTGCCATGGCGAAATGGTTCTTCGAAATGGTTCTTCGTTGACTTCACCGCGGTTCAGACCTAGGATTCCCGCAGGGAGGAGGAGGGCTTCCCGTGACCTCCGTCGGATCCACCTCAGATCCGCTCATCGGCCGAGTTCTCAGCCACTACCGAATCGAAGGTCAAATAGGCAGCGGTGGTATGGGGGTGGTGTACCGCGCCTATGACGAGCACCTTGACCGCGAAGTTGCGCTGAAGGTTCTCCTTCCAGGTACGCTTGCCAACGAGTCCGCCCGCAGGAAATTTCGCAACGAAGCTCTTGCTCTTTCCAAGCTGAATCACACTAACATCGCGACGGTCCACGACTTCGACACGGACAATAGCCTGGACTTCCTCGTCATGGAGTTGATCGAAGGTGTCACACTAAGCGCCAAGCTTCTCGATGGCTCTATTCCGCAGAAAGACGTCATTGCCCTTGGCACCCAAATGGCCGACGGTCTCACGGCCGCGCATGATCGCGGCGTCATTCATCGCGATCTCAAACCTGCAAATCTGCGCATCACCTCGGATGGACGCTGCAAAATCCTCGACTTCGGTCTCGCAAAGCTTCGTCTCTCAGCCAAAGCCGGCCCAGCAACTGAAACCTTGAGCGAAGCCACTGTGATGGCCGGCACGCTGCCATACATGGCCCCGGAGCAAATCCTCGGTGGCGAAATCGATGCCCGCACTGATATTCACGCCGCGGGCACGGTCCTTTATGAAATGGCCACCGGCCTGCCTCCCTGTCACGCGTCGGATCGCTCCGAACTGGTTAACGAAGTACTGCGAAGTTGCCCGCCGCTCGCTGACGTCGTCAATCCTCGTCTTTCACCCGAACTCGCTCGCATCATCACCAAATGTCTCGAACGCGACCCTGAAAACCGCTACCAATCGGCGAAGGAATTGGCCATCGACCTCCGCCATCTCCAACTCAGCACCCAATCGCCTACCGCGTCGCCGCCATACACAGTACGTCGCCCTGCGCTCTCTGCGAAAAGAAAACGCCTGGCACTCGTTGCCTCACTCCTGTTGCTTCTTCTTGTAGGTCTTGGCTTGTGGCATTTCCTACCTGACTCCTCCAACAGCGCCTCCATCTCTGCTTCTCTTCCTCGTGATAAGCAGTTGGCCGTTCTCCCGTTTACCGTTTCTGACGGCGATCCCGTAAAAGTCGCTTTCGGCGCAGGGCTCACGGAAACGCTTACCGCCAAACTGACTCAACTTACTCGCGACCCGCTCCTACAAGTGGTCCCTGCTCCGGAGGTCCTTCGGAATCACGTCGACAGCGTCGACGCCGCCCGCAAGGAATTCGGCGTCAATCTTGTTTTGGAGGGCAGCTTACACACTTCCGGCAGGCAAATGCGCATCAACTTCATCCTCGTCGAAGCGCGCACCCGTCGCCAACTCCGCGCAAACAGCCTCACTGTCGCCGATGACGACGCCTTCCACGTCGAAGACGCTGTCGTCAGCGCTGCCTTTGAAATGCTTGGCATGGACACGCGACTCGCGGAGCGCGCCGAACAAGAACCTCATCGCACCCAAGTCGCCGGCGCATACGACTACTACCTCCAGGGCGTCGGCTACCTCCAAAATTACGATCGCCGGGAAAACGTGGATAACGCGATTCAGGTGTTTCAGCGCGCACTGGGGTTGGACAAGAACTACGCTCTTGCTCACGCGGGTCTCGGCGAAGCCTTCTTGCAGAAATACAGTTTTACCCAACTCGCTTCAACGCTTCAGCAGGCCCGCGATTCCTGTCGCACGGCAAACCAGCTCGATTCGCAACTCCCCGCTGCGCATACCTGTCTAGGTGATCTGGCCGTAGCAACCGGCAACTATGCCGAGGCTGCACGTGAATTTTCCCTTGTCCTCCAGCACGAGCCCACCAACGACGCCGCTTACAAGGGTCTCGCGAATGCCTACGAACGCATGGGCAAGCTGCAGCAAGCCGAATCCACCTATAAGCAAGCCATCGCTCTTCGTCCCCACTACTGGGCCACCTACAACTGGCTCGGCGCCTTCTACTACAATCAGGCTCGCGTTCACGATGCTTCCGAGATGTTCCGCCAAGTCGTCGCTCTCGCCCCAGATTCGATCCGCGGCTATTCGAATCTTGCTGCTTCTCTCATGGACGAAGGCCTGTACGATGACGCCCTGCACGCGGCACAGCGCTCCATTGAGATTCAGACCTCAGACGATGCCTACTCCAATCTCGGTAGCGCCTACTTCTTCCTGCAGCGCTACGACGACGCCATCAGCGCATTCCAGAAAGCCACGGAGTTTTCTCCCCGCGACCCTGTGCTCTGGTTGAATCTCGGCGATGGTTACTACTGGGCTCCGGGGCGTCGCAAAGACGCTTCGGCCGCTTACCAGAACTGCGCCGAATTCGCTTCGCAACAATTGGAACAGAACTCCAAGGATTCCGTGAAACTGGGAATCTTGGCCGTTTGCCAGGCTATGCTTGGTCGAAAGGATAATTCCTTCGACTCACTCAACCGCGCTTTGCGTCTCACTCCAGACGATCCGTCCGTCCTATTCTCCGCTGCTCTCGTCCACATCCAGTTCGACAATCGCGACGACGCCCTTCATTTCTTGACTAAGTGTCGCGCCGCTGGTTTTCCCCAGCCCAAACTCCGCGACTACCCCAATTTCCAACCTCTTCGTTCCGACCCCAATTTCCAAAGGTTAGTTCAGGCCCCTAAAACCATTTGAACAAATTCGAGAGGAGAATAATCATGGCCACCCCAACAAAAACACCCCAAGCAGGTAAAGGCCCAGTTATCGTCACGATCTACAGCATCGATAATGCGATCGTAGTTGATCCTCCCAGGTTCGAGGTAAGCAAGAAGCAGAAGGAGGAAGTGCAGTGGCACTGCGGCTTAAAACACACGACGCATGACCCAAACGGCTGTTTCCATGCACACTTCGATCAGGACTCCCCTTTCGCACGCAAGGAGTTCAAGAAACACAAGGAACTCACCGGTCCCTCAAAAGAGACGGCAGTCATCGGCAAGGAGTACAAGTACACCGTCGAGATAGACGGCTACCCACCACTCGATCCCATTGGCGTTGTGAAACCTTAATTGGGTCTGTTGCGCCGGCGCCCGTTCGAAGCTGCGTTGCTGCGCGAAAGCCGCACGCGCTTGATCGAACAGCGCGTTCCAAGCAGCCATCACACCTTGCCGTGTTTCGTTTTTTTTAGCGCCGCCGAGGAAATTTGCGGCGACGGAGCAGCAGGCGATTCTTGTCCTCCACGATCCACTCGACGACCTCGCCGCGGGTGAACTCCATAGCCTGGGCGACGGCCGAGAGGGAAGTTGATGTACCACTGTTGACTATCTTTGCGCTGAATGAGTTGAACTTTGGTAGGGAACCCCATTAAGGTGCCTCTTGTTATCTAGTCATATAACTAGACACAGGAAAACACAAGAAACCGCCTGCAAATATGTTGTGGATTTGCTACGGGAGAGGAGCACCTTCCGACTAGTCAAAGGGCCAAACGCGAGAAGAGGGAACGTTTGGAAACGTTCCCTCTTTCTTTCGAGCTAAACACCACGGGGGGTGGCGTGGGGTTACTGGGAGATGTTTGCGGCAACGATCACGAGTTCGGGCTTGTCATAGTTCTTGGCAAGCAGAACTTCCCTCTTGCTCATCGGGAACTCGCGGCCACTGGAACTGCCCTCTGTCCAAACTTGAGAGAGGAAATAGTTGCCGCCCAAGCGTTGGAATACAAGGATTGTTTGCGTAGCGGCTTGACCCTTCCGGCATGCATTAGAGAGGGTCATGCCCTTCTCCGACTCTTCGGCATTGTCAATGCGAATGGCGGGGCTGCTTTGGCTTATCGATTTAAGGGTGTATTCACCAGCCGAATAGGCGTGGTCACCGACGACAAAGTCGAAGGGGATGTTAGCCTTTACGTTGGTCGTCTGAGCCTGAGCGGCCGTAGCCAGCAACAGGACAGTCAAAGCGAGAAGGATAGAGCGTAGGTTTTTCATAAAATCTCCTTGTGTCGGAAGCGAAAACTCGAAGACTCCTGTTTGACTTTCCTTACTGCCGACGCGGGTAGAGAATGCAGGCGGAGTGCCATACACACTGGGAAATAGAAAGGGAAAGCGAGGAAGGCGAAGCAGCAGATTCAGTGGGAATTAGGAGCGAGGCCAAAACTGAGCGAAGGGACGAGAGGAAGTAATTACACGCCTGGGCTAACCGAATGGTTAGGTGCGCACTCTCCTTTTGGTTAGTGCGGGGGAGTTTTCTGACGGTAGGCAGGCACAGAGATTTCATCTTGAGGACGGTTGCGAATCCCTGTTGACTGTATTTTCTGGATGATCATCAGTTCTATTGTCGAAGAACGGCGCGTTCGACGGCAGGCGGGAGATTTACCCAGATCACAGTGGCACTTCCTCGGGATCTCGATTAATCAGGGCTTGGCCGCGTTGACGAATGGCCGTGCACTGACCCTTATGATTTGCCGAATGCTTTTAACACAGTCTTGGCCGGATCAGGTCCGAATCCCCGACAGGTGAAGTGTGCCCATCCGTTTCCGTTCAACGGTTCACTTGTCGTTTGAACCTCAGGCGTTCGCTTCATGTTGTTTCTGCTCGCTTGTGCCGTGCCTGGCACCGCCGTGCAGCGGAACATGAACACTGATTCGTGTCCCATGCGACGGCGCCGATTCGAGCGTGAGGTGCCCACCGATCAGCCGCAGCCGTTCGCGCATACTTATCAGACCAAGACCGCCTCTTGCCTCCGCAGACTTGAGGTTGAATCCTGCGCCGGTGTCGGAAATGCAAAGATCTATTCCATCCTCATGGCCAGACATCTCGACCTTGGCTTCCCAGGTTCTGCCGTGTTTTACAACATTCTGCAAAGCCTCCTGGACGATCCGGAAAAGGCACAGAGACACATCTTTCGGGATTTGTGCCCCAACGTCACGATGAACAAACTCGACTCGCAGGTCTTGCTTCTTGGAAACTTCCCGACAGTAGTTTCCCACTGCCGCCACCAGCCCAAGAAGGTCTAGTCTTGCTGGGTGAAGTTGGCGGGACAAGTTGTGAAGATCGCTCGCAACCTCCGACGCTAGTTCTGACATGTTGTGCAGTTGTTCTCGGGCCCTCGGACGAAAGATCGGACATGCCCTGCTCGAAGCGTTCGAGATCAACCGAGAGCAGCGCCATTCGCTGGCTAATATCATCGTGCAACTCTCGGGCAATTCGGGCGCGCTCTTCTTCCTGAGCGTGGATCAGGCGACCACTCAACTCGCGGAGCGACATTTCTGACAACTTCCGTTCCGTAATATCGACGCACGAGCCAATATAGCCACAGAAAGTGCCATCGGATCCAAACCTGGGCACGCCATAGTCGAGGATCCACCGATATTCTCCATCGAAGCGGCGCAGCCGGTACTCCATCTCGAAATCCACTCGCGCATCAAAAGCCCCCGAGTAAGTGTCGAGGCACCGTTCTAAGTCATCTGGATGCACCCCAGCGGTCCATCCTTCTCCCAACTCTTGTTCCATCGATCGACCCGTGAATTTCAGCCAACCCTGATTGAAAAAAGTGCACAACTTGTCCGTTCCCGTCATCCAGATCAACGCAGGAGCGGTGTCTGCCATCAGCCGGAAACGTTCTTCACTTTCCCGCAGTACAGCTTCTTGCCGCTTCCGCTCACTGATGTCGTGGGCAATTGCTGATGACCCGACGATCCGGCCCTCTGAGATCCTTTACCGGAGACACCGTCAAGGATACGTTAATTCGTATCCCGTCTTTCCTCTGGCGCACAGTTTCATAATTTTTGACCGTTTCGCCGCGCCATAACTTCGCCATAATCTCGTGAAAATCATCGGAGAACTCGGGGGGCGCCAAAAGAGAAACTCGATTTTCCAATTACTTCCTCTGCCTGATAGCCGTAAAGTTGTTCGGCTCCCTTGTTCCAAGTTGTGATGATTCCGTCGATGGTTTTGCTGATGATTGCGTCGTCAGACGATTCGACGAGGGCGGCAAATCGTAGCCGCGCTTCCTCGGATTTCTTGCGATCCGCAATATCAAGCACCTGGGCCACAAAGTACTTTGGCTGTTCTTCGACTCCATGGACAAGGGAGGCAGCGACTTCACCCCATCGGGGTTGACCATCCTTGTGAAGATAGCGCTTCTCCTGGATCGGCAATTGTTTCCCTTTAGCCACGACTGTGCGGAGCAACTCAAACGTGCGAGGCAAATGCTCTGGATATGTTATTGATGCGACGTCTTTGCGAAGCAGTTCCTCTTCGCTGTAACCAAGAAATTCACAGAAAGCGGGGTTGACGGCAAGAAAGCGACCATCGAGAGACACAATCACCATTCCGATACGCGCGTCCCGAAACACGCTGCGGAATCTTTCTTCGCTCTCCCGAAGGGCGTTATCCAGCGGTTCACGCTCCCCACAGTAAACTGGATTTGGGTTGACTGGCTCGGCCATGGTGCTTCTCGCAATCAGCAATGTTCCATACGGTAAAGGCCTTGGAACGGTAAAACCGGAGATAATTAATTGTTATCTTAATGCAGATAAACGCCAGAATCCATCCGCGTTTTGATTGGCCCAGACTTCACCTCAGTCACTACGCTGCGCTGTGATACACAGCACAGCCACACACAGCCCAAACGAGCAGGATTCTAAAAACTCGCTGGGGCACGAATCATTTCACGGTGGTCTCGCACCATGCTATTCAACTCCCGCCCCGGTCAGTCAAAATACAATTCAATTTCAAAGAGATCAAAAGACGGCGTGATACGCCGTTGCGGAAAGGTCTGGACGGGAGTGGAAGTTCGGAACAGACGCGCTTTCCAGCGCACGGAACTCGGCCTGTCGCATTTTCCTCAGTGACGATCACCACACTGGCGTGATCCCGCTTTGACCAGAAATTAACGCCCCAATTGCTGAAGAACGGCGCGTTCGACGGCAGGCGGGAGACTTCCCAGATCACAGCGTCGAATGGTTGGGCTTACACAGCTATAGCGATCGCGAAGCTACTGCGCCTGGTCGCCGGTCCCCTTCACGACAATCACGTGCGGGTCGCAGGGAGCTCCCCCATCAACCGCGATGAGGTACTTGAAGTCGACCCCGTCCTCATCTGGCAGGTCGATTGTTACCGGTTTACTGTCTTTATCAAAATAAACTTGCTGATTCGTAAACGGAGACTCTGGGAAAATAATATGCCAATTGCTAATTGTCTGCCCCGCCTTCGGAACCCACACTACCGTATCCCCCGGAATTCCAACTTCAGACTTGTCTTGGTGCACTTGGGAGATAGATTTACCTTAATGCGATGCGCAGCCGAAAGCAGAGTTACTTTACTCATTCTTCGGTGCATCTTGTTCGTTTGCACGTAGATTAGGACTCCGACTAACGCCAAATTCCCCACCACTCCCGCGCCCGCGGACTCTTCGCCGGAATTTCTCTCGCCGGTTCCACTCTTCGACCAGACAAAGGCGCCATCAAGAAACTCTGTGGCAAAGAAGTAAGCTTGCAGGCTATTGTCTTCACTAATGCCGTGCCCGTGCCCGACTGCGCGAGGACCCTTCACGACGCACTGGAGAAAGCTTCCCCGATAAACGAGAGCAAGAATTAATCCGTCGTGATTCGCCCCCTGTTTGGCCTCGCCAAGCGATCGACATTCTCGATTGCCACCCAAAGCGCAGTCACTTTAGAGAAAAACTTTGCACTTATCAAACATTTGCTGGATTTTCGGGATTCGCCGATCGTGCCACTCGGAAACCGTAGTCGGTGTATTTGAACGCCGGTGGAATACTGGAGCGCGCCGCGGTTCGGCTGATCTTGATGTGGTGCCGCCAGGAGCCACCTCGCGAAGCACGACGACTACCGTTGTTGGGCCCTCGCGGATTTCGTTCGGCAGAGCAGCCGTAGTAGCCGGCGTCGTACCAGTCGGCGCACCATTCATGGACATTGTCACCCAGATTATAAAGACCGTATGCATTTGGCGGATACAGTCCCACCGGCTCAGGCCCGGTCTTCCAACGTATAGCGTAATCGGCAGCTGACTCGGGAGACGCATCTCCCCAAGAGTACAGCGAGTGCTCGTTGCCGCCGCGAGCGGCACGTTCCCACTCGGCTTCGCTAGGCAAGCGATAGGGCTTGCCCGTCACGGTACTTAGCCACTCGCAGTAGTTCACAGCCTCATGCCACGATAGCGCGACTACCGGCATCTTCGGATGATTGAAATGTGAATCGTTCCAGCATAGCGGCTCGGGATAATGCATCGCGGAAAGATAGCTGGCGTACTCCTCATTCGTCACCTGATACACAGCAAGTTCGAAAGCATCCACCCAGACTTGATGCACCGGCTTTTCATCATCGCGCCCGATTTCGCAGCCCATCCAGAACCAGCCCTCTGGTATGCGCACCATCATAGGTTCGATGTCCCCGATTCGGGCCTTTGGGGCTGCGGTCATCGTTGTTCCGACGGTGAACGGTCTCTTCACCCTTGTCACCATCGTGCTCTCCTGCTGACCTATCAACAGATTCCCAGCCGTTATAATTCCACGGGAATGGTCCTGGCCCTCATTGCCATTTTCCTGATAGCCTTCGATGATGTCCGTCACTCTCCCGCTTCTTAAAACTCTCAGCGCCTCGGAGTTATTCGACCAGTTGCAGGTTCAGCGCAATGCGAACTCCATTCACCAGCACCTGGCTTTTGTCGATGAGCTCCTGGTTGGTAATTTCAGAGTTGGCGAATTTCCGCGCGAGGGTCTTCGGGCACATGTACTCCAAAGCTTCGGAGCGTTCCTTCCCATTGGAAGTAAAAGGCAGAGCGTTGACCACGGAGAAATTGTAATAGTCGATTGACGCATCCTCGGGCACCTGGTCCAGGATATCCTTCATCTTGGGCGCCAGAAACAGGTCAAACGTCTGTGCCGCGCGCTTATAAATTGAGGATTTCTCGGGGTCGAATCGTAAGGTATTACGCAGCGTCATCTGCAAGGCCATCTGCTTATTGATCACCACAAAGGCGGGCGGATCATAATCCACAAACTGAAATTTCGTCTTGCCTTCACTCGCCAGTGTGACTAGCTGTAAGTGATACTTCGCATCCAACTTCTCCGCATCTTCCAGTGTGGCCGCTGGCTTCGCCTGCGAGAGATCTGGCTTGGCTTTAGTATTGACAGAAGAGTCGGTGACCGGGGCATCTTCCGCTGCCACCAAGTTCGGATTTGTTCGGCTCAGGCGGCTCATGGATGTCGAAGCGCCAGCCGTAGAAGTCGAGTCGACCTTCTTGGATCTCGCACGCGACTGGGCGTCGACCACTGTCGGATCGCGGTCCAGCAGATTTAACCCGTAGTCCTCTCCACCTATGTAAATCATGGAACGATTCAAAATGTCTTGCCTCGATTGCTCGTTTGTCGTCTGCGACATCAGGAATGCGTCTTTCAGGTCAAATACAATGACCAAAGTTTCCTTGCCTTCATAATCAAACGCCTTGTCGTGTTCGCGTGCATGATAGGCGATTTCAAACCCGATCGAATCAAAACTGCCGCCAGGTGGAATGGTCTGCGTGATCACCTGTAAGCAAGGAAGAATGATGTCGCGAAACGTACGCGCCGCACGTTCGTTGCGGGTCAATATCTCCGTGTTATACGCCGCCGCGTAATTGCCAGTTACTTTTAAAACGGTTCGATCGTGGAATTTCACGAATTCCAGCCCTCGTGAGTCGGCCTCCGCCTGCTTCGAAGGTTCCAAGCCAACATATCGGCTCAAGTAAAAAGGGAAAGGGAATTTGAGTTTCCCGATTGCCTGGTTCATCGTCTTTAATTGCGCAAAGTACTGCGTCTCCAGAGCCTTCAAGTCGGGATTGCGGATTTCATTGGGACTGATTTGCGCCAACACCGTGGCGGGAAGGCACGCAAACCACAGCACAGCACAACAAACGCGAATCAATATGCACGAATGCGTGATTTTCATCCTATGAGTCTAGCATCCACTATTTGGCGGTGTATTGCGACCCTGGACGCCCGGGCTTCTGGTAGGGCGGCTGGGCGATCGCGCGTGTAAAGGCAATAACAGCCTTGATCTCGTCGGCGTCAAGCGTCTTTCCATAAGGCGGCATCATGGCGGATTTGCCCAGCGCGCTGCCGCCCAGCGTGATGATGTTCTGCATAAACTCATCGCTCTCGCCGTTCAGCTTTTCGCCATCGTTCATGAGCGGCGGCACCGGCGTCAGGTTGCTGCGGTTCGATGGACCCGCCGGGCTGGCATCGGCGTGGCACCACACACAATACTGATAGAAGATGCGCTTGCCCTGCGATTCCTGATAACCAAGCTTGATCAGTTTCGTGCTGTCATTCCAATCCGGCTCGGTGTCATAGGCGCCGAAAGCTTCGTCGGGCTTCACCAGCCGCTGCGGTCTTCTTGCACCGGAAAGCGCCAGCGCAAAGCACGCTGACAAGGAGCAGCGCGGCCAACAAGAGTTTGGATTTCATCGGCCGGCTCCCTGCGCCATGGGATGCACATTCGCGGCGCTCTTTGACGTTTGCGATTTGATACCGGCGCCTCAAAGTCATCAGGTATGCGGTGAGCGCGCGAATCTCGTCGTCGGTGAAGTTGCGCCGCGGCTCAATCGTATCGGGCTGCAGCGCTTGTGGATTCCGCAACCACGCCTCGATCCAAGCCGGCGTCAGCCAATTGCCGGCATTGTTCAGGTTTGGCCCAACATAGCCGCCCGTCCCGCCGATGGTGTGGCACGACTGGCATTGATACTTCACTTCGTAGAGTTGCTTGCCCATGCGAACCAGCGCCGGAGTGAATTGCCGCGCATCCACGCTTTCCGGATTCGACGTCCGGCTTCTGCACTGCCATGGACAAGGTACTCCGCCGCAATCGCCGCTTCCTTGTCCGTCATGTTGAATTGCGGCATGCGCAAGATCAGCGTGGGCCGGATGGTTTGTGGGTTTTTCAGGAAGTCCGCAATCCATTTTTTCTGTGCGCGGCTGCCTTCATAGGAAAGATCCGGGGCCAGCGTTCCGCCATAGCCATTGAAGCGGTGGCAGGCGTAGCATTTATAACGCTCGTAGACTTCCGCAAAATCTCCGACTGCCTGGAAGGAGGCTTCGTTTCTTCGGCACCATCAGATGCTGCAGCGCGCTGGTGGGCTTGGGACCGGTCTGGCTGAGCAGTGCCGTGGTCACCGCGTTCAAGATCCGCATGGATTCCAAGCGTATTGCGGCATGCGTGCCGCAGGATTTACGGCAACCGGATCCTGCAACTTGGCCTGAATATAGGAGAGCAGGTTGTGGTCGATTTTCGCCTTGCCAAACTCCAGCTCGGATGCGTTCTTCGCGCCGAGCGCCGTCAGGTCGGGCCCAAAATCTTTTTGCGGTGCCGACTCCCTCAATGCCGTGGCAGCTGGCGCAGCCCTTTTCGCGTGAACAGACGCTTGCCGGTCTTGATTTCTTCGTCGGTGGCGCGCACCAAGTTGCGGCACGATTCGCCAGCAGGTCAGAATCCGTCAGCTTGTTCATCACGTACTGCGAAACCTTGTAGAGGTCTTCGTCGCTCCAGCCATACCGCGGCATGTTGTTGTGCGCCAGATAGCCCTGCGGATTGCGCAACCAGGAAACCAGCCACTCCTCGTTGACCTTGCTGCCTACTTTGGTCAGCTCCGGGCCGATATTGCCGCCGATCAGCTTCGTTTCGCCCGCGCGCGTGACGGCCAGCGGATGGCAGGTCGTGCACATCATCTGCCGGAAGCGCACTTCGCCATGCGGCAGCAGATCCGGCTTCTTGCTCCATGCCGCCACCACCGCCGGATTGATCTTGTACGTTTCGATCGGCTTGGCTTTTTGCACGCTTAGGAAGCCGGAAAGCGCCTTGATCTCTTCGTCCTTCAGCCGGAACTTCGGCATGCGCGATTCATCGCCACTCTCATAGCCGTTCACCGTGACGTTGCCGTCTTTATCGAGAACGTGTCGCGGCTCTTTCAGCCACTTGTAAATCCATTCGCGCGAAACTTTATAGCCGACACTGGAAAGATCCGGCCCCAGAGCATGGGCGATCGATGTGCGAACAGCTTGTGGCAGCCTGGCAGTTCAACCGCGAAAGCAGTTCCCGGCCGCGCGTGAGTTGCGGCGTTTCTTTGATGTCGGCGTGATGACAACTTCCGCAGGAGGCCTGCAAAAAATGGGCGGGAAGAATCGGCTGTTCCCAGGCAAGAGTGGTTTCGATGTGCTTCGGCAACTTCCGTTGCGGGGCCCTGGCCGCGATGGCACATGGTGCAGCCCCAATCACGCACATTGTGCGGGATCGGGGGATGCGCGCGAAAAGGTTGCGGCACGGAAGAATCTGCAAGGCTCGGTTGCGTCATACCTTGGTGGCAAGTCGTGCAGCGATCCACCACATTCATTCCCGGAAGCCAGACCTGATCGATATTCGGATTGTAATCGGCGAGCAGTTTCTTGGTGTCTGGCCGGCCCTGAGCGAATTTAACGAACGACCGCTTGTAGTGTTTCCACTCCGCGCGAAAATCCTTGACGGGCGAAATCGCCAGCACCAGAACAAGCAGACACGGTGGTGACCGCAAAGGTGAGCCGCATGCGATACGACAGCTTACCCATGTCTTCAGCCGGCATGTGTCCCCCATGGCCACACCCAGGACCAGCCCGGGCCGCGGAAAAATGTTCCCACAACCGTCAAGCACGACGCGGTGGCGATGAACCAGGTCATCACCCACCAGGAAAGCGGCTTCTGCCGCAGTGTACCCATCCAACCCGTTGTTGCTCTTCGAATAGTACGAAGCCACCAGTAGCGCGGCGACCAGAACTGTGGGAACGATGATCGTCCACGCATCCGCAACCGCCAGAACGATCAGCAGCGCAATCGTCACTCCGATCACGATCATGAACCGCTTAGAGGCGTTCGTCTCCCCAGAGCGGTTTCCCTTCCACGTTCACGTTGAAGTAGGGAATGACGATCAACGCCAATCACCACCAGCGTGGGGATCAGGATCCCGGCCACAAACGGCGGGAAGAAGTGCAGCAGCTCCTGCAATCCCAGAAAATACCACGGTGCCTTGGCGGGATTTGGCGTCAGCAGTGGATTCGCGAGTTGTTCCAGCGGCGCATCCCAGAACAGTGCGATCATCACCATCGCGATCATCAGCACTTCGAAAACGATGGCTTCCCGCACCAACAGGTGCGGATAGGTCATCAGCTGCGGGCCCCGCTCATCCTTCACCTTCGCGGAAGTGTTCCGCGTGATGAAGACAATCCGGCGCGGCTCTTGTCTTCGCGTCGGAACTGAATCCGGATTCAATTTTAGTTTTTTCCATCATCGTCTTTTGACCGTACCGTCAAGCCGCCATCCTTCTGCACGCGCCAGAAATGCACGCCGATGAAGAGGAAAGCCAGCAACGGAAGAATGACCACGTGAAGCACGTAAAAGCGCAGCAGGGCGTTTTCGCCGACGATATTTCCGCCCAGCGCAACGAAGCGCACCTTGCTGCCAATGATGGGCATGGCGGAGATGATGTTGGTTCCCACCGTGACCGCCCAGAATGCCAATTGGTCCCATGGCAGCAGATAGCCCGTGTAGCTCAGGAAAAGCGTGATCAGAAGCAAGAGCACTACGCCGACAACCCAGTTGAATTCGTGAGGAGGTTTGTAGCCGCCGCGATAAAACACGTGGAACATGTGCCAGAACACCAGCAGCACCATCAGGTGCGCGCCGATGCGGTGCATGTTGCGCAGAAACACGCCGTTGGACACGACGAAACGCAAATCCTTCATGTCGTGATAGGCATTCGGCGCGGCGGGATGGTAATAGAACATCAGCAGCACGCCAGTGACCACCAGAAGCAGGAACAGTAAGAAGGACAAGCGAGCCGAGATAGTAGGCTGCGCGCACCCGCAACGACTTCTCCCGCACCTTGACCGGCAACCAGTGCAGGAAAAGGTTGCCAAACACCGCCACGCTGCGTGTTCGATTGGTGAGCGCCGGGCCGCGCCGGAAAATGGACTTCCAGACCCGCGTGGCCCGGAGATTCTCAAGAGCTGTGTTGAATGAAGGTGGCCATAGATTCCCTCAGACCTTCAGAACCTGGTCGGCCTTAATAATCTGCAGTTTATCCACAAGCAGTTCGCCGTCGGCAGTAAGGGTGATCGAGTAGTGCGGAAGCGGGCGCGGCGCAGGCCCCTCAATCTTCTTTCCGTCCGGCTGAAAATTTGCTGCCGTGGCATGGGCAGGCGATCATGTTCGCTTCCGGCTTCCACTGCGTGACGCAGCCGAGATGCGTGCAAACCGCCGACACGGCGTAAAATCCGCCGGACGTCCGGACGATATACACCTGCTGATCCTGGAGAAAGGTGACGGAGTTCACCGGATACAGATCGGGATTGCCCGCGCGAAAAGTCGTGGATGGCTCGAACAGCACGTTGGGCGAAAAATATTGATAGGTGAGCGCGGCGCCGCCGAGGCCCGCGACTCCCAGCGCGCCGAGGGTGATTTCGCTCAGAAAGTCGCGTCGAGTCAAGCCGGGCATTACCGCGGCCTGATCCGATTGCCGGATTTTGTTTGGTGTCACTCATGGCCTTAAAACGATCTCCTCGTTAGGAATCAAGCCGGGTTCCTGGTCGAAAACTTCAAAAGCTTCCATGGAAATGGTGTGTGCAGGGCAGCGCTCCGCGCACAAGGCCGCAGCGGATGCAGATGGTTTCGTCCTTCACCATCACGGAACCTTCGATCTGGTTCAGTTCGTCCGGCAGAGATGTGTTGCAGGTCGACGGACCGCATGCGCTTGTTCATTTCGCAGGCGTTCTTTCTCTTCTTCGGTAAACTGCAAAATCTTCAGCGGCACCAGCGACAGGCAATTCTCCGGGCAAACGTCCACGCATCCGCCGCACAGGATGCATTCCGTGCCGTTTGCTTCATTGCCCTCGAAAATCGTGTTGATCCAGCATTGCAGGCAACGGCTCGCTTCGTCGCGCGCCTGTTCCTCCGTGTAACCGGTCTCGACTTCGGCGACGCCGGTGCGCCGTTCGATCGGAAGCGCGGGCACCGCGAGCCGGGAGTATTCGTCATAGTGCGCGGCCATCTCGTGATGGTCCAGCACGGTGATTTGCACGTAACTTGGATTTCGGCTTCCATTCTGGCCCGCGCAGGTACTTGTCGATTTCGTCGGCGGCTTTCTTGCCGTCGGCCACGGCGTTGATGATCAGGCGCGGTCCGAAGGCGATGTCGCCCGCCGCAAAGATGCCCGGAGCGGTGGTCATCAGCGTGTCCGGATTGATCTTCAGCGTGCCCTGGCGCGTGGTTTCGACGCCGTCTGCGGGCTGTCAGAAAAGAAGATCGGAGGACTGGCCGATCGCCAGAATGACCGTGTCGCAGGGAATGACGGATTCCGTGCCTTCCTCAAACTTCGGGTTGAAGCGCTTGTTCTCGTCGAACACGGAAATGCAGTCGATTACTTCCAACCCCGTCAGCTTGCCGTTCTTTCCCGACGAACTGCTTCGGTCCCAGCGAAGGACGCAACTTCATTCCTTCCAGCAGGCCTTCCTCGATCTCTTCTTCCGAGGCCGGCATTTCCTCGCGCGATTCCAGGCAAACCAGTTGGACTTCGCGGGCGCCCATGCGCAGCGCCGCCCGGGAAACGTCCATGAATTCCTTCATGGCCACGTCCATTTCGCTGGAGGTCAACTCGTTGGGCAGTCCTTCCGCGGCCGTCTTCTGTTGTTCGCGCATCGCCGAGCGCGCCACGTCAATGGCCACATTGCCGCCGCCAATCACCACCACCCTTTTCCCGACTTCAAAGCGATAGCCCAGATTGACGTTCAGCAGAAAATCGATGCCCTTAACCACTCCATCCAGTTCATGCCCCGGAAGATTTAAATCGCGGCTGCGGTGCAGTCCGAACGCCATCAACACCGCCTTGTAGCCTTGCCGCTGCAGATCCTCGAGCGAAAAATCGCGGCCCAGACGCATATTCAACTTAAGTTCGGGGCCCAGATCCAGGATTTCCCGGATCTGCGCCTGCAACACATCGCGCGGCAACCGATACTCCGGAATGCCCAGATGCATCATGCCCCCGGGCACGGCTGCGGCTTCAAAGATCGTGACGGAATACCCGAGCAGCGCCAGATCGTGCGCTGCGGACATTCCCGCCGGACCGGAACCGATCACGGCTACTTTCTCCGCATGCTTTACTCGCGGCTTCTCCGAAAAAACATCGATTGGATTCCGCGACTCCGGCCCATGGCGCTCCGTGACGAAACGCTTCAAAGCGCGGATGGAAATGGGCGCGTCGAATTGTCCGCGACGGCAGGCCGGTTCGCAAGGATGACCGCAAACGCGGCCGCAAATGGATGCGAACGGATTGGGGATCCGGGCGTAGCGATAGGCTTCTTCGTATCTTCCCTCCGCAATCAGCGACACGTACCGTCCCGCCTGGGTGTGCACCGGACACGCCTGCATGCAGGGAAAGTTCGATTCCAGCCAATCCAGGTCGACAAGTCTTGTCCGCGTCGTCAACTGGTCCGCTCCGGATCCCGGTGCTTCTTGTTCTCCTACTTCTTCACCGTGAGGTCAGCCGTTGCCCCGGATGCGGCCACTTCCACCGCTTGCGTGGTCACTTTGCCGTCTTCGCTCCAGGTCTTTAGCGTGTACTTGCCCGGCGGTACATTCTTGATTTCGTAGTTGCCTTCTTTGTCGGTCACCGCAAAATAGGGTGTCGGCGAGACAACGACATAGCCGTTCATTTCCGGATGGACATTGCAAAGCAGTGAGGCGACGCCCACATCATTGAACTGGAATGATTTCTTCTCGCCCTTCGGCCATGTACCTAGGTTGTGCGCGAGCTTCTTGTTTCCGCTCAACTGGGCCAGTAAACGTTGTGGCCCACTGGATCGCTGTTCAGGAATTCCACTGTGGTTCCAACCTGCACAACCGACACGTGGGGAATGAACGACATCTTCTTCTGGTCGATTACCGGCTTTACCGTCGGCGCGTCAAATTTCTTGTCCGGAATCGCATCCACATACACTGCGATGTTTTCCGCAGACTTAATCCCCTGCACGCTGACCTTGCCTTTGATATCTCCCGCCAGGCTTGCACAAGCCAAGAGAATCACTGCTGCACAAACTGCCACTGCTTTCACTGCATAGTTACGTAGCTTCATTTTTCCTCTCACTTTCCTGGTTCTTTCTGGAAATCCTTTGAATCTCCCGGATGGCCTAGAACACGTAGTCGATTCCAGTCACGAATGAGTTTGGCCGGTACGTAAGATTGCCGGTCCCATTCGGGTTCGGATAGCTGGACTGGTATTGGTGCTGGTATTCGCCAATGATCTTTATATTAGCTCTCACAAGAATCTGATATCCAGGGCTGATGCGATTTCGCGTTTGCGCATTGGGCGGCCCTACCGGCCCGATTCCATTCACGAAGTCGGATGGATTGTTCACAAAATCATACCGTACGTACGGGATCAACCACGGATATACCCAAAAGTTCGCGGTGACAAATCCTCCTGTATACGTCACTGCGCGAACATCACTGATCGTTGAAGCATCCGTGTCCACAAGATGGTTGCTGTCGTGACCGTGCGCGATGAGTCCATAGAGTTCGAACTTGCTGCGATATCGGAACCGAATATCAGCTCCTGCGCGGTAAAAAGGATCGTTGATCACTCCCGTAAACGCGAACGGGTTGCCGGCAAAGTTTTGCTGGTTTGTGCCGTGATAGTAGAAACCCCCAACACGGAGCGAGGTGTGATCATGGGGACCCGTCGGCCCGGCCGCCTGAATACTCTGCCGACTCTCCCGGTCGCGCTCCAGGTTGAACTTGTAGGAGGCGTGGACGTAGACATCCTTGGAATCCCGTGCGGATAGGCTATTTGACAATCCATATGCCGAGCCTGTCCCATCAATGAACGCTACGCTCCAGGTAAAGTTGCCGTCATTGGGATAGCCGCCGAACTCAATTCCCCGTTGCCCTGAACCCAGGGTGAACGGGTTATTGGTGGTCTGGCAAGGAACGGGTTGGGGTGTAAAGCTGCATGATTGTTGGGCGAGCGCCGATTCTTGGTAGACATCGTACGCCGTGGGGTAAGGCGTCCTTGCATTCGTATAGGGAAGGTCTAGCTCGAACTGGCCAAATCTGACGTTCAATGCATCTTTTGGCAGGTGCAAGTAGTGGCCAAGATCGTTGTACTTCAAGTACGCATCGCCCAACCCGCCGTTTGCACCGGAGGCCCCAGCCGAAATGTCATCGTCAATCCAGAACGAAAGATTGGGACCAAAGCTGCCAGCCGCAATGATAGTGAAGGTGTTCGGCACAAACAAGTCCGTATGCGGGATGTACCCATTTACTGCGACGGGCTGTGGTTGCTTCGAATTCCAAACGAAATTCCCTTCGTACCGGAAGGAAATTGGGATGGTCCCAGGGATTTCGCCAGGATAGACTGCTTCCGGGAAGGCCTCTTTTTGCGCCTTTGAACCGAGCATCACCGGCTCCTGTTTCACAAACAGCTCGTCGTCCTTCGGAAACTTAAACCCACGCTTCTTGAAGGCCTCGCCAAAGTCATTCAATTCCGGGTAATTGTTGTGACAAGTGGTGCATGATGTTTGATACTTTCGGGAGAAGGCAGGAATGGCCTTGCCTGTCGGAACAATCAACAGCAGACCGATCAAGCTGAGACAAACGAGCATTCCCGCTACAATCAAAGGCAGACTAACTAGCTTATTTTTCATCAGCTAACCTCGGTGGAGCGCCAGTTAGGGCGCCAGAATGTGACCGCGAATGTACGGGCAGTTCACGATGAACAGCATTCTGGTGCTCCCGCCGCTTAGTCTCCGTGACAACAGTCACCGCTATTTGTGACCTAGGTCACAAATGCCCTTCACGCACTCGTTCCTTGAGCTCCTGACTTTGCTTTTCTGGTTTGGGGGCCCAACGGAAGGAGATCTATCCAGGGACTGCCTTGCCGAGTGATGATTCAGGTCAATGGTGCGCAGCACGACGCAGATGAGCATCCCGAAATAGCCAAAGCGGAGACGGTCATCAACTTCTTGTCGTGCGAGACCTCGGAACTATCCGGTATCCGAGCTCCAATCTTTCAGCTCTTTCAGTACAATTTGGCGGCTGCGGGGTGCTTAACAGGACCCGCTGCCATTTCCTTTGCTGGCATCATTTCCATCGTCCAGATGGCTGCCGGCCGCATATACATGGAGGCACGATAGTTGCCAGTAATGTCCCAAGCCTCAGGCGTGCGGAACCAGTACCCTTTGGTTTCGTACGTTGTGTGGAACACGCCCCAGATCGTTTTGTATGCCTGTTCTTTCATTCCCTCGCTCAGCATCAGCCCAGCGAGACCCATAGTAGTCCCGGTCCAGACTTCACGAACCTGTTGGTTGTCTGGCAGGGTGATGAGAGTTCCGTTTGCTGCCATGCCATTCACCGCACCCATGCTGCCATCGGCGAATCTCATCACGTTGTAGTCGAAAATTTTCTTCAATGAGCTCATCTGCATATTCTTCGGTACGATGTCGCCCAGTCCGGTCATACTCGCGTACCACTGCCCTGCGAGCTGATCCGCCTGGATATTATCTTTGTAGGCGCTTTGCGTGTCGTACTGGAAGTATTCGCCATTCCAGAGCTCTTTGATATAGCTGGCTTGGCCCTTTGTGAATTGGTCGTGATAATCCGCCGCCGCTTTTGTATCCCCAACTTGCTTGCCAATTTCCTCAGCCGCGCGTAGTGCCGCGAGCCACAATCCTCCGGAGTAGGCACTCGTTCCAGTTACAACCCATTCATCATACGTCTGGTCAGGATACCCCTGGTTTTCCGGAATACCGTCGCCGTCGATATCGTACTTGTGAAGATAAGCGATGGACTCCTTCACGGCTGGCCAGGTGTACTTCAGAAATTCAATGTCGTTCGATCCTGATAATACGAAATCGCGATATACCAACAACACAAATTTCGGATTCAGGTCTTTCCAGCCGTTTGTGTCCTGCCAGCTGAATTGATTGATCTGCTTGAACGGATCTTCTTCGGGAACTCCCAGGTCGTGGGGTACGGCTCCTTTCGCCTTTCGAATCCGGAACTGCGGCTCTTTGGTCTGATTGGTTTTCCAGATCCAGGCCATGCGCTCCTTGCTTTCTTCCGGCACGGTGTCTGCGAAATCCTTCATCACCTGCTTTTCAATATTAGGCCAGAACTTGATCAGCGGCATCGAGCCGTAAAACCGCACATCCAGCGTTTCGTAGAAGGGATAGTCGTAGCACTCCATAAATGAATAGGTCGGTGACGTTTTTGGATCTGCTCCCACTGGACGCCCCCACACGGTTCCGGAATCCGCCAAGGGATAGAGCTCGTTGAACAGCATGCTGCGGTACCAATCCGGCTTGCTCTCATCATTCACGTACGGCGCCTGCCATGCATCGATTGCCTCACTCCATCCCTTGGCATTTTTCAACGCGTCTTTGGCAATTGTCCAGGCGTTCAATCCGCTTGTGCCGTAATAATCCGTGTAGTGGCGATACCACTTGCGTCCCGATCCAAACTCAAAAATCGGCAGGTCCCACGCAATCACCATCGGCACTATTTTTTTCTCGCCTGGCTCCAACGTAAATCGCACTGCGATCGCTGCAGCGATTGGCTCTCCACTGCTGGTCCAGGATTCTTTGCTGTCAGCGAGTTTCCCGTCCTTGGCAAATGGTCCCCAGACGTCCGCTCCTGTCGAGTCGGGACTGAACGTGGTCTGGTAGCTCACCTCGACGCCCGGCTGCTCGAGCGCGGCAATGGCAAATTGTCCGTCCCATTCTTCCGTGATCTTCCCAATGTGGTTGCGGTCCAGGACCACTCCCTTCATCGTCAGGCTCCCGCCCAGCGATTCGTTTTGCGCACGGTTTAAGTTTCCTTCATTCATTCCGTCGCTGAAATCCCGACGGTAGGTACGGAACCACCCAATCATGTTCTCCCAGGACAGCAACACCGATACAGTGACGCGCCGGTTCGTCGGGTTTTCCGCGTGCCAGCGGTATACCGCAACGGGGTAACTCGTCTCTTTGTAATTGTCCGGAAGGATGGGTGAGAACTGCTCCAGGTAAACATGCGCCGGAAATTTCTCCCAGCGATAGTCATACCAGGATTTCGGATAGAGAGCGTAGTAGTCGCCTGCTCCCACCGGATAATCCCATTGCCACGCACTCAGGGCGCCATTCTTCGGGTGACCGTTCATCAGCACCCGCGCCACGCCTTGCGCATCCCCCTCTGTCTTCTGGAACATGGCAAACTGATTTCCCGCAACCGCTTCATATTTATGGACGCCCGCCTTCAGGTGCCAGCGGACAAAGTCCCCGCGGTAACTTCGGGAAAACGTGCCGGCCCCAAAACCACCAACAGGCGCGCCCTGCCAGTAGCCGTCATCCAAATGCTGAGGTTCCAAGTTTGGTTTTTTCTTCCCGGGTCCTGCAATTCGGCCCCAAGTGGTCTTTTCCAGGCTGCCTTGGGGATGTCATCATTCGCTTTGAGAACCGGAACCGCCAGCAGTAGAAGCAGAACAGAAGAAATGATAAGTCTCATGCGCGGCATCATGCACCCTCCCAATGGAGTTACCCGGGATCGAGCTTCGCCCTCAAGCATCGAAAATATTGTTTCAAACTATAGAAGAAAATCGTTATTCTGTAAATGATGAAAGACGCCCGTTGATGTTCATTGCGCACAACTTCACTTTGAAGTTCATTTCCAGGTTTTGCAGCATGGATTCCTACCTTCATTGAGGTTCGGAAATAGTTGATTCGGCAGTATTTAGAGACGTTTTGCGAAGGCGGCAGGTCGGAACTTCTCCGGCGCGACCACCCCTTGCTCTTCCATTACGCCATAGAACCTATCTACCTCTAAGTCTTTTATTATCTCAGTTTTACCGGAAGGCCAGCGAATCTCCACACGATCAATCTTCGTCGCTTGGTTTACCCCGAAGTGGGCCCGAAGATCATTCTGAGAGAGGTAGCTTCCGCCGCTTTGAATCTCTGCTGTTTGCGTTAGCCCTCCGGCGATTACCTTCAGCCGCGCTCCGATCGCTAAACGATTGCTCTTTGTCCCTGCCAACTCAAAACTAACCCAATGTCTACCCGGAATACCGTGGTTCTTCAATACTACTGGCGCGCCATCTAGATTATTGATGACCATATCCATATTCCCGTCGTTGAATAAATCTCCCACCGCCAGCCCGCGAGACACTTGGGGCTCCAGAAGCGCAGGGCCAGCCTGAGCACTGGCATCGCAAAACGTTCCATCCTTCTCATTCATCTGCAGGATCTTCGGTTCGCGGTACCGAGCACCAGAGGACAGCGTATCTACCTGCGGGTATACATGCCCGCTCACCGCCATAATATCCAGCCAACCGTCGTTATCCAGGTCCACGAACGCAGCGCCCCACTTCACGTGCGGCAAGGAAGGAACGGCAACTCCCGACTTGTAAGACACGTCGGTAAAATTCCAGTCGCCATCATTGCGAAACAACAGGCTGTACTCGTCCGAAAAATTTGTGATGTATAGAGACGGCCGGCCCGTGTGATTGTAATCTCCCACGGCCAAACCCATGGATGCCTGCTCAGCGCCATCCTCGTTCACGGCCGTTCCCGATTCCAGTCCGATCTCCGTGAATTTTCCGTTGCCCTCGTTTTTGTAAAGAAATTTTGGTGTCGAATCATTGGTAACAAATGCATCCGGGCGTCCCGTATGGTTAAAATCCGCCCATACCACCTGCATTCCGTAATACCCACTCGGGTCGCTTACACCAGCCGCTTTCGAAACATCGGCAAAAGTGCCATCCCCCTTATTATGAAATAACGAATCGCCTGATCCCCTCAGCCCGCGCGGGCCGCACTGCACATCGAGCCCGCGAAACTTGCAGTTCGGTGCGCCGCCAAACTCCGGCAACGCATGGAGCTTCAGATCCACATAATTGACCACCATTAAGTCCAAAAATCCGTCGCCGTCGTAATCGCCGAATGCGGCGCCCGTGGACCAGCGGCCATCCGCCACCCCCGCCTTCTTCGTTACGTCTGTAAAAGTCCCATTTCCATTGTTGTGGTACAAAACGTTTCCGCCGTAGCAAGTAACGTAGAGATCTGGCCACCCATCGTTGTCGTAATCACCCACGGCCCCGCCCATTGCAAAACAAGGTGTGCCAATTCCCGCCTTGTCGGTTACGTCTGTAAATGTTCCATCATGATTGTTGTGGTAAAGCGCGCCTTTGGCTTTCTGCCCTTTCAAGGCCATGGCCACGCTAGGCGCATTCGTGAAGTAAATATCCAGCCAGCCGTCCCGATCATAGTCGAAGAGAATCACTCCGCCACTCATCGACTCAATCACGATCTTCTTTTCGGGATCGGAAGTGTGTTGAAACGTGATCCCCGTTTTCTTGGTTATGTCTTCCAGTTGCGGGATTGGGCGCGAGGTGCATTCGATGGCTTTCGCTCCTGGCCGCGGGGGTGCTGGAATCGGGTGGCCTTGCTGGCCAAAGGTCAGCGCGGTACAAAGCAGCAACGCGCTAAGTGACATCATCCCGCGACACGCACTTTTTCGCTTCAATCCCGTTCCCCGCTCTCGTCCTATTGGCATTCTCTTTCGCCTTGCGTTACGGAGCAACTGGGCGTGCAAAACTCAATACGTAGCGTTACACTCTTCTCGGTATCACTGACCTTCAGTTCGCTGGGGTGGCGGATTTCGGTGTCAGACATTTCGCTCTCACTGGTTCTCGTTCCTGAAGCTGCCGAGGCAGGTTCCCTATGAAAGCCGCAAAAGCACCCCAGGGCAAGAAGCATGGTCCTGTAACGCTCAAGGCTGTTGCTGAGCATCTTGGCCTCACGCCCGGTACCGTATCTGCCGTTCTGAATAATTCCGCCGCGGCTCGCTCTATCCCTGAACACACCCGCAAACGAATTCTCGAAGGCGCGCGCTTGTTGAATTACCGGCCCAATTTCCTGGCGCGCTCCCTGCGTGTTCAACGCACCTCACCGTCGGCGTCATTGCCGAAGAAATTGGCGACGCTTACGGTGGCTTGGTTGTCAGCGGCATTGAAGCTTATCTGCGCGAAAATGAATTCTTCTTCCTCACCGTTGCCCATCGCCACGATCCTAAGTTGCTCGATACCTATTCCAGCATGTTGATGGCGAGAGGCGTCGAGGGTCTGATCACCATCGATACCTCTATCGACGCAAAGCCGGTGCTGCCCACCGTTGCCGTGGCTGGCCATCAGACAGTGGAGAACGTGACAAACATCATCCTCGATCACCGTCGCGCCGCCGAACTTGCTCTCATGCACCTCAAGGAACTTGGCCACGAGCGCATCGCCTTCCTCCGCGGCCAGCCCAACAGCGCCGACTCGGCCACCCGCTGGGAGGCCATCCAGGAAGTCGCTCCCGAATTCGGCATTCAGATTCGTCCTGAACTTGTCCTGCAATTAGAAGGTCTCGACTCCACCCCCGAACTCGGATACCCCTATGGCAAGGCACTGCTTGCCAAGAATATTCCCTTCACGGCACTGTTCGCCTATAACGATATTTCCGCGATTGGTTGTATTCGGGATTTTCAGGAAGCGGGGCTCCGCGTGCCGGAAGATATTTCCGTTGTCGGTTTCGACGACATCGCCATCGCGTCATTCTCCATCCCACCGATCACGACCGTCCGCCAACCACTTCTCAAGATGGGACGCATGGCCGCCGAAACGCTGGTGGACCGCATCGAACAACGCTCTTCCTTCCTTCAGGAGATTGCCGTTGAGCCCGAATTAGTAGTTCGCCGCTCCAGCGGCCCGCCCCGGCCGTAATTTTCTCGCATGGCTCTGAATTTCTCATCACCGCCCTCAGAGGCGAGGTTCGCATCCTAGCCGCCTTTCCCTGGGAATCACGCTCTTTGAAAACCGCACGTGTTTGGCTTCGATCCGCTCAAAGCAAAAAACAATGTAGAGATAGCAAATCACCGGGAAGGAAAAAGGCGTGATGGACGCCGATCTTGATCGGCAATCCATCCTTGGGCCAGCGGGATAATTGCGCCACCAACGATAGCCATGATCATGATGCCGGAACCATCACCCGTGAGTGGTCCGAATTTCGCAATGCCTAGGGTAAAAATGCTCGGGAACATGATGGAGTTGAAGAAGCCCACCAGGATAATGCTCCACATGGCCACGTGCCCGGCGCTCAACATGGAAACTGCCACGAGTCCAGCGGCGCAGACTGCGCACACCCCTAGTAACCGGCGTGTGCTCACTTTTTGAAGCAGGCCGGAACCAATGAAGCGCCCCACCATTGCGCCACCCCAGTAAAATGCCACAAAGCTCGCCGCGACTCTCTCCGTCAGACCGCCGATCTCAGGCTGACTGAAGTAATTCACCAGGAAGCTTCCGATAGAGACCTCGGCACCCACGTACACAAAGATGGCCATCGCGCCAAAGATCAAACTCGGATGCCTCCAGATGAGTCCGTTACCTTTTCACCGACCTTGTGCTGGGCATGTTCTATTTCGGGCAGCTTGAAACTGCCAATGGCAATCGCGAGCAGGACCAAAGCGATACCCAGCCCCACATACGGGGTTTTGACTGTGGCCGCTTCGTGAAGGCGATAGGCCTGCAATGCATCCGGCACCATTGCTCGAATCTCATTGATCGTTTTTGGTGCTGCACTCAGAATCAGGATTCCACCGAAGAACGGAGCAAGAAATGTCCCAAGGGAGTTGAATGCCTGTGTCAGATTCAAGCGGCTGGAAGCGGTTTCCGGTTGCCCAAGACGGTTACGTAAGGATTCGCCGCGACTTGTAGGCACGTTATCCCGGCGGCTAAAACGATCAAGGCTGCCAAAAACAGGGGGTAGGACGGCACGCTGGCCGCAGGAACAAAGAGAAATGCTCCAAGACCCATGGTGAGCAGGCCCACCACCATCGAACGCTGATAGCCAATCCAGTCAACGATCTTGGCCGAGGGTATCGAAAATATGAAATACGCTCCGAAGAATGCGAACTGGATGAGCATCACTTGCGCATAGCTCAAGTCGAAGATCGATTTCAGATGCGGAACGAGAATATCGTTCAGACATGTGAGAAAGCCCCACATAAAAAACAATGTGGTCACAACTGCCAGCGGGCCCGCGTAACTTTTTTGCTCACCGGCACCCGCTCTGGTCTCAACCGCTGCACTCGACACGCTTATATTCGCCATCGTTTCCGTTTCCCTTCATCCGCTCGCTCGCGGCACTCCGTTTTCCCTAGATACTGACATACCCGTAGCCGGAGTGAAAATGTTTCTCGTCCCACTGTTCTGTTGAGGAAAGATGGTATAACAATTTGCCGTATCGATATTCTTCGTGAAGATTGGGAGATTCCCCAATGCGCCTCTCCACCCTCTCCGTCGCTTGTCTGTGCCTGCTTTTTGCCCCAGCCGCTGTCCAGGGCCAGACATTTTCTTCCGCGGTCATCTGGTCAGAGCCGGGATTGCCGGCGGCCGACTCCTCCGCCCCGTCATCAGCCCAGCTCACCCAAGCGTTCCCCGAAGCGCGCCTTGCCTCCGCCGAACAATTACCGGCGCAACTCGGCGACCCGCAGACGCACCTGCTGATTCTCGCGCAAGGTTCTGTTGTGCCTGAAGGGGCCTGGTCTGCCATTTCCAACTATCTGCGACGCGGCGGCAATCTGCTCGTCCTTGGCGGTCGCCCGTTCACTCGCGCTGCCTTTCGCGATGCCTCAGGCTGGCACCTGCGCGACTATTCCGTGCGCTTTTCCCGCCTGCTGCTGATCGACCAATACCAATCCACTCCCGGCTCTTGCAGCGCGCAATTCACTCCCAACCCTGATTTTCCCCTCGATCTTTCCCAGTTCTCCTGGCAACAAGCCTACAGCCCCATCATCCGCCTCAGCACCAGCAATCTCTACAATCGCGGCGGCTCTGCTGGTTCTCTGGACGTACGCCTGGATCCACTCGTTTGGGGCGTAACCGACGGCCGTCGCCTCTCTGCCCCGGTCATCGAGCTGGACCACTTCTCCTCTGGCTTCGACGGCGGCCGCTGGATATTTCTCTCCGCAGAATTGCCGGCGAACTTCTACGCGTCTCCTGAATCCGGCGCACTGCTCCGCAAGCTCGCACTACGCGCCATGCAAGGCGCCGAAGAGTTCACCGTCCGTCCAACCCTCCCTCTGTATCTTCCCGGCGAACCCATCCAGCTCGAAACAGTTTTCAACTCCTCCTCTAAACCAGCCACGCCCCTGATCGTTCAAGTCTCTATGTTCCCCGAAGACAAACCTTCCGAGAAGCAGACGGCCACAATCACGCTTCCCGCTAGCTCCGCCACAATCCTCCCCGCTCCCAAATCGAAAGGCCTCTACACGATCGAAGCCCGTCTGCTGGACGGCTCCGCCACGCGCTCGATCTACCACTCCGCCTTCTGGATTCGCGATGAAGCCTATCTTCGTTTCGGAGCGCGCCTCTCTGTGAACGCTGACTATTTCCAGCTCGACGACAAGCCTCTCGCCGTTGTCGGCACCACGTACATGTCCAGCGAAGTTCAGCGCCTGTACTTTGAT
Source organism: Candidatus Acidiferrales bacterium (assembly GCA_963839315.1). GTDB lineage: Bacteria > Acidobacteriota > Terriglobia > Acidiferrales > UBA7541 > Acidiferrum. Next base: position 48,506 of record CAWIUU010000007.1, read on the forward strand.
CACCCCAACGTCTACGTCTGGAACAGCGACATGGCCCTCATCCACAACGCTGGCCTGAACATGATTCGCACCGGCTGGTGGACCGGCTGGGACAAATTTTGCGACGAAACTGGCCGGCCTTACGATCGCACGCTCCGCACGCTGGAAGCCTACTTGATGACCGCGCGCAAAAACGGCCTCCCCGTTCAATTTAATTTCTTCGCCTTCCTTCCGGAAGTTCTCGGAGGCGCTAACGCCTACTTGGATCCGCAAGCGGTACGCAAGCAACAAACGCTGGTCGGCTCGGTCGTCGGGCATTTTCACGATGTGCCATTCCTCGCGTGGGACCTGATCAACGAACCCAGTTTTTCCAAGCAACTCTGGAGAATGCGCCCCAACGAGGATGCCATCGAACTCGCCGCGTGGAACGCTTGGCTCTCACAGAAATATCCCGATCGCGCCGCCCTCGCTGCCACCTGGAATGTTCCTCCTGATGCCCTTGCGGGCACAATTTCCCTGCCATCGGAGCTGGAGTTCGACCAGCGCGGCATTTACATCGGCACAAATTCCCTGCGCTTGTATGACTATGTTCTGTTTGCTCAGGACAAATTCGCCGGCTGGGTCAAAGGAATGCGCGAAGTTATCCGCGCAACGGGCTCGGCGCAGCCCATCACCGTTGGCCAGGACGAAGGCGGTTTCATGGATCGCCTCTCGCCCGCCTTCTTCGCTTCCTATGTCGACTTCAGCACTAATCACTCCTGGTGGCAGGACGACCATCTTCTATGGGATTCACTCGTCGCCAAGCAACCCGGAAAAGCCATGCTCATTCAGGAAACCGGCTTGCAGCGTGAACTCAACCTCGATGAAACTTCCCGCCTGACGCCGGAGCAGGAGGCTTCTCTTTTCGAGCGCAAGGTTGCCATGTCTTTCGTGCAGGGTTCCGGCGCCATCGAGTGGCTCTGGAATACGAATTCCTACATGACCGAAGGTAACGAAGTGCCCATCGGTGCCCTGCATGCCGACGCCACGGAAAAACCCGAAGCCACTGTCCTTCGCAATTTCGCAAAATTCGCCGCCGCCGCGTCGCCGTACCTCAAAAATCCCAAGCAGCCAGACATCGCCATCGTAACCTCGCAAGCCGCGCAGTTTTCCGTGATCGGCGGCCTGCAACTCGAAGCGCAACAAAACGCCGTGCGCGCTCTCGGCTACGATCTGCGCCAACCCTGCTACGTCATTGCCGAGAGTCAAATCGATAAGCTGGGCTCACCGCAACTAGTCATTCTCCCCTCAGCACAAGCCCTCCGCGAATCTACGTGGCAGGCGCTCCTCTCTTACGTCAAAAGCGGGGGCAATCTACTCGTCACCGGCCCCATCTCCCGCGACGAACACTGGCACATTGTCGACCGAATGACACCGGTGGGCCTTGAGGCGACTCGCGCGCCCCTGACCATGCACAACGCGGGGCCCGACACGAAGGGAAATCCGTTTCCGCTATCGTTCGACCAGCAAAAGCAGCAGGCGCTTGAGTATCTGAAGTTCCCTAGCGGAGCGATCGAGAAAGAGCTTTCGGTTGGCAGCGGCAAATTACTATGGGATGCGTATCCGGTAGAACTTGCACAGGGTGACGCCGCGGCGAAATCGTATGAAAAAATCTTGCAGCGATTCAGCATCCATTCGCCTTACACGCTTTCGAACGCCGCGCCCCTGGGGACTCTTATCTACCCCGTCGAGCTTCAGGACGCGACGTTGTACATCTGCGAGTCCGAATCCGACCGTGACGTCGAGCTCTCTCTGCGCGATTCCAGCACAGACGCTGATCTTAAATTGCTCCTCCCGGCACAGCATGCCGCGCTGGCCCTGATCGACAAACACACCAAACAAATCGTCGCCAAGTACGGCTTCTGATTCCACCTGTAGCGGCGGCTTTACGCCGCCGTCTTCAGATTGCCTCTGTAGAAACGGCCTTCTGAGGCCGTTCGCCAGCGCTGGCTCGTGCAGCACCCGTCCACCATCTTCTATCAGCTCAAATAACGCATCGAGCCGTCCCGTCATCACAAAATTAGTCTTCACTGTAGCGCCGGCTTTTATGTCAGCCTCTGGTGCGAGACGCAAAACTCCCCTAGGAGACCGCCGTGGTTCGCTCTCAAGGTGTTCAAGACAACGAAGCTGGCCTGCTGACCCGCATCATCTTCTGGCTCGCAAAACGCCGTCTGGGCCGCGTGCCTCTCGGCTTGCGCGTCCGCGCTCTCGATCCCAAACTCCTCCGGCAAATTGTGCGCATGGATCTTTACGCCGTTTCCCAAGGCGCCATCCCGCTGCTTCTAAAGGAACTCGCGCAACTCAAGGTCGCCATGATGGTTGGTTGTCCGTTTTGAATCGATATTCATTCTGCCGTTGGCAGAAAAGAAGGTATCACCGAAGCCCAACTTCACGACCTCACCCGATTCGAGTTTAGCCCCCACTTTGACGAGCGCGATAAACTCGTCCTGCGTCTCGCCACCGACATGACACGCACGCCCGCCACAGTCACCGACGAACTCTACGCCGCCCTGCGGAATCACTTCTCCGAGCGCCAACTCGTCGAACTATCCGCCACGATCTCCTGGGAAAATTACCGCGCCCGCTTCAACCGTACCTTCGCCATTGCCGCCGAGGGTTTCTCCGAGGGCCAATTCTGCCCCTTGGCAGAGCATGCCCCGCAATCGTGACCAAGAATCAAAAGTTTTTTGTGTCCTATCTTGTGCCCGCTGAATCTAACGTAGCGATTCCTGGTGGAACTTAGCCGAACGCTCGCTGCGTCGCTGGACGGAAACATCGCAGCCAGGGAAAGTAGGTCCCATGCTGACCTTGCTCGAAGTTTTGCAGCACGCTGACGCCACGGGAATGGCGATCGGGCATTTCAACATTTCAGAACTCATCGCCTTCAAAGCCGTGTTCGAGGCGGCTCGTGAAAAGAATCTGCCTGTGGTCCTGGGCGTTTCCGAAGGCGAACGCGAATTCATGGGGGTCCTGCAGGTTGCGGCACTGCTAAAGAGTTTGCGCGAGGAATACAACTTTCCCGTCTTCCTGAATGCCGATCACACCCATTCGCTGGCTAAGGCGATTGAGGCTGCCAAGGCCGGCTTTGATTGGGTCGTGTTCGACCTCTCAGCGTTGCCGTTCGAGGAAAATGCCCGCCAGACCAAGCAGGCGGTCGAGGCCCTCAAAGCCATCCGCCCCTCGATTCTCGTGGAAGGAGAGATCGGCGATATCGGCTCTGGCTCCGAGATTCATGATGCCGCCTCAGCCTCGTCCGGGCAGCTCACCACACCCGAAGAAGCGAGGCAGTTCGTCGAAGAAACAAAGGTGGACACTCTTGCTCCCGCCGTCGGCAACAGGCACGGAATGACCAAAACTATGGTGGAGGGAGAAGACCGGAAGCACTTGAATATCCCTCGCATCCGCGAGATCAAGGAAGCGACCAAAACTTTCCTTACCTTACATGGCGCTTCGGGGACCGACGACCGCGACATGCGCGACGCCATCGCTGCTGGCATCACGGTCGTACACATCAATACGGAATTGCGCGTTGCGTGGCGTCGCGGCTTACAGGCCGCTCTTGCCGGCCACCCCCACGAGGTCGCCCCCTACAAGCTGCTGCCCTCCGTTGTCGATTCGGTGAAACGGGTCGTTGCCTCGCGCCTGACGCTGTTTAGCGCTGGCCGCGAACATTCCCGAACTCGCGGTGCAAGCTGACGCTTCTACCACCTTGCGCAACCCTACCTCTGCATCTCTTACGGTAATCCGAACACGAACAGCGACGATCCCGCCTCGATCGCCACATACTGTTTCCCATCCACCGCGAATGTTATCGGCGCAGCCGCCACCGCGCCTCCCATCTGAAAATGCCACAACGCTTTTCCCGATGCCGCGTCCAGCGCAATGAAATTTCCCTCCGAATCGCCAGTGAACACCAGCCCGCCCGCCGTCGACAATACCCCCGACCAGCTCGGCGTCACATGCTTCCATTCCCATTTCCGCTCGCCGGTCAGTGGATCGATCGCACGCAACGCGCCCCAGTACGGAAGCGCCTCGTCCGAGGGAAAATAAGCGCTGCCATAGTACGCGTGCCCCTCCTCAAACTCCTGTGGTGCGGTGCTGAATACGTCGCACTGCTCACGTGCCGTTACATAAAACAGTTTCGTCTGTGGATCAAACGACGGCGACATCCAGTTCGTCGAACCCGCCGCTCCCGGACAAACCCGATTCCCCTCCAACGTTGGCGAACTCTCTTTCGTCGCCACCGGACGCCCTTCCGCATCCTTTTCTGTGCTCCAGGTAACGTGCGCAAACGCCTTCGAGAAAAGCAGCTTCCCATTCGTCCGGTCGATCAAATAGAAAAAACCGTTGCGATTCGCGTGCGCGATCAGTTTCTTTCCGTCCAGATCGATCATCACCGGAACCTGTGTCGCGTCCCAGTCATGCTCATCATGTTTCGTGTACTGGAAATACCAGTTCAATTTCCCGGTGTCGACATCAAACGCCAGCAACGAATTGCTGTACAGGTTGTCTCCCACGCGTTGCGCTGCTCGATTCGATGGCGCGGGATTCCCCGTGGTCCAGAACAATTGATTCGTCGCCGGATCAAACACTCCCGTGATCCACGCCGGCGCCCCGCCAATTTTCCAGGAGTCCCCTTCCCACGTCTCGTGCCCGGGTTCCCCGGGCCCCGGCGTCGTATAGAATCGCCATTTGCGCTCACCGCTTGCCGCGTCGTACGCCTCTATAAATCCGCGCGTGCCATATTCTCCGCCAGATACGCCCACGATAATCATGTTCTTCACGGCCAGCGGTGCCATCGTGAAGCTATAGCCCTTGCGGTAATCGATCGCCGTCACATTCCACACTACCGCGCCCGTCCGTGCGTCCAGCGCAACCACATGAGCATCCAGCGTTGCGAAATACAATTTGTCCCCGAGAATCGCGAACCCGCGATTCACGCGCCCGCAGCACGGCCGAATGTCCGACGGCAGAATGTACTGATATTCCCAGATCGGACGCCCTGTCCGTGCATCCAGCGCAAACGCGCGGTCATCCTGCGCGGTGCCGTACAAGATTCCATCTACGGCGAGCGGCGTTGTTTCCCATTTTCCCAAAGCGCCAGACTGAAATGCCCACTTCGGCACCAGGCTCTTCACATTCGTCGTGTTGATTTGATCGAGCCCGCTGTGCCGTTGCCCCGAATAGCTCCCTGAATACGTCAGCCAGTTCTGCGGCTCCTGCGCCGCATTGCGAATGCGTTCATAGGTCACCTGCGCGTGCGCTGTAAGTGAACAGTTGCCACTCACGGTCAGCAATGTGATGAAAGCAAGGAGTGGTTTCACCATCGGTGCCCTCACTTGGCGCTCACGCTCACAAGGTAAGCCACAATATCCTCCAGCTCCTTGTCGCTAAGCGCCTTGCTGTCGTACGCCGGCATCCGGGATTCCCGCGAAATCTCACACGATTTGAGATTCGCTTTCTCAAACACGTGAATCTGTTCGCGCATATCCATCATCTGCAGGCTGAAATTATCTTCGTTCAGCACCACTCCCGAAAGTTTCTGTCCATCGGCCGTTTCCACGTTCACGCTCAAATATTCCTGCGGAAATTCCTTGGTGCTCTCGATCAATCCCCATGCCAACCGCCGGTTTGGATTCCGTACCGACTCAATCAGCGAATCCACAGACCGCGCCGCGCCAATCGAACTCAGGTCCGGCCCCAGTCGCCCTCCCTTCCCATTCACCATGTGACACGTCGCGCAACCCGGCCCTCCGTGAAACCATGTATCCCCCTTCGTCGCGTCTCCCGTCACGCTCGCTTTCTTCTCCACGCTGCGAATGTACGTAATCACTTCCCACACTTCTTTCGCCGTCATGCCCACACCCTGACCCGTCGTTCCGTTGGCTGGCATCGCTGTTCCCGGGACGCCTTCGTTGATGGTGCGAAAAAGATCTTCGTCGCTGCTGCCGTGCTTTTTCTGCGCCCGCGTCAAGTCCGGTCCGTGTCCTCCGCCGCGCGCCCCCAATCCATGGCAGAACGCACAGTTGATTCGAAATTGCGATTCGCCCAACTTCGCGGCTTTCGGATCACCCGCAAACGGATCTTTTTCTTGTGCTGAAAGCGTGTCCGGAACAAACAGGAGAGAAGCTATAATCGCCAGAAAACCACATTGCAGACACCGGGAGAGTCGCGACACTGGGAAAACATTCTGCAAGAGAACATCCACCGCCCTGACCATCGGTAGCCCTCCCAGTAGACTATTCCAGTGCCGCGCATCATAGCACAGCAAGAAGAACCCCCCTTCAACTCCGCGATTTGATCTTTGCTTGGGATGGATCGCCTTTAGGCACGCACCAGCCGCGCTTCTTTGCAGACTTTTAGTTCCAGTCTCGTGGCACTGCGCTTAAGCCTTCTTGGTTTCCTGCAAAATATTCCCTCCATCTACAACCAGCACTTGCCCGGTGATGTAAGACGCCTCTGGCGACGCCAGAAACCCAACCGCTGCCGCCACCTCCTCCGGCTTGCCCCATCGTCCGACGGGTGTGTGCTTTCCCGCCTCCAGTTCCTCTGGCCGAGACGAACCGGTCGCGATCCATCCAGGAGCAACGGCATTCACAATAATCCCCTGAAGGCCATTTTCGATTGCCACAGCCCGCATCATTCCATCCAGCGCTCCCTTCGCGGCTCCGTAAGCTCCCGATCCGGCATTGCTTACCACTGGTCCCGTCACGGACGACACGTTCACGATCCGTCCGTATTTCTGTTGCTTCATCGCTGGCAGCACCGCGCGCGTCATCAGGAATGCCGTGTTCAATGTCATCGCTAACTGCTCCTGCCACGCCGCGAAAGTTAAGGTCTCCAGGTCTCCGCTTCCAGGTTGTTGCCCACCCCTCGCCATCCCCGCATTGTTTACCAATATATCGATGCGTCCTGCGCGATTTTTCACAGTGCGCACCAATTGTTCCACTTGTCGTTCGTTCGTCAGGTCCGCAACAAAAGAAATCGCTCGCGTCCCCGAAGGATCAAGTTCTTTCGCCCGCGCATGAATCCGCTCGCTGGTCGCTGTAACCACAACCAACGCCTCTTCCTGCAAAAGCCGTTTGGCAATAGCAATCCCGATACCGCTGGCGCTACCCGCACCAGTCACGATCGCCACTTGCCCCCTGAGGATTCCACCCATGCAAGCTTTCTTCCAATCTCGACTTCATTGCTTCATTACTTCGTTACTTCCTCTGGAAACACAAAAGCGGCCCCGAAAGGCCGCCTCGTGCGCAAACTCGCTGCCTTCAGGCGTGCGAAACCACCGCCTGCTTCTTTTCCACGACGTGCGCCAAGCCGGCTTCGAGCACATCCATCCCTTCATCAAACTGCTCATCGGTGACCACCAGAGGAACCAGAATGCGCATGACGTTCCCGAGCGTTCCCGCGGTGATGGTGATGAGCCCGTGCTCATAGGCGTAGTGCGCCAGCTCCTTCGTTTCAGTCCCTGCAGGTGCGCGGGTATCGCGATCGCGGACCAGTTCGAATGCGCACATGCCACCGAGCGCTCGAACCTCGCCGATCAAAGACCATTTCCTCTGCCAGCCTCTTACTCGTTCTTCGAAACGCTTTCCGATGGCCGTCGATCGCGCCAGCAATCCATCCTTCTCAATCGCTTCGAGGGAAGCCAACGCAGCTACACACGCCGCGGGGTTGCCCGCAAACGTACTTCCCAGTCCACCTGGAATCGCCGCGTCCATAATTTCCGCGCGGCCGGTAACTCCCGCAATGGGCAAGCCACCGCCCAGAGATTTGGCGGTAGTGATCAGATCCGGTTCAACGCCGAAATGCTCGATCGCGAAGAATTTTCCAGTTCGGCCAATACCCGACTGCACTTCGTCGGCAATCAGCACAATCCCATACTTGCTGCATATCTCGCGCAGAACAGAGAAGAACTCTTTGGGCGGGACCACAAACCCGCCTTCTCCCAGCACCGGCTCGGCGATGATCGCGGCCACAGATTCAGCGCCAACCACGCGGCGGAACGTATCTTCCAGATGCTTGGCACAGAACATTTCGCAGGATGGATAGTTCTTGCTATACGAACACCGATAGCAGTACGCGTAAGGAATGCGATAGACCTCAGGCGCAAATGGGGCAAACCCGACTTTGTACGGATTGATTTTGCTTGTAAGCGTCATGGTAAGCAGCGTACGTCCATGAAACGCGTCCTCAAACGCGATCACCGCGGGGCGCTTCGTATACGCGCGCGCAATCTTCACCGCGTTCTCCACCGCTTCCGCGCCGGAATTAATGAACATCGTCTTCTTCGGCCCGCTGATCGGTGCCAGTGCATTCAGTTTTTCCGCTAGCGCGATATACGATTCGTAAGGGGTCACGCCAAAACAGAGGTGCAGGAACCGATCGACTTGTTCGTGCAACGCCTTCGTCACCAGCGGGTGGCGGTGGCCAACATTCAAGCAGCCAATGCCCCCGGCAAAATCCAGGTACCGATTCCCGTCCACGTCTTCGATCCATGCTCCTTCAGATTTCGCCGCACAAATCGGCGTCACCAATTGCGGTCCCCGAGGAATCGCGGCTTCTCGGCGCGCCACCAGCCCCCGCGACTTAGGACCAGGTATCTCCGTGCGAATCTGAATCGTCTTCATGACTCTCACTTCCCCTTTCTGAAATCGAGCGATCCCTGAAAATAGATCTCAGTACCAGCCAATTGGATTTTCGTCCAGGTTGACAAACACTTGCTTGGTCTCCAGATACTCCTCAAGACCCCATGGGCCCAGCTCTCTACCGAAGCCGGACTGTTTATATCCACCCCAAGGCGCCTCAACGTAAGTCGGCTGCATGTGATTCACCCACACGATTCCCGCGCGCATGGATTTCACCAGGCGGAACGCCTTATAAATGTCGCGTGTCCACACCGCGCCCGCTAAGCCGTAAGGTGTATCGTTAGCGATTCGAATGGCATCCGCCTCGTTTTCGAAGGGAATCACGGAAGCCACAGGCCCAAAAATCTCTTCTCGAGAGATGCGCGCATTATTATCTACATCGTAAAAAATTGTTGGCTCGACATAATAGCCCTTACCAAATCCCTTCGGGCGCCCGCCCCCGATCGCTGTCTTGGCTTCTTTCTTGCCGAGTTCAAGATAGGTGGTCACACGATCGTATTGCTCTTTGCTGACCAGCGGCCCCATTTTCGTTTCGCGCTCCAGCGGCGGCCCTAACTTGATGCGCTTGGCCTTTTCCGTCATGGCCTCAACAAACTTGCCATAGATCTTCTTCTCCACGAGGACGCGGCTGCCCGCGGAACAAACCTCACCCTGATTGATGAACACTCCAAACAGTGCGCCATCCACCGACGCTTCCCAATCCGCATCCGCAAAGAAAATGTTGGGCGACTTGCCCCCCAGCTCCAGCGTCACACGCTTCAGTGTATCCGCCGCCGACTTCACAATAATCTTGCCAACTGCCGCGCTTCCGGTGAACGCAATCTTATCGACGCCTGGATTAGCAACGAGCGCGGCACCTGCTACTTCGCCCACACCGTTCACGACGTTAACCACCCCCGGCGGAAGGCCTGCTTCTTCCAACCAGTTTGCAAATTCCAGCGCCGTCAGCGGCGTCTGCTCCGCAGGCTTCAGCACGCAGGTACATCCCGCAGCCAGCGCAGGCGCAAGTTTCCAGGCCGCCATCATCAGCGGGTAATTCCATGGAATGATCTGCCCCGCTACTCCCATGGGTTCTTTCAGCGTGAAGCTCAGGGCGTTGGCGGGCACGGGCATCACCTGGCCGGTAATTTTGGTTGCAAGCCCACCGTAATACTCGAAACACGTAGCCACATCGGTGATGTCATACTCCGCTTCGATAATCGGCTTCCCGGTATTGCGCGCCTCGATTTCCGAAAGCATCGCTGCGTTCTGGCGCACCTTATCCGCAAGCTTAAACAGAATACGGCCGCGGTCCTGCGCCGTCGTCTGCGGCCACGGTCCCGAATCAAATGCAACGCGCGCTGCCTTCACCGCTCTGTCAACGTCAGTGGATGACGCCGAGGCCACCTGCGCAATTACTTCTTCCGTCGAGGGATCGAATACCGGAAACGTTTCGCCCGAAGAACTGGGGCTCCATTGGCCATTAATGTAGTTCTGATACGTTTTCACCGTTGGTTTTGCTGGACTGGACATCACACGCCTCTCAATCTCCGATTCTTACACCGCTTGCGAACCAGCTGCTAGTTTTCGCGCTGCCTTGCGGCTGCCATAGATAAAGAAAAAGAACGCTGCGAGCCCGATGAAGAACACCGTCCCGCCGAACATCCAGATTTCGTAGCGGGCAACGGATTTGATTTGCTGTGCGGGAAAAAACGCCAATGTAATGCCGAGAATTGTAGTCACCAGGCCGCTCACTCCCGCGAAAACCAATGTGCCCTTGGTATAGTGGCCGCGCACGAAACTTTCATCAGAAGCGATCTTCAACAATGCGACAAACATATAGAGAAATGGGATGAGCTGCAGCACCACCGCCAGTGACAACAGCGATTGGAACGATTCCTGCACTCCGCCCGTGGCCACAAAATTCACAATCACAAGAATCAGCGAAACCGTCGCGTGCACGATGAGCGCGGCGTACGGCGTCGCATATTTCGGATGAATTTTTCCCAGCCATTCGGGCATGTACGAGTCCAACCCTGCGACGAACGGAATGCGCGCGGAGCCGCCCAGCCAAGCCGATCCAATTCCCGCGATCGACACACTCAGCAGGAACGCGAACGGCGCTATGATCCACGCCACCCCCACACGCCCGGCCATGTGGCTCACCGCCTGCACGATTCCCTGCAACACGCTGATGCTGTTTTTATCGACGGCCACTAGCAGCGTCAGTGTCGCTCCAATGTACAGAAATCCCGAAAGCAATCCGCCCAACGCCACCGCCCCAGGGAGCGTTTTTTGCGGGTGCTCAATTTCATCACCCATGATCGACGCAAGTTCCAGACCTACAAGTCCAAAACAAATGACGCCAAATGAATTCAACACGAATCGTGGATTCGCAGGAATTTTGAAATCGCTCCAGTGGATGCTGGTGCCGAATTTTGCGCAGACGATAACGCCCAGCCCCATCAGCAGGAACGCGGCGACAAAAGTCCCAATGCCGCCAATATTGTTGAGCCACTTTCCCACGCCAAGCCCGACCACGTTCAGCACCACTAACAAACCCAGCAATACAACTGACGCGGCCAGCGCGAACGTCCTGTTGTCGGCTAGCCCTTCGTGGCCCGGACCAAGCACGAACACGGAAACGCCCACGAAGTACAGCATCACCGTCGGTACGTACATCATGTTGTTCGTCCAGTAACACCATCCGGAAAGAAATCCATGAAAATCGCCGAATACTTCCTTGGCCCACAAATACACGCCGCCTTCTCCTGGGTAACGATGGGCCAGTTCAATCACGGCGATGCCCTGCGGCCAGAAAAAAAGAATCAGCGAAATCAGCCAGAGCCAGATGGTGACTCCACCGTTCGCCGCAATCGAAGGAAGAACATTCAGGTTGAAAACAGCGACTACGAAAAGCAGCACGAGGTCACGCCGCCCGAGAACGCGCTTTAGATGAACGTGCGCGCTCTCGGCATTGATTGGCATGACCTCGCTGCTCAATCTGATAACTCCTTAGTGGCCCGCCGCGCCGACGTATTTTGCGCCGCGATCCTGCTGCGCTTTCGCGAGTCCGGGCGCCACTTCTTCGAATACCGCCAGGTGTTTATCGATATCCGCTTCGCTGTGCTGCACAGAGATTGTCCACTGCTCGTCCCACCAGTACGGCATGGCCAGCACACCCCGGTTCACCATCCCGAACCAGAATTGACGCCATAAATCCACATCAATATCCAACCAGTCGCGGTAATTCCGGATTTCTTGTGGATACAACATCAGCGCCCCGTTTACACCCGCTTGCGCTACGTAGGCCTTCAATCCGCTCTTCTTGACAATGCTACGATAGCCTTCCGCCATCTTCTTGCCGAGCTTGTCCACATGCGCGTAGTTTTCACGCGTCAGGACTTCGCGGAACGTCGCTAATCCTGCGGCCATGGCAAGGCGGTTGGTGTTGTATGTGCCGCCGTGAAAGACTTTGTGCTGCACGATCAGGTCCATCACTTCCCGGCTCGCCCCAAACGCTGCCAGCGGCACTCCGCCACCAATCGATTTCGCCAATGTGATCAAGTCCGGCTTCACGCCGAAGTATTCACTCGCGCCGCCCCAACCGAGTTTGGCGCCGGTTTTCACTTCGTCAAATATCAACAACGCGCCGTTCCGCGTGCAAATTTCGCGCAACCCCTCCAGGAAGCCGGGTTGCGGCATGCAAATGCCCACGTTCATCAGGATCGGTTCCAGAATGATCGCGGCGATTTGTCCGGGGAAGTGCTTGAAGCGGTTCTCTACACTCCCCAGATTGTTGAACGTTGCCACGGTGACGTTATCCAGCACGGCTTGGATAATCCCCAGTCCACCGGGTACTGAATTAGGGCTGTTGATGTCGCCAAATTCCTCCGCCTTGGGCTTCACGCTCACTAGCGCCGTGTCATGCAACCCGTGATAAGCGCCTTCGAAGCGCAGGATTTTGTCCCGGCCGGTGGCGGCGCGAGCAATGCGGCACGCGTGCATGGTGGCTTCCGTGCCGCTATTACCGAATCGCACCATCTCCACCGGGTACCGGGCACAGATTTCTTCCGCAAGCTCCAATTCCATGCCGTGTGGCATGCCAAACGTGGTGCCGCGATCCACAATGTCCTTGATGGCCCTGACCACCGAGGGATGACCGTGTCCGGCCATTAGCGTGCCGAAGCACAGGTTGTGATCGATGTACTCGTTACCGTCGATATCCTTGATCTTGCTGCCCTGCCCTTCGGCCACAAAGATCGGATAAGGCTCGTAAGTGCGATAATTACTCGCAACGCCGAGGGGAATCCGTTTTTGAGCCTTCTTGTGAGCTTCGGCGGACTTCGATGTGCGCTTCTCGTAAAGTGCGAGTTCCTTCTGTAGTGCATCGTGCATTTGCAACTCCGTCCAGCTTGGCCTTCCTGTGGTCAGCTGTGGCAGGTCTGTTCCCTGCGGTCAGTATCAGCGAGGAAAACAACGCGGATGATGAGGCGGACTACGCCTCTTAGCTTACGCCATTCTCCGTGAAAAACGTTGCCACGGGCGGATAGTTACCCACTTCCCCGCCTTTTCGCAGGAAGGCGCCCCGACCTGATCAAGGCGCCTCCCTGCAATGTGGGTTGCTTCCCTTCCTCAGAATGCGAACTTCAAGCCAAATTGTAGCTGTCTCGGATCGCGCACTTTCTGCGCCAGTCCAAAAGTGCCGGTATTGCTGACATATCCAGCAGAATTTGTATAAGGACTCCCGTTGTCAGAAATGTTGCCGTCTACACTGTAAAATTGTGTGTGGTTCCAAATGTTATAAAACTCACCACGAAATTCCATCCGCAGACGCTCCGTCAACTGAAAGCCTTTGAAAAAGCCCATATCCCAGTTATTGATTCCAGGAGAGCAGCAGATCGAACGTGGCGCGTTGCCGATTGTCCCGGGAGCGACCGTCGCGTTTGTGAATTGCGATGGATCAAACACCAGGCCTCCATGTTTACGTGGATCCCACTGGACCAGCGAGCCCGCTGCGTATCCGGAAGGGCCCAGTTCGGCTCGCCCGGAGCTTCAAAGAACGTGCTCAGGAATTGTTCGATGTCATCCGACGAGGTGATGCGCACCGGGAACCCCGTCTGGAAGGTCACAATTCCAGAAACCTGCCAGCCATCGAGAAGCTGTCCCTTGAAACCGTCGAATTTCGGCACAGGGAGTGCCCAAACATAACTGAACACGAAGCGGTGGCGCGCGTCGAACAACGACGGGCCGTACGTCGAATTGAAGTTGACGGGGTTCAATGAACTTTCAAAGCTCGAGGCATTGTCGAGTGATTTGCTATAGGTGTAGGCTCCTGAGAATTGCAGTCCATGCGAGAAATGCTTTTCCAGGAGCACCTGCAGAGAGTTGTAGTTCGAATGCGCGATGGTGTTCTCCGAAAAGATGTTGGAGAACACTGGAATGCCATCGACCGGGCAGCCCGCTCCCGTCAAAGGCTTGCACAGTGGTGAGGAGTATTGCCGCAATCCAACTAGAGTGATTCCGTTGCCGCCGTTGTTCACGCCAACGTTCCCTCCCCCGGGCAGGAATACGCTGGAGCCGCCATTGGCTCCGCCGTATGGCAACGTGAGACCACCAACCGGAATAGTCTCGGCCGGCGAAACGAAATAGGAATTGTCGGCCGACTGCGGTCCGCACGCCACGCTCGGATCGCTGTTAAGGGTGGAGATAGCCTGCAGATCATTACACGTTTGCGGGTTTCCGTGGTTGAGGTCATAAGATGCCAGCAAGCGGTGTCCCTGAGAGCCCACATACCCAACCTGGAAGAGAAGGTTTCCGGGCAGTTCGCGCTTGATGGTCAAGTTGTACTGTTCGGAATACTGCGTGCGCACCAGTTGCGGAAATTGTCCGAAGAGCAGAATCGAGCGGAACGATGACCAGTCGATGGGTTGAGTCCGCGGCGGGTTCAAAATGCCATTGAATGGGTTCGGATTCACCCCACCGCCCTGAGATACGAACGGAGCCTGAAACACGGGATCGCTGATAAAGTTGCTGCCACCAAACGGCGGCTCGGCGCTGAACTGCTCGAGTACGAGCTGTTCGATCGGGTTGTAGAACATGCCCCAACCCACGCTGATGGTCATCTTATGGCCCACCGGTGATGGCCCGCATCAGGCCGCTCTCTGCCGCGGGCGCCCAGTTTATTCCCAGGCGTGGAGCAAACGCTTTGTAGTAGGTGTTCGTCAATCCGCCCGGAATACCCTTTGTCTCCCGGGAATACCAGGCCAACTGGTGTCACGCCAGCCGCATTGCAGCCGTTACTCCCGGTCCGTACGTAGCATACAGTGGGTTGCTCGGATCCAAGCTGCAGGGATAGATGGTAGAAACTTGCCCCGGACGGAAAGTTTGCACCTTCTGGCCAATATCCGTCATGGGCGTGTTCATTTCCCACCGCAAGCCATAGTTCAGCGTCAAATTGGGATTAATCTTCCAGCTGTCCTGTGCAAACAGGTACACCGCCGTGCTGCGCACCAGTTCTGCCTGAGCAGAACCCTGGCTATAGCTGTTGGGAAAACCCAGGAGAAGGGTAGTTTGCATAGCTGTCCCCGCGGTAGTCATATCGCCGCCACCCCGGCCCAAAGTTGATCGAGCCGTTCACGTTGTAATACAGCGTCTGGTCGAATATCTGGTAGCGGATGTCGCCGCCAAACTTGAAACTGTGTGTGCCGACGATCTTGCTGAAGTTATCCGCAAACTGAAACGTATTCCCCGTCTGCGGCAACTGCCCTTCGAAGTTATTTCCTAGCGAAATTCCGCCAGTCACGGAGATGAATGGCAGTCCTTCTTTCGACGCCCCAAGATTCGGGAGAATTCCGTAGGCCTGGCTTGGCGCAAGAGTATTGCCGTTGCTGTCCAGCAAAGGTGATCGGTGGTCCCCGTAAAGCAAAAGGTCGTGACCGCGCCGCAGGAACCTGCACGGCCGTGGTCACCTTTGGCTTGTTGAATTGACCTGTCCTTCGCGGAACCACGCGAACCGGAATTCGTTTACGTTGGTCGATGCCGATCGTCCAGGTGTGCGTGGCGTTCAACTGTTGTGTACGCGTGCTGAACACTCCCGGGAAAGTTGCCCAGGTTTCCGCCGGCCGCCTGAAACTTCGCAAATGGATCTAAAACGAAGTCGTCATCAAAGTAGTAGTACACCGAAAGTTTCTGATTCTTTGTCAAATCCTGATCGATCTTGATCGTGAACTGGTCCCCATTGTTGATTTCGTTGGGCGATTCCTGGAACGTCCCGGTCGGTTCACATACGTAGTTATAAATGCTGGTGGAGAGCGGGTCAAAACACTGCGTCGGAATCACTCCACTGGCTCCAAAGATAGTCCCGTAATTCCCCGGTGTTGGGGTGCCTGCCATTAATGATATTCGCAAGCTCGGTGTTTGCTGCGGGCTGACAAATGGGCGAGCCCGCAGCGCCCTTGCAACATGCTCGCTGTCGGCGCCGTTGTCAGGGTGCCCGTCAGATCGCCAAACGCTCCGTTATTCGCTGGTCGCTGCTCGGCAGTGGCACCGGATTCGAAGAATTCCCTTCTTGACTCTTCGGCCTTCATAAGACGCAAAAAAGAATGTCTTATCCTTCTTGATTGGCCCGCCAAGCGTGCCCGCCGAACTGGTTCTGAATGGAGTCTGGTTTGACGTCGGATCGTAGAAGCCCTTGGCATTCAGCACCTTGTTCCGGAAAAACTCGAACGCACTGCCGTGCCATTCGTTGGTTCCGGACTTCGTTACCACGTTGACCACTGCGCCGGAGTTGCGTCCGTACTCTGCATCAAAATTGTTCGTAATGACGCGGAACTCCTCGATGCTGTCCGCGGACGGTTGCACGGCCGGCAGATTAGCAAACAAGTCGTTGCCATCGCCTCCGTTCACGGAATAGTTGTTTGACCGCCCGCGGCCGCCGTTCACGGTTACCACTCCAGCCTTGTCGGATCCATAGAACAAGTCGTTTCCGAACTGCGACTGGACACCTGGCTGAAGTTGCAGCAATTGATAGACGTCGCGCTGGATTCAGCGGCAATTGCGTCACTCCCGCGAATTCACAACCGCGCCCAGTTGCGTCGTAGTCGTATCGATGACCGGCGGTTCACCCGTAACCTCCACTGTTTCCGTCGCGCCGCCGACTGCAGCGCGATGTCCACACTGATCACCGCGTTCAGGTCCACACTGATGTCTTTGCGCACAAACTTTTTGAATCCCGTTTGAGTCACATCTATTTCATAAGTGCCAACGGGAACTTCCAGAAATATGAATTCCCCCGTGTCGCTCGTGGTGGCTTCCCGGGAAATGTTCGTCGCTACATTGACCAGCGTGACACGTCGCACCCGAAACCGCTGAACCGCTCGCATCCGTAACCGTCCCGCGCACGCGGCCGCTCGTGCTCTGCGCGTATGCGTAGGGTTGCCGATGAAAAGACAGCAAAATGGTCAAAGCAGAGGGCCAGCAAGAATTCTGCGGCAACAAACAGACTTCACCTGCGAAAGGCGCGATACTTGATTCATTGAATTCACTCCTAAATTTCCCCGAAGAAGCGTTTACCCTATGTATGCGATTCTTCGTGGTTGCTACCGGCCCCGGAACCTTACTATAATCCAGCAAACTTAGAGAAAGCGGGGAGCCGTGTCAAGCAGAAAGAATTTGTCCAAGCCATCGGATACTTTGACCGCCCCAGCCTGCTTGCGCATCAGCGAAGTCGCGCGCCGGGTGGGGATTTCTTCCTCCGCCTTGCGCTCCTGGGAAGCGCTGGGCCTGGTTGACCCCCGGCGCACCAAAAGCCGATATCGCCTGTACACGGAATTCGACGTGCGCTTCTTGCAGCGCGCCATCTTCCTGCGTCGGGTTCGCGGCCTGAACCCCCCCGCCATCGTCCACGTTCTCAAAAAACAGGGCTTGGTCGCGGCCCCGTCGACGCCCCACAGCATTCCCGGCCAACGATTCCGGCGTTTGCGCATGCATCGCGGGATTTCGCTCGCGCAAGTGGCCCGCGCCACCGGCGTCTCAGTCGGTTTTCTCAGCGCCCTGGAACGCGGCCAGATGCACTGCTCGGTATCCACGCTACGCCGCATCGCGCGATTTTATAAAACCAATATCATGTCGCTCTTTGAGACTAACGGCGGGGCCCAGCGCCACGTTCGCCCTTCGCACCGAAAAATCCTCGAAACTTCTCCCGGCGTTCGCATGGAACTCCTCGCCTGGGGCAATACTGCCATGGAGCCTCATCTTTTCCGCATCAAACCCGGCGGGGGCAGCGGCGAATCCTATGCCCACGAGGGCGAGGAATTTCTCCACGTTTTGCGTGGCGAATTCGAGATATGCGCTGAACAAGCAGGAACACTACGATCTCAAATCGGGCGACAGCCTCTATTTCCAGAGCTCCACGCCCCATCGTTGGCAAAATCCGGGGCGCACCGAAACATGGATCTTGTGGGTGAATACTCCACCGACTTTTAGGGTTTTTATATTCGCGAGGCGGCTGACAGCTTGCTCGCCCGCTCGTTGAGGTGAATATGCAAGTCAGCCGCATCGGCAGTCTTTCTCACCTTGCTGCTATCGCCTCTCTGTATCTCGTTTTCCGCTTCCGCCCAAGAATCCGCCCGCATTGCCCCTGCGGACATCCTTATCGTGCACGCAAAAGTCTACACGCTGAATCAGACAGAACCCTGGGCCCGGAGCATCGCTATTCGCAAAGGCAAGATCGTTGCAGTCGGCTCCGATGAAGAAGTCGGCGATATCGCGGCATCGGCACGAAGCTGATCGACGCTGGCGGAAAACTCGTTCTTCCCGGTTTCACCGACTGCCACATTCATTTTCTCGATGGATCGCGAGGCACTTGGGCACGAGTCAAGTCTGGAGGGCGCCGCCAATCCGCCGAAATCCAAAGTCGCCTCCGCGACTATGCAGCGAAACACCCTGGCGAGTCCTGGATTCTCGGCCGTGGCTGGAACTACGCGATGTTTGCGCGGACCACACTTCCGGACAAGAAAGTATCTCGATGAGCTTTTCCCCGATCGCCCCGTATTTCTCGAGGGCTACGACGGCCACACTGATTGGGCAAATTCCAAAGCTCTCTGCGCTGGCAGGCGTCACCAAAGATACTCCCAACCCGCGCGAACGGTTCGATCGTCCGCGATCCGCAAACTGGCGAGCCACCGGCGCGCTGAAGGAAGTCTGCGCACAGCGCTCGTCGCAAAGATTGTTCCGAAACTCACGAGGTGGACAAGCTGCATGCTCTCCGCGCAGGTATCAAGTGGGCCAATCAAAACGGCATCACCCGCGTGCACAGCGCGGGCGGCGACTTTGAGGAACTGAACTCTCTCGAAGAACTTCGCCAAGACAAACAGCTTTCCGTGCCGCTTCTATATTTCCTATTCCTAGATCCTCCAGGAACTTCGCGCAAGGAAGATCTTGACGCGATTGAGCAAGCGCGCAAGAAATTCCACGACGAATGGATTGACACCAACGCCGTGAAATTCATGTTGGATGGCGTCGTCGAATCGCACACCGCCGCTTTTCTGGAACCCTACTCCGATGACCCGTCCATCAAGGGTGCTCTCTTCTGGGATCCGGAAAAATACAGATCCGCCGTCGCGGAATTGGATAAACGCGGTTTGCAGCTCTTCACTCACGCTATCGGCGACAATGCCATTCGCACTGCCCTCGACGCCTACGAATTTGCGCAAACCAAAAATCACACTAAAGATCGCCGCCCTCGCGTCGAGCACATCGAAGACGATCAGCTCTCGCAGACATTCCCCGCTTTGGAAAGCTCGGCGTCATCGCCAGCATGCAGCCACTCCACTCTTATCCCGACGCCGACACCCTTGACGTCTGGGCCCGCAATGTGGGCCCGGAACGCGCCACGCGCGCGTGGGTCTGGAAGAGCATCTCTGAAGATGGCGGGCACTTACGCTTTTGGCAGCGACTGGCCTGTGGTCACACTGAATCCGTGGGAAGGGATGCAAGTCGGCGGTGACGCGGCAAACCACCGACGGCAAGCCCCTGACGGATTTGTTCCCTCGCAACGTCTACGCGTGCGAAAAGGCCATCGAGGGCTACACGCTCGATGCCGCTTACGCCGGGCGTCGCGAGAAAACCGAAGGCTCGATGGAAACTGGCAAAGTTGCCGATGTCATCATCGTTGATCGCAACATGCTGGAAATCGACCCGCGGACGATCAGCGAAACGAAGGTGTTGCTTACAATTGCCGGAGGCAAGGTCGTCTATGAAGCCGACGCGAGATAACAGCGCCGCGACTGGCCTCGGAATTTCACAATGTGGGCAGCGCAACTCCACTTCTTGCCGACTCCACAATCTCTCGGATGCCCCCTGGAGGTTTGCTACGCATGTATCAAACGCGGCGTGATTTCATCACATATGTTGTTGCAGGTTCTATCGCTTCCGGTTGTCCAATCGACACAGCTCTGCTGGCCGAGCCCGCGGCCAAAGATCCCTCTGCCCTCGTCGAAGGCGAGCACTACGCCGTGTGCCATGAGCTTCGCGACGGCCACTCCTTCGCCAAGCCTGAAGCCGCACGCAAAGCCGAAATTGTGATCGTAGGTGGCGGTATGGCGGGCCTCTCTGCTGCCTATTTCCTGCGCGAAAAAGATTGGCTGCTGCTCGAAAAAGAAGAACACTTCGGTGGAAACGCCTACGAAGAGGAATACCAAGGCCAGTTTTTCTCTACAGGCTCTGCCTACGACTTTCGTGGCAGCTTCAGCGATCAACTCGCGAAGGAAATCGGCGTGGATATGCCTCTCGTCGACATGCCCGATCCCACCATCGACAATCGCACCTATGTTCCGGATACCTGGCGCTCGGGCCTCGAGCACCTTCCCTACAAAAAAGAAGTTGTCGCCAGCTTCAAAAAATTCCGCGACGACATCATAAAGATTGATGTCCGCGGAAAGATGCTGGAACTCGACACCAAACCCTTTTCCGACATCACCGGCGCCTACGCTCCTGAAATCGCCAAGTGGTGGGACGGCTATGGCCCGTCCAATTGGGGCGCCTTTACAGAAGACACCACAGCATTCATTGGCGTGTTCGATGCCCAGTATTTGATCAAGGGTGAAGACAATACGCGCTGCATTTTGCCCGGCGGACTTGGCTGCATCAGCCACAAGCTGGTTGAAGTTTTGAAACCAAAAAACGCGGAACGCATGCTGGCGGGCGTCACAGTAGTCTCAGTCTCGCAGGATTCTGACGCCGTGCGTGTCACCTACCTGCAAGGCGACAAGCTCACCACAGTTTCCGCCAAAATTGTCTTAATGTGCACGCCTAAATTCATCACCTCCCGCCTTGTTGCTGGTCTTCCCAATATTCAGAAACAGGCCATGCAGCAGATGCGTTATGCGCCTTTTCCCATGATCAACATGATTTTCGACAAACCAGTCTATCGACGCGGCTACGACAATTGGTGTCCTGGCAATTCTTTCACCGACTTTATCGTCGCCGACTGGACCATCCGCAACAATCCCGGCTACAACCCCAAATACAACATCCTCACCTTCTATACTCCTATGCGTGAATCGGAACGCGCTATTCTGCTCCAGGAAGAAGATTGCAAGCTGCTCGCGGGAGAAGTTCTTAAAGATTTTCAGAAAGCCTTGCCGGAATTCAATGTCGATCCCATCGAGATCCGCCTCTATCGCCGTGGACATCCCATGATGATGGCGGTGCCGGGCCAATTCACCAAAAATCGCATGATCGCCTCAAAACCCATGGAACGCGTATTCTTTGCCAACTCCGATTCCGGTGGACCCGAATCCCTCAGCACCGAAGCTGTGCGCATCTCGCACGCCGCTGCGGAGTGGGCCAATCTTGTCTTGGCGGGCAAACCTGGTCCCGCCGCCGATCTAGCCCACAAAGCCCTCACCGAGGTGGTCTTATAGATGACTGAATCGCTGGGAACCCTGATTGTCACGGGCGACAGCCGTGGGATCGGCGCGGCCGTCCATGGTTTACTAACGATCTTCTTTTTTGGGCTCATCAATCCAAATCTGGACCAATAAAAGGATTTCTCACGAATGATTCGTTCAAAATTCTTTCCAATCTTCGCCGTGGCGCTCCTTGGACTCTGCCCGCTACTGCCCCTTAAATCCCAACAGAATCGCGCTTCCTTGCTCATCCTGAACGCTCAGCTTGCCGACGGGACCGGTGCTCCGCTGCGCAAAGCAAATGTACGAATCGCATTGAGTCACATCGTGGGTATCGGCGAGCTTCAACCCGAAAAAGGCGAACCTACAATCGACGCCAAGGGACTCGTTCTCGCCCCGGGCTTCATTGATATTCACAATCATTCCACTGATGAACTACAGGGGGATCCCCTCGCCGAAACCCAAATCTCGCAGGGCATCACCACTCTCGTCGTCGGCGCCGACGGTGATTCTCCCTGGCCCTTGATCAACTGGGTCCGCCTGCAGCAGCAAAAGCCCGCTGCCGTAAATGTAGGCGTCCTCGCCGGGCATGCCACTATTCGCGAGCAGGTCATGGGTAAGGATTTTAAGCGTGTTGCAACTCCAGATGAGGTCCGTCAGATGGGAGCGCTGCTAGCCCAGGCCATGAATCAGGAATCCCTCGGACTTTCTTCCGGCCTGGAATATGAAGTCGGCAGCTATTCCGCAACCGAAGAATTGATTGCCATGGCCAGAGTTGCGGCCCAACGCGGCGGCTTGTACATGACCCACATCCGTGACGAAGCCGACAAGTCCTTCGAAGCCCTCGAAGAAGAAATCACTATCGGCGAAAAAGCGCATATCCCCATCGAACATTCCCACATCAAACTCGGCACCGTCGGCGTTTGGGGAAAAGCGCCGGAATACATCAAGGTGATTGAAAAGGCGCGGAGCCGCGGCATCGATTTTCTGGCGGACTGCTACCCCTACGACGCATGGCACTCCAACTTCAAGGTGCTTGTTCCGGACAAGCAGTACGAGAATCCCAAGAGCGTGGCGAAAGCCCTCGACGATGTCGGCGGCGCTTCCCATATCACCATTACCAGTTTCACCCCCAACAAATCCTACGAGGGTCACACCCTTGCGAATCTCGCCAAGTCCAACAATCTCTCTCCCGTGGAAATGTACATTCGCATCATCAGGGAAGGCGACAAGGCCAACACCGAAGCTGAAATCATCGGTCAATCGATGATCGAAAGCGACATCAAAGCCTTCTACCAGCAACCCTGGGTCATGGTGGCGAGTGATGGCGGGATCGGTTCTGCACATCCGCGCGGAGCCGGCACTTTTCCCCGTGTACTCGGCGTGTTCGTGCGCGAGAAACACTGGCTCACGCTGCCAGAAGCCATCCGCAAGATGACTTCCCTGCCCGCCCAGCGCCTCAACTGGAAGGACCGAGGCGTCATACGAGAGGGGGCCTTCGCCGACCTGGTTCTCTTCAACCCCGACACAATCATCGATCACTCTACTTACACCAATCCGGTCGCGCTCTCCACCGGCGTCGAGAAAGTCTTTGTCAACGGCATTCTCGTCTGGGACTCTGGCAAAGCCACGGGATCTAAACCTGGCGTCATCATTGGCCTCGCCGGCGTCGTCAATGAATTGCTGAACTAAGCCTCTCTCACAAAATATCAGTAGCAAGTGCCAGCCATTTCCTTGCGCTGTTTTGTGGTGGGAGAGAGCAAAGTATAGCTTCCCTTTCGCACTCGCCTATTCCCAGGGCATAATGTCTCGATCTCCGCTCCCCGCTCATTTCTTGGAGGTCTCATGTCCGATCCCCTCGACGATTTTCAGAAGTTCCGTGTCGAACTCAATGACGAAATCCTCAATTGCGGCCATCTTGGCGTCAAACGCTTCTTTGCCTTGGACCACCAGGCCTACGAACCTGGCTCACTGGACACCAAAACCAAGGAACTCCTCGGTTTAGTAGCTTCAGCCGTGCTCCGCTGCGATGACTGCATTACCTACCACCTGGTTCGTTGTGGGGAAATCGGTTGGCGCCGGGATGAGGTTATTGACGCCCTGAATGTTTCACTGCTCGTGGGTGGTTCGATCACCATTCCTCACGTCCGCCGGGCCTTTGCTCGAATGAGGGAGATACAAGGCTTGCAGCCTGGGGTAGAATAGCCGTCTGAGTTAATCATGAGCACGACACCTACAGCCATCGCTACCGGGGAGCTCAATTCCTTCCAGCGCTTGCGCAATTTTGTTGGTGCGGCCGCGTTCCTGTTAATCCAGCATTCCCCCAAACTTGTTCACCTTTATCGCAACGAAAAGTCCTGGACCCTGTTCCGAGTTGCTCTCGGCATTTTCGGCGCGGCATTGGTCGTGTTGCCGCTGGGTCTTTGGAACGGTTGGTTGACCGCCATTTTCGGCCTGCTTCTTTTTGTGACCTCCATTCTTCTGCCGCCAGCCCAAACGGAATCCGCCACTGACCTCAAGGCACGAGAATTGGGAGTCCAGACGGTTGTGGGCGGTGGCGAGTATAAACCGGGCAACGACTCTCCTGCGCTAACGCAACTTTTCCTTTCCCCCGAACACGTGTGGGCGCTTGATAAGGATTTCGACCCGCTCGTCGTCATCCCCACTCACGATATCAAGTCGGTCCTTGTCGAACCTTCGGGAGATAATTGGCTGCTTCAGGTTCGCTGGGCCGATCACAAAGCCGAATTCTCCTACTCGGGCTTCTTCGCCGAACGGTTCGCCCGTCTCGCACAGGATTCCATTCGGAGTTTCATCGCATCTCCCGCTTCCCAGGTGGCCAAGCGCCGCTCCGCTGGTGCGTAACACCGCCAATCTCATTTTCTTTCAGGAAAATCAGTTCTGCGCGCCGGTTTGTGTCAAAATAGAGCCATGGCACGCGGGTGGGAGAGTAAAGATGTTGAATCCCAGGTGGAAGCGAAGAAAATTGTGACCGATTCTCAAGCTAAGGCACAGAAGACTGCTGAACAGAGCCGCCGCGATCAAGATCGCCGTGGCTTGCAACTATCTCGAACGCGCATCCAGAACGACCTCCAGAACGCCACTAATCCAAATCATCGGAAGTCTCTTGAAGCTGCTCTCGCGCATCTTGATCGCAAGATCGAAGAACTCAGTTAAGCTGGGCCGGCTGACATTTCCATTCGTCTGTCGTTCAATCTCCGGCGCCATTAGTCTGTAAACACCACGCCCACGACGGTGGTTCCCTTTTCTACGCCTTCTTCAATTCGTACCACATAACCGCGCAAACGCATCGCTTGTAGCCCTTCGGCCGTCGGCGTTTCCATCGTTACCTGTAGCTCAGACTGCATCCGCGGGCTGTGTTTCAGCGAAATGAGTGCGCCTTGCAGCGACAAGTCCCGTACTAACGTTTCTTCCTCGAATTTCTGGCCCTCCGCGGTGACCCCAGTGACGCAAGCGCGGAATTGGGCCTCGCGCCGAAGCGCGGTGCGCGAACCGGGCATGTGCGCTTGCACCGGCTCACTCGCTGAACCTAAGGTAATGACCATGCCTTCACTTGCGGCAAACACGGAGTCGAACTCCTCGCGTGCCTGGCTCAACAGCCCGTCGATGATGCGATCCGTGGAATCCGGATCGTGGTGGAACAGCACCAATGTTTTCGCGTTCACTTCGCGCGCGACGTTCACTCCTTCTCGCCACGAGGAGTGTCCCCAGCCTTTTCGCGTAGAGGCCAACTGCGCGGGCGTGAATTGCGCATCATTAATAAAGATATCTGCACCCGCCGCCAGCTCCTTCAAACTCTTATCCAGCGCCGGATCGCCCGGTTCATTGTCGGTCGCATAAACCACGATTCCCGCCGGCGTCTCAATGCGGAATCCCAGGCATCCTTGCGGATGATTTAACCAGCGCGTGGTAACCTGATTTGTGCCAACCCGGAAACTTTCCCCTCCATCCAACTCGCGGAATTTCCGCCTCGCACTCATCGCGGAGAAATCTACGGGGAAATACGGCAGCGCCATCTGCGTCTCAAATACCTGCCGCAGTGAATCCCTTCCCAGAAACTTCGACCGGAAGCTGTAGAACTGGAATTCATTCTTCTCCACGTACAAGGGAGAAAAGAAGGGAAGACCTTGAATATGATCCCAATGATAGTGCGTCACGAAAATGTGTGTTTCAGGATTTGACGCGCCTTCCGCGTTCCCCCAGCGGCTTCCCAACATCCGCAGCCCGGTGCCGCAATCTAGGATGAACTGCGTGCCATCCGGTGCGATCAGTTCCAGACAGGGCGTATTTCCGCCATACCTCCACGTCGCGGGGTCTACCGTAGGCGTGGAACCGCGCACGCCCCAAAAGGACAGTTTGGCGATGGGATTATTCATCTCCGTCGGCGTGACATCCGGGCTGGTTTCCCCTGCTGTGGTTCTACCCGGCGAGTCTTTGCCATTTCTGATGGTGGCAGTGGATACCGGTAGCGTCAACGAGTTCGCTGCAGGGTGTTGTCATATTTCCCAATAACGAGTGCACCGCAGGCTGCGCTCAGCCGCCCAACCTCGTACAATATGGCGGTGCACGTCCACGAGCACAGCCATGCGCACGATCACGGCCAGGAACATTCCCACGATCATGGTCACGGACACGCTCATCCTGCCATGCGCGCCTCCGTGCTTGCCTGGGCCATGGTCGCAACCTTAGGCCTCGTCGTCGCGGAAGTCTTCGGCGGCTTCCTGGGACGTTCCGTCGCTCTACTCAATGACGCCGTTCACAATCTCTCCGACGTTCCAGCTCTGGGCATTTCCTGGCTGGCCATGCGCCTCGCCCAGCGCCCCGCGGATTCCGACCGCACGTATGGCTATCACCGAGCCGGAACCCTCGCGGCTTTCACCAATGCGATTTTGCTGATCCTGCTTTCTCTGTGGCTTGGCTACGAAGCGATTGAGCGGTTGCGCGCTCCGCTGGACGTCGTCGAAAGCTGGATGATCTGGACGTCGCTTGCGGCTCTTGCGGTGAATGGCGGTATTACGCTAGCCCTCGTGCGCGGGCACGCAGATCTGAATCTCCGCAGCATTCTGGTGCACAACTTCGGCGACGCGCTGTCCAACATTGCCATCATCGTCGGCGCGGTGATTATTCGTTACACGCATGCGCACTGGATTGATCCGCTTCTCGGCATGGCCATTGGTCTTTTGGTGCTGTATTCCTCCATTGGCATTCTTCGCGAATCCGCGCATATCCTGCTGGAAGGAAGGCCGCGCGAAATGAAGGTGGAAGAAGTGGCGCGCGCGATTCTGTCGCTCGAGCAGGTGGTGGAAGTCCACGATGTGCACATCTGGTCGCTGGGTGGAGGCCACAACGCGCTAAGTTGCCATGCACGCATTCCCGACATGCACATGGATGAGTGCGAAAAGATCATCCAAGCGATTCAGCAAAAAGTGGCAAGCGAATTCGGCATCGAGCACGCCACCGTGCAGCTGGAACGGGCCGGCCTTCCTGCCACCTCGGGTTACGTGATGCCGCAACCCGCTCGCAAGCCCTGATGCGGGCGCCGCGTCCTGCGTTTTTTCCCGGAACGAAGCCACGCAATCCAGAAGACTTTGCCCTCCCGAATGTGGAAGAATCCAACCTATCCGCTCGAAGTACTTGCAGGATATATCCACGGCAGCACGAGGATCTGGTATGAACGCTAGAACAATCGTTTTGTGGTGCGCGGTATTCCTGGCGGCGCCTCTATTTGCTCGCGACAAAAGTGATGTGATCATCATGAAGAATGGCGATCACATCACCTGCGAGATCAAGGGTCTCGACGCGGACACTCTGTACATCAGCGTCGACTACATCCTGAGCACCTCTTCGGTGGATTGGTCCAAGGTCGATCATGTGGAAAGCAAACAGCTCTTCATCGTCAAAACCCAGGACGGCTCCGTTTATTCCGGCACGCTTTCCACTCCCGAGACAGCCGGCGGACGTCCGATCAAGATTCAAATCCTGGAGCCTTCCGACAACAAGGTGGAAGTCGACAAGATGGAGATCATCAAAATGGATGAAACCTCCACCAATTTCTGGCAACGGTTCAATGGGGAGATCGGACTGGGCTTCATCTACACCAAAGGCAACCAGTCCGCGCAATACAGTTTGAGTTCCGAGGTCAACTATCCTCGTCCGCGCTGGGCCGCCAACGCCAGTTATACCTCCACTTTGTCCTCCAGCACCGGGACTAACCCTTCCACGCGTAATGAACTCACTCTGAGCGCGCAGCGCCTGTTGCGCTGGAACAATTGGTACTACGCGGGGCTGGCCGATTTCCTACAAAGTTCGGTTCAGGGGATCCAACTTCAGACAACTTTTGGCGGCGGTGTGGGGCGGTACTTGAAGAACACCAATCATGCCATGATCGCTGTGACCGGCGGGGTTGCCTGGCAGCGTATCAACTATCTGGAAAGCGTTGTGCCCGCCGCCACGCAGGACGTCGCTTCGGCATTGCTCGGCGCCCAGGTGAGACTGTTCTGGTTCAACAAGACCACTCTGACCGTCGGTACTTATCTCCTTCCCGCGCTCTCCGAACCCGGCCGCGTCCATTACACTCTCAACACGTCGTATTACGTGAAATTGTGGAGCAACCTCACCTGGAACGTTTCCTTCTACGGCAACTGGGACAATCGCCCGCCTCCCGGGTTTGCCGGGAGCGACTACGGCAGCAGCTCTGGCGTTAGCTGGACGTTTGGCAATCACTAACGAAATCGAAAGAGAGCCGTGTCCAGGCGCTGTGCTTGTGGCGGCGACTAATCAGGAAACACGCCTGGAATTTTGCATTGCCGAAGGATATTCTCTCGGCTGTTTGAGGGCATCAAATATGAAACTCAACTACGTAATAGAGTTTGTAGCTGATATGGGTCGTGCAGTGAGTTTTTGTCGCGACGTACGAGAGATTCGGCTCGTAACGTATCGCCCGCCATGGCAAACGCAAGTGCGACCTCGATCTCGACTCCCTGACTCTTCGGAGCAAGCTTTAAAGCCTCTGCCGCAGTCAGCCGGGCTTCCGCAGGATAGCCGTAAGCCGTCTGTTGCAGGGCAGCATCCGCCTGCCAGAGTGCTCCATTTTCCTTGTTGTCAGCCTGTGCCGCGGATTCCACAGCCCGTTTGGTTAGCGTTACCTCCGTGGCTTTTTCATATTGCCCCTGTGACGCGAACACATTGCCCAGATATGTATGCTGCAGCACTCCGGGGGTAGCTTTCAACCGGTGAGGGAAAACGGCCGGTACATGGAGCTGACGAGCCCTTCGGCGGAATTCCAGTCGGCGGGGGACGCATTCCCGCGCGAAGACTTATTGTTCGCGCAGGGCGACGACGGGATCGACGTGGGTGGCACGGAGAGCCGGGACATAGCTGGCTACCAAGGTCACGCCCAGCAACAAGAAGGAAACCGCGACGAGCGTGACCAGGTCGGTGGAAGCGACGCCGTAAAGCACGGAGTGCAATCCACGGAAGAGCAAGAACGCCAGCACAATACCGACGGCGGTTCCAATGAGCGCCATGATCATTCCCTGCTTCAGCACCATGGTGAGGACATTCCAGCGCTGCGCTCCCAGGGCCGAGCGGATGCCGATTTCCTGGGTGCGCTGGCTGACGGAGTAAGAGACGACTCCATAGACGCCAATGGTGGCCAGCACCAGACCCAGCATGCCGAACGCGCCGACGAGCATGGCGCCGATGCGCGCGGGCAAGAGCGGCTTGCCGTACTCCACATGCTCATCCATGGTTTTGACATCGAAGACGGGCAAGCCCGCGTCGAGTTGTTGAATCTGGTCGCGCACCGGCACGAGCAGGCCAAGCGGGTCCTCCTGCGAGTAGATCATCAAGGTAGCCGCAGAGACATAATTCTGGGTCAGCGGAAAATAGACAAACAACTGAGGCGTTTCGTAGAGAAACAGGTATTTTCCAGTGCGCGTAAGGCCTACGACTTGAATCACGGGACCATTCTTTTCTGTTTGAAAGGTCTTGCCAATGGGATCCTGGCCGGGCCAGATTTTTTTGGCGAACATCTCATTGACAATCGCGACTTTTGGCGCGGAAGCGCTATCCGCTTCGGTGAATTCCCTGCCCTTGATTACCCGGACGCCGACGGCGCGAAAATAGTCGGGTTGAACGGAGTTCTGGAAGGAGTTTTCGGCACCGGATTTATCGTCGACGGGCTGGCCTTCGGGATAGATGTTGACGATATTGTTTTCGTAGCCCATGGGAATATACGCGGCGAAGGAAGCGCCGCGCACGCCGGGCAACGATTTCACGCGGTCGCTGACTTGTTTGTAGAATTGCTGGCCGCGTTCCTCGTTATAACCTTGCAGGCCCAGGTCCATGGACAGCATCAGGGTGTGGTCGACGCGAAATCCCATATCGATGTGCGCCGAATTCTGAAAGCTGCGAATGAAAAATCCCGCGCAAGCCAGCAATAACAGCGAAACCGCAACTTGCGCGACAACCAAGGCGTTGCGGAAGCGGTGATGTCCCGTGGACGCGCCCCCCGAACGTCCGCCTGCTTTCAAAGCGTCGGCCAGATCGGTTCGGTACGCCTGCAGCGCAGGCATCATCCCCGCGGCGATCCCAGTAAGCAGCGCGGCGAGAAAGCTGAAAGCGAAAACCCGCCAGTCCACGCGCAGATCAAACAAGTGCAACGGCAGGTCGGTGGGGATACGAATGGTCATCAGCGCCATGGACGCCCATCGCGCAAACAACAATCCTGCGATTCCGCCGCACAGCGCCAGCAGGACGCTTTCCGTCAAAAGTTGCTGGATCATACGTCGACGGCTGGCGCCCAGCGCGGAACGCATGGCGAGTTCCTTGCGGCGGCCGTTAGCGCGAGAGAGAATCAAGTTCGCCACGTTCGCACAGGCGATCAGCAGCACCAGTCCCGCCAGCGACATAAAAACCCAGACGGCTGTGGACATGAATGCACCCAGGCCGGGTTCCGGACGCGCACTCAGCTCCCGGATCACGAGCAGCGAAGAGTCCTTATGGCTATCGGGAAATTCCTGCGCCAAGCGGCGGTCGGTTGGCTGCGCGGCAGCAAGAGCCTGCGTAATGGTGATCCCGGGTTGCAAGCGGCCTAGAACGCGGAGGTAGGTGGCGCCGCGTTTGCTGAAATCATTGGCCGCGCCAGGATCGAGCAGGCCCACGGTGGTGAAAGGAATGTAGAAGTCTGGCTGAAGGAAATAGTAAGCGCCGTGGTAGCGTTCCGGGGCAACGCCAATGATGGTGAACGGGTGCGTGTTCAGTTGCACGGTTCGACCGATCACGCCGGGATCGCTGGCAAATCGCGTTTGCCAATACTTGTAACTCAACACCATCAGCGAATCCTTGCCCTGGACCCAGCCTTCGTCGGAGGCGAACGTGCGACCCAGGGCCGGTTCCAGGCCGAGCATGGCAAAGTAGTTTCCGGTGACAAGTTCAGCCCACGCGCGCGACGGGCGGCCCTCAGCCTGGAGGTTCACGGGACTGGGGACGTAGCCAATCATGTCAGAGAAGACAGATTTCAATTGGCGATAGTCCTGAAAATCAGGATAGGAAAGGGGAATGGGGAAATCCAGACCGCGCTGTTTCGTAGCCACAACGACGAGTTGGTGGGGGTCCTGGACTGGCAGTGGCCGCCACATGATGCCATTGAAGACGCTGAAGAGGGCGGTGTTCGCACCGATCGCAAGACCCAAGGCCAGAATCGCAACGATGGCAAAACCGGGGTTTTTGACGAGCATGCGCGATGCATAGCGAAGGTCCTTCAACAAGGTATCCATGAGTTCCTTCCCCAAGAAGTAAGTAGTCTAATGCGGGCAAATGAAAGTCCGGGGCAAGGGTGGACGGAGTGCATGAGAGCAAAGCACTTAAGAGACTTACAGATCGATGAAGGTTCGGGGAATGGTCGATTCTGGGATTCGGCTGTGTCAGAATCGGACACGATTGCGGAGCAATCAAAAGGAATAACTGAGGGAGAGGACCCAGGTGGGCTGGGCGAGGTCGGGGTTGAAGACGTAAGTAGTAAAGGAAGTTTTCTTGTAGGAAACGCCGAGGAGAGGGCCGCGCTGAACGCCGAGGCCAGTCTGATAAACCCGGGTGCGTTGCGAGGCAGCACCGAAGCGGAGCCAGTGCACGGGGGAATAGCTGAGTTCCGTCCAGGAATAGAAAAAGCTATTGTCGCGGTTTGTGGTGTCAAAAACATATTCGCTGGCACTGTAAAGTTGGAGCTTCCGATAAGTAAAAGTGAGCTCGAATCCCGGGGCGATGCCATCGACCTTACCAAACACGCCACCGATCATGGGGGTGAAATCGAGCTGTATCTTTTTGCCGATGGAGAAATCGTAACCAAACCAGAGCGAAGCGGTTTGCAGGAATTCGTTATTGTAGCGCGCTTCGAGGTGCGCCCAACTGCCATCCATCATGAAGGTGGGCTGTGCGTAGGACTGGTTCTGCGGAACCAGGAAACCCGAGACAGAAGCGTTGTAGGACCAGGGAGAGGCAGGCGACGTGGCTGGGGTGGAGGCAGGAACCGGGTTGGAAGCCGGTGGCTGCTCCTGCGCGAGGCAGAGGCTGGGCCAAAGAACGGCCATCGTGGCGACAAAAAAGTGAACTCTGCGCATGACGTTTCCGGGAAACAATGCCACAAATTGTTGGAAGGCGTGATGGATCAATGATTCTCCGCCTCCGGCGCTATTCCAAACCGCGCATTGAAGACACGCAGTGCGTCGTGCAAACGCAAAAAGATGCGTTCCTGCCCACAAGTTTCCGTAATGTGATGGCGATCGAGATCGGCATGCAATTCGGGGTGAACGCGTGCAAAAACCACCTCGACGCCCTGCTGCTCCAGATTCAGATAGAGTTCGCGCAAAACGCGAGAAGCGGTGTAGTCCACATGAACGATGGCCTCCGCATCGATCATGATCCAATGCAACGGCGAACCTTCGGGAGAAGCCAGGCGATACACTTCCTCCGCAAAAAGACCTGCGTTGGCATAGAAGAGAGCAGCGTCAAAACGATAGATGACGAGGCCGGATTCGGTTCTAGCACCAGGCAAGGCCGGGATGGTCTTCCAGATTTTGTGTTCATCGCGAACGAGTACTCCGGTGCGCGGGCGATAACTGTGTCCGACGACGCGGAGAAGAGAAACGATCATGGCAGAAACGATTCCTTGTTCCACGCCGACAAAAACGACCACCGCGGCGGTCATGACGGCAAGATAAAATTCGCCAGGGCTCTCGCGGCGGATGTCCAGGAGTCCGTGGAAATCGATAAGGCGAACCGCAATGACAAAAACGATCGCGCCGAGGACGCAGCGGGGAAGATACTGAAGAGGGCGTGTAAGAAAAAGAAGAACGAATGCGACCACGATGGCTGTGGAGATCTGCGCCAACTGGCTGCGGCCGCCTGAACTTTCTACCATTGCCGTCTGCGTGGGACTGCCGTTGACGACGAAAGTGCCGCTGAGACCGGCAGCAAGATTCGCGGCGGCAAGGCCGAGCAGATCGGAGTTCTCGTCCAGGCGGTGATGGTGGCGGACGGCGTAGACGCGAGCGGTGGCGGCGCTCTGGGCAACGATCATGACGAGGCAGGAACCCGCAACGGGGAGGAGTGGCTCGATGTCTTGCCAACGAACATCTGGCAAACCAAAATGAGGAAGCCCACCGGCGACTGGTCCGATCGTTTCAATGCCGCGTTTTGCGAAATCAAACGCACAACTGGCGGCAATGGCGCCAACAACAGCAATCAGTGGCCCCGGTATGCGCGGGGCTAACCAGTGGAGTCCAAAGATGACGATGAGCACGGCAAGGGAAAGCAGGACTGTTGAAAGGCGCGCCTGCGAAAGGCTACGAAGGATTTCTCCCAATTGCAGGAGAGAGCGGTGCGAATGAGTTTCGACGCCGAGCATACCTCCGAGCACGACGATGCCGACCTGAAAGCCGACGCCGGTGAGGAAACCGACAAGGACTGTGCGCGAGAGGAAATCGGCAAGAAAGCCAAGCTTCAACAGCCTGCCGATCAGCAGGAATCCCGCAGTGATAAGCGCGACGGTGCTGGCGAGAGCGACGTATCTGGGGCTGCCAACCGCTGCCATAGGAGAAATTCCGCCAGCGAGGATGGCGGCGGTGGCCGAATCCGCGGCCACCACCAGGTAGCGAGATGAACCGAAAACAGCGAAAGCAAAGAGCGGCAACAAGAGGGTATAGAAACCGGTGACGATCGGCGTGCCTGCGATCTTGGTGTAGCCGAGCGCCTGGGGGATATTCATGGCGGCAAGTTGAACGCCGGCCAGCGCATCTTTGACGGAGGCGGCTCGGGTAACAGGGCGAATGGCCTGCAACAGCGCGGGATGATCCGAGGCCGCGGGCTTCGTGTTCATTGCGATCCTTATGCGGCGGCCGCCCCAAAAAATGGCGGTAGTAAAGAGTCGATTCCGATTATCCAAGCGAGCAGATTGGAAGACAAATGGGTGATCGGCAAAGAAGGATCCAACTGGTGCGGAAAATATCACACCCATCGCGGGGTTGGGAACAAGAATTCGTCAGAGGAGAATGCTGAGGGAGAAAAGGGCTCAAGCAGGGCTACGGAAGGAGAGGCCCCGCTGTTCATTGAACTGCGAGGTGGCATCGAGATCGAGAGCGGTGAGAGGGACAACTTTGCGAAGACCTTCTTGCGTGATGTACTGCAGGTTTCCATTGGTCCAGGAAAATGCCACAGCGAAGAAAACGCTGCCATCGCGGCGGACAAAAATGAATTCAGGCGAGGGAGGAACGGACGTGTTAGCAACGGTGCGTTGTCGCCACGTCTCCGTGGCAGATGGCGCAGAGTAGTCTGGCTGCTGGGCTCGAGCCTGCTCTGGTTCTTCGTTCGATTCGGCAGGCTGTTCGGGGACGGGAGCGGATTCGCCGAAATACTCGACAGGTACGAAAATGCCGCCACCGATAAAGGGCACGATGGTTCCACCGCGAAAATGGTGATTAAAAATGCCCGGGTGCACGGCGGCAAAGTGCGGGTAGTCAAACCCAAGGCCGGGAACCGGATAACCGCCATCATTGAAAAATCCATCGCTGGGGAATGGCGCATTGGGAAAAGTCGGGTGAGAGGACACAGGATAATTCTGCACTGGCGGCCGTGGCGTGGCAGGCTTCCAGGGGTGGTGCGGTGCCACGGGATGAGCTCCGCCAGAGGAAGCAATGTGCATGGGAGCGCGCACGCCGGCAGCAACGTGAACCGGAGCAGCATGCATAGCAGGTGCGGCCATGGGCATGGCCATGGAATGAGGAGCCGCGGCAACGGCCATGGAGGCTGCCGCGCCGCGCTGAGCGTTGGCACAAAACGGTAAAACTGCGAGGGAGGTGGCGACAGTAGCGATCTGGCCGATTCGTTTCAACATAGGCACCCTGAGTCAGGGCTCCTTGTGTCTACATCATATTAGACGCAGAAGGCTGCCACAAGGTTTCGCTCCGGGGATATGGTGCCGCCGACCCTTCGCACGACTGGCGTGCCAGATCAAATGATAGTTAAAAACGTTTAAAAGTTGGCCGAGTTGTGAGTTCAGCTTTAGGTGAAAGTCATTGACTTGTGTCGCGGGGCGTCATACTGTTCCGCGAGGTTAGTTTACGCAGTCCAAGTAATCCAGGTAAATTCCATAAACCGATCAAGGCGTTGGCCAAACTATCGAATGATAGGACCTAAGGAGGGTCACACATGAAGCGTGTTTTGATGTTGGTCGCGATTGCTGTTTTAGCTATGGCTGGTTCCGCGTTTTTATATGGGCAAGGAAATCCACTCGTCGGAACTTGGAAGCTTAATGTGGCGAAATCGAAATTCGACCCCGGACCAGGACCGAAGAGCCTGACGCGGACGGTAGAAGCACAAGGCGATGGAGTGAAATATACGTTTGACGGAGTGAGCGGGGACGGAAAGCCCCTGGCGTACGGTTTCTCCGTCAAATTTGACGGCAAAGACAATCCCATCATGGGTTCCATGCCAAGCGGGGCAGACACGATTTCCGCCAAGCGGCTGGATGCCAACTCGTTTGAAGCAACTCTGAAAAAAGGTGGCACAGTCATTGGAACATCTAAAGTGACAGTTTCAAAAGATGGAAAAGTCACGACCGTCGAGTCGAAGGGTACAAACTCAGCGGGCGTGAAGACGCACGACGTGCAGGTGTTCGACAAGCAATAGGAAACGGCGGACAGACCTTCGGGCACTCAACAAACTGCAGCAATTCCGGGCGGCGGCTCATAGCACCGATTTGTCCTGTTTGCCCGGTAACCAAGCAGGCTTCATCGCGACAGCGCTTCCGCCAGATCAGTCGCGGATGCCGGCACAAAGTACAGAGCGGTCACGCTTCCAACCGATTCGACGCCGCCACTTTCCCGAACCAATAACCTGAATCCTTGATGGTGCGCTTCTGATTGCGATAATCCACGTATATCAGCCCGTAGCGCTCCGTCTGCCCGTTAGCCCACTCAAAGTTGTCCATCAAGCTCCACGCATGGAACGACCGCACACGCGCCCCATCCGTAATCGCTCGCCCTAATTCCGCGAGTTCTTGGCGGAAGAATTCGATGCGCCTCGAATCCGGTACGCGCCCGCTTTCATTCGGCCCGTCGAGATACCCGCAGCCGCTCTCCGTCATCTCGATGAGGGGGTAGTTGTACTCGCGCGAAATCTGCATCACCAGGTCGTAGATGCCACGGGGCCATATTTCCAAACCCGATTCCGTCAGCGGTCCCTCTGTCGGCATCACGGCGCGAAATCGCGTATACGGATCGCGCCCCGTCGCCGGGTCCGCCTCAATTTCCGTGCCGCTGAAATTCCCGCCTTCAAACGCCGGCGCGTGACTCACGTCAGAAACAATGCGCCGGGTGTAGTAATGGAAGCCCACCCAATCCAGCGGCGCATACATGATCTTCTCGTCGCCAGTCTTGAAGCCCATCAGTTCGTACGGCGGCTCTCCCACGAACGCGTTCGGGTAACGTCCCTTCATGGCCGCTTCCAGGAAGAACACATTGTTCATGGCGTGGTACCGCGCTGCCGCGGCGTGATCCGACGCCGATTCCGTCTTCGGATACGCCGGGCACATCCCATACGCGCTCCCTACTGTGGCTTTGGCTGATACCGCCTTGATTGAGCGAAGCGCCTGTGCCTGCGCCAGCGTCACCGTGTGTGCCGCCTTCAGGAAGTCGCTGAAATTTGCGCGGCCTGGTGGAAAAGCGCCCACGCCGTAGCCCATATAGGTGAACGACCACGGCATGTTGAACGGAGCCCACACCGTAATCCGGTCACCCAAGTGTTTCGCCAGAATGCCTGCGTAGTCCGCGTAGTAGTTGGCCAGGTCGCGGTTCGGCCAGCCCCCGCGCTCTTCCAGCCCCTGCGGCAGATCCCAGTGATAAATCGTGCAGAAGGGGCGCATGCCATTTGCGAGCATCGTATCGACCAGCCGGCTGTAGTAGTCGATCCCCTTCATGTTCGGCGCGCCCGTTCCGGTTGGCTGAATGCGTGGCCATGAAATCGAGAAGCGATAGCTTTTCAGGTTCAGCCGTTTGGCCAGCGCCATGTCCTGCGGATAGAGATGGTATTCGTCGCAGGCCAAGTCGCCCGTCGTCCCGCCCTTTACTTTGCCGACTGTGTGCGTGAACTTATCCCAGATCGATTCGCCTTTGTTGCCTTCGTCCCACGCGCCTTCGACCTGATACGCAGCCGTTGCCGCTCCCCACAGGAACCCTTCCGGAAAACGGGCCTGCTGTACCACCGAAGCAGGAACCGCACCAGGAATCTGTTCTCTCGCGGCTTGTGGACCGCCCCTCAGAACCGTTGCACCAACTGCCGCCAGCGACCCGGCCACAAACTCTCGACGATTCATTTCTCTCCTCCGTTAGCCAACGGAAGAACGATACTCTTCTCTGGTTGCTATCGTCGATGAAAGTGCCGCTGCATCCTGAGGTATGCAAAAGCGCCGCTTGTGAAGAGGCAATGCACTCGTAGGTCGCGATATTTCGGGGGTAACTTGGGTCTAGCCTCCACTTTTCTGATTTCCGCGTTTTTGACTTGGCACACACATGAAATTCACTCGCCGAGATCGCCGTCAGTGATCGTTGGTGGGATCTGGCGTGCCGTCGGACCACTTGGCGACCGGAACCAGGAAGACGGTTAATCTGTCCTCGGCGGCCTCGGATCCTAAAATCGGGGAACCCGGTAAGTTTGC
This sequence comes from Candidatus Acidiferrales bacterium, assembly GCA_963839315.1. Taxonomy (GTDB): domain Bacteria; phylum Acidobacteriota; class Terriglobia; order Acidiferrales; family UBA7541; genus Acidiferrum. The sequence continues at coordinate 86,293 of CAWIUU010000007.1, forward strand.
GCCCCACACGGCAGAGTCTGTTAGTGGAGCGAAAAACATCAGGTGCGGATGCCAGTGCCCGTCATGGTCGCTCAAGTACGATTGCTTGGACATCATATAGCACATCGCGCCGGATTCCACTGGCGGCAGTTCCATCTTGTCGAAAGCGATTTTGATACCTTCAAACATCTGCGCTTTTGATCGTCCGGCCAATACCAGTTCGGTCTTCTTGATGGTGATGGGAAGGTAGGTTCGCGCGGCAGGCGCGTTGAAGCAGATCGCAGCACGCAGTTTGGGATTCCAAAAATCGGGATCGTCGATTCCAGCGGTCCAGGATCGTTCCACCATGCACACGAACCCGTTCTTGCCCTTGACGGCGCTTTCGTAACCGTGCCGTCCGAGGACCAGGACTTCTGCATCTTGCGAGATGGATTCCGGGGCAGCACTGTGGGCCAGCGATATCTCGGCATTTCGCTCCATCAGGTATTGATCGAGCGGGGCCATACTGGGATAGGGTGTTTTGGCGTTCTGAGCAGGTGCATGTGCCTGCCAGGCCGCGCTGACCACGACCAGCATTGCAAGTCTTGTTAATGTACTCATCCAGCGAACGTTTAACTGCATTGGTTTCTCCTCAGATAGGGTTCTGCCTTTATACCACTGGGCGGGACGGCCATGCTCACTCTCGAAACTTGTCTTTGCACCATACGGTCCTGATTCTTCGGGAATCGCACATGTTGCTCCCGGTGCCCAGATGTGCGCTCGCATTGATCGGAACTTACGTAGCGAACTGCCTTGAATTAATTTGAGTGGTTTAACTGCCGCCGCAGGGTTTCCACCAATAGACCGACCAGTGCATACGTGACGACATTTGTGGCAAGAGCCCAATAGAGGCTGACGGGATAATGCGAGCCGACAATCGCAATGGGGCAGGTTAGCTGAACAAGAGTGGACACAATCGGTTCTATCGGACGATCCTTGCTTGCTGCCAGGAAATAAAGTGCCCACCCACTCGCAACGAGAAAGCCCGCACCCGCCCATATTGCAATTCGGTATTTCATGCTGCACCTTTCGCTGTCTTGGCCGAAGAGTCTCACAAAGCTCTGCATCTGTCAGGCCGACTCCTAATTTAGTGGGCGTTGCCGGACAAGTTACTTTTACAGTTGCCGCCAGCCGCCCTCAGAGCAGAGGGGCTCAGACATGTGCGTCAAAGGCCCAGTAATTTGGCCAATTGGAGGGCGAACCGCTCCCCCGTGTTGGCTGCGCTTTCGCGTTGTATGGTGGATGTGCTATAACCGGAAGGCTGTGAAAGCTACCTGGAAGCAGGAATCGACCCCGGCGGAAAGTGTTGTGAGGGAAGTCGGATCTGCCGGGACGGACGCTCTGGCGGAAGACACATCCGCGCGAGGGCGAGGAGATGCCTCCCGTTTCTGCCCCGTCTGCTCGCAGCGACTGGAATCCCGGCGTTGCAAACTGATTTGCAATGAGTGCGGGTATTACATGTCGTGTGCGGACTATTACTGATCGCAGGGTAGTGGAAGTCCCTGAAAAGACCGCTTTGCGAAAGTCCTACAAAGCGGATATGCTTTGCGGTTCCGGCCCGGTTGCCGCCGGATCTGCGTTCCTATTAGGAGGAAAGTACCGTGGCATTGAAGATGACATCAAGAGAAGTGGACGGCGTAACCGTGGTCGCGCTGGACGGACGAATTGTGCTGGGCGAAGAGAGCAACGCGCTCCGGGAAAAGATCAAGAGCATGGTGGCCGAAGGAAAGAAGAAGGTTGTACTGAACATGGACGGAGTGACGTTCATCGACAGCGCGGGACTGGGCACCCTGGTTGCGGCGCACCACAGCGCCAAGGCGCAGGGAGCTTCCCTGCGGCTATGCCACCTGGGCACGAAGTTCCAGGAAGTGCTGCAGATTACAAAGCTGATGACGATCTTCGACGTGTACAACACGGAAGCGGAAGCCGTCGCCAGCTTTTCGAAGCCTTAATCGATCGTCTGCGAAATTTGGCTTTTCTCCGGAAGGGCAGGGATTCCCTGCCCTTTGTTGTACCTCGCACTATTCGTCCACGCGGTACATGGTGATTCCACTTAAAAGTTTGGGGTAGAAATCCGTAGATTTTTGCGGCAGGACTTCGCCGGCCGTGGCCACCTTCATAACCAGTTCCACATCCACCGGATTCAGCAGGAAAGCAATTTGCCCGGCGCCGCGATCCACCGTATCGATGGCCGCAGAGGCTTCGCGTTCGTAAGTAAGATTGGCTTCGGCGGCGACGGCATGGGGAGTGATTCCGAGAACGGGTTCCAGAATTCCCTGATGAAGAAGGACGACATCGAGCTGCCTTTGCAGTGAGGATAGTCCGGGAAGAATCTGGGCAATGTCCGCCTGGGGGCGAAGAGTCAAAACATAGAAAGAGCGCGAGCCAGGATCTGACTTGGGATAGACGCCGATGGCGCGTTGCTCTTTTGCTGCAGCGAGGCGCTTCAGAACATTCGCTTGGGCTTCCTGCCGGTCAGATTCCTGAGGGAAAGAGAAAATCTCTGTAGCGAACCAGGGCTCGAGGTGGCGGCGGACATTGCTCCAGGAGAAGTCGCGTAGATTGCCTACGACGCGGTGAGTGGGAAGAATCGTGAGTCCTTCGCTGCGGGTGTTGATAAAGGTCATCATGGAGAATTCGTAGGGAGCTTCGGGGATGAGCTTTCCGGCGCGAGTGCGAGCCTCATTGCGGTAATTGAGAGAAGTTTCGTAACGGTGGTGGCCGTCGGCAATGACCAGCTTTTCACCGGACATCGCGGATTGGATGGCGGCGATGCGCGCGGGATCTGAAATCATCCACAAGCGATGGATGACGCTGTATTCGTCGGTGAGTTCCGTGACGGGGGACTGCGAGGAGAAGACTTCGTTCAGGATGGCATCGACTTTCAATTGCGAATCGGAATAGAGCATAAAGAGCTGGCCGGTGTGAGTGTGGGTGTGGCGGAGGAGTTCCAGGCGATCGGCTTTGGGCCCACTGAGCGTGTGTTCGTGTCGGAAAATCACGTTTGCGGAATAGTCTTCGAGCTTGCCGGCGCCAATGAAACCGCGACGGGAGCGGCGTTCAGAAGTGTCGGGGAGGGTGAACTCCTGGGTGTAGGCGTAAAAGGCGGGATCGGCATCGTGCTTCACCACCGATCTGACGATCCAGTCGTTTAATGCAGAGGCTGCGCGGGTGTAGACGTTGTCTTGTGGAGAATCGGTCGGTGAAGTGCGGCCCTTCTCGACGGCGATGAGATTGTGGGGATCGGCAGCGTAGTATTTCTCCTGCTGCGCGGGGGAGATCTTGTCGTAGGGCTGCGTGAGGACGCGGTCAAACGGAGCAATTTCGGGATTGTAGCGAAAAGCGCGAAACGGGCGAACCAGAGCCATGGAATCTCCAAGCAAGTATTTTGCGGGGCGAACAGCTTTCTAGTTTACGCGAAGCAGGAGGGTTTTCGAAATTGCGGGGAACGACTGGCAGCGTTGCGATTGGATGGAATTTAGGGATATGTTAGGCTGAGCGAAATCAAAGACTGCCCTAGCTAAAGCGATGCCATTTAGGTCATCGAGAAGCCGCAGGAGAATCCGTTCGTGCTCTTTAATCAGTTCTATTTGAATTGTCTGGCGCATGCCTCGTACTTGATTGGGGACGAGGAATCGGGAATTGCGGCGGTGGTGGATCCGCAGCGGGACGTGGACCGCTACCTGGAGTTCGCGGCCGAGCATAAACTGATAATCCGGCACGTGATATTGACGCACCTGCACGCCGACTTTATTGCAGGGCATCTGGAATTGCGCGATCGCGTGGGAGCGACGATTTATCTGGGGGCGAAGGCGCAGGCGGAATACAAATTCACCCCACTCGCGGATGGCAGCGTGGTGGAGTTCGGGCGAGTACGATTAAAAACGCTGGAAACACCAGGGCACACACCGGAATCGATTTCGATCGTTGTGTACGATTTGGAGCGGAACGGGAGCGAGCCGCATGCGGTCTTGACGGGCGATACCTTGTTCGTTGGCGATGTGGGACGGCCGGATCTACGCGTGGCGCTGGGCTGGTCCGCAGCGGATCTTGGCGGATTACTGTTCGATTCGCTGCAATCAAAGCTGCTGCCGCTTCCGGACGCGAGCCTGGTGTATCCGGCGCACGGTGCGGGATCTCTGTGCGGAAAAGCAATCAGCAAGGAGACGGTGTCGACCATAGGTGAGCAGCGGCGAGTGAATTACGCGTTGCAACCCATGAGCAAAAAAGAGTTCATTGAACTGGTGACCGCGGACCAACCGGAAGCTCCACCCTACTTTACTTATGACGCGGTACTGAACAGCAAAGAAAGGCTGACACTGGAGCAAGCACTGGAGCGGCAGTTTAAGCCGTTGGAGCTGGATCGCGTATTGGCGCTTCAAGCTGGCGGCGCGCAGGTTCTGGACACCCGCGAGCCAGAAGAATTCGCTGCGGCGCATCTTGAGGGGAGTATCAACATCGGCCTGAGCGGGCAGTACGCCACGTGGGCGGGGACGGTGCTGAGCCGGGAGCAATCCATCGTAATCATCGCCAATCCCGGGCGCGAAACGGAGTCGGCGGTGCGGCTGGGACGCATCGGGTTCGATAACGTAGCGGGATATTTGAACGATGGGATGCGGAGCTTAGAGGTGCGTCCGGAGGTGACCGTAAAGACAGAGCGCTTGAGCGCGGCTCTGTCAGCGGAACTTTTGGCATCGGAGCAGCCACCCTTGACAATTGACGTGCGGACGCCACGAGAGCGCGAGCAAAAGTTTATAGATAAGAGTTTGAGCATGCCGCTGAACCAACTGACGCAACGAGCGGGGGAATTGCCGAGGAACCGGCCGTTACTAGTCTATTGCGCCGGGGGCTATCGATCTTCGATCGCCGCGAGTCTGCTGCAACAGAGGGGATTCAATAGCGTGTGCGAAATTGCCGGCGGAATGGCGGCATGGGATGCGGCCAAATTGCCGGTTCGCAGCGACCAAAACCGACCGTAAGGGCGTAACCAAACATTCAAAATAAGAGTAGACTCTAAAACACAGAGAAGGGTGTTCGTCCGGCTCGGAGCATTAACAGGGAATTCCGACGTCCGGGTAAGCTTCTTGGAGGACGCATAACGTCCCACGGGACGAATTTCAACGCTCTGGAAACTCGGAAGTGTATGACGGGGGCAAGAACGTGAAAAAGAAATTAGTGTTGCTGACCGTAAGCATGGCCAGCCTGGCGATGTTAGCGGTAGCGGGACCGAAACTCGAATTCACATGGAAAAATTCCAACTATACCGGGGGGACATTTAAGAAGATCCTGGTGCTGGCACTGAATGGGAAAGCAGCGAACCGCGCCGAATTCGAGGATGAGTTGGTGGCGGCGCTCAGCCGGCCAGGAGAACAGGCCAGGCCGAGTTATGAGTATATGCCGCGGCCGGACCTGACGCCGATTAATAAGGATGATCTGAGGGATTTATTGAACGAACGGAAATTTGACGCGATTGTGGTGGCCCGGATAACCCAAAAGGACGAGAAAACGACGTATGTCCCGGGTGAGGTGTATACTCCGTTTCCTTACTATGGGACGTTCTATGGATATTACGGTGCGCTGGCGCCCATGATTTATTCGCCCGGATATGTGGAGAGCACGAAAGAAGCGCGAGTGGAAGTGAATTTCTACTCCACGGCCAAGCCCGATGGAGAGTTGGTGTGGACGGGAACGACGAACAAGTTCGAGAGTGGCTCGCCGATGAAGGCGATCAAGGAACTGGTTAAGGTTGTAAGCAAGGAATTGGAGAAGGAGAATATCATCGCGCCGCAATCCAAATAGTCTGGGCGGCATACAAGTACTGGTAACGCATAAAGGGGGAAAATATGCAACTCACGAAGGCGGTGTTGAAAGGGATTTTGTTGATGCTGCTTGCCACCGTGGTTTACGTAAGCGCTGCCGATACGCCGACGGTGACCGTGAAAGGTTACGTTTTGGATTCCGCATGCGCGTTCACGAAAGATTTGAGCAAGCCCATCAGCAAACAGTGCGCTACATCGTGCGCAAATGCGGGGTCGCCGCTGGTGATTCTGTCGGACGACGGAACGATTTACTGGCCGATCGCGGAGACTACGCCATCAAGCGGGCAGAATGCGAAGCTCCTGCCATTCGCCGGGGACAAGGTAGTGGCAAGCGGGAAGGTGTACCAGCGCGGGGGATCCAAAGCGATAGTGATTGAGAAGATCGAAGCACAAGCGAAGAAGTAGAATCCGCCGGGGCGCTTATGGCTCGTCGCGCTGTCCAATCAGAATCTGCAGTTTGCGAAGTTCTGCTGGAAACCTACGCCGCGAATGATGGCAGGAACCAGCTTTTGCTGGAGCACCTGGATCCGGGAGCCTGGCGAGCCAGTACAGTACAGAAAAACAACCGGGAGGGACGGACCCTTGCCGACATTTTCGCCCATGTGCACAATAACCGACTGGACTGGATCAAGAGGTCCGCGCCTCATCTGAAAGGTCCTGGGCCGCTAGACCCTGCCCGCTGCACAATCAAACAAACAAGAGTCGCTCATCGCCAGAGCGCAGCACGATGTCTGGAAATGCTCAAAGAAGCACTTTCGCAGGAGGCTCCAAACGTGTCACGCAGTTTCACGAGGAAGTTGGGCGCCCACGTGGCCGGCCGGACCAACCATGTTCAGCTACATGTTTGCGCACGAGGCGCATCACCGGGGGCAGGCGATCATGCTTGCACGTCAATTGGGTTACAAGCTACCGGACAAGGCCGCAAATGGGATCTGGCGTTGGGAGAAACTTTGGAAGCAGTGCGGATTTGACACACGCCCCAGGTAAGGAACACGCGCGAAAAATTGCATTGGATTGGGCGAGAAAGCTAAGACTGCGGATGCGCAGTTCCCGCTGAGACAGGGTAAACCTGGAAACTTATTTGAGGCGGCGGCGTCGAACAAAGTACGGATCGATGCGTATAGAGAAGCAGGGAGAAGAGGCAGGTGTGATGAGGTAAGTATTTTTGGCAGGCCATGGAGCAGGCGAGAGTCCGGCGGACTGAGATGAAGCGACACAGAGATTGCGACGTGGCAGGGGGCACTATGGGAACGCTGGGTCAAGACATCCGGTATGCGTTAAGAAACTTAAAGAAGACCCCGGGCTTTGCCATAGTTGCGGTGTTGACGTTGGGGCTAGGAATTGGGGCCTCGACGGCCATTTTCAGCGTGATGGAAAACATCCTGATGGAACCATTCCCGTATCCCGATGCACAACGCTACTTTTCCGTACAAATCCACGACACCGAACAGAATGAGCCGGGAGGGCGCGGGGGTTTCAGCGGGCCCGAGTTTTTGGATTATGTAGAACAGAATCATGTGTTTGATCGCGTGATCGCCAATGACGGCTTGGACGTGCTTTATCGCTCTGGCGAAGGCACTCAAATGCTGCGAGGGAGCTATGTCACGCCGGGAACATTTGAATTTCTGGGCATGCCCGCGCTGTTGGGGCGGGTGATGCAAGCGGCGGACTACGAGCCTGGGGCGACGCCAGTGTTCGTACTGCGTTATAAAACCTGGGTGAAAGAGTTTGGCGCGGATCCAAAAATCCTGAACAAGACATTCGTGCTGAACGGCACGCCGCGAGCGCTGGTGGGGATAATGCCACCGCGATTCGGGTGGGGCGACGCGGACTTGTGGATCCCCGATAAGCCCAGCCGCACGGTTGCGAGCACAGCTTATGCCGGGGCATTCCCGCGCTTCTGGTTTTTGCTGGGCCACATGAAGCCCGGCATTTCGGTAAAGGAAGCCGAAGCTGATTTCACAGTCATTGCGAAGCGACTGGCAACGGTTTATCCCAAGGATTACCCCAAGCACTTTAGTGTGGAGATCCACTCCCTGACGGATCTGGTCGTGGGACAGTTCCGCACCACGTTGTACATCGTGCTGGCAGCCGTAGGTTTACTGCTGCTGATCGGGTGCGGAAATGTGGCGAATCTACTTCTGGCCAGAGCGACAACACGCGAAAAAGAATTTGCGATACGCTCAGCGCTGGGAGCCAGCCGGTGGCATTTAGTGAGCCAGCTTCTGGTGGAGAGCCTGATACTGGCGCTGGGCGGTGCGGCACTGGGAACGCTGCTGGCGTGGGGCGGGTTGAAATTTCTGGTGGCGTTGATGCCGCAAAACATTATTCCGGCAGAAGCGGTGATCCGGCTGAATACTCCGGTGCTGGTCTTCACGCTGGGCGTGGCGATCCTGACGGCGATTATCTTTGGATTGGTGCCGGCGCTGAAGGTAGCGCGGAAGGACTTGAATGAACCACTGCGTGACAGCGGTAAAGGGCAGAGCGGTGGTTTCCGACATGGAAAATTCCGCAATGCCGTGGTTGTGCTGGAGGTGGCACTTTCCCTGACACTTCTGGTAGCGGCAGGATTGTTGATGCGGAGTTTTGTGGCGCTACGGGAAGTGCATCTGGGTTTGCAGCCAGATCACATTCTAGTAGCGCGGCTACCGCTGCCGGTAGAACGCTATAAGACAGCGGACCAGTTATTGGGATTTTACCGGCCACTGTTGCAGCGCCTGAAGGCACTGCCGGGCGTTTCGGAGGTTACGGAGACAAGCACGTTGCCTCCCTACGGCGGAATCGGCAGCGAAATCGAGATTCCGGGAAAGACGCATCAGGAAAAATGGAACGCGATGTTCCAACTGTGCAGCGAAGGGTACTTCCCGGTGCTGAAGATCCAAGTCCTGAATGGAAGAGCGTTCAACGAGGCAGAGGTAAATGGCAAGCGGAAGCTCGCCGTGGTGAACCAAACGTTTGTGAAGAAGTATTTGCCTGGAGACAATCCGATTGGCAGACAGGTACGCATTGCGCAATTGGCCGATTTTGAAGACAAGGTGGCGGATCCGACGTTTGAAATCATCGGAGTAGTCGCCGATGCCAAAAACCGCGGACTGCAGGATCCTGCGGATGCGGAAATGTGGGTGCCGTACACGGTGACGGGATCAGCGTTTCGCGGAGTTCTGATTCGCACAGCGCAAGAGCCACTTACCCTGCTGGACGCCGTTCGTCACGAGGTATGGTTAACGGACCCAAACGTGGCGCTGACGTTTACGGGAACGCTGGAGGGCTACATCAGCCAGTTTTCTTATGCTGGGCCACGATTCGGATTTCTGCTGATGAGCATCTTTGGGTCAATCGGGTTGATCCTGGTGACCATCGGAGTTTATAGCGTGCTTGCTTACACCACAGCGCGGAGGACACAGGAAATAGGAATTCGAATGGCGCTGGGCGCGCAGGGCTCCGACGTGTTGGGAATGGTAATCCGCGTGGGACTGCGACTGGTAGGAATCGGTGTTGGGCTTGGATTGATCGTCAGCCTGGCACTGGGAAAAGTGATCGCAACGCAATTATGGGGAGTTTCGGCGTACGATCCGTGGACGCTGACGTGCGTACCAATTTTGCTGATAATCACCGGGCTGGTGGCTTGCTGGTTGCCGGCCCGCCGCGCATCGCGCGTGGATCCGCTGGTGGCGCTGCGATACGAATAACGAAGACGGGCGCACTCTTTGTCCCGCAACAAATCCTATTCTTTGCGAGGCGGTCAACTGCCGGAATGCAGAGCCGCCTGTGCTAGGATGGCTCGGTTTCCCCATGAATACTTTGGTGCAAGACATACGTTACGCAATACGAACGTTCGCGAAGAATCCCGGATTTACGTTGGCGGCGGTATTGTCGCTGGCAATCGGGATCGGAGCGAATACGTCCATTTTCAGCGTAGCTAACGCGCTATTGCTGCGGCCGTTGCCTTATAAGGATGCCAACCGGCTGGTAATTCTGTGGAATCGCTCGCCGGGATTGAATATCACCGAAGATTGGTTTTCCCCAGCGCAATATCTGGACATCAAGAATGGGCATAAGGGATTCGAGCAAGTCGCCATTGCAATTGGAGGGAATTACAATCTAACCGGCGTGGGCGAGCCGGAACGTGTTGGGGTGGTGCGAGTGTCCTCCAATCTGTTGCCGCTGTTCGGGGAACGCGCGGAACGAGGGCGGTTGTTTGTGCCCGAAGAAGATTCGGCGGAGGCGCCGGCAACGGCAGTGTTGACGGACGGAATGTGGGCGCGACGCTACGGGCGCGACCCAAAGGTGATCGGCAAGTCCATTACGATCAACGGACAGAGCTATGAAGTGGTGGGAATCCTACCGCAAAGTTTTGCTTTACCACGAGAAGTACTTCCGTTGCTGGACGGCACGGAACAGGCCGAGATTTTCTTGGCCCTGCCGCTAGCCGCGAACGCAGGGCAAATTCGGACGCACGAAGACTACAACATTGTGGGCAAGCTAAAGCCAGACGTCTCGCTGGCCCAAGCGCAAGCGGAGATGGACACGATCACGGCACGCCTTCGGCGAGACTTTCCCGAGAATTATCCGCCCAATGGCGGATTGCATTTCAGCATCGTACCGTTGCTCGAGCAAGTAGTGGGCAACGTGCGACCTGTGCTAGTGGTGCTGCTGGGATCGGTTGGGTTAGTACTGCTGATCGCGTGCGCGAATGTGGCGAACCTTTTACTTTCACGAGCCGTGGCGCGTCGGCAGGAAATTGCGGTGCGCACAGCGCTCGGCGCCAGTCGTTGGCGGATCGTAAGGCAATTGCTGACGGAAAGCGTGCTGCTTGCGCTGGGTGGGGGCGCGCTGGGGATGCTGATGTGCTTGTGGAGCGTGAAGTGGATTCACGTGTTGGGGACAAAAAGTATTCCGCGATTGCAGGATGTGGGGATCGAAGGCCGCGTGCTGTTGTTTACGATGTCCCTCTCCGTGTGTTCGGGGATTCTCTTTGGTCTGGCACCCGCGCTGCGGGTCTCCCGGCTGGATCTGAGTTCCACATTGAAGGATGCGAGCCGTGGTTCGGCGGGCGCAAGTGCGGTGTGGGGCCACGGAAACAACGTGCGAAGGTTGTTGGTCGTTGCAGAATTGGCGCTCTCGGTAGTGCTCTTAATCGGAGCCGGACTGCTGATCAGGAGTTTCGGGCGGCTGCACAATGTGGCGCCCGGGTTCAACGCGCATAACGTGCTGACGTTTGATTTGACGATGACGGGCAAGAGGTACACCGATAAACGAGCAATATTGAATACCTACAGGCAACTCTGGGAGGGGCTCGAGCATTTGCCCGGAGTGGTTGCCAGCGGTGGAACTACGTCTTTGCCGCTAAGTCAGGCTTACGCTTGGACGCCGATCACAGTGGAAGGGCGCGCAGCCCTACCGGGCGAGAAATTCCTGAACGCCGATGAGCGGGTGGTTGGCGGGCATTATTTTGAGGCAATGGGAATACCGCTGCGGCGGGGCCGCTTCTTCAATGAACAGGAGGAAGCCAACAAACCGCTAGTAGTGCTTGTCGACGAATACATGGCCGAGCAACTGTGGCCGGGACAAGACCCACTCGGAAAACGCATTCACATTGTGGAACTAAAGTCGGATGACCCGTGGCAGACAGTTGTCGGCGTGGTCGGCCGAGTGAAGCAGGACGCACTGGACTCCGACCCGCGAATCGCTTTCTACCTGCCACAAACGCAGCATCCCACGAGGGCCATGACTGTGGTTCTGCGCAGTGGGAATGATCCTGCGGGAGTTTTGACCGCGGTGAAGAATACGCTGAGAAAACTGGATGCTGATCTCCCGATATATTCCGTTCGAACCATGCAACAGCGCGTAGATGAATCGCTGGCGCGGCGGCGGTTTTCGATGATGCTACTCGCGGTGTTTGCGAGCGTCGCGCTGATGCTGGCGACGATCGGGATTTATGGGGTAATGGCGTATTTGGTTAGTCAGGGCACGCGAGAGATCGGAATCCGCATTGCGCTGGGAGCGACGCGGGGGAACATCCTAAGCCTGATCGTTCGACAAGGAATGGCTCTAGCGTTTTCTGGCGTAGCAATCGGTTTGGCAGGGGCGTTTTTGCTGACGCGGCTGATCCGGAGCCTGCTGTTCGGAGTGGAAGCGACTGATCCGCTAACATTTGTGGGAATAGCCATGTTGCTGGCGGTTGTCGCTCTGCTCGCCAGTTATATTCCGGCGCGACGAGCCGCAGGCGTGGATCCCCTGGTAGCGTTGCGCTACGAGTGACAATCAGTGAATGTCACGCGAACAAGACTCTACAGCTTGATCCAGCACCATTCCTTTGAGTAGGGGACGCGACTCATGCGATAGCCGGATTTGATTCCGGTGACCACACAATCACTCCAATTGAAACCACAAAGAGTTTTGGGGTCATAAAGGCCGGGCTCTTCAGAGAAGGTCATGCTTTGCTTGAGTACGGTGGGGTCACCAAGCGAAAGATACGGAGCCTGATGACCTTCAGAACCTTCGCCATGGGCCGGGCGATGGTAGATGAAGTCCTGCACGCCTTGCGCGACTTGATAGTTCAGGATTTCATAGGCGACGCTCGAGCAGGTGGAGCCTTCTTTCTGCAGTTCCACTTGCATATCGCAACTGTGTTGGCTTACTTCCCAGAGCTTCTGCATATGGGGATCAAAATTTCCGGAATTGTCCGCGATGATGAAGGCGCGATAGTTCTCGCCGCCATGGCCGCCGACATGCGCGTCGCCTTCCACCTGCAGCGGCATGTTGCGCTGGATGCGGTTGAAGAGCGGCTGGTTGGGATGAGGAAAAGCGCAGAGTGGGCCAACACGGCAGCCGATGTCGACACCCGCGCCGACGCCGTGATGCGGGGCGCCGTTGGCAAGATTGAGTTCGGAGTAGAGCTGATTGTTGATCCAAAAGGTGGCAGCGGCGCCGACTTCGTAGTCGGTCACATCGGTGCCGAAGGTGAGGATGTAATCGCGAGCGTAGGCATGGGCGCGGTCGAAATAGGTATAGGCGCGACGGGTGAGTGCCAGTTCTTCGGGAGTTTTGACTTCACGCATCGCGAGTAAAGTGTCGCTGACGTCGACAAATTGAATGCCGCGGAGAATCTTTTTAGCATTGTCGAGTTCATCTTTGTAGAGCTTACCGTCGATGCCGATCTTCTTTCCCTGAACGCCGCGCTGCTTGATGCCCTTGAGAAGCATCTCAAAAAGGTCGACCGGCTTCCCCTGGACTACTTTACCCTCCGGAGGATAGGAACCTTCGGCGTGCTTGAAATCGAAATAACGCCAGCCGCCGCCGAACCACCAACTGGAGACGAGGTCGCGGTCGAGGCCCGGGTAGAGATACCAGGGGGCCGCATCATCTTGATTCATGAAGACGGCCTGGGGACGTTCGGTTTTTGTGTGCCAGTAACCGGTGAGATAGATAATGTTGAGTTGATCGCGCAAGAGAAAAGCGTGGATGTCCTGTTGCGCGAGTTTGTCCTTGAAACGCGCGACGGTCTGTTTGTTCCAGTCCAGCGGCAAGCGATCGTAGTTGCCGGGTTCGGGCGGACCTTGCTCACCTGGTTTGGGGCCCAGCAGGAGTTTTTCACTGTTTCCGGAGTTGCGGACCTTGACGATTTCGCGCAGCGGCGCCTTGTCACTCTGCGTTTGAAGCCCATCTACTTTATCGAGCCGAGAGAAGAACCCGGTGCCGAATAAAGCCAAACCTCCATTCTTCAGAATATCTCTGCGACCACGATTCATTTGGCCTCCAGGGAACCACCACAAGCTGTGGAACGAATTGTGAGGAAGCTATCACATCCAGAGCAGCGCAGGCGAGCGGAAATCCAAGGATGCCAACCCAGGAGTTCGTTGAACCGGGCATATCGGGAAACCGGCCACTTTGACAGCATACCGTCATAAGGGTGAGCGAAACGTGGCACGCGTATTACACTAAGGGAATATGGGCATCGGCAAAAACGGAAGGGTGCGCGCTTTTATTTTCGATCTCGACGGAACACTAATCGATTCCAAAGTGGACATTGTGAATTCCGTGAATGCAATGCTTCGAGAAACGCATCGCACAGAAATGCCTATGGAAGTGGTGTCGGCGTACATCGGGCACGGCGCACCGAAGCTGATTGCCAGCGTTCTGGGTGCGGAATCGACAGCGGACGAGCGTGCGGCGGCGCTAAGCGTTTTTCTAAAATACTATAGGGAACACCATCTTGATGCCACGCGTGCCTACCCTGGCGTCGAGGAAGGCCTGGCTTCCCTGAGCGGAATACCCTTGGCCGTGTTGACCAACAAGCCGACAACAGCAAGCGTGCAAATTTTGCAAGGGCTGGGGCTGGCGAAATACTTTCGCGCGATCTATGGGGGTGACAGCTTCGAGAGAACGAAGCCCGATCCGAATGGCGCACAAATCATTCTGGGCGAGTTGGCCGCTGCGGCGGAGGAATCGGCGATGGTTGGAGATTCCGATGTGGACGTGCAGACTGCGCGAAATGCGGGGATGCGGGCGGTCGCAGTGAATTACGGGTTTGGGCGATATGATCGCGCGGCGAATCCCGCCGACCACTACATCGACCGGCTGCAGGAACTTATCACCTTGGTTAAGAACAATTAGTAACCGACGCGATGAGGAGTTGTTGCGTTAGAGCCTTCGGCTTTGTCAAACTCAGCGCGTGATTGTCGGATTGTTCCCTGAATTGAATGCTCCCGGTGGAATCCAGCGCGCCGGGAGGCATCTCGCCAGCCTTCTCAGCGAATATGCCTCCTCGCACGGAATGGAATACCGTTTTCTGAGCTTAAACGACACGCAGGAATTGCAACGCATGCGCATCGGTGAGCGCGAGTTTGTGTTCACCGGAACAGCCCGCAGCAAAGCGCGCTTCATCACAACGGCTATGAGAGCGGCTCGCAAGCGCCCGAAGTTGGTGCTGGCGGCACACCCGAATCTGGCGCCGATTGTGCGCGGGATGAAGGTGGCGGCCCCGCGAATGAAGAGCATCGTGTGCACGCACGGCGTGGAGGTGTGGGAACGCCTGCCGGCGCTGCGGCGAAACTCGTTGTGCCATACAACTCTGGTGCTGGCACCCAGCCAGGCGACAGCGGACTTTGTTACTTCTGTGCAAGGCGTGCCTGCTGCACGGGTCCGCGTGCTTCCCTGGGGGCTTGATCCGGATTTCGACACGAAGATGGCGGGCGCAAGGGCGGCTAAGCTGCCAGATGGATTTCCTGCTGGGCGTGTGGTGCTGACGGTGGGGCGTTGGCTGGCCACCGAGCGGTATAAGGGCATGGATACATTAATCATGGCCCTGCCGAAGTTGCTGTTGCGTTGGCCGGAGCTTCAACTTGTGCTGGTGGGCGCGGGGGATGACCGGGAATGGCTAGAGGCGATCGCAAGGGAAAGCGGTGTGCGGCTTCACGTCCATTTTCTGACCGACCTATCGTATGAGGAACTTTCCGCGTGCTACGCTGCCGCGGAGGTGTTTGCACTGCCAAGCCGCGGAGAAGGATTTGGATTTGTGTATCTAGAGGCGATGGCGCGAGGTAAACCAGTGATTGGAGGAGCGCACGGCGGAGCCCCGGAAGTGATCGCCGACGGAGAAACGGGATACCTTGTGCAACACGGCGACCCTGTGCAATTGGCGACTTCGATCGATGCTTTGCTGGCTAATCCGGAGCTTGCCAAGCAGATGGGCGCGCGCGGACGGGCGAGGGTGGAAGCGCAGTTTCGCTTCAACGTCTTCGCAAAGTCTTTCAGGAAAATTTTGCGCGAACTATGCGGATCCTGAACGTAACGCAGAGCTATACCCCATTTTTTGAGTTTGGGGGCCCGCCTGTAAAAGTGAGAGCATTGGCCGAGGGTCTGGCGCAAAAGGGCCACGCCGTCACTGTGCTGACCGCTGACTGGGGACTGGAGAAACGCCTTCAGGAATTCCCAGAAGAAGCGCCTGCTCAGGCAGGCCCGTTTGGACGCAAGCGCGAAGTGAATGGGGTCACCGCCATTTATCTGGCGAACTGGGCGCATTATCGCGCGACGAGCTGGAATCCTTCGCTACCTCGGTATTTGCGGGCACGCCTACAGAATTTCGAAGTGGTTCACATCTATGGGCTCTATGATTTGCTGGGCCCTCGGGTGGCGACTGAGTGCCGCAGGCGCAAGATCCCGTACGTGGTCGAACCCATCGGGATGTTTACACCAATCGTGCGAAATCTCCTGTTGAAGAGGGCCTATCACGGTTTACTAGGGCGTGAATTTCTGGCCGGTGCCAGCGCCATAGTCGCGACTTCCGAGCAAGAAGCGGGGGAACTGATTGCCGGGGGCGTTCCGAAGGAAAAAATAGTCTTGCGGCGCAACGGAGTTGAGTTTCCGAGCGAATTTCCGGAGAGAGGAATCTTCCGGAAGTCTCTTGCCTTGACGGAGGAAGCAAAGCTGATTTTGTTCCTGGGGCGGCTCTCGAAAAAAAAGAGCCCGGATCTGTTGCTGCATGCCTTTGCCACGCTGAGTTCAGACGCGCGGCTGCATCTGGCATTTGCCGGTCCCGACGAAGCGGGGATGCGAGCAAAGCTGGAAAACACCACGGCACAACTTGGGTTGCAATCGCGAGTACATTTTTGCGGACCGCTGGAAGGGAAAGCAAAATGGGCGGCCTATCGAGATGCCGACGTTTTTGTTTTGCCGTCGCAAAATGAAAATTTTGGAAATACGGCGGCGGAAGCGGTAGCAGCCGGGACGCCCGTGGTGCTGACGGACCAATGTGGCATTGCACCATTGCTGGCGAATGTGGCGGGAGTGGTGGTGAGGCATGAGCAGTACGAACTAGCGAACGCCATAAAGGAGTTACTACTACATGAAGAACTGTATTCCCGATTAAAAAAAGGCTGCGGAACGGCGGTTGAGCGCTTGGGATGGGATATGCCGCTCCAAGAAATGGGGGCGCTATATGTTAGACTAACTTCTTCTCCCCAGTCCAAGTGAGCAAAAGCCCGATGAATCGCGCGGAGATCGGAAACGAGCACCGAGTGTTTCGGTTGGCCTGGTGGACAGTCAACATGCTTTTGGTTCTAGCAGTGTTGGCCACCATCGCGACGGGAACGCGGGAGTACGCAGTCCGGGAATATCTGAGCGGATTCTCCGATGCGATTATCCCGGAGGCCGCGCCTCCGCTAGAGAAGGTGCAGGCGATCCTGGCCTGGATGCAGTTTGGCCCCCCGAGGCGGGAATCGCCAAATCCGAACTTATTGTCGGCCCACGATCCAACGGACACGCTGAATTACCGGCAATTGCTGGAAGTCTGCGGGAGCGCGACAAATGCGTTCCTGAACCTTTCAAGAAGTTCAGGGCTCCCATCGCGACGTTTGTTATTACTCACTCCCGATCGCAATACCAAGCACGTTGTAGCGGAGGTGTTGCTCGACGGGCGCTGGGTAATTGTTGATGCCACTTACCGGGTGATGATGAAAGACACGCAGGGCCACCTCCTGACCAGGAAAGAGCTGCAGAATCCGGCGGTCTTTCGCGAAGCCACCAGCCTGATACCAAATTACATTCAGGAATATGACTACCAGAATTTCGCGCATGTGCGCGTTGCTGCCCTGCCCTTCCTTGGATTTCACATCCGCGAGCGGCTGGATCGTTACTTCCCGAGCTGGGACGAATACCTGGACTGGAGCTTGCTGTTGGAGCGCCGTTCATTTTTGTTTTTCTTTCTTTCCATAAATGCGCTTCTGATTCTCCTGATTTCGCGGGTTCTGTGCGCATTCCTGGCAGACCGTCATTTCAGGATGCCTCGTTTAAGGTTGCGGCACAATTTCAGCCGAGCTGCCGCTACTTTCTTCAGCACTCCGGAGATAAAATAGCAGCGTGTGCGGAATCTGCGGGTTAACCTACGCTTCCTCCAATGCTGTAGCGAACGCGCACGTCCGGGCGATGGCGGCGGCCATGAGCCATCGAGGACCCGATGAAGAAGGCTATTTTGCGAATGATGCTCGGGTGCCGGGACTCGCAATGGGGATGCGCCGGCTGAGCATCATCGATCTGAGCGGCGGCCATCAACCGGTCTGGAACGAAACGCGAGACGTTTGCGTGGTCTTCAACGGCGAACTTTACAATTACCGCGAACTTCGCCAGCGGCTCTCGTATGCTGGCCATCGTTTTTCGACGCAATCGGACACGGAAATCCTGGTTCACGGATGGGAAGAGTGGGGCGAAGATCTGTTGAACGAACTTCGCGGGATGTTTGCGTTTGCGCTGCTGGACCTGCGCAAACACTACGCCATGGTGCCGGTGTTATTTCTGGCGCGCGATCCATTAGGTATCAAGCCACTGTACTACGCACAAACGCCAGAGGGGTTCGCATTTGCTTCTGAACTCCGCGCGCTTATTACCAGCAAGCTCGTGAAACAAAAAATATCGGCCGATGCCCTCACTTCCTATTTCCTATTCGGAAGCGTGTCCGAGCCTGTCACGCTTCTGGAGGGCGTCTTTTCCCTTCCGCCCGGGCACCGGCTGCTTCTGCACGTTCCGGACCGACGACGTTCTCCGCGGGCAAGGCCGTGGTGGGATCCAAGGCAAAGTTCCGCGGCAAGGGATGCCAATCGACCACGAGACTTCGGAGCCGCGACGGCGCGACTTCGCGAACTGCTGGATGAATCGGTTCGCGCGCACTTGATTGCCGATGTTCCGGTCGGACTTTTTCTTTCCAGCGGGCTGGATTCCGGCGCAATTGCCGCATTGGCCGCGCGCGCGCAGAACGGCATTCAGAGCTTTACGCTGTCGTTTCCGAACACGGCGTACGACGAGGCACCGCTCGCCAGTGTCGTGGCCAAACACGTGGGGACTAAGCACACAGAGATACCCCTTGGCGGAGAGGACATGCTCGCGCGGCTTGCGGAAGCCCTGGGCGCTCTGGACCAGCCCACAATGGATGGAATCAATACGTATTTTGTTTCATGGGCCGCGCGCCAGGTTGGATTGAAAGTGGCACTTTCCGGACTTGGTGGCGACGAACTTTTCGCGGGTTATCGCACATTTGCGGACACGCCGAGGCTTGCCCGTCTTGAACTGGCGTCACGATTTGTTCCCGGTGCATTTCGACGCATCAGTGCGCCGCTGATCAGCGCGCTAGTTGGCCAGCGAGGTTCCGCAGATGCGGCACGTAAGGCAAGCGATGCATGGCTGATGCCTGATGCCCTTCCCCACGCCTACTTTTTCACCCGTCTATTGTTCCCGCCCACAGAGATTGGCAGGCTGATGGACCCGCAATATCACAGCAGCAGCGTGGGGCAGGATGGAATCACGCTGGAACCCACGTGGCTTGGATGGCTGGAACGCGTGGCGGATCAGGCACAGGCAATGGAACCGATTGCCGGCATCTCCTGGCTGGAAATGCGGACATATATGACCAGCACATTGTTGCGCGACACAGATTCGGTGAGTATGGCGCGCTCACTGGAGGTACGCGTGCCGTTTCTGGATACTCCCCTGGTGGAATTCGTGAGCGCACTGCCCGATGAGGCACGCGTGCTGCCGGGCCGCCCAAAGGCGTTGTTGCTCGCGGCCCTGGATGGTGTGCTACCACAGGAAATCCTGAGCCAGAAGAAGCGCACGTTCACGCTGCCATGGGAAGAATGGATGCGGAATTCCCTGCGCTCGCGCATTGAAGCAAGCTTTCAAAACATTTCGCCAGCGTTGGCGCCGCATTTGCATGCTGCGGGAGTAAAGACGGTATGGGATAATTTCCTGCGCGGCCAGACAAGCTGGTCGCGCCCGTGGTCGCTGTACGTTTTGAACGAGTGGTGCCGGCAGCGTCTTGCCTGAAGCTGGAATCCAATCCCAATTGCAAGTATCGAAAATCCACCGCTAGCCTCTGAGGTAAACTGTAAAAATTAACCATGCACATTCTTGGGATCAATGCGTACCACGGCAACGCTTCGGCAGCGATTGTCTGCGACGGCAAATTAATCGCAGCGGTAGAGGAAGAACGCTTCAATCGGGTGAAATACGCGGCCGGCTTTCCAGTTGCCGCGATTCGCTACTGCCTGAAAGAAGCGGGCCTCACGTTAGCGGAAATCGATCACGTGGCCGTGCCACGCAATCCTTACGCCCGCCTGGGAACGAAACTGTTTTACGCCTTGCGCATGCCCTCTTTCGCACGCGAGCGCATCAAGGTGATGTCGAAATTTACGGGGATTCCGGAGGCCCTGGCAAAGGCCTTCGACGTGGATCCGGCAAAGATTAAAGCCACATTCCACCGCGTGGAACATCACCGGGCACATCTGGCGAGCACCTACTTTGTGTCGCCATTCGAACGAGCGGCGCTGCTCTCCGCCGATGGACTTGGCGATTTTGCAAGTTCGATGTGGGGGGTTGCGGAAGGCAACCGGATGCGCATCGATGGCTCGATCGCGTTTCCACACTCATTGGGGCTCTATTACAGCGCGGTTACGCAGTATCTGGGATTCCTGAAATTTGGCGACGAATACAAAGTGATGGGATTAGCGGCATATGGAGAGCCGTTGTACCTGGAAGCGTTACGAGACGTGGTGCGCTTCAACAACAATGGAGGCGAGTTCGGTTTTCAACTAGGATTGGATTACTTCACCCATCACAAAACCGGGCCAGAAATGTCGTGGGCAGAGTCCGACAAGACACCCGTACTGGGCAAGATGTTCTCCGATTCGATGCCAAGGAAACTTGGTGCGCCGGCGCGCCAGCCTGACGATCCGATCGAACAGCGACATCGCGATCTCGCGGCTTCGTTGCAGGCACGGCTGGAAGAAGTCTACCTGGGAATGTTGAAGAAGCTGGCTACGCAGACCGGCGCAAAGGCGGTGTGCCTGGCCGGAGGAGTGGCGTTCAACTGCGTGGCAAATGGAAAGATTTTCGATACTACGCCATTCGAAAAGGTTTACGTGCACCCCGCCGCAGGGGATGCGGGACTGGCCGTGGGTGCGGCATATCACGTGTGGCACCAGACATTAGGCAGGCCGCGATCCTTCGTGATGGAACACGCGTATTGGGGACCGGGATATACGCCAGCGGAGGTTCGAAGCGCCATGCAAGCCAGCGCGGTTTCTGGGGGTGGTTACACAATCCACGAACTGGCAGATGACGAATTGATGAGCCGCACCGCCGCGATTATTGCAGAGGGAAAAATTGTGGGCTGGTACCAAGGACGCGCCGAATGGGGCCCGCGGGCGCTGGGGAATCGTAGCATTGTCGCGGATGCGCGCCGCCCGGAGATGAAGGAAATTCTGAACCGGCGAATCAAGCACCGTGAAATCTTCCGGCCATTCGCACCCTCAATCCTCGCGGAGAAGACCGGGGAATGGTTTGAAAAGTCACATCCTTCACCGTTTATGAATCTGGCGTATTCGGTGCATCCCGATAAACGCAACAAGATTCCAGCGCCCACGCACGTCGACGGCACCGGGCGGTTGCAAACGGTTGCGCGGGAGGCCAATCCTCGTTACCACGCGTTGATTTCGGAGTTCGAACGACAAACCGGAGTTCCCGTGGTGCTGAACACTTCGTTCAATGACAACGAACCGATTGTGTGCCGGCCGGAAGAAGCGCTGGATTGCTTCGTGCGCACACAAATGGATGCACTTATCCTTGGCAATTTCCTGATTACACGCCCATGAAGTTGCCCATGGCGCAACTCGCTCCCTGGGGTGTGCCGGTAATTTTGGGAATTCCTCTTGATCGCAACTCCTCATACCTTCGAGGCCCCGCGGAAGCACCCGCGCTGATCCGCGAGGCATTACATTCGGATGCCTGGAACAAATGGGCGGAAAGCCGCGTGGATCTTGGCCGCGAGGAACTATTCGAAGACGCTGGCGATTTAGAGAATATGGAAGCGCCGGATGCCTTCGCGCGCATTGAAGCAGCGGTGGTGGAAATTGTAGGAAAGAAGAAACGCCCAGTGAGCCTGGGTGGCGATCACTCGATTACTTATCCGATTCTGCGCGGACTTGGCAAGCGAATTCCGGGGATAACGCTGGTCCACTTCGACGCGCATCCGGACTTGTATGCCAATTACGAGAACAATCCGCACTCACATGCCAGCCCGTTTGCACGCATTTGCGAAGAGGAGTTAGTGCAGCGGCTAATCCAGATCGGCATTCGCACGCTGAACGCCCACCAACAAGAACAGGTGGACAAATACGGCGTAGAAGTCTTTGAGATGAAGAATCTTCCGGACCTGGCCAAGCTGAAGTTGGCGGGCCCAATTTACGTTTCGTTCGATATAGATGTTCTGGAGCCGGGCCTGGCGCCAGGCGTTTCTCACTGGGAACCGGGAGGGCTGACGACACGCGAGGCGCTGCAGTATATTCAAGCGCTACCAACGCCGATGGTGGGTGCGGACATTGTCGAGTTCAATCCTGCGCGTGACCGGTCAGGACTGACAGCGACCGTGGCGGCGAAAATCCTGAAAGAACTTCTGGGAAAAATGCTGGCGTCGTGAGAGCTATTTCCCTGAAACGAGTACCGTAGTATCTACTTTGAGAGAGATTTTAGGCGCGTGTAAAAGTGTATTGTGCACCAAGCAGTGTTCAACGGCTTCTTCCACTCCCTTGCGCTGATCGCAGGTGAGTTCGACGGGCGCGTCGATCTCAATCACAAAATCTTCCATCCGAGCCAGGGGATCTTTTACTTTCCCGCAGCTTACGCGGACGCGCGTGCCTTCCGTGGCAAGTTTGTTCTTGCGGAGATACTGAGCGGCATAATAGCCCGCGCACGAACCGAGAGACGCCAGCAGTAATTCCGGGGGCGTCATGCCCTCGTCGAATCCACCGCTATCGGCGGGTTGGTCGCTAACGATCGAATGGCCCCGTGCTTTGATTTCGAACTGGACTGCTCCCAAGTGCTCGACGGTGACTTCCATAGATGCCTCCGTCCTGGAGCGAATCGCGGCGTCGGATGAAGTTACCGCGCCGTGGGAAGGACCTACCAGGAATAGCTATAGCAAATTGCAGCGATCAGGCCAAGGAGCTGGAGCACGCAGAGTTCGCGGAGTAACGCGCGATGGCTTGGATGAGATCCTGAGGTTGCGAGGGCGTGCGCGTTTGCAGCCTCCCGCGGCGCCTACTTTTTATTTTTGCCTTTTTCGTATTCATCGAAAGCTTGGCGCAAGCCGTCGAGAAGGTGGCCGTTCTTCACTTTACCACCGTCGGTTTTGTGTAGATCAGACCAGAGAGTAGCGCCCGTTTTGGGATCTACCAAGGCAATCTTAGTGTGGCCTTGCGGCACGGACTCTTCCGTGAAGGCATTCAAGCCGGTGGTGCGAGGGAATTGCCCATCAGGGATAGCATGAACATGTGTGCCGCTGGAGAGAACCAAGACGAGATCCGCTTTGTCCTGGGTTGCCACAACTTCGAAACGTGCCCATTTGTTGAGTTCCAGCAAAGCGGTGTATTCGAGTTCGGCGAATCCGGTTTCGTTCTGGAGAAAGACTGTGTGCGCGCTGGTGACAGTTTGCGGAAGAGTGGGATGCGCGCCAGCAGGCAAGGTCATCACCCAAAAAACCAGCACAAGGAAGGATATGGATTTCCGAAGATTGTTGAGCCTCATTTCCTGCCTCCAACGGGGACTAATTGGGGATGCTCCAAAATAAAGGCAATTCTGTCAGTGAGGAACTGTCCGTCTGGCCAGAAATGGTCCAACTGTCCCAGTCTCCTAAAAGGGCCACCGCGGAAGCTTCAATCGATGTGACTCTCCCTGTACAATGACTTCGTGCGCGTGCTGCTGCTGAACCTTTACTACCCGCCGGACACTTCCGCGACCGCGAAAATGGCTAAGATTGTAGTCGAGGCACTCGCGAAGAAACATGAGATCACCGTTCTTTGCGGCCGCCCTTCCTACGATCCGACGGAGCGCCGCGCGTGGCATTTTTTTCAAACTGAAATCGAAGGGCGCGTTCGTATCATTCGGGCCGGCTCTTCGGCCTATCCGCGTATTCAAATGAAACGGCGGATATTGAATTATCTGAGTTATGTATTTCTTGCAGTGCCCCGAGCATTGTTTGTTCGCTGCGACGTCGTGCTGGCGATGACGGACCCGCCGTTTGAGGGGATCGTGGGCGCGTTCGTATCGTTGCTGAAGGGCAAGCCATACGTTTACAACATAAGGGACCTGTACCCGGACATGGCGGTAGGAGGATCCATCGTCCAGCCGGGACTGCTATCAGAGATCTGGGAAAGGATGCATCGCTGGGCGCTTCGGCGCGCGACGCGGGTAATCGTCCTAGGGGAGGACATGAAGCAGCGCATGGTATCCAAGGGTGTCGATCCAGTTCGTCTGGTGATCATTCGAGATGGAGCGGAGATGCCAGCGGCAGGCGGTCCGCCGGTGGAGTTGGATAATGAGGTTATGCGCGCGATTCGAGGCGATTTTCGGTTCGTTTTAGTGCACGCAGGGAACCTTGGCTTTTACGGAGCTTGGGACACGCTTCTGAAGGGCACAGGAAAATTGGCCGAAGAAGGGATAGGTCTGGTATTTATGGGAGATGGCGCGGAACGCGAGCGTCTACAGGCGGCCGCCGCGGGAATCCCGAACGTGCGGTTCTTGCCATTTTTTCCTGCCAGCAAAATTCCCTCCGTGCTGGCAGCGGCAGACGCCCACGTGATTACCGTAAAGCGAGGGCTCGAGGGCGTGGTGGTTCCCAGTAAAATGTACGGGATCCTGGCAGCAGGGAAACCGATTGTTGCGCTGGCGCCCCGGGAGTGCGATGTTGTGTCGCTTGGTGAAAAAGCGGGGTTTTCGATTTCCGCAGACCCTGATGATCCTGCCTGTTTTGCCTATTCCGTTCGTCAGATCTTCGGTAATGCGGAGAAATTGCGGAAAATGGGGGAAGCGGCACTTGACGCGGCACCTCAATACGAAAGAGGAAACGAGCTTCGGAAGCTCGCGGATATCATCGAGAATTCGGTGCTGTCTTGCGCTGATCGGATTAATTGACAGTCGACCAAATTAGTGGTGAGTTACTCCCCAGTAAAAAGAGCAACATCTCGAGGTAAGGTGTAATACCTATGGAACATTTCATATGTTCGCGTTATTGTGTAAAAGCTGCGTGGGGCAGCGCTAGCGGTCAACTCTAGGCTGCTGGTTCGACTTGGGAGCCGGACCCAAACCGGCAACGTCTCTGTGAAGGCACTGGCCCTCTCGCCCTGGGCTGGTTACGTCAGAACGAGCAATGAGGACGAATGAGTGCGGGCCTGCTGGCTTTTTTCATAGCTCTGTCAGCATCGCTGGTGCTAACGGCGCCGGTGCGCGCGTTGGCGATACGAGTGGGAATGGTGGATCTGCCAGGCCCACGAAAAGTCCATCTAAAACCGATTCCACTGCTGGGTGGTCTGGCCATGTACGCCGGCGTGATGCTGGCAGTATTGTTTGCGTTTGACGGGGCGGCGCGAGCACAAAGCCTCGGAATTGTGACAGGTGCAACCCTGGTGGCACTGGTTGGTTTTTTAGATGACCGCGGATTGCTGCATCACCAAATTAAGCTGTTCGTAGGCATGCCGTTGGCGGCCATTTTGCTTTTGGCCACGGGAATACATACCCAAGTATTCAGCTATCTGGTAGGCGGTAAAACCGGTTATTGGATGGACGCCGGGCTGAGCATTCTGTGGGTCGTGGGAATAACCGCTTCCTTCAGCATTCTGGATCATATGGATGGGCTGTGCGCAGGGATTGCCGCGATGGCCGCGGTCTTCTTTGCCCTAGTCGCCTATCTGAACGGTCAGATCGTGGTGACAATCCTGGCAGCCGCGGTGTTAGGTGCGGCAGCGGGATTTTTGCGCTGGAATTTCAAACCCGCCAAGATTTTTATGGGCGACGGCGGGGCAATGTTCCTCGGCTTCCTGATGGCCACGCTTGCCCTGAAGTTAAGACTCGAAAATTCGACACAATTAGCCAGTTTTGTGGTACCTGTGCTGATTCTGTGTGCGGCGATTTTTGATACTACGTCTGGTGACTATTTCCCGGTCGAGAAGAGGCTTGCTTCCTTTTGCCACGCCCGGCAAGGATCATTCCGCACACCGGCTGGCAAACCTGGGACTGGGACAGCGTGGCGCTGTGCTGGTTATGTATCTTGCGGGAGCGCTTTGTGGCGGAGCCGCGGTATGGATGACGTACCTTTCGACGCGAGGCGCCACGATAGTGACAGTGGCGGTATTGTTGTTGATATTCCCAGCGGTCGCGTGGCTGGAACGCGCTCCTTTTGAGCGGCAATCTCCAAAATCCACGTCCTAGTGCCGATTCCTTCGCAGTACTTAAATGAAGAAGTTTGCCTGCGCAGCTGGTTTTGTGCGAGGGACGGGATTCGCTATACTTTGTATCGCTGGCCGCTTACCACTTGCCCAGTTTGTCCCGCGCTGGGGATGCGGACTCGGCCCAGGGTGTGGGACAACACTTCCAAAAAGTTTGAGATAGAGCGAAAAACGTGGACACAGCAGGTAAGGAAAACCGGCGGAGCCGGGAAGCCAAGGACATTATTGTCGTAGGCGGCTCCGCGGCGGGGTTGTACACGGCGAAGCATGTGGCGGAGGGTGGCCATAGCGTGCAGGTGCTGGAGTCCCGGCCTGCGCTCGGCCCTGCGCCGCGGACGTTGATCGTCACCGACCATTTCAAAAAACAAATCAGTGCAGCGGCGGAATCGAGCATCTTGAATGAGATCCGGCGATTCGAGCTGTTCACCGATGGCCGGTCCGCCCAGGTGGCCCTTCGTCGCCCTGATCTCATCATTGAACGATACCGCCTGATTCGAACTTTGGCGGAAGAAGCGGAAGCAGCCGGGGCAAAATTTCGCTTCGACACGCGGTTCCTGGGACTTGCGCCAAACGGACGCGGCCTGCGCGTCGAAGTCGACGAGGCGGGTGAACGCAAGGAACTACACGCGGAGAGCGTAGTGGGCGCCGATGGCGCCGCCAGTCGCGTGGCCCGGGCAGCCGGTTGGCCGGCCGTGGCGACCGTTCCGCTGGTTCAAGCGGTGGTAAAGCTGCCAAAAGACTGTCCCGCCGACACTACGCGAGTCTGGTTCGTACCCGACGACACGCCCTATTTTTATTGGATGATTCCGGAATCGAAGGAACGAGCAGCCGTGGGGGTAATCGGCGAGCATGGCCGGGCCACGAAACAGTGTTTCGACCGTTTCCTGGAAAAGAAAGGGTTCGAGCCGCTGGAATGGCAGGGCGCGCGCATTCCGGTGTACAAACGGTGGGTTCCGATCCAACGCCGTGTTGGCAGCGGCGAAGTGTATCTGGTAGGCGATGCGGCGGCGCAGGTGAAAGTGTCCACGGTGGGCGGAATTGTCACCGGATTTCGGGGAGCGCGCGGCGTGGCCGATGCGATTCTGCAAAATGGCAGGCGTGAATTGCGCGCGCTTCGGCGAGAATTAGGCACCCACTGGTTAATCCGCCGGGCGCTGCACTATTTTCAGCAGGAGGATTACTCGCGCCTGGTGGACATGCTGAATGTTTCGGCGCGCGAATCGCTTGGGGAGATCAACCGGGATGAGTCCACTCGTCTGTTATGGAATGTGGTGAAGAATCAGCCAAAACTGGTGCTTCTGGGGCTGCGCGGATTGCTGCTTGGAAGAAGATGAAACTACCCGCCAGGAGCAGGATCGGCAATGAAGGAGCGAGGCAGATTCGCTCCTCCTCAGGATGTTAAGAGAACTCCGGAGTTGGTAAAGGAGAAAAAATGCGCCTTGCAGTCATTGGGTGTGGCTATGTGGGGCTAGTGACGGGAGCTTGTTTAGCGGCAGCGGGCCACGAAGTGTTCTGCACGGACATCGATGAGAAGCGCATCGATCAGTTGAAGGCCGGGAAAATCCCCATTTATGAGCAGCATCTGGATGAGGTGCTGAAGCGCGCAGTGGCTGAGAAGAAGATTACTTTTACTGCGGATGCGGGCGAGGCCATTCGTGCCGGTGAAGTAATTTTTATCTGCGTGGGGACTCCGCCAAAAGAAAGCGGTGAAGCGGATCTTTCCGCGATCGATCATGTGGCGCGGCAGGTGGCTCAGGAGGCGCGCACATCCAAGCTGGTAGTGGAGAAGAGCACGGTACCCGCACTGACCGGATTGCAATTACAGAAAGCCATGGCCGCCTACTCCCGCGGGCGGAGAGCTAAAATTTCATGTGGCCTCAAACCCCGAATTTCTTCGTGAGGGAACGGCGGTGGGAGATTTCTTTCATCCCGGATCGTATCGTCATCGGTGTCGAAGACGAGGATTCCGCCACAAAATTGCGCGAAATCTATCGTCCCATCCTGGAAAAGAAATTCCACTGCCCGATCCATGCGGGGAATTGTCCCGCGAATCCGGCAGGTGAACTGCTGGTCACGACCATCAACAGCGCGGAACTGATCAAGCATGCGTCCAACTCGTTTCTGGCACTGAAAATCAGTTATGCAAACGTGATCGCTGATCTTTGCGAGCGCATTGGGGCGGACGTGGAAGAAGTGACGCATGCGATGGGGCTGGACCCGCGTATCGGTACACAGTTTTTAAAGGCGGGACTGGGTTTCGGCGGATTCTGTTTCCCAAAAGACATTCAGGCGTTCATTCACCTGTCTTCCTCGGTCGGGGTGGATTTTGAGATGTTGAAGGCTGCGGAACGCGTGAACAAGCAGCGGGTCGACAGGTATTTCGAGAAAATCCAAAAAGCACTGTGGGTCGTAAAAGGCAAACGGGTTGCCGTGCTGGGTTTGGCGTTCAAGGCCAACACGGACGACATCCGTTTTGCGCCGGCGCTGGAAGTGATCCGCAGGTTGCTGGAAGAAGGGGCGCAGGTGCAGGCCAGCGATCCGGAAGCAATAGCGCGGACAAAGTCCCTATTCCCGCAGGTTGCCTATTACGAAGATCCGTATGAAGCGCTGAAAAGCGTAGATGCCGCGCTGGTATGCACGGAATGGCAAGCATTCAAGAACCTCGATTGGGAGAAGGCCGGCAAGCTAATGGAGCGCCGGCTGGTGATTGACGGCAGGAATTTATACTCGCCGGCAAAAATGCAGCAACTACGGTTTGAGTACTTCTCCTTCGGCCGTGTCTAGTGGCAGGGGCAGCTGCCGAGAGTAACTGGTCTACGAGCTAGCGCCGAGAGACTCGCGAGCGAATTGCTCCTTGAAGAACTCCATCGTGATTTTTAGACCTTCGTCCAATCCTATCTTCGGTTCCCAATGCAACAGTTTTCTGGCTTTGGTGATATCCGGCCGGCGCTGCTTCGGATCGTCCTCAGGTAATGGCTCATGAATGATTTGTGGCGCGTTTGGAAAAAAGCTCAACACCCGTTGAGCAAATTCATAAATGGTCATTTCCGTAGGATTGCCGATATTGGTGGGGAAATGTTCATCGGATTGGCTTAGCAGGAAAATTCCATCGATCAAGTCCGAAACGTAGCAGAAGCTGCGCGTCTGTTTGCCATCGCCATAGACAGTGATTGGCTGGCCGCTGAGCGCCTGGTATACGAAATTGGGCAGGGCGCGGCCATCGTTCAAGCGCATACGGGGGCCGTAGGTATTGAAGATGCGCACGATGCGAGTATCCAAGGCGTGAAATCGGTGATAGGCCATGGTGGTGGCTTCCGCGAAGCGCTTGGCTTCGTCGTAGACGCTGCGAGGCCCTACGGGATTCACGTTGCCCCAATAGGCTTCACTCTGCGGAGAGACGGTGGGATCGCCGTAACACTCACTCGTCGAAGCCAAAAGAAACTTGGCGTTTTTTTCGAAGGCAAGGTCCAAGGAGTGCATGGTTCCAAGCGAACCAACTTTAAGGGTTTCGATGGGAAACTTCAGGTAGTCCGGGGGACTTGCGGGAGAAGCAAAGTGGAAAACGTAGCCGACTCCGCCCGCGACGTGAACCGGCAGGGAGATGTCTTTTCGTTCGAGTTGGAAGCGTGAGTTCCCTTTCAAATGGGCGAGGTTGGACTCTTCTCCGGTAATGAAATTGTCCAGTCCAAGAACGTCCCAACCTTCCGCCAACAGTCGGTCACAAAGATGGGAACCCAGAAAACCCGCGGCACCCGTGACTACGGCTCTCATGCATCCTCCCGAAGTGACGGCATCCATTTTATAGTGTCCCTGCAGACTTTTCCTAACATGAATCAGGACAAGCAGGGCGGCAACTTGGAACACGTTTGACGACTAGGCAAGCGAGAGATACCATTCGCCAGCATGCAAGGATTCCTTTTCGCGTCGCTGCTTCCAATGCCATCCGATCGACGGCCGAGACTGTGGTTGGCCGCTGCCGGTTTCTTGCTGTTTGCGGGGGCGTTGTGCTTCTTGAACGTAGGGCGCTGGCTCTCGGTCGAAGATCCCCTTGAGAAAGCAACGGCGATTGCCGTTCTGAGCGGAAGGATGCCGGAAAGAGCCCTGGAAGCGGCCAGGATATATAAAGGTGGATACGCTGGCGAAGTGTGGCTGACATATTCGACGGAACCTGGAGCCACTCTGCAAAAACTGTCGGTGCCGTATACGGGGGAAGAGATATACGACAAACTCATTTTGGAACGAGAAGGAGTGCCAGAGAGCGCCATACGGATTCTGGAACCGCCGATTGTGAACACAGCGGATGAGATGAAGACAATCGGAGAAGCATTGAGACAAGAGAAGGTGCACAAAGTGATTCTGGTGACGTCCAGAGCTCACACGCGTCGCGCGCGCACACTGTGGAAACGCCTTTCGCAAGGAGACGGTGAAGCTATCGTGCGGGGTGTTTCCAGCGATGACTTTGATCCGTCGCATTGGTGGCGGAATACCGGCAATGCCTTGGATGTGGTTCGCGAGGTGCTGGGGATGTTGAATGCGTGGGCGGGACTGCCGCTTCGCCCGGCAAACTGAACCTGTAGCGGCCTAGAAAAAGAGAAAACGTTTGCGCTTGCGACGCTCCTCTGGCTCTTCCACTTCAGGCACAAATGGAAGTGCTTCACCGTTGAACGCAGCGAGAGGATTCTCAATCAGAAGCGCTTTTGCAATCTCCTCACCCAATTGCTCGGCGATGGAATCGTAAGCAGATTTCAGTTTCAACGGGCGGCGCGCCGTATTGTGCGCATCACTGGAAACGAAATGAACAAGGCCGCGGGCCATCCAGTTCCAGGCATCTTCTTTTGCGCCGGGCCCAAATACTCCTGACAGGGAGCCAGCGGTTATCTGGGCAAAGCACCCATGACGAACCCAGTTCATAAGCCGGTCAGGATGCGATCTCAGGATAGCGTTGCGTTCCGGATGAGTGATGATGGGGCGCAGTCCAGCGAGTTGCAGCTCGTGAAGCGTCTGGTCCATCGCGGGGGGAATGGAGAACTCGTTGAACTCAACCAACAAATAGTCTTTTTGGTT
The DNA here is from genome assembly GCA_963839315.1 of Candidatus Acidiferrales bacterium. GTDB lineage: Bacteria > Acidobacteriota > Terriglobia > Acidiferrales > UBA7541 > Acidiferrum. Next base: position 117,461 of record CAWIUU010000007.1, read on the forward strand.
GATGCAGAAAGGCGCCGAATTCTTTCGAATTGCCAGCAGGTTTTCGGGACTGAGGTGTAAATCGCAGCCGGTGGCTAGCGTCAGTCTTCCATCCAGCTTTGCCGCCAAGGCATCGCGGACCGCTTGAACGTTGGCAAAATCGAAGGTGTGCTCGGAGCTGGCATGCGGGGTGCCAACCACGTGGGTGATGCCATCGGCAATGGCGTCTTCGGCCATCGCGAGGGAGTCTTCCAGAGTTTTAGCGCCATCGTCGAGGCCGAAAAGGATATGAGAGTGAATATCAACCATGAGTTCTTAGTATGCTTCAGGAGCGCCAGGCAGAGAAAGCCTGCCAAAGGCCGAGGATGAACATCAAAGCCGCAAATACCTGGCGCATGCGCCGAGGATTGAGGCGACGGGCAATGAGCGCCCCTAGAATGCCACCGAGGAATACGCCAGGAATCAGTAAGAGGCCTGCCTCCCAATTCACGTAGCCAGCCTTAGCGTAAGTCAAGAATGCCAACAGGCCCGTGGGAGGAATAAGCGCCACCAAACTGGTGCCCTGGGCGCGATGCTGGCTGAAACCAAATAAGAGTCCGAGCAACGGGACCAGCAGGACGCCGCCGCCGATTCCCACCATCCCCGCGGCTACGCCACAGAGCGCGGCCACAAAAGTGATTTCAGCGCTGCGTGCCAGGTTCGCATTAGCTGGGCCAGAAACAGTCTCGGCAGACTTTGCGCTCGAACTGGTCTTGCGCCAAAGCAAGACCGCAGACAACATCAGGAAAAACCCAAACACGCCCTGAAGATCGCGCGAAGGCATAGGAACGGCGATTCTGCCACCGACGTAACCGCCTAAGAGAAAGCCGATGGCACAGCAGATTCCGGCTCGCAAATCCACGTCACTATTCTTCCAGTAGCCACGTAGCGCCCCCAACCCGATGGGAGGGAGAAGGATGAACAAAGATGTGCCTTGGGCGAGGTGCTGGTCGTAGTGAAGCAGATACACCATCGCGGGCACTAAAACGACACCACCTCCAATGCCCAAGAGGCCAACGAGAATTCCCACAAAAAGACCGAGCACCAAAATCGTAAGAATCAACATGCTGGGAGAGCGCGAATCCCTTCGAGAGAGAAGAAGAGTTACGACGGTTATCTTGATGCTGGCGACAAAGAATAGCAACTTGGTAGTGGGAGGTGTGCGCGAATCTGTGAATACTTGAGAAACAAGCCATGGCTTGGGCTCTGGCCGGACAAGAGAAACTGATATGATGCCTATGTCGTTTGTCCCCGGGCCTTAAGCCTGCGTAAGAGCAGTCCACAATCGGAGGAGCACGTTTCATCTCATGGCTACGGATAGAAGACCCGAGTTCTTTAAGAGCAGCCAATTGAAAGTCGGAATTATTGGGTGTGGTTATGTGGGGCTTCCCCTCGCCCTGCGATTTGCGGAGGCCGGGCACAAAGTAACAGGTTTTGATACGGACCCGGAAAAAGTCCGATTGTTGAATTCAGGGAAGTCGTATATCGAGCACATCCAACAAACGAAGATTCAGCAATATGTGAACAGCCGGCATTTTGGGGCCAGCAACGATTTTTCAAAGCTCAGCGAGGCGGATGCCATCATCATCTGTGTCCCGACTCCCCTGAATGAATACCGGGAGCCTGATCTGAGCTACGTGGAAAAGACAGCGAAGTCGATCCAGCCGAATCTGCAGAAGGGCCAGTTAGTGGTGCTTGAGTCGACTACGTATCCGGGAACGACGGAAGAGCTCGTCCTGCCGATTCTGGAAAAAAGCGGCTTGCGCTGCCCGATGGCGTCGGGTATCGAGAATGAAAACGTTGCGGGGGATTTCTTCCTGGCATTTTCGCCTGAGCGCGAAGATCCCGGAAATAAGCAATATGGGCTTGCCCAGATTCCGAAGGTGGTAGGTGGCGTGAATCCACCAAGCTGCCGCGCGGCACAAGCGCTGTATGCGCAAGTCGTCTCCAAGGTGATCCCGGTTAGTTCCACGCGCGCGGCGGAAATGGCCAAGCTTCTGGAAAACATATTTCGCTGCGTGAACATTGCGCTAGTAAATGAACTCAAACTGCTCTGCCAACGAATGGATGTGGACGTTTGGGAAGTGATCGAGGCGGCGTCCTCAAAACCCTTCGGTTTCATGCCGTTCTATCCTGGGCCGGGACTAGGCGGCCACTGTATTCCCGTCGATCCGTTTTATTTGTCGTGGAAAGCGCGCGAGTACGATTTTTCGACGCGGTTCATTGAATTGGCCGGGGAGATTAATACCTCGATGCCGTACCACGTGGTTGATTCCATTGCCGAAGCGCTCAATCAGCACAAGAAGAGCCTGAACGGATCGAAAGTTCTGGTGCTCGGTGTGGCGTATAAGAAAGACGTTGACGACCTGCGTGAGTCCCCCACGCTGAAAATCATGGAGATTCTGCAAAAGCGCGGCGCCCACTTCGACTACAACGATCCTTACTTCCCTCAGCTTCACAAGATGCGGCATTACGACTACTCCAACATGAAGTCGGTTCCACTGAGCGCGGACACATTGGGGAAGTATGATGCCGTGATCATCGCCACCGATCATTCCAGCTACGATTATTCCTTGATTGTGGATTCATCGAAGCTGGTGATCGACACGCGAAATGCCACGCGGCGAGTGATGCGGCACCGGGAGAAAATTGTCGCCTGCTGAGTGCAGGGATTGCCTGGGTTAGGCGGAGCGGGGAACAGCACTCCTACTTTGCTCTGGTGAGCTCGACCCGAGCGCTGGCCACGGGTAGAACCGCCTCCACCAGCACCGGAATGCGCAGAGAGTCGTTCGCAAGATACAGGAAAAAGTGGGCGTCTTTCATTTCGGTGCCGTTATCAAGCACATGGATTTCGATTTTGGTGGTATTGAAATCACCTGCAGGAACGCTTACGGCTTGGGACTTGCTTTTTAGAACAGCACGGACGTCGTACAACTTGTGGCCGTCATAGACCGGGGAACGAACTTCCGGGGTTTTGCTCCAATCCACGTTGCGCAAATAGTGCAGAAAGCCCAGCGGATCGCGGGTCTGTGGGAGCACGCGAGCGGCGGTGATGCCGGGAGGGGTGGGATCCTTTGCCGATGCAATCATGCGCTGGACGGAATCCACCTTCTGGCCGCGCTCGCTGAGATGCATTTCATATTGGTGGCTGGTGAGATCGATGGGGTCGCTGTAGGAGTCGAATTGGTCGTCTAATTCGAAGACCATGCGGTAAGGATTTTCGGTGTGGGCAAATGCTTGAAGATGCCACACACGTTTGCCCGCCAGATCGCGCTTTTCACCCACGAGGATCTTCAGATTCGCGACAGTGCTGTCCAACTTCGTGACGTTGGCGGCGAATTCCAGGGTTTCACCCGGTCGTAGAATCGGCCCAGTTTCTGAGGGCGGAATATGTGTCTTGCCACTCTCTGTTGCCGTGGTGCCAGGCTTCTCGTGGCTTACCGAGTCTGGAACGGCAGTGGACGGTGTAGTGCCGGCCGCAGTTGAGGGGTAGGTGGATGGTGTTGGTGCGCCGCGATGCTCCGGGCGGCGGTGCGCATAGTACAAACTAGCCCCTGCGAGGAGAAACACGATGATGAGAATCGTTGACCGTTTTTTACTCATGACCTATGACGCACTCGCGAAACATTGCACGAGAATGCGTCTTACCATCGTACAATAAGAAAGCTTTTGCGACCGAAGGGAGACGGAGATGCGCTACCTGGTTACGGGCGGCGCCGGATTTATCGGCTCGAACACTGTGGATGAATTGGTGCGGCGAGGGCATAGCGTCGTGGTGCTCGACGATTTGTCGTCTGGCAAAGAAGATAATCTCACCGAAGTTCGCAGCAAAATCACCTTCATGAAAGGGTCTATCACCGATCTGGAAATCGTGCAGAAGGCCATGCACCAGGCGGACTTCGTGATTCATCTCGCGGCGCGCACCTCGGTACCGCGTTCGGTGAAGGATCCAATCGATACGAACCGAATTAATGTGGATGGAACGCTGAATGTGCTGGTGGCAGCGCGCGACAATAAGGTGAAACGGGTGGTGTATGCGGGTTCTTCCTCGGCTTATGGAGAGACCCCCGTCCTGCCGAAGACGGAGTCTATGCAGCCTGTGCCGATCTCTCCGTATGGCGTCGCGAAATATGTGGGGGAATTGTACGCGCAAACTTTTGGGCGTTGCTATGGACTGGAAAACGTTTCACTTCGCTATTTCAATATATTCGGCCCGCGCCAGGACCCCGATTCTCCCTACTCAGGTGTATTGTCACGGTTCGCGGCGGCCATATTGGACGACACGCAGCCAGTAATCTTCGGCGACGGTGAGCAGACGCGAGATTTCACGTTCGTTGAAAACGCGGTACAAGCCAACCTGCTTGCGTGCGAGGCTCCCAGCGCTTCGGGGAATGTGTACAACATCGGCACCGGCTTTTCCATTTCGTTAAATCAAACGCTGGAACATCTGCGGGACATTACCGGCAAAAAGATTGAAGCGAAGTACGATCCGGCACGGGATGGCGATATTCGTGATTCGCTCGCGGATATAAGCAAGGCAAAAGAGCAGTTGGGGTACGAGCCCACGATAGGATTCGCGGAGGGCTTGCAGCGTACCTTCGAATGGTACCGGGCAAACCACGCGAAGGCCCCGGCGAAAGAAACGAAGTGAGCGCTAAGCCACGAGCTTGTTGGTTTTCTTGTGATTGCCGTTTTCTAGAACACATCAGGGTTTATCAGTAGTGCCGTAGTGCAATGGCTCGCCCGTCTTCGGCTTGTCGAAATTCCAGAACCAAAGTGGAGCTAGCTTTTTCTGTTCCGGCCAAACCTGGTCGAGTGTATCGCCCTCGTATAGTTCACCGTTCTTCATCACCCAGTGAATGGTGTTGGTGTTGTGGATATCGTCGAGCGGATTCTTGTCGAGGATTACGAGGTCCGCCAACTTGCCAGGCTCGAGCGAACCGATGTCCTGTGGGCGCCCGACGATCTTCGAACCATTCACAGTGGCGCAGCGCAACACTTCCATCGGGGTCATGCCGCCGCTTGCCAGCATCCACATTTCCCAGTGATAGCCAAGGCCTTGCAATTGGCCGTGACTGCCAACGCCGACGAGTCCACCCTCACGAAGCAACTTCGCCATTTGGGCGGCGTGTTTCGGGAACTCGTACTCGTCCTCACGTCCCCAGAACGCGCGCCGCGTGGCCTTACGGTCCAGGAACAGATGCGGGGTGAAATGATTCAGCTTGGGATCGTTGTGAACTTCCGTGTGTTCATAAAAATAGTTCTCACCCCAAGGTCCGCCGTAGCTGACGATCAACGTCGGAGTTTCAGCAATTCCCGACTGTGTGAAGAGTTGAAGGACATCTTTATAAAGAGGAACAATCGGCAGAGTGTGTTCATTTCCGTGGAACCCATCGATGGCATGGGTCATATCGAGCTTCAAGTCGAGGCCGCCCTCAGTGGTGGGCATCATTTCCAGTTCTTTGGAGGCCTGCACCATGAACTGCCGTTGCTTGCGATTGCCGACGATATAGCTCTTGATATTGTGCGTTCCGTAGTAGTCGCGATATTTGGTGAGCACGCCTTTTGCTTCATCGACGGACTGGAAATCGTTGTTTGAAAACACGCCAGGCCCAGTGGAGAAAGCGCGCAGTCCGATGATTTCACCGCTATCGGCCAAGTCCTGATAGGCAAACATGTCGTTGGTGCCAGTTTGGACGTCCAAGCCCGAGGTGACGCCGTAAGCGACATTGGCGAGGAACGACCAGTTTTGTACGTCGAGAATTCCGCGGCGAATCTCAAACCAGTGCGCGTGTGTATCCACAAAGCCAGGAACGATGGCCTTGCCCTGTACGTCGAATACACGCGCGCCGGGCGGAACGGAGCCCCGCTTACCGACACTCTTGATGCGATTGTTTTCAACAACAACATCAGCATCTTGAATCACCTCTGTGCCCTTCATGGTGACGACGGTTGCGCCACGGAGAACGATGGTGCCCTTGGGAGTTGCGCGAGGCACCTCCAGGGCAACGCGGATCTCCTGAACGTCCTTGGAACGTTCGTTTGGTTTTTTCTCTTCTTTCTTCTCGTCAGACTTGGGCGCAGCCTGATTGGCATCTTTCTTGCCGGTGTCTCCGCTTGCAGCGGCTTTCTTTTCGTCTTTGTCCTTTTCTTCCTTGGGCTTCTCAAAGGAGATAGAGCTCAGCGGTTGCCGGAAGAGGCTCGCACCCACGGCCCAGGAAATAGTCTTTCCGTCATCGGACCAGTGAAAATAATCAGCGCCAATATCTGAAATACGTTTTACGGGGACGGTGCCAGAAGTTACGATGACGGTTGGCGTTTCTCCGCCGACGACCGGCATGGCCACCAGGAAGAGCTGATTCATCACCTGGGCCAAGACCCATTGGCCGTCCGGACTGACGCGGAGATCATCCGCAGGAGTGGGTTCTTCCTCGCTGTAATCGCCGGCACCTTTCACCTGCAGATGGGTAATACGATCGGTCCCGTCATAACGAAGAGAGACAAGGCCTTGTGGAGTATTCACGTAAATGCGGTCTTTGTCGTGAGCGAAGTGCGGGGCACCGGCGCCACGGGCAGGCAAAATCAGCTTGGCATCGCCGCCTTCTGACGGAAGCCAGATCAAATCGGCATTCGAAGTTTGACCGCCATCGAATTCAGCGTTCTCGCGATCGTAAGCGTTGCCACGCAACAATACGATTCGAGTGCCCTCGGGCGACCACACAGGATTGCTATAGAGCGCGGGAGTTTTTGTCAGTTGAACTGGAGTCCCACCGTCCGCAGAAACTTTCCAGAGCTGGCCGCCTGCATTCGACCAAGTTACATAGACGAGCCACTTTCCATCGGGAGACCAAGCCGGCTGAAACTCCCGCGAATCGCCGCTCAACAATCTGCGTGGTTTGCCATTGGGGAGGTCGATGATGTAGAGGTGTGTCATCGCAGAGAAAGCCATGCGCTTGCCATCGGGCGATTCGACGGGATCCTGAATCAGGCGAACTTTCACCGGGCCTTCTTCGACGCGCTGGGGGAAATCGAGTTTTGGGCCAAGATCCAACTTCACATTGGCGGTAAAGGGAACGACGGATTCCGCGCCAGACTCCAGGTTCAAACGCCGGATTTTTCCGTCCTGGTTGTAGAGAATTTCTTTGCCGCTGGGGAAGAAGGCATACCCAGGGAAAAGATCGCGCGAGAAAATCGCTTCCTGATCGTCGCGTGTGATGGGATATCTCACCCAACGATCTTCTCCAGTTTCGAGGTTGCGCAAGCGTAAACCCGACTCCGTTTCGAAGCGCGTCACGTACAACAACTGTTTTCCGTCCGGCGAAAGGACAGGGCGGAAACTGCTGCGCAACTGTTCCAGGAGAATGTCTTCGTCACCTGTCTTGCGGTCGCGCCGGGCAATTTGCCAAAGGGGGAATTGTGCGTTGTAGGCAAAAGCGCCGGTCCGCCGCGCATAATAGAGATACTTGCCATCAGCAGAAGCTACCACCCCCAGGGCGTTGGCCCTCTCCTTTCGGGGTTGTTTTGGCGCCGATTTCGCCTTGGTGATTTGCACTCCAGAGCCGCCCTGCACGTGATACATCCAGAGTTCGTAAGTAGAAAGGGCCTCGGTGGTTTTTGAGACCAGCACATAGTTGCCATCGGGAGTCCAAGACGGCGAGGCAAAATCCGACCACGTTTCCTTGGAAAGTTGCTTGGGATCGCTGCCATCTGGCTTCATGATCCAGACATTCTCGCCACCATCGCGGTCAGAGAGAAAGGCAATCCACTTGCCGTCGGGTGAAAAGCGCGGCTGACTATCGAAAGGCATTCCCCCAGAGATCAACTTGGCCTGGCCGCCTTCCACGGGCAGAGTGTAAATATCGCCAAGAAGTTCGAAGACAATGGTCTTGCCATCGGGCGAGAGGTCCAGGGACAGCCAGGTACCCTCATCGGTGGAAAATTCGATTTTGCGTTCAGGCTTCAACTCCAGCGTTTTCTTCTCGTCTTTTTTCTCGTCTTTTTTGTCGTCTGCTTTCTGTTGATTCTGATCCTGAGCAAAGGCCGAAGCAGATGCGAAGTCACCACCACAAAGTATCAATCCGAGAAGTACACCCCACCCGGCGTACGTCCACCACTTCGAGCGAATGGCGCTCATGCTGTTTTTCCTTTCTGTTATCGCGATAGGCGACCCCGGATCAAAGGGTGCGCCTTTGGCATGCACCCGAACAATCTGTCCCCTTAGACGCACATCACTGCAAGTCGTTTCAACCGCAATTCAGCCTTCGGATTCTTCCTGTTCGTCTCCGTCCGCTCCGTCGCTCCCATCGAAATTCGGGACGATATGAGGCACGCCGGCCTCATTCATTTTTTTATTCAGGGCGGGCAGATCCTCTTCCAGGAGTTTTTTAAGCTGGGCCGAGGACTCGCTTACCTGCGGCTTTAGCTCGGCAATTTTCTCGGTTTGTTGTTGCCCGGGAGCCGCCGCAAAGTCATCGATGTCTTCCATCAAGCCCTGAACTTGACTGGGCAACGGCGCCGGGAGCCATTCAAACGGCGGGCCGGCGTTTCCCAATCCTTCCCGTTCGCGGTGGTACTTCCTGGCCAGTTCATTCACTTTCTTTAGCAATTCGTCGGCTTGCGATTGAATGGCTTGCGGAATCTTGACGCCATTTTTCTGCTCCGCTTCATGTTTCCATTGCGCTTGCGCGGCCTTCAGCGCCGCCTGGAGTGCAAGAATCTTTTTCCGGTCCGCCGAAGCTGTTTTAGCCATGGCGTAAAGATCATCCAGCGCCGCTCGGCGTGCTGCTCTATCGGCTGCGGAGAGCGTGATCCGCGGGTCTTCCTCCACAGCGACTTTCTGCGACGTTTCCTTCTCAAGAGCCTTGATTTTTACGGTGTACTCGCCGGGATCCACACGAGGCCCTCGCGGACCTTCATAATAACCCGCTGCCATAGCTTCCTTTTGTTCGGCAGTGGGTTCGGAAGCAGGATCGTAACGTAAATCCCAATTGGCGCGATTGAATCCCACCGCACCCGGCCCGTCGAACTCTCGAATCAGTTTATTATCCTTGTCGAAAACGGTAATCTTTGCGGGCCCCTCCTTCTTTTCCGGGGCGTTCTTCCTGGTTTTGTCCTCCTCCGCCGGTTTGCTCTTCTTCTCCTTTTCCGTGTCCTTTTCGGGCTTTTTTTGCTCCGGAGGAATCGCGTCCTTCAAGTAGTAATTAATCAAAGCGCCGTAGGGGGGATTTTTTGCCGTGAAGAACTTTTGTCCAGAACTCCAACGGCGTGCGCGGAGAAACCACAACGTGGCAGGGCGCGGGGGAAAGAAGGTGACTGCCGCGGTTGTGAGGCTTGAATCCATTTTTTCCAGGGGAGTGATGTCGTCGAGAACCCAGATTGATCTTCCATGCGTCGCGAGCACGAGATCGTTTTCACGAGCGTGAATCTGGATATCGTCGACGGGAGCCGTGGGGAAATTGTTTTTCAATTGTGACCAGTTTGCGCCGTGGTCCTGAGAGACCCACAGGCCAAACTCCATGCCGGCAAACAGCAGGTTCGCATTCGAAGAATGTTCGCGGATGACATGAACGCTTCCAGCCGTGTCGGGAATTCCGTTGCGAATGGATTTCCAGGTTTCCCCGTAATCGGTGGTCAGAAAAATGTAAATGGCGTAGTCGTCGCTGCGGTGGCCGTCGAATGTGGCGTATGCCGTACCTTCTGCGTACTTCGAAGCCACCACCCGGCTGACGTAGGTACCCTTTGGCAATCCGGTGACGTGCGACGCCACATTCTTCCAGTTCCTTCCTGCGTCGCGGCTGACCTGCAGATTTCCGTCATCCGTGCCAACCCATAAAACATTTTCGGTCAGCGGGGATTCGCTGATCGCGGTAATGCTGGGATATTCCTCAACACCGTCATGGCGGGACAAAGTCGTTTTATCCGGGACCTTGCCGAAGACCGGCAACTTGTTGCGGTCGGTAGCAGAAGTGAGTTCTCCGCCCAGGCGCGTCCAGGAATCGCCGCGAGTTGTTGATTTAAAGAGGTAGTTGCCCCCGTAATAGATTGTTTGGTGATCATGGGAAGAAATGGCGACGGGGGAATTCCAGTTGAAGCGATAGTGGGGCTCATTGAGCTTTGCCTGGGGGCCAATACCGCGCTCCTGGCCTGTCCTTATATTCCGCCGGGCAAGATCCCCATCCTGCGATTCGGTATAGACGATCCAGGGTTCCACGGGATCTACCTGAGCATAGAACCCATCCCCACCGTGAATCACGACCCAGTCCTCATTGGCGATTCCATCGGTCGTCAGGGAGCGCACCGGGCCGCACCAGCTTCCGTTGTCCTGCAAGCCGCCGCAAACATGATACGGCCGATCATTGTCTAAACCAATTTCATAGAACTGGCCAATGGCGATAGTATTCACGAAATCCCAGGATCGACCATTGTCATAACTCCAGTGAATTCCCCCGTCGCTTCCCGCAAGAACATGGTTGGAATCCGCTGGATCGATCCAGAGCGCGTGGAAATCGCCGTGTATCTTCTTGACGCGATCGGTGGAAAAGGTCTTTCCGCCGTCTTCGGAAAAATACATTGCCGCGCCGAGTACCCAGATGCGCAAGTCGTTGTTCGGGTCGATACGAATCTGGCTGTAATACGAAGGGCGAGGATTGGTGTCCCCCATTTTATTCCAGGTTTCACCCATGTCGTCACTTCGGAAAATGCCACCTTTCTCATGCTGCACCAATGCATACACAACGTTGGGATTCTTGCGGTAGATATCGAGGCCGATGCGCCCGGTATCGCCGCCATTCTCGTAAGGGAGACCCTTCAGCAATTTCTTCCAGGTCGCGCCGCCGTCGATGGATTTATAGATAGCACCATCCGGCCCGCCGCCGTTGAAACCGAACACGGTGCGCCGGCGTTCATAGGCCGCAGCATAGAGAGTGTCGGGACTCTGGGGATCCATGGCAATATCGCTTACGCCGGTGTCGTCATTAATTTTCAAGGCTTGCGCCCAGGTCTTGCCGCCGTCGGATGTTTTATAAACACCACGCTCGGGATTCGGTCCCCACAAGTGGCCGAGGGCGGCGACATAGACCACATTAGAATTTCTGGGATTGATCACGATGCGGCCAATATGATGAGTTGCGGCGAGACCCATGTTCTGCCAAGTCTTCCCGCCATCCATGGATTTGTAGACGCCATCGCCCCATGACGAGCTTTGGCGATTGTTCGGCTCGCCGGTGCCAACCCAGACGATGGATGGATCAGAAGGAGCAATTGCGATATCGCCGATAGTGGAGACACCTTCCTTGTCGAAGACCGGCTCCCAGGTTGTGCCGTTATTGGTGCTCTTCCAGACTCCGCCGGAGGCCACGCCTGCGAAAACAACATTGGGATTGCTCTCGACGACGGCGAAATCGTCAATCCGGCCGCCCATTACAGCAGGACCAAGCTCGCGAAAGTCCAATCCTTTGAACTTGTCGCCAGCGGGTGGCGTGTCGCCCCGCGCCACGAAAACCCCCGAAGAGCAGAAGAAGACCAACAAGAGGCAACTCCTGCACCAGAAATTCCCAGTTTTCATTCGATTCTCCCCTACGAAATTGGGCATGATACTTCTTTCACCGCCGTTTGTGCATCTATTGTTTGCGTGGCCGCGAGGTTGTCTACAAAACCCATTGCGTGCATGCTAGGCTAACGTTTCATCTCATCGAGCGCAAACGCCGCGTGAATAGAACTCATCCCACTTCCGCCCTCTACAATGTGCACAGGCTCTTCTGGCTCCTAGCGCTGTTGCTGCCGGGAACGACGGAATGTCGCGCGCAACAGGTGCAGCTTCCCACTGCGCAGGCTGGGGGAACGGCGGAGATCTCTGCGAAAGGGCCACAGCGCCGCCAAGGCAGTATCTATATTGCGGACGATGACGTCGACATTCACTACGGCGATATGCGATTGCAGGCTGACCACGTGGAGTACAACACCGAAACGTTCGAAGCGATCGCCCGAGGGCACGTACAATTTGACTATGAGAGCCAACATCTTGAAGGAGACGATGCCCAGCTGAATATTCAGACCGGTCACGGCACATTCCACAATGTACACGGCAAGGTGAAGCTGGAACGCCACCCCAATCCCACGTTGCTGATCACGGAGAACCCGGTATATTTTGAGGCGAAAGAAGTGGAACGGATGTCGCCGGATTTTTACATTGTTCGCCACTCCTGGTTCACGATTTGCGATCCCCTGCATCCCACCTGGCAGTTTTATGCGCCGGAGGCCAAGATCACGATTGAGAAGAACGTGGCACTGGTCAATTCGAATTTTCGCCTTTACCGAATTCCCCTATTGTGGCTGCCATACGCCACCACACCGGCGGGCGAACGTGTGCGCCAGTCTGGATTCCTGATTCCCGTCGTCGGTAACAGCACAACCAAGGGGTTCACAATTGGAGACGCCTTCTATTGGGCGCCAACTTCCTGGATGGACTTGACCACCGGTTTCGAATACTTTAGCCGCCGTGGCCCCAGTGAGCGCGTCGATTTCCGTGCCCGCCCCTATGAGAACACTTCCATCCGCTACACTTATTTTGGAGTCCAGGACCGGGGCATCCCCGGCCCCAACGGAACCATCGAGAATCAGGGGGGCTACCAGCAGCAACTGCAAGTGCAGTCTCTCTGGAACCACGGCTGGCGCTTTGTTGCTGATCTGAATCAACTTTCTTCCATGACGTTCCGTTTGGCGTTTGGCGACACGTATGAAGAAGCCATCAGCTCCGATATTCGCAGCTCTGTATTCCTCTCAAATAATTTTCGCGGCTACAGCCTGAACATCGCCACGATGAATGACCGCAGCTTCCTGGAATTGAGCCCTGCAAACAGCGTAGTTCTGCGGAGCGCCCCGGAAGCCCGATTCAGCTCGGTGGAGCAGGCTCCTTGGAAAAATTTGCCGATCTATTTGTCCTTTACGTCGTACGTGGGCGGTCTCCACCGCGACGACGAATTCATCAACACCCCTAATTTCGTTCCGCGCGTGGAATTCGCTCCCCGGGTAACGTTGCCTCTCCATCTTGGCAATTGGCTTGGCATCACCAGTTCCGCCACGTTTCGGACGGCATATTACGGGGATTCGTTAAACGCCAACGATATCCTGACCGGCGATTCCGTCACTCGGAATACAGGCGAGTTTGCCGTGGAGTTGACCCCACCGACGCTGGAGCGCTACTTCGACCGGCCGCAGAGCAAGCATCGCTACAAACACACCATCGAGCCTTATATCACTTATCGGTACGTCACCGGGGTGAACAACTTTGCCCAGTTCATCCGCTTTGACAGCGATGCCACGCTCACCAATACAAACGAAATCGAATACGGAATCACGCAGCGGCTTTGGGTGAAATATGCAGACGACCAGCCGGTCGATTTCCTGACCTGGAGGCTCGCGCAAAAGCATTATTTCGATCCGACGTTTGGTGGGGCGCTGATTACGGGACAGCGAAACGTGTTCCAAGCGCTCGATTCCATCACGGCATTTGCTTTTGCTTCGACACCGCGCAACTGGTCTCCCATTATCAGCGACGTGACGCTGACGCCTGGGGGCAAGTATGATGCCGAGCAGATTTTGATTTACGATACGCAACTGCACAAAGTTACGACGATCGGGACGCTGCTGAAGATCAAACCGTACAGCGAGTTTTACATGACGGTGGCGGACTTTCGTCTGCAGGGCGATCCCATCGTCGAGCCGCCTTCGCATCAAATCCGCGCCATCATCGGCTATGGCAGCCTTACACGCAAAGGCTTCAACGTCGCTACCGGACTCAGCTACGACATCCAGAATTCCACGCTGCAAAACCAGTTTATCCTGCTGAACTACAATGGCGGGTGTTGCGGACTTGCGGTGGAGTACCGCCGCGTCGATCTCGGGGTGGTGCGCACAGAAAACCAATTCAAGGTTGCACTCATTCTGGCAAACCTGGGCACGTTTGGAAATCTGCGGCGCATCGACAGGGTCTTCTGATGCCAAACGAATCCCAAGTCACATTCGCATCCATTTCAGAGATTGGAAAACTCTATCGCCAAGCGAAGCTTTCTCCCGTGGAGCTCACTCTCTTTCTGTTAGAGCGAATCTAAGAACCTCAATCCGCACTTGAATGCTTTCATCACGGTCAGTGAAGAGCTCGCGCTTCAGCAGGCCAGGCGCGCGGAGTCGGAGATTGGTGGCAAAAGAAAGGCCGAAAGGCACGCCGAGATCGCGGGCCACTTCACGGCATCCCCATCTCGCTGAAGGACAACATTTACACGGCCGAGGTGCGTACCACCGCCGGCTCGCGTGTCTTGCGTGATTTCGTGCCGCTGCACGATGCGCCAGTCGTAACCGCGCTGAAAAAGGCCGGCGCGGTGATGCTCGGCAAGACCAACATGCATGAGTTCGCTTACGGCACAACCAGCAATAATCGGCACTATGGCGCGGTAAAAAATCCGTGGGATCTTTCGCCGAATTGCGGGTGGATCCACTGGCGGTTCCGCTGCGGCTCTTGCCGCGGGACTCGGCTATGGTGCAATTGGCACAGACACTGGTGGATCCATTCGCATCCCTTCTTCTCTCTGTGGAGTGGTTGGATTGAAGCCCGGCCTCGGCCGCGTGAGTGTGGACGACGTGGTGCCGCTCTCGCCAACGCTTGATTTTGTGGGACCTTGGCGCGAAATGTTGAGGATACGGCCTTGCTGCTTGAGGCTATCTGCATGCGCGGAAAGGGCGAGCGGCGTCCACGTTTTGGGCGACTCCATTCTTCGCGCGGGCGCCGGCCTCAACTGGGCGTGCCAAAAGAATTCTTCCTGGATGTGCTGAGTCCGGACGTGGAAAGTTCCTTCCAGAGCGGCCCTGGGTATGCTGCAGAAACAGGGTGCGCGCCTGAAGGAAGTTTCTCTTCCCCTTATTCAGGAAACAGAGGACGCCGGTAACCAGATTGCCTGGGCCGAAGCCACGCACTATCACCAGCATGCCGGGTGGTATCCAGCGCACGCGGAAGAATATGACGAGGAGGTTAGGAAGCGGCTGGAGATGGGCACGAAGGTGCCTGCGGTGGTCTACATGCAGGCCTGGAATTGCGCGAACAGTTCATCGCGGCATTCCATCTAACGTTGGAAGAGGAAAAACTCGACGCACTGGTGGTTCCCACCACTCCGATCACAGCAACGCGCATCGGAGAAGAGTCCGTGACGATTCGGGGAACAGCCATCTGACACGCGCCCTACTATTACGTTTGAATCGCCCAGCCAATCTCGCTGGAGTTCCGGCTATCTCCGTGCCCTGCGGCCTCACAAAAGACGGGCTCCCCGTTGGCCTGCAATTCATAGGCGCGGTGACAGACGAAGCTCTATTGGTGGAACTCGCGCGCAATTATGAGCACGTCTGCCCTCTCGGTGCACGACCATCTCTGGATTCCGCGGGCAGATTTATTTCTCGGCGACCTTTTCGTTACAGGCTTGTGTTTGAGATGCGCGACCGATCGCCACCGCTCCATTGCGGCGCATCACCAAGTCCCAATCAAATAGCCCAGAGTGCCAGTAATTATTCCTGCGAAGATATCGGCGACATAGTGATAGCGACCCCAAATCGTGGACACGCACATGAAAAACACGCATGGGGCCATCACCCAAAAAAGCCAGCGACGAAATTTCCATGCGCCCCAAAGAACAGCGATAGATCCCGCCACATGTTCCGAGGGGAATGCCGCACCTCGGACACGCCCGTAATGTTCAATGAAATTGATGGTCGCCGTGATCGGGCCACCCTCCAGAGGAGCCTTCCAGGAGCCGGAGAGTGAAAACCACGGACTTTCCACCGGAAAAAACATCGCCATCAGATACCCGATGGAGTAACCGACCATCGAGTAGGTCATCACGGACCAATAGGCTTTCCAATCCTTCTGGAAATACAGGAGGCCGCCGAGAATCAGGAGATAAATGAAGTAGGTGAGATAGGCGAGCTGCATGAATTCGTTGCGGCCGGGGGTGACAAATTGCTCCAACCAGATTGTGGGTTGCACGCCCGTCAACCAGTGATCGAAGGCCAGTAACTTCGCGTCTTGCCAATTTGGAGTGAAGAGCGTCATCAGATGTGCCAGCTCTTCAAAACAAAACAGGAAAAATAAATGAGGATACCAGTGCCGCCAGAAACGCCACCAGCGGGTGGAAAATGTTATGCCATTCGCCGGGACGCGGGAAGCCGAGCGCGCACCAACCCGGCAGAGCGCCAGGAGGAGGACAGCAACAAAGGCTTGAACCGTCAACAAACGCGTAGGATGTTTTAGATTGGCGGCAAAGATCGCGATAAGGAAACTGGATACACAAAGGTAGCCAAGTGCCATCCATTCAAATGCACCGCAGGCCGACCAGCTTGCCGCCAGCTCTTTCGCATCGCTTTTTTTATCGAGGTAATAGAGAACTCTCCGCCGGTTGGCAACGCGATTTCCTCTCCTATTCGCCCCGGCGACGGCCATGGCGACGCCGCAACCTCTTTGCTGAATTGCTGACTCCCGGTACCGTTCATGCGTGGCTCTCCATCCGTTGGATTTTTGATTCCACACGGGAGAAGCCCGGGGAAATCATAGTCTGCTGCAGGTGCCAATGCCAAATGGGCCAATCGCAGCGATTCGCGAGGGCAGCCATTTCTTTGCCGGGATTCACCACTTGAGGGAGTCCGACAGCGGAGAGCAACGCGCGATCCATTATGCAGTTGCCATAGGCAAAGCAGAGCGCAGAATCTATCCCTTTTCCGTGCACAAACTCTTTAATCGCGAGAGATTTTTCTTCACCCTGCATGACGCGGTCTGCCACATGGCCCGTCCAACTTCCTCGCACTTCCACCAGGCGCGTGGCACGGATCAGCACGCTGCTTTGCACTCCTCGGACCTCCAGTTCACACTCCAGCGCGGTGGCCGCGATTTGTGCCAATACTTCCAGCGTGCCGCTGACGAGTACGATCAAATGGCTCTGACGCGCGTGCCATGCCGCCCGTTCCACAGCTTCTTCGTAGAAGGAAATTGTGCCCATGACATCGAACACGCTGTCGGCGTTAATTCCCTGCAAGTATGCTTGTTGGCGTAACGAACTGCCGCAATTCCCTGAGGAAGCAACCGAATTGCGTGGCTGAAGCCAGGCCCGATAATTCCACGCTGGAATTGCGCCGCGGCGTCGCAGGCCCGAGAAAAGACTCTTCTCCAAGGAGGGTTCAGGCATCAGCGTCCCGTCAATATCAAAGAACGCGACGGTCGGATTTGCAGGCAATTCGTTTGTGGTCATACTGCTTCTCCTCGAAACTCTTTCCTGGAGGCCTCGCTCGCCAGAGTTCGCGCAAGAAATCTCCAACCTTCCAGGAACACTGGCAGCCCGCGAATCACGCAGAAGAGTCCTGTTGACCAAGCGAGCGTCTGGGCACCCGCGCGGATGGCGGCATGCGCGTCGACTGTGATAGGACCGAGCAGAGCCACTGGTCCGCGCGTCAGGGCCAGCTCTAATCCCAGGTAGCAAAAACAGACACACTTCAGCGCCGCATAGGCAGCGCGGCTCCAGCGCGATGCGACCAGCGTTCGCCCCCACCAGGTTTGCAGCATGGCGTTGGCATCCCAACCGGAGTGCCCAGCTTTCGCTGCCAGCCCACGCAAGAAATCGGTGGCAGCGCCCCGAGCGAAGAACAAAATCGGAAGCCAGAGCGACACCATGCCGACTACGGCAAAGTAGGTGAAGTACATGTTCTCGATGATGCGATCGCCGAGCACGTCGATTTGGGCCCCCCACAGGTGTTGCCATTTTCTTGCTGCGGGCAATGTGGCCATCGAGCGCGTCCAAGGCAATGGCCGCAACCGTGAATGCGACCGCCAGAAAGTTCGGCCAGGCACCATGCCCCAATAGACCAACTGCCGCGACCCCCACGATCACACGCAAAACTGTGACTTTGTTTGGTGTCCAGATCATGGCCGCCTTCCGTACTTCAAGAAACGCTCAGCTTAGGGCAAGGGCTGTGCCAACTGGCGTGGCGCTAAGGTTTCCGTTTTTAGTTAGTTAGAAGCCAGGCGAAGGCAACTTGTTGAGCCTGCCGCCAGCAAGACATGACACCTGTCGGTTTTCAGATGCCGCGAGGCGCTCTTGGCTTCCTTGTGTTTAATCAGGTTTTGCTGAGGATGGTAACCCGGCATGCCGCAAGGCTATCTGTAAGGAAGTGCAAGGTTCAGCCTACTGAGGCCATGCTCGTTTTGTGCGAGAATAGAGGAGTTGGCGGTACCTGCTTTACCCGCCAGGATACGTTCAAATGCTGGCACTCGCAACGGACACAAATGTGGTGGCGGATGTCCCGCTCGCCGCAGCGTTTCTCGCCGGGCTGATATCTTTCCTTTCGCCCTGCGTCCTGCCACTGGTGCCCGGGTACGTCTCCATGCTTTCCGGCATTGGGGTGGAACAGCTTCGCCAAGGTGAACAGCCCAAGTCCAATCTTTTCGCCTCGGCACTGGCATTCGTGATCGGTTTCTCCGTGGTATTTATTGGCCTAGGCGCCTCGGCCAGCGCCGTTGGCGGCTTCCTGAATCAAAATCGCGCACTACTCGCCCCGATTGCGGGAGCTCTAATTCTGCTTTTTGGTCTGCATCTTCTGGGCGGACTGATCAAGATGAACGTTCGCGCGGGGATCATCGTGGGCTGCGTGCTTGTGGCGCTGGGCATTGCGGCGCTGTTGCATCATGGGCCGCTATTCCTGGGCCTCGGAGCCAGCCACTTCTTTTCACTATCGCTGATCGGGTTCTTTGGCCCGCAACTGGCTCGTTGGCTGAATCAGGATGTACGGTTGCGCAGCCAGGACACCAAGCCTGGAATCTTCAGCGGTTTCCTTCTAGGTTTTGCATTTGCATTTGGCTGGACGCCTTGCATCGGACCGATCCTGGGCACGGTGCTGGCCCTGGCCGCCGCCAGTGACACCGTGGCACGTGGCGTTCTGTTGCTCGCTATCTATTCCGCGGGACTGGCGATTCCGTTTCTGCTTACGGCGCTGGGATTGGGCCAGTTCATGCGCTTCTACAAGAATTTCCGCAAATATTTGCACGTGGTGGAGCTGGTGAGCGGTGTTTTGTTGTTGTTTGTTGGAGGCCTGGTCTTCTTTAACAGGCTGACATGGTTAACGGGTAAACTAACATTTCTGAACCGTTTCAATATGTAGTGCGAAATTCCTTACTGTAGGTAACCTAGCGATGAAAAAAATTGCAATCATTGTTCTCACCGTAGTTGCGCTGATCGGCGTAACCGTTTATGCGGATCGCGCAACGCGACTCTCTGCCAATCACAAAGTGGCGCTGCGCGCGGATTCCCCGGAGAAGCCCGCGCCCGAAATCCGGCTCAAGGACCTGAACGGCAAGGAAGTGGCGCTCACCGACTATAAGGGTAAGGTTGTCCTGTTGAATTTCTGGGCCACCTGGTGCGATCCCTGTCGCGTGGAAATTCCCTGGCTGATTGACCTGCAGGCGAAATACGGTTCGCGAGGTTTCACGGTGATTGGGGTAGCGATGGACGACGAAGGCCAATCCGTTGTTGCGCCCTTCATTGACAAAGAGCGCTTTGATGTGGATGGCAAGCAGCTTCCGATCGACTATCCTATTTTGATTGGCAATGACGATGCGGGAGAAAAATTCGGGGGCATTCTTGGCTATCCAACCAGCTTCCTTATTTCCAGGGAAGGCAAGCAAGTGATGAAAATCCAGGGCCTCAGGAGCTACGACGAAATAGCCAAAGCCATTGAAGGTCAACTCTAAACGGGACAGCCAGCATGCTCAGTGAACATGATTTTCAAAAGAAGGCCGATGCGTTATTTGAGGAATTGAAGAAGCGACTGCTGCGCCTGGGCGACGAACACGGGTTCGATGTGGAAGGAGAAAGCGGCAAGCTCGAAGTGATCTTCGAGGAGCCAGAGCCCGCGAAATTTGTTTTGTCGCCCAATACCCCGATCCGGGAGATCTGGGTGTCCGCGCTTTCCACCAGTTTCAAACTTGCATGGTCCGATGCGCGAAACGCTTTCATCCTGGACAAGACGGGCGAAGATTTGTACGGAGTGATGAGCCGAGTGATTTCTCAGCAGATTGGAACGAAGGTGACGGCGTGAAACGCTTTCTCGCCGTATTTTTCCCACTACTCGTAGCTGCGGGACTTCTGATTTCACCGGTTATGGCCCAGGTGCCGTCGGGTAAAGAGGTGGTTGCGCCGACCGCTTACGTGTCCTTCGATCCTGTGGCCCGCGGCGCTTCGTTTCAGGTGGCGATAATCATGAAGATTCGCCCCGGATTCCACGTGAACGCGCGCGAGGTGGGCGAAGACTATCTTATCCGCACCGACCTGCGCATTGAGGTTCCCGCCGGCTTCAAAGCGGGCGACGTCGTCTACCCCAAGGGCACGCTGCAAACATTTTCCTTTTCGAAGAACAAACCATTGAATGTCTACACCGATTCCGTGACGCTGTTTGTCCCCGTCACAGCGCTTCCCGAGGCGCCCACGGGCACGCAACACCTTCCCATGAAGCTGCGCTATCAGGCCTGCAGCGCGGAGATATGCCTGCCGCCTGTCACTTTGAATTTGGATGTGCCGCTGAACGTCGCCGCAACCCCCAGCGCGGCCCGTCCCGCGCATCCGGAAGTATTTTCGCAGCGAAAATAGAACGACAAGACTTCCTCCGCCCAGAACGGAATTCACGTGACCTCGGATGTTGGCTCCCGGCGACGATGGCCGCTTGCACTTGCCGTTCTTGCCGCTGTACTCGCTTTCCTGACATTGGTTATCTATTCGCGAGCGCGTGGCATCGACGAAAGTACCCGTGCATGGGTGGTCGCGGAACTTTCCCGGCGTTTCGAAAGCTCCGTGGAACTCGAATCACTTCACGTGCGTGTCTTGCCCATGGTTTCCGTGAGGGGCACGGGGCTCATCGTGCATTTCCACAATCGGATTGACTTACCGCCGATGTTCCAGATCAAGGAGTTCTCGTTTTCTCTGGGACTGGGTTCCCTGTTTCGCAGGGAGCGCCACATCTCCGGCGTGGCTCTTCGCAACATGGTGATTACCATTCCTCCGCGCGAAAAAAAGACAGAGGGTGAGAAAGCCGCCAAGCCGTTGGGTGGGCCGCCGCCCCAGGTAATTGTCGATCGGATCGAGTGCGATGAGACATTGCTTCTGATCCTCTCCAAGAAGCCGGAGAAAGAGCCGCTGGATTTCGATATTCACAATCTTGTGCTTACGAGCGTGGACGCCGGCCAACCTCTCGCCTTTCGCGGCAACCTTACCAACGCCAAACCTAGAGGTGAGATCGCAACCGTGGGGAAGTTCGGCCCCTGGGATAACGACGAACCCGGCGACTCCCCGGTCTCTGGAGACTACAAATTTACTGATGCCGACCTCGGCCCGTTCCCTGGAATCAAGGGCATATTGTCTTCCACGGGCAGATACGATGGGCAGCTCAACAGCATTCATACTCAAGGCGAAACAGACACCCCAGATTTTGCGCTCGATCCTGTGGGCCGCCCGGTACCTTTACACACTGAATTTGACGCCACGGTTGATGGCACCGATGGCGATACCTATCTTCATCCGGTGACCGCCACGCTGGGACACTCGGTGATTGTTTCCAACGGCAGCATCGTGCGTGTGCCGAGCAAGCAAGGCCACCTCATCACCCTGGAAGTGAGCGCACCGAAGGCACGACTGGAAGATGTACTAGGTCTCGCAGTGAAAGCCGCCAAGCCTCCCATGAGGGGCCCCATCAAGATTCAAGCCAAGCTGATCATTCCGCCGGGCAAAGAGAAAACGGTAGAAAAAATGCTGCTCGATGGTGACTTCGATGCGGACGACGCTCACTTCGCAAACTCTGAGGTTCGGGAGAAAGTTGCATCGCTGAGCCGACACGGTCTCGGCGAGCCAAAAAATGAGGAAGCTGGAAGTGCGATTTCGGGCCTTAGGGGACATTTCCACCTGGAAAACGGCGTGATTACGTTCAAGAATTTGAATTTCAGTGTTGAAGGGGCAACGATTCTGCTCGATGGCAGCTACAAGATCCGCGAAGGCGAACTCAATTTCAAGGGGCAGCTCCGACTGCAAGTGGCGTTATCGCAGACCATGACCGGCGTAAAGTCTGTTCTTGCGAAACCGCTCGACCCATTCTTCAAGAAGGAGGGAGCAGGCACGGTGATTCCCATTATGATTACCGGCAATCGAGAAAATCCGGTCTTTGCTGCCACCGTTTTTCACAAAACGTTCAAAAAGGAAATGAACCTTGAAGGGCCGGCTAAGCCTCCTGGGAAGTGAGTTCTCGCGAGCGGTGGGTTCACAGGTTGAGCATCCTACTCCCCCGAGTGTAGTCGCGAAAGATTCCTACTTTATTTGCTGAACTGCTGAAGTGCTGCGCGTAGCCTTCGCACCACGCACTCCTGCCCCAGAACCACCATGGTGTCGAACAGAGGAGGAGCCACGGCTTGGCCGACAATCGCGACGCGCGTTGCGTTGATGAGCAGGCCGGCCTTCACGCCCGCCTCTTCCGCCACTTTTCGTGAAGCGTGATCGCACGCATCGTGATTCCATTCGGGGAGCGCGGCTAAGTTATCGGCAAGTTTCGCCAGAAGGGCTGGCACTTTTTCATCTTTCCAGAACTTCGCCATGGCGGCCGGATCGATGTCAAAGTCGTCCCTGAAAAAGGCTCGTGACCAACTGGAAAAATCCGGCAGCAGCCGAATGCGCGGACGAAGTAGGTCCACCGTTTTGGCAAACCACGCGTGGCCGTTTCCGGAAGCCCACTCGTCCTTCCACAACCCGTCCTGTTTCAATTGCGCTTCGACCTCGGGCAGCAATTCCCCGATGGGCAGTTTCTGGAGATACTGCTGGTTGAACCACTCCAGTTTTGCGCGGTCGAATACCCCATTTGTACGGCTGACACCTTCCAGCGAGAACTTCTCCAGCAACTCATTGGTGCGCAGAAACTCCTGATCCCCACCCGGCGACCAACCCAACAGGGCCAGGAAATTGCGAAACGCTTCGGGCAAGAATCCTTCGCGCCGGTACATGTTCACGTCGGTGGCGCCATGGCGTTTCGAGAGGCGGGATTTGTCGGGCCCCAGAATCAAAGGCACGTGGGCGAACACCGGCGGCTCTTTGCCCATCGCGCGATAGAGGAGCACCTGCTTGGGCGTGTTGGAAATGTGATCCGCGCCGCGAATCACGTGAGTGATGCGCATGTCGATGTCGTCGACGACCACGCTCATCTGGTACATGGCCTGGCCGAATTCTTCGCCTTCTTTGCCGGACCGAACCAGGACGAAATCTTCCATCTCGTCGTTGGAAAATTCACGCTCGCCAAAGACGGCATCGAAGAATTTCGTTGTGCCGCCGACCGGCACTTTGAATCGGATCGCTGGCTTTGTACCCACGGTGGAGGGCTTGCCTTCGCGACAGGAACAGCGCACCACTCGCCGCACTTGCTGCTTTTCGGCCCCCTCCACGGCGTGATCGCCGCCAACATATTTCTCCGGAGGGCAGTAGCACAAGAACGCGCTACCATTCGCCAGGAGCTTCTTCCCCGCTTCCTGATAAAGAGCGGTACGCTGCGACTGGTAGAATGGGCCTTCGTCCCAATCCACACCTAGCCACTTCAGTCCATCTACGATTCCTTGCACTAGCTCGGGCTTGTTGCGCTCAGCGTCGGTGTCCTCGATGCGGAGAACCATGGTGCCGCGCTCTTTGTGGGCGAATAGCCAGTTAAACAACGCCGTACGCGCCCCGCCCACATGCAAATAGCCAGTCGGCGAAGGTGCAAATCGTACGCGCACCGCTCCATCCTGTGTTTTGTTCGCTTCGGTCATGGTTAGCCCGTCAGGTAGTCATCATGCAAAACTTCAGTGTAGCGAACCCTCCCCAATGCCGTCCAACCCCCGGGCGCCTCGATGGTTGCCCTTATTCCGAATTCACGGCACATCGTACAACTAGATGGACTTCGCTGAATAAGCGGATGGCTGGAGTTGGCCACTCTGTGCCACCTGAGGCATGAATCGAGCAAGCTTGCCCCGGCATCCAACCATAGAAGGAGTCGGGTATATGAAGATGCTGAAGAAGCTAGAAGAAACTGTTGCCTCGTGGCCCCAGATCTCCGTCTACCCTCATCGTTTTGGAGGCCGTGAATTCCGCTTGGCCAAGGCGGAAATCGGTCATGTGCATGACGAAGGGATTGTTGACATTCCGTTCCCGCGTTCGGTTCACGATGCGCTCGTGGCGGAGGGGCTTGCGGAAGAGCATCGATGGATTCCCAATTCAGGCTGGACTACATTTCGTGTGCGAACCGACCAGGATTTACAGCACGCGGTATGGCTCATGCGATTGTCGTACTTCCGCTATGTGCTAAGGACAGCTTCAGATCCCCGCGAGCAATTTGTGGAGGCGAGTCAAGAATTGAAATTGACCCCTCAGTTCATTCTTCTCCATGTTTTTAATTGATTGTGTATAGATGTTGTAGGTTTTGTTTTGTTATGTTATTTTGTAAATTGTGTTTGATGGTAGTGATGATTTATTTAGTATAGGAAAGTATTGTTTGTGTAAGTATTGATGATGTGTAGCTAGATTTGTTTAATTGTATTTATTTTGTGGTTGTAGGGTGTTAAGTAATTTATTATAAAGTTTTTGATGTGTGACGCTTTTTATTTTTTGTGAAGTTGTGTGTGATGTTATTTGGTATTGTTTGTGATGATTATTATTTGGTGATTTGTTTTAATATTGGTGTGTTGTAGTTTTTTTAGAAAGGTAAAGAAGTTTATTGTGTTAAATTTATTTGTTTTTTTGGAAAATTGAAATTTGTTATTTTGTAGTTGTATGGTATTGTAGTATTTTATATTGTGTTGTGTTGTATGATGTAGTAGTATGGGGTTTTTGGTTTTTGTTGGTATTTATATGTGATAATGTGAGTTGTGTTGTTGGAAGTGTATTTTGTTTGTGGTTTAGAGGTTGATTGTGATATTTTTTATTAGTTTTTGGAGTTTTTTTTATGTGTTTTTTGTTGTTTAGTATTGGTTTGTGTAATTGTGGGATGGGGTTTGTGTAGTTGAAAATTTAATTGTTGAAATAGATGTTGGTATTGTTGTATGTTTAAGTTGATTTTGTACTTTTGCTTGATTTAGGTTGTTAGTGTTTTGTTGTTTTATAGATTTTTGTTTAAGTTGAGCTTTTGTGGTATCGTTAAAGAGTGGTGTTGATTTTTTGAAGGTGTTTTACGTTTAGGTGTCTTGGTTGTTTTGATTGTTTTTTTTTGTGTAGTGCGGCTGGGTCTCTCTCCTCGAACCCGTGTATCCAATATTAGACGGTTCTCGGTTCGTCTCTTGACGGCGCCGCCACTTCCGGATAATTCATGCTATGAGCCACCAGCAGCACGCAGTGAAGCCGGTGGTCGTAGCGTGAATCCTCGGTTCGTAGAATTTCATCTTGTAATACAAGAATGATGGTTGGAGAGTCCGCAATGGTAAGTAGTTTCATTCCACTAGAAGAACATACATCGATCTAATGCGCAATTACTTATGACGCTGTGTTTAGAAGAAACTGTTGCCTCGTGGCCCCAGATCTCCGTCTACCCTCATCGTTTTGGAGGCCGTGAATTCCGCTTGGCCAAGGCGGAAATCGGTCATGTGCATGACGAAGGGATTGTTGACATTCCGTTCCCGCTTTCGGTTCACGATGCGCTCGTGGCGGAGGGGCTTGCGGAAGAGCATCGATGGATTCCCAATTCAGGCTGGACTACATTTCGTGTGCGAACCGACCAGGATTTACAGCACGCGGTATGGCTCATGCGATTGTCGTACTTCCGCTATGTGCTAAGGACAGCTTCAGATCCCCGCAAGCAATTTGTGGAGGCGAGTCAAGAATTGAAATTGACCCCTCAGTTCAAGTCTCTTCTCGAGCAGTTCGTACCCTAAAGCAGGGCCGGCGTTTGCCTTCTTCTTACGCGCGGGGCCTGTCGAAGTGGCCGGCAAGAAGCATTCATCTGGACTCGCGCCTCAGCCCACAATGAGACCGCGACCCTGGGTGCCGGACAGCCTACTATCTTTTACGCCACCAGTACGCGGGTACGCTTGCACGAGGTTTTTTCGGTGCCTCATAATCGCAAGTGCTCCATTTTCTGTTCGGTTCCGATGGCCGTGACAGGATGGCGGGTGTGTTTTCCAGGGCCCTTTAAAACTCAGCGAGTTCGCGAATGCCCCCGCCATTCCTTTTCCGGGACGAGTTTGTAGTTCAAAGGATCCGCACGCGAAGACTCTTTTAAGCTAAGGCATGGCACAAAGCATCATCTCGCTCGGTCTGCTGCTCGCCACTCTTCTCGTCGGAGTGTTTTTTGCTTACATTTATTCGCTGAAGCGCCAGACTTATCTTTTGTTCTGGACCGCGGCCTGGGTCTTTTACGGACTTTACTACCTGGGGCCCGGCCTTGCTCCGTGGTTCGCCTCTGCCTCCTTGGTCACTTTGTTCGATCACGCCCTGTTTGGCTTCGCTGGCATTTGCTTCTTCCTGGGCACACAGCTGTACATCCGCCAACGGATTTGGATTGTTCCCGCCATTGGCGCGGCGATTTTGATTGCCGGGTGGTCCGCTGCGAACGGGCTGAACATTCTCTCCCTGTCTTCCTATATACCCGCCTCTCTCATTTTTGTGGGAGTAGGGTATCTGTTCTGGCGGGAAAGCCAGCACCACGAAACTATGGCTGATGGCCTGTTGAGTATCGCGTTCGTGGCCTGGGGACTGATCTTCCTGGTATTTCCGTTCTTGCGGCTCTCACAGGAAGACGCCGGGCAGGCGCTTCGACCGATCTCGTCTATTCCCACAGCCTTCGTTTCCATGCTGCTGGTGATGGCCGTCTACGAAGAGGAAAAACGTCGCGTCGAACGAAATATGCTTGCGCTATCCAACCTCAACCTGGCCACTTCCAGTTTTGTCGGGGGAGAAATCCAGCGCATGCTGGCGCAAGCACTCGATCGCGTTCTTGGTGTTGTTCGCCTCCCCGCCGGCGCGCTTTTCCTGCATCACGGCGATCCCTCCGGACCCACTTCCGTGGTGTCCGCCGGCATCCCAGACGATTTCTGCCGCAAGGCCCAGGAAGAAGGACTCGACGATTATCTTGTCGGACTTGTCTCTCGCCTTGGCGGCCTCCTGGGATTCCGCGATCTCCGCGACGATAATTTAAGTGCACTGGAGCGCGACGAACCCATCCGCCGTTTCCGCGAACTTGCGCTGCAACAGGGCCTACGCAGCGTCGTGGTGATCAGCCTGCAAGCCAAGGAACAAGCGTTCGGACTGCTCCTACTGGGCACGCCCGACAATCGCCGATTTGCTCCCGCCGAATTGCGCCTTCTGCTTGCTCTAGGCCACCAGATCGGCATGGCGGTCGAAAACAGTTTCTTGATCCAACAGACGTCGCGCCGCTCGGAAGAACTTCACGTTCTGAACGAAATCGGCCGGGCGATAAGCTCCACGCTAAATCGCGAGGAGCTTCTCTGCCGCATATGGGAAGAGTTACGGCGCTTGTTTGACGTGCAGAATCTTTACATTGCGTCGCTTGATCCGGTACGCGACGTGATCCAGTTTGAGCTGGAAATGATCGACGGAGTCCGCCAGGCAAACCGTTCGCGTCCCGCGGGCAACCACATCACGGAGTACATTTTACGAACGCGGCAACCGGTCCTGGTGCATGAAAATTACACCACGGAGATCAAAAAGCTCGGAGTGGATCCAATTCGCACTGGCGGCTCCTTCTGCGGCGTACCTCTCGTAGCTTACGATCATGCGATCGGTACTCTATGCATTTATTCCGATCAGGAGCGCGCGTTCGATGAAGGCCACCTGGAACTCCTTCGCGTGCTTGCCAGCGAGGCAAGTATCGCCATTGAAAACGCACGGCTTTTCCAGGAAGAGCGCACGAAGGCACGGCACCTCAGCTTGCTCAACCTGATTTCTCGCGATGCCATCGCCACGCTAAACCCGGATGAAGTCCTAGCCAAGATCACGGAGCAACTCGAAAACGGATTGCATTACGACCACATCGGCATTGCCCTGCTCGACTACACGACCCGCGAACTAGTAGTGCAGGCCGAAAGCGGCAAGCGCCGGGGCGCCCTGGGACACCGGCTGCCTCTCGACGCAGGTCTGGTCGGACAGGTAGCGCGCACCGGTAAGCCCGCCACCTATCGTTCCCTGCCTACCCCGCAGAGCGGCCCGATGCCCGTCTTGCCGGATACCCAGACCGCGATGGCGCTACCGATCTTCTACGCCGATCATCTTCACGGCGTTTTGTACGTTGAAACTGTTGAACGCGTAGATTTTTCAGACGAAGAATCGCTTCTCCTGCACACGCTCGCCGATTTGATCTCCGGAGCGCTGCACAATGCGCTTACCTTCCAGAAGGCGCAGGAGCAAGCCATTACCGATGGCCTGACCGGCGTCAAGACCCACCGCTTCTTTATGGAGGCACTCTCTTCGGAGTGGAAGCGATCTTCGCGCGCGGGTCGTTCCTTTGCGCTTGTGCTGATGGACCTGGACCGCTTCAAATTTGTGAACGATTTCTACGGGCACCTTGAGGGCGACCTTGTCCTGCAGCGCGTTGGCCAGATCCTGGAAACCAATTGCCGGCGGTCTGATGTCGTCGCACGGTACGGGGGCGACGAATTCGTGATACTGATGCCGGAAACCACGATGGAGCAGGCCCGCCAACTGGCCGCAAAACTGCGTGGCTGGGTCTCTGCGGACCCGCTTCTTCGTGAGAAAAACATCAGCGCCAGCTTCGGCATCGCCTGCTATCCGCTGCACGGCTCTTCACCGCAAGAACTCATTCAGGTGGCAGATGCCTCCATGTATCTGTCGAAGCACCAGGGCGGGAACACGGTATCCACCGCGGACCACGTTGATCCCAATGAGGCGCGGCGCTGGAAACGCGACGTCCTGGAAGCTTATCTTGGCGTCACACTGAAGCGCCTGTTTGCTACCGGGCCCGAAGCCTTCGAAGAAATCTATCAGCGGTTGCGCCAATTCACCGATTCCTTGCCGGAAACGGAGATTGCCGGCGCACCGCAGGACCCCGGTTCCGTTCCGCAATCGATCCTGGATACGGTCACCTCATTGGCTTACGCCATCGATGCGAAAGACCAGTACACCCAGGGCCACTCCCAAAAAGTTTCTGCATACGCTGCGCTGTTAGCCGAAGCGCTGGAGATGTCTGAAACCGAGGTGGAGGAGATTCGCCTCGCAGCGGTTCTCCACGACGTTGGTAAAGTTGGTATTCCTGAGAACATTCTGAACAAGAGCGGCCCTCTGAATCCGGAGGAATGGGACGTGATGAAGACCCACGTCATCTTCGGCGGCAAGATTCTGGAGCCGCTAGTGCCGCTGGCGCGGATCCGCGAGATGGTGCTGCATCACCACGAGTTCTTCGATGGTTCCGGTTATCCCAACGCACTGACTGGCGAGGCCATCCCGCTTGGCGCGCGCATCATTACCATCGCCGATTCCTACGACACCATCACCAGCGATCGCAGCTATAAGAAAGGCCGTACCGCTGAGCAAGCCCTCTCTGAGCTCGAACGCTGCGCGAACACCCAGTTCGATGGGCGCCTGGTTGCCGCCTTCGTTCGCGCCATGCGCCAGCTACCCAATCCCATCATTGAAGTTACCTCGTTGATCGCTCGTAACATCTGAGACCTCTCCACCGTGCCTGTTCGGCTCGCGCCCAATTTCCTCGGGAGTGTTGGTTGGAACATCACACGGTATGGTGCCGGGGATCACTGACGCCATGTTCATTCCGGATGGATAGTGCAGCGACCGCATTTCTCTCCGTAGTTTTCATACCCCCTCACCTCTCCTCCTCCTCCCACCCCCCCTCCCTTCCCCTCCGCCCC
Source organism: Candidatus Acidiferrales bacterium (assembly GCA_963839315.1). Lineage (GTDB taxonomy): Bacteria > Acidobacteriota > Terriglobia > Acidiferrales > UBA7541 > Acidiferrum. The sequence continues at coordinate 147,393 of CAWIUU010000007.1, forward strand.
CCCCCCCCCCCTCCCCCCCCTCCACTCCCATCCCCCCTCTCCCTCCTGACTCCATGCCCACTCACCTCCCCCTCCACCCCCTACCCCCCACACCCCACTCCTCCCCTACTCCTACTCCCTCAACCCCCACAATCCGCTGAATCTCTCCCGAACATCTCTCCGACCCTCCCCCCCATCCCGACCAAACACCACCTACACACGATACACTAACTCCCTACACACCACCGCACACACCAATCCCCAAACCCCCCCGCCCCCCCCCCCCCCCCCCCACCTCAACCCCACCACAACCTCCCCACACCTCCCCCCCCATCACCAGGTCCTACCTACATCCTACTCCCCCTGCCCGACCTCTCCACCCCCCCCCTTCACCACACCTCCCCTTCCTCTTCCGTCTCGCCGCCCCCCACTCCCCCCCTCCCCCTCCATACTCCACCACCCCCCTTCCTCTCTCCGCCGACAACCCACCCCCGCTTCCCCTTCCCTCGTCCCACCCCCGACCCACCAACTCCCCGCCCCCCCCCCCTCATTCCCCTCCCCCCCCCATCCCACCCCAACCTCCCCTCACAAACCCCAAACATACAACCCTCGACCAGTACCCCATCACCCCTCGCACCAGCCACCCCCGCTATCCCCCCCCCCGCGCCCTCTTTGACCCGCCCCGCCCCCCCCCTCTCGCCTCCTTCCTCCTCCCCCCCCCACCCGCCACAATCTCTCCATGTCCTCCCCATGGTCACCCACCTCACCCCTCATTTCCCTTTTCCCCCCCCCCCCCAACCCCCCCCCCAACCCCCCCCCCTCTGCCTACCGAAACCCATAATATGCGCATTCCCACCCCCCCGCCCCACACCCCGCCACCAACTTCTCCCCATCCCCCTACCCCCCAAATCCAACCAAACGAAAGACCAACGACTCACCCCAACTACTCACCCACTCTTCCCGAAACCCACCACCCAACCCAACCCGATAGCCCCTAACGTCAAGACTGATCCCAATTCCCTCTGCTCCTCTTTACCGCGACCATGATCTTCCATAGCAACCCCACCCACCGACCCCTCCCATCCCCAACACAACTCATCCCCCACCCCCATGTATATTTCTAAATCCTCCCCCTCCAGCCCCCCCACCCCAAACCCGAAGCCCCCCCACCTCTCCGACTCAATCTCCCGTAAAGGCCCCCCGGAAGTCCCCCGCGCTCGCACTGCCCACGCCTGACAGAAATGAATACGCTTGCTCACGACCCCCCCTTTCCCCCCCCCTCCCCCCCGAACCAACACACGAGAAACAGCGAAAATACCGCTGAAATAACCAATCATGAATCTCAACCGATCATCCCCAACTCCCCCTCCCCTATCCCACCCCTCCGCCCGCCAAAGCCCACCCCGCACCACCACACTTACCACCCAAACACCCCACCAAATATGCTACCCCCCTTTTCCCCATAGCCCCAAAAAACGTCCTACCACCCTCCCCCATCCTCCCTAATCCTGCGCCTGCCTTCCTTCACCCCTCCCGGCGCGCGCACACCTACTAAAGCGCGGAACCCTGAGCCATACCCAAATTCGTTACCACACATCCACCACCCCCCGTACATACTTCCCCTATCTATACGCTATTCCCTACCCGCCCCCTCCCTCCCCCCTCCCCTCCACGCCCCTCCCACCCTTAGCCCCACCATCCGCTCCCTGATGGTTTTTGCGCGAAAATGGCCCTTTCTGGCGGGTGCGGTCGGGCGTTACCTGCGCCTGGAGCGTGGCCACGTCCATCTCGGCCACAACGCCCTTGGTGGCTCCGCCTACACTTTTTTTGTGATCTTATTGGGTTGGGTGCAGATATTTACAGGCCTGGCCCTTTATTCCGAAGTGAATCCCGGTGGCACGCTGAATAAAATGTTTGGCTGGGTGATTCCGTTGCTCGGAAATTCCTACCAGACTCACATGATTCATCATTTGGTCGCGTGGGCATTCCCCATCTTTGCGCTGCTGCACATTTACATCGTCACGTATGATTCCACGCAGTACGGCAATGGCCTGATTACTTCAATCATTTCCGGCTTCAAGTTCTACCGCAAGGGAGACATCCGCCACGATGAATGGCTATCTTGATTTCCTGCGGGAACATGAGCCGGCGCCCGTGCTTGTTCTTGGATTGGGCAATACACTTCTGACGGACGACGGAGTTGGCCCTGCTCTTGTTGAGCAACTCGTGGGAAGCGAAGACGATTGGAATGGCCAGGTAGAATTTGTTGATGGGGGAACGCAGGGCCTGGCGCTGTTGGGCCAATTCGCCGGCCGCCGCGCCTTGATTATTGTCGACGCCCTCACCACCGGGGCGGCTCCCGGAACGATTCATCGCTTCACCCTGCCCGAACTGCGCACCGTTACTCCGGTTCGCGGCGCCTCCGCCCACGAAGGAAATGCCGGGGAACTCTTGAATGCAGCGGAACTCCTCGGCGAGTTGCCCGACCGGCTCTTCGTGGTCGGCGTGGAGCCGCAGGAAATCCGCACGGGTTTCGGCCTGAGTTCTTCGTTAAAGATGCCCTGCCCGACGCTGTGCGCCAGGTCACCCGCCTTCTCACTCAGCTCTGCTAATTCTCTTCGTGCCTTTTTTTGATTGAGCAGAAGATGTCAGTCTAAGGGCATCCGACGAGGATGCCCGAAGACTCAACTCTAAAATCCAATCACTTCACAGTCAGGTGCGTTCGGCAGTCTCTCAGCCATGGCGAAGCATTTTCCTATGGCATGACCACAGAAGTTGTGGCATCCTGATGTGGCCATCACACAGGAGCGCCTATGTCTGACTCCAAGCTGGATCTGCTACAGGGCACGCTGGACCTGATGGTTCTGCAGACGCTCGCGGCTTTGGGACCTCTCCACGGCTACGGCATCGCGCGGCGCATCGAGCAAGTGAGCGGTAACGCGGTACTGCTGAATCAGGGAACCATTTACGCCTCGCTCGTCAGGCTGCAGCAACGCGGCTGGATTTCCGCGGAGTGGGGCACGTCGTCGAACAATCGCAAAGCCAAGTTTTATTCGCTCACGAAAAAGGGCCGCAAGCAGCTTTCTGAGGACACTGCCTACTGGCACAGGCTTTCCAGCGTAATGGGCCGCGTGCTGTCGATGGCGGAAGATGGAGACAGCAAATGATTGACTGGATGCGGCAATCGCTCCACCGTTTCCACTCATTTTTCCGCAAACCGCAACTCGATCGCGAGCTTGATGCGGAAATGGCCACTCACCTGGAACTCGCGGTCGAAGAGAACCTTCAGCGCGGCATGACTCCCGAAGAAGCGCGTCGCCAGGCGCTGATTGGATTTGGAGGCACGGAACAAGCCAAGGAGCGTCACCGTGAAACGCGTTCGCTGCCGGTGCTGGAGATTTTGTCGCAAGACTTGCGTTACACATTTCGCACGCTGCGGCGCGACCGCGCCTTTGCTTTGATCGCGATCGCGATTCTGGCGCTAGGCATCGGCGCCAACATTGCCGTCTTCAGCGTGGTGGATACGATTCTGTTGCGCCCGCTTCCCTTTCCCGATTCTCAACAATTGACATGGTTCGCCGGCTCACACGGACAAGGCCCACTTTCCGGGATTACCTACAACGTTGGCTCGTACGAGGAGTTCCGCCGCCACAATCAGACGTTCCAGGAAGTCACCGCTTTTCAGCCTTTCTGGGGCAGCTCGGAATACAACATGACCGGGCATGGCGAGCCACAACATGTGCAGGCCGTGATGGTCGCGGACAACTTTTTTCGAACGCTCGGCGTGCAACCCGCACTTGGCCGGATTTTTCTTCCAACGGAATGCGCAAAGGGCGCGGCGCCCACGGTTCTTCTGACACACG
>CAWIUU010000008.1:0-192176 GCA_963839315.1 Candidatus Acidiferrales bacterium
AACCTGTTCTATTGTCACGGCTGTGGGCGCGGTGGTGACTTGATTCGTTTCGTCGAACTGAGCTTGCATCTCTCCTTTCCCCAGAGCATCTCCTACCTGCGCGAGCAACGCGCGCCTGCTGCTCAACTGCTCGACCACACTGCGGCCTTCTATCAACTCCAACTGTCCCGTCATCCCGAAGCCGCACACTACTTGCGGCAACGCGGACTGCGCGATCCAGCACTGATCGAAGAACTGGGCATCGGTTATGCCCCCGGCGGAACACTGCGCTCTCACCTCAGCGACCTCGGCTATTCCTTGGAGTTGCTATTGGAAATGGGTTTGATCGGCTCGCAAGGCCAAGATGCCTTCTGCCGTCGAGTGATCTTTCCCTGCCGTCAAAACCATCGCCTCGTTAATCTCTATGGTCGCAGCATCGGCACCGCCTTTCCTCATCGACTCCTGCCCCGCTCGAAAGGCGGCTTGTTCGCGTGGGAATCGCTCCGCCACTACTCGCACGTGATTCTGGTCGAGGGCCTGTTCGATCTTGCACTTCTCTGGCAAGAAGGCTTTCGCAACACCACCTGTGCGATCGGAACTCATTTGACGCCCCTGCAGTGGGACCAACTTCGCGATTCCCAGGATCGTCGAGTCGACATTGTCTTCGATCAGGATGAAAACCAGGCCGGTCAACAAGCCGCTCGAGCCCTCGCCAAGCGCTTGCACCGCGCCGGTCTCACCGCGCGTGTCGTTCACCTTCCTGCCGGCCAGGATCCCAATAGTTTCTTCCTGGCCGGAGCGAGCCGCGACGACTTTATCCGTTGCCTGGAGGAGGCTGAATCCCCATGACTTTTCAACTCATTCTGCGGAACTCTTCTCCGCCGAGCGCCTCTCCCTATCGGTTGCTCGACGGGCAAGGCCGTGAACTCGCCTGGGCCAATGCCTTTCTCGATGCCCAGAGATTGCGCCAACTTTCTCTCCGCTCCTTGCGCGCCTATGGCTACGACCTGCTGCACCTGGCCCGCTGGTTGCATCTGAAGCGTCACCGGCTAGCCAAGATCGATCAATCGATCTTGCTAGACTATGTCCGCTACCAACTCGATCAGCTGCCCAAGCCCGCGCCTTCCACTGTCAATCATCGTCTCGCCGTGCTGGGCTGTCTCTATCGTTTCCACTACGGATGCGAGATTCCTGCCGGCAAAGCCCATTTTCATCGCAGCTATACGACACGATCACCTCTCGGCTATGGGCGGCCGCATCGCCGTGTCACGACCGCCTTGCGACTCCGCCAGCCCCGCTGTCTGGTAGTTCCTCTTTCCGCCGACCAGGTCGCCGGTTTCTGGAAAAGCTTCCGCACCTTTCGCGATCTGGCCATCGTGGCCTTGATGCTGCTGGACGGCTTGCGCTCCTGCGAAGTTCTTCAGCTCCAGCTCGAAGATCTCTCCTTCTCCGAAGCACATCTTTGTGTCCTCGGCAAAGGCAACAAGAAACGCCTCCTGCCACTACCTGCTGAAATTATCGAGGTCCTCCAAAACTATCTCCGTTGTGAAAGGCCTCTCACCAACTCCCCTCTCCTGTTTGTTTCCTGGAAGGGCCGTCGGCGTGGCCTTCCCATGACCGCCGCTGGGTTGCGCTCACTGTTTCGCCATCATCGCCTCTCGAGCAAGATCCCCCAGGCCAACCCCCACCGTTTCCGCCACACCTTCGGATCCGACATGGTGCGTGCCGGTATTTCCTTGCCCGCCCTGATGCACTTGATGGGGCACGCGCAAATTCACACCACCATGCGCTACGTGCAACTCGCGCCTCAAGATGTCTGGCAGGAATATGCCCGCGCCGTCGCTCAGCGCGTTCGTTTATCTTCTCCGGAGACTCCGTGAGCCGCCGCACCCTCAGCCTAGAGCAGATTTTTGACGCTCACCTCCGCGTACTCGCCACCACCCTCCGCCCCCACACCGTGCGCAACTATCGAAGCGCAACCCACCGCTTCCTCGCCTATCTGCACACGGCGTTCCCCAAAGTGTGCAAGCTCTCTCAGTTGCGCCGTGACCCCCATCTCTTGGGCTGGTTCCGCTCGCTGTGCGATCAAGACCCTCCCTTGTGCACGGAATGCCGCTTGCATTATCTGATCCAGCTGCGACGTCTGTTGCGGGACTTGGCCGACAACGGTCATTCCCTCCAGCCCAACTTGATTCGCCCCGAAGATTTCCCTCTTCCTACCCTTTATCTGCCTCGATCGTTTTCCCCAGAACAGGATCAGCAACTACAGCAGCAACTGCGTCACGCGGACGACCTCGAATCGAACGCCTTGTTACTCATCCGCTCCACCGGAGTGCGCATCGGCGAGTGTGTGGATCTTTCCCTCGATTGCCTGCGGCAGGTCAGTCAGGATCAGTGGGCGCTTCATGTTCCATTGGGCAAGCTCCATACCGAACGCCACGTGCCCGTCGACGAAGCCACCCGGCGCATTCTCGATCGCATTCTTTCGCTGCGCTCTTTGTTTCGTCCCTCTCAGTCGGAGAAACCTCCAGGCTACTTGCTCCCACGTCGCGGCCGCAGCCGTCACACTTGGATTGCGATGCTCCGCAAAACCTTAGCCAACGCCGCTCGCACCGTCGTCTGCACAACCTCGGTTACTCCCCACCGCCTGAGACACACCTTCGCAACCACCATGCTGCGCCTCGGTGTTAGTCTGCCCGCCCTCATGCAATTGCTGGGGCACAAAGATATCCACATGACCCTGCTATATCTCGACGTCACGCAGCAAGACTTGCAACGCGAATTTCACCGTGCTCGACAAAAAGCTGCTTCTCTCCATCCCATTCCTAAACTGCCTCTGCCGCAAGCCACCACGCCGCAGCGCGTTGACCTCCCCGCCATTCGCAACGCTATAGCTGTTGTTCGTCATCTCCTCCAGTTGTTCCGTCTGGAATTACAAGATCCCAACGTGCGCCGCAAACTTCGTCGACTCTCCCAACGCCTCCTCGCGCTCAGCCATGTTCTTGATCATATCGCCCAAGAATGAGTGCACATTGGCCAGTCAACTCATGGAAGGACCTAATCCAACGTTGGCGCGGCGCCACGACTATTTCTTGGGAGCGATCAGGCCGATGAGCGGAAGGAGCACGCAGATTGCGTACCCTAAGCCGAGCAGCCAGTTCAGCCATGCCTTGCCTGGATGTTTGACCCAATAATAAAGCAGGGCCGATAGCAACAGCGCCTGCGGAACAATCTCCAAATATCCACGCACCTGGGACGCAACCGGAACCGTCGAGTAGATGAAGCCCTCAAGTGACCCCGGAGGTGCCGCGAACGTTCCTAGGATGCCTACTCCAATCAGCATCCACGCAATCAGTAGCCATCCGTTTCTGCGTGCAAAAAGGATTTCCCGGAACGGATAGAATACTAGTGCGAACAGCACGCCCCGCACAGTCTGCAGAGCCGGCCCCAGCATCACCAGCGGATCGGTCGTTGGGCGCATCCCGGAATTTGGTTTGTTGATGAGGTCCGCGTAATGGAGGAAGTGAAAGGCAAGCGCGCCCATCACGAAGTAGGTGATCGTATGACATACCGCAGTCTTGACAGCCAAAGGTAAAAGTCGAGGCTCTGGGCTCAGTCTGGCCTGGATTACCGGTAACTTGGGTACCGGGACCCACATGACGGTTACGGCGTTTGGACTTTGGCCTCCTTTTGAGGCAATCAATCAGGAGTTGTCGCCATGTAAGGTTGTGGGATACGCTCTCCAACAGGCTGAACGCCTCTGGCCGGCTTGGTCGAGTATTTGGATCAGGGAGCGCCAATGACCGTTGGACAAGGGTTCCCCTAAGCAAGGGAATTACGACTGCGCTGGATCTCACATCCAAAACATCTCGGCACGCACTTGCCTCGCTCAGGAGGTGGAGTAGAGCATAAGGCACCTGCGGACCCCCATTGTCCTGCGCCCAAGCGATCAAGTGGATTTCGCTCCCCGAGCACGAGTTTCATTTGTTCTCAGTCAGCGCTGAGGCCTTGCGTAGTATGGTGGATACTCCCCCCCGGGCCGAGCAAAGAATCAATCCGACACCCGAGTAGAACCGCCGTTTATGGAAAAACGACCGCTACCCGTCACATGCTGTACGAATCTCCAAAGTGAACGACCTTCACCGCTAAATCGCTCCAATGCTTTTGGAGCAAAGATTGCGGTAGATTCCGAAATCCCGCAACGTGGTAAGCTCACGCCATGAACGAAGAGAAACCCAATCCGGATCAGCCCATCGAGGACATGAGCACGGAGAAGCAGCCCACCGCCGAAGAGAAGCCCGAGAGCAAGATCGAGGTCATCGATCTCACGGATGAGATTATGGAATATCTCTCCGTTGTGGCGCAGAAACTCGCTGCCAGTGCTTGATGTTTCGGTTGTGTGGGCCTATCCACGAAATATTCCTTCGCCAAATTCGGCTTGTCGGACTCTATCGATTCGTGCGCGCGTGTGCCCACCGATTCTGATGGTGCGGTGGGCATACCCACCTCATTGCGCGGCAAGAAGTTGGAATGCGGAATCCACACATTTTCCCGGGGCGGGCAATGACGGAGCTTTCCAGGCGTCGGAAACGGTAATGGGCCGAATGGTTCAAACGTAGCGTGTGAGGCTAGCTTTACCCGGAGCAATGGAGTGGTGCCAGCCGGAGCCCCTGACGCTCCTGTCTGGGGTTTTGCCGATACTCATACTCACGAATTTCTCAACCTTGCTTTCGACTGTCATTGGCCAAGCCTTTGGGGATCCAGTGGTGTGCTCTTAAAAGTGGGCGTGACGGTTCCCCATCATGAGTACCACCCCATCCCATTCTAAAGGTCCAGAAAAATACAGTACTAATGGAAACAGAATCCCAACCAGCGCTCTATTCGAGTATCTGCTCAGCTTTGACATAAGGGATACATGAAAGAGGCTCCGCCTAGCCTCGAGAAACAGAACGTGGCCCCAGAGATACCCGTGTGCTGTTCACAATGTGGGTGGCCGGGGACGGGCAAAATGCCAGCAGGTGTGGGCGTGATAAGGCAAAAAGGCAAGACTGTTCTGGTCGGAAGTTTGTCTTACTTCCGCAAAAGCACTGTGCTGTGCTCTCTCTGTCAAGAAATGGAATCCGCGGTGGCAAGTCGGCCGTGGTTTGTCAAAGCGCACGCCGAATATCTGGACCAGATTAAAGTCAAAAAACATATGTTAGGTCTTGGGTGAATTGTCACATCAGCGTGAAGTGTGAAACGACTTCCGGACTTCATTTCGATCACATCATTCCTAACACGAAGGGTGGTTCCTCGAAAGACCCGAAGAACGTTCAAATATTGTGTGGACGCCATAATCTTTCCAAGAGCGACCACATTGAATAGTGCAGGCAGACCATTGCGTGCTCATAGGTTGCGATGAAGCCTGCCCAAAAACCTCATCTTTCCTGACTCCGCAAGCTGCTGATTCCACTCATTCGAGAATCGGGTTCCCGTGATTGCCGGGTAGGGCGATGGCGCGGACCAGGCTTCGAATGATGCTGACGTTTCCATCGCTCCCCCTAAAATCCCGTACGGTGAGTTTTCCTCAGTACGGTTTCAAGGCCGGTATCTCAGACGGGGCCTTCCCGTCCTCCACGAGGTCTTCGCGTCGGCCGGTTTGCGTCCGTCCTTCGTGCTCATCGCTTGCCACGTCTCTGCCCCGTTCTGTGTCGGGGGACGCAACGCGCTTGTGCACTGCCGTGCGAGCGGCTGGTGCCGCTCTACCCCAGGGGCCCTCGCTCCGGTCCAGGTTATAGTGTCCTGGTCCATCTACACTTAATCGGCCCCATGCGCCCCACTTGCGGGCACATCTCGATTTCGCCGCACTGCGGTTTATACGAGATGCCCTCGCTGTGCGTCATACCTTCGACGCCTAGGCGACCCGCGAGTGGTTCCGTGCTTTCGTTGGCCATTCTTTATCGACATGTCGCCCTCTGAGACCCCGGGAAGTTCATCGGCTGCATGCACCCAGTTCCTTCGCCGATGTCGCTGGCCTTCGACCTGTGGGAAGGGTCTCGGCACTTCCCACTGCCCCCACACTCCGATTCTCGTGGGGAGTCTCATTTCGGGGCTTGCCTACGGTTCGCTTTCGTTTACAACCTGTCGATTTGCTCGCCCCCCTGTCGGAGCTGACCAGGTTTTCACCCAGCCGACGGGGACTTTTACTTCCGGGCTTTCGACGGATTGGTCACCCGCTCCGCCGCCGGATATCACTACAGTGGCAACTGGGAAAGTTCCACTGACGGGATTTTCACCCGCTAGAACGCCAACTAGCATCGCTGCAATCCCACAAGCGGACTTATCCACTAACCCAGTGCCGGAAGACTTTATGCCAATTTCCACGTTGATAGTTGCCTTGTATCTTTAGAGCCATGAACCGATTTGAGCTACTTGGTTCGGTTCTAATCGAGCGAGTTCATCCGGCTTGACCAGTCTGGTTCTACGTGCGCGGCCATGCTTTCTGCATTACGCTGAAAAGAAATGCGGTCGTAAGACCAAACAAAATCCAGCCGTTCAACGCTTCCAATGCGCCCATCATTTGCCATCGCGGCGCCAGATAGAGATTTTCGTGGCCGTAACTCGTCATGGCACTCAGTGAGTAAAGCATGGCAGACTTGCTGTCCGGCAGGGCCCCAAGAAAACGGTAAGCCTCGGCCCAGACAAACCCCTCGAAACCGTGCAAAACGGTGGCCGAAAGGGCCGTCCCTCCCATGGCAAAGATCGAAGCAACAGAGAGATTCCGGAACCGCCCCGCACCGCTCAGCGTTGAGGTGACTTCCTTCCCAATGAGTCCGAGTCCGTACGCGTGGATAACCACGGTCAGTACGATGAGCGGCAGGCCCCACGCCCAATCAAAGCCCCAATTATTGACAATTCCCGAATCCATAGATGACCTCTCTTACTCGTCCTCAGCAATCCATGGCGCAGCCTCTGATCACTGGGCGTTGGAATCCTCGCCGTGTACTTCAGGCTCGTACACGTTGCCGTACCTCGTGGTTTCCGCTGTGATCACAGACCTCACTATAAGGCTAATGTCGCGTCCCGCCACGCTGCTGGCAAGATCGTTGAGGCGGGCGACCTGCGCGGGGGATATGGGCTGGGGTGTGCGTGCCACTGCCCACGCTGTTGTCTTATCTTCTCTCTGTACGAGAGTGACATCGACCAGACGCGCTCCGGGAATCTTCGCGATCCCCTGCGCCAGCGCCTTTCGGATATTGCTCTGCATGATCGACTGAGCGCTGGTGCGTCGCAGGGTTCCGTTCAAGTGAAAAGCGAGGAGCAGTACCAAAGCTAAGCAAACCAGTCGCGGTACGAGAATCTTTTTGGCTTTATCCGCCGCGACCGGGCGATGGCCGGCGATCAGGAAGACAATCATTGCGCCGAGGGCTATGGCCGTGAAATTGGCGAGGAACAGGAGAAAGGCGCCGGTGGCTGGAGTTGGCAAATGGCGGGCTAACAGGATGCCGCAAGTTGTCAATGGAGGGACCAATGCCGTGGCGATAGCCACACCGACCACAACGCCACTCAAGCCCGACGAGACGAACGTGAATCCTCCGGCAAGGCCACCTACGAGAGCAATTAAGAGATCAACGAGGTTTGGTGAAGTGCGACCGAGGATCTCGCTGCCGATGGTGAGGTCGCGGGTCGATATGCCGATCAATAGGCCAGCGGACAAGACGAACACAGCGCCGACGACTTCTGCTAAAAGGGCGTGGCGGAGCAGATGCAGGTTTGCCTCGGCCAGTCCAAGGGCGATGCCAATGATTGGACCATAGAGCATCGCGATTAACATTGCGCCGATGATGACAGCCGGAGAATTTTCTATGAGGCCGAACCCGGCAATCAGTGCAGCGGCCAAGTTCATCGCAAGATAGGAGCCGTTCAAGGCGGCGCCCGAAGCTACCGATTCGCGTATTACCGCGCGCTTAGCCTCGGTCACTTGAGGACTGATTCTTGAGCTAACGTTAGATTGTGCGTTCATCGTATGGCTGCCTCCCCTCAGAGAGTGGTCCAACTGCCGAAAACAGACCTTCGCACACACGACTGGGAGCTGCATTCACTCTCATGAACATAGGGTTGTGGAGCATGCCCGCGTTCACATGGATGTAAGGTCTGCTACACGGAAAGGTGGCAGCGGCAGTTTCTCCTCCGCGCTTCCTTGTATTCTGGAGCGATGACTAAAACCCGAAAAAGTGGGCAATCTTCTTTCCACTCTCTTCCGTGTAGTACACCGTCACCTTGGCTCCCTTTTCGGTGCCTGCACCAACGGCCTGGCCCATATCTTTTCCGGCATTTTCGGTGAAGTCGAAAGTCTTTTCTGTTCCATCCGCAGTCTTCACCACCACAGTTTTTGTGCCCTTGTCCACTTTCACGATCGTTCCCTTAGTCACTTTTACGCTATCCTTGCCGATCTTGCCGATTTCTACGCCCGTTTCGTCAACACCTTTGCCGGTGGTGCGAGCGACGACTTCCGTGCCTTCCTTGAGTCCGTCCAGTCCTTCTTTCGTTCCCTTGTAGGCTGTATCGCCTGTGACCTTGATGGTGTGTTCGGTTCCATCCGCGGTCTTAACGACAACAGTCTTCGTGGCCTTGTCCACTTTTGTGACGGTTCCATGAACGACGCTCACCACGTCCTGTGCGATGCAAACCACTGCCGCGAGAATGGTGCAAATTACCAAAGTCCCTAGCTTTTTCATCATCAATTCTCCTTTAACGATTTGTTGAACGTTATTGCATTTCGTGGCCGCAAACCGGAATCAACTCCAACCTCCCTCCTCTAAAAAGAAAACTCTAGCCCGACGACAGGACCCTTCTGGGTCAAATCGAGGCCAATGCGGTTGGACGTGCCGTTAACGTTGAAACGAGTTCCCAGCTGATAGCCTGCGTTGGCAGTGATGTGCTTGGTCAGGGTAAATCCGAGATCACCAGCCGATGACACAAAGTTGCCGTAGCCGAAGAAATACATTCCATATACGTTTCCTTCGATGAAGACACGAGGGGAATTTGTCAGGTACAACCGAAATTGCGGGCCGGCAACCGGGATGGGGGTCGTCCGAGAACTCCAGAGCGGGACAATGGCCACATAGAAATGGTTTTTGTGGGTGAACTTCCAGTCCACTTTGCCGGCGAATGTGGAATAGGAGCTGAAGTTTAGGTCCTTGACCAGATCAACTGGAACGGTATCCCCCTGGGCTCTGACAGTTCCGGAAGGGTTGGAGTAAAACCAGCCGGTGTCGAAGCGGATTTTGTACTCATCGAATTCCTCCTGCTTCTGGGCGCGCAGGGCTACGGGAAACGCCAAGAGCAAGAGAAGTGCGATGAGGCTTATCCCTCGAAAAAATCTGAGCACCAACTTTATCGTGGCCTCGAGTGACATACAGGTTTCTCCTCCTGAAGCATCAAAAAAAGCGTTTGAAACCGATTGGTTGGCCACTCCGCGAACCGCTCCAGTTGGCTCGTTTGGTGCGCGACTAAATCGCAGCTTTCCAGCCGTCACTGGGGTCGTATTCCGCCATCGCTTGGGCAAGCTCCACTGTTTTTTCGCCCAAGTCCTTCTGATGGACAACGCCATCTTTCCGACGATGAACGTCATGATTCCCGAATTCCTGTATTCCGCCGGATAGGCCAGCACGGCAAATCCACCCGTCATCTTTCCGTTCACGATGTAGTCCTCCGCCCCACCTTGCCTTGTCCCCCTGTCTGGTGAGTATGCGGAAGTAGTAGCCATCGAACGGCTGCGGTTTCTCTCCGGCGTTGCTGTAACCCGCGGCTTTGGCGAAATCGCGAACATCCTCCAGTGGACTTGGCGTCTGGCCAGCCGCAACCGGCCAGTACAATCCATCCTTGCTTTCCTTCATCGCTGATAAACTTCTGCGCGTACTGCTTCTGCATGCGGAAATATTTCGCTTGCGCCTCGGCAACCGCGCTGCTCGCAGCAATGGCGGTCAATTCGTCTCTGCCAATCCTGCGCGCAAGAATCTCATCCTTGCCCGCTGCCGTATCAAACACCCATTGTCCGGCCGCATTCTTCCCCAGCGGAATTGGGAATGGATAGTTGTCAGCTCCAACGTAGAGAACCTCTCCGCCCACCTTTATTTCGCGCCAGCGATGCATCTGGTTATACGCGGCAACAAAATCCTGCAAGTTGTCTTTGTCCTTCACCGCGTCGCCCGAAAACAGCGCGGTCCTGCCATCCGGACCAAAAATTGCCAACAGCGCAGCCTGGTCGCCAGACTTGGCAGCTTCCACGAACGCAGCACCCGCGTCGGCTGGAGTAACAAAGACCTTCTGCGCCGTCCCCTCTGTCGCCGTTTTTTGCGGGGCATTGCCGCAGGAGCTGACCGTGCTTGCGACCAATAGCAACAGTGCCGCGTGCCACAAGGTCCCCACACGCCCCACGCCATTTTCCCGATTCCCAATCATGTACGACATACTCATTCCTCCAAGCCTGAAACTTCACGTTCCCAGGTTTCACGCGCCCCGAACCCTACCGGCGAAATCCTCCGAACCCACCGCCTCCAAATCCTCCGCCACCGAACCGCCCTCCGCTAAATCCACTAGATCTCATGCTTCCCCAGCCGCGATTGCTTTCTGCGCGGGACGACCAGCCATCCGAACCGCCAAATCCCCCGAATGTCCGCTCATGCCGCTGAATGCATTGGAACCGCCGCCCCAAAGCTGCTATGGTTCGACCAGGAGTGAGACGCCGGAGGAACGGTCGAACCGAAGCTCTGTGCATTTGCCTTGTTCATGTTTACTGTGTTCCCGCTCACGTTCCTGTTGTACGTGTTCCCGCTGTTTCTGTTGTAGTTGTTTAGTTGTGTGGTTGTAAGAATTGTTGTAGCCGTAGCTGTTGTGGTATCCACCGTTGTAGTAGCCGCCGTGCCAGGCGGAATTTCCGTAGTAACCACCGCCGTGATACACGACTGCGGTGCCGTGCCAGCCACAATTCCAACTGCTGTAGCCCCAGCCGCAGCACCCACCGCTCATCATCGCGCCCACCGCAATTCCGGCACCGAATCCAATGATGCCCGCGGCCGCTACGTCGCCCGCGGTATACGCCGGAGCTACATACCCGGGAACCACGTAGGGGTACCCATAAATAACGGTGGGATTGTACTGCGGGACATAGACGATCTGTGGATTCGTGGGTTGGATGACGATCACTTGTGGCGACTGTTGAACGACCTTGATTTGCGAAGTGGTCTTGAGAGTGCCCTTTGCTTTGGCTTGGGCGCGCAAGGTCTGGATTGCCGTCATCACGTCCGCTTGTTGGTTGTGATAAGCCTCCCCAAGAGAGGACGTCCAGGTGAGATTCTTGGCCAGATTCTCGAGGACGGAGGGAAATTCCGTGAGTGCCTTCACGCTGGGATCCCACGATTGTTTGTCGACGGCCTGCATCAAGGCACTCCCCGTGAGATTCTCGTTTTGTCCAAGCCAGTAGTTGGCAATTGCAACCTCGTCCGGAAAAGTCGACGCCGTGAGAATCTGCGCCACCAACGAATCTGGATACAGCGCGATAGGAGCGACAAGCGCCTGGAGCTCGCTCGCAGTCTGGGGAGCGGTTTCTGTGGGACTCCCGGAATCAGCATCAGTTGTTGCAGCCGGAGTCTGGGCACCGTTCAGTATCTGAGACGAAGAGACAATTAAAACTAAAGCGAGCGCTACGGATAAACCTTTTTTCATATTTTTCGCGATCATTTGAATTACTCCATCTTGATGTCACAACGCGGCCTGGCCAGCGCGTCGTGGACGCCCGTTTTTGAGACGCCCACAACGCGAGTTCACTGTTAGTTCAATCAACTATTCACCGGCGTGACTAATTGTTTGAGCCTTCTTCACCTGCTCGATGACTTGACTTAGGTTATAGGATGCCGCCTCCTGAAGTGGCGGGAACTGTATGTACGATTCCAGGTGCTTCAGCCACAACACCTGGCCGATGGGCAGCATGTTCCAGTCGTATTGAAACGCGGTCATCGGGGCGGCAAGTGCTCCACCCAAGCTCATAGCCGACTTCTGGTCGATGCCAACCGCCTGTTCGAAGGGATCACGCTTGATGTTCTGGACTAGTGTGAAGTGGAACGGGACGAGTGGCATGATCCAGCCGGCCGGCCCGGGTTGCGACATTGTGTAGTACATCTTCCAGTTCTTGTAGCGCACTGCGGATGGCGTGGCTCCAGAAAAGTAGAAGAAGTAATCACGCGCCGACTTGTCCGACTTACCTATGAGATAGTCAGTCTGATTAACACCGTCGAGCGTGGTCTTGACGATTCCGGGATACTTCCCAGCCTCGATCTGTTGCTTCAGCCCTTCGCCCTTCGGACCACCTGCGAGTTCGACGAGCGTCGGCATCCAGTCGAGCGCCGCAAACAACTGGTCAAATACCGTGCCCGGCTTGATGTGGCCCGGCCAGCGAATGACGCAGGGAGCGCGGTAGCCTCCTTCCCAAGCTTCGCCTTTCTGGCCCTTGAAGGGCGTGACGCCACCGTCGGGGAAGCTGATGGCTTCGGCGCCGTTGTCGGTTGTGAAGACCACGATGGTGTTATCCAGCTCGCCCATGTCCTCGAGCTTCTTCAGGACGTAGCCGATGTTGTCGTCCATCTGCTTCATGCCGGCTTCGTTGACTCCCCAATCCTTGCCGCCTTTAACCCCCAACATGGCCTCGTACTTTGGTGACAGCATCGTTGTGACGTGCATGCGCGCTGGGTTGTACCAGACGAAGAAGGGCTTATTGGTCTTCTTGGGGTCGTTGCGGTCCAGGAAATCGATGACCTTGGCGGAGATTTCCTCGTCAACCGTCCTAGAGCGGTCCAGCGTTAGCGGGCCTTCGTCCTTGCACATTTGATTCGCTTCCGTCCCGTCCGAGGAGTGGCACCAAAGGACGGGCCGCGGAGGGGTCAGGCAGACCGTCGTCTTAGGGTCCACAGCTCCGGGAACTTCGGGAACGCCGGGGATTGGCGTGTTTTTGCAGGGCGGTGCGACCAGCTGCGTAGTTGGAGTGCTGTTGATGTCCTGGAAGCTTACGCCCTGCATCGCGTCGAGGTGATAGAGGTAGCCCCAATACTCCTGAAAGCCGTGTGCGGTCGGCAGAGCCGCGGTGTGATCACCTAGATGGTTCTTCCCGAACTCACCGGTCGTATAGCCGAGATCGTGAAGAAACACTGCGAGCGCCGGCGTGCCTGGGCGTAGGTAGGAAGGGCTGCCGGGCAGTTGCGGCGGGATCATGCCCGTGCGCAGCGGATACATGCCGGTGAAGAAAGCATTGCGTCCGGACGTGCAACTCTGCATGGCAACATAATCCATGAAAATTGCACCTTCATTCCCGATGCGGTCGATGTTGGGTGTTTCGCCCACCATCAAACCGCGATGGTAGATTCTCGGCTGCATCCAGCCGATGTCATCCCCCATGATGAATACAATGTTAGGTTTCTTTTCCTGTGCCCGCACGGATGGTGCCCCCACCAATGCCAATCCTACAAAAATTGACGTAAGCAGAAATGTTCTGCCCATTAACCTCATATTCAGCCTCCATTCTTGTTCAACTGTTTATGAAAGAGAGAAAGGTCTCGAACTTGGCGGGGCGGAGCTTCGGAACGTTTGAGACTGGCGAATGGTATACTTGGCGTCTCCAAATTGTAAATACATAAATTAGATGGCCGCCAAGCTGTAAATTGGCACCACTGGGGCCCCTGGGAGTAAAAAGGGGAATAAGCACAGGCGAAGCTAACGACCGCGAGTTGTCGTTCGGCGCCTGATAAAACGCGCTGACCGGACATTTGAAGTACTCAGTGCTGCATGTCTCCTGCGGTCTACTTACGCTTAGGACACCGCGAGGCCCGAAGGAACTGTCGATGGGCGAGCCCTCAGCTCCAAGAGCATCACGCTTCTTGCCACTTAAGAGCAAGACGACTTACAAAACATCTCTCAAAAGCGATTGTCAAAATAATTGCAGTTTTGGCACATCGTCAACAGACCCAGAATCAAACAACTCTGGGAAGTCTGGTGGCAGTGCATCACTCCAAAAGTGTTCGCGATACTTGCCCACAATCACATGAATCTGTTGAAAAAGTCGGCTCGCCGCAGATTTTATTTGGGTTGACTAGTCCCTATCGTGCTATAGGCACGACAGGGAGGAACAACGCCGATGATGGGTCAGCAGAACCGGACTGAGTCGTTGTTTTATTATTTCCGTCTGGAAGAGCATATCCCTGCCGATCACTTGCTGCGAATGATTGACGGCCATGTCGATTTCAGTTTCGTGCGAGAACAGTTGAAAGACTTTTACAGCCCCATGGGTCGACCCTCGATCGATCCCGAAGTTCTATTGCGACTGTTGCTGATCGGCTATCTCTATGGGATCACCAGCGAACGACGTCTGATGGATGAGGTGCGCATGCATCTGGCCTATCGTTGGTTTACTCGCCTCGGTTTTGAGCAAGAAATTCCCGACCACTCGACGTTCTCCAAGAATCGCCACGGTCGATTTCGGCAGTCCGGCGTATTTCGGAAAGTATTTGAGGAGATTGTGCGCCGTTGTTTAGAGGCGGGTTTCGTCGAGGGACGGAATGTGGCGGTGGATGGGACACTCGTGGGCGCCAATGCCAGCCAACAAAGCCGCGTTCCAAGGGAGAGACTAGTGGAGGCGGCAAAGCTCTCCCGAACGGTTCAGGAGTATCTGACCGAACTAGAGCGACAAAACCCGGTGGCAGATTCAGAAGGGAGCAGGAAGCTTCAAGAGAAGGTGTCGACGACCGATCCAGATGCTACCTGGGCGATCAAAAATGGGCCGGCGGTGCTGGGCTACTACGACAACTATCTGATTGACACCACGAGTCGAGTCATTTTGTCGGTCGCTGCGACGCCGGCCCTGTTCAGTCAAGAAACATGGGCTGCGCGGCGTATGCTTGAGCATGTTGGTCAGTTCGGAATTCACCCACAGAATCTGGCAGCCGATAAGGCCTATGGGAGTGGAGAGTTTCTGGCTTGGCTCCTGGCGCGAAACATTCAACCGCACATTCCGGTTATCGATCGCCGTCACCAGACCAAAGGACGCTTCACTAGAGAGCATTTTCGCTACGAGCCAAAAGAAAATGCCTACTACTGTCCAGAAGGGAAACCACTGCATTATCGAGGTCAACGGCGCAGCAGTGGGGGCGATCTTTATCGCTCGACAGAAGCGCAATGTCGAGACTGTCCACAAAAGAAGTTATGTACCGCAGGTCCCTATCGGAGATTGTTCATTCATTGGCAGGAACCAGCGCGACAAGTAGCTCGCGCATTGGCTGAGACGCCTGACTATAAGCGTTCGCAACGAGCGCGCTACAAGATCGAAGCTCTGTTCGCCGAGCTAAAGCAGCAGATCAAGCTGCGCCGAGTGCGCTTGCGACGACTGTGGAATGTCGGTGAGCAGTTCTACCTGGCCGCGACGGCGCAAAACCTAAAAAGGTTAGTGCGTCACTTCGCCCAAAAACAATTGCCAGAACCCAGCACCACCTAAGAGAAGTAGGAAAGGAGACGATCTTCGACGGTTTAAGGATTGGGGTGAGCACCAAAGAGGCTCGAGAAATAGTCAAGACGGCTTGCTGCCCGTTTCTGGCCGCGCATTTTTCAACAGACTCATGTGATTCTGGGCCGTGCTGATGCGCGAATTTCGATCTCTTAGAATGAGTGAGTTACAACCGCTGCGACCTAATGGTTTTTGGGCAGGCCACTCGGAAGACAGTAAGGGGCGTATGCCTGAGCGGAAAATGGAAAATGGGACAGCGGCTGAATTTTCCATGGGGCCACCAATCACCGCCTCTCGCTCACTGGTCAATCAAACTTGGGGGTAGTATCCTTCGGGGAAAAAATAAGCTATACTCCCGCGCTTTGGCTAACACAAGACTCTCACAGACGGTGATCCAGCTTTTCACCTTCAAAGATCAGGCACACCGTGAACGCGCATGGCTCGCGGTTTGAATTCGGCGCGAAGTGCGAGCGAATTATCGTGGCCCGGACTAGGTACCTTTGCTGAGGCTTTGCAGTGGAAGACGATCCTGTCCGACTCCGCATCGAGCGTCGCTTGGCCCTCGATTTGCTTGGGGAAATGAAACTCCACACGCGGCTCTTCCTGCACACTACCGTCGAAAAACCGCACGCTTTCCACATCGAGCATCGTACCGTTCGCTACCTCCAGGAACACTGTGTCATGCAAATCTTCCTTTGCGCCCTGGAGAATACGCAGTGGCTCGCTTCCCTCAATCACAAAAACATAATCTGGCAGTTCATCCGCACGAAGTGGTTCCTTGGTCAGCGCGGGATTACTCAACTGGCGGAGACGCTGTTGTGCCAGGCGGATCGTCTTCGATGACCACCAAATCACGGGAATTTTAGGTTGTGATTTGCTTCTACTGATCTGCATGCCGGGAATTGGACTCGCGTTATTGGCATGTACAGGCGCATCGGTCACCATACCAGTCTGAGGGTCAGTGTGGCGTGAAGTATGCTCTCGCTCTAGCTTGACTCCCGCGGGGCTCCACGGCGAATCCTGCAGAATCCGAGAAACATCCGCCAGATTCCACTTTGTCGGCACCTTGTCCCAAGGCGATCCACCGAGCGAACCGTGGAGGCTCAGCAAGGCAACGAGGATAATTGGTGTCATCATCGGGCCGATTGGACGCGAACTTGACGGGTTTCGATGCCAGCGTCAACGGTAAAGTTGTAATGTCGAATTGCCAGGCTTCTGCGGTCCCAGTACTTCAAAATGTACGATTACGCTGTCAGGCGCATAAAGCCTGGCAAATGCTGAAACCGCAGCTCACGTTGGCGCGTTACACTGTCAGCGGAGCAGGATTCTAAATGAGACGGATCAGCGCTATCCTTCTTCTCGGCGCTGTAATAACCTATTCTGAATTTGCGACAGAAATCGCTGTCGCATTTCTTCCCCAGCGACAGGATGGGGCGTGGCAGAACTATTATGCGAATGCTCGTCCTTACCTTACCCTGCCGTTGGAGAAGCTCACGCAACTTATTCCAGAGCTAAAAGGTCTGCAACCTGCTGCCGATCAGCAACAGCTGCCGACAATTCTTGAGAGCACAGGTCAGCGGGTTGATGAGTTCTTTCGCAACGTTGCCGACCTTACTGCTCATGAGGAAATCACCGAAGAGAAACTGAACGGACAAGGCGCAGTCACAAAACGTCTGCAAGTCGAAGACAATTACTTGATTATTCGTCGGGGCACTGAGATGTTCGGACAAGTCCGTGAGTATCGCATGGACGCCAAGGGAAATCCCGTCTACGAGATTGGCTTGAACCAAGGATTTTTCGACACGGCCGACTTTGCCCTGGACCACGTTTACTTTTCGATTCCGTTCCAACCCGAGTCTACCTTCCTCCTTCTCGGCGAGCAGACGATCGACTCGCGAGATACCTACGTAGTGGCTTTCTCGCAAAAGCCCGATGACGCCACAATCACCGTCACCATGGAGCGGCGAAAGCCCTTCCCCCTTCTCGTGAATATGCTGGTTCAGGGAATCGCGTGGATCGACAAAAGCAATTTCCAGATAATCCGCCTCCGCACTGATCTGTTAGTCCCTCGTCCCGAGATTGGTCTTGATCACCTGACGACCATGGTCACTTTCAAGGAAGTAGAACTTCCGGTGGTACCGACACCCTTGTGGTTGCCTAGCAGTCTCCAAATCGATGCTCAGTTCGGCGTTTCCACGACAGGCAACTACGACCTGACGTTCCACAACGAGCATCGCTACTCGGACTATCAAGCCTACCGTGTGTCCGTCAAAATGGCTCCGGATGAGGCAAGGGCAGCTCCACCTGGCTATGTCCAGCCTGCGGGTATCGGTGACGAGACCTACTACTCAAATACCCACCCCTATCTCGAAAAACCCTTAGGGGAGCTCCACGAACGTATTCCAGAGCTAAAGAAGCTTCAACCGGCAACCGATCAGCGTATGTTGCCCTCGATTTTGGAGAAAACTGCCACCAACGTCGACGAATTTTTTAGCCATATTGTCGATCTGATCGCCCGCGAGAAAATCACACAGCAAAGACTAAACGGCTCAGGCTTCGTCACAGCCAGTGAACAAGTGCGTGACAGCTACTTGATTCTTCGTCACGGCACCGACCTCGGAGCAGATATCATTGAATGCCGCATGGACACTCAGGGCAATCGTATGGGCCAGGTCGGTCTCGCCAAGGGATATTTTGCCACCTCCGGCTTCGCTTTAGACTGCAACTACTTCTCCTCGGCTTTTCAGCCGGAGTCACAGTTCCGTTATCTGGGCGACTAAAGAATAGGGTCGCGAGATACCTTTGTGGTGGCCTTCGCGCAGCGGCCTGGCAAAGCCACACAGTACGTCACGATGACCGGGCGAAAAGAAACACGCGTCTACATGTTGATGCAGGGAATCGCATGGGTTGACAAGAGCAATTTTCAAATTATCCGGTTGCGGACCGACCTTCTCGCGCCTCACCCCGAAGTTGGGCTCGACCAGCAGACCACCGATGTGACCCTTAGCAAAGTACAACTTCTAGATATGGCCAGTCCCTTTTGGTTGCCGCGGAATGTTAAGGTCTATCTCAGGTTCAAAATATTTGACCCAGATCGCCACCAGTCCTACGAACTTAGCTATCGCAACGAACATCATTACTCCGATTATCGTCGCTATCGTGTGTCAACGAAGATAATCGTCCCACAGTAGGCCCTGCACTGTTTGCCAAGCTTGGAATCGCTCGGCCTCAAGGAGGCGTACATGTCGGTATTCATTGTTTTCGGCACGGGGTAACCAGCGAGTTGCTCCAGACTGGCACTCCCATCCACCTCGTGACGCGCATGATGCGGCACGGGGATCCGCACGTCACTCTGGCCCACTACGCTCACGTACTCGCGGACGGTGAACGTGTGGCATCGGAGAAACTCTCGCAGCGAATTGGAGCCCAATTGGAGCCAAACCTCGAATTGGAGCCAGTTTCTCCGGCTAAGACAGCATAGAAAAAGGGTTTGGCGGGAGCGTGTGGAAGTCGAATCCACCACCCAGTCCGCGAAGGACCGCGTCGCCGGCTTTGAAGGCCGGGAAGATCACCGGATCTCATTCGCCCCCGCTGTTAGGATACATCACCAACAGTTCATCCCGGCGAGGTCAAGCGCTAACCGGGCAACACTGAATCCATGAATGATCTGCAGGCCCACGTTTTCCCGAGCATGGTCTCACAGAAGCTGCCATACTCGCGCAAATCTAAATTCGCGTACGACAGCACGGCAGCAGCGCCTTTCATCGGTCGACAGCGCTTTATCTCGCGGCGATAATCGTGGGGAACGAAGAAACCAGAGGCTTCCATGAAGCTGGATCACGCAGTCTTGCAGAGTCTCCCCAAAGTGCTCTTGCACGAACACCTTGACGGTGTGCTCAGACCGAAAACCATCATTGAGCTGGCAAAAAGCACAGAGTACAACCAACTTCCCACGGAAGATCCGGAAGAGTTGGCGCGCTGGTTCCATCAAGGGGCGAACCAGGGCAGTCTCCCCAAGTACCTGGAGGGATTTGCTCACACGATTGCCGTGATGCAGAGCGAGGAGGCGCTCGAACGAGTCGCTTATGAGCAAGCGGAAGATTTAAGCAAGGACGGGGTAGTCTATTTTGAAACGCGCTTTGCGCCACTGTTTCATACGTGTAAGGGATTAACTCACCAGCAGGTGGTTTCGGCTGTGCTTAAGGGTTTGGAGCGAGGCCGAAAGGACTTTGGAATTTCTTCCGGTTTAATCATCTGCGCCATGCGCAATATGGACGTCTCGCTCGAAATGGCTGAACTTGCCGTAGATTTTCGCGAGCGGGGAGTTGTGGGGTTCGATTTGGCCGGTGAGGAGGGTGGTTACCCTCCCAAAAAGCATGTGGATGCGTTCCACTTCATTCAGCGGCAGAACTTCAACATCACGATTCACGCTGGCGAAGGATTTGGGAAGGAATCCATTTGGCAAGCTATTCAATACTGCGGAGCGCACCGCATAGGGCACGGCACACGATTGGTTGATGATATTGCCGTGACGGAAGGCAAGGTCGTGAAATTAGGCGATCTGGCACAATACGTTCTCGACAAGCGTATCCCCTTGGAGATTTGTTTGCTCAGCAATGTTCACGTAGGCGCTGCGCGCAGTCTTGCCGAACATCCCTTCAAATTGTTTTACCAGGAGAAATTTCGCGTCACACTGAACACGGACAATCGTTTAATGAGCAACACGTCCATGACCAAGGAATTCGAAGCGGCCAGAGACACTTTTGGCTTGACCCTGGACGACTTTGAAAAAATCACCATTAACGCGATGAAGAGCGCCTTTTTGCCTTATGACCGGCGCTGCCATTTCATCTATTCCGTCATCAAGCCAGACTATGCAAGGATCCGAAGCGCTCACTCCCGAGAATGACGCCGAGGAACTGGAGGGACTGCAGAATCAGGATTACGCAGCGAGGCTTGCCAGAGTTTCTGCCAGTACAAAAACTCCACGCCCGATGTCTTCCGGAGATGCATATTCGTCCGGACGGTGGCTATAGCCATTGCGACAAGGAATAAACAGCATCGCGACAGGGGCGATATGCGACATGAACAGGGAGTCATGATAAGCGCGGCTGACGACAGGAACGGATGCAAGTTGGTGCTTCTTGCACGACTGAGAAAGCGCTTCAATAACCGCGGGAGCACACTGGCAAGGCTCATCCGCGTTCAATATTTCCTGCTGAATGGTGACTTGCCGCTTCATGGCGATGGCTTGACGCGCGGCTTCGATCGAACGCATCGCCGCATCTCGCCGTGCAAGACTTGTGTCTCGCACATCCACGCTGAGTTGTACGCGACTGGGGATGCTATTCACGGCCCCAGGGAATACTTCGCAGATACCCACCGTTGCCACGGTATCCACTGCACCACTCGTCCGAGCCGCGTTTTCGACTACCAGGATCAGTTCCGCAGCTGCGCACAGGGCATCTTTTCGATCCGGCATCAGTACTCCACCCGCGTGTCCCCCGGCGCCCTCGATCGAAATGCGGAGGCTGGCCGGAGCTGCGATGCTGGTGACGATTCCGAGCGGAATTTTCTGCTTCTCCAGCAGGGGACCTTGCTCGATGTGTAATTCCACAAACTCCTTGTAGTAGCCGTCCGGCAGCTTCACTTCTTCGAGCGGGCCGTGATACCCGGCCACCCGACGCACTTCTTCCAATGGAATGCCTTGTTTGTCCACTAACCTTCTCGATTGATCGGCAGTCAGAGCCCCGGACAATAGCCGGCTGCCAAGGCATCCGATTCCGAAGCGCGTGGGTTCTTCCGAAGTGAATACCAGCAATTCGATGGAGTGTTTCGGGCGGAACCCACTAGCCTGCAGCGACCGAATCGCTTCAAGGCCACCGAGCACACCCACGACTCCGTCATATTTTCCGGCGTTAGGAATTGCATCGATGTGAGAGCCGGTGCCCACTGCCGAAGCGTCCGGTTCGGATCCCACCCACCGCGCAAAGATATTTCCAATCGCGTCCTGTCGCATGCTCAACCCGGCTTCTTCGCATCGAGCGACGAGCCAAGCGCGTGCCTTCAGGTCCGTGGGAGTAAACACAATTCGTGTTACCGCGGGAGCCCGCGAGTCGGAAATCAACGAGAGTTCCTCGATCTCGGCGGCCAGGCGATTTCCATCCACAACGAATTTCATTTTGCGTTGCCCGCCAGAGGGTGCCGGTTCGAGTCCTTGTAGATCAGGTACTTCGCTGGAACTTTGCCAATCGCCCCGAACCATTGCGGGCACCACGGGCCCATCCAAATAAAATCGCCGACTGTCACCGGATACCATGAATCGCCCAATCGATAAATACCGCCACCCTCCAGCATCAGCAGTCCGTGCTCCATCACGTGCATCTCCACCATGTTCAGGGCAGCTCCCGGCTGATACACCATCGTGTTCACGGCGAAATCAAAACTCATCTCATCCGGAAGCAGGCATTTCACCTGCAAGCTTAGATCATCGCCCAGAGGATGTGACGAAACCGCGCCTTCGTTGGAAATGATTGCGCGAGGCGCTTCAACGGAAGCAACGGGTTGGTAAATCTTTTCGATGACAGCAGCGCGGCTCGCTTTCGTTGCTACCACTTTGTGTGGCTTACCCTCGGGCAAGTATACATAGCCGCAGGGTTCCACATCGCTCTTGCGGCCTTCCATTTCCAACCTGAGCTGACCCTCCAGCACAAACAGGAAACGCTGAGCCGAAGCATTTCCTAATTCCCCTCCGGGCTCGAATTCCGCTGTGTACTGCGTAAATTGCGCACCCATCGCCGGCCCTGCATGCACAATGGCTGCGCACGCTTTCATTCCCGGTAGCATGGTGCGAACGAAAGTGTCTGGCGTCAGGAGCAGATGATTGCGTTGTTGAGAACTTCGCGTTTGACCAAGATTATGCACGACCCATCCTTTTTAGAAGTTCCGGTGTATTTGCCAGCAGACCCAGCAAGTGCAGCCCGCATTCAAGCGCTTTGGCCACGTCTTCTATTACCACGGATTCCGCAGGGTCGTGGCTAATGCCCCCGGGGCTTCGCAAAAAAATCATTGCCGCGGGTATTTTTTCAGCCAGGATCATGGCGTCATGGCCGGCGCCGCTGACCATGCGATGCGGCTTGCAACCCGCCCTTCGAATTGCTTCTTCGATCTCGTCGACAAGAAAAGCGTCCATGGCCACTGCTCGCTGCTCCAGAAGCACTCTGTGGCGCGTAGTCAATCCTCGTCTTGCGGCAATATCCTCCGCTTGCCGAACCAGGAGCTCTACCGCGCGGGCGCACGTGTCGCCTGCCTCGTGGCGAACATCCAGCGTCAGTCGCGACTCCCCTGCAATCACATTGGTCGCCCCGGGCTTTGCCTCGATCTGGCCTACGGTCGCTACCAAGCCTGCGTGGTTCTGGGCGGTGCGTTCTACAGCAACGATCCATTCTGCCGCCGCAACAACAGCATCGTGTCGAAGATGCATGGGCGTCGCACCCGCATGGTTTGCATTTCCCAAAAACACGAATTCCATGCGAGTCTGAGCTGCGATGGCCTCCACCGCTGCAAGTGGCAATCCAAGTGACTCCAAGACCGGCCCTTGCTCGATATGGAATTCCAGGAACGCAAGCGTATCGTCTTGCAATTCTGCTAGGTGTATTTCCGCTGGTTTCAATCCAAAACTCTCAATGGCAGTGCGAACGGAGATTCCGTTGGCGTCCTGACGGTTCAACAGTTCCTGATCAAGCTGGCCGATCAACGCACGGCTGCCAATAAACGGGGTTCCAAACCGAACTCCCTCCTCTTCGGAAAATCCGACCACCTCGATTCCAAACGGAAGTCTGCGGCCTTCCAAAGCTTCGAGCACAGCGACCGCCATCACTACTCCTAAAACGCCATCATAGGCTCCCGCATTCGGAACCGTATCGAGGTGCGAGCCAATCAACAACCTGGGCGTGCTGGATTCGGCCGCAGGATAAAACCCGCGCAGATTTCCAGCCGCATCCACGGTCATCTCGACACCCAGCGCAGCAAGCCACATGGCGATCTCTTTGTGACAATCCCGCATAGGCGAAGAGAGAAATGTCCGCCGCGTACTCCCGGGGTCCTCCGAAAAAGACGCCAGACTTTTACAGCGAGCGACAACCTGTTTAGCGCGGGTGATTGCGTTCCCTGTTGCTGACGCGAACATTTAACTCCGCCGGCAAATGCGTGCCTCGATGGTACCGTGAGGCTCGTCGATGGGCAGAAAAATTTCGTTAGGATTGTCCTGGCCAAACCGCGAAAGGTCCAACAGGAGGCAGTGCTTGTTCGGCATTGTCAATTCGATGTCCCTAATTTCAGGAACATTTGCAAGAACGCTTTCGCCCATGGCGTAAAGTGTGTGCTGCACGGATTTGCTGGCATGGTCGGCAAATACGCCAAGCAATAGTTCGCGAATTGTGGATCGCAACGCGACAAAAGGCACATGGGGCGAAAAGTAATTCCAAGATGCCCGGACGGCTGTGCCGAACAACCGGTCGGTCGACTCCGGCAGGGTCGTCAGCGAATCCTTAATGAACCCCGCAAATTCCGAGCCCGCAGTTTTCAGAATTACCAGATTGTTGAGACCAGATCGTACAGACAACATTCCATTCCGCGCCCCTGCAATTTCCGCCGTTTGGCACTCGCTGCTCGATTGTACAAACGTCGTGGGATGTGGTTTTCCTCCGATTTGGAGATGCTCCCACGTTTTTTCTGACAGTGTCACTCGTGCGGCAGAAACCTGCGGATTGCGGTCCAGAAAAAAGACAACCAACTCTCTGCCAAAGTCCTCCACGCAGTCGGCGGAGGAACTTCGCGCCAAAGAGTACACTGCATTCTTCATCGTGTCTGTGGGGAGAATTTTACTATTGTCTCCAGCGACAAAGCAGGACTCGAAATCTCCCTCCAGCAGAATGTCCACAGACCATTCGCGACAGTCGTGCTGCCGGTCGGCATGTCGTTTCACTTTCACGACGCGAACTTGCGACTTGCCGTATCTGTTTTCCGCCAAGGTCATCATCGGATCAGCTTCCCCGGTATGTGGTATACCCATTGGGACTCAAGAGCAATGGAATATGAAAGTGAGTTTCGCCTTCGCGCACCTGAAACGTAATCTCAATAATCGGATAGAGCCCTTCGATGCTCCGCGCGTGGTGATAACTCGCTGTATCGAAGCAGACCCGGTAGAGTCCTGGGCGAAGTACTTCATTCTCCGGCAGTAATTGATGGCAACGGCCGTCTCCATCCGTGCGCGAGGAATGAAGCAACGCCCATTCTCCAGCCAACTCTCGCCTCTCCAGCCGCACCGCCACGTCTTTTGCGGGCTGGCCCAGGGCGATGTCCAGAACGTGCGTTGAGATTCGTCTCATAAGGAGAGCCATTTCTTCAGACGTAGTTGCACGATTTGCCGCTGCTGCTCGGCTGCTTCATGTAGTTCCGTTGTTTCTTCGTTGCTCATGCGTCGCCTCAGACTCTCCAGAATTTCCGGCGCCGATTTGCCAGTAGCGCAAATAATGAAGATGCGATTGAACTGCTGCTCATACGCGCGGTTCTCTTCCGCCAATGCAACCTTCACATCTTCCGTCGCTGTGCCAACCCTGCGCTGTTCTTCGCCCGACCAAGCTGTGAAGCGCGGGGGAGCGGAAGCCGCCGAACTCGATTCGCCAATCCGTGGATGGCTGCGGAACGCCTCCGTCCAGTCGGATTCCGGCAAACTCTTCCACACTTGGTCACTTGCCGCCAGCAACGAAGTCTCATCAAGGATCGGTCTTCGAGCGGCCATGCCGCGGGCCCAAGCTCTTGAGCCGCAACAAGGCAGGATCTCCTCCGCCGCCTTTTCCGGCTGCAAATCATTCCATCGTGCCAGCGCTGCATTCATGTTTCTGTTCCATGCGCGCGCAATTTCTCCAGAAACTCCGCCACCAGATTCCCTGCAACAGCCAAGCGATACCGCGCAGTGGATCGAATATCATCAATCGGCCGGATTTCGGAGGCCACTGACATTCTGGCCAAACGGACGAGCGCCGGTTCGATTCGCCTTCCTTTTACCACTCGCTCCGTCTCGCTCAAGCGAAGTGGAACAGGCGTCACGCTTCCCATCGCCATACGAATATCCTCCACCACGCCATCCTCGATACGCCCCAATCCCGCCAAGCAAACCTTCGCGATAGCCTGCGCGTTGCGTGCCCCCACCTTCCGCGCATGCGCATAATACTCTGAAAACCTTCTTGGCAGGCATACGGCGCGAATCAGTTCATCCGGCTCCAGTTGCGTCTTCCGGTAATCGATGTGAAAGGTTCTGTGGGGCACCCGGCGTTCTCCTCGCACCGAAACCAGAAGCAATTCTGCCCCATAAACCAAAAGCGCAGGAAGTGAATCCCCGGCAGGCGACGCATTCACGATATTGCCGCCGATGGTTGCTCGATTCTGATTCGCGATCCCCCCGGTCCAGCCCGCTGCACTCGACAATAGCTTAAACTCCCGGTTGATCACCTCATTCGCCCGCAGATCGCTGTACGTACAGCCCGCGCCTATCTGAATCTCGTCCGTGAGCACCTGAATTCGCCGCAGTTCCAGAAGATTCCAAATGCTGACCAGTTTCCGCGCCCGCAGACTTCCCGCGGAATATTGCACCATCACATCCGTGCCTCCGGCGATGGGAAGCCATTCTCCCGGCTCCTCGGCTAGAAGAGACAACACGCCGCGCAAAGTGCCGGGAGCTACCAGTTCATACTCGGCGGGATACGCTTTCACGTTGTGGCACTCCTGCGCCCCGCTTCCGCTACGGCTTCTAAAATCTGCGTGTACCCCGTACAGCGGCAAAGATTGCCGGATAACCCTTCGCGAATCTCTTCCACGGTAGGCCTGGGATTCTTACTTAACAGGTGAGCGGCCGCCAGGATCATCCCCGGAGTACAAATGCCACACTGCGCGCCGCCGCAATCAAGGAATGACTGGTGCAGCACACTAAAGCGGGAATCGCCGGCCAAGCCTTCGATGGTAACAATGTTCGCACCATTCGCCTGGAGTGCAGGAATCAGGCAGCTATTCACCAATATTCCGTCCATCAAAATCGAGCAGGAACCACATTCACCTTCACCGCAACCTTCTTTTGTGCCTGTGAATCCAAGTTCGTACCTCAGAACGTCGAGTAGTCTCTCCATCGCATACGCGCGCACAGCTATCATCTTTCCATTGACCGTGAGGGCGATCTCGCATATTGCGCGATCCTGCGAGGATTCGTTCATTAATTCCCTCGGGCCCATGGCAGCTCAATCTCCGACGCCGCACCTTCAGCCAGCGCTTCAAAAATGTCTTCGGGAAGCAAGGGAACCGAATCGAAAGGAAGGCCCAGCGCGTCCTCGACGGCATTGAGGATTGCCGGGGCCGGGCCGTCCATCGGTAATTCCCCGATTCCTTTCGCTCCAAATGCGCCGTGAACGTTACCCAGTTCCTCAAAATAGGCGCGAATGGGAGGCAGGTCCGCGGCAGTAGGCATAATGTAGTTGGTCATCTGGCCGTTCTGCATCCGCCCATTTTTCCAAATCACCTTTTCGTACAGGGCGAAGCCGATGCCTTGCGCTACTCCGCCAATAACTTGTCCTTTGGCCAGAACCGGATGCAACACCTTGCCC
Source organism: Candidatus Acidiferrales bacterium (assembly GCA_963839315.1). Taxonomy (GTDB): domain Bacteria; phylum Acidobacteriota; class Terriglobia; order Acidiferrales; family UBA7541; genus Acidiferrum. The sequence goes on from CAWIUU010000008.1 coordinate 27,160, forward strand.
ACTTCTTGAAGCGCTACAAAGTCGTCCACGGCCACACAGTAGGTGATCAGATCTACCGTGACTTCCGCGACATAGACGGCCCACGCAAACGCGGCATAAGCCGATCCACGATATTTCTCCTCATCCCAAACAATGTCGTCGGCTTGCTCATACCGCGCCAAGCTGCGGAATCTTCCATTCCTTGAGACATACGCGCGCGATGCGATGCGGAACTCCTCTGGAGAATAAGAATCTCTCAGCATGCCGCTGGCTATCAGTGTCTGTTTGATCCCCATGGCGGCCGATTGCACCAACTTCCCCACCACCATGATCGTGCGCGACGCAACCGTGGGACCACTGTTTGGTACTTCCTGAGTATCCGGTTGGGCGATTCCCACATCCTCATATCGAAGACCGAGCGCTTCCGCCGCGATCTGGCATAGCACCGTCTTTGTCCCCTGACCGAATTCTGTGCTTGAAACCAGGACGCGCACACTCCCGTCGTCACCTGCTTCCACGCCAGCCACGGATCCCAGATAGCGCTCACCGGAACCGGTGAATCCCGCGCCGTGCAGAAAAGCGGCAATCCCAATTCCCTTCCTGCTATTTCCGTGCTGGTTTCTGCCAGCGAATTCCGATTTCTTCGCGTGATAGTCCGAAAGTTCCAAAGCTCGGTCGAGAAGCTTGCCCAAGTCGATCTCTTCTCGCAGAGTCTGCCCTGTTGTCGTGGTCTGCCCAGGTTTAAGGAAGTTTCGCTTCCGGATCCCGACAGCGGAAAGACCAACCACCTGAGCGATGCGGTCCATATGCCGCTCTAGCGCGAATAGAGATTGTGGGGCGCCAAATCCGCGAAACGCTCCGTGTGGCGGCATATTCGTCGCCACAGCCTTCGCACGGATGCGAACACTGGGCCAATAGTAAGGGCCGCCGGAGTGAATAGCTCCACGCGAAAGAACGACGGGCGACAAGGTTTCGTAAGCACCGCCGTCGATGGTGAATTCGATCTCTCCGCCAAGAATTCCGCCATCTTTACTTACCGCGGTCCGGTGACGAGTCCGCGAAGGGTGCCGCTTCGTGGTCGCCGTCATGTCCTCCATGCGGTCATAGATAATCTTCACCGGCTTCCCCGACTTCATTGCCAGCAACGCGGCGTGACCCGCAATCATAGACGGATACTCTTCCTTCCCGCCAAACGCACCACCTGTTTCAGCCTGCACCACACGCACACGGTCTGCGGGCAAGTCGCAGAGTTTCATCAGGGCTTTGTGCACGTAATAGGGGCACTGGAGTGAGCCCCATACGGTAAGTCCCTGCTTGGCATCAAAACTGGCAATCATTCCGTTGTTCTCGATATAGAGTTGTTCCTGAGCCCCAGTCCTGTATTCTCCTTCGACGATATAGTCCGCGCGCTCCCACACCGTATCGACGTCGCCCTTTTCAATCAGATAGCTTTTGAAGACGTTGTCTTCGCCCCATATGATTTGCGAGTGTGCCTCACTTGCTTCCATCGTGAAGACACCGGGAAGGGGATCGTATTCGACCGTTACAGCTTCAACCGCTTTCGGCAATAGATGGCGGTCGGTATGCCCCAGTAAGAGAATCGCCTCCTCAGGATGATTGACCATTCCATTTGCCAGACACGGCTGATCGTCTTCAATCAGCGCGATGCAATTCTTCCCCGGAATATCCTTCGGCATCACAATCACAAACTCGTTCCAGTCGATCCCCGGGCCGAAACGAATCGTTCTGATCTTCCCTCGAGGGATTCGGCTACGGACCGTGGCGCCAAAGAGCATCCCCGGCAAAACCATGTCGTCTATATAGCGCGCCTGTCCTGTGACTTTGTCGCGTCCTTCCAGGCGGGGAACCGAAGTGCCGATAATGCGGTCGCTGTTCATAGGGAATGTGGAACTCTCACCTGACCGGCCCTGAATTCTCTGCCGATGGATTCTCCGGGAAACTCGCCATCCAGGAATACCGGGCTGCCTCGTAGATAAGTAGCTCTCACAATCCCGCGTAACTTTTCTCCCAGATACGGTGAGACGGCATGACGGTAATGTAAGCGATTTTCACTCGAGACGAATTCGCCCTCCGGATCGAAAACCACGAAGTCGGCATCGTATCCCGCGGCAATTCGGCCCTTGCGCATATTGCAGCCAGCCAGCTTTGCCGGACCTTCGGCCATCCAGCGCGCGATGTCGGTCAGTCCAAACCCGCGCTCTCTGGCTTCGGTATACATTACCGGAAGCGCAACGGACAGACTCGCAATCCCGCCCCATGCGCTGCGAAAATTTCCTTCCGCCAGGCGTTTCATTTCCGGTGGACAGGGAGAGTGATCGGTGGCTACGAGATCGATTGTTCCCTCACGAAGTCCCTGCCATAACCGCTCGCGGTTTTCCCGGTTGCGAATCGGCGGCGCACACTTAAACAATGTTGCTCCCTTGGGAATCGCTTCGGCAGCCAGATGCAAATAGTGCGGGCACGTCTCCACGGTTACCGGGAGCCCCGCAGATCGTGCAGCGCATAATTCGGGAAGTGCTGCACCGGCCGAGAGATGGACAATGTGCAGCCGGAACTTATATTCCCGGCACAGCGACAGCAGTAGTCGAATCGCCGCCAGTTCCGCTTCCTCTGGCCGTGATTGCAGATACGTTGGGTATTCGGACCAGTCCGCAGACTCCAGTTTCTCCGTGGCAGAATCGATCGGCCCAGGCAGTTCTGCATGGACTAAAAGTGGCAGGCCCGTACGCGCGACCGGAGGCAGAGCGGTTCGCAACTTCTGTTCCGTAACCATAGTGAAACCGTCAATACCGGGATGGACGAGAAAGCATTTGAATCCCGCCACTCCGGCTTTGGCCAAAGCTTCAATATCGCCAGGATTATCTGCCACAACACCGCCCCAAGCCATCCAATCGACGCGGCATCGACCGCGCGCCGCCTTGCGCTTGCCTTCGAGCGCAGCAGTATTTGTAATAGCGGGCAGGCAATTTAAGGGCATGTCCACGAGCAGGGTGTAACCCCCCGCCGCCGCCGCTCGCGTCGCAGTCTCAAACCCTTCCCAGTCGGTGCGGCCGGGGTCGTTGATGTGAACATGGGAGTCGACCAACCCGGGAAGAACCGCCGCATCTCCAAAATCCTGCACTTCCACTACCTCTTGCGGAACGTGACCAAGTTCAACAAGCTCGCGGATTCTCTCTCCTTCCACGAGCACTGCAGTTGGACGCACCCCTTCCGGGGTCACAACTCGGCGAGATAGGAAGGCACGCAGACTCATAGTGAAAAGCAGATAGCGACGCAAAGTCTCCTAGGATTGAGGCACGAGGGTAGCCCGATATCCATAGTTTTTCAACTGGCCAAAATCGATTATTCAACGCGAAAAAAGTGCTTCCTGGACATTTTCTGGGCATATACTTGCTCCCCGGCAAGGGGATTTTTTGCCGCTCGAATCGGGCCACAGACTTGCATTGCGAGTCGCCTGAGGAGCATGGTAGCAAAACACATGACCAACCATTTCATGGAGCGGGCGATTCAGCTTTCGATCGACGCCGTTAGCTCAGGGCGTGGCGGCCCGTTCGGGGCCGTGATCGTAAGAGAGGGAAAGATCGTCGCCGAGGGCACAAATCAGGTGACCTCATCCAATGATCCAACGGCGCACGCCGAAGTTGTGGCTATCCGCCGTGCTTGCTATAAACTCGGAGGCTTCGAATTGAAGGAATGCGAGCTCTACACTTCCTGCGAGCCTTGCCCGATGTGTCTCGGTGCCATCTACTGGGCGCGCATATCGCGCATCTATTTTGGCAACACGGCCGAGGACGCCGCCAAAATCGGTTTTGATGACTCGCTCATTTACGGTGAATTGAAGCAACCTCTTTCGAGTCGTCGAATCCCAACGACCCAGATGATGCGCGAGGAGGCACTCGCTGCATTTCGCGCCTGGGCAGACAAGCCTGACAAGATTCACTATTGAGAGCTTGACGATCCTCAGCGTGGAGGAGACTTACGCTCGCGTAACTTCCAATCCTACGGACTGGGTTCGTTTAAGCGCGGCAACCAGCTCATGAAGCGCCTGGCTGGTGCAAATTTCATAGTAGTTGTGGTCGGACAAGCGCCCGATTTTCCCGTCCGGCAACAATTGCCGCGCTACTCCTTTCCGCAGCACCAGCAATTCCACGGATTCGCCCATCGGCACTTCCCCGTAGTACAGCGTGACTTCTTCTTTGCCCCACGGCATCTCAAGCTGGCGTCAGAATGTTTCCAGCGAAATTTCTTCGGCGAGTTTTTCAAAGCCTTCTTCGTTCAGTTCAATTCCGTTCATGTTGTAGCGCACCAGGAACTCGTCCAATTCTTCCGCGGACGCGCCTTCCATGGCGGTCAGGAATTGAAACACGGAGAAGTCGGTCTTCTGCTTCGGAGAGCATGCGCTTGGCCAGCTTGGCGCAGCCGGAAAGCCGGTCAGACAGATTGAGCGCCTTGGAAATCATGATTTTCGATTCGCCATCGGTCCAATACGTTGGCGCGGAACCTTGATACGCGACGCCGATTCCAATTTCAAGCGCCGGCAATTGCGAGGATGCCGCGCGATCGTTGTAGGAATTGCAGACCAGCCAGGATCTGCCGCGAAAGCGCGCAGGCTTTTGCCACCGCGTGTGCGTAGGCCTGGCTGCCTTCCGTCTCAAAGATCGCCAGCACAATGGCGTCGCCTTCGATAAACACTTTTTTCGCCGAATAACGGTCCAGCAGCCGTTTCACCGGTTCGTGCAGATTCAAGCTGAAATGCGAGGCGGGGCTCAATCCGCGTGAAAGCAAGTCTTGCGTCATTTTCGTGGAGCCGCGCACGTCGGCCTTGATGATCACGTGCGAGACCACCTGGTCGTGCTCTGGCCGGGCCTCTTCTTTCAGCAGGCATTCGTACAGGCGGTTGTTCATCCGCGAAAGTTCGCGCACCTTTTCCGCGGTGACCAGGTTGATGCGTTCCATGCAGGTGGAGAGATGCTCCGCATCCCGCAAATCGCGCCGCAGCCGCAAGAAATCACTGGCGAATCGCAGCATCATGGCCTGCAATTCTTCTCTTGAATAGCGGCGAATGCGCTTGGACAGCTCTTCCAGCGGCTTCATGGTCAGGCGTTTCGTGGGCACCTGCTTCAGCATCTCTTCCACGCGCTTCGCTTCTTCCTTGGAAACCAGCGCTTTGCGCAATTGCTGCAAGTGCACCGGCGGGCAAAAATCGCTGGCGATCGGACGGATTTCGTAGCTGGCCAGGATGTGCGGCATCACTTCGCGCTCTTCCAGCCGCTGCGTCAATTGTGCCAGCAGATGGGCGCGTCCGACTCGGTCCTGCCTCCGTTCCCCAGGCAGGATCGAAGCAGCCGGCGGGCATTTTCTGGCTCGTTCAGATAATCGCCGAGCTTTTCCCTGATAGTCCTTGCTGACAAAATCCACTTGCTGCGTGCCGCATCGAGTTGTGGGCGCAAACTCTTCCAGCTCGCGGTTGCAGCGCTTTCATGTCGCTTCTCGATGCCGTTCAAGGCCAGCGCGCGTCGCCGCCGGGTCCGGCGCGTTCAGGAATTTGTTCAGCAGACCACCGCCGCTTCTCCAGTCTTTTTCCGCAATGCCTCGCGCTGCTTCTTCCAGGGCGCCAATTTCCTACTTCAGGCGGTCCACTTCCGCAAACAAGGTCCTATAAGCTTTCCGATAATTGCGCTGGCGGATCCTCCTGGGGAACGTTACGCCCGCTTCCTCCAGGAATTGCTGAAAAAGCTCATCCATGGCTTCGAAGCGGTCCGGATCGCGCGCATAATTTCCCAGCAGGACGTAGTGCTCAAGAAAAAGAGATCGTCCTTGCCGCCATCCAGGAAAACCAGCCGGTTCTTCAACAATCTCGTAGTACAGGTTGAAATCGTCGCCAAACAAGGCTCGTCGTGGTTTTGGCGATTACGTTGTCTTCAATGTCGATAAGAATTTGCGCCACCAGTTGTCCGATCAGCCGCACCACATCACGCCGTGCCGACTGCATCTCCGACAAGCCGCGCTTTGATCACGTGCGCTTGCTGGCAGCGCTCGAAAAATTCGCCACGCTTGCGGATGTATTCCTTGCCATCCAGGATCACGTTGGCGAACTGATTCAGCAGTTCGCCGGTCAAGAACTTCAGAATGGCCATCCGAAACAGCAGATCGATCTCGATGTTCTTCTGGTGTTTGGCGCTGGTCAGCGAGCTTTGCAGCATTTCCGTCAGGAGTTTGCGAAAGGTGGTGGAATCGACCGGCTTGCTGCTGCGGAATTCGATGCCGGAAAGATACGTGGTGCTGGTATTCTGGCGGATCAGATCGAACAGGTAGTCGCGCGTCGCCTGCACAAATTTGGGGCTGAGAAAGACGTCGTGGTGAATATTGTCCACGCCAATCGAGAGCGTCCCCATCGGCAGAGTCACTCGATAGCTCTTCAACTCGATTCGACCCGGGTTCGTCACCGCCAGTATTCGTCGAGTGCATTCGCCATTCGGCCGCCTGGCCGTGCCACTTTCCAACGTAACAGCCGCGCCTGCCCCCGCAAGGAAACGGGAGTACAGGCGTGGCGAGAGAGTAAGCGGACCTGTCGCAATCGAACAGATTAGAGGAGGGTAATACAGCCGAGCCTCGCCGCCGCGTGCTGTAAGTGCAGCCGAACCTGCGGCCAGGGCGGCTTTCAGAGGAAAATTCTCCGACCATTCCAGGATCACAATGGCAGGCTTGGCGAAAACGTCTTCCAATCCCAGCGTCTCGAAAGTCGTGAAAATTTTCGATGCGATACAGGTCGCCATGAAATACCTTACTGTCCACCTGCCGTATTCATGGATCAGAGTAAAAGTGGGACTCGGTTACTTCGTCTTCGGTGGCGGCGTTCAGCCCTGCCACAATTCCCTTGGTCAGCGTCGTTTTCCCGCTGCCGAGTTCGCCGGAGAGCAGCACGAGCACGGGAGGCTGCAGCGTTTTCGCAAATTCGCGCCCCCAGGCAATCGTTTCTTCAGCGGAATGCGTGATGACTCTCTTCAGCCACGCGCCTGCAACTCCTCAATCAGCTTTCGCCGCGCAAACGGAATCGCATGGGCCACTTCGCCCGCCAAAATTCCGGAAGGGTCGCTTTGATGGCTCAATAGCTCTGCTGCAGCCCATGCAGATACGCTCCGAGCGCAAGCACGCGCAGCAGATCCTTCGTCCCAAACTGCGCGATCAGCGCCGCCAGCAGCCCCGTCAGCACATCGCCCGGAGCCGCCCTTGGCTAGGCCGGCATTCCCCGTCGTGTTGATGAACACTCGCCTCCGGGCGACGCCAACACAGTGTGAAAGCCTTTCAGCACCACATAGGCATTCCACTTCGTCGCAGCGTTTACGGCGCTTTCACGCGATCCCGCTGAACTTCCGCGATGGAAACACCCACCAGTCGCGCCATTTCTCCTGGATGTGGCGTCACAACTAGATGGGCGGTTCTTCGTTTGTCGCAACAGTTCATCTGTGGCCCGCAAAAGCGTTCAGCCCATCGGCATCCAGCACGATAGGGCACCTCGACATTCGCACAACGTGCTGCACGAATTCCTGCGTTTCGCGCACTGTGTCCCCAGTCCCGGGCCCAATGCCAACACCGTCTTTCCAGCCAGCAACTCGGCGAATCGTCCGCTGCGGATCGCTTCCAAGGATACAGTCCCATCCGAACGTCGCGGTCAATGGCTCCGTCATATATTCCGCATGTGCCGCAGCGACGATCGATTGCACGGGGTCGGGTGTCGCGACGCGTCACCAGCCCTGCGCCGCCGCGCAGCGCGGCTTTGCCCGCCATCACTGCCGCGCCGATTTTCCCCACCGATCCCGCCACCAGCAGCACATGGCCATACGAACCTTTGTGTGCATCCGCCGCTCGCAACAGCGGCAACCGGCAAATTCTTCGGGTCCTGCCCAGCGCAGTGCGCCTTGCCAATCTCCTCAACCAGTGCTGCTGGGGATCCAATCGCGCGCACGATCAACTGTCCACAACAGGCCGCATCCGCGCCGAAATCAGTTGCCCGATCTTTGGCGCGGTAAACGTCACCGTCAGATGCGCTCGCAATACAGCGCCGCTCGCCGCCTCGCCATCCGATGGCAATCCCGAAGGCGTATCCACGGCCACAATCCAGGCGGGCCGCGCCGCGGTAGCATTGCGCGAGAGCCGATTCACATCCTCAATTGCCTGCGCAATCAGGCCGCTGCGCGCCGCCTCGAATTCCCGTACCCAGCAACGCATCCACAATCACATCCGCTGCCGCTATCTCCGGCCACGCCTTCTCCCACTCCGCCTCCTCGGCACGACGTGAAGACTCGCCACCTGTTTCCCGCCAGCGCTCACAAATTCTTCGCCGCATCCCCACGTAATTCTTCGGGCTTGGCAAGCAGGTACACCTCCACGTGCTCCGCTTCTTCTTTCAGATAGCCGCGCCACCACAAAGCCATCGCCGCCGTTATTCCCTTTTCCGCAAAGCACGCACACGCGTTCCGGTGGCGTCGTGTTCCTTCGTGCCATATTGTTCAAGGAAAACTTCCGCGACACTCTTGCCTGCCGCTTCCATCAATTGGTGCTTGGAATGCCGAAGCGCTCCGTCGTCAGACGGTCCACTTCCCGCATTTCCGCCGCTGTGAGTGCTTTCATTTCAATTTCCGGTCGGAGACTCAGAGCATCCAGCCGCCGCTCACGTTCACTACTTGCCCGGTAACATACTCGGCTTCTTCCGACGCAAAAAAGGCCACGCCGCGGCCACATCTTCCACGGTTGGCGGCCGGCCGATCGGATACCGCGCATCGCGCAATTTTCGCGCCTCTTCCAGCGTCAAATCTTTCTCATCGATGCTCGAAGGATTCACCACGTTCACGGTAATACCGTTTTTCGCTTCTTCCAACGCCAACGAACGCGACATCGCCACCACCGCCGCCTTCGCCGCCGCATACGCCGAAATCTTAGCTTGGCCAAACGCCCGTTCCGCTCCCACGGCTCCCATATTGATGATGCGTCCCCAGCGCCCTTTGCGCATCTGCGGCAGCGCCGCCCGGCACATATAAAACACCGTCATCACATTCGAATTAAAAATGCTTTCCCAATCCTCCACCGAAGATTCCGCCAGCGTTCCCCATCGGAAATCGCCCACATTGTTGACCAACACATCGAGCCTCCCAAACCGGTCCACCACCGTTTTCACCAGTTGATCCGCGCGTCCCGGTTGGCTGATGTCCGTCTCCACCGCTACGCAGTCCGCGCCCGATCGCTTGCATTTGTCGCAGCGCCAGTTGCGCCGCTCCTTTATTGGCGCGGTATGCGATGGCGATCCGCGCGCCATCCTGTGCCAGGCGCATCGCGATTCCTCGGCCGATTCCGCGGCTTCCACCTGTAACCAATGCCACTCGATTCCGTAGCGACATTCTTCTCCTCGATCTTCAATCCGAAACGACGTGACAGTATAGCTTGCCCCGTCCCGATCCCCACTTTATCTCAATTTCGCCACAACTATCGTCATGTCGTCCGCTTGTTCCGGGCTTCCTGACCATTCCTCGGTTGCGATCATCAAGGATTCCGCAATCTTGCGGGGCGAGGCATGGCGCAGACGTTGAGCCGCTGCCTCTAATCGCGGGATGCCAAATTGCTCTCCGTAGGCGTTCTCTGGTTCGATCAAGCCGTCACTGTATCCAATCAACACTGCGTCCGGTGGCACATCGATTTTTTCTTCTTCAAATTCGTAGTCCTCCACGACGCCAAGCACAATGCCTCCCTTGTGCAGGTAAATGGTTCGCCCCTCGGACAGGCAGAAGCCCGGCAGGTGCCCGGCATTCGTATATCGCAAGGTTCGTGAGGCAGTGTCATAAATAGCCACGAAGAAAGTTGCAAATCGGTCGTCGCCAGTATTGATCACCAGATGTTTGTTCAGCCGCGCCACAAGCTCCGCCGTGCTTATCGACTCGCCTCCCGGCGTCAGCAACTGGCTCCTTAACGCCGCCTGCAAGCTGGCCATCAACAACGCCGCGGATATTCCCTTCCCTGAAATATCGGCAATGGCAAATGCCACGTGCGTAGGGCCCAATTGAATATAGTCGTAGTAGTCCCCGCTCACCGTTCTAGCCGCCCGGCAAATAGCTTCCACCTCAACTCCCTCCACGTGCGGGAGGTTTCGCGGGAAAAGCTGATTTTGCACTTCACTGGCGATGGAAATCTCATTCTCCAGCCGTTGCAATTGTTTTTGCTCATCGATGAGGCGATTAATGGAACTCGTCATGCTATTGAACGAATCGCCCAGCACGCCCAATTGATCGCGCCGCTTCACCTGCACTTTGTGGGAGAAGTTGCCTTCCTGCACGTACTGCGTGGCCCGGTATAAATCGGAAACAGTGCGCGTAATCGCTCTCGTCAACACTACCCCGATCACCAGAGCGGCAATCTCAATCAACAAGAAGAAAATCGCCACGATCTCCAGTTTAAACTGCTGCGCCGTGCTCAAGTCTCCCAGGGACGCAAGGATCAAATGATTTAGCTGCGTACTCCGCGCCTTAAAAAAGGCGAATACCGGATGACCGTGCTCCACGGCTCCTTCCGGCGTCAAATACGTAGCTTCCATCTGTGAAAAACCGTCGACCACTGGATCCATCCACGAACTGGCCTCCGGCAACACACGCTCGTGGGTTCTTACGCGGCGAATGGCACGGTAGTAGTTCTTGTTGCCGATCCTCACTGCCGAACCATCGCGATCGCTTTCCACCCGCTGCCAAAGTGTCACGTCGATTTGCCCAAGGCTGGTCGAAAGATGCTCCAGGAATTCCGACGTGACGGGTACACTCAATTCCACCACACGAACCCCGCGCGGTGTATCGACTTCGTGGATTCCCATCAACCGCAGCTGGCTCCCTGTCTGCACCAAGCCCGCAAAGGATCGTCCTTTTGCCTCCTTGATTTTCTGGAAGAAGGCAGGGTCGACCCGAAAATTGACAGTCAGCCCAGGCAATTCTTTGCCTCGTGCGTCGAGGATCTGCTTTTCCAGCGCTTTCTCCGCGACCGTTTCGTCGACTGCGGCAGGCAATGTCGCTTCTGCCGCGGCAACATCTTCGGAAGAGTCATTGAGTAACTGAATCTTGTCGTGGATATCGTGATAGAGCAGGTACGCTCCGAACTGAGAGTACATGATCTGCCCGGCCTGGACCGCCAGAGTCAGTAGAAGGATGATAGGAATAACCGCGATGAACACGTACACGACAATCAGCCGGTTCCGCAGGCTCCAGAGAAGTTCCCCCCGCAGGCGGCTCCAGAATCGATACAACAAATAGCCCGCCGCGATTACCGCCAGGTACTTTAAAAAACCCGCTGCCCGCGCCGTGCTCCCAATACCGGTTAGCCAAAGCCCGGCCACACCGATAGCCAGCGCTACCCAATCGAGTAGCGAAAGGCTCTTCCAGAATTCCTTGTGTTGCTTCTCTTTTCCGTCCATGGGTGGTGCAGTTGAAAGGACAGCTTACCCGATTCAGAGCGGGTGCACGAGGTCCACTTTATCCCTCGCGTTCAGATCCCGAAACCGGCGGAGCAACCGGTCGCAAAATCACCTTATTTATTCGCGTTTCGAACGTGGCTGTGCTTCACGCTGTAGGTGAAGTAGATGACCATTCCAATGATCAGCCAAACGACCAGCCGCATCCAAGTCAATGCCTTTAGTCCTGCCATCAGACCCAAAGAAATGATGATGCCCATGATAGGAACGAACGGTACCCACGGTGTCTTGAACGGGCGCACCAATTCCGGCCGCCGCACGCGCATGATCCACACACCAGCGACACACGATTACGAAGGCCAGAAGCGTGCCAATGCTGACCAATTGTCCTAGATCCCCAATTGGCACAAGCGCGCCCACAATGGCTACGAGCAATCCCACGATGGCCGTCGATTTCCACGGTGTGCGGAACCGCGGATGAATATCCCCTGCCCACTTCCAGAGCAGGCCATCGTGTGCCATTGAATAGAACACGCGCGATTGGCCCAGCAGCATCACCAGCATCACTGTGCTCAACCCTGCCAGCGCTCCGGCATTGACCACGTAACTTCCCCATTTCACACCCGTCTCGCGAATGGCCAAAGATACCGGCGCGCCAATATTCAGCCGCGTGTAATGCACCGTGGCGGTCAACAAGGCCGCAAACCACAATATAGAGAACCGTGCAAACGACGAGCGAACCCAGGATGCCAATCGGCATATCCTTCTGCGGCTTGCGGGCTTCCTGCGCCGCCGTGGAAACCGCGTCGAAGCCAATATAGGCGAAGAAGACGACTCCTGCCCCTCGTAAGACTCCCGGACCACCCATAAGAGCCAAAAGTCCCGTTGTTCGGTGGGAGAAACACTTTCCAGTTCTCGTGAGCAATCTGCGGATGCTTAAGGACGAAAGGCAGTCGCGACCGCAATGAAAGTCAGAACAGCGATCAGTTTCACAAACACAATCGCCGGTATTGAAGTTCGCCGATTCCTTGATTCCAATGATCAGGATGGTGGTAACCGCCAGGATCGCCAGAAAGGCAATCAGGTTGAACTTTGCGGTGGCGTGCGGCAGCCCCGCCAATTGCTCGCATGCTTAGACTGAGCGTTGCCAGCGGCGCCCATCGTCCATCAAGCATCACCCATTCTGCTCCCGGCACATCACAAATCTGCGGGGGCAGATTGATTCCATAATCCTGCAGAAACGCGACCAGCGTGCTGCTCCAACCGCTGGCCACGGTCGCCGCGCCAAAGGCATATTCCAGGATCAGGTCCCACCCGATAATCCAGGCGACGATTTCGCCCAGGGTGGCATAGCCATAGGTGTACGCGGATCCCGCGATGGGGATCATCGAGGCAAATTCTGCGTAGCACAAGCCCTGCAAAAACGCAGCCCACCCCGGCCAGCACGTAAGAAAGCATGATCGCCGGGCCCGCATAGAGCGACGCGGCGGAACCCGTCAGCACGAAAATACCCGCGCCGATGATGGCTCCGATGCCCAGCGTGATCAGATTGACGGGCCCGAGAGCGCGCTTCAGGCTGTGTTCTCCGGTCTCCCCGGCCTCTTTCATCAGCGCGTCGATCGACTTCGTCGCGAACAAGGGGTTGCCCATGCAACTCCTCCTTTACCTTCTCTGGTTTGACAAGGAACTACTCTTCGATTGCTGGCCGCGCTCTTCTGCCGGCGACCACAACCAGTACACCGGCAACCCCAAAAGCACGATCCCCATGCCCCGCGCCCGCCGTCTGCTGTCTGGTACAGCAGCAGCACAACCATGATTCCCGTTGCCGCCACTATATACAACAGCGGCACCAGCGGATACCCAAATGCTTTGTACGGCCGCTCCGCGTCCGGCCGCTTTCCGCGCAGCACGAAAATCCCGCACGATGGTCAAGAACGTAAAAAAGCAGCGCGGCAAAGACCACGTAATCCAGCAGATTGTTGTAAAGATTGCCGTAGCTGCCGTCCGGTTTGCGCGTGCGCAGCAGAATCAGGATGACGATCCAGATGCCCTGGATAGACCAACGCCGTTCCCGGCACGCCCTTTTCGTTCAGCTTTCCCGTGGCGCGGAAAAACAAGTCCATCTTTGGCCATGGCGTAGGCCACGCGAGAGCCCGCCAGGATCAGCCCGTTGTTGCAGCCAAACGTGGAAATGATGATGGCCACGGCCATCATACCTGCGCCTTTCGCCCCGAAAATGGCGGAGAGCGCGGCAGTGGCCACGCGGTCATCGGGCGCATTCTGAATCTGCTCCAGCGGCAGAGCGCACAGATACGCGACGTTGGCCAGGCAATACAGAGTAGATCACAATGATGGTGCCAAAGGCCATGGAGAGCGCCACATCGCGCTTCGGGTTTTTCACTTCCGCCGCCGTGAATCCGATGTTGTTCCAGGCATCGGCGGAAAAGAGCGAACCCACCTGTGCCACGGCCAGTGCCAAGAAGCAATCCGAACCAGCCGCTCGCCAGCCGTCACCGTCGGCAGCAATCCTCGCAGGAAGTCCCGGCGCCCGGCTCGATCGGTTGCGCACCGCGAATGGCCCAGAGATGCGAGAAATTATCGGCGATCGCCGAGGCGTTCCGCGCCACAAACACGCACAAGCAGAATCAATCCCAGCAGCGAAAGCATTTTCGCCGAAGTAAAAATATTCTGAATCCATTTGCCCAGCCGCACGCCGCGGGTATTCAGAAACGTCAGAAACATAATCATCAGTATGGCGACAAGTTGTTGCACCGACAGGCTGATGGCGAACTTCGAGCGCCCAGATTAATCGGCGGAACCACCCAGGTCTTCGGCGAAATGGCGGGAAACAGAACTCCCAGGTAGCGCGCAAACCCGATGGCCACAGCGGCGATGGTTCCCGTCTGAATCACCAGGAACAGCGTCCAGCCGTAGAGAAATCCCCACAGCGGCGAGAACGCTTCGCGCAGGTAAACGTATTGCCCGCCCGCGTGGGGAAACATGGCGGCCAGTTCGCCATAAGAAAGCGCGGCGGCGATCGTCAGCAGGCCCGTCAGGATCCAGGTGAGCAGCAGACCGCCGGCGGAACCCGTCTGCCGGGAGATATCCGCGGCAACAATGAAAATGCCGGAGCCGATCATCGAACCGACGACGATCATCGTGCCATCGAACAGGCCGATGGCTTTCACAAATTCGTGCTCTCGACTTCGCCGATTCGCCGTGACTGCTTGCTTTGCATCAGCCATTCGCAGGCACCTCAGTGGCTCGCCGCGGGCTTCACGGCTTCCAGTCGCCGAATGAATTCCCGAGCTCTCTCGCAGGGTCCTTTGCGCGCAAAATGTCGCTGATCACCGCCACGGAATCCGCGCCCGCTTCAATCACTTCCGCGGCACGTTCCAGAGTAATTCCGCCAATGGCGACGATCGGTTTCGTCGTCAGGCCCGCACCCGGCGAATCAATTCCGTCCCAACCACGGGATCAGGATTCTCTTTGCTCGTGGTCGGCGAAGACGGGCCCCACCGCGACATAATCCGCCGAAGTCTCGCATCGCGGCACGGAATTGCGCCTCGTTGTGTGTCGAAACGCCAATCCAACTTTCTGCTGCCCATCACAGCGCGGCCTGTTCGACATCCAAATCCGTCTGCCCCACGTGGACGCCGGCCGCCCCCGAAAGATAGGCAATATCCGGCCGATCGTTCACAAAGAAAGTCACACCCTGCAGGACGCGCGGTGTCCGCCAGTTCTCGCGCGACTCCAGGATTTCCCGCGCAGACCCTTCTTTATTACGGTACTGAAGCAACCGCACGCCTGCTTCGATCAGTTGTTGTGCTGTTTGTTCGGTGGAACCCGTCATGAGTCCAGCGTCTAATATCACATACAAGCCTGGGCATCACAAGGCGCATGAGGGGTTTATTTACCGTTGGTATTCAGCAGTTTTTCGATGAAATGAGTGTCGAATTTGCCCGCGGCAAAATCCGGGTGCGCGATGAATGCGCCGCTGCAACGGAATCGAAGTCTTGATTCCCTCGATGACGAACATTTCCAGCGCGCGCTTCATCCGGCCAATGGCTTCGGCGCGGTCGCGGCCTTTCACAATCAACTTCGCTACCAGCGAATCGTAGTACGGCGGAATCACCGCATCCGAATACGCCGCGGAATCCACGCGCACGCCCGTGCCGCCTGGCGCCTGAAACGTGGTGATACGCCCGGCGGAGGGCACAAACGTCTCGGGATCTTCGGCATTGATGCGGCACTCGATGGAATGCCCGGAGAAATGCATTTCCCCGGCGGCTTCTTCCATTCTTTCGCCCGCCGCGATGCGGATTTGCGCTTTCACCAGGTCCACTCCGGTGACAAATTCCGTCACCGGATGTTCCACCTGGATGCGCGTGTTCATTTCGATGAAGTAGATCGCGCCGTCCTCGTCCATCAGGAACTCGACGGTTCCCGCATTGGTGTAGCCGATCTTTTCCAGCGCCTTCACGACCTTGGCGCCGAGATCTTTCCGCCGCTTCGCGTCCAGCGCCGGCGAAGGCGATTCTTCGATCAGCTTCTGGTGGCGCCGCTGGATGCGTGCATTCGCGCTCGCCCAGGTGAATCACTTTGCCGTGCTGGTCGCCCAACACCTGAATTTCGATATGCCGCGGATGCTCCAGAAACTTCTCCATGTACACGTCGGGAGTGCCAAAAGCCTGTTGCGCTTCGCTTCGCGCCGTCTGGTAAGCGCAAGCAATTCCTCCTTGTTGCGCACAACGCGCATGCCGCGTCCGCCGCCGCCCGCCGCTGCTTTCAGAATCAGCGGGTAGCCGATGCGCTGGGCTTCCTTGGCAAGTTGCTCTTCGCCCTTCCACCACGCCGTCGCTGCCCGGAATGGTCGGCAACCCCGCGGCCTTCATCTCGCGCCGCGCGCGGTCCTTTTCGCCCATCATCTCGATCACTTCGGGCTTTGGGCCAATGAAGGTAATCTCCGAGGCTTCGCAGACCTTCGCAAAATTTGCATTTTCCGACAGAAATCCGTAGCCCGGATGAATGGCATCTACGTTGGTGATTTCCGCCGCGCTGATCACATGGGGAATGTTCAGATAGCTTTCGCTGCTGCGTGGCGGGCCGATGCACACCGCTTCGTCCGCAAACCGCACGTGCAGCGAATTGCGGTCGGCCTCCGAATACACGGCCACCGTCGCAATGCCCAGTTCTTTGCAGGCGCAGATGACTCGCAGGGCGATTTCCCCGCGATTGGCTACTAGAATTTTCTGGAACATAGTCAGGCGAACCGGCTATCTTTTCCGGCTGGGTCGAATCCCAAACAGCGGCTGCCCGTATTCCACCGGCTGCCCGTTTTCCGCGAAGATGCGGAGCACTTCCCCGCTCACTTCCGATTCGATTTCGTTCATCAGCTTCATGGCTTCCACAATGCACAGTGTCTGCCCGGATATCCACATGCATGCCGACCTTCACGAATTCCTCGGCGCCCGGGCTGGGCGAGAGTAAAAGGTGCCCACAATCGGCGACTTCACCAGGTGCAGATCTTCGCCACCGCGCAAATCCGCTTCCGCATGCCGCAGCTGCCGCGTCCTGTGCCGAGGGCGGCCACCGCCGCCGGCACAATGATTTCCGCCGCCGGCCTGGCTGCGCCGCCATCACCACGTGCGCGCTCGGCTTCCTCAGCCGGATCTGCAGATCTCCCCGCGAGTACTCAAATTCCTCGAGGTTGTGCTCGCTCATGAACCGCAGCAATTGCTCGATTTGCCCGATTTCTGGGTTTGCAAACGATGGACTTCCACTCGTTTTCGACGGTTTTTTCCGTTTCATGCCTTTGTCAGATTTCGATGAGATCCCGCTTTACGCGGGTGAAGACTTCATTGCCCCCGGCGCGTACTGCAACGTCATCCTCGATGCGAATGCCGCCGACGCCTTCGACATACATGCCAGGTTCTATGGTAATCACATTTCCTGGTTCAAGTCGAACCGCTTGCCCCGTGCTACTCGCGGCTCTTCATGCACTTCCAGCCCTAAACCATGGCCGGTACTATGCACAAAATACGTTTCCAGTCCGCTTTTCTGCAGAACATCTCGCGCGGCGGCGTCCACTTCTCCGCAGGTAACTCCGGCTTTCACTGCTGCGATCCCGGCTGCTTGCGCCTCCTGAACCGCGCTGTACCAACCGCGAACGCGCTGGGTGCCCGGCCCAGATACACCGTACGCGTCATATCGCTGCAATAGTGGCCGAGTATAACACCCAGGTCCAGCACGACCAACTCATTTTTCCTCAGTCGCTTGTCGGTGGGCCGCGCATGCGGCAGCGCCGCGCGCCAGCCCGAAGCCACGATCGTCTCGAACGACGGCCCGCTCGCTCCGCGCTTCCGCATCTGATATTCAATTTCCGCCCCGATTTCGCTCTCGCGCACCCCCGGCCGCACCAGCTTCAACGCGCTTTCCAGTACTTCGCCCGCCAGAATGGCCGCCTTTCGCATTATGCGCCAATTCTCTCGCATCTTTCCGCGTGCGCAGGCGCTCCAGAGTGCCACGCAGCCTCAATCGCCCTGGCAATTTGCTCCCGCGGCCTTCCGCACCGCCTTCCATTGCGACAACCGTCAGTTGGACGCGGGTCAAAACCCAGTCGCTCGCTGTCTTCGCGCCGCTCAGCCACTCCCCCAACGCCGGGTACAGCGCGCCCTTCTGCAATTCGACCCGGATCCCCCGGGTTTCTTCCTTGGCCTGGACCGTGAACCGGCCATCGGTCAGCAGCGTGGTTCCCGCCTCGCCAATCAGCAGCGCACCGGATTCGCCCGTGAAGCCCGGTCAGGTAAAACCAGTTCGCGGGGTGCGTCACCACCAGGCAATCCAGCTCTCGTCGCCGCAGTTCCTTTAGCCACCTCCCTGCGTCTTTTCGCGTAAGTCGCGTTCATAAAAAAATCGAGGAGACCTGCGTCTCCTCGATTCTAGTGTACCCGAATTTTCTGTCTTGTCCTGAACCGACGCTGGCCCGGTAATTAGCCAGGGATGATTCGCGGCGTCAGGAAGAACAGCAGTTCCTGCGACTGACGGTGACGTTGGTGCGCTTGAACAGGTGTCCAATCAGCGGCAAGCTTCCCACGATCGGCACCTGCGTAATGTCCGTCTGCTGTTGGGTGATGATGATGCCGCCGATGACCACGGTTCCGCCGTCGGCAACCAGCACCTTCGTCTCCGCGGACTGCGTATCCAATGCCGGAATACCCTGCACGCGGGGAATACCGTTGTCGATCTGCGTGTTTTCCACCAGCACGTCCATGAACACCGTGCCTTCGGCCGTGATCTGCGGAGTAACTTCCAGCTTCAACACCGCGTCGATGTACTGCACCGAAATGGTGTTGTTGATGGTGGTCTGAATTGGAATCTTCGTACCTTGCTTGACGGTCGCCTTTTCGTTGTTCTGGGTGATGACCTTCGGCTTGGAGAGCAGTTTGCCGACGCCCTTGGCTTCCGCCGCGTAGATGAAGAGGTCAAGGGCGAAGTTCGGCGAACGGTGGACGAAACCAGAAGCCGCTGGTCGGAACGCCGCGCGCCCAGGTTCACGTTAAAGGGAAGACCTGGTGTCGAGCTGCCGCCGCGTGCCCGACTGGCGTGCAATCAGCGGAGGTTGCGGAGGCCAGGACCCGTCGTGATTGGGCTGACGCCCACGTGCCGGGTTGCCGCCAAAAATCGGAGCGCCCGCTGGTGGTGGTTCCCGCAAAACCCCACTGCACGCCGATGTCTTGTGCAAAGGAACGCGAAGCGGAAATCACGCGCGCTTCGATTTCCACCTGTTGCGACTTGCGGTCCAACTGGCGAATCAGGTTGTCGATCGTCGGAATGACCGAGGGAATATCGCGAATGATCAACTGGTTGGAACGGTCATCGGAGAGGATGTCGCCGCGCGCGCGAGAGAAACTTTTTCAGAGTGTCCTTCATCGTCGCGGCCTTGGCATAGCTCAGAACGCGTGTCACCGTCACCGGCGCCACGGCTTCCGCCTGCGCTTTTTCCAGGTCGCGCATGCGTCTCCGCTTCCTTCTTCAGAGTGTCGCGGGTCGCAACGCGCAACACGTTGCCGTTGAATTGTTTATCCAGGCCGTTGTTCTGCAGCACGATGTCCAGCGCCTGATCCCAGGGCACTTCATCCAGCACGATCGTCAGAGTGCCCTTCACGTTCGGATCCAGCACCACGTTCAGGCCGCTGATTTCGTGAATCAGCCGGAAGAAGTCCTTCAGGTCGACATCCTTCAGGTTCACGGAAATCGGTTCGCCGGTGTAACGTCCCGGCTGGATTGGTGCCAGTCGAGGCGCTGTTGGATTGTCGCGCGCTGCCATGGTGTTGGCTGCGGCGTTGGCCTGCTGTGCGCTTGCTGCGCGCCGCCTTCTGGCTTGGCCGGCTCGGATTTTTCCTGTCATGCGAGGCCAGCGCGATCGTGGGCTGCGTCAGTTCGTTCGGCAGCGCAAAATGAGGAGCTGCTACATTCTGAAGCTTTGCTCGCATGCGCGTTTCACGCGCGGAGCTGCCGCGGTATAGGAAATCTCTTTTTTGCGTGCGTCCGGCGTGCCGTCGAGGTTACCGTGCCGCGCAGGCGCAACCTCTGGCTGCATCCGTGCGGTCCTGAAGTAAATCACCACAGCGTCGCCTTCATGCGCGATCTGATAGGGCGCTGCGACCGTCAGGTCGATGACGACGCGCGCCACGTCCGGCCGGAATTGCCCCATGCGCACTCCGCGCACCGGGGCGGAGACTCCGGGTATCGAGTCTTGCCGCACGCTCATCTTCGCCCCGGCGAAGTCCAGCACCAATCGCTCTGGATTCTGCATCCGCGCCGCATGAACGTCCAGGCGTCCCGCGCCTTCCACGCGAATGGCCGCGCGCTGCGGCTCCTGCGTGATCGCCACGCTTGAGATCACCGCTGCGTGTCGAGCTCGCGCCAGCGGGCTCCTGTCCGCGAACGACCGCCGGGCTTCCGCCCAGCATCACGCCCGCGAGTATCAGGCAGCCAAATCGAAAGGCCGGCCAGTTCGTCATCATTGCTGTTCTCCTGCACTGGAGTAAATTCTCTTATTCACCTGGCGCTCCACTGGTTTTCCAAAAGCGTCTTTGCCCAACTTCATGGAACGACACGCATCCATCCC
This sequence comes from Candidatus Acidiferrales bacterium, assembly GCA_963839315.1. Taxonomy (GTDB): domain Bacteria; phylum Acidobacteriota; class Terriglobia; order Acidiferrales; family UBA7541; genus Acidiferrum. The sequence continues at coordinate 47,736 of CAWIUU010000008.1, forward strand.
AATCTTTTCCACGCTTCCGTCATACAACTGGTCGCCTTCCCGCAGGAAATAGGTTCGAGCTTGCGGATTGGTGACCACGGCGATCATTCCGTTTGGAGAACTTCACGATGCCGTCCAGCCGCAACGATGCCACTTGAAATCCTGCTTTGCCCGGCGGCAGATTTGCCGCGTTCTTCGCCGCCTGCATCTTGCCGGCTCGTCAGGGATTCGAAGGGATCCCGCCGCGCCACTTTCGTTTCCGCGGGCTCGCGCTGGCTTGCTGGAAGGAGCGGACTCGCCGCCTTCTTGGCAGCTGGGCTTTTGGCGCAGCGCTTTTGGCCGTCGCGGCTTTGGCGTTGCGCCTTGCCGCAGGTTTCGGGCCGGCGTTGTTTGCGTCTGCGCGTACAAACCGCTTCCGGCGGCTGCCAGCAGAATTCCGAGTACCAGTGTTTTCACTAGACGCATGGCTCGCTCATTCCTGCTCACGGTTTTTTCGCTGGCTGACCAGGATTCGCCCCCGGCTTCGCTGCACCCGCCGCTGCAGCCGGAGCCGTATCAGCCGGCTTCGTAAAATAAGTTGTAATGGTAAACACTCCCGCTCACCGTCGTTCCCGGACGTATCGGGATACTTCGCACCCTTCGCCCTGTTCCCTGCGGGATCATCAAACTGCAAATCGCCCACATTGATGATGCGCGAAAGCCGGCTCAGCCGGGAGAAGAAATCCAGTACGTTGAAGTACGGTCCATCGGCCTGGGCTTCAAACGGCATCTCGTAGTGATATTCCTTGGCATCGATGTTCTGCGCCGTCAGCCGCCGCAGTTGCACGTTCGACGCGCTCGCCGCTCCCTGTACCTGGCGGATAAATTCGTCCACTTCTTTTTCTTCCGGCACGATGGTCTTCAGCGTGTCCAGTTGCTTGTTCAACGCGTCCATCTGCTGCTTCAGTTCTCCGTAGCGCTGTTTGTAAACCTGCAACTGCGTGACTTCCTGATTCAATTTCGTGCGGTCCTGCACGGCCTTGTCGTAATCGGCGCGCTCCTGCGCTACTGGTGAAAACGGAACGTACAATCCCACCAGCACCAGAACCACCGCGATGGCCAGGGCTACCAGCCCCTGCATGATCACCGACATATCTCGGAAAGGATTTGCCATGGCTCCCCGTTATCCTTTCTTCGCCGGTGCCGCAGCATTCGGCACGGTCTGTGCCGGCGCGCTGGCCGGCTTGGTCTGCGGCGTCGCCGCCCGCGGCCCGTTCGGCGCAATTTCCGCATTGATGGAGAACAGGAAGGTTTGTACCGCGGTGTTCTTGTCGTCCTGCTTCGATTCCTTAATTTCGATCTTCTGGAAATAGCCGGAACGCTTCAGCGCGGTAATGAAGTTCGCCACCGAATTGATGGAGGCGGCCGCGCCTTCCAGGTTCACCGTGGAACCCTTCTTCGTCATCGAAGTCAGCCAGAGATTCTCCGCGCGCGAAACCGTGTTGGCGACCTGGTCCAGCAATTCCTGTCCGCCGGTGCGATCGCGTTGCAGTTGCTCGATGGTGCTCACGCGCTGCTGCAGCACTTGCTTTTGCTTTTCGAAAGCTTCCACTTGCAGCTTGATCTGTTCCAGTTCGGTCTTCTGTGCCTGCAGCTGCTTGATCCGGTTGTTCTCGTCCGTTCAACTGCGTCTGCCACGAATGGTAGAAGTAGAAGAGGAAGAGGCCGCCGAGCAGCACGCCCGCGCCGATGAACACCAGCGGCAGGGCCGCCCCGGTGTCCGCCGGCGCGGCGGGCGGCTTTCGGCCGCGTTTGTCCAAGTAAGTTTATGCGGATCATGGCTAGTCAAAGCTCCTCAGTGCCAGTCCCACGGCGACTACCAATTTTGGTGCCAAATCCCGGATCTGATCTTCACTGTGCTTCGCCGGGATTAATCAGCACTTTCCGGAAAGGATTGAGTTCTTCCACCGGCATCGCAAATTCTTCACGCAGCAGGTCCACCAGCCCGGGCACGCGCGCTGTTCCGCCCGCCACCATGATGCGCTGAATATTTTCGCCGCTGGCGGTGGCGCGGAAGAAGTCAAAGGTCTTTTGGATTTCCAGAGTCAGAATGTCCGAGACGCTGCGCAGAATCTGCGCCTTTTTGTTCGTCCGTCACGCTCGGCAGAGTATCGCCCTTCTTCAACCGCTCGGCGTCGTCAAAGCTCAAATCCAGTTCCTTCTGCAGCGCGTCGGTATACTGGTTGCCGCCCACGCTGACGTCGCGCGTAAACAGCGGAATTCCGCCGCGGACGATATTGATGTTCATCACGCTGGCGCCGATATTCAGCAGCGCCACCGTCTGCCCCGCATCCGGTTCGTAGTTCACTTCAAAGCAGTTCTGCAAGCCGAACGCGTCGATATCCACCACCACCGGCGTCTTTCCCGCCTGCGCCAGCACGTTCGTGTGATTCAGAATTTTGTCTTTCTTTACCGCCACCAGCAGCACGTCCATCTGCGAATCCATCGCTTCCAGCAACTGGTAGCTCAGGTTCACGTCGGCGATGTCGAAAGGAATGTGCTGGCTCGCTTCGGAGGGAATCCGGTCGTACAGCTCTTCTTCGGTCATCAGCGGCAGTGGCACTCGCTTCACGATCACCGAGTGGCCCGATACCGAAGTGGCCACGTTCTTCGTCTTGATCTTTTCGGTGTCGAAAATCTTTGTGATGGCGTTGGCAACTTGCGGCGCATCCATGATCGCGCCGTCCACCACCGTGTCTTGCGCAAGCGGCTCCATGCCGAAGCTGACCAGCTCATATCCCGCCTTGGTCATCTTCAATTCCACGGCCTTGATGGAACTGGAACCGATATCCAGTCCCACCAACTGCTTGTTTTTCTTTCCCCCAGGTAACCACATATCGCGCCCTCTTTCCCTCACGGCTAGAGCCAGACCTAACGGCGTCTGGCTACCACTTGGCTCATCTTGCGTTCCATCCACCGGTCCAGGATCGTCTTCCTAAGTTTCCAACGATTTCCCAACTTAAACGCAGGAATTTCGCCCTCTGTGATGTACCGGTACAGCGTATCCGGGCTAATGCCCAGATACTGTGAGGCCTGCCGCACATTCATCACTTCGCGCGATTCGCTCACGAGGAACTGCCACCCTGTCTCTATACACGCCTAAATTCTAGCGTCGCCGCACCCCTCACTTCCGAGTATACAGGATTTCCCAGGGTGCCGCCCTTGGTCACGTTATGTCATCAGGCTCACCGACCGTCAAGCGATTTCTCTCCGACAGTTGTCCTAAGAATGGCAGGTAATCTTAGGCAATTCACCTGTTATTGTAGGCAGGTATCCCTACAGATAGGGCTCTAATTCATCTGGTACACTACAATCATTGTGCTTTTCTCCCCATTCGCCCCTGTCCTGCGGGACGGTTATCCTTTGTCTCGCACCCTCTTCGCTCTTTTCCCTTCTTCGCATTCCGTTGCAGAATTTTCTCGCTGCTTCGCATCCACTTGACTATTCCCAAGGGGCAGCACAGTCTCTCTCTGCAATCTAAGTCACTCTTTTGAAACCCATTCTCGCATTGTCCCGCAATTGTGTTCGGATAGCCGGGAGTTTGCTGGAATTGGAGGCTCCAAAGGCATGAACCTGCTCATTGATTCTGTTGCTAAACAGTATCGCGGAAATGTTTGGGGTCTGCAAAATATCACCCTTCATCTTCGTTCTGGAGTTCTAGGACTGTTGGGGCCAAATGGTGCCGGGAAGTCCACGCTGATGCGCATCCTTGCAACTGTCACCCGTCCTACACAGGGATGTGTGCTCTGGAACGATTCTGATATTTTGTCCGCTCCGGATTCGCTTCGCAGGGTCCTAGGATATCTGCCGCAGGACTTCGGTATCTACCCTCATCTCACCGCTTTCGAATTCCTCAAGTATCTCGCTGCTGTTAAAGGGCTCAGCGACTCCTCGGCCCACCGCCGCATTGACGAACTTCTTTCGGTAGTCAATCTGAACGATGTCCGCGATCGCCCTCTTGGCGGATTTTCCGGTGGGATGCGCCAGCGGGTCGGCATTGCCCAAGCGCTTCTCAACGATCCGCAACTCCTGATTGTGGACGAACCCACTGCTGGCCTCGATCCTGAAGAACGCGTGCGTTTCCGCAATTTGCTTTCGGAACTTTCCGGTGAGCGCATCGTCATTCTCTCTACTCATATCGTCTCCGACGTCGAAGCCGTGGCCACGGACATTGCCATCCTGGCGCATGGCCAACTCCTCGCCCACGATTCACCGGAAGCGCTGCTTGCCTCTATCACTGGAAAAGTGTGGGAGATCATTGTGCCCAGCGCCGCATTGCCTGCGCTTCAGCAGCAACACCTCATCAGCAGCACGGCTCATCGCAGCGACGGCGTCCACGTTCGCATTGTTTCCAACTCGCCGCCGATGCCACAGGCACAACCGCTCGAGCCCACATTGGAGGACGCCTATCTCGCTGTTATCGCCAACCAGCGAAGTACTCCCACGGGAGTCGCCTTGTGAATGCATCGCGCGTCGTTTTTGCGTCCGCTCGCGCGGATTTTCTCGAGCGCATCCGCCGCTACAGTTTTCTTTTTACGTTGGGACTGGCGCTTTACTTCGGCTATCTGGCGGCAGTCGGCAGGATTATGCTGCGGCTGGGGGATACGCGGGGCGTTTACAATTCCGCGTGGGTCGGCGCTCTTCTCACCATAGTTGGCAGTACATTCATTTCCCTCGTCGGCTTCTATTTCGTCAAAAATACCATCCAGCGTGACCGTGAGACTCGCGTCGGCGAAATTCTTGCCAGTACTCCGCTCTCCAAGTCTCTCTATATTTTCAGTAAAGTTCTCAGCAATTTCGCTGTCCTGTCCCTGATGATTGTCATCCTCGCGCTCTCGGCAATCGCCATGCAATTGGTGCGCGGGGAAGACCGCCACATCCAACTTTGGAAACTTTTGGCGCCTTTCTTCTTTCTCGCCATTCCGGTTATGGCCGTGGTCGCTGCCGTCGCCGTACTCTTTGAGACTATTCCCTTCCTTCGCGGCGGCTTTGGTAACGTCGCCTATTTCTTTCTGTGGATCTTCTCCCTCAGTTTGTCTTTCGCGTCACGCGTTCCCGCTTTCGATCTCAGCGGGCTGGCCCTCGTGAAAGAGAGCACCATGGCCGCAGCGCATCTTTCCGAGAAGACTGGTTTCTCGTTTTCCCTTGACGCTGGCCAATTTCAAGCGGCCTCGGCCACATTTCGATGGGACGGCATTTCCTGGACACCGGGTATTCTTCTCGCTCGCTTTCTATGGGTTGGCGTCGCGCTCACACTGGGTTTTATTTCTTCTTTGCTGTTTGATCGCTTCGACCCCGCGCGCGGTTATCGTCGAACTGCGGCATCGCCGCCGCCCGTTGTAGCGGCTGCAACTTCCACAACCCCGGCGTCAACTGCTTTGCCGATACGCGCCCTTACGCCTCTTCCAAGCTCCGTGGCGCATTTCCGCTTTCTCACAATACTTGCGGCTGAAATTCGCTTGCTGTTCAAGGGGCAACGCTGGTGGTGGTACCTCGTCGCCGTCGGATTCATCATCGCCTCCGCCGCTGTTTCCGATCCTTCCGCCCGCGGCATAATTCTGGGTTGCGCCTGGATCTGGCCCATCTTGCTTTGGTCCTCGATGGGCATTCGTGAGGTCCAGCACCAGACCCACCAATTGTTGTTCTCCGCGCCTCACCCGATCTCTCGCCAACTCCCTGCTGGCTGGCTCGCTGGAGTTCTCCTCGCCGTTCTCACCGGGAGCGGGTTCGCCCTACGCCTGTTGGTAGGTGGCAATTGGCCGGGCCTTTTCGCTTGGTTTGTCGGCGTGTTATTTATCCCAACCTCGGCGCTGGCTCTGGGTGTTTGGAGTGGCTCCGCTAAACCCTTCGAAATTCTCTACACGCTGTTGTGGTATCTCGGCCCCATGCACGCTTTCCCTGCTCTCGACTACGCAGGTTCCTCCCCTCTTACATCCACCACCCACTACCCATTTCTCTATCTCGCGCTCACCACCTCCTTTGCCCTTGCTGCACTCCTGGGACGAAAGCGTCAACTCCTGATCTGACTCCTCGTTTGCGCTCAGGGAATCGTAGCGCTGACTTCGCCCGAGTAGACACTCTCTGCACCTGCCGTAGTCACTTCGGTGGCCACATCGTAGTAAGTCTGTTTCGTTGCGACGCTCGCATCAACATAGTAGGTCGCTGATATCAAGGAGGTGTTCACCCTTGCGTACGGCCCGCCAGCGAAGAGCGCACGATACACATTGAACCCTGCGTACGTCGATGCACCGGCCACCCACGTCAGGTCCACCGTGTGCTGCAGCGGCGCATCCCCGACTCCCGAGAGCTTTGGGGCGAATTTGTGGCGGTGCTCGTAATCGTTACCGTGCCAGAAAGCTGTCCTGTCCTCGCTGGCGCAAACGCTGCGGTAAACGTGCTGGACTGCCCGGCAGTAAGTGTGAACGGCAATGCAAAGCCGCTGACAGTGAATCCCGCGCCGCTCTCGCTGATCTGCGAAACGTTACGCTGAAATTTCCCGTGTTTGTGAGCGTCACACTCTGCGTTGCGCTGCTGCCCGTGGTAAGGCTTCCAAAATTGAGTAACCCGGGGTTCGCTGTAAATTGAAGGACACAGGGAATCCCGCTGCCCGCCAGACTTACCACTAGCGGCGAACTGGGCGCATTGCTCACCAACGTTAGGCTGCCCGAAACATCACCGGCGGAAACCGGCGAGAAAATGATTCTGCCATGGAAACTCCCGACGGAGCTTGGTGCGAAGATCACCGGGAAGGAAATACTCCCGAACGGTGGCAGGTTGACTGGCATGTCAGGGGCAAAGACGACAAACTCGCGGATATCACTCGAAACCTGGAGAATCGCATCGCTGCGTCCGCTCTGATTTGCAATCGCAGTTACTGTTTTCGATGCGTTCAGCGTTACCGCCCCGAAGTTCAGCGACGCAGGTGCGACTGTGACTTCCGCATGTACGGGAAGGGGTAAGAATATGGATACGATAAATAGCAATCCAACTGACAGACACACCTGTGGCTTTTTCTTCATGGGCGGGCAATCCTTCGTTAATTTCTTAGGATCGAGGTGGAACGGAGGGAGGGGAGCGCAACGATCGCCGTTCGCGGGTCCTATCTTCTGTGACAGGATATTCGACGAAACTACCGGAGGCTACTGTCTTAAGGGTAGATTGAAGAATAGGAAAACATAGTTCCCTAATGGCCAGTAAAGGATTGCACCAATTACGAACGGTTTTCTAACTTTGCATCCCCCTGTTGCTTGGCCCAAGGCCACTGACTCCGATTCGCACAATGCTTCTTGTGGGTATACAATCCGCACTCATGTCATTCTTCATCTCGAGGATTAGCTCGTGAAAACTAGTCTCTTCGTCGTTGTCGCTTTCCTGCTTCTCCCTTCGGCTGCTGCTGCCCCACAGGACGCTGGGCAAGGTTATCTCTTTGTCGCCAACCAGTTTGAACATACAGCCCTGCTCATCGATCTCACCACGCATAAAATCGTCTCTACCACGGGAGTCGATATCAACGGTCACGAAGTCGCTGCCTCTTCTGACGGCCACTTTGGCTATGTCCCCATTTATGGGAATGCAGGCGTGGGCAAGCCGGGCACCGATGGGGGCACGATTCAAATCGTCGACCTGCAAAGCGGCCGTGCCGTCGACATCCTTAATCTCCCCAAACCCGTCCGCCCGCACTGCGCCAGATTTGGCCCCGACGGATTGTTGTATGTCACCGCGGAATTGGCTAGCGCCGTCTATGCCATCGATGTCCGCTCACGGAAGGTCGTTGCCGAAATTCCCACGGGCCGTCCCGAATCCCACATGCTGGCGATCTCTCCGGATGGCGCCCGAGCCTATACCGCGAATGTTTCCTCCGGCACGGTTAGCGTGCTGGACCTTCGCAAGCACTCACTCATCACTGTCATTCCTGTTGCCAAGACAGTTCAGCGGCTTTCGCTCTCGCCCGATGGCAAATGGCTCTTCACGCATGATCAGAATGAACCTCGGATCGCAGTCATTGACACTGCCTCGAATACCATCACTCGCTGGATCGACGTACCTTCCACAGTCTATTCTTCTCAACCTACTCCCGACGGAAAACTGCTTGTGGCAGATTCTCCGCAAGGAAAATTGTTCATTGTGAATCTGGCCACCGGTGGGTTGGAAAAAACCTATGACATCCCCGCCGCTCTCGGCGAAGTCGCTCTCACACCTGACGGCTCGCATGCCTACGTGAGCTGCCCGCTTGCGGGAACTATTGAAATATTGAATTTGCGTGACGGGAAACTGGAGGAACCATTGCGTCTCACCAAAGGCGTAGACGGTCTCACCTGGCTAGCTTCCCTTCCCAAGTAGTTCCGTTGGAGACGTTTTCCCGCTGCATTAAATCCCCAAACTCTTCCACAGCGCATTCACGTGAGCCTTTGTCTTTTCATCCATCAGAATCTCGTCGGGCCACGGCCGCGCAAATCCCTCGCTCGCCCATTTCCGCGTGGCGTCCACTCCCATCTTCGATCCAAAGTCCTGCATCCGGGCAGCGTGATCCAATGTGTCCATCGGCCCAAACATAAACTGCACGTCCCGTTCCGGGTCGATCGCACACAATGCTTTCCAGACCACTTCCCGGTAGTCGTGCACGTTTACATCGTGGTCCACCACCACGAGCACTTTCGTGAACATTGCCTGCCCCAGCGACCAGATCGCGTTCATCACCTTCCTCGCGTGTCCCGGAAACGATTTCCGGATGGACACGATCATCAGGTTATGCACAATCCCTTCGGCAGGCATGGATACTTCCACGATCTCCGGATGCGTCATCTTCATCAGCGGCAAAAACACGCGTTCGATGGCGTATCCCAAGTAGTAATCTTCCTGCGGCGGTCGGCCCACCACCGTCGTCAAGTAAATCGCATCCTTCCGGTGCGTCACGCATTCCACATGGAATACCGGGAACTCTCCTTCCAACGAATAGTATCCCGTGTGATCCCCGAAGGGACCCTCCGTTCTCATCTCCGACAAATTTACATACCCTTCCAGCACGATCTCCGCATTCGCCGGGACTTCCAGTTCATTCGTCTCGCACTTCACCATCTCCACTGGCTCGCGCTTTAAAAAGCCGCTGAACATCATCTCGTCCAGGTCTGGCGGAATCGGCAAGATTCCACCTAGCGTTGTCGCCGGGTCTGAACCAATCGCCACGCTCACTGGAATGCGCCCTTCGGGATTCCTGGCCCGCGCGCGGCGGAAATGTTCCGCACCATGTTTTTGCGTCTGCCAATGCATTCCGGTTGTACGCTCGTCGTAAATCTGCATCCGGTACATGCCCACGTTGCGCTTCCCGGTCTCCGGATTCTTTGTAAACACCAGTGGGAACGTGATGAAACGCCCGCCATCCTGCGGCCAACACTTCAAGATGGGGAAATCCATCAGATTGACGTCGCTTCCCTTTCGCATAATTTCTTTACATGGCCCATCCTTCACGCTCTTCGGGAAAAATGATCCCAACTCTGCCAGCTTCGGGAGCATCTTCAATTTGTCGAACAATCCCTGTGGCGTTTGCATGTCCATGAAGCCGCGAATCCGGTCAGCAACCTCATCCAACTCTTCTACCTCTAACGCCAGTTCCATCCGCCGCTCGCTTCCAAACGCATTAATCAGCAGCGGGTAGCGTGATCCTTTCGGCTTCTCAAACAACAGCGCCATCCCGCCCGGATTTCCTTTTGGGCCCGGTTGTGCCTGCGCTCGCTGCACTACTTCCACGACTTCCAGCATGGGATCCACTTCCGCCTTCACGCGCTTTAGTTCTCCCTCTTTTTCCAATCTCCGAACAAACTCCCGCAAATCCGCGTAGGCCACTTGGCTCCTCCTGGATTTCCTTAAACGCCACAGATCCCGACCAAAACTCTATCACGACCGCAATCGGGGCTAGCCTGCCCTGCGCCACCGCCAGATGCCCTTCATATTTGTCCACCAGTTTAATCAAGTGCCACGAGTGGCCGAAACAGTGCGCTAAAAATCTGCCAAGCGTGGTCTAGCGTATAATCAGCGTACTTTCTCCCCGGGCGGAGCCAGCTTCGTTGAACATCCTTCGCGCACTTTCCCGAGCACGTTTCGCGATACTCAGCGTCTTTGCCACCTACGTACTCTCCTGCCTCGTGGGCATCCTTATGGTGCATTCGCAAAATCACTTTGCTCTCGCGCACAGAGACAAACTCGTGGGTGCTGCCCAACAATCTACAATCCTCTCCCAACTCGATGCCGGACACCCGCTCCGGGCGGCTTCCCTGGACTTTGCGGGGAATCTGCTCGGCGGCATCTCCAGCAGCCTTCTCGGCCTCTTTCCACCAGCGGGCTATGGCATGGCCGTCTTTCGAGGCTGGATTGGCGGAATTGTTTCGGTAGATACTAACCATCACAGCCGTTTCGCTACCGTACGCTCATCGGCCTATTACGTCGGCGTCCTTCTCTTACAAATTCTTCCTTACTCGCTACTCGGAGGCGCTGGGGTGAACCTGGGAATCTCACTCTACTCTCCCGGTCCGCACTATTCAGGCCGGCGCTGGTGGCACTTCCCAGTCGAAGCCCTCCACGACGCAGCCCGCATCTTGATTCTTATAATTCCGCTATTCTTTCTAGCCAGCCTAATCGAATTTTATTTCGCCTAGCACTCATTCTGCGGTAAGCGCTCCAAACCTGCAGAGACATTACGCAGGCTTTGCGCCCTCTTTCCCGGACATTCCAATTTCCTCAATTCCCCAATGATGCTCGCAGGAATGGCAGTTCCAACCCTCCATTCTCACAGTGATTGGCAAACCAAGGAGCATTCCTGCTCCTGCCACTCGCTTCATCAACCCCTCAAAGCTCACATCCATCGAACCGCACCGGGGACATCTTGGCTGCTCGTATGGGCCCACTCCTTCCACAGCAAAACTCTCGGGAGCACTCTGTTTCAAAACACTTTCTGCCTCTTCCGCATCACTTTTCTTGACCATTAGCTTCAGGCCACCCAGCAGATTGGACCATAGCCAGTCCAATCGGATTACATTCTCATCGAACAAATAGCACTCGATGCCCGCCCCCTCAAGCACCATGCGGTCCGTCAGCGCTTCTGTCATGTCTCGATAGGATCGAAGAGCAACCGGCTCGCTCGGTTCGCCAAGTTCATCAGGCTCCTTACTATTCTCCCGAGGCATTTCCGTGACCTGCGCCTTTTCGGAATGCACGAGAGGCTGATCCAGTGGCGCCCAGATTTGGCTCTTTCCCGGCCAGTTCAGACCACGCTTCTCCATCTCCGCGCTGAAAGCCTGAAAAGCCCACTCTGTGAATCCACGGTAACCCTTTGCGATTTTTTGCAGTTCCATATCATTCATGGCAGCAAACTGTGTTTGCAGCCGCCGGCGCTCTTGCTCTGGGTCAATTTTTGCCATGGACCGACTCACTCCCTGTACTTCTCTTTGCGGCCATCCTAGCCTCCCACTTCCGCCCGCGCAATCTGATAGTTCACCGCTCTCATCTGGCGGCGTCACAGAGGAAAATTTGCTGTACACTCGAATGGTCGGGATCGCCTGGCTAAAATTTGAGGAGAATTGAGATGAAAAGAATTCTTTTGCTGCTTGCTATGGTGCTCGCCACCGTGGATATCGCTCCCGCCGGGCCGAAGCCTCAGCCAGGCACGATCGTCTCTCAGAGTTCGGTGACCTGCGGCGAGAAGAAGTCGAAGAAAAGCGACCTTAACCTCATGTGCCAGCAATATGTGGTTAGGACCGCTACCATCGATTACACCGTTCGCCAGCAAAAACCTTCGGACCAGTCCCTTATCGCGCCGAATACTCCCGTGACGTTCACCATCGATAAAAATAAAATGAAATTCAAGGCCAACGGAAAATCGTACGAATACCTCGTACTCTCGCAAACCGCTGCCGCCGCCACACAACCCTGACGCGCGCGTAACCAGATTTTCCCGGTGCCACTTCAAGGGCGCTCCTGGCCATTGCGCTTCTCCGGTTTGCCTCACGCAACACCGATGGAAATGCTTGTTCCTCTCCCCTATTTCTTCGCTAACATTCTCATTGGATAAACTCTTGGCCCCTTCCCCAGGTTGCCAGGATGGCCTATCAGAAGATCCGCCGTAGCCATCGCATCTCCATTGCAATCCCCTTTCTCCTGATTGGCAGTGAAGGCGAGGGAAAAGTCTTCTCCGAGAAGACAAAGACAGTCGTCATAAGCCTTCATGGCGCCGGCATCTTGTCGGGCCATAAACTCGTCCCGGAACAGGAACGCATTCTTCGCTCGCTCGACTCCAATCGCGAAGCAGACATCCGGGTCGTCGGCGAAATTGGCGCGCAAGACAGTATCCACGCGTATGGAGTGGCTTTTGTCCGGGAAACGCTCGACTTCTGGAAAGGCAGCTTCCCTCCACTGCCCGCTTCTCAGAAGAATTGCACCGCCCTCTCGCTGGAATGCGCCGGTTGCAGCGCTCCTCTCCTCCTGGAGCATGGCGATTTCGAATTCGATATCTGCGCCATCCATGGTGGACTTGTCCACTACTGTGATTCCTGCGGGTTCGCCACTGTCTGGAAATTCCCTTCAGAGGTTCACCCTTCCCATCCTCACGTTTTTACCCCTGCGCAGCACCCTGAACCCGTTTCCGCTTCCGTGGCCGTACTTGAACCACCGGAAGAAAAAACTTCGCCACCAGAACCGCTCTTCCAAACGCCGCCACTACCGCCGCGCCAAAGTTAATTATTACGCTTGCGTGCGCAGTGACACCTTTGGCGACGACATCGTTCCCTGTATTGACATGTCTCGTGGCGGCCTCGGTTTCAGGACCAAGTACTCCTCTACCCTCTCCAGCCGCGTCCACGTTGCCGTTCCCTTCGCGCGTGAGACCCCTCAAGCGCCGGCCATATTCGTCCCTGCCCGCATCGTCAATACTGCTCCGATTCCGGAATCGGACCTCTTCCGCTGCGGGATCAAATTTCTCCCCTTGCGCTAAGTTCACAACCAATCCCAGATTGCCTCTTTCCCTCATTGCTTCTATTCTGGTGATTCCACTCCCATGAACCGCATCTACCTTGACCATAACGCCACCACGCCTGTCGACCCGGCCGTCCTCGAAGCCGTGCTCCCCTATTTTTCGGCCGATTTTGGTAACGCTTCCTCCATCCATACCTTCGGCCAGCGTGCCCGTGCCGCCGTCGAGACTGCCCGTGAACAGGTAGCCGCTCTCCTGAATGCGCGCCCGCAGGAAATTGTATTCACCAGTGGAGGCACCGAATCTGACAATCATGCGATTTTTGGCGTGGTGAACGCCGCAGCAGGCACAGCGAAGCACATCATCACCTCCTCCATCGAACACGAAGCAGTCCTCAATTCTTGCCAGGCCCTGGAAAAACAAGGTGTCGCCGTCACCTATCTCCCCGTGAATCGCGACGGCCTCATTGATCTCGACGACCTGCGTAAAGCCATTCGCCCGGAAACCATCCTTGTCACCGTGATGCACGCCAACAACGAACTTGGGAGCGTCCAGCCTCTCGCGGAGATTGGCCGCATCGCCGTGGAAGCAGACGTGTACTTCCACACCGATGCCGTGCAATCCGCCGGAAAAATCCCCGTCGACGTGAAATCTTTGCAACTCGACCTGCTCTCTCTCTCCGGCCACAAGTTCTACGCCCCCAAAGGGATTGGCGCACTCTTCATCAAAAGCGGCGCCCGCTTGCGTCAGCTCCTCTACGGAGGACATCACCAGCGTGGCTTCCGCCCCGGCACGGAAAATGTTGCTGGCATCGTCGGGCTTGGCAAAGCCGCCGAACTTGCGCGTTTCGGCCTCTCTTTGGACTCCCAGCGCATTTCCGCTCTTCGCGAAAAGCTGGAGCGCGGCCTGCTCTCCCGCATCCCCGATTCCCGCGCCAATGCCGCCAACGCCCCGCGCACGCCGAATACTTCCAACATCACATTCCTCGGCATCGAAGGCGAAGCCCTCATCATCGCGCTGGACCTGAAAGGGCTCGCCGGCTCAACAGGCGCCGCTTGCTCTTCCGGCGCTGTCGAGCCTTCACACGTCCTCACCGCCATCGGACTTCCCGCTTCCGAAGCTCGCGCCAGCATCCGCTTCAGCCTTGGCCGCCAGAGCACCGAAGGCGAAATCGATGCGGCGCTCGAAATCGTTCCCGCGGCCGTAGCCCAGCTTCGAGAACTTTCCCCGACCTACAAAAAAGAAGCTTCTGCGCGTTTTTGAGCCTTTCCCTGTAAAATAGAAGCTGGCATGTCCACGCAATTTCAACTCGATTCGCTTCCAGAGGCCGCTTCAATTCAGCCCGGCCTTGTGGCGGTCGCCATGTCCGGTGGCGTCGATTCCTCTACCGTGGCCGCTGTTTTGCGGGAGCAGGAACGGCCCATCGTCGGCCTGACGATGCAACTGTGGAATCAGCGCCGCCTCCCTGAACTTCAGGGGGATGGCCCGGCGCAACATCGCTGCTGTTCGCTCGATGACGTTTACGACGCCAAGCGTGTCGCGCAGCACTTGAATTTCCCCCACTACGTTGTGAACTTCGAAGACCAGTTCGAGCAGCGCGTCGTGCGTCCTTTCGTCGAACAATATCTTGCTGGACGCACGCCCATTGCCTGTACCAACTGCAATACCGACGTGAAGTTTGAGCCGTTGCTGCGCATGGCCCGGCAGATCGGCGCACAGCGTCTTGCCACTGGCCACTACGCCCGCATCCGTCGCAACGAACTTTCTGGCCGCTATGAACTCCTTCGGGCATGCGACGATTCCAAGGATCAGTCTTACTTTCTTTGGGGACTGACGCAGGAACAGCTTTCCCGCAGCGAATTTCCTCTTGGCGAGCTCTCCAAGGAAGAAGTCCGCACTCTCGCGCGGAACGTCAATCTTCCAGTCGCGGAAAAGCCTGAAAGCATGGAGCTGTGCTTCGTGCCTAACGGCAACTACGTGCAATTCATCCACGCCTATGCGCGCGAAGTGGGCAAGCCAATCAGTGACGCGGAAGGCGATATCGTCACCGAAGATGGCACGGTCCTTGGCCGCCATACAGGCGTGCACAATTACACGATTGGTCAGCGCAAGGGGCTCGGCTTCTCTACCGGCAAGCCCATCTACGTTCTGGCGATTGATCCAGAAAAAAACCGCGTGATCGTCGGCGAAGACGATTCCCTGCGAGCCACTTGCTGCGAAATTGAAACTGTGAATTGGATTTCCATCGAGGAACCAGCCGCGCCTCTGCGCGCCGAGGTGAAGATCCGCCACAAGCACGACCCTGCACCCGCCACCGTCGAGCCGCTTCCCGGGAACCGCGCGCGCATCACCTTCGATTCCCCCCAGCGCGCCATTACTCCCGGTCAAGCTGCCGCCATCTATTTCGGCGACCTCGTTCTCGCCGGCGGCTGGATCAAATAGCAATAATTGGGGGAGCTTATAGGCCTGCCTTGATGAACCCATCCAAACTAGTCGCAACCGTATACCTGCTTCTTTTCGCAGCCCAGGCCCTTCGCACTCAGCAGCCTCAAGAGAATTCCCAAACCAATTCTTCACGCGTTCAAGGATGAGAGGGTCGGGCTTTCCGTAGGAGCCTGGTTCGACCGAACGAAGCTGAAACGCGGCATGGTCGTTATCACTACTTTGCTCGCGGCACACGGACATCCATCCCGCCATTGTGAAGCCCGTGTTCGAAAAAAATCCGTCCTCCAGTACTGTGACCCTCGTGTTCAACATCGATGAGGGTCCAAAAGCCCAAAGGTGAGGAATCGTTCGTAAGTGCAGTGCTGAAGGATTGGTCTCTACTTCTTGCGAACGAAGGTAATGGTGTTGGTGGAGCGCTTGCCGTGATTGAGATTGGTCCACGATTGGGTGACGTGATCGATATCAGTGAAGGTCACGAGGAGTTCCACGATGTGGAGTTCGTCCGGTTTGTTCAAACCGTAGACGCGCTCGATGGTGAAATCGTATTTACCTGTGGCCGTGTTGAGTTGACCGGTCTTCAGAACCGGCTGGTTACCGGCGGAGCAGAAATGAATAGCGACGATGTGGTCGCCATCGAGACTGTACATTGTGAGCATTCCCGGCTGGCCCACCGGCTGAAGCCGTTCCATCACCACGCCGCTGGCAAGCAGCTCATAGCTCACGCTGAACGCCTTCCCGCCAGTGTCCTTGCCCTCCCATTCGCCTGCAAGGGATTTGAACTGCTCCAAGGCGGGATTGGAGCGAAATTCGGAATGCGTTGGGTGAGCCTGGCCACGCAGTAACGGAGGCCCGAGAACGGAGAGGGCGAAACCGAACAGCAGCAGCGGGCGGGACATGGGAACCTCCTTCGGACAATAAGTAAAGAGGATGGGCTATGGCTTTGGACTCAGAGCAAAAAAGAAGGATTAGGTAAGGATTTTCCGTGCAGGACACGTCTGCGACATGCTCAGAGGACACAAATCAAATAAACAGCTCGTCTTCCTGCTCCACCGATTCCCTTGCGGGCGCACTTCCCCGTCGCGAGCGCAACACATCCAGACCCACTTTGATTCCCTGGACAATTGCCGAGGCCTTCTGCACCGGTCCCCAAAAGCCCCGTTTCACGTTCACTCCCACATCTTCCACGGCTTCCAGTGTTCCTGTCAGGATACGGTCCGCGCGCACCAATTGCCCGCGCAGACGGTCCGTTGCGTCGGTCACAATTCGGTCGACCTTCTGCGCCTGCCCGCGCGCCAGGTACACAATGTGCGAAGCATCTTCTACCAACGTGGCAATCTTCGGCTGCGTATCATCCAGCAACAATTGCGTCCGCGTCAGGATCGGTCCCATCCGCGAGTGCAGGTCGTTTACCATTCGGTTGATTGATTCCGTCGTGCGCTTCAACTGCAAAAACAATCCAATCAGGATGCCCACCTGCACCACCAGTGCAATGGCCGCTACGATGCTGAAGAACTCCATCCAGAATTGCATACACACCCCGCCTCTCCGCCAACTCAGCGGAAACTGCCTCGGCCCCCCTGAACAGACTTACGACTTCGATTCGCGCAGGAATGCTTCCCGTCCGGCTTCCACGGCGGCAGTCAACGAATCCCGTTTGCGCGAGGCGACGTCCTTGCCACGCTCAATCAATTCATCCGCCCGTTCGCGGAGCTCGCGTGCCTTCTTTTGCGCAAATTCGCGGCCATCATCGGCCCGTTTGGCTAGAAAATCGCGCGTCTCTTCGCCCGATTTCGGGGCAAACAAAACGCCCACAAGTGCGCCAACGCCCAATCCCACCAGGAAATACGTAACCTTGGATCCCACGTTATCTGCCATGGTAACCTCCATGCACACCGTAGCATAGGGAAAGAAGAGCCGCAACACGTTCTAACCCTTATTATCACTTATAACGGTTAACTCCCGGGCGCTCCGTTCCGCAAAGTATTGCTGAATCTTCTCCGCACTCTTCTTTGACACCATGCGGCTCAGTTCTTCTTTACTGGCCCGCTGCAGGTTGGCGACACTCCCGAAACGTTGCAACAATTTTTGAGCGATGGCCGGTCCGATCCCCGGAATATCCAACAGCGTCGTTTTCGTTTGTCGGGCTCCTCGCCTTTGCCGGTGAAAGGTAACTGCGAACCGGTGCGTCTCATCGCGGATTTGCTGCATCAGGTGAAGAACAGGAGAATGCCGTTCCAGAATAATTGGTTCATCCTCTTGGCCCAGAACGTACAGAATCTCTTCCTTCTTGGCGATGCTGGCCATTGGCTGATTGATGATCTGCAAAGCTTCCAGCGCTTGCGCAGCCGCATGCAATTGCCCCAACCCGCCATCGATCAGAATCAGGCTCGGCATCGTTTTCTCTTCTTCCTGCAAACGACGGTAGCGCCGTGTGACAGCTTCGAACATGCTTGCGAAATCATCATTCTGCCGGCTCCCCTGCGCCAGCCCGGTTCCTTCGTCGCCGCGAATGATGAACTTTCTGTAGTCCGATTTCTTCATCCGTCCGTTTTCCCATACCACCATCGAGGCAACCGTGTCGGTTCCCTGGATATGGGAAATATCAAAGCTCTCGATGCGCTTCGGATCCTCCGGCAGGCCCAGCGCGTTTTGCAGCGCTTCGGTGATCGTCTTCGACGTTGGTTTCAAAACGCGGAAGCGCTGTTCGAACGAATGTTGGGCGTTGCTTTCCACCAGATCCAGAAATGCCCGCTTACTGCCGCGTTGCGGCGTGTAGATTTCCACTCTATGCCCCACCCGTTCGCTCAGTGTTTCCTCCAGCAACTCACGCTCTTCGAACTCAATCGGCACATGAATCATCTTGGGCAAATACTCCGCCTCCAAGTAAAGCTGCTTCAGCAAAGAGGGCACGAATTCGTGCGGATCGAATAGCTCCTGGTCCTCCCAGTAGAATTCGCGGCGGTCGACCACGCGTCCACCGCGCAGGTGAAAGAGATTCGCAGTCACCAGCGGAGCTTCCGCGTAATAGCCAAGCACATCGGTGTCGTCGCCCTGCGCCGCGGCGATGCGTTGTCTCTCTTCAATATCCCCCAGCGTTCGCAACAGGTCGCGATACGCGGCAGCTTGCTCGAATAACTCCTTTTCCGCCGCGGCCATCATCCGTTCTTCCAGGCTCTTGATCAGATCCTGACGGCGCCCATCCAGGAAGAGGCGCACATCGCGCGCCGCCTCTTCGTAGCGCTGCTCGGTCGTCAGTCCCGCCACGCAAGGCCCCAGGCATCGCTTGATGTAGTACTGCAAGCAAGGGCGCGGATGACTCTTGGTCAAATCAACAAAGCACGACGGCACAAGGAATCGTTTGTGGATGAAGTGCAGAATACGCCGTGCCAGCCCCGCCGGGAAATACGGACCGAAGTACAGCGATCCGTCTTTCTTCACTCGCCGCGTGAAATAAACCCTGGGATATTTTTCTGAAGCCGTGAACTTGATATAGGGATAGGTCTTGTCGTCCCGCAACACCACGTTAAATTTCGGCTTGTACTGCTTGATCAGATTGTGTTCCAGAGCCAGTGCTTCCCGTTCGTTATCGACGACGATCGTTTCCAGATCGGCGATCTCGCGCGCCAGCGACCCGGTCTTGGCATCGATCCAACGCGATTCCAGGAAGTACGACCGCACTCGATTGCGCAGCGACCGCGCCTTGCCGACATAAACTACCGTTCCACCCGCGTCCTTGAACAGGTAAACGCCAGGTTTTTCCGGCAATTGCAGCGCTTTTTCACGGGGTTCCATGCGTTAGGGATTTCCGGGCGCCTCGTGCGCCTCTAATCATCATTCTAAGGCCACTGACGCGGCAATGCGAATTCGTAGCGTAAGGATAGCCGGCACCGTGCCGGCCGCGCTTCCGAAAATCACATCTGCCCACCGGACAGCCGCGGGTGTAGAATCCGCGTTGGCCGGGAGTGCGTCAATAAGCACTACAGACTTCAGGAGGATTTATGACCGCACCACAACAACGCCTTACACTCGATTTTGCTGTTGCCCAGCGTGAACTGATGTTGCAGGGATTGGAGAGAGAACTGGAAGTAACGAAGAAAGTACTTTCCGCCGTACCCGACTCGAATCGTGAATTCCGGCTTGACCCCAAATCTCGCACCGCATGGGAACTTGCCTGGCACCTTGCCTCCAGTGACGTGCAGATGCTCGACGATGTGGCTGACCAGAAATTTGAGATGACGCCACGCTTCAAACAGCAACCCAAAGACATAGCCGATCTCGTCAACTGGTACGAAACAAACTTCAAGCGAGCCGTCAATCGCGTTCACGACATGACTCCCGAGCAACTGACGACCCCTGTCGACTTTCTGGGGTTATTCAATCTTCCAACGTTTTTACTTGGGTTTCGTGAATAATCATTCTATCCACCATCGCGGGCAGCTCGCTGCCTTTCTGCGTCCAATGGGGTCAAAAGTGCCTTCCATCTATGGTGGCAGCGCCGATGAACCCATGAACTTCTAGAGTTTCACAAACCGTAATGACCCCGAAACGGCCGTCGCGATGCGGCCGTTTTTCTGGGCTCGCTAATGAACACCGCACTATTCTCCTGCCCCAGAATTAAACACAGCATCACCCCAAAAGAGGACCTGATGAAAAGATTCACGCGCCGCACGATGCTTCAGAGCTCAGTTGTAGCCACAGGGGCGGCCATTACCTTGGGAGTATGGCCCCAGTTTAATGGGCTGCTTGCAAGTGCTGCCAATCGTGCTGTCGGACCGGATATGAAATTTCCAAGGGCCGCAAGAGACCGGTTGGCCGTTGCCACATGGCCTTTCCGTTCGTACATCGTGAGTTCCACCAACGAGTATCGCGACAATAAACAGCCTGGCATGGACTTGCGCGAGTTTGCTTCAAAAGTAAAAACTGACTTCGACGTACCCGGTGTCGAGCCGCTTAGCTCTCACTTTTCTTCCACCGAAGCTCCCTATCTCCGCAGTTTTCGCGAGGCCATCGAAAAAGCTGGCGTGCAGGTAGTCAACATTCCTGTCGACAATTCCTACAGCTACTACGATGCCGACCCTGCTGTTCGCCAAAAAGCTCTCGACAGTGGCAGAAAGTGGGTGGACATCGCCGTCACCATTGGATCGCCGAGCATCCGCACCTCCATCGCCCCTGCGAGCAATGCAAAACCCGATCTCGCCACCGTGGCCGAACAGTTACATAAGTTAGTGGACTACGCAAAGAGAAAAAATATTCTCGTGAATTTGGAGAACGATAACCTAACCAGCGAAGATGCTTTCTTCCTCGTGGAAGTCATCAAGCAAGTGAATAGCCCCTACCTTCATGCCTTGCCGGATTTCTGTAATTCCATGCAATCCGGCAATGAGGAATTCAACTACAAGGCCCTCAAAGCTCTCTTCCCTCTCGCCTACAACATCTGCCACGTCAAGGACTCGGAAGCCAGCGAGGATGGCAAAGTTGTCCGCGTCGACTTGAAAAAGGCATTTGCAATCCTCAAGGCGAGCAATTATCGAGGCTATTGTTCGATGGAATGGGAGGGCGCGGAAAATCCCTATGACGGAACCCGCTTTCTCATCCAATCGTCGCTGGAAAATCTGGGGTGACCAAGCTGCCCAACTTGCGTAGTTAGTCGCTTCTAGTAAGGAATATCCACCGCGCCATTGCGCGCGGCCATTTGCGATCCTTCGGCATCCCGAACCACCTGCCTGACCATATATTTGCCCGGTTTCAGGTCGAAGCTGGATTTCAAGGTGAGGCCGGTGCGCATCACCTTGTCATAAGTCGTGTCCAGCAGATGCATTTGCAGGACTTTCTCGCCACCGGTCACGAAATTCCCGTTGTCGTCAAAAATTGCGGTAGCGAAAATCAGGCTGTCGTTGTGGCGCCCATCGGCGGTCCGGAAATGCATGCCCTTTACCTGCAGCCGCGACACCACGCTCAACTGGGCCTCGGACGCATCCTTCTTGAAATACTGGGTCTGCAATTCCAGGGGCAAGTCCATAATTTCATCGCGCGAGAAGATGGCTTCCTGAATATCCTGCTTCTCTTGTTCCTTCGGATCTTTCAATTTTCGCGGCGCGTAGTATCCCCGGCGCGCCTGGATTTCGTATTTCTGTTTTCCCGTGAGCTTTACTTTGAGCGTGTGGAACGAGCCATCCATCTTCTCGCCTAGCGGAGAGAATCCAATCACATACGACACTTCCGGGGCCGAACCGATCATCTTCATTCCGCCGACAATGTCGTTGGAATTGTGAAAGAAAGCTCCACCCGTGCCATAAGCGAAATCCGCCAGAACATAAGACTGTTCCGTCTGAGCAGCCACACGATAGGTTCCCATCTGCGCGATGCCGTTGCGCGGGCTCGAAATATCCCCCATATCTGGAGTGTAGAGCCCCCGTGCATCCAGCGTGTTGATCACGATACTTGCGTGATTCGCCTGATCCACAACCATCAGCATGTCGCTGGTCTGCAGTCCCATGATGAACCCGGGGGAGACCATCAGCATCACCCGCTCGCCGGGCATGGCTGCCAGCCGGCGCAATGTGTCCTGAAGAGTTCGGTAGGTATAATTGTTGTCCGCCTCGGCGCCCGCCATTACCTGTGGGATGGTTGACTGGGCCAGGCTCACCGCCGAGTTGTACATCAACGGATCATTGTTGTAGGCGCACGACCAAGCATCCTTCACGATCGTTTGAAAGGCCATTTGATCGTTACGATTTTGGACCAAATCCGCCATGTACGGAGAAACATCCGGGCAATCCGTGGTGGACGTATGACCGACTTTCGGCCGCGGTATGATGCCTAGCAACTTCTGTTTCAACAACGGAATGTCGCCCGTGAAGTCTTGGGTCCATTCGCCGGAGGTCGTGAAAATGCCCGCCCGGTCCGTGGGTGCCAGACTATCCAGAAACTGTTCGGCAGACTTCCTCGTATACACCGCATCTTCCGTCGTCAGGTGAATGTCGTCAAACTCCAATGCAACGAAGCGATCAGGCAGCACAATCTTTGATCCGCTTTCCTCGGAAGCATTTGCCTGCGTCTTTGCCGCGGCCAGCGCCTTTTCCTTTCGTGTCTCGCGTGTTTCCACTGCAAACACCGTAATCGGCTGAAGTTTTCCCTGGTCGAAGATCTGAAAATCTTCTCGCTGCAAGTTTGGGATCGGGTTCCCTTTTCCATCGCGAACCACCACGTGCACTTGAACCAGGTTCACCCGCAGTTTGAAGGTCGTCCCGGTATCCTGCGTGGAAATCTCAGGTTTGGACTCGTTTTGTGATTTCGCTGCTGGTTCGGGTGCCTGCGTGGGTTGAGGGTTTTGTGGAGATGATGGTGCCTGGGTTGGGCTTCCTGCGGCAGCTCCCGTGTCTTGTGCGCGGATTCCTACCCCCGTGCACAGAAAAAGCACGCCGCCCGCCAGAGCTGGCCATCGCTTCCCAACCCGTAATACAAAATCAGTCCGGCGGACTCTCTTCATGGATACCCACCCCGTTTCCACTGAAACGAGCGTCTCTCTCATGCGCGCTTGACTAGGATTGTACAGGAACTCCCCGCTCCTTGCGATTCGCACAACCTCAGCGAATTTCCAGGGGCAATATGTTTGCCCTTCCGGCGTCTCTTTCGATTGTCGTCAAATTCTATAGATCGCTGGATTCATATATACTGAGTAGGGCTTCCCCACCAATTAGTTCACAGGGACCTCACACTCCGATCGAAATGAGGAATATTCCGTGAAAATCAGCCTTATCGTGCGCCAAGTCTCAGCGGCGCTGCTGACCGCCGCCCTTCTGGCTCCGGCCGGTTTCGCCGACGAAGGTATGTGGACCTTCGATAACCCTCCCATCAAGCTTCTCCAGGAAAAATACAATTTCACCCCCACCCAGCAGTGGCTTGATCATCTGCGACTGTCTTCCGTCCGCCTCAACGACGGCGGCTCCGGCTCGTTTGTCAGCCCCCATGGTTTGCTCCTGACAAACCACCACGTCGCGCTTGGTCAATTGCAGAAGAATTCCACCGCGGAGCACGACTATGTTCGCGACGGTTTCTACGCCGCCACGCCGGATCAGGAAATGAAATCGCCCGACCTGGAAGTCAATGTCCTCGTGTCCATGGAAAACGTTACTGACAAGGTGAACGCTTCCATCCAGGGCGCAAAGTCTACCGAGGAGGAGTTCACAAAACGCAAGGCCACTATTGCCGGCATCGAACGGGAGAGCACGGAAAAAACCGGGCTGCGTTCCGACGTCGTCACTCTGTACGCAGGCGGAGAGTATTGGCTCTATCGCTACAAAAAGTACACCGATGTCCGCCTTGTTTTTGCCGTCGAACAACAGGCAGCCTTCTACGGCGGCGACCCCGACAATTTTACTTACCCGCGCTATGACATCGACATGGCCCTCTTCCGCGTTTACGAAAACGGAAAACCCATCGATAGCAAGGATTACCTCACCTGGAACCCCAAGGGTGCCGGGGATAACGAACTGGTCTTCGTCTCGGGCCACCCGGGAGGCACCCAACGCCTCAGCACCTACGCCGAGCTTGAATTTGACCGCGACACCGCCACGCCGCTGATCATTCAGAGCCTGAAGCGCCGCATTGCCATGCTGAAGGACTATTCCGCACGTGGCCCCGAGCAGGCGCGCCAGTCTACCACGCTCCTCTTCGGCCTGGAAAACAGCAGGAAGGTTTTCGAAGGCCGCGAAGAAGGTCTGCAGAGCAAAAGCCTGATGGACAAAAAGCACAAGGAAGAAGAAGACTTTAAGGCCAAAGTATCGGCTAATCCGGAATGGAAAAGGGAATACGGCGACGCCTGGGATTTGGACGCAAAAGCCATCGACAATGAAAAGTCGCGCATCAAGGAGCAGTTCTACCGTGGAGCCGACTCCCAACTCGTGCTGCTCGCTCTCAACATCGTGACCTATGTCGCAGAAGTCAAGAAGCCCGATGGCGAACGCCTTCCGGGCTACCACGAATCTCAACTCGAGTCCTTGAAGCATCGCATGTTCTCTCCCGCCCCTATCTATCCGGAAATGGAAATCGCTCGAATGAGCAGTGCTCTGCAGGCGGATCTCGACGGAATCGGCCCCAACGATCCGTGGGTTAAGACTGTCCTGGACGGTCGTGCACCGAAGCAGGCTGCGACGGAACTTGTCACCGTCACTAAACTGGCGGACCCTGCGGTTCGCAAAGCCCTCGTAGACGGGGGCCAGGCAGCGATCGATGCATCCACCGACTCCATGATTGTGATGGCGCGAAAGCTTGACCCTATTCGTCGCGAGCAGATCACCTGGTTCGAAAAGAATGTGCAAAGCGAGCAGCAGCGGGCGGGAGAGAAACTTGGCAAGGCGCGCTTCGCCGTCTTTGGCAAGAACACTTATCCAGATGCAACGTTCACTCTGCGGCTTTCCTATGGCCAGGTGAAGGGCTATCCGATGAACGGTACCATCGCGCCCTACAAAACTACCCTCTACGGTTTGTATGATCGCGCCGCCAGCTTCGACAACAAGGAGCCTTTCGATCTGCCGACACGTTATATAGAGGGCAGAGAAAAACTTGATCTATCCACGCCTTTCAATTTTGTCACCACCAACGACATTATTGGCGGCAACTCCGGCTCTCCGGTTGTGAATAAGAATGGCGACATCGTTGGTCTGGTCTTCGACGGCAATATCGAGTCGCTCGTCGGTGATTTCGTCTACGATGCCTATCAAAATCGCACCGTCGCTGTTCATACGGGCGCAATGACGGAGTGCCTGAAAAAGCTTTATGGAGCCCAGGCCCTCGTCGACGAATTGACAGGTAAATAGTCCGGGCAACTTCTCCCGCCTGCGGCTGAATCGCAGGGGAAGGAGAAACCTAACTTGAAACACGTTTCGCGATTGCATTTCAGTCTATTCCTTGCCGCGAGCGGGTTGTGCTTCCAGGCACTGCCCGCTTTCGCGCAGGACCCTGTTCCACCCGAAGCGCCTCCTAAGCCAGAAGATTCGGCTAAACCGAAGCCAAAACCAAATACTGACTCGGCCACGAAATCAGCGCCGGACCAGCCGACATGGGATCCCATGCGTGCGGAAAAGGATATCGAGGTTGGTAAATACTATATGCATAAGGGCGACGTCGACGCCGCCATCGATCGTTTCCAGGATGCCGTCGAAGCGAAGCCGGGCTACGCCCTGCCCTTTCGCTATCTCGGTGAAGCTTATGAGAAAAAAGGGAAGAAGAAACCTGCCGTGAAAGCCTACCAGCGATATCTCGATCTCTATCCCCACGCGGAGGATGGAGACAAAATTCGCAAGAAAATAGAGAAGCTGAACCAGGAAATCGATAAAGAAAAGAAGAAGTAGCCGGTTTCAGCGTGCCAGCCGGTCCAAAAACTTCCGAGCCGGTGCGAACTGTTCAAACCGCTTTTCTTCGGCGCGAAATTCCGGAGAGTGTGAAATCAGGCTGCACCCGGAACGCCGCGTAGGATGTTTCACGTGCAGCATCTCGTGATACAGCACATACTCCACCACAAACTGAGGAATCCCTTCGCGGTCCATCCGGCGGTTCAGCAGGATCTGATTTGGCCCCGGATCGTAACATCCGAACTGCCGCCGCCAACTTCGCGTACTCCACCCAATGTGCGGACGCTGGAGCACTCCGTCGAAATACCTCTGATTGAGTTGCTCAAATAACACCACCAGGTCATATTGCCGCCCCTGAGGTGCAGAGTGGGGCAGATGAACCCGCCGCCTGCGCATCTGGCTGATCCGGCTGCGCGTGCGCCCGGATCGCGCGTATTCCAGGTAAGGGCGCACTAGCGCTCTCGGCGTTCTTCTCCGGTACACTCGCGCCAGCAACAAAGCCGCAGCGCCCTCCAGCACGCTCAGCGGCGCTCGCCGCAACAAGTCTGAGAATCGCACATACAAAACTTCCTCTCGGCGACGAATGGTAATCACCAGACTGCTGTATGGATAAAACTCTACTTGAAAGTGCGGCGGACGTTCCTCGCATCCAATACGCGTAAACATGCGCAGGAATATCGCTTCCCCGCCCGGAACTCTCGTTGCATTGCGCTGCCGCGGGCTCAATTCTTGCGCCTAACTGGTGGCGGCGCGGCTTTCTTCTTGGCCTTCTCCGCGTCACTCATCGCGTCTTGCGTGCCCTCGATGGCGTCATCGAGGTTGTCTTTATACAACTCCAGTTCCGGCCCCCCTGCTTTGTATTTTTCCAGGATCGGAAGAAACTCTTTCGTTCTCGTGGCCATCAAGTCCACTCCCTCGCGGATGTTGTCCTGGTGTTCCAGCCCCACTTGAATGATATCGGCTGCATCGTCGACGCAACCAATATACGAGTTCATCAGGTAGTTGAGCATCTCCGTGTGCTTATTGGGTGAAGGGTGTTCCAGTTCGTACTGAAATTTCTTCAGCCGGTCCTGCGCAAATTCCAGGAACAACTTGATACGCTCGTTCGGCGTTTCCGCATCTCGAATCTTGTCTGCTTCGATACCGGAAAGATAATCCTTTTCCGGCCGTTGCGCAGAAGCCGGCCGCCCACATGCCAGAGTGAGCAGCAGTGCGGCAGCAACCCAAGGCGCGAATTTTCGGACCATCACGGTAGTTTCTCCGTAGAAGACGGCGCCGGTTCCGGGGTGCGGCGCGGGAACAGCAATTTTATTAGCTTATCGTCGATGCTCGTCAAATCCTGTTTCACGATCTGCAATGGAGGTTGCACATCCGGCGGCACGATATTCATCATTTCGTCCACCTCGCGTAAAGCACGGCGCGTCTGAAGCTCCAGGTGCCGGTAACCATCGCTATGCTTCTCCGCATCCGGCTCCTGTTTCATAAGAAGGTCAAAACAGCTGCGCAAGTTGTCCCTGAATTTCTCGTACGTGAGCCCAACCGTACTGTAATCCTCCGCTTTCGCCGCGCTGCTCGCGGCGGCGAACTGGGCTGCTCCCAACTTATCGAGAATCTTTACTTTGCTGCCCGCGTGAGTTTCCCGATCGAATCGCAGCTGCAACTCCTGAAGGTTCTCCGCGGCAAGCAGCGCTCCGCCCACCATCAAGAAAAGAACTACAGCGCCCGCACTAAGGAACCCTTGCCCCTCGCTGCCGCTATTTCTTCTTTTGCACCGTCTTTTCGAGAACATGGATTCGCTCAGTCGCCTGCCACACTTGGTCGGGATTCCGATTCTGATCGAGTTCCAGGAATTTTCGGTATGCCTCGAGGGCGGATTGAACCTGATTCAGTTTATCGTAACAGAGCGCCCGCATGAACCAGGCACCCGCGCCCGGCGCCTCTTGCTTGTCGATCGTATCCATGGTGGCCAGGGCCGCCGGGTAGTTCCCTCCGAGATAGTAAGTGGAACCAAGGTCTTTCCAGTAGATAAGGCTGCTGCGATCCAGGTTCAGGGCAACCTTCAACTCCTTCTCAGCGCTCACGTAATCCTTCTTCTCCATGTACAGCCGTCCCAAGCCTCCGTGCAGTTGCCCATCGTTGGGAGCTAGTTTGATTGCTTGCTGCAATACGGCAATCGCATCGTCTGTCTTCTTCTGCGCAATCAGGATGTCCGCACGAAGTTTCAGAGTTTCCAGGCCCGGAGGATTCGCGTTGGGCAATTTGTCTAACTCGGTGAGAGCCGCGTCGTAGTTTTTCTGATCCAGCAGCGAGTGAATCACGCGCTGCTCCGCCGCGGAATCCCCGGGCTGCACGGCCAGGTAATTCCGATAAGCCTCCGTGGCCTCAGGCTTCTTCTGTAGCTCAAGGCTTTGCGCCAGCCCTTGTAGGGCCGCGGGGGATTTTGGCGCGATCTCTAATGCCTGCCGGAATTTTGCCTCCGCTTCGGCGGGTTTCCC
This sequence comes from Candidatus Acidiferrales bacterium, assembly GCA_963839315.1. Classification (GTDB taxonomy): domain Bacteria; phylum Acidobacteriota; class Terriglobia; order Acidiferrales; family UBA7541; genus Acidiferrum. Next base: position 76,004 of record CAWIUU010000008.1, read on the forward strand.
CATGCGCAGCAGAATTCCGCCCAGATGCGTGAGCGCGTCTCCATCTTTTGGATCAAGGTGTGTCACTCCCTCGAACGATTGCTCTGCACCTGCAAGATCCCCCGACCGCTCTTGTGCCAACCCCAGCAAGTATCGCGGACGGCTCAGGGACGGCTGTAATTCCACCGCTTTACTCAATGGTGCAAGTGCCGCCTTGGCGTCCGAGGTCAAAAGCAATATCCCCAAATTCAACTGCGCTTCCGCCATTTTCGGGTCTAGCTCCACGCACCGCTCGTATTCCGCTCGTGCTTCTGCCGGACGCTTCAGTGCTGTATACGCATACGCGAGTTGGAAATGCGCGTAGGCGACATCCGGTTGCTCGGCAAGGAATTTCTGCAACGGCGGGATCGCGGCTTCGTAGTTGCTCTTGTCCATTGCCGCCTGCGCTTCTTCCAGCAGATCATTCAATGGATTCTTTAATTTTTGCGTTTTACCCTGCGCGGCCTGCGCCTGCTGCCCTCCTTCGCTCCATGGTTCCGCGCTCGCCACAGAATCGGTCGGCGCCAAAATCGCGAGGAGGATGAAACCCATCGTGCCCACGACCAGGGTCATCTGGTGAGATTTAGAACCACGCCGCATCATGGCTCCGTTCTGAGTGTATCTGCACCATTCGTTTTTCTCTGCGGAGTCTCCACAGTTTTGGATGCGCCAATTCCCGGCCGCTTTGCATGGCCGTTCCCATTTGCAGCCAGCACGCGCGAAAGGTATTTCCCCGTATGTGATTGCGCGTTGCGCGCCACCTGCTCCGGCGTTCCGGTGGCAATGATCTTGCCCCCTTGATCGCCGCCTTCGGGTCCAAGATCGATCAGCCAGTCCGCCGATTTAATGACGTCCAGATTGTGCTCGATCACCAGCAGTGAGCCGCCCGACTCCAGCAATTTGCGAAAGGCCGCCAGCAGCTTTGCAATGTCGTCAAAATGCAGCCCCGTCGTGGGCTCATCCAGAATATAAAGGATGCCGCGATTCTCCGTGCGCGTCAGGTGCGAAGCCAGCTTCAAGCGCTGCGCCTCACCGCCTGAAAGCGTCGTCGCCGATTGTCCCAGCCGCAAGTAACCAAGTCCAATCTCGTTTAAAATTTTCAACTTCGACACTACTTTCGGCACGTTTACGAAGAACGCCAGTGCCTCACGCACCGTCATTTCCAGCACGTCGTGAATATTTTTGCCGTGGAAACGCACGTCCAGCACACTGCTCTTGAAGCGCTGTCCTCGGCACTCTTCGCATACCAGTTCCACGTCCGCAAGAAACTGCATCTCCACGGTGACGGTGCCGTCGCCTTGGCAGGTTTCGCAACGCCCACCCGGCACGTTAAACGAAAAATGGCCTGCGGCATACCCACGCCTTTTCGCATCCGGCGTGTCCGCAAACACCTCGCGAATCGCATCGAAGGCCTTCAAATAAGTGGCGGGATTCGACCGGGGCGTTCGCCCAATCGGCGACTGGTCCACAATCACCAGGTCCGTGATGTGCTCGTCACCTTCCAGCCGGTCGCAGAATTCCTTGATGCTCGCACCATTCCGCTTGGCCAGCAATGCACGGTAAAGCACATTGTGCACCAGGGTCGATTTCCCCGAGCCACTCACCCCCGTAACCACCGTCAGCAATCCCAGCGGCAGGATTACGTCCACGTTCTGCAGATTATGCAACGTAGCGCCGCCCATCCTAAGAAATTTCCCTGCGGGCTTGTGTCGCGTAGCCGGAATCGGAATCTTCAGATCTCCACTCAGGTAGCGGCCTGTCATCGATTTCGGATCCTTCAGAATTTCCGCGTGCGTCCCCGAAAACAGCAACTTCCCACCCAGTTCCCCGGCCCCGGGCCCAAGATCCAAAATACGATCGGCGGATTCAATGGTGTCGGGATCATGCTCGACGACCAGCACCGTATTTCCCAAGTCGCGCAGCGATCTCAGAATTTCGATCAGTCGATGCGTGTCGCGCGGGTGAAGTCCAATCGAGGGTTCATCCAATACATACAACGCGCCAACAAGATGCGACCCCAGCGACGTGGCCAGTTGAATGCGCTGAGATTCCCCGCCCGATAGCGTCGAAGTCAGCCGGTCCAGTGTCAGGTAATCCAGCCCCACTTCATCTAGGAATTGCAACCGCGAACGAATCTCTTCCAGGATCTTGTCCGCAATCTTGGCCTGCGACTCCGTAAGCTGCAGGCTTCCGAAGAATGCGCGCGCCTCTTTGACCGTGAGCTTGCACAAATCGGTGATGGCCTTTCCGGTGATGTGCACGGCGCGCGCTTCCGCTCTCAGCCGCGTTCCACCACACTCCGGGCACGTTGCGTAGCCCCGATAGCGGCTCAGAAACACTCGCACGTGCAACTTATATTTCTTGCGCTCTAGCCAATTGAAGAACCCTTTCACTCCCTCGAAGTCATTCTCCGGCTCGCCTTCCAGAATCAGTCGCCGTTGTTCAGCGGTGAGTTGCCGCCACGCCACATTTGTTGCAATCCCGCGCGCCTTCGCAAATTTGCGCGCTTCCTGCATCAGCACGCGATAGCGCGGCTTCGTCCACGGCTCAATCGCGCCGTCATCCAGCGATTTGCTGGGATCAGGCACCACCAGGTTCAGATCGAAATCGATCGTATTGCCAAAGCCTTGGCACCTTGGGCACGCCCCGTACGGATTGTTGAACGAAAACAGCCTCGGCTCCGGCTCCTGATACAATGTGCCATCGTTCTTGCACTCAAATCGTTCGTTGAACGTCAGCCGCTGCGCCACGTTTCCGGCGCCATCCGCGATGAACTCCAAAATCGCTTCCCCACCACCTTCGCGATAGCAAATCTCGATGGAATCCACCAGCCGCGACCGTGATTCCGGATTTACCGCCAGCCGGTCCACCAGTACGTACACTGGCTTCGCAAAGTTCACATCCAGCAGCGTTTCCGGCGACGAGAACTCGTGCACCCTCCCGTCCTGGTACAACCGGTTGAACCCACGCTTCTGCAATTCCTGTAACGTCAGACGCACGGTCTCGGCCTGTGGCGCGGCTGCTTTCTTTTTCGTCGTGCGCTTCGCGGTTGCCGGTGGCTCCGCTGAGGTCATGCGCAATAAATAGAGCACATAGAACCTGCGCCCCGGCGCGAGCGACAGCACCCTGTTGGCGATATCCTCGGGCGAATCCCGGCGCACTTCGCTCCCGCACTTGATGCAGAACGTCTGCCCGCAACGGGCAAACAGCAGTCGCAGATAGTCGTAGATTTCCGTGGAGGTCGCCACAGTCGACCGCGGATTTCGTGTCGAGTTCTTCTGCCGGATCGCCACCGCAGGTGCAATTCCCGAGATTTCGTCCACATCCGGCTTTTCCATTCGCTCCAGAAACTGCCGCGCATATGCCGAAAGGGACTCCACGTAACGCCGCTGCCCTTCCGCATACACGGTGTCAAACGCCAGTGACGATTTCCCGGATCCGCTCACCCCGGTTATCACTGTCATCGCGTTGTGTGGGATTTCTACTGTGATGTTCTTCAGGTTATGGACGCGCGCTCCGCGCACCAGGAGTATTTCCTGTTCCTGCAGGATCGGAGGTGTGGTTTCGCTCGTGGCCAAAGGCAAGCCCAGTCAGTGCGCTTTTCGCACACTGCCTAAACCTCAAAGTATACGCCTCGCCGCGCCGCGAGCAAACTCGCAGCAAACGAGGCGTCGGGATGCTTCTAGATATGCGCCCTGTCGGGAGCCGCCACGATCGCTTTGAAGGTTAAGCTAAATAGGGGGCTGTAGAATTTTAGAGCGTAGCCCGCCACCGAATTAGGTCCTAGATTGTCCAAACAACGAAGCACAACACCATGATCAGATGGTTTGCTTTGGAACGCCTGAACCCAAGTTCAAATAACAAACCAAAGCAAACACTTCCAAGCAAGCCCATCACAAATCTCGAATAGTAGTCTGGCATTACTCCTCGGCCCTAAACGTCGATGGATGCCTCAGAACACCGCTGATCTGAATCTATGCGGTCACTAGAAACTGAAACACTATCTTTGACTTCCACTTAAGCTCATCCTATCTCGAGCTTCAAATTGTCGAACACCGCCCCAAACCCCGGTCCCTCCGGCGCCGCGCACATGATTCCAACTTCCACTTGCGTGCCGGGCGGGAAATACCCCTGACGAATCGTCGTGAAGCTCTTCCCGTCCAGCGAGCATTGCGTCTCAATCGAATCTTTCTTGCGCAGCGCTCGCCACCACACCGCCGCCGTATTGGACAGGTCAGGCATCGTGGACCAGTCGGAGAAATCTCTCGTGAACACCACGCTGGCGTGCCGCCTACCATCGAAGTACTCCGTACCGCACTTCATCCAATTCTCCCCGTCCTGCCGCACCATCAGCCCCGCTTGGTCATACAATGCCGCGTACTGGCCGTTCACTCTCGCCTGAATAACAAAATCACCCTTCACCGTCAGTTGAAAAAAATGGCCATTATCTGTGATGTATCCGTAAAATGTTTTGCGCCAGAAATCGGTCTTCGGCTTGCTCCGTATTGTCAGCACCCCACCCGCTTGCTTAAACGCTGCGGGGTCGTTCATCCATTTCATTCGAGCGATCAACTCCTCCGCTGCACCAGAAGCCCCCTGCGCGCCTTCCAACAGGCTCTTCTTCCCCACCATCGTCGCGGCTGCCATCATCAATGAACGTTGGACAAAAGATCGTCGATCAATTTCCATTACACACGCTCCACAGTGCAGACTTCAACGCCGCGCGGCCACAGTTTTGCCGCACCGGATTGGCTACTACCGCTTGTTATAATGAAAATGAAAAACAGGCAAGTGGAGAGAACGGCTGCGGTAAAATGTGCCAAATCAATCCGGCTTTAGCCGCTATCGGAACGGTTCATTCCTGTTCGAGCTTAATCTGTCCAATCCCGCCTTCAACGGTCAACCTCAACGTCTGCGGCGATTTTCCATACGCCGCATTCACATATCTTTCGTCATCCTTGGTTAATCCACGAACGTCCACCGAACCGAGCCCGCCATGCACCGTCGCCACCACGCCAATATTCTTTGGCAACTTCACAACGGCTTGTCCCACTCCGCCCTGTATCGTTGCTTCCAAGTCTTTTGTTCGTTCCCCCGTCAAATCCACCGTCACCTGTCCGGCGCCGATATTCACTTCCAAACGGGTCAAATCGACCTTTGCCAGGCGAAAATCGCCGCGCCCTGCTCCCATGTCAATCTTCAATTCCAATGGCGTGCTGTCGGTCACCTTCAAATTCCAGGTATTGTCGGAATTCCCGATGTGCGTTCCGCCACCGTCCTGTTGCACATGCAATGTCCCAATTCCATTGTCGACCGAGTAGTCGACATTCGGAACCGACCACGAACCCGCATGATAGAAATCTCCGCTGAACAATTGTCGCGCTCCGCCTTCTATTCGTAATTCACCCGACGGCATTTGCACCGACAGGTGCACTGCCTTGGCTCCTCCCAAGTCCACAGTCTTCGATTCATGGACGCGATTGGTGGAATCGGCGCTCAATTCGCGCGGGAAGTAGGAATGGTCGTGATAGAGCAGGTATCCGATAACCAGCAGAAACAGGAGTGTTCCCACCGCCGTGCCGATGGGGAACGGCCTCGCTTCTCCTTGCCCCTGATGTTGCCGCGTGCGATCCAAAATCATGCCAGCGCCAATCAAAATGAAAAACAGCGGCCAGTAACGCCACAACACATGCCAAGGGTGGAAATTCGGCATCCAACGCCACATCAGCATCAGCGCCCCGAACCCGATCAACAGTAGCGGGAACACCACCGACCCGCTTCCCACTCGTTCTTGTCGCTCAGACATGGCAGACCCCTCCACTCTATCAATACGCAGAAATCGTGAGAAAAGTTCACCTGGTGCCAGTTGCAGCGATACTAGGCTTCCACCGCCCCGTCGTCAATTCCTCGCCTCACGCAGGTATGCTAAAGTTCGCAAAGCACTTAGGAATCTTATTTTATGGCCAAAATTCAACGTGTGATCTGGGTGGTGCTTGACAGTGTTGGAATTGGCGCGCTACCCGATGCTGCCGACTACGACGACACTGGCCGCAGCACGCTTGGCCACATTGCCGAGTCGCGTCCCCTGCGCATCCCTACGCTCGTCGAACTCGGCCTCGCCAACATTGCTCCGCTCAAGCATTTGAGCCCAGCCGCCGCGCCGCGCGCTTCCTACGGCAAGGGTGCCACTCGTTCTCCTGGCAAAGACACCACCACTGGCCACTGGGAGATGGCGGGTGTGTGGCTCGATCAGGCTTTTCCTGTCTACAAGCACGGCTTTCCTCCGGAGATCATGACCGCATTTGAATCGCAGATCGGGCGCGAGACCATCGGCAACAAACCCGCCTCCGGCACGGAAATCCTCAAGGAGCTTGGGGAAGAGCACGTCCGCACTGGCAAACCTATCGTGTACACCTCTGGCGACAGCGTGTTTCAGATTGCCGCGCACGAAGAGGTGATTCCTGTCCGCGAACTCTATCGCATGTGTGAAATCGCCAGGAAACTACTCGACGGAAAGCACCGCGTTGGCCGCGTGATCGCCCGCCCGTTCACTGGAACTCCGAGAAATTTTGTGCGCACTCCGCGCCGTCATGATTATGCCGTCGATCCGCCGAAACCGATGTTGCTCGACGTCTTGCAGCAGCGTCACGTTCCCATCTTCGGCATCGGTAAGATTCACGACATTTACAACGGCCGTGGCGTCGACGATTACGTCACCACAAAATCCAACTCTGATGGCATGGAAAAACTGTCTCTCGCCGCTCGCGAGCGCGAGACTGGCTTGCTCTTTTGCAATCTCGTCGATTTCGACATGCTTTTTGGCCACCGCAAGGATGTCGAAGGATTTGCACGTTCGCTGGAGGAATTTGACGCCGCCTTGGCATCCTATCTTCTATTGTTAAGCGACCACGACCTGCTCCTCATCACCGCTGATCACGGCTGCGATCCCGACCAGCGTTGGGAAACCACCGATCACTCCCGCGAGTATGTCCCAATCCTCGCCTTCAACCCGTCCAGCACACCTGGCAAAGATCTCGGTGTGCGCCAGACTCTCGCCGATATGGGCCAGACAGTCGCGGAAATTTTCGGCGGCTCCATCCCCCACGGCACGAGTTTCCTTTCCTCACTCTGGTAAATCCACTCAAATAAAAACAGGCACCCACCCGGTGCCCGCCCTCAATATTTCGTTGCTTCCAATTTCTTACTTGCCGGTTGCAGTGGCACGCGCAGCCGCCGGCGCATAGTAGCCATTCCGCGTGCGCGCCACCAACTTGCCTTTGCCGCGGGGTGGAATCACATCTACGTGCACGCTGCGGAATGTTCCATCCTTCGCTGCGTTCGAGGGATAGTAGCCCAGCGTGTACTGGTGCCGGATATCGTGCGCCACCTGCTCGCAAATGGAGTGCACGTCATCCACGTTCTCCGGAAAATAGGCCAGCCCGCCCGAGGCCAGTGCGATCTCCGTGAGCGCCTTCTTGGCATTCTTCGCGCTTCTCTTGCTCTCCTGGCTCAACAGTCCAATCGTATAAATCACCGTATCCGTCTTTTGAATTTCTCGAATGGTTTTTTCCAACGAATTCCGGCTGGTATTGTCTTCACCATCGGTCACGATCAGCAAAACCTTTTTCTCTTTCTTCCCTTTTTTCAAATGATCGATGGATCCGATGATCGCGTCATACAGTGCCGTGCTTCCGCGCGCGTCGATGCGTTCCAGGGCTTCTTTCAACTCCGGAATGCTGCTGCTGAAGTCCTTGTCAAGGTCCAGGTAGAAATCGTCATTGAAATTGACGACAAACGCCTCATCCTGCGGGTTGCTGTTCTGAACCAGTGTCAGCGCCGCTTCGTTCACGCGGGGCCGCTTGTCGCGCATGCTCCCGCTGTTATCGATCACCAGTCCCATGCTTACCGGAATATCTTCCCGCTTGAAAACCGAAAGCTTTTGCTCCACTTTGTCTTCATAAATGCGAAAATTGTCCTGTCCCAGTCCTTCGACGAACCTTCCCCGGTCGTCCAACACCGTGGTGTGCAGAACCACCAGGTTCACGTCTACCTTGATGTGGCTGCCACTTTGCGCATTGCCGGTGTTCTGTTGATCCGTCGGAGGCGGTGGCGGGGCGGTCTGCACGGGGATCTGGGCCACTAAAACACTCGTGCCCAGTACCATTTGTAGAAGAAGAGTCACGAAGAGCGATACGCCTGGAAGTCGTCTCGATCTGATCTCAATGAGCCGGCGCGTAATATCCGGTCTTGGAGTAAACCGTGAGGGGCGGCAGGCCCTTTGGCGCGCGCAACTTAACTTTGATTTTGCGCCAACGGGCGTCATGCGTATGATTGCTTGGTCGGTATCCCAGAACATATTGGTTTCGCAGCTCCATGCCGATCTTGGACGCAATGTCCGGCAGATCATTTAGATGCTCCACGGCAAACACACGGCCACCCGTTAATTCTGTGATATCCGCGAGCAACGACGGCCCGTTGAGCTCCTCCATTGTTCGATTGCGATATCCCAGAGGGTCAAATAAACCGATGGCATAGAGCTGGGTATCGGCTTCCTTCACCAACCGTTTGATATCGTTCTCGTTGTACCTGCTATGATTATCTCCTCCATCGGAAAGAATGAGCAAGGCACGTTTGGCGTTATGTGCACCCCTCATCTGACTCAATCCCAAGTAGATAGCGTCCAAAAGGGCAGTCCTGCCCTTTGGGGCAGTTAGCATCATCCGGCTTTGTAGGTCTTCCACACTGTTCGTGAATGCGCTCGTCAGCTCCGCCCGCTCGTTGAAACTCACCAGGAAGAATTCGTCCTGCGGATTGGCGGTCTTGAAAAACTGCAGTGCCGCTTCCCTGGCCTTGTCCACTTTATTCGACATGCTTCCGCTGAAATCGAAGATCACGCCGATGGAAATTGGTACATCTTCCGAAGAGAACGACACAATCTCCTGTTCAACCCCATCCTCGGCCACACGAAAATTATCCTGCTCCAACCCGGTTACCAAACGGTTGTACGGGTCGGTCACCGTCACATTCACCAGCGCCAGGTCTACGTCTGTCCGGATTACTTTCCCCGGTATGATCTTTACCGCAGGCGTATCGTGAGCCGTATCTACCAGCCTTGGTGGGGGTTTAGGTGCTGCCGCTCTGGATGGCTCGTTCGGCAGGTCCTGCGCGTGCAAAGCCAGGGGGCCATAACTCATCGCGATCAGGACAGCAAGTAGACGGAAAGATGCTAGGAAGGATATGACGCGAAACTCTGAGCAATCGCGTTTCACGGCTCCCCCATTTCTCCCGGGTCTCCGGGAGGGCCGCGCGGTCCCTACATGATAGCATCCGTCATTGGGAAGGCAAGCTTCCTCTTTTGTCGTTTCTTCTGCCCCTCCGCTCCACAATCCTCCCCTTCGCCGTACGTCTCAGGTGACGATTCAGGGCAGGTTGCGTTTCGGAGTGAGGAGATTTTCGTTCTCGCTTCAGCCATAGCCGATGTCCGACAGTCCCATATCGCGTAAAGAGCAGGAGCCCCGCGCTGTGGTATTGAGTGCGGTTCTAAGAGGCACGGCGTTCGCATAGGCAGGCCCTCCACTGCCATGTCCGCTACCGTACATACTGTATTGCGCCGGTTCAGGCCCGGGGAGAGCATGAAAATGGAATCGAGAGGGAGATGGCAAATTGGTCCTTAGGCTGCAAAGGATGTCAGTTCATATTCTTTTTCAGGGAAATTGGTGACACCCTGGTCGAGTCTTTTGTCGCGGATAAACCCAAATTCCCGCCGGAAGGGCTGGAGTGTGAGTGTCCGCGTTGCAAGGCCAGGTTTACGTACACCCGCCACGAACTCATCTACCGGCTGAGTTCTACAGCAAATTCCGCTGCCGATAAACACGTCTCCAGAAGAAGTTACTAAAGTTGCTTCAAGCGGTCTCCGCGTAGGTGCGGTTGCTTTGTTCGGTTGTGCCGATGATCTCTCTGGTCGGAAGATGCATCGCAAAGAACGAATTTTGGGATTTCCCCGCAAGATCTCTCAATTTCCGCAATGCGGCTTCGCGTCCGCTGACAGACATACGCCATAATTTGCAGCCGTCTGGCAACTTCTCAAAGAGATCAAATTGTTGGTTCATTCCGAACTCCCCATTCACAGAATCCTGAGGACGGACATGGGCTGACTGAGGTCGATTAAGTCCTCACTCCGAGTTCTATAATCCTACCGTCGTCTAACGTCTGTGTATAGTACAAAGTGGTTGCCTTTGAGGGACAATCCCGGCCCATACGCACGGTCTCTGGCGTGAAAGCGCCTCTCTTGCAATTACCATCTGGGAAATCCGCCCGCTCAGGTCTATCGGGGACGGGTTTCTTTCTCCCATTTGTTCGAAAGCCGCTTCATTATTCCGTAACATTCGCACGCGGCCGCTTCTAACCCTCGCCGATCCTTGATTGTAACGTTTCCCCTCTTGTAGTTGATCAGCCCGGCCTTCTGCAGGATGCCTGCAGCCTCCGTCACGCTGGCGCGTCGCGTGCCAAGCATGCTCGCCAGGGATTGTTGCGTCAGAGAAACGATGTCTTCCCCAATCCGGTCCTGACTCATTAACAACCATCGGGCTAGTCGCTGGTCCACTTCGTGTAGCCGGTTGCAAGCGGCAATCTGCGTGGCCTGCATGCCTTGTTCGAAAGAAAAACGCTGCAAGCTTCTCTTTAGAGCCGGATTGCGGAGCATGGCATTTTTTAAATCGTCCGAGCTGATTCGGAATCCGCTGCCTGCCACTTGCATCACTACGCGAGTGTTACTGGTGTTAAATCCTGCCGTAAGCGCCAGCCCAACAAGCCCCTCTTTTCCGGTCAATCCGACCTCCACACTCTTCCCATCCGCCATCACGTTCAGAAGTGATGCCAGCCCGCCGTTAACAAAATACGCGAACTCGATCTCTTCCCCCATCTCGTTCAACAGCATGTGCTTTGGCAGTTCCAGGTACTTTAACTTCGAAAGTAGGGAGGCACGCTCTTTGCTCGGAAGGCTAAGCAAAACTGTGTTCTGGATAAAGCATCCGTTAAGTTCTCTGAAAGAACCACGGATATTTATGCGACGGGGGTTCCCTTTTTTGCGATTCATAGAATTGGGTCTCGCGCAGCAACGGAACTGTCTGATTGCGCAAGGCCGCCTGAATCCATTCAGCGGTAATATGCCAAAGAGACTATTTACACTCTACGCTCTTTTTATCGCTTGAGGCTAGCATCAACCGTTAGATAGACCGAAGATTTCTCCTTCCAAATGTTTGTACGCTGTCGTACAGTGAAGGGGACATGCCGAATACGGCCAGAAGATCGAAGGCTCCCACGCCGGAGTGGACGAAGCCCATCCGGGAACTGCGTCACAAACTCCAGCTCAGCCAGGAAGAACTTGGGCAACGGCTCCACTATTCAGCCATGGCCGTCTCCCGGTGGGAACGCGGCGAGCAAGAGCCCACGGATCGCGCCTACATCGAGCTTGGTAACCTCTCCGGTGACCCCACTTGTTGGTATTTTTGGGGACGCGCCGGCCTGAACAACGAAAATTTGTTGCGCGTCATGCCCGTAATGCGCCAGCGTATACAGAAAAGCCGTTTCGCCAATTTCGAGATAGTGACGGCCGGAAGCGGTGGCAGCAAAAAGAGTTCCGAGAAACTGCAACTAGTGGCCATTCCTGTACTGAAAGTCGTCGCAGCTGCTCATGGAGAAAAAGGAGGCCATGCATCGAGCCTGGTTTCGGGTCCCGTGGAGAGCATGATTGCAGCCCCGAAAGACTGGTGCCCGAATCCAACTGCAACCAGCTGCCTGCGCGTTCGCGGAAACTCAATGACACCCACCATCCCGGACGGCTGCGTAATTGCCGTGGATTCTTCGCAGAACGATCACACACGACTCGATGGAAAAATCGTGGTTGCCTGGCACAAAGACAAGGGCCTGACCGTGTCCCGTTTTCGTCGTTACGACCATACGGAAATTCTCGAACCGGAAAATCATGAATACGAATCTATTACCCTCAGTGCCATGCACCGTTGGAAGATTCTCGCCAAGGTCCTTTGGTGGGTTGCAAGGGCTCCCTAGCCGATACCGCAGTTAGATCTTATTTACGTCGTCCTGGCCTTAACGGCCGCCGAACCGACTTCTCACTTCCCTTCTCGTCGCCATCTTTGCCTTGCCGTCTGTGCTAGCATCGGCTCATGAATCTTGGCATGAGGTTACGGGTATGAGCGATCCGCAGGTTGTCGTCGTAATCCCATCCCGCTATGCGGCCACGCGGCTCCCAGGCAAACCGTTGGTCAACCTCGCTGGCAAGCCCATGGTGCAGCGCGTCTACGAACAAGCGAAGCTCGCGCAAACCGTCCATCGCGTGATCGTCGCGGCAGACGACCAACGCATCGTCGACGTCGTGCAGTCCTTCGGAGGACAGGTCCGCATGACCCGCTCCGATCATCGTACCGGGACCGAGCGCAGTGCCGAAGTTGCGGCTCATGAACCCGGCGATGTCTTCGTCAACGTTCAGGGCGATGAACCGCTCATCGATCCCGTCGCCATCGACACAGCCGTCGCGGCACTTCTTGAGGATCCCCCGGCTCAGGTCGTAACGGTCGCCACCCCCATCCGGCACGCCCCGGATATCATGGACCCGAATGTCGTCAAGACCGTGCTTGATTTCGATTCCAATGCTCTCTATTTTTCCCGCGCTCCGATCCCTTGGGTGCGTGATACTCAGCAAAAAGTCCACGTGAAGTATTGGAAGCACCTCGGGCTATATGTCTTTCAGCGCGAAGCCCTGCTTGAGTTTCCTACTCTTCCCCAGGGTGAGCTCGAGAAAATCGAGCAACTCGAACAGCTTCGCTGGCTGGAAAATGGCTGGGAGATTCGTGTCGCCGAAGTGGAGCATGACGCCGTCAGCGTCGATGTCCCCGAAGACGTTTCTCGTGTGGAGAAGCTGCTCCAAAAACTGAACTGAACAACCGAGGCACGACGAACAATTATTGTCTCAAGCGAGACCCGAGATGTGTTTTCTCTTCAGCCCTCGAATCCCCTTGCGCTACTGCGATTGTTGCGTCACAACTCCCGCGACGACCCTGCTGCTGTCTGTACTGACAATAAACATCGTCGTGGGATTGGCCACATATCCTTGAAAATCAAAGGTTGTCGATGACGATCCGCTGCTCACCAGTTGCAAATTATTTCCGTTCGTTCCATCTCCGTTGATTTTAAGGTTTCCGGAAAGCGTCACGTCGCCTAATAACGTGCTGTTGCTCAGCCCCAGTTCAGTGTAGTCCACCACCCCTGTGATATTGTTGCTGGTCGCATTCGACAATACGTATTGCCCTACCAGGTCCTCCTGGAACGGGATCGAGGTCGTTACACCCAATTGCACGCCATCCCAACTCAACGAGTAATTCCCCGCCAGATTCGCATTCGTGAAAGGATTCCCGATCTGAGCCAGCATGGGGCCAACCGTAATCAGTCCCGGACTGGTGTCCTGCACCACTGCTTGCGTCGGCGAAATCATGTAAAACACATTGGTAAAGGTTCCCAGTGAAGAATCTTTAAATGTGAATGTGCCTCGCCCGCTCCCTGCATGGGCCGTGTCGATCGAATAGGTCGCATTTGTCAGGTTTGTTCCCGGAGAGATGGTGTTGATGCTCCCGTCATTGTTGTCGCTCAATGCGATCGCACTCAGTGCACCTTGGCCGTCCGCGGTGAAACGCGCCGCTCGCGCCAGCGCGCCTTTCGAACCAAGGACCGATGAGCCGCCCACCAGATACACGAAGCTCCCTGTGAAGCCGGCATTCGCGGTAGGAATTGCGCCAGATTGCTGCAACGCACTCCCGAGCGACCCACCCAGAGTATCTTCTTCGATCAGCAGCACTCTGCCACTATTCACAATGTAAAAGGCGAAGTCATACCCATTGAACGTCATTGTGCCACGCCCAAAATTCGCTCCATTGCCGTTCGTCAAATCCATTTGATACGTCCCCGGGGGCAACAGGATCGCTCCCGAAGCCGTGTCCGTGTTTCCATCCTTCACGTCAATCGTTCCGCCCGTAATATTTCCGTTACCATCCGCATTCAGCTGGCCAATCGTAGTAATCGGCGCGACCGTGTTTGTCGAAGAAAAAGAAACGCCGGCAAGGTCGAACACATAGTTACCGCTCACCGCTGCCGCAGTGAAGTTTGAGGGCGTTTGTAGATTGAACCCTCCACTCGCCGCGGCATTCAAGTCAGTCTGTAGCAGAACTCCCTGGCTCGTAGAGTTCAATACGAAGTTCAACTGCAACCCTCCTCCATTGGGGTTCTGCAGGATCATTACGCCCCGGCCGTTCGGCTGGATATCATAGGTTCCGCCTGTGAAGGCGATAACCGAGGTCGTCGGGCTGGCTCCTAAGTCAACTACATCTTCAAGAGCCGCCGTAATTGTTCCATTCCCGTCTGCGGCAAAACTTCCAGCTCGTGCCAGATACGCTCCGTTCAGATCGAGCCCGCTCATGGAAAACCCGTACTGCCCCTTCAAGCTGGATTTAGAGAAACCCACGTTGGCAGGAGGCGGAGGGCTTGACGATCCCCCGCAACCACTCAAGTAAATCAATGCACCGAGAGTCCCCAGCACAAGAAGGCGCTTCATCGCATACCTCCCTGCGTCTGCGATTTTTCAAAATTTCTCTGCGTAACGGGCGAAAGCGGGAAACCGCCTGCGCTTCGCACTAAAACCGCCTGCGTCCCTTTTTGCACAATGCGCGCCGAGAATTGCTTTCCAGCCAGCCTCACTTCTTCACCAACGATCCGGAGTGTGTCTCCACTCTCGATGGTCAGGTGATTTGCCGCCAAAAGCCGCGCATCCTCTAAGTGCACATCAATCAAGCCAGACGCCGTCTGAAGCTTCGCGTGCGGGCCCAGCGTTGAAACCGTTGGATACGCGCCAAAACTCACGACCTTCCCCACTATGGTCACCTCGCGACTCAGGTTATAGATCGACGGTTGCGCGGACGAAGCTGCACCCGCCATTTCCTGGCCGAAAGCACCACCTGGACTGGCTACCGCGAGCGCCGCTATCGCCAGCAAAATTACCATCCACTTAGTTTTCACGAATCTGCTTTCGCTCATGGCGTCACTGCCCTCTATCACCGGCTCATTTTTCACTCGAGAACTTGTTCTTCAGAGAACGCGGCCCATGTCACACACAGAACATACCGCACTTCCTATCGCCCTCAAACCCGCACCTCGCGTTAAGGTTGCATCCATTCAGAAAAATCTCCGATTCTTCACTCACAAGACTTTGCATTGACAGACCTCGACCTTCCGAACATAATTATATGTACGTCAATCCTGAGGAGGTCTAAGAAGCTCAAATCCGCTCCCGCGGAGGCGAGAAACCCGGATGGCGCCAAAATATATTTTTGTAACTGGTGGTGTTGTTTCCTCCCTTGGCAAGGGCGTTGCTGCCTCCTCTATCGGTTGTCTCCTCGAAAGTCGCGGTTTTAGAATAACCATCCAAAAATGCGACCCGTACCTCAACGTCGATCCCGGTACGATGAGTCCCTATCAACACGGCGAAGTCTTCGTCACCGAAGACGGTGCCGAGACCGATCTCGACCTGGGTCACTACGAGCGTTTCACTCACTCCAAGCTCACGCGCGACAATAACTGGACCACCGGCCGCATCTACGAAACCATTCTCTCCAAAGAGCGCCGCGGCGATTACCTTGGCAAGACCGTGCAGGTCATTCCCCACGTCACCGACGAAATCAAGCGCTGTATCAAGCGCGTCTCTGAAGGCGTCGAGGTCGTTATCGTGGAAATCGGCGGCACTGTTGGCGACATCGAATCGCTCCCCTTCCTCGAAGCCATTCGCCAGATGCGCCTGGAGCTTGGCGCGGAAAACACTCTTTTTGTTCATGTCACCCTGGTCCCCTACATCGCCGCAGCCGGCGAATTGAAGACCAAGCCGACGCAGCACAGCGTCAAGGAAATGCTTGGCATCGGGATTCAGCCGGATATTCTCCTGTGCCGCAGCGAGCGCCACATCTCCGTCGATCTCAAACGAAAGATTGCTCTCTTCTGCAATATCAACGAGTCTTGCGTTATCTCGATGGAAGATGTGAAGACCATCTACGAAGTCCCGGTCGAGCTCAGCAAAGAAGGCCTCGACGCGCAAATCACTCGCCTGCTCCGCCTGGAAGATCGTCCCGCCAACATGCAGCCATGGCTCGACATGCTGCAGCGCCTTCACCATCCGAAAGGTGAAGTGCGTATCGGCATCGTAGGCAAGTACGTTCAACTCGAAGACGCCTATAAGAGCCTGCGCGAAGCGCTTCTCCACGGAGGGCTCGCCCACAATCACAAAACCGTCATCGATTGGATTGAATCCGAAGAAATCGACAGTTTGGACACCGCCGAGAGAGTCCTCCACGGGTACGATGGCATCCTCGTCCCCGGCGGCTTCGGCAAGCGCGGCATTCAAGGAATGGTTCACACCATTCACTATGCCCGCGAGAACAAGATTCCTTTCTTCGGAATATGCCTGGGCATGCAATGCGCTACCATCGAATATGCCCGCGATGTCGCTGGTCTCAACCAGGCTGATAGCACTGAGTTTGACCCGCAAACACCTCACCGTGTCATTTATAAGCTGCGTGAACTACTGGGCGTGGATGAGATGGGCGGCACCATGCGCCTTGGCGCCTGGCCCTGCATGCTCGAACCTGGCTCTTTCGCCCATAAGGCCTACGGAAAAACCGAAATCAGCGAGCGCCACCGGCATCGCTATGAATTCAATCGCGAATACGAAAAGACCTTGGTGGCTGCTGGCCTCCGCATCACCGGCCGCACCCCCGATGAGAATTACGTCGAAATCGTCGAGGCACCGAACCATCCCTGGTTCCTCGGCTGCCAGTTTCACCCGGAATTCAAATCCAAGCCCCTGGAGCCGCATCCGCTCTTCGCCGCCTTCATCGGCGCTTCCCTGGAACACAAACTCCATAAATCACGCCCCGCGGCCCCTATCGCGCCCGAGCCCAAGCCACCCGCTCCGGTCCTCCGCGCCGCCCCCCACGCCTCCGCTTGATCCAAGGGCAGCGATTGCACATTGTTAGGGTGTAAGCAAGCGACGCTTCCAGGTTCTACCTCGCAAACGCACTTAGACGCCCTTAGCTGCGCTTGTGATATCTTCAAGTCTTATAGATGAGCAACACGCGCGAGATAACACTCGGCCCTCTGCGCCTTGGTGCTGGCAATCCGCTCTTTCTCATTGCCGGCCCCTGCGTCATTGAGTCTGAAGCCCACGCCCGTTCCATGGCCGAACGCATCGCCAGAATTGCGTCGGATGCCGGCGTGCCTCATATATTCAAAGCCTCCTACGACAAAGCGAATCGCTCTTCCGTCAAAGCTTTTCGCGGTCCAGGCCTAACCGATGGCCTGCGTATTCTTGGCAAAATCAAATCCGACCTCCACCTTCCCATCCTCACCGACATTCACGACGCATCCCAGGCAGCACGCGCCGCTGAAGTCGCGGACATTCTGCAAATCCCTGCCTTCCTCGCGCGCCAGACCGATCTTCTCCTCGCCGCCGCCAAGACCGGCCGCATCATCAACGTGAAGAAGGCGCAATTCCTTTCTCCCTGGGACATGGGCAACGTCGCCGAAAAAATCGCTTCCTCTGGCAACACGCAAATCATTCTCACCGAGCGCGGCGCCAGCTTTGGTTACAATAATCTCGTCGTCGATATGCGCACATTTCCCGTCCTCCAGAAATTCGGCTACCCCGTCGTTTACGACGTCACTCACTCCGTTCAACTTCCCGGCGGTCAAGGCCACGCCAGTGGCGGCCAACCTGAATTCATCGAACCGCTCGCCCGTGCCGGTGTCGCCGCCGGGGTCGATGGCATCTTCCTCGAAACTCACGACAATCCCGCCGCGGCCCTTTCCGATGGTCCCAACGCCCTTCCTCTTGCGCAACTTCCCCAACTCCTTTCTCGCCTCAAGGAACTCTCCACCCTCGTCCGTCGCTGGGGCAACCCATGAGCCTCGATTCCGCTCGCCGTGTTCTCCGCATCGAGGCCCAAGCACTCCACGACCTCCTCTTACGACTCGACGCTTCTTTTGAAAGCGCTGCCAATCTTCTCTTCTCCTGCAAAGGCCGAGTCGTCGTCACTGGCATGGGCAAATCCGGTCTCATCGGACGCAAAATCTCCGCCACTTTCTCCAGTACTGGCACACCTTCCTTTTTTCTACATCCCGCGGATGCCCTCCACGGTGATCTCGGCATGCTCGCTCGTGGAGACGCTCTGCTCGCCATCACCTACAGCGGCGAAACCGACGAAATTTTGAATTTACTCGAAACACTGAAGCGCCTCGAAGTTCCCATCGTCACTCTCACCGGCAATCCTCAATCCACTCTCGCCGTTGCCAGCGATGTTGTTCTCGATGTCAGCGTCAAAGAAGAAGCTTGTTCTCTCAACCTCGCTCCCACCGCCAGCACCACCGTCGCCATGGCCTTGGGCGATGCCCTCGCCATTTCCCTGCTCGAACGCCGGGGCTTTAAACCCGACGATTTTGCCGCACTCCATCCCGCGGGACGCCTCGGCCAGAAACTTCTCCGTGTCCAACACCTCATGCATACCGGCGACGCCGTGCCGCGTGTTTCTCCCGATACGCCCATGCCTGCCACATTTCATGAAATGTCCGCCAAGAAACTGGGCATGACCACCGTCCTCGCCCCCGATGGAAAACTCGCCGGTATCCTCACCGATGGCGATCTCCGCCGCCTCATGGAAAAACACGGCGGCGCCACACTCTCTATGACCGCCGGCGATTGTATGGTGCGCACTCCCCAAACCATCGGCCCGCAACTTCTCGCCAGTGAAGCCCTCAATCTCATGGAAAAGAAGAAAATCACCTCTGTGGTGGTTGTCGACCCCACCTCGCAAGAAGTAGTCGGCGTTGTCCATCTCCACGACCTCTGGACTCTCGAACTCATTTGATGCGAAAACAGATTGCCCCCGAGAAGGATTTCCGCGAGGGCAATCTGTTTTTCAGAGCCGTTTATATCTTCACGGCACCAGGCTGTACTTTGCCGCTCGCACCGCTTTCTTAATGAACTCCTCGGCTTCTGGCGTCGCACGCGAACCTTCTTGCGCCTCCGCCGGCCAGTTGGCCCTATCGGCCATCATGGCTTTCAGTCCTGCCAGAATGTCCGGATCACCGCCGGTGAAGTCTTCAATCAGCTTTTTCCAGCGTGCCGCAAATGCCTGCCCCTTGGGACCCGCTGGATCTTCTCGCAGCGATGCCTGGACGTCGGCATAGAGTTCCATCCATTCTTTGTTTGCCCGTTCCTGGAACTCGGCGGACAACTCATTCCTTCGGGCCACTACCTTTAACTTGGCCTCTGGGCTGAAATACTTCCCTTTCCATTCCATTTTCTTTTGCATTTCGATCTCCTGGACGATGAGTTGAAACAGTTTCCAATCCGGCTCGTTCCGTGACTGGAGTGACCGCTGCGCGTTGCCGATCGCCCGAATCGCCCGGTCCAACTGCAAACGCTTTTCAGCCAGAACACTCAATTGCCGCTGTAGAGCGCCCACCAGGTTTGCTTCGGACTCCAACAACGCGCGAATCTGTTTCAGAGGAATGCCAAGAAACTTGAGGACCACAAGTTGTTCAAGCCGCGCAAAGTCTCGCATGCTGTAAAGTCGGTAGCCTGCCTCGGACCTTTGCTTCGGCCGCAACAGACCCAGCTTGTCGTAGTGATGCAGCGCCCTGACAGTTACTCCGGCCAGCTCTGCAAATTCCTTCGCGCGGTACAACTCCTTGTTCCCAGTCTTCACGGCTTCCCTCCAAGCCTACCTTCCAGCCTGACGTTACGTCAGGGTCAAGCCTTTTCTTGACTCCCGATCGCTGATTGCCCATATCTGATATCTCATCATCCCTGCTAGAATCACAGATTCGCAACCCAACGGAGGAACCATTGTCTCGCACCCCCAAGATCTCGCCAGTCCTCAAAAGGCGCGCTGCCCAAATCAAGATCATCCTTATGGACGTTGACGGCACCATGACCGACGGCAGCGTCACGCTCCTTTCTCAACCCGACGGCAGCGCTCTGGAGATCAAGACTTTCGATGCCCACGACGGCCAGGGTCTCACCCTCGCTCACACCGCTGGTCTCCGCACTGGTTGTATCACCGGCCGCGAAAGCCCCGCACTTCTTCGCCGCGCCCACGAGATGAAAATGGAATTCATCTACATGAAGATCGCGCTCAAAATGCCCGCCTACGAAGAAATCCTGCAAAAAGCGGGCGTCCCCGATGCCGCCGTAGCCTTTATCGGCGATGATCTCCCCGATATTCCTCTCATGCGCCGCGCCGGCCTTGCCTTGGCCGTCGGCGACGCCGTCCCCGAGGTGAAGAGGATTGCCCATTACACCACTAAAGCCCTCGCCGGACGAGGCGCTGTCCGCGAAGCAATCGAACTCATCCTCAAGTCCAAGGGCCTTTTTGAGGAACTGATCGAAAAGGCCCGCGCCTAGCGTGGGATGCCGCTTTGTGCCTGTCGCTTTGTGCCTTGACTTAACTCTCTTCCCGATAGAGACTCGGCGCGTCGCTTCACACTGCATTCGGGCCTGTCCTTGTTTGGCATCTCCTACGGAGGAATTCACATGCGCACTAACTACGCCGCCGTTGTGGTCGCCGCCATCGCCTATTGGATTCTAGGAGCCATCTGGTACGGCGTACTATTCAGCAAGCCTTGGATGGCTCTCGAAGGCATGACCGAAGCGCAAGCCAGGAGCATGAATCCTGTGCTTCCCTACGTCATCAGCTTTCTTTTGAATATTCTGATTGCCTATTCTCTCGCGCAAATCTGCATCTGGCGCAATGCCAACACCATTGGCCGCGGGGCCTCCGTCGGCGTTCTTCTGTGGATCGGCTTCGTCGGCCCCATCACCTTCACCACTTACATGTACGAAATGCGCCCCAGAACGCTCTTCGCTATCAATCAGTTCTATCCTCTCGCCGGGACTTGTCCTGATGGGTGCCATCATCGGCGCATGGACAAAGAAGGCGTCCTGAACTTTCGGCTTTTCCGTTTTCCATTTTCCTCGCCTCTCAAGCGATAATGGTTCGCACTCATTTCCAGAGCGACGACCCTGTACTTCATGCACCCATGGCACGACGTATCTCCCGGTAAAGAGTTACCCCGTGATTTTCAGGCGCTGATCGAAATCCCCTTGGGCTCCAACGTGAAATACGAGTTGGACAAAGCCACAGGTCTGCTCCGAGTCGACCGCATCATTCATTCCGCCGTCTTCTATCCCGCCAACTATGGCTTCATCCCGCAAACCTACGCCGAAGACAATGATCCTCTGGATGTCCTCGTCCTTTGCCAGGAAGCCGTTCAGCCTCTCGCCCTCATCAAAGCTCGGGCCATCGGCGTTATGACCATGATCGATTCCGGCGGCAGCGACGACAAAATCATTGCTGTCGCTACCAACGATCCCGAATTCAGCGAGTATCTCGAGGCGCGCGATCTTCCTCCTCATCGACTCCTCGTGTCTGCGCCGCTTTTTCCAGGATTACAAACAGCTCGAAGGCAAGCAGGTTCAGGTGGAAGACATCAAGCCCGCGTACGCCGCGCTCATCGTCATCGAAAAAGCCCTTTCGCGATATCAGCAGCTTCGCGATAAACTGATTGCCGGGGAACCTCACTAAAAGGGACACAGGTTTGAATCCAATCCTGAAATGGACGGTCATCGCTCTAGCCGCTCTATTGGTTGGCGTGTTTATCTTTCTTTGCCTCATGGCGGGTGGCCCGAAAGACGCCTTTTACATGGTGCGCTACGCCTTCCCGCACATGCATCGGGGCAACTTGAAAGTGGGGGATGCTGCTCCCGATGCCCGCCTTGTCGCCCTCGATGGCACCTCGAATTTCCACATTCGCGAAAGAACTGCCGGCCGTCCCCTCGTTCTCATTTTCGGCAGCTTCACTTGACCGCCCTTCCGTCGCCAGGTTGGCGACGTCGTTCAGCTCTATAACGATTACAAGGACCACGCCGATTTTCTCACCATCTACATCCGTGAAGCTCATCCCCTCGACGAGTGGCGCATGAAGTCCAACGAAAAGGATAAAGACGACGTCTGCTACGTGCAGACCAAAGACTCTCCAGGATCGCGTCGCCATCGCCAACGATTTCACCAAACGCTTCAAATACCCCGTTCCATTCGGCATCGATGAAATGACGAACGCGGCCAACGATGCCTACGCCGCATGGCCCGAACGTCTCTACATCGTCGATGAAGAACGGCCACATCTCCTACAAGGGCGGCAATGGCCCCTTCAAGTACGACCCCAAGGAAGTTCGCGCCTGGCTCGCGCAGCGCTACGGCGAAGTGAAGCACCCGGAACCAGCCACCCCTGCAGAAAAGAAGAGTTAAACTCTTCCTGACTGTCGTGCGCACTTCAAACAAGAAACCTCTGTCCAAGGATGCGGTTACGTCGAGGAAAGTGGGATTGGCCCGCGCCCTCTCCAAACTTGGCTTCTGTTCTCGTTCCCAGGCATTCGACATTGATTCGCGAAGGCAAAGTCACCCTAAACGGCGCTCGTCCAACAAATCCCTCGACTCCCGTGCGTCTCGGCATCGATCGCATTCAAGTCGAAGGTCGCCGCATCGCTGCCGCCGAAAAGCTCTATCTCGTGCTCAACAAGCCCCGCGGCATGGTCACCACCGCCTCCGACGAAAAAAGCCGCGACACTGTCTATTCCCTTCTGCCCAAATATTTACAATGGCTCGCTCCAGTAGGACGCCTGGACAAAGCCAGCGAAGGCTTGCTTATCCTCACGAATGACTCCGAATGGGCTGCGCGCATCACCGACCCCGCCACGCATCTCGACAAGACCTATCATGTCCAGATCAACGCCATTGCGGGTGAACCACTGATCGATTCGTTGCTTCGAGGGATAGAAACCGCAAAAGGAGAAACTCTCCGCGCCAAACGCGTCAGTCTCCTACGCTCTGGGCGAAAAGAATTCCTGGGTCGAAATGGTCTTGGACGAGGGCAAGAACCGACAGATTCGCCGCATGTTCGACGGCCTCGGCATCGATGTCCTTCGCCTGATCCGCGTCGCCATCGGCCCCTTGCAACTTGGCGATCTCCCCAAGGCTCTCACAAGCACCTCACGTCAGATCAAAGGGCGCTCTTGGACAGGGCGATGGGCAATCCGCACGCATAACCGCGCTATGCTACTTCTTGGCTGGCGCCATACATCCAGTTCGCTCGCCCTCCTCATGAACACATCCTCCCGGCAATAAACAAACTAAAGTGTACATCTCGCCCACCGAGAGTAACTACGGAACCTTCCTTGAAGGAAGTTCCGTTCTCAAAATGAAACGGCTCCGACCCGCCCGGATCGGAGCCGCCTGTCGGCTGTGAAAGAATTGCTCCGGTCAATCACCTCGTCCAATTAGAGATCGCCCCGACTCTCCACGGCAAAGCTCGTTGATCAAAGTCCCCGCATCTACTGGTGTTGGTAATTGGTGTTCTGGACCGTGATCGTGAGCTTTTTGCTCACACCGTCGATCGTCTCCGTTGTTACGTGGTTCGGGCCGTTAGGTATCCTGGCGAATTGCACGTTTACCTTCACCGCATCGCTCGGATCACTCAGATAAGTCGAGATCGACAAGCTGACCAGTGCCTTTTGCGCCTTGTTCATCACCAGCGTCATGCTGTCGCCCTGCTTCACATAGTTACTGATCACCAGTCGATATTCCCCAGGGGCTCCTCCCACCGGTCCCATCATCACGTTCCCTTGTTGGTAGGCCTGTTGCAGCATCTCTTTCTCCGGCGGAACGTACTGCTGCACCAGGCTTTTGATCTGCTCCCCGTACTCCTTATACTCCTCGGTCTTCTTCTCGATGATCCGTCCCCGCAGACCGCGCCGCCGCCGGTCATCGTCAGAAACCGTGCTTGGATCGATCGGCGTCTTTTGCGGCTTACCATCGGGACCCAACTGCACGTTGTACAGCTCTTCCTTTTTTTCCTCGCCCTTAATACTGATGATGTCCTGCTCCATCCAAGTATATTGCGCCAGGAACTGCTTATTCACCGCCATCGATTCTTTCACTTCGGCCACTCGCTGCTGCATCTCCGGATTCTGCGCTGTCAACCTAGGCACTATCAGCGCGCTCACCGCCAGAATTCCTACTCCGAGCAACGCCGCCGTGGCGCCCATGTTTCCGATCCGCCTTGCTCTTATCATGTTTCTCCTTAAGGAAGCGATGCTTCCTGCCACGGGTTTGCGAAGGGCGAACCACAGTTCCCACTCGCTCAACCTACCCACGGACATTTCTCATGGGCCACTCTCTCAGTGGTGCGCGGGCGGTGCAGTCCTCCAGACGTGCTGGCGGTGCGTCCATCTCGGATCTCCACCGTTCTACTTCTGTTTCGGCGGGAAGTTTTTCAGCAGCTTGGCCACAGCTTTGTTCAGCTTTTGCATGTCCTTTTCCTGGTTTCCACTGGGATTCAGCGTTTGCGCTGCCGATCCGCGCCACACCAATTCCTGAGAAGTTGGGTTGTAGAAGTCCACCGCGAGAGTTCCGTTGTCGATCGTGGAGCTCGTCGCTGAACCCATTCCGCCCCAGCGCAATCCTCCGCCGGCTCCCCACGCGTTCCATTGGCGCTGTTGCTGAATAAAGCACTGATAGCCAACATACAAATCAGCCTTGTCGCCCGTCGCCAGCGTGAATCCCTTCCCCGCTAGCACGTTATTCACCGCTTGCTTGATTTCCTGGTCAACAATCTGGTTCGGATGAACTCCACCTGGAATTTCCACCCACTTGTAAGTGTGGAAATTTGAGAAGTTCACTCCCGGCATGAAGTTGTACTGTCACCTGCTGCGCATCCAGCCGATCCTGCCGTCAATAGCACGATGGCCGCTACCAACATCACCAAAACAATTCCACTTCTCACCTTCACTTGCATTCCTTCCTCCTTCTCTCAAGTTTTCCTGCTGACTCCATACATCATTCACAACGAGCCCTACTTCTCTCCCGCCATGAACTCCAAATTCTTTCTCTCTTCCTTCTTCCCTGTCGCTTCGTTCCTTCCTTATTGCTTCGCTGGCGATTCCTCGATGATCGGCAAGTTCGACGCAATCTGCAGATCGATAAGCATCTGAATCTGATTGTCCAGTTGGAAGAATCGCACCACCAGCACCGTCGGCAGCACCTTCTTCATGCCTCGAAATATTTCTTTCGCAATGCCAATCGTTGGTCGTCCAGCGCTATCACGCGTTGCGCCAGCTCATTGGCCTTTGCATCATTCATCGTCATGAAGTCTTTGGCATAGTCTTGAATGATGGCCAGTTTCTGGTCTCCCAACTGCTTCTGTGCTGCGGCGTATTCCCTGTAGACTGGCCAGAATGCCGCGCTCTGTTTGTCATCCAGTTGCATGCCTTCCTTAATGATTTGTTCCCGTTTTGTCTGCACATCTTGCCGCAGCAATTGGATATACGCCTGCAGGTTCACTTCTTTGCTCTCGGCCGGATCCTCCACCTGGCCCTTGTCCTGGGCCCAGGCCGCTGTCCCCACAAACAGACGCCAGAACCACCACGCCCCACCGAATCTTCATCCCCGCCTCCCCGTATTTCCTATTCAGCGCGCGCTTCATTGGTCCCCTCCCGCCTTCAGCGCGTTTAACGTCACAGGCTGCTGCAGCCGAAATTCCACTTGCGCTTCACTCGGGATCTGTACCTGATCGCCTTTTTGAATAACGGAGAGCACCGCCCCGGAAGCTGCGCCAATCGCCGCACCCATCGCCGCGTCTCCTCCAATCGCTCCAAAAGCCGCGCCCAACCCAGCGCCGCCGAGCAGTCGCCGGAATGTCCGACGCCCCGAACTTTTCCCTTCCGTATCAAACACGTTGGTGATGATCGGAATTGCGTTGCCGCCTAGCACGATTTGCGTCAACTGAATCTTCAACTGGGATTTGCCGGTTGCACGGCGTGCGGAAGAAGCTTCCACCACTTCTCCATAGACTACCGTACCCATGCCTTGCCACAAGCGATCCTTCCGCCGCCAGATTGGCCGCCAAAGTTCCCGTGAATCGCTGCCCGGCGTATGCCGATTTGGTGTCCAGCGTGTCCGTCATGGTTACCAGGATCACTGTCCCTGCCGGAACTTGAACCTTTGACCGGCGGCGCAGGGGGCGCAGGCATCTGAGGTGAGGGCGACTGCACTGGTCCATACGACATGGACGCCACTTCCGACAACGGGTAGGTTTTAGAAGTCCCATCCTGGCCGACGAACGTCACCCCGTTCGCGTTTCCGCCCACAAAATATCCTTCCAGCACCTGCCCATTCTTCAGCGTCAATGTGTCTGCAGAGGCGCCAAGCGCCATCCCCAAGCACAAGGCGCACACCAATTACGACCCTCAGTTTCATGGTCGGAATTTCCTCCTCGCTTATCCTGCCTGGGCGGATGCATGAGCATTTCCTCTCCAAAAGAAATGCCTCTGCACTAGACATATCTCTATTGCATAGTTCTGGAATGTGTAAAGCAAAAAAAATGACACTCGATTCTCCCCTCGGCATCGCCATTGCTTTTGAACGCTATAGTCATGCGGCAGGATCGTTCCCCATGATCCCTTTTTAGGCGCCCTTTAAACTTGCATCTCGCCACAAAATGGGTAAATCTTCTGTGAAGTCTCCAAACCTCATGACTGTCGGTTTGGTAGAATTAGGTTCATCGCACGGCAGCTGGTTATTCCGCCCAATTTAGAAATAGTCTTCCGGAGGAACTTCCTGTGATCAGCGTATCAAGCTTAGACCGATTTGAGTTGTGAAGCACAATGGCTCGACGCAGCTTGCGCGAGTAACCTTCAAGCCGCTCCTCAGCTGCGCACATTCAACTCAGATTGACATCGGCTCCGTCTCGGCAAAAGGAAAGACATCCATGAGAAACCTGACACGCATCATCGCCGCATTTCACCATCGCTTCTGCAATCCTTCTGTTCGCCTCGGCCACTCCCGCCCAGCAGGACCCCGGGATGGCCACGCCAGATCGTAAAGCCTGGGGGAACACTGGTCATTTATCAGCCGCAGATCGATGAGTGGAAGGATTTCACTACCATCACCTGGCGCCAGGCGTTTCAACTCACCCCCACCGGCGGCAAACAGGTTGTCGGCGCGGCCAGCTTTCAAGGCTCGCACCAGCGTCGATAATGCCACTCACATGGTGCTCTTCTACAATATGAATGTCCTGAACACCTATTTCCCTTCGCTTCCTCCCGCAACCGCGGCGCAAATGGATCAACTGTTCCGGACTTTCGTCCCTCCCTACGTCAATATTTCTCTCGATCGCGTGGTCCCGTACTTGCCCAAGCCCGAATCCGTGAAGTCCGTCGAACTAAACAATACTCCTCCCGCTTATCTTCGTCAGTTACGCCCCGCCATTCTTCTCAGCATCGACGGTCAACCGGTTTTTGCTGACCTTCCGCACACCAATCTGAAATCTGCTGTCAACACCACCTGGCCCTTGTTCCAGGACAAATCCAATTCGCAATACTATCTTCTCGTCAATAATATCTGGCTCACCGCGAGCGATTTGCAGGGACCTTGGTCCCGCACCATGAAAGTTCCGGACGATTTCAAGAAATTGCCCAACTCCGGAAAGTTTGCTGAAGTTCTAAAAGCCGTTCCTCCTCCGCAGGTCTCCAATCCCGTTATTCCGGGAGTTTTCTACGCCACCAGTCCCGCGGAAGTCATTCTCTTCGACGGCCAACCCACCTACACGCCGATTGCCGGCACCCAGCTATCATTCGCCAACAATACGGACAGTCCGCTCTTCGTTTATAGTGCAACGCAAACGTACTACTATCTTGCCGCCGGACGTTGGTTTAGCGCTCCGAGTCTCCAAGGGCCCTGGACCTTTGCTTCCCTCAGTCTTCCCGCCGATTTTGCGAATATTCCGCTCACCAGCCCCGCAAGCGCGATCCTCGCTTCGGTTCCTGGAACCAACGAAGCCAAAGATGCCGTGCTCATCGCGCAGATTCCCACCACGATGATCCTCAATCCCACCACTGCCGCCGCTCAGGCCAAGGTCTCCTACAGCGGGCCTCCCGAGTTTGCTCCCATCACCGGCACTTCCCTGCAATACGCCACTAACACGGTTGACAAGGTCATTCAGGTCGGTGACGTCTACTATCTCTGCCTCCAAGGCGTCTGGTTCATGTCCACTACTCCCAACGGACCGTGGACTACCGCCAGTTCCGTGCCTCAGGTGATTTACACAATTCCTCCCAGTTCCCCCGTCTACAACGTCACTTATGTCACGCAGACAACCACTTCCGACGGCAACATTTCTGCAAGTTACACTGCCGGATATCTCGGCGCATTTGTCATGGGCGCGGCAGTGGGCGCGATCATCTGCAGTGGCACTGGCTACTACTATCCGCCATACATCGGCTATCCGCCGATGGGCTATCCCGTATTACCATCCTTACTGCCACACCGTATGGCTACGCGGCTATGGCACTCCCTACTACAACACCAAACTGGCGCGTACGGCTATTCAGTACCACTTATGGTGCATACGGCAAGACAACAACGGCCGCTCAATACAATCCCTATACAGGCACCTATGCACGCGGCGCTTCCACTTCCACTGCCTACGGGCGCCAGAGCGTCGGCCAAGCGTACAATCCTTACACCGGAACATACGGCGCCACACATCAGGGCTCGAGTCCGACAGCACAGTGGGGCCAATCCTACGTACAGCAGGGAAATAAATCTGCTTACACTCAGCACTATTCCACGGCCAAGGCACGGTCGGCCACAGCCAAGGTTCGCAAGGGGGAAAAGGTTATGGCCACCTCTACTGCATACGGCAATACCTACGCGAGGAAAGAATTCCAGTGGCGACATGTACGCTGGCCATGATGGCAACGTTTACCAGAACACGGGTGGCAGCTGGCAAAAATACGACAACAGTACCAACTCCTGGAACAGCGTGAACACGCAGCAGGCACAACAGGAAGCCCAGCAAAAATCGCAGAGTTACCAGCAGCAGCATCCGGACAGCCAAGCCAACATGCAGCAGCACGAACAGAGTTTTAATTCCCAGAGCATGAACTCTGATATGCAAAACCGAATGAGCGGCGCCTCCTCCAGCGATCACTACAATCAATACCACCCAAGCGGTAGCGGCGGTTGGGGCTGGTGGTGGCAGTCATAGTTGGGGAGGTTGGGGTGGCGGTGGTCGGAGTTGGGGCGGTGGAGATCGCAGTTGGGGCGGTGGTGGCTGGCGCCGCTAATTCGTTGCGCCCGTTCGTGGCATAGTCTATTTTTGAAGCTCGTACTCATGCTGGACATTTACATCGTCGAAGACGAAACTTTGCTCGTCGGCAAGATCCGCGGCACTCTCGACCTCCCACTTGGCCACCAAATTGATCGAACTGGTCGAATTCAAGGAAGAGGAACTCGAGCACGGGTTCAATCGTGTCTGCGACCTCACGCGCCTGGAAGGTGTCCGCCTCAGCGAGAAGGAAGTGCAAGCTTTAGCCGATAGGCGGCTGTGCTCACAATCCGAACAATGTCCGGGTGAAATCCGCCTTCATCGCCGCCGATCCTCTGGCCAAAGCCATTGCCTCCATGTATCAAGAGTTGATGGCCTCTGACCGGATCACCGTCGGAGTATTCGACTCTTATGAATCCGCTGCATCCTGGCTGCAAGTCGCACCCGAAAAACTCAAACTCTGACTGGGCTGAATACTTCTCCCGGCCCGCATTAACCCGGTGACTTTTTGTTACCTCGCAACACTGGGTCATAGATAACATTTTTTCACCTCATTCGAATCCTGTACTGTTACATGCAAAAACTGCAGCGGATCGATTCAAATCTACTCATCACATTATTCTTCTGCTGTCAAATTGAACAATTCCGACGTTCATTTTTTGCATTGCCGTTGACGCTCTCTCCGCACCAATCTAGTATCAAATTGGTTTTAGATTTTTCGTAGAAGGCAGGTCCCAGCCCATGCGGATTCCCTCGCTCGTGGTACTTGTGTATCATCACTGATGCTTGCCAAGGCAGCCCGCGCGCAAAGTTCCACCCTCGAACCAATTCGCGTTTTCCCCGGAACTGTTTTGACATTTCCACTTGCAAACTCGCTTGAATCCTTCCGGCCGCAGGTAACGATGTGGATGTCCTCCCCAGCGGCACCATCCTGCGCGTGAAGATTCTCGACTCCATCGATTCCAACGTGGATCGAGATGGCGCCGAATTTCGCGGTGTTATTGTTTCGTCCGTCGTCGCCGGCAAAGTGACTGTCCTTCATCCGGACGCCGAAGTGCGCGGCATATTTCGCGCTGTTGAGAAGCAGAAACCATCCCGATGGTTTTCGCTACGAACTTTTGGTCACCGAAATAACCGACCACGGCAAGAACTATGATCTCACCGCCTCTTTGAATCCCTCCTTCCGCGATGGCGGCGAGCAACCGCCCTCTGCGTCAAACCCAGAGAACCAGGCTCCCACAGCTCCGAACACAGACATCAAGGGTGCGCACAAGGACGTCGCGCCAGTCGTCAATAAAATGTCTGTTCCTTTATCCAATTAACCCGTGGGTCTTTTCACCTCAAGAAGACAACACGATCTCGAACCGATTCTCCAAGCGCGAGCATACCGCCTGTGTTCCTTTACAATTCAGCCTAAGTATTTCCCTGTAGGAAGAGTAGGACTGCAGCAGGAAGAGTTTTCCCGGCTACAGTACTGGTTCTACAAAACTACCCCATAACTCTCCGACAAGCTCGCAACCCTCGCATTCTCAAAGGAAATGACAATCTCTCACTCGCCACCGTACACAATGGTGCTCGTAATGCATGCATAAGGTACCAGTCAAGAAACTCTACCAGGAGGCTTCAATAATGAAAAAAGGAAATGAGAATTGCTTTTTCGGCGTTGGCTAGTTTGGCGCTCGCCGCTGCCACTTTTGCCGTGCCTGCTACTGCCAGTGGCGCTGCCAAGCAGAGTTCAGCGCGGTCACAACAAGCGCAGACACAGTCTGTTTCCGGAAAGATCGCGTCGGTGGAAAAGAGTTCCTTCACATTGGCCGTCGGGGCTGGCTCAACCAGCCCCGGCCAGCAAATGAGCCAGACATCTCCTAAAACGATGACCTTCCAGATCGACAAGAACACTACTGTCGACGGCAAGCTTCAAGTCGGCGCCAACGCTGATGTCACTTATCGTCAGGACAGGCGGCAACAACATCGCGATCAGCGTCCGCGTCTCTCAGTAACTGCCGTTCTCTCTGAGGAAGCCTCAACATGGGCTCCCCGAGGAAGGTTCGCCTTCGGGGAGCCCAGCCTCTATTCACTCTCGTGAATTCTAACTTCCACTCAAGAAGTACGAACACAGTCAACAAAAACGCTTGCTCTCACAGCGCCGCTTCAATTTGTCTCTAGGGCGGTCAGCGTCGCCCACAGCGCGCGTCAGTTCCCTGTCGATGATTTTGCGCGCATGTGCCCCACCGTCAGAAATCGAAGAAAACGGTTTCGTCACCTCCTTGCAATACCACGTTCCACTCAAGCATGCCTTCTCGCTTGGCGGACTTTTTGGCGATGAGCGTGTGCCGGCGTGCAGGCTCCACCAGGCTAAGCGCGTAGTCGGCGGAGTTCGCCTCGTCATCGGGAAAATAAATGCGTGTCACCAACCGACGCAGTAAGCCGCGCGTAAACACCGAGACGACAATATGGGGCGCCTGCAGTTTGCCATCCGGGCCCGGAACGCGTCCCGGCTTGATGGTGTGGAATCGAAAAGATCCGTCTTCCCCCGTCGGTATTCGGCCAAAGCCTTGGAAGCCCTTTTCCAGAGGCTTCTCCTGCTGATCATCGGGGTGCGCATATTTCCCGTGGGAATTGGCCTGCCAGAGTTCGAGCACACCGTCTGGAACGCCTTGCCCATCAGCATCAAGAACACGCCCTTCGATTTCCAGACGCTCGCCCGAAACGTCGGGACCGATCAGCTTGTCCACATAAAGCCAGCTAAGCCCAAGATGGAAGTAAGGCCCTACAGTTTGAGAAGTCGATGCCTGCAGGCTCATCTCATTTCTCCCATGGAGTGGCCTGGCGCCCACTCAGGACAATGTCGAACTTGTAGCCCAGAGCGTGCTCCGGCATGGTAGTTTCCCAATCAAATAGAGAGATCAAGCGATTCCGGGCGTTTTCATCCGCCGTGCAGTTAAAGATTGGGTCAAACGGCAGTAAAGGATCGCCAGGAAAATACATCTGCGTCACCAGACGCGTGGCGAAGGCCGCACCAAATAGCGAGAAATGGATGTGTGCAGGCCGCCAAGCGTTGTAGTGGTTCTTCCATGGATAGCAGCCAGGACGAATCGTAACAAATCGATAATGCCCATTCTCATCCGTAAGTGTTTGGCCGCTTCCCGCGAAGTTGGGGTCAAGTGGAGCAGCGTGCTGGTCAACTTTGTGACGATACCGGCCCGCAGCGTTGGCTTGCCAGACTTCCACAAGTGGTGTGGGGCACGGGCCGCCCATTTTCGTCCAGCACGCGGCCACTCACGATGATGCGCTCGCCAAGCGGCTCGCCGGAGTGTTGACGCGTCAAGTCGCAGGCCTTCACATCCACCATCGAGGCGTCGAAGATTGGCCCCGTCACTTCGGAAAGCGTGTGCGGAAGATAGATGAGAGGCTTCGACGGTGCGCGTTTAATGGAAGAGACGTAAGGAGGATGCAGATGATTGGGTTGTGTTCCTGGAGGGGGCCGTCGGTATCCGGAAAGATTTGCCATTCCTAGTGTCTCCTCTGCGTCGCGCAAATGGGAAATCGTCTCACGTTGACAGATGGCAAATTCCCAAGCCGGCCGCACTTGCGGTGGACAAATATCCAGCAAACGGTCAATTTGTAGAAAGAAACTGGTCCCCGAATCACCGCCAGGATGATGCGCCCCGAGCGGAAAATGGAATCTATGAAAGGGCCAAGAGAAGTCAAGGTCGATAAACGAAAACACGTGCGCATATCGCCCACCTGGTGTATTCTACGCGACCTGTCTTCAGCCCTGGGATGCGCATACTGATGCATTCCAGTTCCCCAGGCTAACCAAAGAACAGCAACGAGGCTCCGCCGGCAAGATTGCGCGGAGCAACAACCATCGCCCTCATAAATAATCCCAAGCTCATTGCGCTGGATGTACATCAAGCCGCCGAGTGTCCTCGCAGATAAAAAAGAGAAATGACGCCAAGGAAAACTGAAAATGCCGGGACCGACCATTGCAATCCGTCCACGAAGAAGGTTGTGACCGAAATTGCGAGGAGCGCCAGAATGCCGACAACGGTAAAAAACGGGTGTGCCCACAGACGCATGGGCAAACTCGATAGCCGCTCGCGGGTGATCGCTCGGCGAAAACAAAGATGCGTATGGAGAATCACAAGCCATACGAAGAGCATGCCGGCAACCGCAACTCCATAAAGCATAAGAAAGGCATTCTTTGGAGCGAAAATGGCTAACAGAATAGCTGCTACGATCCCTGCGGTGGAGGCCAGCAGCGCGCGATGTGGCACTCCGTTGCGGCTGACCTTTGCCATCCATTCAGGGGCATAGCCTGCGCTTCCTAAAGAGAAGAGCATTCGAGTGGAAAGGTAAAGGTTGGTATTCATGCTCGAAAGTGCCGCGGTGAGTACGACGAAGTTCATGATCGCGGCAGCGAACGGTATATGTGCCGCAGCGAATGCGGTAACAAAGGGACTGCCAGACAGAGTTGACGTACCAGTGCTTTGATTCCATGGAACCATCGTCACCATCACCGCAATTGCGAGCACATAGAACAAAATCAACCGCCATACAATCCTGCGCATCGCGCGCGGAATGGTAACCTCAGGATTCTCGGCCTCTCCCGCCGTGACCGCAATAATTTCCACTCCCATGTAACTGGTCACGG
Source organism: Candidatus Acidiferrales bacterium (assembly GCA_963839315.1). Taxonomy (GTDB): domain Bacteria; phylum Acidobacteriota; class Terriglobia; order Acidiferrales; family UBA7541; genus Acidiferrum. Next base: position 109,956 of record CAWIUU010000008.1, read on the forward strand.
TTATGGTTAGTGAAAGCCATACCCCTTTCCATCCTTGCGGGAAAAATCCTCCGTGTTGCGTTAGGTTGGCTACTCCCATCGCGCCTCTGGAACCGGCGCCAAGAATCAAAGACAACCCGACGATGATGAAAGCGACGATGGCGCCTACCTTGACCATCGCGAACCAATATTCAAACTCACCCAGCTGGTTCACCTTCATGAGAATTGACCGCCACTAAGGCGGCAGATAGCAATACCACCCAAATCCATTGCGGAACATTCGGAAACCAAAAGGAAATATAGATGCCGGCGGCCGTAACTTCCGCACCAATGGCAATGATCTGCGCGACTCCGTAGGTGGCGCGAACCGAAAAACCCGCCCAGGGATTGAGGTAATTTTCCGCGTAAACTCCAAACGCGCCGGCGACGGGATGCACAACCGCCATTTCCGTCAGCACATAGGACATGATCAGAGCGATGCCTGCTCCGAGAATGTAGGAAAGAATGACGGCAGGTCCAGCCAGGCGAATGCTCAGGCTGCTTCCCAAGAACAGACCGACGCCAATGGCGCCGCCAATGGCCATCATGGTGAGTTGCCGTTGGCTCAAGCGGCGGTGCAGACCCTCCGCCTCAGGCATGGGAAGTTTTTCTCTGGGAAGCGTGGTTGATTCAGCCACTCGTTATCTCTGTTAAAACGCTTCCGAACCGGTGCACCTCTTCCATCGTGTTGTAGTGCACCAAGGACGCCCTAACCGCACCAGTCTCCAGGGCGAGACCCAATCGCTTCATCAGTCGCGGCGTATACATGTGGCCGTCGCGCACGCCGATATTGTTGTTCGCAAGCTCTTCGGTGACTCTTGCCGGAGATACGTTCGGCAAATTGAAACACAGCGTCGGGACGCGTTCATGGATCCGCTTCTTATCCGCCAGGCCATAAACCACAGCACCGCAATCGTTCAGCACGCGAAGCATTTCAAGCGAGAGAGACTCTTCATAGGCTCGGATGATGTTTAGCGAGCGACGCAAAGCGACCCGTCTCGATTCCGGCTTTTCATTCCCGCTAAGCCCACTCATGTCTTTGCCCACAGCTTCCAGGTAGCGCACTGCGGCGTCCATCCCGGCCACATTCTCATAAATGAAAGTACCTGCCTCAATCTTGCCGGGAGGTTCGTCGGGGATGAAATCCTCGCGGAAGGTTGGGAGCCGTTGTAGCAGTTCGCGATGCCCCCAAAGGAATCCCATGTGTGGCGCGAACATCTTGTAACCCGAGCACACAAGATAATCGCAGCCGAAGGCTTGCACGTCGATCGATCCATGCGGGCCGTAATGAACACAATCGAGGAAGAGTTCGCCACCTGCTGCGTGCGCTACCCTGGCTACCTCAGCGACATCAACGATCGAACCGAGGGCATTCGAAGCAACGGTGCAAGCGACCAGGCGGGTTGTCGAAGACACCAGAGGGATCAAGTCATCCACGTGCAGGTTGCCATCCTCCCTGATCTTCCACCAAAGAATTCTTGCGCCAAGTTGTTCCAGTGCGAGCCAAGTCGCGACGTTTGCTTCGTGATCCAGGTCGGTCACGACGATCTCTCTTCGCTTACCCAGCGTTTGCCCGATTGCCAGACTCACTAAGCGAATGAAAGAAGTCGCGTTCATGCCAAAAGCGATTTCGCTCGCATCGTAGGCATTCACCAAATCCGCCACGCTTTGCCGCGCACGCAAAATCGTTTCATCCACTTCGCGGCTCTTTGCGTAGCGTCCCCCTCGCTGCACATTGCATTCGAGGAGATGATGATTCACCGCGTCCAATACAATTTGTGGAACCTGCGCCCCTGCTGCGTTATCGAAAAAGACGAATTCCCTGGACCGCGTAAGCGCGGGGAAAGCAGAACGAACGGTCTCAATAGGGAAACGCGCACCCGGGGCAGACTGGACTTCGGGGTTGAGAACCCCTTGGGATTTGGCCTCCAAGACCTTTTCTCCTGGCACAACGGAAATTCCAGCGTGAAAGTCCGGCGGTGCGAACAGCGCCAAACCTATACCCCCCGGCGATCCTCGTCAAGACGCCATCTTCCACTCTTGCTGGCTCGGCTCGGATCTGTGCTCCTCGTTTCCGCATAGAAGCAAGATGAGTTATAGTCTCCGCACCATCGCGGACCACATATGCCCGTATCTCTTACCAATTCCAGCTTGATCTACGATGCCTTGAAAGAATGTGACATCCGCCTGCTCTCTGCTTTGCCGGAAACCTGGCTCGTGCACCTCATCCGGCTTGCTGACGAGGACCCGAAGACGACCCTGGTGCGCCTGGCGAAGGAGGAAGAAGGGGTTGGGTATTTCGGCCGGGGCACACTTTGCTGGAGTCAAATCCGCTATGCTGATGCAGAACCATGGATTTCTTGCATCCATTAACGGCATCGTCTCTTTCGCGCATCTTTACAAGATTCCTCTCCTGATGCTCATCAGCTATCGCGGCTCCTTAGGAGAACGCGACCCGTGGCAAACACAAGGTGGAAACGTCACCGAACCGCTCTTGCGGGCTCTAGGTATCCCTTACTTTTTCCTTGACGCAGCTGAATCCGTAAAAAAACGCATTCGCCAGGCGCAGACATTGGCTGAAAGCAGTCTGCAGCCAGTCGCCCTACTTCTGACACGCGACTTGATGTGGGAGGAGTGATGCTTCGCGTTGATTGCCTGCGCTCGGTTTATTCCGAGTTGGAAGAATGTCTGGTCGTCACGATCATGGGAGCGGTCGCCACTGAACTGCAATCCTTGGGTCATCGCCCTAATTTCTTTTATTTGCAGCACGCCATGGGGCTCGCCTCTTCCACTGGACTGGGCCTTGCTTTGTGCCTGCCGCGTCAAAAAGTAGCTGTCTTCGATGGCGACGGTTCGCTCCTGATGAACCTCGGCAGTCTCAGCACCATGGCGCGCTACCGTCCCGGCAATCTGATCCACGTCGTTTTCGACAACGAAAGCCTGCTTTCGGTCGGTGGCTTTCCAACGGCGACGAACACGGGTACGGACCTGGAAGGAATCGCGGCCGCTGCAGGCGTCCCTAAAGTCACCACAGTACGCAGTGTGGAAAGCTTCAAGGCTGCGCTGATTGACGCCCGTAATGGCGAAGAACTGACAACCATCATCGCAAAGGTCGAAGCGTCAGGTCCCGCCGCTTACGTCACCGGACTTTCGCTGATTGAGAATCGGTTTCAATTCTCGCGGCATATTCAGTCGCTCAAGAAACGCTGAAGAGCAGGCTGTCTGTCATCGACCGTCGAATGACGCCGCTGGCAGAATTTGTAGGGAGAGCCAATGTCACGCGTCCTGGCTGAACTGCTTGAAGAACTCTGCGCTGGCCGGTTGCGGATCGTGGATCTGACCCAGCCGTTAAGCCCGCAGACACCTTTGCTGCCGCTGCCTCCCCAGTGGAACAACACTCCCCCGTTCAAAATCTGGGAGCTATCGCGGTACGACCAGCGCGGTCCTGCTTGGTATTGGAATGCGTTCGAAACCGGCGAACATACCGGCACCCATTTTGATGCTCCGGTGCACTGGGTCTCCGGGAAAGACCTCGACGACAACACCGTGGACCGCATTCTACCGAAGAAGTTTGTTGGACCTGCTTCCGTCATCGACGTCAGTGCGGACGTAGCGAAAAACCCGAACTATTTGCTGCCCCCGGAACGCATCCGAGAGTGGGAAAACCAGTATGGTCTTATCCCGGCTGGCGCATGGGTTCTCTTGCGCACAGACTGGTCGAAGCACAAGGACACCAAGGACTACATCAACCTAAAGGAGAATGGACCGCACACTCCCGGATTGGCCAAGGAAAGCTCCCTTCTTCTCGCTAAAGAGCGTGACGTCTTAGGTGTCGGCGTTGAGACCGTCGGGACCGATGCAGGCCAGGCCGCCACCTTCGACCCTCCGTTCCCGAACCACTACCTGATGCACGGAAGCGGCAAGTTTGGATTAGCCAGCTTGTGCAATCTTGATCAGCTCCCACCAACCGGCGCCGTTGTAATTGCCGCGCCGTTAAAGATCGTCGGCGGCTCTGGTAGTCCATTGCGGGTTATTGCCATCGCACCTTATCCCGTCAAGTAAACGGGCTACCACCGAAGTGGCAATTTATCGGCCACTTTTTTCGGTGAGCACAAGTCCGAATGAACCAAACAAAGGCGTCATCACCCGCTTCTCCGATCAATTGGAGTCAAATGGAGTCAAGGAAGAATCCACTCGTCGATCATTTGGGCCGTATTCAAAGCTAAGTCTGACGCCCGTGCGTTCAAGGCTGTACTAATTTGATCTTAAAGGTGTAGGTCCCTGCCGGAAGTTCGAATACTTCTTCCGCCCCTTGCTTGCCAATTGACTTCGTTTTCGGACTTCGCATAATCGAGTCACCATCGAGAGTCCAGCGGCTGGCCGCTTCCGATGAAATCGGCAAGACTCCTTTTGTGTTGGGAGGGAGAGTAATCTTCCAATCCGCTTGACTGCTACTGGCCGACCATGCGGATCGAATAGACCCAAAGCGGGACTGATATTCAAGCTCTATGCTGCCTAACTGCGAGTCAAAATTCGGATGGAGATAGATAGTGTGAAAGCCAGGATCTGATACGGAGGTATCAATGCCGGCAGCATAACGGTAGATCCAGTCCGCTACTGCCCCGTAGGCATAATGATTGTAGGAATTCATGCTGGGATCGCCACGCATCTGGTCACCGTTCCAACGCTCCCACATCGTGGTTGCGCCGTGCTCTACCAGGTATCCCCAGGATGGATACTCCGTGCTCAGCAACAATCGATATGCCACATCCGTGTGGCTGGTATCGGCTAGCACCTCCAGCAAGTAGGGAGTGCCAAGAAAACCGGTCGCCAGCCGTCCGTGATTTGCCGCGATTTTGTCTACCAGCTTCTGTGCCGCGGCATTGCGCAGAGCGTCAGGCAAGAGGTTCATCTTCAGGGCAAGGACATAACCGGTCTGCGTATCTACAGGTTTATCGCTGAGTTTGGTGGCAGTACCGGAGGCGAAGACGGGCGGAGGAGGCACGCCCCCTACAAAGCCATCTGGCCGCACATAGGCTTTGATAAAGGAGACTTTGATTTTCTCAAAGACTTCTGCGTACTTCTTCTCATCGGCCTCCTTACCCAGAGCATGTGCCATCTGCTTCATTAGCGTCGCGTCATATGCCCAATACGCGGTAGCGACGATATCTTCAGGAGTCGGTCCCTCTGGTGACAGCCAATCTCCAAACGGAATTCCATAGTTCTTTTTCCACAGGTAGTCTGGGTTTGCACTCTCGATGGCCGCAAGATACTTTTCCATACCGCGCCAGTTCTCTTCGATGATGGATCTGTCGCCCGTCTGATTCCAAGAAGTCCATGGGATGATCACGCCGGCGTCGCTCCATCCGGCGCCAAAACCCGGGTTAGGCGAGATGGTGCCTGGAGCGAAGATTCCGTACATGTCCGAGCCCACTTGCGTGCCTAGCAAATCGATTCCGAATTTTCGCGAGAACGCGGTCAAATCCATATTGTAGGAGGCCGCGCGCCAGAACACCTGGGCATCAGCGGCCCAGCCCAATCGCTCATCGCGCTGCGGGCAGTCCGTTGGTACACCGACAAAATTTGACCTCTGCCCCCAAAGGATGTTGCTCCATAACTGATTTAGCATCGAGCTTCCGGTGTGCAACCGTATAGTAAAAGGTGAATCGGTGTGAATGGCGACGGCCTTCAGCGCTTCCACTGTTGGTTTACCGGGAAAGCCGGTGATCTCCACGTAGCGGAATCCATGAAATGTGAACGCAGGCTGATACTCTTCGATTCCTCTCCCTGCGGTGATGAAATGATCGGTGGCTCTTGCGGTACGCAGGTTCTCCACATACAGCGTCCCGTCGGGGTTCAAAACCTCCGCAAATCGTAATTGGATGTCCGTTCCTGCTGGGCCCTGCACGCGTAGTCGCGGCACACCGCTCAGATTCTGGCCAAAATCGAAAATAAAAATGCCGGGCTTAGGGTTGCTAATAACGTTCGCATTGAGCACTTTTTCCTCGCGGATAGGCTGAAAGTATTGTGAGACGATTTCCGGTTCTAGGGGATGGAGTTCTTGAGCCATTTCCCAGTGTGAATCATCAAATCCGGCCGCATCCCAGCCTGGCTGTACGCGACGGCCATCATAAGTTTCACCATCATAAATCTCTGCAAATAAGATGGGAGAAAGGTCAGCTTTCCACGACTCGTCAGTGACTACCCATTCGACGGACCCATCGGCGTACTCGATTTGCAATTGCGCCTTCAGTGCTGGGGGCGTATTCCCGTAGTTGTACCCTTGCCCGAACCACTGAAGGGGCGTGGTATACCAGCCCGGTGCGAGGAATGCCGTGATAGCGTTCTTCCCCGTCATAATGCCGTCCGTGACGTCGTAAACCTGATAGGCAACATGTTGACGGAAATCCATCCAACCTGGTGCAAGAATCTGATCGCCGACCGACTTGCCATTCAGGTGAAATTGGTACGCGCCCAATGCGGTCGCATAGAGGCGGGCCGCTTTGGCCGGCTTGTCAATCTGAAAATTTCGACGCAAAATTTCGACAGGACCTGTATTCCACGGCTTTCCTGGTTTTGTCGCTCCAGTATCTGACGAGGGAGGAGCGTAGGCTTCGGCCTCTGCCCAGGAACGGTCATCGAATTGCCCTGTAAACCATTCGTTCCTCGCATTCAGGGCTGATTTCCAGCCCCTCTCTCCTGTTGCGAATACCACGACGGAGCCATCCGTCATTTCGATGTACACCGTCGCGCTCATTGGGGTTTGGCTCTTGTCCGAAGGCACTCTCTCGTTCTTCCGCGCATAGTGCGTCACTTCGATTGCCAGCAGATTTTTCCCCGATTGGATTTCCGGAGTAATATTTGTGCGTTTGTAATGCAGCCACGGCATTTGTCCCCACGGCGGCAGTGGATCGGCGCTCAAGACTTGCTCTCCATTCAGCCAGGCGGCAGCCGTGTTCTCGCCGGTCACAAAAAGATCCGCAATCTTCACGGTCTTGGAAACGTCAAACACAAACCGGAAGTTGTGGCGCGTGTCACCAGAAGCTTGGAAGTTCGCTACCTTGGGATTGGTAACCCACGCTGCGTCGGCTTCGCGTACGCGCTTGTGCTCGTGCTCCTCGCTTCCGATCCACTTGCCGCGCCATTCCTTAGCTTCTAGAAGTCCGGTTTCCCACCAGCTTGCATCACTCGCGGGATAGGGTTTTCCGTCTTTGTCCCAAACTTTTACACGCCAAAAATAACGCTTCTCTGGAACCAATAACTGGCCTGCGTAGTTGACGCCTGCAGAGTTGTCGGATTCAACTCGGCCGCTGTCCCACACATCAGGTTTTCCTGAGGCGAGAATAGTAGGATTTGAAGCAACTTGTATCTCATAAGCCGTCTGCCTGGCCCCAAACCGCTCATCCTGAAGCTGCCAGGAAAGCACTGGCGTTTTCGAGTCAATTCCTAGAGGCGTCACCAGTGAATCGCACTTGAGTTGTACTGGTTTTGCAGACGGTGCCTGCCCCAACCCGACTTGCAGATGCCATATGGCAAGAAGAAAAAATACGCTCAGACAACGGAACGCCGAACTAGCTTTTGCTAAGGCCTGGTTTTGGTTCAAGACACCATCTCCCATACTCTTTGCTATGAAGTTGCCGGGTGTCCGTTCCTTGCTATTCAGGAAGCCGATCATGCGGCTTTTCACTATGGCGCGCCAGGTGCTCTCCCGCAAGTACTCGGAGATGCGTCTCGCCAGTCTCAGTGGGTCCGGTGATTCGATTCGTGAACTCCGAACTTGATCGAACCTATTTCTTGGGCTTCCCGATTCCTCTGACCGCAACAAGTGAGACCTGCTCCAACGTTGGATAATGCCCTTCTTCGTCCGCTTTTCGGTCGCCGGGAAGGAGTTGTTGGACAATGGTCTGCGCCGGCAAGGGTCCACTGAAGTACTTCTTGTACACTTTCACGAAGAAAGCGGTCTCTCCCAAATCATCAAGGTAGACCGTAGTCGAAACAACCTGGTCGAAACTCATGCCTGCCTCTTCTAGGTTATCGAGCAGGTTGCGCATGGTTTGACGGGTCTGGTCTGCGGTGGAATCCGCATAGATTCCGCCATTCAGTCCAGGAATAAATCCACTCTTCGCCGAGCAGTACAAGATGTCTCCGGCAAAGACGCAGGGGCTGGCCGTCGGGACTCGGCGGCATGTTCTTTGGCCGGATAGCTTGTCGGCTTCTCAGATCACGCACGGCCATGCCCGTATAGGCTATGTGCGCGCCTTCAGGAAGACTCGACACTTCTATAGTGGCGCGGCCCGGGGTAGTTCCCGAATTCGAAACGCTTCGCATATTGCTCATTCATGATCTGCATCGGCAATTCGGAAGTCAGATATGGATTCACAAAAACCATATTGGCCATGGTAAGGCCCGCCGCTTGGACAACGGATTTCACTCCGTCAAGTGCGAGATTCACTTGCAGTGCTGGATCTTGCGGAACCGTTCCAGTCGCTGCGTCACGGCCGGGCATGGTAGAGACGAAGAGTTGGTCGTGAGTCAACATTCCCGGCGAGAACGCCTTGCTTTGCGCGAAATTCGTGGACAGATACCGCTTGCTTGCCCTGGAGATCACGGACTGCAATGGCATGTAATCTGCACACGGCTGCTCGGGCAGCTCTCGCCACACCTAACACAGCGCGCGCAGGCGGATCTTTTGGAAAGTAGCTGGCGAAGACTTCGTCCAGTTCCCCGAGAGATGGATGTCTTCCAGATAGACCTGGACGTAGACCACGTGGTCCGATGGTTAAACCAGCCGCCTCGACCGCGCTTTTCACATTTTCAAGAGTCTGGCGAACTTGATCCGTAAAGTTATCGGGAATAGTGCCATCGGCGCGGCGTGGGCCCTGGCCGGCGACGTAACACATAATCGCCGGCATCAACGGCCTGGGCGCGGACATATAGTTGCTGGGCGGCTTAGTTTGCGACAGGCGCGAACGGGATGCGAGAGCAAAGAGCGCAAAAGCCACCAGCGCGGCGGCTTCGAATACACGCAGGCAATAGTGCCTCATGCGGCCTTCCCTTTCGCGCTGCATTCAGGATTTCTCTAAGTCGCTGTCCGACAATGATCTCTTCGCCCGGCTGGATGGTCATGGAGACCAACTCAATGTGATTTTGTTCTTTGAGTTCTTTCGGCGGCTTGGCTTTTCGATTCCTTCATGCACCGCGGACACCAGGCTCGGATTATCGATGCCAAGTACTTCGATGACCGGATCACCATCGCGTAGTTTCTGCACGCAATCCGTGATACCGAATCCCCAGCTTGCTGATCCCAGGAAACGCGCAGGGTCGGATAACGATTGCCGTCGTCGGGAACATAAATTTCGGTTTGCACGCCTGGCACGGTTTCGACTAGCTTCGCGATCCTATCCACGCGCTCATTCCATTCCTCGTAAAGTTTCTTGGAATCGATCTTCAGCCACGTTTCAATGGCGGTGAGGCAGCCAATCACCTCTTCTTTCCCGACCTTCATGGGCCGGCAAACCGAACCTTCAAAGGGGCAGGAATTCCGCATGGCGGCCTCGATCAGATCCTTCCGACCGAGCAGGACTCCGCTGCACTGCGGCCCGCGCAGGCCTTTGCCTCCCGAAAATGTGTACATGTCGAGCTTCATTTTCGCGTACAGCTTGATGTTGTCGATGGGTGGAATACCTGCGGCATCATCCAGCAGCATCGGCACATTGTGCTGCTTGGCGATGGCGGCTTCGCGCTCGAGTTTCTCGCCGAGATGTGTCGTGTAAATCATCGCGGTATTGCTCGTTGATGGCGTTGGCAATATCGTCGGGCTTTTCGACGAGAACCAACTTGGCTCCGGTAAGCCGGATGGCGTTGTCAAACGCGCTGCGCCCCCCCACCATGATGACTTCGTGCTTAAGTCCCGTGGTATCCGGAAGTTGCCAGATTTTTTTCGGGATCCGTGCCGGCGATGCAAGCCGCCGTCGCCGCTGCCATAGCACCTGCGGCCCCCGAAGTGATCAGCCCTGATTCCGCGCCGGTCAATTCGGCCAGCTTGCGCCCTACGGCCTGATGCAACTCCACCATGTTGACAAAATAGCTGGCCGGCTTCTTCTTGCGCCTGGCGAACTTCCGGCAACTGCAGCGATCCGCTCAGATAGGTCCAGGTTCCGCGGCAATTGATGACGGTTTTGACGCCGAGCCGGCTGTAGACATTCGCGCTGTCATATCAATTCCGAATGGCGGCGGCGGATTTCACATAAAGCCCCTGCGCGGCGATCTGCGCCAACAGCGGTGAGGCAGCCAACATTTTCATAAATCCCCGCCGGTTCGATTCTTGTTGCGAAGGGCATAGCCTATCCTCCCAGAAACTTTATTGTGAAAATCAAAGTTCCAAAATGTTCCGGCACATGGTTTGGATCGCGATTGACGACGCAGGTCGCCTGCCAACACATGAAATGGCGCCCGGAATCCGCGCCCAAGTCCATCAATGCGATACAGATTCACACGCCACTTCGTGCCTTCTTTCACTTTTATGTCGCTCACCGAACTCAGCGGCACACGCGCCGCTGCGTACCAGATGTGATTCTTTTCGTCGATTCGGCCTTGGCGTTGCCAGCCCGGAATTCCACTCCGCGCCATAGGAATCGTGATCCAGGTCTATCGCCAGGTCAACCCAATCGCCGGTCGGCGCGATTTCAAATTCGCGGTAGTGGCGAATATTGATCCAATCATCGCCAAGAAAAAATTCAACGACATCGCGGTCCCACAGCTTCAGTCGATCTTTGCTGTTGTCGGCGCGGCAGCCAGAGATTCAGCTCTTTGTAGGGAGAAATGAAGAGGAGGTACAAGTCGGAATCCGTCCAGAAGCCGCGGACCTGGTTTTGAGTTTCGGATAATCGAACTGATCGCGTGCAGTCTTTCTCGATCCAGGTCGAAGCGAGCGTGCGCCCAGGTCGGTGAACTTGGATCCATGTTCAATTCTGGCGCGTGAGCAACATAGGGAATAGAGAAAGAAGCTCCGGGTGGCTGAAACTCGCAGGACTTTCGCTGCAGAATCGTTTTGCGGACGGAGCGGTGCGCGTGTGGCCGATGCTGTCACCCAGATGCCGGTGCATTCCAGAGAACGGCGGTAAGAGTAATCAGGCACAGCAAGAAGAGCCGAGTCCTCATATCAAGGGCGAGACGCGTTTCGCAATTCCGGCGAGATTTCGAAAGCTTTCTCGAATTCCGCACGCGACTCCGCCTCCTTTCCCTGTTGTTGAAGAGCCAAGGCCAGATTGAAGTAAGCTTCGGCATAGCGCGGCTTCAGGCGAATCGCCTCGTTGAATTCGGCTCTGGCCTGAGCTGACATCTCCCATTTGCAAGAGAACCAATCCCAGATTGTTGTGTGCTTCGGCGAAGTTTGGCTCGCGGCGAACCAGCTCGCGAAACACGCTGGCCGCGCCGGTCAGATCGTCCTTCTGGCTCAGGACGAGGCCCAGTTGAATGCGCGCGTCCGTAAATTTCGGGTTCAGACTGATCGCTTCGTTCAACTCGTGGACCGCCGCATCGAGTTGTCCCGACTGCGCCAGCGCAAGGCCGTAGTTGTAGTGAGCCTCGGGCAGATCGGAATCCGACATGACCGCGGCCTGCAATTCGTCGAGTGCGTGCGCCTGGTCCTTCATGTGCCAATACAGGAGCCCGAGGCTGGTGTGCGCCTGCGCGTAATCCGGTTTCAGTTCGAGCGCTTTCTCATACTGCTGCTTTGCGTTTGCAAAGTCCTGTTTCCGTTCGAACGTGACGCCCAGGTAGTAGTAACCGGTGGGAAGCTCGGGGCTGCGTTTGATGGCCTGTTGAAAGAGGTCCTGGGCTCGGTCCAGTTGCCCTTGTTTCAGCGCGTCCACCCCCTGCAGAATCAGGAGTTTTGCCTGCGCCAGGCGTGCGCGAAATTCTTTCAAATCACTCAGTTCGTTCAGCTCTTTGTGAGCGGCTTCCGTATCGCCTTGCGACCGTAAAGAGATCCCCAGGTTGTAGTGCGCCTGCTCGAAATCTGGCTTCAGCTCAATGGCTTTTTGGAATGCGGCGATCGCTCCGGCATTATCGCCGTCGGCTTTCAATTCTTTACCGAGATTGAACTGCGCGTTGGAATCGTTGGGATCCAGTGCGACGGCTTTCCGGAATTCTTCCATCGCGGCTTTGTGATTCCCCTGGCGCCGCAAGACGATTCCCAGCATCACGTGCGCCCGCGCCAGCTTTGGATCGAGGAACAGAGCTTTCCGGTATTGGATGGCTGCCGCATCCAGCTTTCCGAGTTGCCCTTCGACCTGCCCGAGTTCGAAACAAAGCTCAGCCGAAGGCTTTAACGCCACCGCGCCAGTCAATTCGGTCAGGGCCGCGGAAAAATCGTTCTGATCAACGTAAATGTGGGCCAACAACTGGTGGGCGCTGGCATTCGACGGAGAGAGTTGAACAGACTTTCGCAGCTCCATCAGGGCGGAAGGCAATTCGTGGAGTTCGTAGTAGGCTGCGCCAAGAGCGTAGTGAGCCTGCGCCCACCCCGGCTTAAGTCGCACTGCCGTTTCGAATTCTTCCACGGCCTGCCTGGCTGCGCCCTTGCTTCTCAACGCGACTCCCAAGTCGTAATGCAGCTGCGGGTCGTTTGGAGCAAGCTGCAGGGCTTTGCGGTAAGCGACGATCGCTTCATCCCAGGATTTGGAACGCGACAATTCATCTGCCTGCTGCCGGTAACTCTGCGCCGTCTGCGCCGACGATACCCCTGCAACAGTCAGAATGAGTGCCATTGCCGACACGATGTGCAACCGCCTGAGTTTCTGAAGTAGAGAATCCGCAGAGCCACATTTCATGGGGACAGCCTAGCACGCGTGCAGAACCCCAGTGAAACGCAGCCCTTGCGGAGAACTAGTGTTGCCGTCAAATCACCAGTAGAACTTAAGGCTGAACTGTCCAATCCGGGGATCACGGGTACTGCTGACAACGCCGAACGACGAGTCGCTGATGTTGCCCCCGGGATTCGTAAATTGCGCATGGTTAAAGATGTTGAAAAATTCGAAGCGAACATCAAAGGCCAGATTCTCTTTAATCACGGTGTGCTTTAGTATGCCGAAATCGGTGTTGTTGAATCCGGGGCCGTGGAAAAAGCGGCGGTTGGCAGTTCCGAAGGTGCCCACTACGCAGTTCTGCGCGAATGCGCCGACACTGGGCAAGCAGGCTGGTTCTGTCACGTCACCAGGGAATTGTGGTGTGGCAAGATCGCGGAAGGCGGGATGAAGTAGCATCCCGTGCCATCCTGCGTAGGACAATTGGGATTCGACTTTCGTGGATTCAGGATCTGCAGCGGCCCGACGCGATTCGGCATATCCGTGGCCGAGCTGCCCCACAGGGTGAAGTCACCCTCGGATTGGTTCATCTGCACAGGAAAGCCGGTCGAGAATCGTGTGATCCCCTGAATCTGCCAACCTTGCGTCAAACGCTTGGGCCCATTCGCAAACAGCCGGTCGAAGGGGAGTGCCCAGATGTAGCTGGCCACAAAATTGTGAGTGACATCGCTCGTGGAAAGCCCTCGGCTCAACCTGGGATTCACGAAGTTCACCAAGTCACTGAATGCGGAAGAGTCATCCAAACCTTTGGCGAAAGTGTAGGCCACGAGGAATGAAAAATCGCTAGCTTTACGCTCCACGCTGATTTGGCCGGAGTGGTAGATGGAATTGGCGGTGGTCAGCGTGTTGGTATTGTTGGAGCCATAACAGACCAGCGTGACTGACTCGGGGCAGTAGTTGGGGCTCAGAATCGCGCTCCGAGTGCTGTAGACGCAGCCTGGGAGCGGTGTCGGACTCACCGTGGTCACACGGGACGGTGGCCCCCGGGAGCTGAAAGACGTCGTTCTCATTGAAGAAACCGCAGCCGGTGGACTCCGCGCCGTGACATCGATACGCGCCCTGCGCCGTGAGTTGCTGGCACAATGGGGGACTGCCCGGGTTGGCTTCGTTCTGGGTGATCAGATGGTGGCCGCCGGTCCCGACGTAGGCCACGGTCAGCACCGTGTTTTTGGTCAGTTCGCGCTGGATCGAGAGATTGAAGTGCTCCGCATAGGGCAGAACATTGTGAATGTTGTAGCCCGGATAGTAGGTAAAGGGTTCGTAAATATCAAAGCTGAGCGTCTGATTTGACGGAGCCCCCGGGGATTGGTGCGGTAAACGGAAAACGCTGGCCGAGCGACTGCCCGGTCTGGCGAATGCGGAAGGGTTCGTCAAACATGACGGGTGACGGCGTGGACCAGTACAAACCGAACGGCGCGTCGGCCACTTCGTAGAACAGGTTCAAATCCTCGACCGAAGTGTAGTACATGCCGAACGAGGCCCGGATGCTGGTCTTGCCAGGGCCGCCAAAAATTTTGCCCAGCGCTCCGTCGGTAAAGCCAGGGGAATACGCCAAACCGATCCGTGGCGCCGAAATTATTGTACTCGGTGGGAGCAAGAGTCTTCGGAATGCCCTTGTCGCCCGGGAAGACTATGCCTTGGGGAGCGAGTGGAAACACCGTAGACTGTTGCCCCGGATTAAAGGTCTGAATTTTTCCTTGCGTGTCATACCACGGCATGCTGACTTCCCAGCGCAAGCCGAGGTTGAGCGTGAGGTTGGGCGTGACTTTCCAGCGTGTCTTGTACGAAATGCGCCGCCGTAACGCGTGCGGGAATCCAGAAACTGTAAAGCGGCCTGCGTGTAGCCGCCCGAACTTGCCGGCGCGCCAAGCAGGAAATCGGCAAAATCGTTGCCCGTCGCGCTGCCATCAAAGACGAAGTTGCCATTGGGGCTGGCGTAGTTGCGTTCGTTGACTTGCAGGTAGCGGAATTCGCCGCCAAACTTCAGCGTGTGTTTGCCCAACGCCTTGGAGAACACATCGGTCACCATAAACGTGTTATTGGGCTGGAAGGTGTTGAGCGTTGGGAACACCGAATCTGTGAAGTTGTTGAAGATAGATCGGAGGGACATATTCCGGATAACCCGGTGTTGTCGAGGGAATAATACCGAGCGAGCCTGCTCCCGTCACGAAACCAAGCGACGACAGGCTGGCGAAACTCCCGGCCGGATTGTCCAAATGCGACGCCGTCCGGAAGAAGCTGAACCGGGCCTCGTTGACCGCCGTGCGCCGAAGGTTTTGGCGTTGCTCATCACGAACTGCTGAGCCCGGGAGGGAGCTGTTGGACGGAAAGCCGGGCACGCTGGCGAATGGCATCGCGTTGTCAACGGTGGCATTGTCGATCGTGTAGTACCACGACCAGTTTCCGGTCAGTCTTGTTGATGAAATCGATCTTCAAGCCGTACTTGTCGTCGTTCCACGTATTTGTCTGACTGTTGTCCGTATAGTTGTTTACAGTTCCTGGGAGCGTCGGGGCGGGAATATAGGGCAAAATCCCATTGGCCGGCTGTGGCCCAGGCGGACTGGGGAATATTCGCAAGGCCGGTCGCCGGATTGACCGGGAAAACACAGCCCGTAACTGGATCGGTGCTGTTGCAACCCGCGAAACTATACGGTTCCCCGGACGCACGGGGTAGCCCAGACGCTGCGAAAGCACTTGCGCCCAGCTCTGGGCGCCACCTGTGCCGGTCTGTGGGCCGTCGACCGTACCGGTCAATAGAGTGGGATCGAAGTTGCCTTGGCGTTGGTCCGCCGTTGGCAACGTCGTGGTGGTTTCCGCACCTTGCGTCTGCCTGGTGCCCTGATAGTCAGCGAACCAGAAGAGGCTGATCCTTCAAGATCGGCCCTCCGCCTACAGCGCCAAATTGATTGCGGTGCAGTGCGGTCTTCGGGAGACCCGCCGCATTCGCGAAGTAGTTGTTGGCATCCATCGCATCATTGCGAAGGAACCAGAAAGCGTCGCCGTGAAAGCTGTTAGTGCCGGATTTAGTGATGGCATTCATGATCGCGCCACTGAACTTGCCATACTCGGCGTCAAAACTATTGGTGATGAGGCGGAATTCCTCGACGGAGTCGAGATTGGGAACCAAGCCGGCGCCGAGGTTGCGGCCTTCGCTGACGTCACCACCGTTCACGAGGAACGCATTGGCGGTTTCGCGCTGGCCGTTGACGGAGATGTTGCCCGGATTCAAAGTGCCCGAAACCGGACGGTCCTGTTGGATCGACTCGGAAGTGCCCGGCGCCACGCCTGCCTGCAGGCCGAGAAGATCAATATAGCTGCGGCCGTTGAGCGGTAGTGCGAGCATTTTCTTGGAGTCGATGACGTCGCCGAGCTGCGTGTTCTCCGTCTGCACCTGGACGGCGTTGGCCATCACTTCGACTTGCTCCGTCATGGTGCCGACATCGAGCGTGACGTCGACGCGCAGCTTGTCATTCACTCTTCACCACAATGTCCGTCTCCGTGAAAGGCCGGAATCCCGTGGCAGTCACGGTGAGCTTGTAGGTCCCGCCGGCGAGCGCAAGGATGCTGAAACGAACCGTCGGATCCGGATACGGTCTCGTGTGTGCTGGTTGGTTTCGACGTTGGTCAGCGACAATTTGTGCGCCGACAACCGACGCCTCCGAGCGGTCCTTCACAACGCCCGAGATCGACCCGGTCACATCCGCATGCAACGGCGTCTGCACTCGCAAGAATTGTTAAAACGATTGAAATGACTAAGATGACATGAATAGAGCGATTTCACATAATCCCCCCCAACTTGGTCGCGGAGTTTAAGACGAAAGTTCGGTTTCGTCAAGAAAGAGAAACAAAAGAAAGGGAACAAAGAGGAACTATGGATTTTTGCATACTTGAGGTCACCAGGCGGGAACGGTATCTCTAAGGCAACGCAAAACTAAACACGTCACTTCCGGCGGCGATCGTCACATATTGTTTCGTTCCCACTGCGTAGCTCATGGGAGACGCGACGATATTCTGGCCTGTGTTGAAGTGCCACAAGGCCTTACCAGTTCGCGCGTCCACCGCTTCAAAAGACCTCGTGTCATCGCCAAAGAACACCAGACCTGTCACGGTCGTCATCGTTCCCGCGGACGAGTGGCCCTGTACCGGCCTGGACGTAGCGCCATTTGGCTTCTGGCCTTCGAGCGAGTACGCCAGCAGAATTTTTTGATTGTGGTCCCCTTCGCTGCGGCGAACGCCCGTCGAGTAGTAGGTTTTGCCTTTCTGGAATTCTTCCGGTTTCTTTAAATAAACGTCGCAGCTTTCCAGAGCGCCATGAAATACAACATCGAAGTGTCGCGATTGAACGACGGGGAATACCAGTTCGTGGCTCCGACCATACCAGGGCAAATGCGGCTGCCTTTCTCCGTGGGTTGAACGCCTGTCCGAATGGGCCTGCCTTTTTCGTCAATTCCTGTTGCCCAGTTGAGCTTTTCGGCAAAGCGCGTCGCCGAAAGGAACTTTCCGTCCGTACGGTCCAGAATATAGATGAAACCGTTCCGGTTCGCCTCGACAACGAGTTTCCGTTTTTGGCCTCGAAACATGGCATCCACCAGCATCGGCGTTTCCATGGCGTCGTAGTCGAACAGGTCGTGTGGCGTAAATTGGAAATACCATTTCAACTTGCCCGTGTCCGCGTCGATCGCGAGCAGGCAATCGGTATACAGGTCATCTCCCGGGCGCGGGTACCCATCGAAATCAGGCGCGGGGTTGCTGGTACCCCAGTAGATGGTGTTCAGTTCGGGATCGTAGGTGCCAGGCATCCACGTGGTTCCGCCGCCAAGCTTCCACGCTTCGCCTGGCCAGCTCGAGGAACCAAACTCGCCGGGAGCCGGAATGGTCCAGAACCGCCATGCTTCTTTTCCCGTTTCGGCATCATACGCCGCGACAAAACCGCGCACGCCATCGTCGCCGCCCGAAGTGCCCACCAGCACCTTATCCTTCACCACGAGAGGTGCGCTGGTCGCTCCGTAATTTGGATTCCCGTCCGTGTAGGCCACGTCCCACAGTAAATGACCTGACCTGGCGTCAAGGCAAAGAAGGTGCGCGTTGTCTGTCTCCATATAGATTCGCGAGTGCCAAATGCCAACCCCGCGATTGTGGTGCTGCGAAGCGTCGTCGATGAGCCCCTCGGTGATGGGGCGCGCATAATGCCAGAGAATCTGCCCGGTCTGCGCGTCTAGCGCAAAGGCATCGTTGGCGGATGTCAAGAACATGATTCCATCCGCAACCACGGGAGTCACCTCGAGCCGGTCAGAGTTCGGCGCGTGAAAAACCCACTGCGCGCGAAGTTGCGCCACGTTGTCCGCGTTGATTTCGCGGAGCGCGCTGTATCGCATCCCCGTATAGTCGCCGTTGTAGGAAAGCCAATTCGCCGAGACGGGCGCGGATACCAGTCGTGACGGCTGCACGTCGATCTTAGTCGAGACCGAGCTACTTTGCTCGTTTTGCGCAGCCAGCGGCGTCACAAGAAGGATCGATACTAAAAAACCGCAGTACAATCTTCGCCACTGGATCATCGCTGTCCCTCTAATCCCGCTAAACCCGCTCCTGTGCATGGGTACAAAACGGATTCCATATACTACAGTCGCACCTCGCCGAATCAAAAACGTTTCGACTTAGAGCAAGTTTAAATGTTGGCAAGCAACCGCGGACTGACTGTTTCTGCAAGTCGGATTGGTTGACATTTCAAGAAATCACGGTGTATCCATGAAGCCATGCGTCAACAGAGTGACAACCGATTTCCAGGTGCCACCCCCCTCTGCCTCTTGATGTGCACCGCGTTTTGCCTGGCTGCAGCTTTCACCTGGGCACAGGAAAAGCCCGGCACCTCTTCCGCCGACGCGAACGCTGCGGCACTAGCGGACGCCAAACAAACGTATGAGAGTGTTTGCGCGGCATGTCACGGGCTCGATGCGCGCGGCAGCGAACGCGGACCCGATATTGCCTCGAGACCCGAGACCGTGCAAAAAACGGACGTGGATCTTACGCAGATTCTCACGAATGGAAAACCAGCCAACGGAATGCCCTCGTTCTCATCGTTTGGCGCCGTGAAACTATCGGCGATGGTCGCCTACCTCAGAACGTTGCAGGGCCGAGGCAAGGGCTTAGTATTGCCGGGAGATCCGGAAAGAGGCAAGGCACTCTTCTTTGGCAAAGCGAAATGTTCGCAGTGCCACTCCGTTATGGGCCAAGGCGGATTTTTTGCGTCAGATCTCATAGCCTTTGGCGGGAGCCTGGATGCCGGCGAATTGGGCGCCAAAGTCCTGAACCCAGACGCGGATCTCGATCCCCGGCGCGGCCTGGCTCGCGTCGTGCTGTCAGATGGAACGGAACTGACCGGTGCGGTACGAAACGAGAATAACTTCTCCATTCAACTGCAGACACCGGACGGCGCTTTTCATCTTCTAAACAAGTCCGAACTCCGCTCGCAAACTTACATCGGGGCATCCGGTATGCCTCGCGATTACGGGTCCACGCTCACACCGGCGGAATTGAACGATGTGACTAGTTTTGTGCTTCGATCTGTTTCGGAAAACACCCAGCAATCCTCAAGCAAACGTAATGGCGGTGACAACAATTAGTAAGGTGAAATTCGCGTCAGCCTAAGAGCGGCTATTGCCCAGTATTTTCGCACCGAAAAACGGCAAGGCGTGGCAAACATTATGGCGATGCAGTTATGCTGGCCACCCAAAAAAACAATATTGGGACGTTACTCCGGGTGATCCTAGATCGCGGCTAGGGGCATCTTATAGTTGTCTGAGTCGGGAGGAAGTTGGAATGGCATACACTGATGCCGCTCCCAAAACACCGGCAAGTGCTATGATTTTCCAGGCCAGCGAATAACTGTGTTGCACATCAAAGATTCTGCCGACAATCCAGGGAGCCGCCCATTGGCCGATGGAATATCCCATGATAATGAGTGCCAATAACTTCCCGAGCGAAGCCGTACCAAAACATTCTGCAGCCACGAGCGGGATGAGCATATAGTCTGCGCCCATCGAAAACCCAAAGATAATCGCAAAAGCCCCTAACGCAACGGGCGAATGTGAATTCCCAAGCAAGAATACAGACGCTCCAATCAGAAAATAGAAGCACGCCATAATGTGGGTCTTTGGAAAACGGTCGGCGAGATAACCGACAATCACGCGTCCTCCCAGGCTCGAAGCGAGCAGAATTGTTGAGAACCGGGCGGCCGACGTCGCCGAGTAACCTTCGTCCTTCAAGAATAGTATGAAGTGTTGAACCACGGCGCCAATAGCGCCCACAACTAAAGTCGATGCAGCAAGGAGCAGCCAAAAAGCTCTTGAGCGGACGGCCTGCATAACGCTGACGGATTTCTGGACTGGGGAATTTCCCTGTGCCGCTTCAGCTGCCTCCAAGCTTTCGGCAAAAAGAGCGAATTCTTCCGGGGCAGACCGTGTGACCCAGATTCCTAGTGGGAAAAGCACAAGCAGGATCAGCGCCCCCACGAACTCCAACGCATGGCGCCATCCCAAGCTCAGGGTGAGCCTATTAATAGAAAGTGGCGCAACAACTCCTCCCATTCCCAAGCCAAGGTAGGCATATCCCATAGCCCGGCCGCGACGCTGTCGGAACCAGCGCGCAATCAAGACTTGATTGGGGATGGGCCCGGCCAGTACAAAGCCTACTACTTCTACAATGCAAAGTAGTTCAAACTGCCAAAAACGGGTCATAAATCCCATCAGAACGAGTGGGACTCCGACAAGTGCGACTCCCGTAAGGATTACAAATTTTGCCCCGAATCGGTCGATCACAGCTCCCGCCAAAACTCCGAACGGAACGCCTGCAAGAAGGAACCCCAGGAAGAAACCCTGAGTTACTTGAGCCCTGGTAAAACCGAGCGACTCAACGAAGTGTGGATAGAAAACAGGAAAACCGTAAAATATGATTCCGACTACAAAAAACAGATTCAGGAATGCTGCAACAACAATCCACCAGCCGTAATAGATGCGGCTCGATGGATCCTTCGACGGGGAAGAAGTCATCTGATTTGCGTTCGTCTGAGAATCAGGGTGCGAAGTATATCCTGATTTGCAGGGAGATTTCATCCGAATTCGGGGCCCAGTATCGCGCAAAGTGAGTCAGGATTACCGGGGCAAGCATTCGGGCCACGGTACATTCTCGTGAGAATGCGAGATGGCACAAACTGGCAGGCGCGCAGCAACTCAATAAT
Source organism: Candidatus Acidiferrales bacterium (assembly GCA_963839315.1). Classification (GTDB taxonomy): domain Bacteria; phylum Acidobacteriota; class Terriglobia; order Acidiferrales; family UBA7541; genus Acidiferrum. Next base: position 131,073 of record CAWIUU010000008.1, read on the forward strand.
AAATGGGTTGGCAGTCAAGCAATCCACCACGAGAGTCTCGCGCGAAGAGCGCGTCAGGAATTCATGGACAAGCTTCTCCGCCGTAGACCGGCTTTTTGACACCCAAGGGCCGAGATGATCGGCGAAGGACCCCCGACGCCCAAGTGCATATCCTTGGGCCTTGTCCTCATCGGAAATACACATCGCGAATTCCGGGGCTTCATCGTGAAGCGAGCGGAGTAAACGGCTTCGATCGGCGCCAAAGATATCTCGGTCCTTTGCGAGAATGGGCGCCAGTTGGTCTTCCGTCAGCGGCGCAAAACTCGATGTCCTCGGTTTTGCGTTTTTATCGGACGGTCTATTCAGAATCCATCTTTCAATCTGATATTCCGTTTCGAATCCCATCTTTGCGTAGATCGGCTGTCCTTGTGGAGTAGCATCGAGCTTCATGGTGGGTATACCTCGCTGCTCGAGATAGTCGACGGTCTTTCTTAGCAATTGAGTGCCGACCCCACGTTTTCGGTACTCAGGATCCACCAAAACCATCCCAATCCATGCGAAGCGATCCTGGTAGGAAATGCTTGTCGCGGTGCCGCACACCCGCTCATCAATCTCCGCAACAAAGCATCCGCCCGGACTCGCGCTGAGGAAACGATGCCAGTCGGCCGCGGTCTGATTCCATCCGGCAAGATTATTCAGGCGCAAGCCTGCAGGAACATCCCGTTCTGTCATCGTGCGAAGGCGCATCTTCAATAGCCGGCAAGAATTGAGTAACTGCAGAGGAGCTTACAGGAAATCTCAAGACGCCCGGTAATAAATTCGGGTACAATCGCGCGGCAGTTCGCCTCACGCGCACGGGAAAACAAAGGCATTTATCATGCAGAGCGATAGCAGCTCTATCCGGGATGTAGCTCAGCTGGAAGAGCTTCTAAGTGAACCGACGGACGGAGTAGTTCGCGCCATGGGGACGCTTGAGGGAGATATTTTGGTGCTGGGGGTCGGTGGCAAGATGGGGCCAAGTTTGGCGCGAATGGCCAAAAAAGCTTCGGAGATTGCCGGAGTGAATCGACGAGTCATTGGTGTGTCCCGGTTTTCATCTTCGCCTTTGGAGCAACAGTTGCACGCTTGGGGTATCGAGACTGTGCGTTGCGATTTACTGAAACCGGAATCGCTTACCGAGTTGCCCGATGCCCCAAATGTTGTTTTCATGGCCGGAATGAAGTTTGGTTCGACGACGCAGGAATGGCGGACCTGGGCGATCAATACTTATTTGCCGGGCCTAATCGGGAATCGATTTCGCCACAGCAGGATTGCCGTATTTTCAACAGGCAATGTGTATGGTCTTTCGCCGGTTTCTAATGGTGGATCATGCGAGAGCGATTCCCTGAATCCAGCAGGCGAATACGCGATGAGTTGCGTCGGCCGCGAACGAATGTTTGAGCACTTCAGCCGAATGAACGCGACCAAGATCACAATCCTTCGACTGAATTATGCCGTCGAACTCCGTTACGGAGTGTTGCTGGACACTGCGCTCCGCGTGAACGGGGGGCAGCCCGTGCCACTCTCGATGGGCTATCTGAATGCAATCTGGCAAGGCGACGCATCGGCTATGAGTCTTCAGGCGCTCGGTTGTGCGACTGCGCCTCCAAACGTCATCAACATCGCCGGTCCGGAGTTGCTCAGTGTGCGCTGGATCGCCGAAGAGTTTGGAAGAAGGTTTCTAACGGCTGTTCGTTTTCAGGGGCAGGAATCGAGTGACGCCCTTCTGAGTAACGCGCAGAAGGCTTATGAGCTATTCGGCCGCCCTCGTGTAAGCATTCAACAACTATTGGATTGGATTGCAGAGTGGGTCGGCAAGGGCGGTGCCACTTTGGGCAAACCCACACATTTTGAGGAACGCGCGGGCCACTTCTAATCCGCTCTATCCGGAGGCGATGATAGACAGATGGGCCAAGCACTTGACGAACGGATTCAGAAGGTATTGCGGAACGGTACAGCGATCCCGGCGCACCCGCTTGCATTAAATGCAGACCGCAAGTTAGACGAGCGCCGGCAGAGGGCTCTGACTCGATATTACATTGCGGCCGGAGTCGGCGGTCTGGCGATCGGCGTACACACGACGCAGTTTGCGATTCGAGATTCTCGCATTGGCCTGCTTGAGCCTGTTTTGAGATTGGCCGCAGACGAGATGGACCGCGCTGAGCGAAATCGGGCCGCCCCGATGGTCAGAGTCGGGGGCATCTGCGGAGGAACCGCCCAAGCAGTGCGTGAAGCACAACTGCTCAAGGAATTGAAGTACAGCGCCGGGCTTCTGAGTTTAGCGGCCGTCCGAGATATGAATGACCAAGCGCTCATCGCCCATTGCCGCCAGGTTGCGGATATCTTGCCCATTGTTGGTTTCTATCTGCAACCAGCTGTTGGTGGTCGCGTGCTTTCGTACAAGTTTTGGCGGCAATTTGTGGAGATCGAAAATGTTGCCGCGATCAAGATTGCACCGTTCAACCGGTACTATACCCTTGACGTCGTTAGGGCCGTCGCGGAGTCAGGCCGAGACATCCCCCTGTATACGGGCAACGACGACAACATCGTCTTGGATCTTGTCACTCCGTACGTCTTCACGATCGATGGGCAGCTCCGTGGGAGACGAATCGTAGGCGGCCTCCTGGGCCACTGGGCAGTTTGGACGAAGCGTGCTGTTGAACTACAGAAGGAGTGCCAAACGCTGGCGTTCGCGGACAAGCCAATTTCGAATAGCGTCCTGCAAAGAAACGTGGAGGTGACCGATTGCAATGCGGCATTCTTCGATGCGGCAAACCAATTCGCTGGCTGCATTGCCGGTCTGCATGAAGTTTTGCGGAGACAGGGCCTCCTTGAAAATATCTGCTGCCTGAATCCCAACGAAACTCTCAGCCCTGGCCAAAGTGAGGAGATTGACCGGGTCTATCGCGCATATCCTGAACTGAATGACGATGATTTCGTGCGAACAGGAAGAGAGGAATGGCTGAAGCCTTAACCGAAGGATCTCGTTCCTCTCATCGCTATTGCGACTTTCCAGACCAAATTTCATTACTAAATGCCTGCATAGTGCCAATCTTCTTCATCGCCGGTCTCCTTTTTGTGCTTCGCGCGAGTTTTCAGCGCTTCAAGGATGGACCACTGTCCACGAATACGTGGACCACGAAACCGGCTCAACGATCTACCTGGTGAACAAAAACGCGCTTTCCGCCATCTCCCCGGACCTCGTCGGCGCGGCGCCCGTTGCGCTGAATCCGCAGGCATTCTGGAACATCGATATGATGCGGCTGAAACCTTCCGGTGCAATGGGAGCAAATAAGTGACATTGCAAGAATCGCTGCTCACCGCGAATCTCCCGGTGGACTACCGCAACAAAGGCGGTGTCCTCAAGGACATTTCCTTGCGCATGGAGTGCAGAGAAATCCTGGGACTCGTGGGACAGAGCGGTTCTGGCAAGAGCACTCTTGCGCTTTCGCTGATGGGACTGCTCCCGTTGAAAGGCGGGAGCGTTGCCGGCGAAGTGCGGTTTTGTGGGAAGAATATTCTGCAAACATCGGAGCGGGAATTGAGGTCGATTCGCGGCAAAGATATGAGCGTCGTGCTGCAGAGTCCGCTGACCGCGCTTAATCCTGCCCTTTCTATCGGCGTGCAACTTTACGAAGCCAGGAAAGCCCACGTGCGCGAGGCTAAGGCGCAAGCGACTGCCGCAATTGAATTTACTTTGCAAAATGTCAGCCTGCCTTCCGATCAGGAGTTCTTGCAACGGAGGCCTTCGCAATTGAGTCTGGGCCAGGGGCAACGCGTGTGCATTGCCATGGCGATCCTGCACCGCCCGGCCTTGATCCTTGAAGGCTTTATAGACAGCTGAATAGAGCAATGGCTTGGCTTCGTGCCTCTTGCCAAGGTGGGCGGCTTCTCCGATGAGAATAGTTTTGGTGATCACGAACGCGTTGAGCAGCGCAGCCCCATAAGTGAAATACGAGATGTGAAACTTTTCCAGCAGAAGCATGCTGTAGGTCGCCAGGACGCAAAAGAGAAAAGCCAGATACAGGAAGACGATTACAATTTCCTTGGTCTCGTGGGCGGCCTTTTGCTTCAGACTGGTACTCTGAGAATTTTCTGCACTCATTTCGCCTCCTTTTTATCCCCGAGTTTTGTCGATCAATTGAGGCCCGCCCGTTGGCTTCGCATGCGTTTTTAGAATTATCAGGAACAGGTCCTGCGCAACCCTCGGAAGTGTCAGAGGTCGGAACACTGAGAGTAGGGAGGGTTGGGGGAACTTTGTTGGGTTAAGGCGCGTAATTACTGTGTGGGGGAACTATGGGAACTCTTGGACAGGATTTGATTTTTGCGCTGCGAATGATGCGGAAGAATTTGGGGTTCACGGCGGCGGCGGTGCTTTGCCTGATGTTGGGAATTGGGGCCACTACTGGGATTTTTACGGTCGTGAATGCGGTTTTGTTGCGGCCACTTCCCTACTCGCATCCCGAGCAGTTGGTGCGGGTGTATACCGAGTTTCCTACGTTTCCTAATGGCGGTTTGCCGCGGTTTTGGACTTCGGCGCCGGAATTTTTTGATTTGCGGCGGGATACGCACTCCTGGGCTTCGCTGGATGCTTGGCAGACGGGCGGGACTAATCTGGGCGGGAAGAGTCAGCCGGTGCGCGTTACGGCGGCTAGCGTTAGCGGTCGGTTGTTGGAAACTTTGGGAGTTGCGCCTTTTTCGGGGCGGTTGATTTCGGCCGCGGACGATGTGCCTGGGGCGCCGCTAGTGGCGGACGTTTCTTATGGGACCTGGAAGACTGTGTTTGGCGGCGATCCGGAGATTGTAGGGCGAGAGACGCGCGTTGACGGGAAGAAGTGCACGATTGTCGGGGTGATGCCGCCGGCGTTTCAATTCCCCCCAGGGGAGAGTGATCCGCCGAAGGTTTGGACGCCGCTGCAGCTTGATCCTGCAAGCAAAAATCGGGGTGGGCATAACTACTACATATTGGGGCGGCTGAAACCGGGGGTGTCTCCGGCTGCGGCGCAGGGAGAGTTGGCAGCGCTGGTACAGGCTTATGGGGAGCGTAAGTCGCCCGATACACACAGTTTCGATCCCAAGAATCACACCATTGTTAGCTATCCGTTGCACGCCGAGGTGGTCTCCAGTGTACGGCCGGCGCTGTTCGTATTGCTTGGAGCGGTGGCATTTGTTTTGCTGATTGCTAGCGTCAATGTGGCGAATCTGTTACTGGCGCGGGCGGAGGCTCGACGCAGAGAGATCGCGATCCGCGAGGCTTTGGGGGCTGGGCTGGGGCGGTTGGCGCGGCAGTTTGTTACCGAGGGAGTTTTGCTGGCGCTGTGCGGGGCGATTTTAGGTTTGGGATTGGCTTATGGTGGGGTGCGGTTGGTGCAATTGACGAATGCTGGAGGGATTCCGCGAGCTGACGAGATTGTTATGGACTGGCGGGTGTTGGTTTTCACTTTAGGGACTAGCTTAATTACTGGGGCGATTTTTGGATTGGCTCCGTTGGTGCCATTGTTGGTCAGCGGAATTTCTGGGTCGTTGAAAGATGCGGCGGGCAGCACGACGGCTGGAGGCAGGGCGCAAATGTTTCGGCGTGCGCTGGTCGTCGGTGAGTTGGCGATGGCTTTGGTTTTGCTGATTGGTTGCGGGTTGATGTTGCGAGCGTTTTGGAAGTTACAGGAAGTGCATACCGGGATGGCGCCCGACAACGTGATCACCATGCGGGTGTCTCTGCCTAGCGGAACGTATACGGATAACAAGAAGATTGCAGGATTTTGGGAGCGGTTTGAGGAGCAAATTACCAGCTTGTCGGGGATGCGATCCGCGGCGCTGGTTTACGGGATGCCGCCCATGCGGGCTCCAAATATGAATGATACGGACTTCGAGGGATTCGTTAAGCGCGAGGGTGGGCCGATTGAGAATGTGGATTTCGATCAGGTGGTGACTAAAGATTATTTCTCGACGATGGGGATTCGGTTGATGGAAGGGCGGCTGTTTGATGATCGCGATACGGCAGCGGGGACGCCGGTGGTGATTGTGAATAACACGATGGCTCGGACGTTTTGGCCGAATCAAAGCGCGATTGGGAAGCATGTGCGGCCGAATAGCGGATCGAAGGATCCCTGGAGCACCGTGGTGGGCGTGGTAGACGACGTCAAGAACGCTGGATTGGATCGACCCGCGGGTACGGAATTGTATTTGCCGTACGGGCAGGCGGAGAATTTTGGGTTGACCGATATGTATGTGGTGATGCGAGGGAAGTCGGGGGATCCGCGAAATCTGGTGGGGACCGTGCGGGAGCGATTGAAGGTGATGGATGCGTCGCTACCGCTGTCGGATGTGCGGATGATGGATGACGTAATGGAGCGGGCGCAGGCCCGGCCGCGATTTTTGACTCTGCTGTTGAGCTTGTTTTCGGTTACGGCGCTGGCGATTGCTACTGTGGGAATTTATGGCGTGGTGTCGTATTCGGTGGCGCGGCGCACCAAGGAGTTTGGGTTGCGCATGGTGTTGGGGGCGCAGGGCGGGGATGTGCTGGGATTAGTGATGAAGCAGGGCGCCCTGATGGTGTTGATCGGTCTGGCGGCAGGCCTGATAACAGCGTTGCTGTTAACCCGATTGATGGCTAGCTTGTTGTTCGCCATTGCGCCAACCGATGCGGCCACGTTCGCCAGCGTAACAGCGGTGCTGGCTGTGGTAGCGTTGGCGGCGTGTTATATCCCGGCGCGACACGCGACGCGTGTGGATCCCATGCAGACGTTGCGTTACGAGTGAGGCGGCGGGCTGAAGCCCGGCGCCTACATAACGAATGCAGTGACTCACGGATTATTTTGGGCGTCTATGCACACGTGATCGGCAATCAACAGCGTGAGGCTGTGGAGAACTCCCGCTGGACCTCTCCGAAAAGCTCGCCGCTGAGGAAAAAGAAATGATTCCCCGTTTTTTTCCTTCCCATGGACGCCGCACACCTGCGGCCGTTCATGACACTGCATGGGTCGAGGTGCGAGGGTACTGGTGATGTAGGTGCTCATCAAGGCCACACCTCAGTGAGCTGGCCTTGCCTGAGCAAGGGTGACGGACTGGATCGCCGTGTCACCCCCCGACGCGATCCAGGCGCTGCCCGGTCCGAGTTTGTAGGACTTCTGGGAGGTGAGCATCCCTGAGAGTGGAATCGCCAACACGGGATTCGTACCGCCGGCGAAGCTTACCTGCACCATTCGCACGGGAAAGAAGAAATCAAACCAGACTGGCAAGCCGTGTTCACTGGTAATTGGGCCGAAGCTCTTGCCTGGCGCGAGCCCAACTCCCCATTCGGGGATTGAATTGCCTAGCAGACCTGTGCGAAACGCAGTATCTCGGCGGAAGATGAGGGGCGCTGGCACACTGAAAGCCCCCGGGTGCGGCTGCTGAAGCAATTCAGCAATGCGGGTAAACTTTGCTGTCGCAGCCTCACTCGGTAGGGCACCCGGCTGGGGCGTAGTCCCAAAATCCAGCAATTGATTGCCAGTTACAGTGAGCTCGGGATGGTTTAACAGCGCTTGGGCGAGTGTCTGCTGCAGTGCATCAAGTTCTCTGGACTCCGCCGGATTCGCTGGTTTCAAGTTGCCGGTGAGTTGATGCAACCTGGAAAAAAGCTGCGTTTCGTCCATATGGGTGTCCTGCAAAAGTGAGAGACGTCAATCTCGTTGCCCAAGGGGTGCCTGAATGTTCAAGAGATCTCACGTTGCGTGATGCTGCTTCCGTTCCCTTTGGCGTGGGAACCTCCGGGTAGGTAGTGTTGCATGAGTCTGCAGCGTTTCATAGGTCTTTGAGATATGGGGAGGCACTGGACTCATCGGCACATGGGCCGATAAACGCCTCGACCCGGCTCACCCCGCACTCTAGTACGTTCGAGTGCTGCCGATTCCCACTCCGTGTTGGAGCACCTATGACTCGGTCCGGGCTGACTTGCCATTGCTGAAGGATGAACCAGCCACGGTCCAGAAGCGCGCTTTGTCATCACTCATTTGGTACACCCCGGCACATTCGATAGTCCTCGATGAGCTTGTCTTTGCGGCCACTGCGGCGAGATTGTTCGGAGAGACTATCCATCTCCTTTGAGTTCGCTGTGGGTATCTTCCGTGGGGGCGGGAGGAGAGCGCCAGCGACTGGCTGAGCAGCAAGTCGGTGTTTTGGCGACATTGTGGGCTTCCTCGACGAAGGTCTCATATCCAAAAATTTCGGTGTCATATACGGCATCGTGTCTTAATCAGGACGGGCCGTAAAGGAAGATGCAGTCTTCTACGTTGGAGTGAGTCAGGTTCGCGAACTTCACGGCAGCTTCGCACGCTCCGTCCGATGTTTCGTATTGCGCGCCATGGCCCGCGTAGTTCCCGTCGCGTATCGCACTCCAATACCACCAACTCTCTGGCACACCAGAGAATTGCCAAACGTCAAGTCGCCATCCGTCATGCACTAACTGATAGCTACTAGGTAAGAGCCTCTCCCACTCCGTCGTCCTCGTCGTGATTGCATTAGCCATGTTGGTCTCCTTTTCAGCTAGTTTTTCTAGAGGACCATGGCACCGGCGAATAGTCATCCGGACAGCGGGCCAGACGACCAAAGTTAATGTTTGCGAACTGTTGAATGCTCCAGCAGGGATGACCGCGTCAGTGACTTAAACCTTCTGCGGAGTCGTCGGTCCAGGAAAAGCATGCCCGAGAAAAATGACATCTTCTGTTAAGTGGGTCATTGACCAAGGTGACCCCCATCACCAAGCTCTGCCAGTTATGCCCATCCCTATGGCGCTATGACCTGGGCAAATCTCCCGCCTGCCGTCGAACGCGCCGTTCTTCGACAATAGAACTGATGATCATCCAGAAAATACAGTCAACAGGGATTCGCAACCGTCCTCAAGATGAAATCTCTGTGCCTGCCTACCGTCAGAAAACTCCCCCGCACTAACCAAAAGGAGAGTGCGCACCACCTAACCATTCGGTTAGCCCAGGCGTGTAACTACTTCCTCTCGTCCCTTCGCTCAGTTTTGGCCTCGCTCCTAATTCCCACTGAATCTGCTGCTTCGCCTTCCTCGCTTTCCCTTTCTATTTCCCAGTGTGTCTGGCACTCCGCCTGCATTCTCTACCCGCGTCGGCAGTAAGGAAAGTCAAACAGGAGTCTTCGCTTCCGACACAAGGAGATTTTATGAAAAGCCTACGCTCTATCCTTCTCGCTTTGACTGTCCTGTTGCTGGCTACGGCCGCTCAGGCTCAGACGACCAACGTAAAGGCTAACATCCCCTTCGACTTTGTCGTCGGTGACCACGCCTATTCGGCTGGTGAATACACCCTTAAATCGATAAGCCAAAGCAGCCCCGCCATTCGCATTGACAATGCCGACGAGTCGGAGAAGGGCATCACCCTCTCTAATGCATGCCGGAAGGGTCAAGCCGCTACGCAAACAATCCTTGTATTCCAACGCTTGGGCGGCAACTATTTCCTCTCTCAAGTTTGGACAGAGGGCAGTTCCTCTGGCCGCGAGTTCCCGATGAGCAAGGGGGAAGTCCAGCTTGCCAAGAACAATAGCAAGCCCGAACTCGTGATCGTTGCCGCAAACATCTCGCGCTAACCTACGGCACTCCACCCAAGAAAGAGGGAACTGGTTATTGCAGCCACCAGGCACTGCCAGAGCTTTTTCGTTGAACTTGAGCAAGGCAGGCCAGCGGGAAGCGCCAATCGATAAACCATCGGGGACAGTTTTCCAACGAGCCATCCAAAAAATGTGCTCTGCAAATCCGTCGATAAGCTCGCGTACCTTGGTTCGCGTTAGGTTCGAAACGGTAGGAATTGTAGGGCTTCGAACCACAGAGCGATTCCTCCGCCTCCCGGGCCAGGCGCAGTCGCATTTGTCGGGCGTGATGCACCAGCCGACCTGCCGTGTAGAAGATCAGAAAGCGCAGTCGCTTCGGGCGGGCCCGCAATAAATCTGCGGGCAAGGCCAAACGCTTCAGCGCCGTCAGCACGTTGTAGGAGATCACCGCCAGCCGCAACCAAGCGGCGTTGTCCCCAAAGTATTTCGACGGCAACACTCCGGTCGCCAGCTCATTCTTCAGCACATCGTGGACCCCTTCGATGGTGCCTGCTTTTTCTCGATGCCAGTCGATCAGTTTCACCGGCTCCCAGTCCCAAATGTTGCTGAGCACGGCAAAGTGCAAGACGCTACTGCCGTCAGCAAATAATCCTCCCTGCCGCTTCCGCAACCGGATGGCCACGTAGCGCAGTGGTTTCGTCCCTTTCGGCTCCAACTCCTCGTTGGAAACAAATACCACCTCGGCGCATTCCCGATCCACATCCGGCTCCGGCTTGCCGTAAGCTTTCCATCCGGACTCCGGAACTTCCAGAATCGCCGCGTGTAACGCATCACTCATCCGCGCGCTGACCGCAAAACCAATGAATCCGGCCGGCCCATCTGCGCGTTTCTCGTTCAACAGCCAGCGCAACAACCCCTTCTCGTGACACGCGGAGTCGCCCCGATAGTAATAGCTCGTCACCGTGTTCGGCAAAGCGGCAAATGCCGCTTTGGCCACCGTCAACGGAGCCATCTGCGCCGGCACATTCCCATCGCGAAACTCGTCGGCCAGCACCACATCCATCTCTGCCCACACCGCCAGCATCGGTTGGTAGCCGCGTGATCCTTCGTAGGTATACAGGGCTTCTCGCTTGCGGCTCTCGATAATCGTGGCGTCTTGATCGACCGTGGCGATCTTCTGATCTACGCAGCGTTCCCCCAACCGCTGAATCAGATCTCGGTTCACTCGCCCCAGCCCCTCGAGCGCCCGGTTCTCTTCGGGAATGTAGGCTGTGGTATCCGGTAGACGCCGCTGCTGTGCTTCCTGAATCTTTTCCTCTTCGTGGAAGGCGTGCAAAAACTTCCGCGCCGCTTCCGGAGAAGGCAGCTCATGTCCAACGAGCTCCGCCAACCCCGCATCGCTGCGCAGGTGTGCGAAATCGTCCACGCACTCTCCCCCAGCCGCGTTCAAAATTACGAAACTCTCGACGAACGTGGCTTCGTCGTAGCCCCGCTCACGTTCCTTGACGGCCACGTGTTGCTGTACGCTTCCCGGCAGCCCCAAGGAACGGAACGCTTGCACCACCAGCGGGATCCCGCCCAGGGCGGTCAAGGACTCTTCCAGCGGCTTGGGATCCACTTCGAACAGTAACGGGGACTCGGTTGGGGAAGGCTTTGGCATTTTGCGCATGCCGCGATCGTACGCGAATCGCGCACCTCACGGGTGCGAATTTCTACCCAAAGGTGTTTACTGCTTGTGGCGGCATTTAGGCCAATCCATTGGCCCAAACACCCTCTTCGCCAACCACCGGGCTACCACACGCCCTTGTTATCGACGGATCCGGGTCAAACGTTCCCTCTTTTATTTTTGGGGTATTCATATTTCAAGGTAAAGACAGGCCTTAAGCATCTGATGGAACGATCTGCCACAAAAAGATCAGCGCCGGTTCGTTCCCGAATGAAACCTGAAGACGAAGCCCGTCTGTCCAAATACAAAGTCGGCGACCATGTGCTGGGGAAACTCTCAGGCGGCAGAATCGTTGAAGTGACAGTCAAAGCCATCGCTGATACGCAACCTTCAATCGTCGGTTTGAGAGTTCGATTCTGTCGAGTCTTTCAAATATCTCAGGTGAGGTAGTCATTTTGGCTTCTGTTCTCGGTGAGAGCCTAACAGCTCAAATAGTTTGCGGGAAGGGGTTGGCGGGTGCGGCTGGGCGACCTCGGGGCAAGCCGGTTTGTCCGGTTAACGCGACCACACTCACGTATGTGCTAAGCTCCTGCCCGTCGCTCCGAGTTAGAGGAACAAATGGAAATAACTGGCTACGTTTTCAATGCCACTCATGTGGCGCTCGCCTCTCTCTTTGTCATTCTCGTTCTCCTCCCTGTCATAAGGCTCCTTCGTCGGACCGGTCATAATCCAGTTTGGTGCATACTCGCCCTCTTCCCAGTCCTAAACATAGGTGCTCTTTGGTTTTTCGCGTTCAAGCCATGGCCCACGGACAAGAAGTTTGCGAATGCCGAAAACTGAAAGTAGCTGACGGCCACCCCTCCGATTCCCGTGATTTGCGTGATTTGCTCTCATGCGTGATTTGCTCTCATTGACTTGCCCTCTAGCGCAACCTAAGATGAGCGCCAAATGGCGGACTCCTCATCGCTGATCGGCCAGACCATTTCGCATTACCGTATCGTAGAAAAGCTTGGTGGTGGCGGTATGGGGGTGGTGTATAAGGCCGAGGACGCGCGGCTCCATCGCGCTGTGGGTTTGAAATTCCTGCCTGCGGAAATGCTCCAAGATTCTGCCGCCTTGGAACGCTTCCGACGCGAAGCACAGGCCGCCTCAGCATTAAATCACCCCAACATCTGCACTATTCATGACATTGGCGAGCACGACGGCCAACAATTCATAGTGATGGAGTTTCTTGACGGGCAGACTTTGAAACACCGCATTTCTGGCAAACCGCTTCCGCTCGACGAAATGCTGGAACTGTCGATTCAAATTGCGGATGCCCTGCGGGCAGCACATGCCCAAGGCATAATCCATCGGGACATCAAGCCAGCAAACCTTTTTGTGACCAAACTGGGCAACGCCAAAATTCTCGATTTCGGTTTGGCGAAAGTAGTCCCTGCTAACGAGGGCGTCGGTGTGTCACAGATGCCGACGGCCACCAGAGGGGAACTCTTGACTAGCCCCGGTGCAACAATGGGCACCATCGCTTACATGTCTCCGGAACAGGCACGAGGCGAGGAACTAGATGCACGGACGGATTTGTTTTCCTTTGGCGCGGTTCTCTACGAGATGGCAACGGGCCGGATGGCATTCCCCGGTAGCACAAGCGCAGTCGTTCACGACGCGATTCTGAACCGAGCGCCCGTTCCAATCGCGCGTTTGAAGCCGGAAGTCCCACCGAAGCTAGAAGAAGTCATCGGCAAGGCGCTGGAAAAAGACCGCAGGCTGCGATACCAGAACGCCGCCGATATTCGCACGGATTTGCAACGGCTGAAGCGAGATTCAGATTCAGGTCGGGCAGCCACCGCAGTCGCCGAGGCTGGGGTGAAATCCGCCCACTCTAAATGGATGACAATCATTGGACCTGCCATACTGGCCATCGGACTGGCAGTGGGCGGGTGGTTGTTCTACTCACGCAAGGCACACGCGCTGACTGACAAAGACACCATCGTCCTTGCTGACTTCACGAACACTACCGGAGACGCGGTGTTTGATGGCACGCTGCGGCAGGGACTTTCTGTACAACTGGAACAATCCCCCTTCCTGAGCATTATCTCGGACCAGCAAATCCAGCGGACTCTACAGATGATGGGCCTGAAGCCCGATGCCAAGCTCACCCCAGAGATTGCGCGGGAACTCTGCCAGAGGGCAGGGAGCGCCGCTGTCCTCGACGGTTCAATCGTGCAGATTGGCACGCCGTACCTTCTGACGCTTAAGGCGGTCAACTGCGTCAGCGGGGAATCACTGGCCAGCACGGAAGCTCAGGCGAGCGACAAGAGCCACATCCTAGACGCTCTCGGAAAGGCAGCATCGGAAATCCGCAACAAGTTGGGCGAATCGCTGACGACTGTTCAGAAATTCGATACATCAATCCAGCAAGCCACCACCCCGTCGCTTGAGGCTCTTCAGGCTTACAGCCTCGGTGTCAAAGCAAGACAAGTAAGCGCTGATGAAATCGTCGCAGCACCTTTGTTCCAGCAGGCCATTAAGCTCGACCCAAGCTTCGCGATGGCATATGCGATGCTCTTTGAGAGCTATTCGGAACGAGGGGACACTAGCTTGGCATTTGACAATATCCGGAAGGCCTTCGAACTGCGTGAGCATGTGAGCGAGAGGGAGAAGTTCTTTATCGAGTCTATCTACCACTCCGCTGCTACTGGCGACCTAGAAAAGGAAAAGGAGACACTGGAAGTTTGGTCACAGACGTTCCCAAGAGACTCAATACCACGGAATCGCCTTGGCATCATCTATGGGTCATTTGGACAATATGACAAGTCAGTTTTGGAATTGCGCGAGGCCCTCCGGCTTTCCCCCGAGAGCGGCCTAATATATTGCAATGTCGTTGATGCCTACCTTTCGCTGAACCGCCTTGAGGAGGGCCGCTCTACTGCCGAGGAGGCAAGGGCGAAAAACCTCGATTCTCTTTGCTTACATAGGAGTCTGTACGCGCTTGCCTTTCTACAGAACGATACGGTTAAGATGCAGCAGCAGGTAGCCCTTGATGCGGAAATGCTGGGCGTGGAAGACCGATTTCTGGCAGACGAGGCTAATACAGCCGCCTATTCAGGACAGCTTGCGAAAGCCCGGGTGTTTTCGAACCGCGTCGTTGCGCGGGTCGAGAGTGCAAAGGAAAAACAGACGGCGGCGGCCTATGAAGCAGTTGCGGCGCTCAGGGAAGCTCTGTTTGGAAATGAGGCAGAGGCGCACAAGCGAATCGATTCCGCACTCAAGCATTCGACAAGCCGCGAGGTGCGGTACCGGGCCGCACTAGCACTGGCATTGATAGGGGATGAATCCCGGGCACAAACCCTTGCCGATGATTTGGGTAAGAATTTTCCAGAGGATACTATTGTAAGGTTCAACTACCTGCCGACCTTGAACGCGCAGTTTGCACTTAGTCGTAACGACGCGGCGAAGGCCGTTGAGGCTCTTCAGACTGCCACTCCTTACGAGTTGGGTGATGTAGGTAGCAGTTCTCTCTATCCCGCATACGTGCGTGGCCAAGCCTATCTAGCTGCGCAACAAGGGAGCGAAGCCGCAGCTGAGTTCCGGAAAATTCTTAACCATCGCGGAGTTGTGCTCAACAACCCCATCGGTGCACTCGCTCATCTCGGCCTCGCCCGCGCTTACGCCATGCAAGGCGACACCGCCAAGGCCAAGGCGGGGTATCAGGATTTCCTCACGCTTTGGAAAGACGCCGACCCTGACATTCCGATTTTCATCGCTGCCAAGGCGGAGTACGCGAAGCTTCAATAGTCCCGATGCGAGTTAGCCAAGTTGTCAGTGGACGATTAAGAGTCTTTCCACGCCGGTCAGCGTCAAGAGATAGGAAAAGTCGGGAGGCGAAGACACCCACCCGGAAAGCTGTAATAATGTCTGCGAGCGAACCCTTGATCTCAAACCTGGACCAGCTCCATTCTCCTCGTTCAGGAGTACCAAATGATCGACGACCTCTATGATCTCATCGGCGGAAGACAAACTGTCTGGGCGGCTACCGAATCCTTCTATCGAAGAGTTGTGGCCGATGAGAGTGTCAGTCACTTCTTCAAGAGTGCCGATATGGCGCACCTGCGCGCTGGGCAAAGTATGTTTATCTCCATGCTCCTCGGCGGACGCGTCGTATATACAGGCAAAGATGAGCATGAAGGACAATTGGTCGCTACCCGACTAAAGGCCTTTTTGGCCTCGAAACAGTTTCGCCAACCACTACGATGCAAGCTATGCAAATTTACAAACTAGTTGTATGAGGAAATTCTCCAAGAAGCTGCTCTTCAGGGTGACGAATTTGGTCTAGTCATAAATGTAGTCTGGGGCGATTTCTATGCCCGACGCTGACGAGGCGGCGCGGGGCAGGCGCCAGGCCTGGTTGCGGCCGCGAATTCCTCTGGGCTGCGATAGCCGAGGGTGCTGTGGGGACCTCTCAGCGCCGCACACGTCCCTTCACTGTGCTAATCCCACAACTAGCCATGTAGTCATGCGTATTCGGCTTGCGACGCCTGCGGGATGATATTTTGGTTCAGGTGAAAGAAATTCTCAGGGTCGTACTTCGCTTTCAGGCTTGCTAGCTTCTCATACTTCTTTGCGCCGTAAGCCGCACGGACCCTCGTTTGTCCTTCGTCCGCTCCTAGATGATTCGCGTACACTGCCGAAGAAACGAACGGCTGGGACGCGCTCCATACCTCGCGGGCCCAGCGCATATTTTCCTCATCCCTATCAGCATCCGACCAGTGCGCAATAATGGAGAGTTCAAATCCTGCATCTCGATGATCAAACGCCATCACATCCTTGGGAGCTCGCTTGATTGCGCCTTTGATTTCAAACAGAAGAATCATCGAATGCGGCGAAGGCATCGCGGTGGCGCCCTCACTCAACACGCGAGCGAAATCGGGATGAAGTTCGTCGACAAAGTTTGATTTCCAGTAATAGCGGTCCCCGATCGGAACCGCATGGTCGAGCATGCTCTGGACCGCCGTGTAAGGCATGCTCTGCACCAGGTCTGCTACCGGGGGTCCAAATCTGCGAAGCGGCTCAAGAACGCGCTGCCCCTCAATTGCCGACCCAGCATACACCGCAATGATACCCACCAGTGGCGCACCTTCCGGTGAGTTGAGAAACCCGACGGTCGTATCCAGTTCGTCGGGAGAGTTGCAAAGAAACTCTCGGTGGAAAGCGATCAGCTCGGCTGCACGTTCTCGCGGGTGCAACAGCATACCCGCAAAGACCTCACCCAACGGATGCAGGCGGTATCGGAAGGACGTTACCACGCCGAAATTTGCTCCGGCCCCACGGATCGCCCAGAACAGATCCCGGTTCACTTCTTCACTGGCCGTCAGCATTTCGCCGTCCGCAGTCACTATGTCCACGGACAGCAGGTTGTCGCACGTGGCGCCATGTTTCCCCATCAAATAACCAAGCCCGCCCCCGAGCGTCAATCCGGCAATTCCTGTGTGGGAAACTTCTCCTCCCGTCGTCACCAGACCGTGCGCCTGAGTCGCGCGATCGAACTCGCCCCAAAGCAGACCAGCCGCCGCAGTCGCCTCCCGCGCAATTGGATCGACGCTAATCTGTTTCATCAATGAAAGATCCAGCATCATTCCGCCGTCGCAGACTGCGTTTCCCGCCACGCCATGCCCGCCGCCCCGCACACTGATCGTCATCCGTTCGGCGCGCGCCAACATCACGCCTGCACGCACGTCGGCAGCTGACGCACATCGCGCAATCAGTGCCGGCTTCTTATCGATCATGCCGTTCCAAATGCGGCGCGCCACCGCGTACTCATCATCTGCTTGCGTTAGGAGTCGACCTTCGAAGTGGCTCTTCCAATGGCTATAGTCCATTTGAGTCTCCATCGCGGAACATCGGAACTGCAAAAGTTGGCTAATTATAGCTGGGAAAGTGACCGAAGCAAGTTTTTCGGACCCATTCAGGATGTCGGGCGTCGCTAAGCGTCGTGAACAAGTACCGCACGGTGCCGGACTCGTCCTTCCGTCAGCCGCACCAACACGCTGTTGATCTCATCGAACTTGTAAATCTCCAGCTTGGGTTTTACCTTGCCCGCGGCCACCAGATTCAGGATGTCGACAAGATCGCCAGTGTCATTGTGCGCCGAGCCCAGAATTGCGGTTTGTTTGAACAGCATCTGTACCGGATCTGCCTGAATCGGTTCTGCGCTCGGCGCCGTCGTCACTAGCCTTCCCCCGGGACGAAGCCCTTCCATGGCTTCGCTGTTCTGCTTCATTGCGGGAGAGAAGGATAAAATCACGTCCGCTCCTCCCATCGCCTGCAGTTCCTTTCCTACATGGTTCTTCACCACCAGTACCTCGTCGGCTCCCATGTCTCGCGCGTCTTGGGCTTTGCCTGGCGTGTTGGTTATCGCCACAACCTCATGTCCCATCGATTTTGCGATTTGCAGCGCTATGTGACCTAGCCCGCCTATGCCTATGACGGCGACGCGTTCGCCAGGTTGTGGCTTCGCGATCTTGTAAGCACTCATCGCAGAAAAGCCCCCGCAGAAAAGCGGCGCGGCAATGTCCCAAGCTATCTTGTCGGGTACCAGGGTGCAGCCGTCGGCCTCCGCTACCATGTACTCTGCGTAGCCGCCTCCGTTACTGATCCACGTCTTCGGCGACGCGCAAAACTTATACTTTTTCTTCTGGCAGTAAGCGCATCTGCCGCAACCGCCCTGAAACCAAGAGACACCCACACGATCTCCACGTCTCAGCGATCCCACCCCCGGCCCCACGGCGTCGACGGTTCCCACCGGCTCATGGCCCAGAACAATCGGTAACGGCACAGGTAATTCCCCACGCCATACGTGGATATCCGTGCCACACACGCCAGTGGCGTGCAGACGGATGCGTACTTGTCCCGGTCCTGGCTGCGGATCTGCTATCGCCTGCGACAAGAACGGCTGATTCACAGCCGTCATGAGCATCGCTTTCATCGCCCCTCCGTGCTTGCTGTTGCTTGTTGGGCTTTTGCTAGTGCCCTTCAACAAAGCACACTTGTCCGGTGTATCGTAACACCGTCGCCAACGGTCCGGGCGTGCTTGCCCAAAAACCCCGTCGCGCAGGTGTCCCTAACTCATTGGACTTGCAGGAGCCAAAATCTAAACATTAAACTGCACACAATCATTTTCCGGGCCGATTGACCCGCGGGTGAGCAATTTTTCACTCATGCGGCCAGAGGTAGGGTGAAAGCGAAATGCACGTGTGGTGCTAACCGGGCCCCCGAATCTAAGTGGAGGTAGCCATCCGCGCGCAAAGGTGGAAACGCAAGCTCGCGTCCACTGTCTCCGGATTCAACCGGAGGCACGTTGGGACCAATTCAGTTGGGACCAGAACAATCCGCTTTATAGTCTTATTTGGTAGGTTGAGCAGCGCAAGGGCAACAGAATCATCAGGATTCATGGTAGGGGCGGTGGGGATCGAACACGACCCCCTATTTTTAAGTCCCGCGAATTGATGGCGTTGCAGCCCCCTACCAATTTCAATTGCTGATTCTGCTGATCACCCACGGCTAGGCGGCTGTCGTCAGCTCCCGAGAACCGTGGCAGGGACAGGACACGAGATATTGATGAACCAAAACCAAGAATCCGGCAAACCCAGGTTACTTAGTTGTGGAAAAATGCCCACCCGTCACTGACTAGAGACATGTTCAGCGTATAATTGCCGGTATGAAAGCGAAATTCGCAGCGCTCGCGATTGGACTGTTAGTGGTGCAGATGACGTGTTCCGCGCAAGGTGGCAGACCCGGCGGCGGACAGTCATCGAGTCCCGCGCCAGGCGCCGCACCGGTGGATCCGATCGTAATGGGCAATCGAGACTGGGACGATGTGATTAAAAAAGGGGCGAACCGGCGATCGGCTGCTTGGAGAGGTGACCATCGAGGGTAGCAATCTTTCGTGGGACCCAATCGTGGTATCGGTAAAATGCAATGGAAAGACGAGCTTCGCAACGACTACCGATCCGAAGGGCTACTTTATAATCGCGCGACCCGGTCCTGTGAATGCGACCACAATCATCGGCACGGAGAAATCTTTTGTGGCACAGTTCGCGGGCTGCACCGTGTCCGCAACATTGCCGGGATTCAATTCCAGCCAGATCGCGATCGCAAATCGCGATCTGACATCCAGCCCGAATCTGGGCACGATCAAACTGGCGCGGGAAGATGCAGGCGCAGGTGCAGCGTTGAGTGCAACGACGGCATCAGCGCCAAAAGATGCCTTGAAATCGTTTGAAAAGGCGCGGAATGAATGGCTGAACAACAAGCCAGACCGCGCACAGCGTGAGCTCCAGAAAGCGACCGAGATTTATCCGCCCTTCGCGGAGGCGTGGTACCAACTGGGAAAGATACAAGTGGCGACGCACTCGCCCGAAGCGTTGCATTCGTTCACAAGAGCGGCGGAAGCCGATCCTAAGTTTGTGCTTCCTTATGAGCAAATGGCGCCGCTGTCCGCGCAAGCGGAAAAGTGGCAGGAATTGGTGGAAGTAACCAGCCGCGCCCTGGAACTGAATCCCACGGGCAATCTGGACGTGTGGCACTATCACGCTTTGGGAAACTACCATTTGAAAAAACTCGACGTGGCTGAAAAGAGCGCGCTGAAGTCTCTGTCGATGGATCCGCTGCACTTGCAACCCGACACCGAGCAGTTGCTGGCCGTAATTCTTAGCGACAAAAAGGACACGGCCGGCGCACTGGAACATTTGCGCAACTGTGTGACGTACTACGCTCCCGGACCAAATCTGGATCTGGTAAAGCAACAAATCGCGCGACTGGAAGCTGCGGAGCCCGTGAAGGTGGCGTCTTCTGAACCTGTTTCCAGTGCTCCGATAAGTGCGGTTGTAGATATTCCCATGGCAGCAAATCCATCCAGTTCGTGCCGAATCGATGAAGTGCTGCCAAAGGTGACGCTTAACGTAGAAGGATTCGTGGAGAATGTGGAGAAGTTCACGGCGACGGAAATTCTAGTGCATGAACGGCTTGACCGCAACGGTAGCCTCAAGGACAAGATACAGAGTAAATCTAACTACGTTGCAACAATCCAGAAAGTGGAGCCAAATTCGTTTGTCGTGGGGGAATATCGCACGGAGACGTTAGGCAAGAAGCCATTTGAGGGAACCCTCAGGGCCAACGTGGCGCCCGCGCTGGTGTTGGTTTTTCATCCGTCGCACATCGGAGAATTTGCGATGACATGCGATGGCCCGACGGACTGGTCGGGGTTCGATACGTGGAGAGTGGATTTCCGACAGCGGATGGACCGACCGGCTACCATGAGCGGTTTTGAGGTGGGCCGGTTCGAATATACAGTGCTGCTTAAAGGATCCGCGTGGATCGACCGGAATAACTTTCAGATCGTGCATATGGAGACAGACCTCTTGCAGTCCATTCCGGAGATGAAGCTGGAGATGCTGCACCAGTCGATCGATTACCGGTCCGTGGCCTTCTCCGGTGGTGAGGTCCTATGGCTGCCGCAGAAAGCTGAAGTGACCGCCGATTTCAGGGGCAGGCGGTTGGTGGAGCGCCACAGTTATAGCGAGTTCCAGATTTTTTCGATCAATACGAAGCAGAAGATCAGCGAGCCGCCAGCGGATCAAATTGAAGCTGGCCCAAGTAGGATTCAAGATCGTAGGTAGTCCGCACACAAGGTTGCATTTCATTTAATCCTTCAACTGTTCCTGCCCCGCAAGTATTCGCTCAGACGCCGTTTTCGGGGCAGACACATTCCCAATGACGGTGCTTGTGAGTACAAACGGGCATTCGTCTCCAAAGTAGTTGTCAGGATGCCATCGTTGTTCTATCGCTACTCTGAAATAATGCCAGTTTTCCGAAACTGTTAGAGAAAAATGCGAGTTCTGCTTCAACGGAAATGCGCTAGAACCACACAGCACCATTCTTGCGGCGACTGCTGTACTGGGTTTGCGCATCGGTGAGACTCTGGCACTTCGCGTCAGTGACATAGACTTTACGCGTAAGATTGTCAGGGTTCGGCAGAGCGTTGATGCTGCTACCCGTAACGTTCAAGCCGTGAATCTCAAGCCAGCAGCGCAGACCTTCCGCTACCGTCACAACTTGAATCCCGGCTACGCACTCACCTTCAGAAACGTGAAGGCAAGAGTGACCTGCTGTTCGTCAATCGCAAGAGGCGTCCGTTGTCAGCGAACAAACTGCGCGAAAAACAGCTTCACCCGCTGTTGGTGAAACTGGGCATTCCGCGTGGTGGGTTCCATTCGATGCGTCACGGTGCAGCCAGTTCTCTGCTTGCAGACGGTGCAACCCCGGCTGTGGTGCAGAGGCAGCTACGCCATAGTGATGCAAGAATCACGCTGGGAATCTACGGACACGTGGTTGGCAGTCAACAGCGTGACGCGGTTCGGAATCGCGCTGCACGCATTGCTTAGCAAGGTGAATTAAGTGTTACAAACTGAATCTCAAAGAGGCGTTGTCTATCGCAGGCGCAATCTTCGGCGGTATGGCGGTCATCATTTTGGCTACCATTGGAGTACGCCTAGCGGCAGACAGGGTCTTCGCAGACCACGTTTGGCCACCGTCTCATCGTTGCTGTGCTGATTGTGTTGGTTCTGGGCTACCTTTTCCGTAACTGGGTAAAGAGGAAAACAGCCCCGGAACTGATTCAATTGGTGCCTAACGTCTTATTGGTGCCGAATGCTTCAATAAGGCGTTGGAAATCACGAGGTTTGGTAGGGGCGGTGGGGATCGAACCCACCACCCAGCGCCGCCCAGTCTCTGAATCAATGAGCTGACCTTCTATGGTCTGGCAAGGAGAGTACCACCCGCCACGGCACCGCCCAATTCGCGATCAATGATTCTCCGCGCATGTACACCACCGGCGTCGATCTTAAGATCGAGGAGATGCCGGTCCGGTCGGCGCGCGATGTTTTCCTGTTGCGCCTCCAGGATCTCCAGGTCTTCCGCAAAGACGGACGCTTGTCCTTCTCGAATGCGGGACGTGAGCCCCCGATCGTCCGTCTGGAAATTGCGGGCCATTCCCCAGTGATACCAGGTGCTTGATTCCGTCTCGGGGGTCATTACGTTCACGACAATGCCGGTGACACCCTTGGAACGATCGCCCTGCGGCGCTCCCGTGCCGGCCAGCGCGACACCCACATCGATCATCACGTTCGCAGGCAGAGAAAATTTGCAGATTTGCCAGCGGTCGCATTTCGCATTGGATCTCAGATTGGCGCTCCAAAACGGCGGCGGGTCGATATTGTACATCCATCGCGTCAGGGTGACTGTCTTGTCGTCGGACTCCGATTTAATCGGCGCCTCTACAATTTCATGCTGACCGATGCTGGTGGGATGAACAAAAGTTTCGTGCGACAAATCCATCAGGTTATCCACCAGCAGAACATAGTTGCAGTTCATGTGATAGGTGCTTCCGTCGAAGATCCAGTTGGGATCGGAACACCAGGGCAGGTCTGGAATCTTCGATGCGTCCGCAAGCGCGGTATCGCCGATCCACACCCACACGAAGCGATGTTTCTCCAACACCGGGTACGTTTTCAGATGAGTGCCCTTGTGAACTCCTTGCTGCCCGGGCATCCACATGCACTGGCCGCACTCGTTGAATTCCAATCCGTGATAGCGGCAGACCAGGTGGTCGCCCTTCAGGTAGCCCTTGGAAAGTGGTAGCAGGCGATGGGGACAGCAATCTTCGAAGGCGGAAAGTGCGCCGGAAACTTGTCGGTACAAGCACAATGGGTTCTTCGCAGACCGTGCGTCCCAAATGCGGTGCGCTTCAGTTCATGGTCCCAAGCAACGGCGTACCAATGATTTTTCAGGAACATGGCGAACCTCCATTTGCTTGTTCCATCTCGTGGAACACGATTTCATATTGACACCAACGAAATTTTAACTACAATGCGCCGGTGGTCAAGGGGCAGCACTCGGTCCCTGGCGTTTATAGAACGGGATCAGAGTTCGCGCCCGGGAGAGATACGATGCCAGCTACCGCCGCACTATTACGTCGCCACGCCATTCGTAGACATGAAGCAGAAAGTCGGTTCCAGCAAATCCCTGCAAAAGGCCCTGCGCATCCTGGTGTACATGGGAGAGCAGTCACCAGAGGCGGGCGTAACCCAATTGGCGTCGGACTTGGGGATGACCAAGGCCACCGTGCACCGGCTCTTGAACGCCATGGCGAGATTCGAACTGATCGAAAGAAATCCGGAGAGCGAGCGATACCGCCTCGGATTGAAATTGCACCAATTAGGAAGCAGAGCGGTGGAATCGCGGACCCTGCGCAGTGAAGCGCATCGCCTGCTCCTGGAGATGTCCCGGAGGTCCCGGGAATCGGTGAGCTTGGCGGTGCCAACACCGAGTGGCGTCATCTGCCTCGACCGCATGGACTCGGCTCATACCATCATCACCGTGCGCACACCGGTTGGCGCGATGTTTCCTCCTCATTGCACAGCGACTGGAAAAGCGATCCTCGCTTACATGACCGAGGACGAGATCAGTGAAATCGTGAGGAGAAACGGACTACGGCAATACACCCAGTTCACCATCACCCAATTATCGGACCTGAAGGAAAACCTCCGTCTGATCCGTCAGCGCGGCTATTCCGTTGATCATCAGGAACTCGAGCGTGGTTTGAGCGGCGTCGGCGCTCCTGTTCTGAGCGCGCATGAACGTGTCATCGCCGGCGTGGGGATTGCCGGACCAACCCTGCGATTTCGCGGAAAAGAATTGGCGCAAAAGGTCAGTTTGGTGACCGAGATTGCGGCAAGACTGGCCATGGGCTTAGGCAGGCTGGAAGGAAGCCCGGTAGGCGCTGGTTCAGAGAAAAATCTGGAATCGAATGTCCGCAACGCCTTGCGAGAGGAGTGAGAAACATGCCCGCACTGTTTAGAGCCGATCATATTGGCAGCTTTCTCCGTCCCGCAGAGCTTCTGGAAGCGAGGCGTAGCGCTACTTCCGAACAACTGCGGCGGCTTGAGGATCAACATATCCAGCGCGTGCTTGCCAAACAGACAAGAGCTCGGATTTCAGGCGGCCACCGATGGAGAGTTCCGCCGGCGAAATTTCATGAGCGATTTCACGGACGCCGTCGAAGGATTTGACTTGGCGGATGCCGTCGGGCGCAACTGGCAAGCCGGACAAACTGCCGGTGCCCCTGTCAGCAGTGTCACCGGCATCGTTACATCGAAGCTGCGCCAGGTGCGGCCGCTAACGGGTCACGAATTACCGTTCCTGAAGGCCAACAGCCCCTTACCAATCAAAATGACCTTGCCCAGCGCCACGCAATTTCCCGCCATCGCTTTCAAAAGTGGCGTGACGGACAAAATCTACAAGGATCACTCAGCTCTGCTCTGGGACATCGTGGAGATCATGAAGAGCGATTTGGGAAAGCTCTCTTCCGATGGCGTGAACTACATTCAGATTGACGCCCCGCGTTATAGCTATTACATGGACCCCAAGTGGCGCGCATGGATCAAAACCGAATTGAAAGTCGAGCCCGACGCTGCTCTGGATGAAGCTGTGCGTGCCGATAACGCCTGTTTTCTGGCCGCGCGCCACAACGGTGTGACACTCGGCATTCACTTGTGTCGCGGGAACAACCGCAGCCACTGGTACGCGGAGGGCGGCTACGACTCGATTGCGGAAAAGTTGTTTGGCACATTAGCGGTGGACCGCTTTCTCCTGGAATACGATGATGAGCGCTCCGGCACTTTTGAGCCGCTCCGCTTTGTCCCCAAGGGCAAAACCGTGGTTCTGGGGCTCGTCAGCACAAAGGTTCCGCGCATGGAAGATCCGGATGTCCTCGCCAAGCGAATCGAGGAAGCGTCGAAGTTCGTGCCCATCGAAAATCTGGCGCTCAGCCCCCAGTGCGGGTTCGCTTCGACGGCCGAAGGCAACCTCCTCACAGAGGATCGGCAGTGGGCCAAGTTGAAACTCGTCGCGGACACGGCGCGGCGCGTGTGGGGCTAACTCGACAATCTTGAGCACGTCTCGGGCGATAAACGCGGGCAACACTCTTTCGGAAGTGTTCGCATTTGTCACCCGGATTGGTCATGAATAAGGAGGCAACATGTTATCCACTCCCTATATTGGCGGAAGAGCGCTGCAGATTCCGCCCGCAGCTCTGACCGATGTCGTCAACCCAGCGAATCAGAAGCCTTTTGCAAAGATCTTCATGGCGCAAGAGGAGCACATGCGCGCCGCGATTAACGCCGCCGATGCTGCTAAGGCCGGGTGGGCGGCCACACCGCCTAAGGAAAGAGAGCGGCTGCTTCGCTCCGCCGCTGACGAACTCCTGGCCGCCACTCAGGAAATTGTGGACCTGCTGATCGACGAGGCGGGTTCCACCGTGGGCAAAGCTCATATGGAAGTCGCTATCACCGCGGACGACCTGAGATCGATTGCCGGTGAAGCAAGGCGAATTCACGGGGACGTGATTTCTTCCAATGTGCCAGGACTTCTCTCCATGGTGTTCCGGCGGCCATTGGGAGTAGTGGCAGGCATCGCCCCTTTTAATTTTCCGGTGATCTTGTCACTGAAGAAAGTTGCGTTTGCTCTGGCCGCAGGAAACACGTTCGTGCTCAAACCTTCAGAGGGAAGCTTCCCTCATCGGATTGAAACTCGCCGAAGTGTTTGAACGAGCAGGCATACCGGCGGGCGTGTTCAACGTGGTGCCGGGGGATGGACCGCGTATGGCGCAAGTTCTGTATGACGATCCGCGCGTCAAGTTGATTTCGTTTACGGGATCGACGGCCGTGGGACGCATCATCGCCACGGAATGCGCCAAGCGCGGCAAGAAATTTGTGCTGGAGATGGGCGGCAAAAGCCCCCTGGTCGTCCTGAAAGACGCGGAAGTGGACTATGCCGTGAACACCGCGTGCTTCGGGCTCTTTATGCACCAGGGCCAAGTCTGCATGGCAGGCTCGCGCATCATTGTCGAGGCTCCGCTCTATGAAGAATTTCTGAAGCGGTTTGCGGCCAAGGCGCAGACGATGAAGGTGGGCGATCCGCGTGATCCGCATACCATGATCGGACCACTGATTCGGTCCTCGCAATGCCCGATGATCGACAAAAAAGTGAAAGACGCTGTGGCCGCTGGAGCCCGCTTGTTGTGCGGCGGAAGATATGACGGAAACTTCTATTTTCCGACCGTGCTGGCCGACGTAAAGCCGGAAATGGCGGCGTTCCGTGATGAACTATTTGGGCCCGTTGCCGCGGTGAGCAAGGCGAATGACGCAGACCACGCCCTCGCCTTGGCGAACAGTTCCACGTACGGCCTATCCTCCGCCGTGCTCACGAACAACATGCAGGTAGCCATGCGCTTCGCCATGGAACTGGAAACGGGCATGGTCCACCTGAATGGACCAACCGTGCACGACGAGGTGGTTGCGCCTTTTGGGGGCGTGAAAGACTCGGGCGCGGGGCGTGAAGGGGGCCGCTGGTCGATTGAAGAGATGACGGAAGTGAAATGGGTAACGATTCAAATGGGCCAGAGGCAGTATCCATTTTGAGTCGGATCGCGCCACCAGCAATTCGCCCTTAGCAATCGAAGAACACAGTTTCTGTCAGAACCCTGCAGCACCACGTTCCACTCAAGCACTCCTTCGCGCTTGGCGGACTTTTTGGCAATGAGCGTGTGCCGGCGACCCGGTTCCACCAGGTTGAGCGCGTAGTCTTCGGAATTGGCCTCGTCGTCAGGAAAATAGATGCGCGTCACCAGCCGGCGGAGTAAGCCGCGCGTAAAGACAGAGACAACAATAAGGTCGATAAACGAAAGTGCGTGCGTATATCGCCCGGATGGTGTATGCTTCGCGACCTGCCTAGCGACCTCAAGGGAGGACACCATGGCCAACGCCATCGCGCGCGCATCAGCCCACAAACAACTTCACTCACCTTCCAGTTCCACGGAGATGGCGTCGATGCCCTTGCCCCGTGCTGAGTCTGCCGCCCCGCTTGCGGCAAAACTGGATCAATTCGCCGGTGATCCCAATTTCATGACCTCGTTGGCGCGGGGCTTGCTGGTGATCCAGGCATTCTCTCAACAGACCCTCCATCTTTCGATTTCCCAATTGAGCAAGCGCACTGGACTTTCTCGCGCATCCGTGCGCCGGTGCCTGCACACGCTCTCAAAATTGGGCTTCGCGGGTTCTGACGATGGACGGAACTTCTTCCTCCGTCCACGCGTGCTTGGCCTTGGGCCACTCATATTTGTCTTCCGTGCCTTTGGCCACGGTGGCGCAACCCGTACTGGAGCGCCTCAGCCACATCTTGCACGAATCCTGTTCGATTGCGGTGTTGGATGGAATTGACATCATTTACGTCGCGCGGGCAAATGTGACGCGCATCATGGCCATCGATCTGGGAGTGGGAACGCGGCTGCCGGCGTTCTGCACCTCGATTGGACGAGTGCTGCTGGCGAATCTTCCGCCGGAAGAGATCGAAGCACTACTGTCACGCATCGAGTTCACTCGCTACACGGATCGCACTCTGACTTCGGTCGAAAAGTTGCATCAGGTACTGCTTTCGGTGCGCCGCGAGGGATATGCCATCGTGGATCAGGAGCTGGAAGTGGGCTTGCGTTCGATGGCGGTTCCTGTCCAAAACCATATGGGCCGCGTGATTGCCGCAATAAACGTGGGTGCGCATGGGCAACGCGTTTCCGTGCAGGATATGCAGACACGATTTCTGCCGTACCTTCGAGCCGCGGCACAGGAACTTTGCCTGATGCTTGGGATAAAGGCGTGGCCGTTTATCGAACGCTCCGCACAAGCCGTGGTATGTCTTCCTCACGGCGAGTCTTACACTGCAGCGAACCTGCGCTAAATCAAATTCCCATGCCGGGGAGGAGAAACTTCTATCGTAACCATTCTCAAAGTTCCGAAGACCGGCGGGTTGCCCACGACCAAGGTCAACGTTGTGCGTTGGCTCAAGCAAGAAGGCGAAGCTGTGAAGCGCGGGGACGCCGTCGTCGAGCTGGAGACGGAAAAGGTGAACTACGAATTGGATTCTCCGGTCGAGGGAATTCTGCTGAAAATTCTTACCAAGGAAGGCGCCGAAGTGCCGGTGGGCGACCCCGTTTGCCAGATCGGGCAGGCAGGCGACGCCGTCCCACAGCACTGAGGAGAAAAGGGGCCTGCAATGAAACCATCCGAACAGTTGGGAAAAGACCGTTTGATCTGGATGTGGACCCAGATGCTGCGCATCCGCGAATTCGAGGAGCGCGTAAAGCGCACCTTCGTCGAACACCCTGGCGTGATTCGCGGGCATACCCATCTCGGCGATGGCGCGGAAGCTTCGATCGTCGGCTCGCTCGCCACGCGAATCGACGGCGACCCTGTCATGCCGAGTTACCGTTGTCATGGCTATCCGATCGTGCTCGGAACACCGACGGGAAACATTATGGCGGAATTGTACGGGCGAAAAGATGGCCTCTGTAGAGGCTTTGGCGGATCCATGCATCTCGCCGATCCCGCTCATGATTTTCCCGGCGCAACCGGGATCATTGGCGCCGGCATCGCCCATGCCGCCGGTGTAGCTTTGACTGCCCAAGTGAAGAAAACCGGCCAGGTGGTGTACAGCTTTTTTGGCGACGGCGCTTCAAAACAAGGCGCCTTTCACGAATCCCTGAACATCGCCGCGGTATGGAAACTGCCGGTCGTCTACATTCTGGAAAACAACGAATATCAGGCCTACACGCACGTCAGTCTGGAGGACGCCAACTATGTGGGCGGTGATCCTCTCTCGAAAAAGGCGCAAGCCTACAGCATCCCTGGCGTGACGGTGGATGGCACCGATCCGCTCGCGGTCTACGACGAAGTCAAGAAGGCGGCGGACCGCGCACGAGCGGGCCAGGGCCCCAGCTTGATCGAGTCCAAGTTCTACCGCTTCAGCGCGCACGGAAATGCAATCACCGTGCCTCCCGTGCCCACACAATTCCCCAAACACGAATCCGTTGAAGTCTACGGCCGAAAAGCGGAATACGAAGCCGCCAGGGCCAATGATCCGATCCCGAAGTTCCGTTCAAAACTGATCGCCGCTGGCGTCATGACGGAAACAGAAGCGAGCGGCATCGAAGAAAACGTCCGTGCGGAAATGGAAGAGGCGGTGCGTTTTGGGCTGGCCAGCCCGCAGCCGGCGCCGGAAGATGCGCTCAAGTACGTTTACGCGTAGGAGGAACGAGCCATGGCAAAGGAAATGATGTACGGCGAAGCGATTGCCACCGCGATCATCGAAGAGATGCAGCGGGATCCGAACGTCATCTTCTACGGACAAAACATGGGAATGACCGAGCGCGACCCCATGCTGAAGATGTTCGGGAAGGACCGCATTCGCATCACCCCGATTTCGGAAACTGCGGAGTTGGGCATGGCCGTCGGAGCGGCGATGACGGGCTTGCGGCCCATCGTCGAATTGTGGATGAGTGAATTCATGCTCGTGGCCTTCGATCAGGTGATCAACGAAGCGCCGCGCCTTCGCTACATGTCCGGAGGCCACGTCAAAGTTCCCGTTGTTTTCAAGGCTGGCTATGGATTTGCCGCTGGATGGGCCGGACAACACTCGAATTGCATCTACCACCTGGTCATGGGGACGCCCGGTTTGAAGGTCGCTCTGCCCTCCACGCCGGCGGATGCCAAGGGGCTGATGAAAGCGGCGATTCGCGACGACAATCCGGTGATTTTCCTGCAGCACTTCCTTCTAACGCTGGAGAAGGGAGAAGTGCCGGACGGCGATGAAGTAATTCCGTTTGGCGTGGCCGATGTGAAGCGTTCGGGAACGGATCTGACGATTGTTGCCACGGGATGGATGGTGCAGAAATCGCTGGCTGCCGCGGAACGCCTGGCGAACGAGGGAATCAGCGCCGAAGTCATCGACCCGCGCACGCTGGCGCCGTTGGACGTCCAGACGATCGTCGAATCCGTAAAAAAAACCGGACGGCTTGTCCTCGTGGATCAGGCGCCGCGTCATGCCTCCGCCGCGATCACGATTGCCGGGGAGATTGCCGAGCACGCCTTCCAATATCTGAAGGCGCCGGTTCGGCCTGGTGACGGCGGCGGACACTTCCGTCCCTTTCAGCGAACCGCTGGAAAACTACGTTCTGCCAAACGAAGACAAGATCATCCATGCGGCCAAATCCGTGCTCGTCAAACGCGCCGCGGTGGCCTGACGGACATTTCTTGATTCAACTGGTCATTCGATGACGAACGACGTTGAGTTACTCGCTTCCTACTGGACCATTGCGGGCGGAGCGCTTCCCCACACGGATCGCGAATACAGTCCTTTCGACTTCAAGGATCGCGTGCAGGCCGCCGCAAAAGCGGGTTCAAGGGCATGGGAATATGGCACGCGGATCTGGATCATATTCTCGAACGTCGAAGCTTGGCGGGAGATGAAGCAGATCTTGGATGACAATGGCATCACGCACCTCGAATTGGAATTCCTCAGCGATTGGTTCCTCGAAGGCGAACGAAAGAAACAGTCCGATATTCAGAAGCGCAAACTGCTGACGGCAGCCGAAACGCTCGGCGCGCACCACGTCAAAGTCGGCGATTTCTATCATGAAAAGTATTTTATGCCTCAGCTCATCGAAGCCTTCTCTGCCCTGTGCGCCGATGCGGCCGACCCATGGCACGAAGATTGGCTTTGAACTGATGCCGTTTGCCATGATCGATACGCTGAAAGATTCCTTGACCATGATCGAGGGTGCGGGCGCGGCAAACGGCGGCATCGTTTTCGACTTATGGCATCTGGTCAAACTGCACATTCCTTACGAAGAGGTGCAACAGATGCCCCTGAAATGGATCGTGGGCGTTGAACTGAACGACGGCACGTTTGTGGCGCCATGGAGCCTTCACGAAGACACCATCAACCACCGCAGGTTCTGCGGCGAAGGCGAGTTTGACGTGAAAGGTTTCGTGCAATGCATTCGGAAGACGGGTTACGCGGGACCTTGGGGAATCGAAGTTTTGTCTGAAGAACTCCGCCGGAAGCCCTTGCAGGAGTTAACCACGCGGGCATTCAAGACAACGATGGATCACCTGCGAACCTGATCGGCCCCGCTTCCGGGCGATTATCGACACGCCCTCCCGAGCTGTTTCTATTCTTCCAGGCAATCGTAAGCCTTAGTATGTGCTGCGAACTGCGGTCGGAATTTCCCGGACTAAGCTGCTGATTCGGATGGGCCTCCGGCGTTTGACGAGTCGATCTGCGCCGAATAGGAGGAAACCAGAATGTCTGGAAAGAAACCTGTTGTTGTTTATGGAGCAAGCGGCTTTTCCGGCAGGCTGGTCGTGGAATACCTGCGCGAGTACAACATTCCGTTCATTGCCGCTGGACGAAATCGCGCCAAGATCGAAGAGGTGATGAAGCAGGTTCCGGGAATCGAGACGGCGCAGTTTGAAATCGCCGAAGTCGGAAATTCCGTGGAGGAACTGGCGAAACTCTTTGCCGGGCGCGAAGGTCGTCTGCAACACCGTCGGCCCATTCATCTATAGCGGCCCGCTGGTCATCGAAGCCTGCCTGAAGGCCGGCTGCCATTATCTCGACATCAGCGGCGAACAGGAATGGATACGCCAAGTCGCCACGAAATGGAGCGGGCCGTTCGCGCAACGCGGACTGCTGGCCGCGCCCGCGACAGCGTTCATGTCGGCGCCCAGCGACGCGGCCGCGCGCCTCTGTATCGAGAACATAAAGGAATCGACACGCTGGAAACTGTGACGATGTTTCGCGGCATGCCGACTTTCGGCTCGACTCAAACCATCTTCGCGGTGCTTCAGACAGAAGCCCATTACCTGGAGCAAAATCAATACAAACGCTGGCCGCCGGCCACGGCCATGGACGTGGTCGTGCCCGGGCAGATCCAAACGCAACTCGCGCTTGCCTGGGGCGGGTTTCCCCAGCCCGTGTGGTTCAAGGATCATCCCCAAGTGGCAAATGTAAAATCCATTGGCGGGACTGCTTGACCGCCAAATCATGGAAAATGTCGCGGCCACCGAGAAGCTTTATCATGGAAAAGATTGCCCCTCTGCCCAAGGAGGAACGCGAACGACGGCTCGCCGAGATGGCGAATTCCGTGCAAGGCGGAACGCCGCCGCGAGAAAACTTGCGCGAAAATCGGACCATCGATGTGGTGGTTGGGCGCGGATCCACCGATCTCCGTGCAGTGCGCGCTGGTTCGGCACATGCTGCTACAAACAGACAGGACTTCTGCAGGCCTTCGCGGCGCAAAAGTTGATCCGCACCGCTCCCCACAAAGTGGGATTTGCCTCGGCAGCCCAGGCGTTCGGTCCGCGCGAGGTTCTGGGAGTTCTGGAAAAACACGGACTTTCCAAAATGAAGATGTTCTGAGGCGGCGAGCAACCATGCGCGCAATCGATTATTTTGATAAGGCCGCGGAAGCCTACCCCGACCGTGTCGCGCTGATTGATGGAAATACGCGCCTGACGTATCGGGAATTGCAGGTCAGCCAGCGAACGTGTGGCTCGCGCCATGTGGGCCGCTGGCCTGGGCGACGAAGACCGCGTGGCCATTTTTTCTCCCAACGACGCTCGCGTGCTCGTCTGCATGCTCGCCTTGATGCGCGCGGGCGGCGCGTGGGTTCCCATCAATTACCGCAACGCCGCGGACGCCAACGTCGAGTTCATGAACTACGCCGAGGTGCGCTGGCTTTTTTATCACAGCAGTTTCAGCGAACAGGCCAATGAACTTCGCAAGACGTGTTCCCGCTCTGCGCCATCTGGTTTGCATCGATGCGGAAGCCAACGGCGATCTTTCCCTTGACTCAACTCATGGAGAAGGGAATTGGAGCCGCGGAAAAAGACTGGGCCGATCCGCGCGGAAATCCGGATCGGCTCGTTGGGCTGGTGCCAACGGGCGGCACAACGGGGCCTGCCAAAGGGTGTCCGCGTGACGAGCGAATCCTGGGGCGCTTACACGGAAATGGCCGCGCATTACTGGCAGTGCGGAGATACCGCTCCCGTCTGCCTCAGCACGGCTCCGCTCTCGCACGCCGCGGGCGTGGTTGCCTTCGCGTTGTTTACCTTGGGCGCGACGAACGTGATTCTGCCGCGCTTCGATGCTGGCGAAGTTTTGCGCAATATCGAACTCCATCGCGTAACGCATCTGTTTCTTCCGCCCACTGCTTTTTATGCGCTGCTCGCGCATCCGGACGTCCGCAAATACGATCTTTCCAGTCTGCGGCTGCTTCTCCTCGCCGCTTCGCCTGTTTCTCCCGACCGCGTGAAACAGGGCGTCGAACTGTTTGGTCCCTGCATGTGCCAGAGTTACGGCCAGACGGAAGCTCCCATGCTCCTCACTTGGCTGGACCGCGAGACCGTGGCCGCCGCTGCCGCCGGCGTCTCACCCGGAGCGCTTGCGAAGCTGCGGCAAAGCCACCTATGGTGTGCGCCTTGCAATCATGGACGATGAGGGAAAACTTCTGCCGCCCAACCAGCCCGGAGAAATTGTCGCTCGCGGTGCGCTGGTTACTCCCGGCTACCACAATTTGCCCGAGGCAACCGCTGAAATCCGCACATTTGGCTGGCACCATACCGGCGATGTCGGATATCGCGATGAAGACGGTTATCTTCTACATCGTGGATCGCAAGAAGGACATGATCATTTCCGGCGGTTTCAATGTGTTCTCGGGAGAAGTGGAAGCCGCCATCATGGCCATGCCGCAAGTGTACGAGTGCGCGGTGATCGGCGTTCCGCATGAAACCTGGGGCGAAGCCGTGAAAGCTCTCATCGTCGTCCGCCCGGGCGAATCCTTGACCGAAGAAGAGGTGATTGCACACTGCAAGAAAAAGTTGGGCGGCGTAAAAGCTCCCAAATCCGTCGAATTCCGCGCAGGAAATTCCGAAGACGCCCGCCGGGAAAATCGATCGCAAAAGACTCCGTGCTCCCTATTGGCAAGGAGCCGAGCGCGCGGTGCATTGAGATGCGCCGGTGAGAAAGAGTTGGGTGCAGAATTGAAGTGCTGCGGACAGAATTTTGACGTTCCCCTCGATGCAGTAGCCGCGCGGCGCGGCGGCTCTGTGCGAATATCGACGGTTCGTGCGAAAACGATAACTCCCTTCCCATGCTCGCCGCCCCATAATGCACTTCGCACGCCCTTGCCCGTGTCCAAAGAACTGTTGCGCAACGTGGACTCATGATTCTTCAGATCAATCACCAGCAAAAGAACCCCGCCGCAGTGGCTGCGCACGATCTGATCGAGACTCTGTTCACGCTCCTGGAAGAAGGGCATCTTGAACAGAGTCAGTTTGCGCGGCTGCGCATTCATCTCGATTGGATTCAATACCGCAACAGTTTTCGCGAAGCAGTCATGGTGGCGCCATGCGGCACTCCTCGCGCCGAAGAGCCGGCCCTCCTGGATGTCCACGTGAACACGCGGCAGATGGTGTCGGAGTCGCTGCGAGCCGATCTCCTTCGCGCCATTCTTCGCTCCATGCCAACGCGCCCAACGCCTGGCGCCTCCATGGAAGAGAACGGCTTCGCTCTGGAAGATTTTTGCCCCTTTCGCTCCAGCATCGCCTGGGAATTCAACCGGCTGTACTGGCATCGCTTGGCGGATTGGGAGAAAGCAACAGGCCGAGGCTATGAGCAGGCCCTGCCCGGCGGAAAATCCGACGCCAATCATCCTGCGGCCATCGCGGATGGCGTAGCGGACTTCTGGACCCTGCTGAAAGATCTGGAGAAGCACAACCAGCTTCCTTCGGAACTTTTCGTCCTCGAAATCGGCGTGGGCATGGGAACCCGCGCTGCGCTTTGGTTGGATCGTTTTCACGCGCTCGACCAGCAGCGCGGCACCAATTACTATCCGCGCCTGAAGTTCCTTCTTGCGGACTATTCGTTGGCAACACTCGAACGCTCGCGGCCCGCTCTGAAGAACCATCTGGAGATCTGCAGCTTTGTAGTTCTGGACGCACTCAATCCTATCCGCACGCTGTCCTTTCTGCGCCATAAAATTCTCCATATCCACTTGACGAACGTCTATGACAACTTGCCCGACGAGGAAATTGCGCGCCGAGACGGTCGTCTTTACATTGTCCAGGTGCGTGCTTTTCTTCCCAATGTAGATGCTGCTCGAATCAGCGAGAGATTCAAAATTCCCATCGCTGATCTTCCCCGCAATGTCAGCCGATTACTCGATGTCGGGCCAGACTTCCATCAAGATCGCGCGCTGGGCGTGCAGTTCTGGCAGGAGATCTGGAAGGCGCTTGCGGCTGGAAGAACGCCTCATCGCGTTAGACGAATTGCCTGCCGGATCGCTTCCCGATGGTCTGGATGAAGCTCGCCTGGAAGAAGTCTTGAGTGGAGCGCCCAGCGATATCCGGTTCCATCTCAGCACGGGGGTGCTCGAAAGCTTTCGCAACACGCTTCCGCTCTTACGTCCGCGCGGCTACCTGCAGGTGCAGGATATTTTCGTTACCGAGATGAACGCGTACCGCATGCGGTTCCATGGTCCTGGAAAATTGGACGGTTCGATTGTGAACTGGGTCAACGGTGTCCTGCTTGCGCAAAGTCGCCGAACGCGCCGGATACGATCTGCATTTCGCTCCATTCCACTACCGGTCTGGTTCTCCAACTTCGGTTCTTTACACCACACAACGGGAGTAGCGCACATGACTCTACCCATTCTTCCCACCACGGTCGTCGGCAGCTATTCCATGCCAGAGTGGCTTGAGCGCTTGAAGACCGACTATCACTCACGCCGAATCAGCCGGCGGGATCTGGACGAAATCCATGACACCGCGGTAAAAGCGGCGATCAAAGATCAGGAGATTGCGGGAATCGATGTCATCACGGACGGCGAATTGCGTCGCGACAATATGATCGACTACTTTGTCGAGCGGCTTCCCGGCGTCCAATTCGATCGCTCCTCCAAGAAGTTTTACTACGATTTCTACGACAGCGAGGTCCTCGGGAAGCTCCCTAGCGGCCTCCTCGGACTAACCGACGATTATCTGTTTTTGCGCGCCAACACCGATCGCGAGACAAAGATTTGCCTCACCGGTCCACACTCCCTGTCCAAACGCATACGCAACAAGCATTACGCCAGCGATGAGGTATTCGCCATGGATCTCGCTCTTGTAATGAATCAAGAGTTGAAGGAACTCGCCAGGGTAGGCGCGCGGCGCATCCAGATCGATGAGCCATATTATTGCATAACAATGCCGACTCCCTCGACCGGAGTAAACTCTGGTTGCATAACGACCATAGGCTCGGGAGGAAGGAGTCGGACATGATGCTGATAGGTGTAGATTATCATCCGAGCTTTCAGACGATTGCATTTTTTCTTGAAGATACTGGTGAGTGTGGTGAACAGGAACTGAAGCACAGTGATGGAGAAGCAGAACGATTCTATCGGGACCTACAGCAGAGAGGAATCCGCGTGCGCGTAGGAATGGAGGCTACCGGATATTCACGCTGGTTCGAGCGACTGCTGGCAGAGTTAGGGTTCGAAGTATGGATGGGCGATCCCGCGGAGATTAAGGCCAAGCGAGTGAAGAAGCAAAAGACCGACCGTGAGGATGCGCGACTCCTGCTGAGACTGATGCGGGAAAATAACTTTCCGCAAATCTGGGTACCGGGTCCGGAGAATCGGGATCTGCGGCAACTGCTGTGGCATCGCCATAGATTGGTGCAGATGCGCACGCGGATCATGAATCAACTGCAGGCGCTGGCGATGAACGAGGGCTATCGCTGGAAGAAAAAACTGTTCAGCAAACAGGGACGGACACTGCTAGAGAAACTCTCGTTAGCTCCCTGGGCCAGTCGGCGCCGGAAAGAGTTGTTGGAGCTGCTGGACCGCCTGAATCCGAGCATTGAGGAGCTCACCGCTGCTGTCGAGCAGGAAGCCAACAAGCGACCCGACGTGTTGCGATTGATGACGCATCCTGGCGTGGGCCCGATTACGGCACTCGCTTATGTGTTGATCATCGGAACTCCAGCGCGGTTTCCTCGAGGCAAGCAGATCGGTACGTACGTGGGGATGATTCCGAGTGAAGACTCCAGTGCCGGCAAGCAACGGTTGGGGCACATCAGTAAGCAGGGCAACTCCTTGTTGCGTTACTTGCTGGTGGAAGCAGCCCAAGCAGCTGCACGGTGCAATTCGGATTGGCGACGTCGGTACCTACACCTGGCGATGCGTCGGCACAAGAGCATAGCCAAGGTTGCGATGGGCCGAAGGCTGGCGGTTCGGTTGTATTGGATGTGGCGGAATGGTTGTGAGTATTCGCCGTCTTTAGAGTTCGGTTCGTACGCGGGACAGCTCGTTCGCGGACATGGTGTGAGGTAGAACACCGTTCACTTGATGGGGCATCCCGCTCCCTGCAAAGGGAGTTTGAAGAAGTAATCATGGTCGAAGTAATGGATCGAAGAGATGTCTGGGTCGGACTGAAGCCGATCGAAAGATTACAAGCGAGCCGTGGTCGTTGAAGCAGAGGTCAAAGAAGAACGAACGAAGACCACTCTTCGGAGTGAACGGAGAAGTCTGTGGAAAATATTGAAAAAGAACTTGACAAGGTCGGCAATGTTAGAGATGTCCGGCTATCCGGAAGACTTGGCTTGGGAAGTGGACGCATTGAATGCCTTGGTTGATGATGTTGACGCCAAGATCGGAGTCCACATCTGCTATGGAAACCGTTACGGCAAGCCCTCCTGGGAAGGTAGTTATCGCTATTTGTTTCCGCGAATTTTGGATGCGAAGGTGCATCAAATTACCTTAGAATTTGCCCGTCGCGGCGGCGAAGACCTGGATCTCCTCCGCGAATTTGCGGCCCCCTGGGAAATAGGTGTGGGCGTGATCGACGTCAAGACCCAGGCGGTGGAAACGCCCGAAGTGGTAGCGGAACGCATTCGTAAAGCATTGGAGTTTTTGCCCAAAGAGCGCATTTTCATCCTGCCAGACTGCGGCTGTTTCCACCTGCCAGGCCACATCGCATTCGCGAAGCTGCAAGCAATGGTCGAAGGAACGAAACTCGTTCGCAGAGAACTCGGAAGCTGAAATGGCTGCGGTGAATTCAAATCCCCTGCGCGAAGCGTTGACCGCCGGCCACTTTTGTTACGTGGTCGAATTGGTGGCCAGCCGGCTCACGCGCGAGGCGCGCTTACTGGAGGTGGCTTCGCAACTTGCGATCGTCCCCGGTGTCGTCGCCGGAAGCATCACGAGCTATGCGGGCGGCGCCATGGGACATGATCCCATTCGCGTGGGCGCCGCCGCGCGCGCCCGCGGCCTAGTCCCTAACATTCACTTGACTTGTGTTAATCGAACTCGTGCCAGCGCCCAGCACACGTTGGAAGATCTCCATGGACTTGGCATCGAAAACATCCTCGCGCTAACCGGCGATTATCCGAAAGACGCGCCGCCGGATGGCGCCGCAGCCCACTTTTGAACTGGATTCCGTGCAACTTGTCCGCCTGATTCAGGAAATGCGGCAAAGCGGCGTGTCCTTCTGGATTGCGGTGGCCGTGTCGCCATTCAAATACACGGAAGCGGATTGCGCCTATCAATATCTGAAGCTGGAGAAAAAAATTACTGCCGGCGCAAACTATGCGATTACTCAGCTTGGTTTTGACGTTGACAAATTCCGCGA
This sequence comes from Candidatus Acidiferrales bacterium, assembly GCA_963839315.1. Classification (GTDB taxonomy): domain Bacteria; phylum Acidobacteriota; class Terriglobia; order Acidiferrales; family UBA7541; genus Acidiferrum. The sequence goes on from CAWIUU010000008.1 coordinate 169,923, forward strand.
ACTCAAACGCTATTTGGACGAACGCGGCCTTCGCACTCCGGTGTTAGGCAATGTTTACGTCCTGTCCGGCAAAGCCGCTGAAAAAATGTCCAAAGGCGAACCTCCCGGCTGCTGGGTAGCTCCCGAACTCCTTCACAAAATCCAGGAAGAAATTCAGGCCGCGGACAAAGGTCTGGCGGCGCGCCTGGAACGCGCCGCCCGCATGGTCGCGATTCTCCGCGGTCTCGGCTACGCGGGTGCCTATATTGGTGGAGATCATCGCGCAGATCACGTGCGCTGGATCATCCGCGTTCTGAAGCGCTGGCAGGAAATTGGCAAAATTCGCAGAAGAATTCGCGTACAGACCGAAGGGAGGTTTTCTTCTCTATTCAACGCCCGAACACAGCCGAAGAAACGTGGGGTTGTACCGCGAATGCTCGACGCACTCGGCAAAGTATTCCCCGTAAACAGAGCGGGGAAACTGCGCCGCGTTTGACGTCGATTTTTCGCTGCGATCGACAAACTGACCACTCGCTCGCGGGCGCTCGAGAGAACCGAATTCGCTCATCAAATCCCCTTTGTTCGGCTGCCAGGCGTGCGGCAATTGCGCTCTGGGCTCATTGGAGTACGTCTGTCCGCAAACTTGCCCGAAAAATTTGCGCAATGGCCCTTGCGGCGGAACGTCTCAAGGCCAATGCGAAGTTGTCGACAAACCATGCATTTGGGTAGATGTCTTCGACCGGGCGAAGGCCGCACACCGACTCGATGATTTGCGCACTTACATTCCCCCGCGAAACCCGCTCTTGCAGGGAACAAGTTCCTGGATCAATTACTTCTTGGGTCGCGATAATCGGCCCGAAAAAACCACAAGCCTCTACCAGCCTTTAGCAATCTCGCCCGCCGGTGCAACATCCGAGACTGGAGGACTCCCCTGCTGCATCAGCCATTCCCAGCGCCTCACGGAAAGATCCTTCCATGGCCAACCTGGACGCAGATCACAAGTGATCGTTCATTTGCGAGTTCCCGAGTTCTCGCCCGAACTTTGATTTGCCCGGAAAATGACATAGGCGCGGATCGCCTCCGCATCTTGCCGCGATAACTCTCTCGAAAATCCAACCATTCCGTACGGCTTGAGCATTCCATCTCTCACAATGCTGAACCATTGCTCGTTCGCCAGCGCGCCGGAATACCGCAGGTCCGGCAATATCCCGCCACTCACCGCGACATCGCCATGACACCCGCCGCAGTAGCGTTGATATAATTCCTCTCCCTTTTTCACCGTAGCTGCGCTGGCAGTTGCCGGTGGTGGCGTCAGGACTTGTGGCTTCACCTCGGGCGCCGGCGGCAAGCTGGCTTTTCCTCCCAACTTGAACGCCAGCATCCGCGGCACATTGTTCATCCGCGGAGATTGCCGCGCGACTTCTCCTGCAGCGAGAGGCAATACGCCACCCCAGCCGACGAGAATCGCGATGTACTGTTCGCCGTTCACGGTATAGGAAATTGGCCCGGCGGTGATGCCGCTCTGCGTCGATGCGGACCAGATTTTTTCTCCCGTGTTCGCGCGAAAAGCCTCAAATTGGCCATAGCCCGTGCCCTCGAAAACCAGATTGCCCGCCGTGGAAAGCGCTCCGCCATTCCAGGGTCCCGGCCGCTCAACTCGCCAAACTTCTGCCTGCTTGATTGGATCCCATGCCATCAGATGGCCTTTGATGCTTCCCAGAATGGCTTTCTTGATGTTTGGCTCCTGTGGCATGCCCGCCGCAACGGGATCGTCCCGGTGTTCCAGGCGAACGCATTGTGGCTGAAATGTTCCGCTGATTTGTAAGCAAATCCGGACTCGAGCACTGGAAAATAGACTAGCCCCGTTTCCGGACTATACGACGCCGGTTGCCAACTATGCGCTCCCCCGGGACCGGGCGAAACGATGGACGGCTTGTTTCCTACTCTCATAGCTGCGCTTCTGGCAGATTCCATCGGTCTGCCGGTCTGCAGGTCAATGCCCGTGGCCCAGGTCACCCGTGTGAAAGGCTTCGCCGACAAAAGCTTGCCGGTGGCGCGGTCCAGTACGTAGAAGAAACCATTTTTGGGTGCGTGCAGCAGCACCTGCGCGAAGCTGCCCATCGATTCGCAAATCCGCCAGGATGATTTGTTCCGCGGAATCGTAGTCCCATTCATCGCCGGGATTTTCCTGATAATGCCACACATATTCGCCAGTGTCCGGCTTCAGCGCGATGATTGAAGAGGCCAGCAGGTTATCTTCGACCTGCTCATTACGTATTTTTCGTGCCCACGGATCGGCGTTTCCTGTGCCGATGTACAACAAATCGAGTTGCGGATCATACGCCATGCCATCCCAGACGGTGCCTCCACCGCCGTTCTTCCACCACTCTCCGCTCCATGTTTTTGCGGCTTTTTCCAGAATTGGATTTTCGAATGGTTTCGCCGGATCGCCCGGCACTGTATAAAAGCGCCAAGCCAGTTTTCCCGTCTCCGCGTCATAGGCGGAAACGTATCCGCGGACGCCCATTTCCGCGCCGCCGTTCCCGATGATCACCTTGTCCTTTCACCACGCGAGGCGCGCCGGTAATTGTGTAACGCATCTTTGGATCGATGGTCAGAGTTTCCCAAACGGGTTTGCCTGTTGCGGCGTCGAGCGCGATCAATCTTCCGTCCAGCGTCCCCACAAATACTTTTCCCTTCCATGCCGCCACGCCTCGATTCACCACATCGCAACACGCGTTCACCGCCCATTCTGGCGGGACTTTCGGATCGTACTCCCAGCGGCGCACGCCGGTCGCCGCGTCCAGAGAAACGACTTTGCTCCATGCCGTGGTGAAATACATTGCGCCGTCCACGACCAAGCGGTGTGGCTTCCTGTCCCCGCCGCGTATCCACGTCGTAGTACCACGCAAGCGACAACTGGCCGGACATTCGCATCGGTGATTTGTTTCAGCGGGCTGAAGCGCTGTTCACTGTACGTCCGCCCATATGTCATCCAGTTCCCCGGATCCTTATCGGCGTTCCTGATTCTTGCGCCGTCGACATCGGTCGCATGACCTGCCGTCCCTGGAATGGCTTGCGGCGTCTTTTGGGAATTCTGTGTTCCGCATCCCAGGCAGGCAATCATCGCCAGGCATAGGCATGTCGCCAAAGATGAAGCTCGACTATTCTCTCCATTCTGTCGCCCTCGGCCTTGCACCACCATGCGCGCCTGCATCCGCATCAGTTTCATCCTCCTCCCACCACCACCAGCTCGTCCCGGCACACTCGCCGGTCATAATTCATTGCTTTCCTATCGTCTCTAACTTTTGTGTCAAGTGCCTGCAAAGAAGTCTTCCCTTCAGGCCCTCGGATGGGTTTCTGAAATGCAGTAAAAGACCGTTTTAGACGGTCCCCCGAATTCCGGAAGCGTATCGCTTTTTTGGCTGGCGAGAAACGATCAGGTTAATTTTGAGCGATATTCGCACACCCTGAGCGGTTACAGCCTTGACAACACCCGGAGTAGCGGCTAGACCTTACTCCCAATCTTCGCAATGTCTTGCGTGGGGGCCAGACCCAAGGGGTCATAAGATTCTCGAAAGGAGTTCTTATGGGGGGACGGGTACTGCGTGCTTTTGTCTTGGTGTTTTTCTTCATCTTCGCTGCAAAAGTCGATTTCTCTCTGGGGCAGGCCGGCACCAGCTCTGCTCAGCTGAACGGCACCGTTTTGGACGCCTCGGGAGGCTCGGTGGCCAAGGCTACTGTAACTCTCCGTGAGGTCAGTACCAATCAGACCCATACCGCCATCGCTTCGGACAACGGGAATTACGTTATTCCCAACCTTCCTCCCGGCGAATACGAACTGAAAGTGTCCTTCACGGGTTTCGCTCCCTACACCCAGACAGGGATTGTGTTGCGCGTGGGGCAAGTCGCGACGATTGACGTAAACTTGAAAGTCGCCACTGGCAACGGAGCAAGTCGTGGTCAACACCGAAGTGCCTGCCATTGAGCCCACGATGACGGAAATCAGCCAGGTGATCGAGAACCAGCAGATCCAGACGCCTGCCCATCAGCAATCGTGTGTTCACGGATTTTGCGCTGCTGACGCCCGGCGTCGCCACCAGCCGCACCAGCCTGGGCACCACCTTCACCGAATTTGAAGTGACCCAGATCTCCTTCGGCGGCATGCGTTCGTTCAGCAATGTGATCACCGTGGACGGCGCGGATTTCGTCAATACCACCAGCGGTGTGCAGCGCTCCACTCCGCCGCAGGATTCCGTGCAGGAATTCCGCGTCGTGAACAACAGTTTCGGCGCGGAATATGGCCGGGCGCTTGGTGGGATCGTCAACATCGTCACCAAGTCCGGCACCAACGATTTTCATGGCTCGGTCTACGATTACTTCCAGAACAGCGCCACCGATGCGCGCTCGCTTCTTCAGCCCGCGCCGCTGCCCCACTAATTGCTGCCAGAACCAGTTCGGCGGCACCTTCGGCGGTCCCGTCAAGAAGGACAAGGCATTTTTCTTCCTGAACTACGAGGGCAAGCGCCGCGCGGAGTCTCCCACTTTTGCCCCGGATCTGTACAACAACCTTGCCGCTATCGATCAGGCCAAGACCTACCTTGGGCTCTCTCCCGAGGGCTGCTATCTTCCTCCCGCGCAATGCACCGGCACTCCCCTGCAATATCTAGACTCGGTTCAAAAGACCATCAGCAACGACATACGGTTTTGCCAGGTTCGACTATCAATTCAACACGGATAACCGCTTGGCCATCCGTTACAATATTGAAGATTCACGCGATTTTGGCGAGTTGATCGGCAACACGCTCGACGGCGGCGGCATTGGCACTCCCAGCGGCGGCCGCAATCTTTTCATTCGCGACCAATCCCTGGTGGGCACCTGAATTCCTCCATCAAGCCCACCCTGGTCAATACCGCTCTCGTCCAGTGGGCCAGGCGCCATTACAACTTCCCGGGCGCTACGGGCGAACCGGACCTCAGCGTCGTGAACGACCTGGAATTTGGCCACAATTTTGGCACCTATGATGCCATCTACGAATCCCGCCTTCAATTCTCCGATTCACTCTCGTGGGTCAAAGGAAACCACATGGCCAAATTCGGATTTGATGGCAATTACGTCTGGGCGCACAACAACTATCCCGGCTTCACTCCTGAGCGCATCCTCTTTCCCAATCTCAGTTGCACATTCGAATTTGCCAATTTCGTTGAGGGCGCGATTACCGGCACCGCGGGGAACGCTTGGTCCCGTCGCCGGCGCTGCCGTGCCCGTTGGCCCCCGCGGCGGATGGCGTGGCATTTCTCTATTGGGGAGTTGGCCTCCCTAGAACCAATTGCCCGAACCTCGCTGCGTGCTCGAACGGTTTTTACAATGGCATCGTTCCGCCACCCGCCACCGCTGGCGGATATGGCAGCGGCTGGCCAAACGCGTTTCCGACCAACCTGTATCCCAATTACGCCTACAACCTGAATCACGGCTACTGGGGATTTTTTGCCCAGGATCAGTGGCGCATCACTCCCAAATTGACTCTCAACTACGGCATCCGCTGGGATTTTGAATCCGGCCTTTCAAGCGTCATCAACTCCTATTACGGAGCGTGGCAACCACGCGTTGGACTCGCCTATTCGCCCAATGCGAAAACCGTGATTCGCGCCGGATATGGAACGTTCTTCGATCGCAATAACATGACTTTCTTTTTCACCACCGGAAACCAGAAGACCCTTCCCGGCTATTTCTGCAACCCGCCCGGTGCGGATCCGAACTGCGCAGCGAATGGATTCACGCAGGGAGTAAACGTTCCGATGATTCACAACGGAGCGCAAACCGGGGGCTGGCAACTTTCCGCTCAGCCGGGATTTCCGGGAACGCCGTCTCTCCCCTGCGCGCCCGCTGGGCCCTTGCCGCCTATCTTTTGCACAACCGGACCCACGGCAAGTATCGCTGCCATTACGGCCTTCAGTATTCTCGCCGGCGGCCCCAATTCTTATGATCCCGTCACTCTCACCGGGCCCTGCGTTCTACTCACGCCAGCTGGCCCGAGTGGTGCCTGCGGTGTGGGTTCCGGCGGCATCCAGCGCAATGGAAAGCTTCCCTATGCCGAGCAGGCCAGCCTCGAGATCGCTCACCAATTGGGAGCCGGACTTACCTTGGACGTCGGCTATCTCTTCGTGGGGGCGCATCGCCTGGTCCGTGGAAATAACCTGAACGTTCCTTGTCCGGCTGGCACAAGCAAGCCGAACAACCCTGCAGATGCACAGGGCTGGCTCGACCCCAGCGGCAGCCTGACAGCTTGCCAGGGGGCGCCCACACTTGGTCCTTTCGGCCTGGGACCATTCTTCGGCTACCTAAACAATCCTGCCAATCCTCAACTCCCGTTCAATCCCAGCGGGCTGGAATTTGGCGTTCCGAGCGGAGGAGCTCCCGCCCCGACCCTCAGCGGCGGCCTTCTCGACTACAACAACAACGTCGCGAACGCCGCTTACAATGGCCTGATCGTCAGCGTCACCGAGCGAGCGGGCAAGTACTTCAACATGAACGCCAACTACACTTATTCCCATGCGATCGACAACGGGAATTTCACCACCTTCATCAACCTGCCTCCCAACCAGTTCGACTACGCTGCGGAACGCGCCAATTCCAACCAGGATGTTCGCCACCACTTCATCGCGAACTTCACCGCTACGGCTCCCGATTCCAGTTTTCTCCGGAAGTTCGAATTCAGCAGCATCATCACCCTGCAGTCTGGACGTCCTTTCACGTTGTTCGCGGGCAGCAATACTTTTGGGGACATTGCCGGCAGCTCGACGGACCGTGTGGGAGGCTTGCCCGGTGCAACGCCGTCCTGCGCCAATGTGCAGACTTGCTCCACCATCATCTCCAGGAACACCTACATTGGCGATCCTCTGTACTCTTGGGATCTGCGCGTGTCTCGCTACTTCATGCTCCGTGAAAAGTACCGCGTCGACTTGATGTTCGACGCCTTCAACGTTTTGAACCGGCCCAACGTCGACGAAGTGACTTCCGTCTACGGCTCGCCGGTCTTCTGTGGAGCTATCCCTAATCATTACAAAGACGCTATTACAGCGGCAATTCAGCAAGGGGCGTCCTCGCAGGCCTGCCCCGTGTCCAACCCTGGGGACTGGCTTGCCAAGGGGCTTTTGCCGGTCTTTGTTCCAACGGCCCCCTGGCACGTTCGGTACGCCGAGAACCATGCTCAACCAGCGGCTGCTTCAATTCTCGGTAAAGTTCTCGTTCTGAGAGCCTGCATTCGCAATGTTCCGCCGGCGCGGCCGGCTTATTTCGCCGTGAGTGGTACGTTCAATGCGCTCACTCGAGGAGAGCGCACAAAAATGGACCAGCACGGGTTGGTGTTACTCTATCCCCGCGCTGAGACTCCTGATGCAGAGCAAAAAATCTTCTGCCACCACGACAACGAACATCCCATCGCCAGGGCCCGTCGAACACCCTTCCTCCCTGCGCTATGCTTGGTACGTCGTCTTCCTTCTCATGCTGTGCTATGCGCTTTCCCTGATTGACCGGCAGATCCTGAGCCTCCTCGTGGGCCCCCTGAAACGCGATCTGCACATCAGCGACACTCGCATCGGACTCTTGCAGGGTTTCTCGTTCGCGCTGTTTTACACCTTGGCAGGCTTGCCCCTGGGTCGGGTCGCAGATACCCGGAATCGGCGCAACCTGATCACCGTCGGTATTATCGCCTGGAGTGTTCTCACCGCCGCCTGCAGTGCTGCAAGGAATTACTGGGCGCTCTTCTTTACCCGCATGGGCGTTGGCGTTGGCGAAGCCACGCTTTCGCCTGCCGCTTTTTCCCTCATCGCGGATTACTTCCCTCCCGGCCGGCTCGGCGTTGCGTTGAGCGTCTATTCCATGGGCATTTACATTGGCTCTGGACTGGCGCTCATTGTCGGCGGGACCGTCGTGGAAGGTCTGGCGCACCGGCCGGAACTCACCTTGCCGATCCTCGGCACCGTCGCTTCCTGGCGCGCTACCTTTCTCGTGGTCGGCCTGCCTGGCTTTTTGATTGCTCTCCTCGCCCGGACGATTCGTGAACCACAGCGCCGCTATCTCCAGCGGACAGCCGATGGCCAGGCCTCTCAATTGGGTTTTCGGGAATTCTCTGCAGCAATTGCGGCTCAGACTCGGTTCGTTCGTCGGCGTTTCCCTTGGCATGGTATTTCAAGCCGTTGCCGGTTATGCCTTCCTCTGCCTGGGGGCCAACGTTCCTGCAGCGTACCTACGGATGGTCGCCCGGCCAATCCGGCCGCATTCTGGGCATCCTGACGCTAGTTTGCGGCTGCTCTGGGCATGTACTCGGCGGAACCCTATGCGATCTCTGGCAGAAGTCAAGGCCGTCACGAAGCGCCTTTGCGTGTCGGCGTATTCAGCGCGGCGGGCGCCGCGGTGTTCTTTCCGCTCGCCTTGACGGCAGCTAATCCTGCCTGGGCAACAATCCTCCTCGCCCCGGCCATCTTTTTCCTCGCTCTGCCGATCGGGTGCTCTTATGCGGCACTGCAATTGATTTTGCCAAACCAATTGCGTGGACAAGTCTCGGCCCTCTTCTTGTTCATTCTAAGTTTGGGTGGATTGTCTCTCGGTCCGCTTCTTCCCGGTCTGCTTACGGACTACTTCTTCCAGAATGAAAAAAGCATCGGCGCCGCACTTGCCCTCACCATCGTTGTCGCCGCAATCCTGATGGGAATAACCTTCTGGGCCACCTATCGGCCATATCGAAAACACTTCCTCTTGGCGCAGGCTTCCCGGACCCCCTGACCACACTTCCGGAAAGAGCGCTGCCTGGACTGCGGAACTGCGTGCGGATTTTGCGCGAGTGCTGCTTCCTTCCGCCGACCTCTATTTCTCTTGTATGGACTCGAGGTAGTGGACCAGGTTCGCAATTCGCAGTTGTATCAGTCCCTGGTCACCGGCGCTAGCCTTGGAAAACACCGGCCCCCAAATCGGCATATCCGAAGAACCGTGGGCCGCCGTTAAGCCATTCCTCAAAACACTGGAAACATGGTCCGCAGGAAATTTCCCGTTGTTCTTCATCGATAGTTGCGTCAAGTTGGCCGGCGGGTTCTTCAGTGCCGTGGCTGCCGGCCCATTGCCCTTGCCGTCTTTTCCATGGCACGGCGCGCAGTAGGAAGTGAACATTTCGCTTCCCGAAGCAGCCGAGGTTACCGGTGCCGGAGCCTTCTTGACTTCCTTAGTTTGGTTCTGCGCGAAGCTTGCCACTCCCGCGAAGTACATGAGCAGTCACCAACAGGAATGCACTTGATACAATTCTCGTTTTCACGTTAGGCCTCCATCACCCTCTGATCGAGACAAATTTCTCGGCGCCAGGCGACCATCGAGCGCCGGCCCTGCGAACCCCCACAACTTTCTCCGCAACCTGTACTCCTCCCTCCTGGCCTTGTCAATGCTAGACACACTCCAGTTCGCTTGTTTTCAACAAGTTCTGGACGATAATCGGACATCCGTAGTAACCGCGGATTCGCGCTCAGCCTCGTCATTCGCGGTAAAGTTTTCATCGTTCTTCGGTCGTACATTCGATTACTGAAAGATTGGCTCTTGAACATTCGAACAGATCGCAAGGACAGCGGCAAGAGTTGGTGGTGACAATTCACGCAGGACGGCGTTGCTCTCATTCAAGTGAACAATCCCCCGGTGAACGCGCTGAGCGATGGCGTGCCCGCAGGCATTGCCTCCGCCATCGAGGCAGCCGAGGCCGACGCGACCGTGCGGGCAATTGTATTGATGGGTGCGGGAAAAACGTTCGTCGCAGGCGCGGACATCAAACAACTCGAAGAAATGGCTTGGGGAAAAGGTGCAGGCGCGCCGAACCTGCACGCATTGCTGCAGCGGATCGAAGACTGTTCCAAGCCCGTAGTCATGGCCATACACGGCACTGCCCTGGGTGGTGGGTTGGAATTGGCGATGGCAGGTCACTACCGCGTGGCCGTGCAGGATGCACAGTTCGGACAGCCCGAAGTGAATCTCGGCATCATTCCAGGCGCGGAGGGCACGCAGCGGTTGCCGCGTCTCGCGGGCGTCGAGAAGGCAATGGAGATGTGTGTTTCCGGAAAGCCGGTGAAGGCAGCCGAGGCGCTCGCGGCCGGAATCATCGACAAAATTGTGACAGGCGACCTGAGAACAGAAGCGATCGCGTTTGCGCGGCGCATGGCAGAGACAGGGACTCCCCCATCGCAAAACACGAGAGCGTAGCGCGGAAGTGAAAGCGCCCGGCACTGTGCAGGAGGCTCTCGCGGCGGCACGCGCACTCGCGCAAAAGACCAAGCGGAACTTGATTGCGCCGATGAAAGCGGTGGAAGCGATTGAGGCGGCTGCGTCTCTCCCATTCGATCAAGGATGCGCCCGCGAGCGCCAACTGTTTCAAGAGTGCGTCGAGTCGGAGCAGTGCCGCGCGCTGATTCATGTTTTTTTTGCCGAACGTGGCGTTGCCAAGGTTCCTGGCATTGGCAAGGACACCACCGTTCTGCCGCTGGAGCGCATTGCCATCGTGGGCGCTGGAACGATGGGCGGTGGTATCGCCATGGCTTGCGCTAATGCAGGCCTTCCGGTATTGCTCAAAGAGACGAGCCAGGACGCCCTCGATGCAGGCATGGCGGCGATCCATCGAAACTACGAAGCCTCCGTCAAGCGCGGGCGCCTCGCACCCGAGGCAGTTGCCGATCGTATCGCAAAGATTCATCCGCAACTGGACTACCCGGGATTCGATTCAGTCGACCTGGTGATTGAAGCCGTGTTCGAGAACATGGCGCTAAAGAAGCAGATATTCCGTGAACTCGATGCGCTCACCAAGCCGGACTGCGTTCTCGCGTCGAACACTTCGACACTGAATATCGACGAACTCGCCAGCGTAACCAATCGTCCCGAAAATGTCGTAGGCCTGCATTTCTTCAGCCCCGCCAATGTGATGCGCCTGCTGGAGATCGTGCGCGGTCACGCCACGAAAAAGGAAGTTCTCGCAACGGCCCTGGCGCTGGCAAAACGCCTGTCGAAAGTCGGCGTCGTGGTGCGGAACTGCCCGTGTTTTGTGGGCAACCGCATGATGTTTCCTTACATGTACGAAACACAATTCCTGGTCGAGGAAGGTGCGACACCTCAGCAGGTCGACGCAGCACTCACCCGATTCGGCATGGCCATGGGCATGTTCGAAGTCGATGACATGGCCGGCATTGACGTCGCATGGCGCATCCGTCAGGAACTGCGGCATTTCTCCGACCCTGGCGCGCGAAAACCCCTCGTGGCCGACAAGCTGTGCGAATTGGGCCGCTTCGGGCAGAAGACGGGAAAGGGTTGGTATCTCTACGGCCAAGACCGCAAACCGATGCCGGATCCGGAAGTTTTATCCCTGATTCGAGCTTCAGCCCGCGAGGCTGGCATCTCCCAACGGGAATTTTCCGACGAGGAGATTGTCGAGCGATCGCTCTACGGCTTGATCAATGAAGGCGCGCGGATTTTGGAGGAAGGATTCGCGCAAAGGGCCGCCGACATCGACGTCATCTACATCAATGGCTATGGATTTCCCGCCTGGCGAGGCGGGCCAATGTTTTATGCTGGCACGGTCGGCCTCCGCCGCATCTATGATCGTATCTGCGAATTTGAGAAGGATCTCGGCGTGCGCTGGAAGCCGGCACCCTTGCTGCAACGCCTCGCCATGGAAAACAAGAGTTTCCGGGATTATGACGCCGAGCATAACACTTAGAACTGGTGCTGCAACGCATGCAATCGCTGACTAAGAGACCTGTGCGCGCTGTCCGCGTGGCCGCGTTGCAAGCGATTGTGGATCGCCGTGAGAATGGCGTGATCTACGTGCGCTCGCCCCAGATGCTCGGTGAATATCCTGCGCGCGTCACTGATCGCCTGGAATACTGGGCAATTCATGCACCATGGCGAATCTTTCTTGCCCAACGCGCCCCCGATGGACGTGGCAAACAGTTACCTTCGCCGAGACCCTGGCGCGTGTGCGTAGCCTCGCCAGTGGGTTGCTCGCTCGCGGACTTTCCGCCACTCGCCCATTGATAATTCTTTCGGGAAACAGTATCGAGCATGGATTGCTCGCCCTAGCCGCGATGTACGCGGGCATTCCCTACGCGCCGATTGCCCCCGCATATTCGTTGGCCGTAAAGGAATTCGCGGCGCTGTCCTTCGTGTGGCAGAACTTCGGTCCGGCCATGGTCTTCGCAGACGATGGCGCGCGGTTCGCACCGGCGCTGAAGGCCGTCACCCAGCGCGACACACAAATCGTTTTTCATAGTTCTACGCCAGAGGGATTGCGTTCCATTCCGCTCGCGGAATTGGAAAACTCCGTACCCTCTTCTGCCGTCGAACGATGCAAACCGCCTCATCGGCCCGGATTCCATCGCCAAAATCCTCTACACCTCCGGTTCCACTGGCCTCCCCAAAGGCGTGATCACCACCCACCGCATGCTTTGCTCCAATCAACAGATGCTCGCTCAAATGATGCCCGTCCTCGCGGACGAGCCGCCGGTTCTCTGCGATTGGCTGCCATGGAATCACACTTTTGGGGGAAGCCACAATTTCGGGATTGCGCTGCACAATGGCGGCTCTCTGTACATCGACGCGGGTAAACCAACGCCCGAGTCGTTTGGTGAAACGCTACGCAACCTGCACGAGATCGCCCCAACCGCCTATTTCAATGTCCCGAAGGCCTATGAGATGCTGGTCGGCGCATCTGCGAACCGACTCCGGTCTGCGCAAGATCTTCTTTAGCCGCTTGCGTCTTCTGTTTTTCGCCGCCGCGGGGCTCAGCCAGCACATCTGGGACGCGCTCCAGGATCTTGCGTTCGAAACTTGCGGTGAAGAAATTCTTGTCGTCACCGGATTGGGCGCCACAGAAAGTGCTCCCTACGCGCTCTCCACTGGGAGCGAAGGCGCCGCCTCGGGCTGCCTGGGATTGCCGGTACCCGGTGTCGAGCTAAAACTTGTTCCCGTAGAAGAAAAGATCGAGGCGCGGCTGCGTGGACCGTCAATCACTCCCGGCTTCTGGCGCCGCCCCGAATTGACGGCCGTCGCCTTCGACGAAGAGAACTATTACCGGCTCGGCGACGCTGTCAAGTTTGCGGATCCGCAAGATCCCTCAAAGGCTTTGTCTTCGACGGCCGATTAAACGAGGATTTCAAAATGTCCAGCGGGACTTGGGTGAGGGTCGGCCCCCTGCGAATGCGTCTTCTCGCTCATTTTGGCATTCTTCTTCAGGATGTCGTCATCGCCGGTCCCGACCGGGAATTCACTACCGCGCTTTTCTTTCCGGCTCTTGAAATGTGCCGGAAGCTTTGCGCGGGCTTATCCCCGAGAGCATCCGCGTCCGAAGTTCTTGCGCATCCCGAAGTCCGCGCGGTGTTTCAAGAGCGCCTGGATGCTTTCGCTTCCGCCAGCACCGGGAGTTCCACTCGCATTGAACGCGCGATCCTGCTGGACACTCCACCTTCGATCGAAGTGCAGGAAATTACGGACAAGGGTTCCATCAATCAAAAAGCGGTGCTCGCAAATCGCGCCGCACTCGTCGAGGATCTCTATCGCGATCCGATAGCCGCCCACGTTCTCGCACTCACGAAGGAGCCTGGATGAATTCCTCTTCCCGCATGGACGTTGAATCGCTCACCGCCTTTGACGTGCACGTACACCTGGAGTCCGCGGATGATCGCACCGCTACCGACGCTGCGGCCAAGAAGTACTTTGGCGACAGCGGCGCCGCGCGCGAAGGCAACGCGCTTGCCGAGTACTACCGTTCGACGAAAGATTGCCTTTGTGGTTTTTGCGGTGGACGAGCGGCTTACCGGAAGGATGCGCGTCACAAACGAAGAAGTGGTGCAGTTCGCCGAACAGAACTCCGATATCGCCATTCCGTTTGCGAGCATCGACCCAAACCGCGGCGCCGACAGGCTGTGGCAGGAAGCGAAGCGCCTGGTTTCCGAAGGCAGGGTGCGTGGACTGAAACTCCACCCGCCCGTCCAGAAATTTATTCCAAATGATCCGCTCGCTTATCCCTTATACGAGGTCTTCGCTGAGGCGCGCCTGCCGGTCATCTTTCACACCGGGCATAGTGGCCTCGGCACCGGAATGCCGGGAGGAGGCGGAGTCCGCCTGAAGTACGGGCATCCCATGCCCATCGATGACGTGGCCGTGGATTTTCCCACCATGCCCATCATCATGGCCCACCCTTCGTTTCCCTGGCAGGACGAGGCCATTTCCATCTGCCTTCACAAGCCAAACGTTTACATCGACCTTTCCGGCTGGTCGCCCAAGTATTTCCGCACCACGCTCATTCAGTACGCCAACACTACTGTTGAAGAACAAGGTTCTCTTCGGATCCGATTATCCTTTGATCACCCCGGACCGTTGGCTGGCGGACTTCGACAAAATCGCCATCCGCGACGAAGTCCGGCCTCTGATCCTTAAAGAAAATGCGCTCAAGCTTTTCGGTTTGCGAGCCTGAAGTATTCCGCTGGCCTCGACGGAATTTCCGTCCCCCGCACTGCGTGGGAATTTGCTGAAGCGATCCCACCGGATTCCCCTCGGCGGTTATCCTCACTCAGCCGGGCCACTGGACCCTTGGCGCGCTGGTGAACAATGTCTGGTCGTTCGCAGGACACTCAGATCGCTCAGATGTTAACCAGATGCTCCTTCAATACTTCATCAACTACAACCTGAAAAAAGGCTATTACATCACCTGGCAGCCCACTATCACCCAACTGGGAGGCTTCCAGTCCTTACCGTTGAACGGTGCCCTATGGTGGCGGCATCGGCCGCATCATGAAACTCGGCTTCCAACCCGTCAATCTCACACTTCAGTTCTACGCCAATCCAGTCCGTCCGCCAGGAACCGCGCCCTGGGGCATGCGCATGCAAATTGCGTTCCTGTTCCCAAGCTGACCAAAGAGCAACAGAAGATGCTGATGGAACAAAAACTGAAACAGACTGAACAGGAACAACCGCCGAAGAAATAAGTGAATCCTTGCTCTCTCTAAGTTGAAGTGAGCCACTCAAATCTCCTGCCTGACCGGGGCGAGCCGTTGCACGCTACCAATGGGAAAACAGGCCAAGTACCCCACGTATAAACGGCATTCAAAGTTGAGTTTTCCCACCAAACGAGGTTCGTCCTAAGAATCACCTTGTGTTCTGGAGCGGGCGATGGGAATCGAACCCAACGCCGATTGCCTGGAAGCCACTGAATATACTTCGTCTCTTCTCTCGCCTTTGGAACACTTTGGAACACAACTGACGCTACTTTCTCGACGGCTTCACGGTGAGCATCCCCGAGAACGTGGGCATAAACCCCAAGAGTGACGCGGGGATCTGCATGCCGTAGTTGTTGCTGAACGTAACCGGCTCAACGAACGACCGTTCCGCGTTTCAGGCCATGTTCAGAGATGCAAGCCAACGCAAATTTGAATTGCTGTTGTTTTGGGCGCTGGACCGCCTCTCTCGAGAGGGTGTGCTGGAAACCCTTCAACACTTAAATCGACTGACCGCCTGCGGCGTGGGCTACCGAAGCTTCACGGAACAGTATTTCGATTCCTGCGGGGTTTTCAAGGACGCTGTAATCGCCATCATCGCTACGGTTGCGAAGCAAGAGCGCGTGCGCATTTCCCAGCGAGTACGGGCAGGGCTGGAGACGGCTCGCTCCAAGGACACGAGGCTTGGACGGCCCCGAGTGGCTGTCGATGTCGCTAGAATTGCCAATCTACGAGCGCAGGGACGCTCTTGGCGACAGATCACCCAGGAATTGGGTATCGGAAAAGGGACGGCACAACGAGCCGGCGCTAGCTTGCCCAAAATCGTATGAGTCTGTTGAAAAATGTGTGGTCAGAAACGGACAGGGGGCCGTCTTGACTTCCTCGAGCGCCTCGGGTGCTCGCTCAAAACCTTAAACCGTCAAAGACCGTCTCCTTTCCTACCTCTCTGAGGTGGTGCTGGGTTCAGGCAATTGTTTTTGGGCGAAGTGACGCACTAGCCTTTTTAGGTTTTGCGCCGTCGCGGCCAGGTAGAACTGCTCACCGACATTCCACAGTCGTCGCAAGCGCACTCGGCGCAGCTTGATCTGCTGCTTTAGCTCGGCGAACAGAGCTTCGATCTTGTAGCGCGCTCGTTGCGAACGCTTATAGTCAGGCGTCTCAGCCAATGCGCGAGCTACTTGTCGCGCTGGTTCCTGCCAATGAACGAACAATCTCCGATAGGGACCTGTGGTACATAACTTCTTTTGTGGACAGTCTCGACATTGCGCTTCTGTCGAGCGATAAAGATCGCCCCCACTGCTGCGCCGCTGACCTCGGTAATGCAGCGGTTTTCCTTCTGGACAGTAGTAGGTATTTTCCTTGGGTTCGTAGCGGAACGCATCTCGCGTAAACAATCCTCGTGTTTGGTGCCGACGATCGATGACTGGAATGTGCGGCTGAATGTTGCGCGCCAGAAGCCAAGACAGGAACTCTCCACTCCCATAGGCTTTATCAGCTGCCAGATTCTGTGGGTGAATTCCGAACTGACCAACATGCTCAAGCATACGCCGAGCAGCCCATGTTTCTTGACTGAACAGGGCCGGCGTGGCGTGGACCGCCAAAATAACTCGGCTCGTCGTGTCGACCAGATAATTGTCGTAGTAGCCGAGCACCGCTGGCCCACTTTTGATTGCCCAGGTAGCATCTGGATCGGTTGTCGACATCTTTTCTTGAGGCTTCATGTTCCCCTCTGAATCTACCGCAGGGTTCTCCTGCTCTAGTTCGGTCAGATACTCCTGAACTGTTCGCGAGTACTGCGCCGCCTCCACTAGTTTTTCCCTGGGAACGCGGCTTTGTTGGCTGGCATTGGCGCTCACAAGGGTCCCATCCACCACCACATTCCGCCCCTCGACGAAACCCGCCTCTAAGCAACGGCGCACGATCTCCTCAAACACTTTCCGAAATACCCCCGACTGCCGAAATCGACCGTGACGATTTTTGGAGAACGTCGAATGCTCGGGAAGTTCTTGCTCAAAACCCAGACGCGTGAACCAACGATAAGCCAGATGCATGCGCACCTCTTCCATTAAACGCCGTTCGCTGGTGATGCCGTAGAGATAGCCGACCAGCAACAGTCGCAATAGAACTTCAGGATCGATCGAGGGTCGGCCCGTAGGGCTGTAAAAGTCCTTTAGCTCTTCACGTACGAAACTGAAATCGACATGGCCGTCAATCATTCGCAGCAAGTGATCGGCAGGGATATGCTCTTCCAGACGGAAATAATAAAACAACGACTCAGTCCGGTTCTGCTGACCCATCATCGGCGTTGTTCCTCCCTGTCGTGCCTATAGCACGATAGGGACTAGTCAACCCAAATAAAATCTGCGGCGAGCCGACTTTTTCAACAGATTCGTATGATTTGCGATCTTCAACAATTCTCGCAGAGGGTCTTTGTTTCGAGGCTGTTGGAGGAGAGAGCTGGGTTTGTGGGCAACTCCACCACGGGATCCTTCCTAAACTCGGTCCGGTTATCTTCATGACTTTGTTCACTCGAAGTGAGACTGGTAGATTTGAGAGTAGCGCAGTCCTGATCCAACTGTCATAATCGCAGTCCTCAATCTGATGTAAATCCCAGCTATGTCAGATCTGGCTATTTAGTCGGAATCAAGACAGGCCCACTAGTCCGCCCTGTGTCGCGCCCAATACAGGCGTTTTGATGAATCAAGAAACGATAGGGAGGAATTTCGATGATTTTCAGAATTGAGAAATGGAAGATGTCCGTGTTGTGTTGTGCATTTTGCTTTGTTTTGTTGGGGAGTCTGACATATGCAGACACGCCGGGTGCCGCTCAGATCACCGCTGACCAGAAATCCAAGGTTAGCGGGACCATCGTTGCCCGCAGTGGAGATTTGGTCAAGGTCAAGGATAAGAAGTCCGGACAAGTGGTCGTCGTGGCCATCTCGGACACTACCCAAATCGAACGCAAGCAGGGTAAGGTCGAGTTCTTTCGGCACAAAGATATGGATGTCACCGCCATGGTTCCGGGTCTGACCATCGACGCGGAAGGCGTTGGCAATGCCAAGGGTCAACTCGCCGCCAGCAAGATCACCTTCGTTCCGGATGTATTTGCAATAGAAGTTGCGGAAGAGCAACAGATTCAAGTCAACAAGGCGTCTGCCGCGAAAGCACAGACGACAGCCAACCAGGGCGTAGCTGAAGCTGGCCAGGCTCAGGCTTCCGCAAATCAGGCGCAGGCTTCTGCGAATCAAGCTGGCCAAGCTGCGCAAGCAGCTGGGGATGTGGCCGTGGTGGACGCCGCCGCGATCGAGGTCGTCAACAAGCGCGTTTCCGACTTGGATGACTACAAGACCGTCGCTGAAGCCGGCATCTATTTCCCTAGCGACAACGCGACTTTGGACGACGCTGCCAAGGCGGATCTCGACATGATCGCCGCTGCAACCAACGGCGCCGAAGGCTACTTGATCGAAATCGCTGGGTACGCGTCCAGCACCGGTACAAAACAACTCAACCAGAGACTCAGCGAAGAACGCGCGGCAGCCGTCGCCAACTATCTACTCCAAAAGGGAAATATTCCGATGCGTCGAATCGTTGCTCCAGCTAGTTACGGCGCTACGCATCCGGCCGCCGCGAACACCGATCCTCAGGGACGTGCCCTCAATCGTCGCGTCGACGTTAAGGTCCTATTGAACAAGGGAATGGTGGAGGGCAGCTAGAATCACTCTGATCCTTTTTTCTTTCGTGCCACATTTTGAGTGACGGAAAGCGAGAGCAGGAAAAGCAATCCACGAACTGTTGTTGAGTAGATTACGTTTCTTACCATTTCCGCTGCTGTCCGTCCATTGCGATCGAACGGCTCCGTCTGGTTCGAGTACGGAGCCGTTCAGTTTTTCTAGTGCACAGGAATCACCGACACACTCGGATAGACTTAAGGCCGATTAACTTAAGGCCGTACACTATTTGAACCGCAGCATGCACGCCCGGAACGCCGCTCCGTGGGCATCCTGCCCAGTCTGTTCGACCTGATAGCGGGTAAGAACATGGCAGCTTTCATGAGATAGCGTCTCCCGCAACTGGTGTTCGGACGTTACTGATTGCCGGTCAATCACAATCTTCACTGAACCGTCGGGATAGAATAGTGTTACTCCGTAGTCCCCGATTAGATCACCCCACACTACCGGAACGTCTGGCAGTTCCCCGTCAAACGACTCCCGATTGATTTGTTCATAAAGCCGGTGCGGGTCGGTCTGACGGAGTAGCTCACGGCCGCGGGCGTATGTCATCCCACCAAAAATGATGCCTAGACAGATCACGGAAACTGCGATCTGGATGAGACGGCGCACGATTCATTGTTGCCTGCGACCCTTGATGAGCAAATGGTACGGCCGACTCATATAGCTAGGACTCGTGGCCTTAGAATTTTAAACGGGGCTCCTCAGGGCTTGCGTTAGGATCTACCGCTGCCACAAACGGAACCGCAGGCCCCTGGGCGCCTGCAGGAAGTCACGTCAGTCATCGATCAGGACTGCCCCGAAACCCCCAAATGGCTCCAGCTATAAACCCGTGATTCTACTCGGCAAAATTTTGATTATTTAGCCTGCCCACAAACACATGAGTCTGTTGAAAAATCAGGCCAACGGCAGAAGTCAGTCCTCCGGCGGGAATACTCTTGAGTGCTTTCGATACTTCCTTAAACTTAAACCGTCGCAAAACCATTCCTTCCCCGAACACTCACGGGGTGCTGGGACCTGGTGATTGCTTTTGAGCGATGTGCCGCATCAACCTCTTTAGGTTTTGGGCTGTGGCTGCTAGGTAGAACTGCTCAGCGACGTTCCACAGTCGTCGCAAACGTGTCTTGCGCAGCTTAATCTGTTGCTTGAGTTCGGCGAACAGAGCCTCGACCTTGTAACGCGCTCGTTGGGATCGCTTGTAATCTGGCGTACTCGCCAACTGGCGAACTGTTTGTCGCGCTGGTTCGTCCCAATGAACAGATAGTCTCCGACTGAGATCTGGGGTACAAAGCTTCTTCTGCGGACACCCGAGGCATTGCTCTCCCGTCGAACAATAGACATTCCCCCGACTGCCGCGTGCCTGACCGCGATAGCGCAGTGCTTTTCCTTCCGGGCAGTAGTAGACATTCTCTTTTGGCTCGTAGCGAAAATGCTCTCTAGTGAAGCATCCTTCGGTCTGGTGACGGCGATCGATAACCGGAATGTGCGGTTGAATGTTTCGCGCCAGAAGCCAAGCCAGAAACTCTCCACTTCCATATGCCTTATCGGCTGCCAGATTCTGTGGGTGAATTCCGAACTGACCAGCATGCTCAAGCATACGCCGCGCGGCCTGCCCGCTTGCTGAAATCTCTGGGGACTTCGTCGATCATCAGTGTGCAACAAAATGTTAAGAAGTTGCGGTTCAGCAACCGGCAAAAGCCCTGAAAGAATTAACCCTCGGGGTTGAGTTTGCTTCCTGCAATCGAGCTTTTGCCCTACAACAGATTCTGGGGCTGCCTCTACTTCGCTGGCGTGCTATCGAACTTCCCTGATGCTTCCTCGTAAAAGAGCGCGCCTTCCGTCTTGTCACCGCCGCTCCAATGCTTGTGGCCGCCGGGAACTCGGAGGAAATCTCCAGGGCCCACGCGCCTTTCGCCCGCTTCGTCTTTATATAGATAAGCGCCTTTGATAACGACGATCCAGACGTCGCTCGTATGCGTGTGCATTCCCGCGTCGTATCCGGGGTCGAATTTGGTAAATGTTGCATGAGGGCCCTTGTCCATCTCACCCCAGAGGGCCGCCATGGAAACGCCGCCCATTGGCGACGGTTTATAGGTGGCTTGCGCTGAAGATACATAGATGACCTGTTTGTCTTTCTGAGCCTGCGCAACAGCTACTAAACCCACGACGATGGTTAAGGCCGGAACTGCTGACACAAACAGTGATTTTTTCATTTCGTTTTCCTCCGTGTTTTTCTTCAGCCGGGGTTTCCACTTTGTCCGCCCAGCCGGCAACCGTTATACACCAAGGTCCTTGATTTACCAGAAAGAATTCTCATCACCATACACGTCCGGCGTCCGCCTTGGTGCGGACACGCTTTGGACACAGCAAGTATCGCCAATGCTGACGACGGCAAATTCAAAATTGTCCAAAATCGTTCCTCCCATACTCGTTTGCGCAAAAGAGAGGGGTTGCCTCCTTGCCACCCCTATGCGGGTGCGTCTCAGGTGTTGTGAAATACAGTGATGGCATATGCTGCGGATATGCAACGAAGTGCAATCGACAGGCTGCGTTCGCTGCCCGCCAAGAAAGCCTCGTTTGTTGAACCGATGGAGTGTTTGTCAGTACCGCGACTGCCCGAAGGCTCGCAATGGCTCTGGGAGATCTTATGTGGCGGACCACATAAGATCTCTTCTGTGGCGCTCGGCGTTATGTGGCGCTGACTTTGATAGGCGAGCCAGCTACGTACAGTTTTGCAGAAAGCACCACATAATCTGAGACGTGGCCGCGTTACTTAAACGCAGTTTTGGATTCACGACGGCTGATTTCTTCATGAAACTGAAACAAAACAGGTTTACAGGTTTATTTACTTGTTGTCGAAGGAAGACGTTCAAGTTCTATTTGGGCTGCCAACCCAATGAGATCATCTTTAGGGCGCATTTTTACAAGATCCCGCAGATGGTCACGGCAGTGCTCGAGATCTCCATTCCTTAGTCTGTTCAGGGCGTAGTAATACGTGCTGCGGCCCTGATCCTCAGAGAACGACAAGGAATCCGTTACGCGGCCCAAGATTCCCAGCAGGAATAGCTGTTCTTGCGCAGGCCCGACAAAGGTGTTGGCTTGCTCTCGGAGATACGATTCTGCTTCCTTGACGCGTCCGAGCCGGTTGAGCGCGAAATAACTGAGAATGATCGGATCAGCAGAGCTGAGATTCGTGGGCGCCTTCAAAAACTTTGCTGCCTGCACTGTTCCGGCGTAGTTCCCCTGCAAGAAGTGAGAACGAACCATAAGCTCCTTGATGGAAGGTCTCTCGGAGGGTTCCTTGCAGCCGCAAGAGTGCCGCGAGCACCCAAAGTCACGGATCAGCAGTAGTAACCGCCCATCCAAGTGTGAATTGGTGACGTAGAGTCGGATCGTTTTTCCATTTTTCGAAAAGGAGTCCGACTCAATGTTTGATCAGTTGTTCGTCCGTTCCGACGCGTTGACTCGCTATCTTTCGGCCCCAATGGTTGACGAACGCCGTCAATATCTAACTCACTGCGCTGTGCAAGGA
>CAWIUU010000009.1:0-160768 GCA_963839315.1 Candidatus Acidiferrales bacterium
GCCGATGGCCCAGCCCGCCTCAATGAACCCGAAACCTCGTGCACCCGAATGCAAGATTTCCGTCGCCAGCGCCACCACCACCACGTTCGAACTCACGATACTTGCCATCAGATCGCGTGCGTCACACCCAGCGCCACCACCACCGGTTGTTGCTGCAAATACCCGACTCCCTCTTTCATGTCCGCATAAATCGCCAGTGAAAGTCCCGCCTCTGCCACCTCCGGGATTTTCTCCGCTTTCCAATGCCTGAGAGGCCCTCTGCGTCGCCTCCGAATATTCGCGCGGAAATTGTTTGTGATCGCGCGGCGAAATGTAACCGTTGCGCAGCTTGTACAGGCAGGTTGCCGACACAAAATACGTCAGCCCATCGATAAACAAAATCCCCGCGATCCCGATGTGGTCGTAGATAAATCCAACAAACGTACCCGCCAGCAGCATGCCCGGTCTGCACCCCAACCAATACCGCGGCGTTCCCACCCGTAAATTGGCTGGGGGGAATCACTTCCTGCACCAGCGCGTTCACGTTGGCCCAGTACATCGCTGAGCCCGTGCCGGTAATCAGCGTCATTAGGTACAGGTGCCAGATCTCCAGTTGCCCGCGCCACGCGACATAGGCAATCGCCCAGCACCGCAAATCCGCGCGCCAGATCCAGCAGCGCGCCCAGGTACCGCCGGTCAAACCGGTCGATCAGTACGCCGCCCAAGAAAGGCACCACCAGCCCCGGCAGTGTCACTACAATCACTTGCCAGCTCACCGCCACCGTCGAGTGTGTGGCCGACATGATGTACCAGCTCACGCCGATAAAATTCATCCCGCTGCCAAACAGCGAAACGAACATCGCCGTGAAAAAATACCGGAACGCCCGCTGCTCCCAAAGCAGCTTCCAGTCCACACGGTGTTGTTCAACGGTGGCCATTGAGCCTGTTAGCTTACTATTGTCATGCGAAGAACAGGGCTAAGGTCAGAGTTCGGCGTCGCCAAGCCTGCAATAGGTTCTCACAAGACGGCACAATTCTCGGGGCAGGCGGGATCATAAAAAACAGGGATTTGCATGTCTTCAAAGATATCGTTGGTATGATCCCTTTCCGTTTTTCGAATGAGCGGACCGCCGGGCATATGGAACTCATATGTGATCTGATTGTAACTGTGCTTACCTCTTGCGATAACCTCCTGCGCGATTACCCGTGCAGATGCAACTCCGCCATCGCGCAGTAACGCCAACTTCTTGAATTCTTTCCTGAATGCGATGACCATCGCGACTGCGAGAACGACCACAATGGCCAATAGAGGGTAAGCGGGTACAGCTCTCTAATGTCTATTGGGCTCGTCGCCAACGATTTGACGACGGTATAAACAATCACGCAGGGCACGACCATCACCACAGCGAAAAAGAAGATCCAAGCTTGGCGACCGGCCGAAGTGCAATCCGCCGCGGGCGCGGAAGAGCCTGGACTGTTTGCAGAAACAGAGGAGGCAATGGAACATGCCCGGACGTAACGGGATCGACCTTGACTCTTAGCAAAGCCTCGGAAAGAGCGCGCTTTGTTCCCCAGTAATCCCATGCATATGCAAAACTGATCGCGCCAATCATCAGGGGGAGCGGGAAAAATTCAGGTAGCCCCTTTTGGACTACCGCTGCTGCAATCAAGGCCGCCACGCTCACAATTAGCGCGACGGCCAGAATCTTTACGGTGCCGACCCTTTTGCTCAGTTCAATTTGAGCTCGACTCAGATTCCATCCACAGTTCGCGCAGAAGGGCTTGTTGGCAGACTGAAGGAACCGATGGAGCACAACTGCACGGCTGCAGAATGGACAAGTGATCCTAGCCATACCTTTATGGTAGTTTGGAATTTCTACAGCGGAACCAATTCCGGGGTGCGTTATTCGATTTAAACAACTTCTTAATGTCCGACTACCTCGTATCTGGCTGATGTGTCCGACTAGCTCCAAGTGTCCACCACCGTAGGCTTACGGAGCCACCGAGTCAGAAATATTGGAGATGTGAGAAAGGGCAATTATGATGTTGCTGTGAGCGATCTCCTTCACGTGCGCGCACTGACAGTTGAACTACCCACGGCACAGGGCTGGGTCCGTCCCGTCAACGATGTCTCGTTGCGCATCGCTTTAGGCGAATCACTCGGCCTCGTCGGCGAGTCCGGCAGCGGCAAAACCATGCTTTCGCTCACGTTGATGGGGCTGCTTCCTCCCGGCGCTCGCGTTACGGGCGAAGCTCTACTTTCTTCCGGCAGCGCCCCACCAAAAGGTTTAGCCAAGCTCCGCGAAGAAGACGACTGGCGCGCCATCCGCGGCCGCGAAATCGCCATGGTCTTTCAAGAGCCCATGACCTCGCTGAATCCCGTGATGCGCGTAGGTGCCCAAATCGAAGAAGCCATTCGCGCCCACGAACCGAACCTTGCTGGTTCTCACCTCCAGCACCGCGTCACCGCCGCACTTGAACGAGCGGCTATCCCCGAACCCAATGTGCGTGCCAGGCAATTTCCCCATCAACTTTCGGGCGGCCTCCGGCAGCGTGTCATGATCGCAATGGCCCTCGCCGCCAAGCCGAAGCTCCTCATCGCCGATGAGCCAACCACCGCTCTCGATGTCACCGTGCAGAAACAGATTCTCGAATTGTTCGACCACTTGCGGCGCGAATTGGAACTCGCACTACTCTTCATCACGCACGATCTCGGCGTTGTCGCGAAGGTTGCCGACCGTGTCGCCGTCATGTACGCCGGGCGCATCATCGAAGAAGGTCCCACGCCAGATGTTCTTCTGTCGCCGAAGCATCCCTACACCCAAGGCCTTTTAGCGGCTTCTCCAACCATTGTCCGCGGACAACTCATCCCCATCCCCGGAACTATCCCGCAACTTACCGAACTTCCGTCTGGCTGTGCGTTCACTCCTCGCTGCAAATACCGCCGCGCCGAGTGCGAGCACACTGTCCCTGCGTTTCGACCGTCAGACAGTAATCATTCCGCCAGGTGTGTCCTGCTATGACGCATTTGCTCGAAGCTCGCAGTCTTCGCAAATCCTATCGCCGCGGTGCTGGTGTGTTCTCCGACGAAACAAAAGGGGAACGCTTCGTCGCCGTCGACGATGTTAGTTTCTTCGTCGAGCCCGGTGAAACGTTTGCCGTCGTCGGTGAGAGCGGCTGCGGCAAAACGACGTTGGCTCGGATGCTTCTCCGCCTGATCGAACCAGATCACGGCGCAATCCTTTTCGAAGGCAGTGATCTCCTGCATCTCTCCGGCGAAGCCTTGCGACTCCAGCGCCGCCAGATGCAGATGATTTTCCAGGATCCCTTCGCCTCGCTGAATCCTCGCATGCGCGTTGGCGAAATCGTTGCGGAGCCGCTGGCCATTCACGAGCCGAGACTCTCACGCGGCGATCGCCTTGCCCGCGCCGCGCAACTTCTTCGCCGCGTTGGCCTGCCCGACGACGCCGTGAACCGCTATCCGCATGAGTTTTCCGGCGGCCAGCGCCAACGTATCGGCATCGCCCGTGCCCTGATTCTTCGTCCCTCACTCATCATCGCCGATGAACCCGTCTCCGCTCTGGATGTCTCCGTCGGTGCTCAGGTTCTCCTGCTCCTCCGGGAACTCCAACAAGAATTTCACCTCACCTATCTATTGATCTCCCATAGCCTTCCGGTCGTCGCGCAACTCGCCACCCACATCGCGGTTATGCGCGCCGGTCAGTTCGTCGAATATGGGCCCGCTGACCTGATCCTGCAGCAACCTACCCATATCTACACCCGCGAACTCCTCGCCGCCGTCCCGGAGATTCCCCACTCCCACCCCTTTTGATACTTTTCCCCAAGCAGTCGCGTATTATTCCCAGCAGCAACATCCGACCGTCCTGTGGTGAAGGAGTCCTCGATGGCTACATCTCCCATGCCTGTGGCGGAGCCCCAGGCTTCCGTTTCCTCGTTTGGCCGCATCATTGGCGTGTTCTTCTCACCCAAAGCGACGCTTGAAGATATCGTTCAAAAACCGAGCTGGGTTCTGCCTACTGTTTTGATTCTGATCTTTGGCCTTCTGGGTGTGATCGCCCTGAACAGCCATTTCAATTGGCGCGACTACATCTCCCAGCAGATAGAAAAGAGTCCTCGGGCTGCGCAACTCTCGGCCGAACAAAAACAACAACAAATTGAAATCAGCGCAAAGTATTCACCCGTCTTTGCCTACGTCTTTGGTTTGGTTATTCCCGTGGTGGGTTTGCTGGTAATCGCCTTGGTGCTCATGGGAGCCTACAATTTGATGGCAGGTGTTGGCACCAACTTCAAAACTTCCTTTGCGATTGTCTCTCACGCCATGGTCCCTGCTTCCATCGTTGGCACAATTCTCTTCGTTACGGTCTTGTTCCTCAAACCGGTAGGCATGTTTGACCTGGACAATCCTGTCGCTACAAACCTGGCCGCGCTTTTCCCCGAAGATGCCGCAAAATGGCTTGTGGCACTGGGCAAAAACATCGACCTGCTTGAGATTTGGAAACTCATTCTTCTCGCCATTGGATTCGCCGCAGTGAATCCCAAGAAACTCAAGGGCGCCAAATCATTCACGATCGTGCTCACGGTCTTCCTGGTCTATATTGTGCTGCGTGTGGGAATCGCCTTTATCTTCTCCTGATACACTGGAGAAGTGAGTTTTTCCTTCGAACTTAATCATATTGACCCCACCGGCGCGCGGGCTGGCCTTCTCACCACGCCGCACGGCGTCGTCGAGACGCCCGTATTCATGCCCGTCGGCACGGCTGCAACTGTAAAAGGGCTTACCCAAGAAGCTCTCGAGACTCTCGGCGCAAAAATCATCTTGGCCAACACCTATCATCTTTATCTTCGCCCCGGTCATGCCCTGATTCGCAAACTCGGCGGCTTGCATTCCTTCATGTCCTGGCCCCGCGCTATTCTCACCGACTCTGGCGGCTACCAGGTTTTCAGCCTTGCTGATTTGCGCAAAATCACAGACCAAGGCGTCCGCTTTCGTTCCCACCTGGACGGCTCGGAGCACCTGCTCACTCCGGAAAAAGCCGCGGAAATCCAAATCGCGCTTGGCTCAGACATTGCCATGGTGCTCGACGAATGTATGGAAACTCCCGCACCCCGTGCCCTCGCCGAAGCCGCTCTCAAACGCACCACCGCCTGGGCGCAGCGCGCACGTACCTATTTCCTCGAATACGCCCAGCAGAATGGTGACCTGCCGCAATGGCAGTTCGGAATCGTTCAGGGTGCCACGTTCGCTGACCTTCGCCGTGAAAGCGCTCGCCAGCTTTTGGACTTTGGATTTTCCCGGATATGCTGTCGGTGGTCTCGCTGTCGGCGAGCCGCACAACATCACCTGCGAAATGGCCGCCGAAGTAACCGCACTTCTTCCCATCGACCGCCCTCGCTACCTCATGGGTGTTGGCCGCCCCGAACAAATCGCCGACTACGTTGCCTTGGTATCGACATGATGGATTGTGTGCTCCCCACGCGCGCCGCCCGCCACGCTTGTCTCTACACCAGCGAAGGCCGCGTCCTCATCAAGAACGCGCGGTACATGCAGGACCAGCGCCCCATCGATCCTCAATGTTCCTGCTCCGTCTGCCATCGCTACACTCGCGCATATCTTCGGCATCTGTTCGCCGCCGGTGAAATCACCGCCGCCATACTCGCCACTCATCACAATGTCCACTTTTACCTTGACTTCATGCGGCAAATTCGAGAGGCTATCAAGTTTGGACAACTGCGGAAATTCGCGGCAGGAGTGCGTGCTCAGTATGCGTCAGGCCCGCACTGAGCGGATTTGGCAAGTCGTGCTAAAGTAGTCGGAAGCTCTCACAGCAACCCGCAGTAGGTCGAGTCACTGGACGAGAATGGTGCGGGCAGGGAAAGCGGGCATCCTTACCCGCTCGCGGCGAGTCTTTTTTTGCTGTTGCGGTTCTCAGCGGCGGCTTTTCCGTTGGTTGGATGTTTCGCGGTCGGGAAAGGGTACGGTTACAAATCACGAACATGAATCTGGCAGCTTTCCTATTTTTTCAGGCCGGCGGTGCGGCAGGGATCGGCAGTTTCCTCATTCCTCTCGCCCTCATGTTCGGCATTATGTATTTCCTGGTGATCCTGCCGCAGCAGCGGCAGAGGAAAAAAGTGCAGGAGATGCTCGCCGCCGTCAAGAATGGCGACAAGGTGATCACCACCTCCGGCATCTACGGCACCATTAATGGTATGGACGGCGACACGATCATCCTCAAGGTCGCTGATAATGTAAAAATTCGCGTTGCGCGTGCGGCGATTGCCCAGGTGGAGGCATCTGAAGATGCAAAGTAACTCCCCGGCCCGCCCAGTTTCGCGCCTGATCTCTTAAACCATGAATCCTAATCTGAAGTGGAAAATCATCTTTATTCTTGCCGTCATTCTGATCTGTCTCTATTCCATTTTCGGCTATCCTACCTTCCCGACCTCGCTCGCGCAAATCAAGAACAACTTCGCGAACCAGATCAAGCTGGGTCTCGACCTTCAAGGCGGCACTCACATGATCCTGCAGGTCCAGGTTCAGGAAGCCATTGCGCAGGAGACCGATCAAACGGTTGATCGCATCACCTCTCAACTCCGCGCCAAGAATATCCGTTATGAAGAGGTACGCCGCGTCGACGATACTCACATCATCGCTCGCGGTATTCCCGCTGACCAGATCTCTCAATTCCGCGACCTCTTTCACCAGTTCTTTGAAGGCAATTGGGAACTCGGAACCGCCCCTGGCCAGCCTGATGCTCTGCTTCTTTCCCTGCGTCCTAGCGCCATTGCTCACATTCAGGAAAGCACCATGACGCAGTCGCTCGAGACCATCGAGCGCCGCATCAACGCCCTTGGCCTTACCGAGCCCACCATTCAGCCCCATGGCCGCAACGAAAATGAAATCCTCGTTCAACTGCCCGGCGAAGGCGACCCCACCCGCGCTAAGCAGGTCATCCAGGCTGGCGGTCAGCTCGAACTGAAGCTCGTCGAAGACCAGACTACCTACCCTTCGCAAGCAGCCGCTCTTGCCGCTCATGGTGGCATTCTTCCGGCCGGCACCGAGCTCGTGCGCGGCAAAGGGCAGAACCCCAATTCGCAGAATCCCTCGGATACGGTGGAAACTTGGTACTTGCTGAGCCGCGCGCCTGCTGTCACTGGGCGTGATCTTCGTTCCGCCATAGAAAACCGCGGCCAGATACCCGGTCAATGGCAGGTCAATTTCGTGCTCTCTGCGGATGCGGGGCGTCGCTTCGGGCAGTTCACCGAACAAAACGTCGGCCGCCAAATGGCCGTGGTTCTCGAACAAGGTCGTTCAGACGGCGCCTGTCATCAAAAGCAAGATTGAAGACTCCGGCATGATCGAGGGCAACTATAGCCAGGAAAGCGCACACGATCTCGCTCTCACTCTTCGCGCTGGTGCGCTGCCTGCCTCCATTAAGTATCTTGAGGAACGCACCGTCGGCCCGTCGCTCGGCGCCGATTCCATTCGTCATGGCGTGCAAGCCTCCATTTTGAGCTTGATCGTCGTCATGATCTTTATGGTTTTTTACTACCGGCTCTCCGGCGTGAACGCGGTCCTCGCGTTGATTCTGAACCTTTTGATTCTTCTCGCCGCACTCGCCATGTTTGGCGCGGTCCTCACTTTGCCCGGCATCGCTGGCGTTATCTTAACCATCGGTATGGGCGTCGACTCCAACGTCCTGGTCTTCGAACGCATCCGCGAGGAACTTCGCAATGGTAAGTCTCCGTCCGCGGCAGTGGACGCTGGCTTCGACAAGGCTTTCCTTACCATTATCGACACGCACGTCACCACGGTCGTTTCGGCCTTCTTCCTTTTCATCTTTGGAACCGGGCCCATCAAGGGTTTTGCCATTACTTTGACCGTTGGTCTGATCGCCAACGTCTTCACCGCGATCTTCGTGTCCAAGACGATTTTCCAGTACCACCTGGCTAAGATGGATCGCCAGGCAGAATTGAGTATCTAGATCGTACCAGGACTTCTATGGCCAACGACTTACCCGATTCCAAACGGTTGAGGGGTTGGTTAGCTCTGGCACATTGGTTATTATGCTGGGCTGAGCCCGGCCCTCCACGTTTGCCCGGGAACAAACCGGAACAGCGTGGAGTCTAAAGAAGGGAAGTACGAAACGGCATGATCGAGCTCTTTAAACAGCCCAACATCGATTGGATGGGTAAGGCCAAGTATTTCTTTCTTTTGAGCGGATTACTGCTCGCCCTTGGCTGGGCCGCCATCTTTCTGAAGGGTGGCATCAAATACGGCATCGATTTCCGTGGGGGCACCAACGTGGATGTTCGCTTTGCCCAACCACCGAGCATCGACCAGTTGCGCAAAGGTCTGCAGGCTCAGGGCCTCGGCAATAGTGAGATTCAGAGCATCAGCGACATCGCCAATCCTAACTCCAACGAAGTCATGATCTTCGTCGAACAGACGGGGCAGAAAGATCAAGCGCTGGACGAAGGTAAGGGCAAGGTTCTTAATGCGTTGAACGCCACTTATGGCGGCGCGAGTTCCTCCAAGCCCGACTTCAACTCGGTCACTCCTACTGCCCTTGCAAACTTCCTCGCTCAGAGAGATCCTCTCGGCCTTTCCGTTAGCGCTGGCGACAAGTATCAGCAGATCGCAAAGAATCTACTCGCTTATCGAGATAAGGATAGCAACGGTGTCCTCACTAGCCTGGATAGCTTCTCCAGCCTTAGCGGTGTTACTCCTGCCGTCGTTGCCGCTATCAAGGACGGCTATTCCCTCGCGCCCTTCGCCATTCGCAATGTCGAAATCGTCGGCCCCAAAGTGGGCGGCGAACTCCGCAACCAGGCAATTCGCGTTACCCTCTATGCTTTGGCAGGCATGCTGGTATATATTGCCTTTCGATTCGAGTGGATTTTCGGGGTCGCGGCGGTCCTGGCAGTTTTTCACGATGTCTTGATCACCCTTGGCCTCTTCAAAATTTTTGGTTTCGAGATTTCACTGACCGTCATCGCGGCATTGTTAACCCTGGTTGGTTATTCGATGAACGACACCATCGTCATCTTTGACCGCATCCGGGAAAATAACCGCCTTTTGCGGAAGGAGCCCTTCGCTGAGGTTGTCAATAAGTCCATCAACCAGACGCTTTCGCGAACGATCCTTACCAGTGGTTTGACCTTTCTCACCGTGCTCGTCCTGTTCCTGATGGGTGGCCAGGTTCTTCGTGCATTTGCCTTTGCCCTGGTGGTGGGGATTGTGGTAGGAACGTACTCCAGTTTTGGTATCGCTGCACCGCTCGTCGTCGCTTGGCATCAACGGCGCGGCCAAGGTGCTGCATCAGGCACCGGAACCGCAGCCGGCAACAAAACCCGGGGGAACGAAGGCGGTCAACCCCGCCTCGCACCTGCTGGGAGGAGGTAGTAGTCCATGTTTGAAGAAATGGTCGTATCGAATGCGACAAACAAGAAGACCAACAAGCCTTGGACCGTTTTCGTGTCCATGCTGCTTCAAGTTGGCTTTCTTGCCATTTTGATTCTCATTCCACTGATCTATACCGAAGCGCTTCCTAAAACGCTGATGTCTTCCATTCTTCTGGCTCCTCCTCCGCCACCACCACCTCCGCCTCCGCCGGCGGCTGTTCAGGTGGTTAAGGTAAAGCCCGTCGCTCACCTGATGGAAGCTGGCAAACTCGTCGCCCCGAAAGCCATCCCTAAGGACGTAAAAATCATTAAAGAAGAAGAAGCGCCTCCCGACGTCGGTGTCGGCATGGTCGGTGGCGTTCCCGGTGGAGTCGCTGGCGGCTCCATGGGCGGTGTGATCGGCGGCGTGATTGGTGGCGCGGGCTCTACGGCCGCTCCTCCTCCACCCAAGGTCACTCCAAAGCGCATCAC
The DNA here is from genome assembly GCA_963839315.1 of Candidatus Acidiferrales bacterium. Taxonomy (GTDB): domain Bacteria; phylum Acidobacteriota; class Terriglobia; order Acidiferrales; family UBA7541; genus Acidiferrum. The sequence goes on from CAWIUU010000009.1 coordinate 9,874, forward strand.
GGTTGGCGGAAACGTTCAGGCCGCTCACCTCGTCAATCGCGTTCAGCCGGTTTATCCCCCGCTGGCGCGCCAGACGCGCATCAGCGGTACTGTCAAGCTTCACGCCATCATTGCTAAGAATGGGGGTGTGGAGTCGCTGACGGTGGTCTCGGGTCACCCGCTTCTCGTGCAAGCCGCGCTCGACGCTGTTAAGCAGTGGCGCTATCAGCCCACTCTTCTCAACGGCGATCCGGTCGAAGTGGACACCGAAATCGACGTCATTTTCTCTCTCGCTCAGTAGGCCAACGGGGCGGCGCGATCTCGTGGGAGCTGCGCGCTGTCTTGAGTACGCAGTCGCAGTAACACTCTTGTTGGTTCCGCTAATCTCGGAGCCACTGGGAACTAAATAAGGAGCAAACGAATGTTAGCAACTCTGTTTGTCTATGCAGCTTGGCTGCAGGAAGCCGGCCAGTGGGACCTTCGGAACATGTGGATGTCCATGGGTCTTCTAGCCAAAATCGTAGTCGTAATCCTCTTCATCCTTTCCGTTTATTCTTTCGGTGTCATGATTGACCGCTTCCTCATGTACAACAACGCGCGCAAGCAATCGCGCCTGTTCGTTCAGCAGGTCGCGGGCGCTCTGAAAGATGGCAAGCTTGACGAAGCCATCGCCATCGCCGAACGCAACAAGAAGAGCCACATCGCCAAAGTTGTCGCCACCGGCCTCTCTGAATTCCAGTCGGCCTCTCAGCAGGTTTCCGACGCGGAAGTCATCGAAGCCGCCAAGCGCGGTCTCGAGCGTTCCGTCGCCATCGTTCACGCCGAAATGAAGCGCGGCCTCTCGGCTCTTGCCACCATCGGTTCCACCGCTCCGTTCGTCGGCCTGTTCGGCACCGTCGTCGGCATCTTGAACGCCTTCAAGGGCATCGCCGCGAACAAGGCTACCGGTCTGTCGGCAGTTGCCGGCGGTATCGCGGAAGCCCTCGTCACCACCGCGTTCGGCTTGCTCGTCGCCGTTCCGGCCGTGTGGGCTTACAACTATTTCACCAACAAGGTCGAAGCCTTCGACGTCGAGATGGACAACTCCTCCATGGAGCTGATCAACTACTTCATCCTGCGCCGCGGCGCCAAGAAGTAACCCGGAAGAAGGGATACCATGGCCTATAAGCCACAAGCTGGCGCGCAGATGGCGGCTCCCAACGTGATTCCTATGGCCGACATCATGCTCGTTCTGCTGATTATCTTCATGGTGGTCACACCGATGTTGCAGAAGGGTGTCTCGGTGGACATGGCTACCGTCAATAATCCGCGCGATATGCAAGATGCGGATAAGGACGATGCCATCATCGTTGCCGTCTCTCGCGACGACAACATCTACCTTGGCAACAATAAAATCGCCAAGGAAGACATCACCGGACAGATCAAAGATAAAATCGCTAACAAGCTGGATAAGACCGTCTACGTCAAAAGTGATGCACGTGCCAAGTACGGCACTGTCGTCGCCGTCGTTGACGAAATCCGCTCGGCTGGCGTGGATCAACTCGGCCTTTTGACCGAGAAGGTCAAGTCCACTAATCCGAATAACCCTCAGTCCCAGCCTCCAAAGCAGTAGGGACTCAGGCTCTTTATTTCGTTTCGGCCGTTGGTTTCATTCGTTTGCTGAGTTCACGGGTTCGCGCCGGCTCCCACCCGGCGCGGCCTCATGCACCTCAACCGGCAACCTCGGCTCGACAGGAGAACTCGCAATGGGTATGGATGTTGGTAGTGGTTCTGGTGGTGCATTATCCTCGCCGAATGTCGTTCCTCTCATCGACATTCTGCTTGTGCTCATCATCATCTTTATGGTGATCACACCTCTTACGCCTAAGGGACTCGATACCCTCGTGCCTCAACCTTCACCTAATCAGCAGCAGAACGTGGAGCTCGAGAACAAGACCGTGGTCGTTCAGGTGATGGAAGGCAACAAGTTGAAGATCAACAACGAGGACACTAATTGGGATCAACTCGGGCCCCGCATGGAACAGATCTTTAAGGATCGTGCGGAAAAGGTTGCTTTTGTCAAAGGCGACAATGACGTCCTTTTCATGGAAGTTGCTCGCGCCATTGACATCATGCACGAATCTGGCATCGACAAAGTCGGCCTCATCACTGCCAAGCTTGAGGCTGGCCAGTAGTTCGTCCTTCGTCGTTTTTCTCGCTCGATGGGAGAGTCCTCTTCGCAGGGTTTGCTCTTTGCCTGCGAGGGGACTCGTGGCTTTTGCTTCCCTTGGTGGTAAACGCGGGATCTTGTCCGATGTGAACGTGGTCCCGCTGATCGATATTCTGCTGGTGCTCCTGGTTATTTTCATGATCATTCCGCACCGGCAGATGGGGCTCCAGGCGGACCTGCCTCAAACCGCAGATCCGAAAACGGCCCCGCTCCCGGAAGCGATCATCGTTCAGGTTGCACCCGATGGTTCTCTCCGGATTAATCAGTCGGCTGTAGAGCGCGAGGAACTGGCCCATTATCTGGAACGGATCTTCGTTGTGCGCTCAATGCGTTGCGTTTCTGCAAGTTGATCGCTCGCTCGAGTTTCATGCGGTGGCACAGGTTCTTGATCTCATGCACTCCGCCGGCGCCTCCTCGGTCGGCTTGCTGACATCAGAACTGGAAAAAAACCGCTGAACGTGATGGAATGGCCCTACAGGGCAGTTGTCAATCCTAGCTTCGGCCTCGGCATCGGTGAGGTCGCGCTTATCAGGGATGGATGCTTCAATGACTCATGCATCGGTTGCAAGGGAAACCTCCTCGTGGTCTTCCCGTTTTCCCGGCCGGCTTCTTTCTTTAGCCGCCATTTTGTTTCTCCTCGTCGGCGTTTCCGGCTGCAGCAAGCTCCGGGCGCGCGACCTTCTCAATAAGGGCGTTGCCTCCTTTAAGGAAGCTCAATTTGATAAGGCCGTCGAAGATTTCAAGCAAGCCAAGGAACTCGATCCGGACCTCATCAATGCTCGTCTCTATCTCGCTACGGCCTACGCCAGCCAGTATATTCCCGGCGCTCCTTCGGACGAAAATCTCAATCATGGCAAAGAGGCTATCGCCGAATATCAAAGCGTTCTCGAGAAAGATCCGAATAACCTCAACGCTATTGATGGTCTCGCTTCAATTCTCTATCAGATGGCTGGCCAGCCCTTCGATGCCAAGAAGTTCGAACAGGCTAAGGAATTCAACCAGAAGCACATCCAGTTGAAGCCTGAGGATGCTACTCCTTACTATTCCATCGGCGTTATCGACTGGGCCCTCGCTTATCGCGGCAATACCGAAATGCGCGCCGATTACAACAAGGCTCACATCAACAAACAAGTGAAGGACACCGATCCTCTTCCTCCCGATGTTCGCAAGACTTATACCGAGAAGTACGCCACCCTGGTGGACGACGGTATCGCCAGTCTCAAGAAGGCCATCGAACTCAAGCCCGACTACGAAGATGCCATGACCTATCTGAACCTTCTCTATCGCCGCAAGGCCGACATGGTTGAATCCACAGCCGAACGCGATGCGCTGACCAAACAAGCCGATGATCTCCTCGATAAGGTCAAGGAGATCAAGCAGAAGAAAGCGGAGCAACCCGCTCCCGCTCCTGCTTCCTGATCCGGCTCTCCATTTCTTACGCCAGGCCCCGTCTCCGACGGGGCCTTTTTTTCGCTGCGGTGGCTCGCCACCGCTTTGGATCCAGCCACGTCGCCGCAAATCCATATTCATTACCTCGGCCCTCGCGCCGTTCTTTCGCCTTGAGCCGACTGGCGCACCTCTTTCTCCATGCCCTCTCCCGTCGTACACTAAAGCATGCCGTCGCCAGCCAACGTACCCCTGAACTTCAATCGCGACCGCACCGAGCGGCTGATTAACGCTCGCCTTGAGGAGCTCCTTGCCAAGCTCCGCGCCAATCGTCCTTCGGATGATCCCTGGCTCGTCCGTCGCGCTTTCGATATTGCCGCAGAACGCCACCGCGACCAATTCCGCAGTTCCGGCGACCCTTACATCACTCACCTTCTCGAAGTCGCCCACATCCTCGCGGACATGCGCCTCGATGCCACTACTCTGGCCGCGGCGCTTCTCCACGACGTTATCGAAGACACCGAATTTCCGCTCTCCCGCCTCGAGGAGCGATTTGGAGAAGAGGTCGCTCGCCTCGTCGAAGGTGTAACCAAGATCGGTCGTCTCAACATCATGGCCCCGGAAGCTCGCCAGGCGGAAAACGTCCGCAAGATGCTTCTCGCCATGGTTCACGATGTCCGCGTCGTCCTCGTCAAACTTGCCGACCGCGTCCACAATATGCGCACCCTCGAATTCCTCGATCCTTCCAAGCAGTTGCGCATCTCCCGCGAAACCATGGATATTTACGCCCCCATCGCCCATCGTCTCGGCATGTCCGTCATCAAGGGCGAACTCGAGGATCTTTCCTTCCGCTACCTCGAACCCGATGCCTACTTCTCTTTGCAGAAAGAAGTCACAGACAAGGCTCCCGTCCACAAAAAATTTCTCGAAGATGTACAGAACACCATTCGCACCAAGCTCGTCGAAAATGGTATTCCGGCGGAACTGGAAGCCCGCGTAAAGGGTCTGCACTCCTTGCACCGCAAGATCATTCGCCAGGAACGGGGCCTCGACCAGATTTACGACCTGCTTGCTGTCCGCGTCATTACCGATACCGAACGCAATTGCTATGCCGCACTCGGTGTGGTTCACCACATCTGGCGCCCTGTCCCCGGCCGCTTCAAGGACAACATCGCCATGCCTCGCCCCAATCTTTACCAGTCTCTTCACACCACCGTCATCCACGGCGGCCAGCCTTTCGAGATTCAGATTCGCACTCAGGAGATGCATCGCATCGCGGAGGAAGGTGTCGCGGCCCACTGGAAGTACAAGGACCAGAAGCCCGCCTCGGGCGATGACGATCAGCGCATCGCCTGGATGCGGCAACTCATCGAGTGGTCTCAGGAGCTTCAGGAGCCCGGAGAATTCCTTTCCACGCTGAAGGTTGATCTTGCTCCCGTCGAAGTCTACGCCTTTACTCCCAAGGGCCGCGTCCTCGAACTGCCGAAAGGCGCCACGCCCGTCGATTTCGCCTATTCCGTCCATACGGAAGTAGGTCATCAGTGCGTCGGTGCCAAGGTCAACGGCCAGATGGTCTCTCTTCGCCACGAAATCGTCAGCGGCGACGTCGTCGAAATTCTCACCCAAAAGGGGCACAAGCCCAGCCGCGACTGGCTCAGTTTCGTCAAGTCCTCTCATGCCAAGAGCAAGATTCGCCATTTCATTAATACCCAGGAGCGCGACGAAGCCACCGAAATGGGCAAGCGCCTTCTGGAAAACGAATCCCGCAATTTCCCCAAGGGCCTGAAGAAAATTCCCAACGAAGATCTCCTGAAAGTTGCCGCTGAATATGGCCTTTCTAAACCGGATGATCTTTTTGCCGCTGTTGGCTTTGGCAAATACTCTGCCCGCCAGGTACTTGCCCGTCTGTTTGGCGAGCCTACCAGGGAACCAGAGAAGCCCTCCGACGATGCCAAGCCCACTCTCGTCAAGACTGTTAAGCGCATGCTGGGGTTCGGCGAAGCGCCTCTCATTGTCCGTGGACAGGACGATCTGCTCGTCTTCCGCGCCAAATGCTGCAATCCCATTCCCGGTGACGACATCATCGGCTATGTCACACGAGGCCGCGGTGTTGCCGTGCACACTCGCGCCTGTCCCAACGTTCAGAATCTTCTCTATCAGACCGAACGCCGAATCGCCGTCGAATGGGGCGGCGAAAACGCTGCAACTTTCCCCGTCGAACTCCTCATCCGTGCCAAGGATCGTCCCGGTCTTCTCGCCGAAGTTACCGCCGTCATCAGCGATGCCGGCTCCAATATTCGCACGCTCGAAAGCCGTCCCGACCGCCAGAACGCGCGCGTCGAAGCCAGCCTGGAAATCTCCGACAAGCGCCAGCTCGAGTCCATCCTCGCCAACATTCGTCGCATCAATGGCGTCTTCGGCGTCGAGCGCGTCTACCAGGTTTAGCCATCCTGCGGCCTCTTGTCCTTGCTTCTGTAGTGGCTGATCTTCAGATCGGTTCCCGGCTTGCTCTTCTCTTCGCCTCTGTAGGGACGGCCTTCCGAGGCGCGGTCGTTGCGTCCCGGATGGTTCTGTGGGGGCGGGTGGCACAGACGTAAGCCGCAAGGACGATTTCGGGTGCCCCACCCTCGTGTTGGGAGGGTGGGTTCTTGGGGTTCTCTTTGCTCTTTCGCATTCCTCCACAATGTCGATTCCCACGAGCCCCGTCTGGTTCTTTGTGTAAAATGGCCAACTGCTCCATTGGCGGGTGGCAGGCAGAATCGTGGGTAGAACGGTTGGGTGCCGGCGGGTGGCCCGGACGTGATTTTCGCTCCCAGGCGAGATCGTTAAGAGTGCTTGTTCACCCCGATCGCCGGTCACAACATCGCGGAGGGTGCCCAAGGTTCGGGTTCAACCTGGGTCTTGGGTTCCTCTTCTCTCACGCGCAATCCATCCCAGTGTCCGAACACTATACCTATTTAATACTATTTTATAAGTGATAAATGAAGCGTTATCTTGCTCTGTGATCCATTGGCACAAATCCGTCTTCCCTCCAAAGTCTCTTCCCCGAACCAAATCCCAGACGGCTTTTCCTTCCTTCTTTGCTCTTTATTCGCTTCCCCGTCAGCTAACTCCTTTGTTTCCCCTACATACGCAAAAACAGGGGAGTAGGGGGTCCCGGAGTTGTCATATAAGTTATCTTGAAGTAGTAGTTACATTGTCGGCGCGCCGGCATTGTCCACTTCCTTTTTTCTATCTTCCATCTTCCAATTCCGAATCTCCCGCGTCACTTCCCCCTCTCGCGTTGCATCCGGCGCTTTTTGGGAGTACGCTCTCCCAATTCTTACTTCTTCCGCCCTCTGGCGCCGACAGCCACGGGACGAGGACTCATCCACGCGGGCACCGCAGCACACCGATTCGGAGGAGGACTCTCATGTCTATTTCCCCGAAAGACGTAATTCGCCGTCTTTACAAGGAAGTCTGGAACGAGCAAAAGCTTGACGTTATCGATCAGTTGGTTTCCCAGAGCCACGCACTCCTGAGTCCAAATATCTCCGGTCGGGCGGTCGGGCCGGCCGCATACAAAAAACAAATCGCATCGTTTGTTGCGGGATTTCCGGATTTGCAGTTCACCGTCGACGAAGCCATTTGCGAAAAGGACAAGGTCGTAGCCTCATGGATTTTTGCGGGCACGCATAAGGGTGAATTTCTCGGTATCCCGGCAACCAACAGAAGGGTCACGGTAACGGGAATCACTATCCATCAGATTGCGAACGGCAAGATTCTCGATTCGCATGCTATCTGGGACGCGCTCGGCCTGTTTCAGCAATTGGGCGTGGAACTGCCCATGAAACTCGGAAGGCGAGCCGCATCTACGTCCTGAACTTGTTCCAGTGTTTCCAATTCTTCAATTTGTTCTTTGCACCCTCGATTATTCATCCACGGTTGGTGCCTAATATCCAGTTGCTCATGATGATGAGCGCAACTTATCTCTTACTTTCGGGTTCCATCATAAGAACCCAATCCTGATCGCTCTAAAGCGATCAGAATTGAGTTCTATGATGGAACCCGAAAGTAAGAGATAAGTTGCACTCATCATCATGAGCAACTGGATATTAGGCACCAACCGTGGAAAAGAATAATCGAGGGTTTTTCACAAATTGAAGAATTGGAAACACTGGAACAAGTTCAGGACGTAGATGCGGCTCGCCTTCCGAGTTTCATGGGCAGTTCCACGCCCAATTGCTAAAAATGATCCGTTGCAGATAGCATGCGAATGCGTGATCTTACCGTCGCAATCTGATGGATAGTGATTCCCGGTTACCGTGACCCTTCTGTTGGTTGCCGGGATACCGAGGTTTACACCCTTATGCGCTGACCGCAAAAATCCATGAGGCTACGAGCATCTGCTTTTTCGCACAAATGGCTTCGGTCAACGGTGAACTGCATTAAATGCACAACAAACGATGCGATTTGTTTTCTATGCGGCCGGCTAAACCAAATATTTGGACTCAGGAGTGCGTGGCTCTGGGAACCCGACTGATCGATAACGTCAAGCTTTGCTCGTTCCAGACTTCCTTGTAAAGACGGCGAATTACGTTTTTTCCCCCCCTTGAGAGTCCTCCTCCGAATCGGTGAGTGCCCGCGTGGATGAGTCCTCGTCCCGTGGCTGTCGGCGCCAGAGGGCGGAAGAAGTAAGAATTGGGAGAGCGTACTCCCAAAAAGCACCAGATGCAACGCGAGAGGGGAGTGGTTGGGGAATTCAAGTGGAAGATGGAAGATAAAAAAGGAAGTGGACAATGCCGGCGCGCCGACGATGTAACTACTACTTCGAGATAACTTATATGACAACTCCGGGGAACCTCCTACTCCCCTGTTTTTTGCGTATGTTTGAAGCTGAAAGGAGTTAGCTAGACGTAGAAACAAAATAAAGAGCAAAGAAGGAAGGAAAACCATGCTGGGATTTGGTTCGGGGAAGAGAGTTTGGAGGGAAGACGGATTTGTGCCAATGGATCACGAGCGAGGATAAACGCTTCATTTATCACTTATAAAATGAGTATTAAATGGGTATAGTGTTCGGACACTGGGATGGATTGCGCGTGAGAGAAGAGGAACTTGCAAAAATTCAGGTTGAACCCGAACCTTTGACAGCTCCTCCGCGATGTTGTGACCGGCAATCAGGGTGAACGAGCGTCTGAACGATCTCGCCTGGGAGCGAAAATCACGTCCGAGCCTCCGCGGCACCCAACCGTTCTACCCACGATTCTGCTGCCACCCGCCGAGATGGAGCAGTTCAGCTTCTCACGAAGGAGCTGCGTGGGAATCGACATTGTGGAGGGAATGCGAAAGAGCAAAGAGAACCCCAAAAACCCGCCCCTCCCAACACGAGGGTGGGGCACCTGAAATCGTCCTTGCACTTTCAGCGTCTGTGCCACCCGCCCCCACAGAACCATCCGGGACGCGAACGACCGCGCCTCGGAAGGCCGTTTCTACAGAGGCGAAGAAGAGCAAGCCGGGAACCGATCTGAAGATCAGCAGCTACAGAAGCATACATAGGCCGCAGGATGGCTAGACCTGGTAGACGCGCTCGACGCCGAAGACGCCATTGACGCGGCGGATATTGGCGAGGATCAACTCCAACTGTCTCTTGTCGGTAATTTCCAGGCTGGCTTCCACGCGCGCGTTCTGGCGGTCGGGACGGCTTTCGAGATTGCGGATGTTGGAGCCCGCGTCGCTGATGACGGCGGTAATTTCCGCGAGAAGCCCGGCGCGATCCTTGGCGCGAATCAGCAGTTCGACGGGGAAGGTGGCGGCATTTCCGCCGCCCCATTCTACGGCGATGCGGCGCTCCGTCTGGTACATCAGGTTCTGCACGTTGGGGCACACGCGCGTGTGCACGGCAACGCCGCGGCCGCGCGTGACGTAGCCGATGATGTCGTCGCCGGGAATCGGATTGCAGCACTTGGCGCGGAACACCAGCAAATCGTCTTCGCCCTTCACGATCAGCGGTGCTTCGCCAAAGCCCAGCATGCGCTTGACGGTCTTGACCAGCGTGGGCTTGGCATCTCCGAGGGCTTCTCGGTTCCTTGGTGGGCTCGCCAAAATAGACGGGTCAGCACCTGGCGCGCGGAATATTTGCCGAAGCCAACAGCGGCAAAAAGATCATCTGGCTTGGAAAGGCCGTATTCTGCGGCAAGTTTCGCAAATCTTCGTTGGGAATTTTTTTCAGGCCCTTGGGGAAATTGCGCGATTCGTTTTCCAGCAGCCGCCGGCCCATCTCCGTGGCTTCTTCGCGCTCCTGCGTATTGATGAAATGGCGAATCTTGCTTTTGGCGTGAGAGGATTTGACGAAACTGAGCCAATCGCGGCTGGGCTTGTGGCCTTTCTGCGTAAGAATCTCGACGACATCGCCGCTGACGATTTCGTGGCGCAAGAGAAACCATCTGGCCGTTCACTTTGGCGCCGACGCACTGATGTCCCACTTCGGTGTGCACGGAGTAGGCGAAATCGACGGGCGTGGCTCCTTTGGGAAGTTCCAGCACGCGTCCTTTGGGCGTGAACGCATAGACTTCCACGGGCGCAAGGTCGACTTTCAACGTGGAGAGAAATTCGCCAGGCTCCTGCAATTCCTGCGACCATTCAATCAATTGGCGCATCCACGTGATGCGCTGGTCATCTCCCGGAAACGGCCTTGCCATCTTTGTATTTCCAGTGCGCCGCCACGCCTTCTTCCGCGATGCGATGCATATCCTGCGTGCGGATCTGAATCTCGAACGGCTGGCCGCCATGAATCACGGTGGTGTGCAGAGACTGGTAGAGATTGGGCGCGGCATGGCGATATTGTCTTTAAAGCGGCCGGGCACGGGGCGCCAGACGTGGTGAACAACACCGAGCGCCGCATAGCAATTGCGCTCGCTATCGGTAATGACGCGAACGGCGAGCAGGTCGTAAATCTGATCGAGGCTGCGTTCCTGCCTGATGATTTTTCGATGCAGGGAGTGCAGGCCCTTCACGCGCGCTTCCAGTTCCGCAGGGATGCCGTTTTCCACCAGCTTGGTGCGAATGGTGGCCTGAACGTCTTCCAGGAATTTCTTGTGAATCGGCGCTTTTTCGGTAATTTCCTTTTGCAGGGAAAAGTAGGCTTCGGGCTCGAGAAAACGAAAAGAAAGATCTTCCAATTCGTCTTTGATCAGCGCCATGCCCAGGCGGTGGGCGATCGGCGCGTAGATATCCATAGTTTCGCGCGCGATGCGCAGTTGCTTTGCCGGCTCGAGAAATTCCAGCGTGCGCATGTTGTGAACGCGGTCCGCCAGTTTCATCAGCACCACGCGAACGTCGTGCACCATCGCCAGCAGCATTTTGCGAACGTTCTCGGCCTGCCGCGCCTCCGGCGCCATCATGTTCAGGCGGCCGATTTTCGTGACGCCTTCCACCAGGCGCGCTACTTCCTCGCCAAACGTTCTTCCAAGCGCGAAAGCGGAAACTCCGTGTCCTCGATGACGTCGTGGAGCAAGCCGCGGCCAGCGTGGTGGCGTCCAGGCGCATGTCCGCCAGGATGTGCGCGACTTCCAGAAGGTGGGTGACATAGGGGTCGCCGGAAGTGCGGAACTGGTCGCGGTGGCGTTCCGCGGCAATGTCGTAGGCGCGCCGGACCAGCCAGGGATCATCCGAAGGACGGTTGTCGCGAGCTTTTCCAGGAGTTCTTCCAGGCGGGCATTCAGCTGCCGCTCGGTGCGGTCCCGATTGAAATTCAGCGGCAGATTGGCAGGCGAACCGCATGCTCTAGTGTACGACGAGAGAGGGCATGGAGAAAGAGTGTTGCGCAGTCGGCTCAAGGCGAAAGAAGGTCGCGAGTGCAGAGGTAATGAATATGGATTTGCGGCGACGTGGCCGGATCCAAAGCGGTGGCTCGCCACCGCAGCAAAAAAAAGGCCCCGCCGAAAACGGGGCCTGGCGTAAGAACTGGAGAGCCGGCTTAGGACACTGCGGGTGCGGCTTCCTCCGCTTTCTTCTGTTTGATTTCCTTGACCTTATCGAGCAGATCATCCGCCTGCTTGGTGAGGAATCCCGCTCGGCCGTGGACTCCACCATATCGGCCTTGCGGCGATAGAGCAGGTTCAGATAGGTCATGGCGTCTTCGTAGTCGGGCTTCAGTTCGACGGCCTTTTTCAGACTCGTGATGCCGTCATCCACCAGTGCGCCATACTTTTCGATATAGGCAGTGCGCACGTCGGGAGGAAGCGGTTCCGTGTCCTTGACCTGCGCTTTCTTCTCTGCGTTGGCGCGGTTGTATTCGCCGCGCATTTCCGTGTTGCCGCGATAGGCAATCGCCCAATCGATGACGCCGATGGAGTAGTACGGCTGAGGATCGTCCGGCTTCAGCGCGATGTGCTTCTGGTGGTACATCTTGGATTCTTCGAACTTCTTGGCATCGAACGGCTGGCCGGCCATCTGGTACATGATCGAGGCGAGTCCGTCGATGGCGCTGAGGTTGTTCGGGTCCTTCTCCAGCACTTCCTTATATTCCGCGACAGCTTCCTTGCCGTGATTCAAGTTTTCATCGGAAGGTGCGCCGGGAATGTACTGGCTGGCGTAGGCCGTGGCGAGATACAAACGAGCGTTGATGAGATCTGGATCAAGCTCTTTGGCCTGCTTGAAATCTTCAACAGCCGCGTCAAACTGGGCGTTCTTGAAAGCCGCGACGCCTTTGTTGAGAAGGTCGCGGGCGCGGAGTTTGTTGCAGCCCGAAACACCAAACAAGAGAATGAGGATAGCGGCCAGCGAAAGACATCTTGCTGGCAATGCCGGAAAACCGGAGCGTGGTTTCCCGTGAAACTGATGCATGAGTCATGGAGGCTTCCATCCCTGATAAGCGTGACCCCAACAATGCGGGGCCAAGGCTAGGATTCACATCCGCCCTATACGGGCATTCCATCACGTTCAGCGGTTTTTTTCCAGTTCAGATGTCAACAAACCGACCGAGGTAGCGCCGGCGGTGTGCATGAGATCCAGAACCTGGGCCACCGCATGAAACTCGAGAGACCGATCACCCTGAAGAAACGCAACGCTTTGAGCTCGCAATCAAAAATCCGTTCCAGACGGTTACGAAATTCTTCGCGTGCTACTGCCAATTGATTGATCCGGAGCGAACCATCGGACAACTCACAATGATTGCTTCCGGAAGAGGCCCCGTGTCCGGCGTGCTGGCCTGAGGCAACGGCCGGGAGCCCCGCCTGATGGTGCGGAATGATCATGAAAATGACCAGCAGCACCAGCAGAATATCAATCAGTGGGACCACATTTACTTCCGAGACAGATCCCACGTTTACCGCCAAGCGTAAATCCCATAAGTCACCTCGCAGTCGAGATTCGACCCTGCGAGAGGACCCTCACATCGAGCGAGAAGAACGAGAAACGACTACTGCCCGGCCTCGAGCTTGGCTGTGATGAGGCCGACTTTGTCGATGCCCGCGCCGTGCATGATGTCGATGGCCCGGGCGACGTCCATGAACAGCACGTCATTGTCACCCTTGACGAAAGCGACCTTTTCCGCACGATCCTTGAAGATCTGTTCCATGCGGCGCCCAGGCATCCCAGGAGGTGTCTTCGTTGTTGATCTTCAGTTTATCGTTCGCATACCTGCACAACCACCGTCTTATTTTCCAGCTCGACGTTCTGCTGCTGATTCGGTGAAGGCTGCGGCACCAGCGTATCCAGTCCCTTTGGCGTCAGGGGCGTGATCACCATGAAAATAATAATGAGCACCAGCAGAATATCGATGAGCGGCACGATATTCGGCGATGCCATTGACCGCCTGAACTGCTGCCTACATCCATCCCCATTGCGAGTTCTCCTGTCAGGCCGCCGTTGCCGTTTGCGAGGAGAAGGCCGCGCCGGGTGGGATCCGGCGCGCCCGTCAACTCTGCAAACGAACGATACCAACGACTGGTACGAAATAACCTGAGTTCTACTGCTTCGGCTGCTGGGCTGAGGGTTGCTCGGCTCGTGTTCTTGATCTTTTCGGTCAGCAGTCCGATCTGATCGACTCCCGCGGAACGGATTTCGTCTACGACGGCGACGACCGTGCCGTACTTGGCGCGTCCATCGCTCTTCACGTAGATCGTTTTATCCAGCCGGTTGGCAATCAGATCCTTGATCTGCCCGGTGATATCTTCCTTGGCAATCTTATTGTTGCCCAGGAAGATATTGTCATCGCGCGTTACCGCCACGATGATGGCGTCGTCTTTATCCGCATCCTTCATATCGCGCGGATTGTCGACTTTCGCCATGTCCACCGATACGCCCTTCTGCAACATAGGCGTGACCACCATGAAGATGATCAACAGCACGAGCATGATGTCGGCCATCGGTACTACGTTCGGGGCCGACATCTGCGCTCCTGCTACTGGCTTATAGGCCATGGTTATTCCTTCTTCCCGGTTACTTCTTGGCGCCGCGGCGCAGGATGAAGTAGTTGATCAATTCCATCGAGGAGTTATCCATCTCGACGTCGAACGCTTCCACCTTGTTGGTGAAGTAGTTGTACGCCCAGACAGCGGGGACGGCCACGAGCAAACCGAATGCCGTGGTCACGAGCGCCTCAGCGATACCGCCGGCGACGGCCGACAGACCGGTCGCTTTGTTGCTCGCGATACCTTTAAACGCGTTCAAAATTCCGACCACCGTGCCGAACAGTCCGACGAACGGCGCCGTGGAACCAATCGTGGCCAATGCCGAAGGCCGCGCTTCATTTCCGCGTGTACGATGGCGACGGAGCGTTCCAGGCCGCGCTTGGCGGCTTCAATGACTTCCGCGTCGGAAACCTGCTGCGAGGCCGACTGGAATTCGGAGAGGCCGGTGGCGACAACCTTGGCGATGTGGCTCTTCTTGTTGCGCTCGGCGATGGAGATGGCTTCATCCAGCTTGCCATCTTTCAGGGCGCCGGCAACCTGCTGCACGAACAGACGCGACTGCTTGCGCGCGTTGTTGTACATGAGGAAGCGGTCAATCATGACGCCGAACGAATAGATGGAAAGGACGAACAGAATGAAGACGACGATTCTGGCGGGCCAGCCCATCGAGATGAGCATGTCCTTCAGGTTCCAGCTGGTGGTGGCTTCCTGCAGCCACACTGCGTAAAGAAAGAGTGTTGCTAACATTCGTTTGCTCCTTATTTCCTAGTGGCCCCGGACTAGCCGGCACCAACAAGAGTGTTGATTTCAACTGCGGAACTCAGAGACAGCGCGCAGCTCCCACGACACCGCGCCGCTCCGTTGTACTTACTGAGCCAGCGAGAAAATGACGTCGATTTCCGTGTCAACTTCGACCGGGTCGCCGTTCAGCAGGGTTGGCTGGTACCGCCACTGCCTCACAGCATCCAGCGCCGACTGCACTAGCAGTGGGTGCCCGGAAACCACTTGCAACTGCTGCACGGTTCCATCCTTGCCGATGATGGCGTGCAGCTTTACGGTGCCGCTGATGCGCGTCTGGCGAGCCAGCGGAGGATAAAGGGCTGAACACGATTCACCAGGTGGGCAGCCTGCACGTTTCCACCGACCGTGATGCGCTTCGGGGTTGCCTTTGGCGGAGGAGGAGCCGTCGAGGAGCCCGCACCACCAATCACACCACCGAGTACTCCGCCCATGGATCCACCGGATACGCCGCCGGGTACGCCGCCGACCATTCCGCCGCCCATGTCGGGAGGTGCTTCTTCTTCTTTAATGATTTTTACGTCCTTCGGGATGACTTTCGGAGCCACCAGTTTCCCGGCATCCATCAAGTGGGCGACTGGTTTTACCTTCACAACCTGCACGGCCGCTGGCGGTGGCGGAGGCGGGGGTGGAGGCGGAGGCGCCAACAGAATCGAAGACATCAGAGTCTTCGGGAGCGCTTCCGTATAGATGAGCGGAATGAGAATCAAGGATGGCGAGGAAGACCGACTTGGAGCACATGGACAGAACAACGGTCCACGGCTTGTTGGTCTTCTTGCTTGTCGCATTGAAACGACCATTTCTTCAAACATGGTGACTCTACCTCCTGCCGGCTGGTGCGAGGCGGGGTTGGCCGCCTTCGTTCCCCCGGGATTTGTTGCCGGCTGCGGTTCCGGTGCCTGCTGCCAGCGCCCTGTCCCCGCCAGTTATTCCAGGCGACAACAAGGGGTGCAGCGATACCAAAACTGGAATACGTTCCTACCACAATTCCCACCACCAGGGCAAAGGCAAACGCCCGAAGCACCTGGCCGCCCATCAGGAACAGGACGAGCACGGTGAGAAAGGTTAATCCGCTGGTCAGGATCGTTCGCGAAAGCGTCTGGTTAATCGACTTGTTCACCACGTCGGCGAACGGTTCCTTGCGCAGAAGGCGGTTGTTTTCCCGGATGCGGTCAAAGATGACGATCGTGTCGTTCATCGAATAACCGACCAGGGTCAACAGCGCCGCGATGACCGTCAGCGAAATTTCAAAACCGAAGATCTTGAAGAGGCCGAGCGTGATGAGAACGTCGTGAAATACGGCGATCACCGCTGCGGCTCCGAAAACCCACTCGAATCGGAAGGCAATATATACCAGCATGCCTGCCAAAGCATAGAGGGTTACTCGAATGGCCTGATTGCGAAGCTCGCCACCCACCTTGGCTCCAACGATTTCCACGTTGCGAATGGCAAAGGGTGCGAGCGAATAATTATCCTTCAGCGCGGAAACTACCGCCGGGGTTGCACCATCGGCGCTTGAAAGCTCGTCCAGATTCGTGAGCACGCCATCGTTGTTCTTGTCGCGGTAAGCAAGAGATTCTTCGCAAGTTGCTGTAGCGGTCGCCGGCATTGACGGAGAGCCCAGCGGATCTCTCTGCGCGAGGAAATTGGCAAGCGCCGTTGGCGTCGCGGAATTGAAGTCCGGCTTCGTTGAACTCGCGCACGCCATAAGTGGCGTTCAGCGCCGTAAGAACTTTGGCCTTGCCTTCATCCAGAGCTTGATCTCTCTGCCCGGCTTGCTCGACGAAAATCAGCACTTCGTTGGAGTTCGGGTTGGCGATGTCGCTGATGCTCTGAATTTCGCTGTTGCCCAGGCCCTGGCCTGCAGCCCTTGCGAAGCTCATCGATATTCGGCGCTTTGGCAAAACGGACATCCACGTTGGTGCCACCCCTGAAGTCGATGCCGTACTTAATGCCGCCCTTGAAAAATATGGCGCTCCAGCCGATGAGCAGCAGGAGTCCGCTCAATGCGAAGAAATACTTGGCTTTGCCCATCCAGTCGATGTTGGGCTCTTTGAAGAGCTCGATCATGCCGTTTCGCGCTTCCCTTCTTTAGACTCCACCCTGTTCCAGTTTGTTCCCGAAACCAAGCGGGTGGGTAGTACTGGAACCGCTTAGAGTCCTTAAATGCTGAGTTCCGCCTGGCGGTCCATTTTCTCAGGTGATACTGGAAAATCGTCTTCGACACGA
This sequence comes from Candidatus Acidiferrales bacterium, assembly GCA_963839315.1. Classification (GTDB taxonomy): domain Bacteria; phylum Acidobacteriota; class Terriglobia; order Acidiferrales; family UBA7541; genus Acidiferrum. Next base: position 26,866 of record CAWIUU010000009.1, read on the forward strand.
AGATGGCCGTGAACACGTTGGCGATCAAACCGATGGTCAAGGTGATGGCAAAACCCCGGATCGGGCCCGGTTCCAAAGATGAACAGGAAAAAGGCCGAAACCACGGTGGTGACGTGGGTGTCGATAATCGTCAGAAACGCCTTATCAAACCCGGCATCCACCGCCGCCGAGGAGGACTTGCCGTTGCGCAATTCTTCGCGAATACGCTCGAAGACCAGCACGTTGGAGTCGACGCCCATACCGATAGTCAAAATGACGCCCGCAATGCCGGGCAAAGTGAGCACCGCGCCGAACATGGCCAGTGCGGCCAGAAGATGATCAGGTTCAGGATCAAGGCCAATACCGCGTTCACGCCAGACAGCCGGTAATAAAACACCATGAAAATCATCACCACGACCAAGCTCAGAATCGAGGCTTGCACGCCGTGGCGAATGGAGTCGGCCCCGAGCGATGGGCCAACCGTGCGCTCTTCCAGATATTTGATCGAAGCAGGCAGAGCGCCGGCGCGCAGAATCAGTGCCAGGTCGTGCGCGGATTCCTGGCTGAAGTTACCTTCAATCATCCGGAATCCTCGATGCGGCTTTTGATCACCGGCGCGGAATAAACGACTTGTTCGAGAACGATGGCCATCTGGCGGCCACGTATTCTGTTCGGTGAATGGGCCGAAGCGGCGCGCCGCTTCACCGGAGAGAACGAAGTTGACTTGCCACTGACCGGGCATTTGGTGTTGCGGTTTTCCGTGGCGCTGCGAAGGTCGCGCCCCGTCACAACCGGAGTGCGGCTCAGCACATACCAATTTTCGCCAGCGTCCTGCGGATTTTGCGAATGCGGGTTCTGCCGCGGCCACGCACGATTTCCGTGCCGGCGGGAAGAATCCCGCCATGCGCGGCGAGAGCGGCAGCTTCCGAAGAATAGGGAGTTGGGATCTTCCACCAGCCTCAATTCCAGTTGACCGCCGGCCTGAATCACCTGTTTGGCGCGCGTCGGATCGCCTTCACCGGGGAGTTGCACGAGAATTTCGTTGTCCTTGCGGCCGTGCGGCTGAATGGTGGGTTCGGTCAGGCCCAAGGGCATTGATGCGGCGCTCGATGGTTTCGAGCGACTGCGTCATGGTGGTTTCCTGAATGCGCGCAATGGCGCTCTGCCGCAGTGTCAAGAGGTAGGCGTTCGGCTCGCCCGGCGCGGAGCCAGTTCCCAATTGGGTTCAGAATTGATCGTGAACCAGATCGCGGAATTGCGAAAGCTGGTCCGAAGGAATATTGCGGACGATGATGTGGGTATCGTCAACGCGGCGCACTTCTTCGTAGCGGATATTCTTGGTGCGCATCTGCGTGGTCAGGCGGTCGACGGTCTGGTCGGTTTCCTGCGCGATGGCTTCCTGCACCTGCACCTGAAGAATCAGGTGCGTGCCGCCCTGCAAGGTCCAGCCCCAGCTTGATCTGGCTGTGTGAAATTATCCTTGATCTGCGCCAGCGAAGTCGGGAACGTGGGCAAGCCAAAAATGAAATAGATACAGATCAGAATGACGCCGAAGATGAAGAGGACTTTCCACTTCAGATTAGGATTCATGGTTAAGAGATCAAGCGCGAATCGGGGCGGGCCGGGGAGTTACTTTGCATCTTCCGATGCCTCCACCTGTGCAATCGCCGCACGCGCGATGCGAATTTTTACATTGTCGGCGATTTTGAGAATGATCGTGTCGCCGTCCATGCCATTGATGGTGCCGTAGATGCCGGAAGTGGTGACCACCTTGTCTCCGTTTTTGATGGCGGAGAGCATCGCCTGCACCTTCTTGCGCTGCCGCTGCTGCGGCAGAATCACCAGAAAATACATGATGCCGAACATGAGCGCGAGGGGAATGAGAAAGCTGCCCAAGTCCCGCGGGGCCGCCGGCCTGCAAAAACCAGAAAGCCGCCAGATTCATGTTCTTCTTTGCTGCCCGTACCCTTTCCCAACCTGCCCACATCCAACTGTTCCGGAGCAATTCACTCGCTGGCTCCGCGACGAAGAGAAAAACTCGCCGCGAGCGGTAAGTTTCTCCGCTTACCCTGCCCGCTCGATTCTCGTCCTGAGACTCGACCTATTGCGGGTTGCCACTGCCTGGCGGCGGACTCTAAAGCCGTCCGTGGCAAGGCCGCTTCAGGCCGGACCCTCATTGTAGCGGGCACGCAGCTCTGACGCGAATTTTTCAAGTTGTCCAAAAGTGATAGCCTCTCGGATTTGACGCATGGTGTCAAGGTAAAAGTGGACATTGTGGTGGGTGGCCAGGATCGCCGCGGTGATTTCTCCGGCGGCAAACAGATGCCGAAGATAGGCGCGCGTGTAACGCCGGCAGACACTGCAAGAACAATTTGCATCCAGCGGACGCTGGTCTTCGCATATAGCGCGCGTTCTTGATCAGCACGCGCCCTTCGCTGGTATACAAGCAGGCGTGGCGCGCCGCACGCGTCGGCAACACGCAATCCATCATGTCGATGCCCAGGGCGACATAGTCGGCCAACTGCTCCGGGCGGCCCACCCCCATCAGGTAGCGCGGGCGGTCTTTGGGAAGTAGCGCGGTGACTTCGTCCGGCCATTTCGCAGGTGACGTCGTGCGGCTCGCCGACTGCCAGGCCCCCGACGGCGTAGCCGGGAAAATCCAACTCGAGTAATTGCTGCGCGCTCTCGCGGCGCAGATCGGCGAAATGTGGCGCCTTGCACAATGCCGAACTGCCACTGCGGCGGGTCGCCGTTGCGCTGCGCGCGTCCAGAAAATACTTTCTTGCACGGTGCGCCCAGGCGGTGGTGCGTTTCAGCGCCGCTTCGGCGATGTCGCGGGGCGCAGGCGTTTCGATGCATTCGTCGAGCACCATAGCAATGTCCGAGCCAAGCGCGAGTTGGATCTCCGCCGCTTTTTCCGGCGTGAGCAAATGCTCCGAACCATCCAGATGCGAACGGAAGCGCACGCCTTCGTCGGTGATTTTCCGCAAGTCCGCCAGACTGAATACCTGGTAGCCGCCCGAATCCGTCAGGATCGCCCCGCGCCAGGACATGAAGTTGTGCAGGCCGCCAAGTTTGCGGATCAGTGCATGGCCGGGCCGCAGATAAAGATGATAGGTATTGGCGAGGATGATGCGTGCGCCAAGTGTCTTCGAGCGCTTCCTGGGTAAGGGCTTTGACGGTTGCGGCCGTGCCCACGGGCATGAACACCGGCGTCTCGATGACGCCGTGCGGCGTGGTCAGTCGGCCGCGCCGCGCGCCGCTGGGATCAGTGTGCAGAACTTCAAAGGAAAAACTCACGCCCCAAGTGTATCAGGAGAAGATAAAGGCGAACCCCACGACGGCAACACATATAGCCCAGGAAACCGAAAGCACGATCGTAAGGCTTTGCCGCCCTTGAGTTTCTCGGGGTTGACCGCCGCGAAGCCAATGGCGAGAAGACAAGGGTCCAGAATCTGAAGATGTCGATGGATTTGCAGAGCGCGATCAGCCATTTGGCGGACTCTTCCGGAAAAAGCGCCGCCACATTGGTGGCGACAGGATTTCCAGGATCACAGGTTACGGGTTGAGGAAAAAGACAGTAACGAGGAGAATCGGGTGCTGACAATTCCAGCAGGAAGAGCGTGGGCAGCAATCCCAAGGGAGTTGCGAAAAGGTCGCACCAGCGCCCGCCAGCAAATTGTAGGCCCGCATGACATCACGCCGACACCACAAACACCACAACGAGAATAACCGAGAGCCCAAAGCGTAGACAATGTCAGGCGAAACTTTGCGAGATTTCGACCTGTTGTTGTTTTTGTTCGGTCGAGAGTTGGGCGGCCCGCGGACTCTTGTCCATCTGCTGGGCAATGTAATCGCGCCAATTGAATGGCTGTTCAGGGCGACCACGTGGAAAAATGCCAGAACAGTGGCAATCAGAACGTGGCAGCAACCAACTGGGTTTACGGACAATGTCTTCAAACGTAGCTTTCGGCGAGAATAAAACGCCCACGATGCGGCCGAACGGCGAAATGGCCGCCTGCGGCTCCGCCGCAGGCACAGGTGATAGTATGCCATCGAGGACTCCTCCCCACAGGTTTGCGCATGTTGTGCTGTGGGTACTACGGATGCATGGGGGAAAATATCACACAAAACGATTGCGTGGGGAATCTGGGGCACGGCGGCAAGCAACTCCCGGGTGTAGTCTGCCTCCGGTGCCGTCAGAATCATCTCCGCCGGCCCCAATTCCACGAATTGCCCGGCGCGCATCACCGCGATGCGGGTGGCGAGTTGCGCCACCACGGGCAGGCTGTGCGAAATGAAAATGTAGGTCAGCCCCAATTCGGCTGCAATTCCTGCAGCAGCAGGAGCACCTGCGCGCCGACGGAAACATCCAGCGCGGAGACGGGTTCATCCGCTACCACGAGCTTGGGTCTCAGAATCAACGCACGGGCGATCCCGATGCGCTGGCGCTGGCCGCCAAAAAATTCGTGCGGATAGCGGTTCACGGCGTCTTCGGGCAGGCCAACGCGGCGAAGAATTTCCGCGGCGCGTGCAAGGCGATCGCTGCGCGAGAGTCTCGGCTCGTGAATGGCCAGCGGCTCCGCGACGATTTCTCCCACGCGCATGCGAGGATTCAGCGAGGCGAAGGGATCCTGGAAAATCATCTGCATCTGGCGGCGCTGCAGGCGCAAGGCTTCTCCGGAGAGATGCAGAAGATCGCTGCCTTCGAAGAGGATTGCGCCGTGATCAGGTTCGATCAGGCGGAGAAGCATCCGGGCCAGCGTCGTTTTGCCACAGCCGCTTTCGCCAACGATGGCAAACGTTTCGCCGGGCTCGACGAAGAAACTCACATCGTCGACGGCGACGAAGCGTTCCCCTTTTGTTTCGTCGGAGAAGACTCCACCACCGCGCGCGATAGGTCTTGCGCAGACTGCGAGCTTCGAGCAAATGCGTCATAGCAGGACGCACCTGGCGGAATGATCGCTGTCTGACGGTCGAAACGCAGGAACAGGCTGCTCGCATTCAGCGCGGCGGTATTTGCAGCGTGGAGTGAACGCGCAGCCGGGAGGAAGTGCGGTGAGTTGCGGGACAGTGCCGGGAATGGGGATGAGCTGTCCACGGATAATTGTAGGAGAAGCGGCCAAAAGACCTTGGGTGTAGGGATGCTTCGGCGACAGAAGAACATCTTGCGTGGGACCTTCTTCAATGATGCGCCCGGCGTACATGACGGCGACGCGATCGGCAACCTTCGCGACAACGCCGAGATCGTGCGTGATGAAGAGCAGTGCGAGTTCCAATTCGCGCCGCAAGTGGTCGAGCAATTCGAGGATTTGTTTCTGGACGGTGACGTCGAGAGCGGTGGTCGGCTCATCGGCGATGAGCAGTTTCGGATTGGCGGCGAGGGCCATGGCGATCATGACGCGCTGCCGGAGGCCACCGGAAAGTTGATGGGGAAATTGCCTGGCACGCACATTGGGTTCGGGGACAGCCGCTCGTTCAAGCGCGGCGGTGACGCGGTGCTGCAGGTGAGAACCGGCGAGACTTGGCTCGTGGGCGCGAATGGCTTCTTCGATTTGGGCACCAACACGCATCACAGGATTCAGCGAGGTCATCGGCTCCTGAAAGACCATGGCGATTTCGCGGCCGCGCACGGCGCGCCAGTCGGCCTCTTCGCGGAGCTTGGCTAAATCTTTTGGTGCGGCGCTGCTGGAGAGCAAGCTTCGCCCGTAACGCGAGCGCCGGGAGGAAGCAGCCCATCAGGGTGAGAGAGAGCATGGTCTTGCCGCTGCCGGATTCACCGACCAGACCGAGTGATTCGCCTGGCGCGATGTGCGGCGAGACATCGTTGACGGGGCGCACCCAGCCCTGAGCGGTGGGGAGTTCGACGGTCAGTGCGGCAGGAAGAGATCGCTCAGAGCAAACTCAAGTTGCCCTTATCATATTCGCAAGCATTTTGAATCGGTGGCTCTGTAAGCCTACGGTGGTGGACACTTGGAGCCAGCCGCACACATCAGCCAGATACGAGGTAGTCGGACATGGAGAAGTTGTTTAAATCGACTAACGCACCCCGGAATCGGTTCCGCTGTAGAAATCCGAGCTACCATAAAGGGATGGCTAGGATCACTGTCCATTCTGCAGCCGTGCAGTCGCGCTCCATCGGTTCCTTCAGCCTGCCAACAAGCCCTTTGGCGAACTGTGGATGGAACTGAGTCGAGCTGAAATTGAACTGAGCAAGGGTCGGCAACCGAAAAAATGCTGCCGTCGTGCAATGAGAGTGGATTCTTAATGATTCGAAAGCGAGTCAAAAGGAGCTACTGAATTTTTCCGCTCCCCCTGATGATTGGCGTGATCAGTTTTGCATATGCATGGGATCACTGGGGAACAAAGCGCGCTCTTTCCGAGGCTTTGTGAAGAGTCAAGGTCGATCCCGTTACGTCTGGTCATGTTCCATTGCCTCCTCTGTTTCTGCAAACAGTCCAGGCTCTTCCGCGCCCGCGGCGGATTGCACTTCGGCCGGTCGCCAAGCTCTGCATCTTCTTTTTCGCTGTGGTGATGGTCGTGCCCTGCGTGATTGTTTATACCGTCGTCAAATCGTTGGCGACGAGCCCAATAGACATTAGAGAGCTGTATCCGCTTACCCTCTATTGGCTATTGTGGTCGTTCTCGCAGTCGCGATGGTCATCGCATTCAGGAAAGAATTCAAGAAGTTGGCGTTACTGCGCGATGGCGGAGTTGCATCTGCACGGGTAATCGCGCAGGAGGTTATCGCAAGAGGTAAGCACAGTTACAATCAGATCACATATGAGTTCCATATGCCCGGCGGTCGTCATTCGAAAAACGGAAAGGGATCATAACAACGATATCTTTGAAGACATGCAAATCCCTGTTTTTTATGATCCCGCCTGCCCCGAGAATTGTGCCGTCTTGTGAGAACCTATTGCAGGCTTGGCGACGCCGAACTCTGACCTTAGCCCTGTTCTTCGCATGACAATAGTAAACTAATAGGCTCAATGGCCACTGTTGAGCAACACCGTGTCGACTGGAAACTGCTGTGGGAGCAGCGGGCGTTCCGGTATTTTTTCACGGCGATGTTTGTTTCGCTGTTCGGCAGCGGGATGAATTTTATCAGCGTGAGCTGGTACATCATGTCGGCCACACATTCGACGGTGGCGGTGAGCTGGCAAGTGATCGTGGTGACACTGCCGGGACTGGTGGTGCCGTTCCTTGGGGGCGTACTGATCGACCGGTTTGACCGGCGGTACCTGGGCGCGCTGCTGGATCTGGCGCGCGGATTCGCGGTGCTGGCGATTGCCTACGTCGCGTGGCGCGGGCAACTGGAGATCTGGCACCTGTACCTGATGACGCTGATTACCGGCACGGGCTCAGCGATGTACTGGGCCAACGTGAACGCGCTGGTGCAGGAGGTGATTCCCCCCAGCCAATTCACGGGTGGGAACGCCGCCGTATTGGTTGGGGTGCAGACGGGCATGCTGCTGGCGGGTACATTTGTTGGATTCATCTACGACCACATCGGGATCGCGGGGATTCTGTTCATCGATGGGCTGACGTATTTTGTGTCGGCAACCTGCCTGTACAAGCTGCGCAGCGGTTACATCTCACCGCGCGATCACAAACAATATCCGCGCGAATATTCAGAGGCCACGCAGACAGCCTCTCAAGCGTTGGAAAGCGGTGAAAACCCGGAGGTGGCGGAGGCGGGACTTTCGCTGGCGATTTACGCGGACATGAAAGAAGGAGTCGGGTATTTGCAGCAACAACCGGTGGTGGTGGCGCTGGGTGTGACGCACGCGATTCTGATGGCAAGTATCGTGAGTTCAAACGTGGTGGTGGTGGCGCTGGCGACAGAAATTCTGCATTCGGGTGCGCGAGGTTTCGGGTTCATTGAGGCGGGCTGGGCCATCGGTGCGATTGCCGGTGGCTTGATCACCAGCCAATTGCCGCAAAAATTGCGACTGCCGCTGTATGTGGCGGTAATGGCAGGGATGGCGCTGGGTCACCTGGCGATCCCGTTCGTGAGCTTCCTGTTGGGCGCAGTGTTACTCCAAGGGTGCTTTGGATTTTTCCGGGCTTTGGGAGGAATTGTGGCGCAATCGTCGCTGATGGGAATTGTGCCGCGGCACTTTATGGGGAGAACGCAATCGGCATTCGCAATTTTTGCGACGGTGCTGCAACTTGCGATGAGTTTTTGCCTGGGCTGGGTGGCGCAACGGTTCAGCATCGCCGTGGGATTCTTTATGCTGGCAGCGATGTATGCGGGCGCGACGTACACAGCGTCGCGGGCGCGAAAATTGCTGCAGAGCTCGATGGGGTTTGCCACGGGTTAGCCCGGGATGAACGAAGAACCCAAGGGCAGAGCCTATTCCAAGGGAGATTTATTGTTGGAGCCGGAGCTCCGATCCGTAAAGAACCCAGAGAACCGACCTAAAGGTCGGCCACTACAAATAGCGGACGCAATGCGGATCAGGTGGAGACTTTTCCGCCCTGACTGGAAACCAGTTCAAGCGCGGTATGGTAGAGTTCGGCGCGCACTTTGTATTTGTCGCTGGCGCGCGTGATGTAGCGAACGCTGACTTCCACGCCGCCGAGGATGGGCTTCAGGCTGACGGCAGGCGTCGCGGTGAAGCCAGACTCTTCGATGGAAGAAGTGGCGTGGCGCCATTCCTGTTCGGCTTGCTTGCTGTACTCGGCGGTAGCCTCAGCCACCTGCTTCTTGAGGGCTTCGACGGTGGGATAGGGATCCTGGCCGGCCGGCAGAACCACCTGCAACTCATCCCAAAGCCAAGGTCCGCTGGCAGAGAAATTGAAGTAGTGACCCTCGATGGCATAACTATTGGTGAAGGTGACGCGGCGGCCGGTGGGTTGTCCGGAGTCGCCCCAATTCCCGGTTTCCAGCAACACGGTGTGGAACGGACCAATTTCCACGACTTCGCCGGTGACACCGTTGATTTCCACCCAGTCTCCCATGCGAATCCCATTCTTGCGCATGAGCATGAACCAGCCGATAAAGCCGACGATGAAATCCTTCAATGCGACTGTTAACCCCGCGCCCGCCAGCCCGAGAAAAGTTCCCAACTGCCCGGGAGGCCCGAAAATCACCAACAGGACCATAAGGGCAGCGAGGAACTGGAGAAAGACACGTGAAACCGTGCGCAAGAATTGGGTCTGGCGTCGATCCGTGGAGACTTTTCCAGCCACGGTGTCCATCCAGGAGCTGACGTAAAGACCAAGAAGCGCGATGGCCAGAATAATGAGGAATCCAATCAGCATGCGATGGATAACGCGGAGCTGGCGCCCATGGACGAAGTTGATCCACTGGTCGTAGACAGCGGCGAGTTCCTTTTGAGTTTCGATGCGCTTATCGAGGACAGTAAGCATCTTTTGGTCCGCGGCAATCTGCTCCGTTTTTCGGAGCAAGGAAGCGGATTCTTCGCGGCTTTTGTCGGCAGCGGAGACACGGTTCACCGGTTCCGTAGATTTACTCTGCTTGGAATGATGGACCAATTCGGGCGACTGTACTTTTGACGCATCAGAAGCCGCTTCCAGGGCATCGTGTTCGAGGGAGAGTTCGCCGGCCGCGGCGAGGGCGTTGTTCTTCGCTTGCCACAACTGAAGCTGTTTTTGATGAAGTTCGTTCCACTGTTGTGCGCGATGGATCAGACCCAATTCTTCGGGAGGAGGAGCTCCCGTGGGAACGGCAGTGGCACTCCCATGGCCGACCTCCTCGTGCTCCTTCTTCATGGTCTGAATACGATCGACGAGGTTGCCGCCGGCACGATAGAGATCCTGTTTGGCGTCATCAACTTCATCCTGATCGAGGTCGAGGTCGGCTTCCGCCTGAATGAGGTCGAGCTCGACAGCTTCGCGCTTATTCTCGGGGACTTTGACAACTTGTTCGGCAAGCTGCTTGGTGCGCTCCTGGTCAGCCTTCAGAATTTTCTCGGCCTTTTGCAGACGTTCGTTGATTTCCTTGGCTTCCGGACTGAGAGGAAGGGGATGGACTCGAGCTTCGCTGAGAGCGGTATCAAAGGCCAGATCGACTTCGTAATCGGCCAGGCGAATGGCTTCCTGAGCGAAGGTGCGCTCTTCGGGGCTGGTAGCCAGTTGAGCAAGCTGTTGCGCAACCTTAAGTGGGGACTGATCTACGGTAGTCAAGGAAGAAGCAGCCTGCTTGGAATTTTTTGAGGGCGCAAGCGCGCGGGAGGAATCTGCTTCGCGGGTGCGCCAGATACCGAAGATAGTCAAAGCGATGAGCAGAAAAATCAGGAAGGCGGCGATCTGGTTTCGGCGTTGCATTTGAAGAGAGCGGCTCCTCAACACGGTTACGGGATTTGCTGGGATATATTCCAATTTCGTGCATGAGCTGAGGAAACGCAAGAGCTTAGTGGAAACCGATTGTCGCAAAAGGATTGTGGGCGACTGGCCAACTTAGCCAGAGAGAGAGGTCAAATTACAAGGGCGGAATGTGAATCGATAATCTGAGGATTCACCCGCCTGTAACATGCCTGCCGCTTTGCTGTAACGATCTGCGCCTAAGGTTCTCCAGTCCGATTGCCCGACGCACAAGGAAAAACTTGACGCAATCTTTGAGAGCACGGGCGTGGAAGTTTGTCCCCCGATTGGCAAAAAACCCCTAAAGGTTCGCGGAATTCCATAAGAGACGAAAGGAAAGGAACTACGGATGAAGATCAATTTAAGGTTGAGGTCGCTGGCCGCGACGCTTGCGGCAGTTTCGCTGGTAAGCCCAGCATTTGCGAATGAAGGGCAAGTGCCCAAGGGTGTGCCGCGCCTGGATCATGTGTTCGTGATCCTGATGGAGAACCACGGGTACAGCCAAATCATCGGCAACCCCAACTTGCCATTCATGAACCAATATGCAAACTCGGTGAACAGCGGCAGAAACTACTTCGCCGTCGCGCATCCTAGTTCCACCAATTACCTGGAGATCGTGGGCGGATCGAATTTTGGGGTGCTGAACGACAATTCGCCGGATTGGCACAATGCGAATTGCCTGACAAATCTTGCTTCTGGCACGCCTTCGTTGGATAACGGCAAATTCGGAGATATTTGCCCCATCCGTGGTACGGGAACGGACGCGGCGACGCCGGCGCTCGATTTCTCCAATGAAACTTCCGGCCCTCCAGGGGACATCAATATTGACGGCAAGTTCGCGATTCCCGCCGCAACCGATATCTCAGGAAAAACGATTGGCGATCAACTGGTGGAATGGGGCAAGAGCTGGAAGAGCTACCAGGAGAGTCTGCCAGCCAGAGGCGCGGATGGAGTAAACAATAGCGACGGCTTTTTCATCAGCAACGCCGAAATCACTGCGGCCATCCCGGGTGAAAAACAGACACTGATTAACCTCTACGCGGTGAAGCACAATCCGTTTGCATACTTCCAGAGCGTGCAGGAGGGACTGAACCCCAACAACAGCCTCAAGAACATTGTCGGCTTCGAGGGCGCGCACGGTTTGTTTGACGATCTCGGCGCGGGCCATGTGCCGAATCTTGCGTTCATCTCGCCGAACCAGTGCAACGATCAACATGGGCGCGGCAACGCCGGGCCCGTGTGTGATTTCGATCCGAACGACAATGGCACGCAGGTGGGATTGAACCCGGCGTTGATTTATCAGGGAGATTTGAGGCTGCGCACGATTATCAAGGCCATTCATGAGTCACCGATCTGGCATGAAGGCCTCAACGCGATTGTCGTGGTGTGGGATGAAAATGATTACAGCGTGGCGCCGACAACCAACCAGGTCCTACTGACGGTGGATACGAATTACGGTCCGCATGGTGTGAAGAGCTGGAAATTCTACACACATTTCTCGCTGCTCAAATCGCTGGAAGCGGGATTCCGTCTGCCGTGCCTGAACCATGCGTGCGACGCCAACACGAACGTGATGAATGACCTGTTCGCGCGTGATGATGACCGCGAAAAGGACTGATAGAACGCGGCGAAATGCAGCAAGATCGTTCGCGCGCTTGGCAATAGGCATAGGGGGGACGGTCACCCGTCCGCCCCTGCCACACCACCGTAGTTGCGGGTCCGCGTACGGCGGTTCAGAGGGTTACGCAAGACCATCGAACAGCCGAGGAAGGCCCCCGAAAATTTTCGGGGACGTTTTTTTTGTTTTGCGCCGAGACCCGTGACGAATAGGGGATTGGTCATTGACGGAGCGGCAGCGAAGGACTAGCGTAGCGGTATTGAATCTTGCGGTGCCATCCTGCGGAATAAACTGTCTCAGCTTGACCTATTCCCTTTCGCTGCAAACAGCAGGCGGGATGACACCCGGAACGCCGTTCGCGCTCCACGGCGGTGAGGACTCGAATCGTGAAACGATATTTGATTGTGATTGAGGAGACAGGTTCAGGATATGCGGCGTATTCTCCCGATTTGCCGGGGTGCGTATCCGCGACCGGCCCACGGCATGAGATTGAGAAGAGGATGAAGGAAGCGATTGCGTTTCATTTGGCGGGCTTGCGCGAGGAAGGCCAGGCAATCCCTGAACCGCACACCTCTTCAGCGTATGTGGAACTGCTGGCATGAAGGGTATGGTTCGATGTGTGAGGGATTACCTTCCGGCTATCGTGATCGGTTTGGCATTGTTTCTTTTCCCTTTACTCACTAACGGATGTACGTGCGAGATTCATGGAGACGGCAGTCCTCGTTCGTTCATGCGCCATGCGAAGGCAGTTTTTGTGGGCGAGGTTTTGGAGGTCAGAGAAACAACACCGGCGGAGCGGAAGGAAGTTCCTTCTCCGTTCGAGCGATTTCGGGTGGAGAGATATTGGAAAGGTATCAAAACAATTGAAATAACAGTTCATACAGACCTGCACGGCTGCGGACCCAACCTGGAGGTCGGAAAAAGATACCTGGTATACGCGATGGGTAAAGAACTGGAAACGGCGCGCAGTGGAACGAAAGAGTTGACGGGTGCCAGCGCGGATCTTCAAGCACTGGGTCCAGGAACTGTGTTTAAGCCATAATCTACGAATCCTAGGCATCCAAGTGACCAAGCTCCAAAAATCAAAGCGCCCAGCATGAACCGGGCGCTTTTTTCAATTTTCGATTTTCCAGCCTCTAACCTCAATTCTTTCTATAGGTAATCGCGGGAAGGGCCTTCGAGGAAGGCGCGGAGTTTGCGCGAACGCGAAGGATGACGAAGCTTACGAAGGGCCTTCGCTTCGATCTGGCGAATGCGTTCGCGGGTGACGGCGAAGGACTGGCCAACTTCTTCGAGGGTGTGCTCGCTGCCATCGTCGAGGCCGAAGCGCATCTTGATGACTTTTTCCTCGCGCGGCGTCAGGGTCTTCAGCACCGAGGAAGTCTGTTCCTTCAGGTTCAAGTTGATGACCGCATCAGAGGGCGAGACCACTGCCTTGTCCTCGATGAAATCGCCGAGATGCGAATCTTCTTCCTCGCCGATGGGAGTCTCGAGCGAGATCGGCTCCTGAGCAATTTTCAGAATCTTGCGAACCTTGGACACAGGGATGTCCATGCGCTTGGCAATTTCTTCGCTGGTAGGTTCGCGGCCGAGTTCCTGAACAAGCTGGCGGCTGGTGCGAACCAGCTTGTTAATGGTTTCGATCATGTGAACCGGAATACGGATAGTGCGCGCCTGGTCGGCAATGGCGCGCGTGATGGCCTGGCGAATCCACCAGGTGGCATAGGTGGAGAACTTGTAGCCACGGCGCCATTCGAACTTGTCGACGGCCTTCATCAAGCCGATGTTGCCTTCCTGAATCAAATCGAGAAACTGCAAACCGCGATTGGTGTACTTTTTCGCGATGGAAACAACGAGTCGAAGGTTGGCTTCAATCAGTTCTTTTTTGGCTTGCTCGGCTTCCGCTTCGCCACGTTGAATGATGGTGAGCGTGCGCTTCAGTTCGGTGAGGCCGACTTCGCTGGCTTCTTCAATGTCCTTTAACTCAGAGCGTCGTGTGCGGAGTTCGCGGCGGGCTTCGGCGGCGTTCTCGCCTTTGGAAACATCGGCACGGCGCTCGAGGCGCCCAGCCTCACGTTCAAGAGATTGCAGGCGCTCGACGGTGCCGCGCATTTTATCGATGAGGCGCTTTTTCTCAAAAGGGTTGAAATCGATGCCGCGGATTTCCAGGGAAATTTCGATGCGGGTGCGCGAGACGTCCCACTTTGCTCGGACGATAGGGACGCTTCTTGGATTTGGCGGTTCTATCGAGCTTGACGGCTTGCTTGAGGGCTTGATCGTAAAGTTTGGCGATCTTTTCGATGTGCTTGAGGGTCTGCTTGGTCTTGTTGGCGATCTTTTCTTCAGTCAGCTCTTCGTCATCGAACTGAACAATTTCCTTGATGGAACGCGCACCTTTGCGGAGATCGTCACCGACAGCGATCAGTTCCTTGATGACGATGGGGGAACGAGTAATGGCCTTCATGACGACCAGTTGGCCGCGCTCGATGCGCTTGGCGATGGTAACTTCGCCTTCGCGCGTCAACAGAGGCACGGTGCCCATTTCGCGCAAGTACATGCGGACGGGATCGTTGGTTTTCTCGAGTGAGCCAGGGGTAAGGTCGAGATCACTGCCGCTGTCCTCAGCGTGAGCATCTTCCTTGACGGCGGTATCGTGGTCGCCGTGGTCCGAAGAGACTTCTACGGCGCGAGCGGCTTTGGCTGAGGCCGCATCCTCGTAAATCTCGATACCGTTGCGTTCGAAAGTGGTAAGGAGGTCGTCGATCTCTTCGGAGGAATGGACTTCCGCCGGGAGGGAATCGTTGACTTCATCGTAGAGCAGGTAACCGCGCTCTTTGCCAACGGCAATGAGCTGCCGTACCGCATCATATTTTTCTTCTAAACCCGTTGCCGCCACAACAATCCTCCCAAACTCTTATTGCGAATTCCCATGGCGCACACTCTGTCCACAATTCAGCGCTCTCTGCGCATAGGACGAAAAGGGACAGCCCATGCCGTACAGAGGGAGGAAATAAATCCTCCGAAAGGTTCTAGGTTTTTCAGTGAAGCCCTGTGCGCCGCGCTAAATGCTTGCCACTGCCCCACGCCATGCCGCCTGCCGCGCTCTCGCGGACTGGTCCCGTAGCACCGTATGCACTTCCAAATAGATGCCTCGAAGAGCGAAACCGTTATCCGCCGAACCCTTTTACGCTACACGGGTAAGTCGTGTTAAGTCAATCAGTTCCTTGCGGAAATTCTGTGGAACGGCGGCATGTGCTTGATTTAAAAAGATTAGGCGTTACCAGCGGTGGAAAGGCGTTTGAGGAGTTCCTGCTTCCTGCCGAGGAGTTCGCGGAGGGATTGGCCGGCGGGCAAGGCTTCGATATCGCGCTGGATGCGAAGGAGTTCTTGCTCAATCTGACGGCGATGAAGGGCCTCCAGGCAGCTTTCAGCCTCTTCCCAAGTGCCTTCCTGGGCAGGCTCAAACAGAATTTCGAAGAGAAGTCTGCGATCACGTTCCTCCAGCAGAGCGGCAATCTCTGTGGCTTGCAAGGGCTGGTCGGAAAGTCCCGCGACGATCAGGGCTGCCAAGATTTTTTCGGTTTCCAAGCCCTCGTAGAGCCGACCCTGTTGCAAGCGCTGGGCAATCTCGCGGCGGAAGCCCTCAGCTTCCACGAGCATGCGAATCAGACGGCGCTCCGTGGGCTTGGCGGCTTTGCCTACGAGTTCGGGCTGGGTCTTCACCTCGCTACGGCGCTCATTGGCAGCTTTGCCGAGGGCCGCACGCAAGACAGGTTCGTCAATGCGCAGTTGTTGAGCAATGCGCGTGGCCCATTCCGAACGAAGAAGACGGTTGGGAATTTTCTGGAGATAGGGGAGAAGAAAATTGAGCGCACGCAACTTTCCTTCTCCGGTGGACAAATCCATCTGGCGGGCGCGACTGATAAGGTAATCCACGTAAGGCGGAGAATCCTTTAAGGCTTGGATGTAGGCTTCGGCACCCTTTTCGCGGATGAAAAGATCGGGGTCGGCTTTCTTGTCGCCGATTGCAGGAAGAGCGAGGACGCGAACTTCAAAGTCCTGTTCGAGGAGTAGCGAGATGGAGCGCTCGGTGGCAGCCTGCCCCGCGGCGTCGGGATCGTAGTTGACGATAATGCGTTTGGTAAAACGGCCGAGAAGCTTGATTTGCGGCTCGGCAAGGCTGGTGCCACAACTGGCGACGACGTTGGAGATTCCAGCGCGAGCGACGGCAATGGCGTCCATATAGCCTTCGACGAGAATGGCAAAGTCCTGGCGGCGAATGGCGTCTTTGGCGCGATCCATGTGGTAGAGCAGGTTACTTTTGGAATAGATAGGAGTTTCCGGGGAGTTGAGATATTTGGGCTGGTCGTCGCCCAAAGCGCGGCAACCGAAGGCCACGATCTTGCCGGACTCGTTGGAAATGGGAAAAGTGATGCGTCGGCGGAAACGATCGAAGAGCCGGCCGCTTTGATCACGAGAAAGCAGGCCGCACTCTGCAAGCAACTTTTCGGCAAATTTTTGCTTGAGGTGACGCAGCAGCGTGTCGCCACCGCTCGGGGCATAACCGATTCCGAAGCGCGAGAGTGTTTCCGCGTTCAAGCCGCGGTCTTCGAGATAAGCGCGCGCGGCACGGCCTTCGGCGGTGGATTCCAATTGTTTCACGAAAAAGGACTGCGCTTCGCTGTGCATCTCAATCAAGGCGGCGCGTTGCTGATTTTCTTTTCGCTCTTCGGGTGAGCGTTCCCTGGGCTTGGGAATGGCAATGCCGCACTTTTCGGCAACAATGCGCACGGCTTCCGGAAAGGGGACTTTGTCCATCTCCATGACGAAATTGAAGACGTCGCCGCCTTTGCCACAACCAAAGCAGTGATAGATCTGTTTGACGGGATGCACGGCGAAAGAAGGAGTTTTTTCACCGTGAAAAGGACACAGCCCGGTAAAGTTCTGTCCGCTCTTTTTCAGGCGGATGTATTCGCCGATGACGCGGACAATATCCGCCTGCTGTTTGACGCGATCCGCAAATGAACCCGCTTCTGCCATGAATTCGAAACTCGATTCGAAACTCGAAGCGCGAAAATCGAAATTCGACTACTAACGATTCTTCCTGCTACGCAAGCAAGTCTACAACGGTGATGGCTTTGCCGCCGTGCTCTTCGGATTCGAAGGAGGAGCCGGCGACAAGAGGATGCGTCTTTAAGAATTCGGCGAGGCCACGGCGAAGGGCGCCAGTACCGTGGCCGTGAATGATGCGGACGCGGGTGCGATTCGCGAGAGCGGCTTCGTCCAGGAACTTGTCAACTCGCTCGCTGGCTTCTTCCACGGTCATGCCGATGACGTTGATTTCGCCGGTGGAAGAGCCTTCGCCCGGCGCGGAGGTCACGGTAATATCGCCCCGCCTTCCTGTACCGGCAGTGCTTCCGGCAGGCTCTCCTTCGATGCCGGTGATCTCCCCAACGGCTACTTTCATGCGCAAAGGGCCAGCTTCGATTTCGGCGGTGGAACCATCGATACGGCGGAGGATGACAGGCTTGTTAAAGCCGCGAACGCGAAGGCGCGCGCCGGGCTGCAATTTTTCGGCGTTGACGGTTTCGAACGATTCGGGCTTGATTCCCAGATCTTTCTGTGATTCCGAGATGGTTTGCACGACGGCGGCGTTGAATTCTTCTTTTGCATCCCCGCGCACGTCCTGCATTTTCCGACGCGCCGTTTTTTCAAGCTGCGAACGGAGTTCGCGTTCCTTGACGGCCTCCACAACACGGGAAACATTTTCGTCAAAGCGCTTCTGCATTTCGGCGAATTTTTGCTCGAGTTCGGCGATGCGCTGCTTTTGCCGGTCGACCCATTCGGCGCGCAACTTTTGCCGCTCTTCTTCCAGCAAATGTCGCTCTTCGGCCATCTGCTTTTGCATGCGGTCGAGTTCATCGCGGCTGCGGTGGAGATAAGCGATCAGGTCCGCCGCTTCGTGGGCTTCCGGAGTGAGCAAAGAGCGGGCGTGGTCGATGATGGTCTTTGCGACGCCGAGGCGGTTCGCGATGGCGATGCCGCTGGAGCCACCCGGCACGCCAACCAGCAGTCGATAGGTGGGGCTAAGATGAATGTCGTCGAATTCGACAGCGGCATTCACAACCCCCGGCGTTGTGGAAGCATAGGTTTTCAAACGATCGTGATGGGTGGTGGCCAGCACAAAGCAACGTTTTTTCCGGAATTCGTCGAGAAGGGCAACGGCCAGCGCGGCTCCTTCTTCCGGGGCGGTCCCCGTGCCCATTTCGTCGGCAAGCACGAGAGAGTTTGGCGTGGCCTCTTCCAACATGACCTTCAGATTGAGCATGTGCGCCGAGAAGGTGGAGAGGTCCGCAGCGATAGATTGTTCGTCGCCAATGTCGACGAGCACGTGGTCGAAGAGCGGCAAAACGGCGCGCTGTGCGGCGACGGGTATGCCGGCTTGCGCGGCGAGCGCCGCTATACCCGTAGTCTTGAGCGCAACAGTTTTTCCTCCGGTGTTCGGCCCGCTGATGACGAGCAGGCGCTCTTCACCGCCGAGAGTTAAAGAGATAGGGACGATGGAGCGATTTTCACGACGCAATTTATCTTCGAGCACTGGATGACGGGCAGCCTCCAGTTGAAGCTGCGCTTCCACGGAGAATTCAGGGATGCAGGCGTCGAAATCGCGCGCGAAACGGGCGCGAGCAAACACGCTGTCGAGTTGGGCAATGGTCGAGGCGGCGGATTGCAGAGGACCGAGCATCGATTGCAGGTGGGCAGTCAGATCCTTCAGGATGCGGAAGATTTCCGCCGCTTCGTCTTCTGCAAGCTGGACGAGTTGGTTGTTGGTCTCGACAGTTTCGAATGGCTCGACGAACACAGTTTGGCCGGTGGCGCTAGCGCCGTGAACAACGCCCTGAACGGACCGACGATGTTCGGAGCGAACGGGAATGACGAAGCGATCATTGCGAAGCGTGACGTAATCTTCTCCGCTTTCTGCCTGACGCGAGCGCAGGATTTGCTTCAGGGTCTTTTGGATGGAGTCTCGAGTCTGCAGGATGCTGGCGCGAATCTTGCGCAAGGAGGTAGAAGCGTCGTCGCTGATCTCACCGTTGGGAAGAATGCAGCGCTTGATGGCCGTTTGCAGGTCGCGAAAATCGGCGAGCCTGGCAGCTTGCGCGGCCAACAGAGGAAACTTGGCGGCGTCTTCGCGGAATTGCTGACGGAGCCAGCTTGCGGTTTCCAATAAGGAACCAGCGTCAAGGAATTCCGGAGCTTCGAGCACCACCCCCGGCGCTTCCAGACGAGCGAGCCAGTGTTCTGGATCGGCGAGGGCGCCAAAGCCCAGTTCGCGTTCCGCGTGCAACCACTCGCGTGCTTCACGAATGAGCGAGAAACTGCTTTCCCGGGAGCCATGGCCTATGCCAGGTTCCAGGGCACTGACGCTCCGGCGCCCCGGCGCACATGTCGTCCTGAGCCGCAATAATTCGCGTAGTTTGTCGAACTCCAGGACGTCTTGTGCCGGTCGCGACATTTTCCTCAGTTCTTCTTCAGTTGACGGGCCAGGTAGTTCGCGGCGTCTTCGGGTGTCGTGGAGGAGTGCACCAGTTTCCCACTGGCTTCGTTCCAAACGCGTGACTCCGCGGACACCCGCGGCCCGAGTTCCACTTCGCGAACCCGATCAAGGATGGGCTGCCAGAAATTGCCAAAGACCGCCATGGGTTTGGCAACGATGACCGATTTGTTCAGCATTTCCCAAACGACGGCGAGTTCGACCAGCGTGCCAGTGCCGCCTTTGCAGGCCACAAAACCATCGGCGAGGCGAATCAGTTCAAAGAGACGCTCTTCCCAGGTTTTCATGCGAACTTCCACGTCGACGAAAGGATTTGCTTTGCGCGAAAAGAATTCCGCTGTTACGCCGTAGGTCTTCCCATTCGCTTCTTTCGCGCCACGCGAGACCGCTTCCATCACCCCGCCGTATCCGCCACTGCACACAGCGAAGCCTTGCTCTGCCAATCGGCGGCCCAATTGGCGCGCCTCCAAGTAGTCCGCGTCGCTTTCCGCAGGCCGGGAACTTCCAAAGACGGTGATGATCCGCTCTTCGTTCATGGTGGTGGCTATCCTTATGGAGTTGAGCGGGTGGCAGCGGCTGCACCGTCAAACTCCTCAATCATTGCCTCACATAATCCGTCGAGCGCGTCGTGCGTCTCATGATTCTTTCCGCCCTGATTGTTGCTGAGGAAAGAAAAAATCAGGCGGCGCCCGCTGGGAGTATCAGCATAGCCCGAGAGAGTTCGAACATGCGAGACCGAGCCGGTCTTGGCATGGACCTTTCCCGTAATGCTGGAGTTTTTCATGCGCTCGTTCAGGGTGCCATCGACACCGGCGACGGGGAGCGACGCATAGTAGGCCGCGAACCAAGGCTGCTTCTGCGCAAATTGCAAGAGAGCCACGAAAGAGCGCGGGGTGACCAGATCGTGGCGCGATAGGCCGGAACCATCCGTCTGAATCACGTCGTCTTCGGCAATGCCCGCGCGGGCGTAGAACTCCAGTGGAAATTTCAACAAGTCTTCTGGAGTGGCCCAGCGGCCTTGCTGGCGCGCGGCGGTGCGCAAGAGGACTTCGGTGTGGAGATTCTGGCTGATCTTGTTGACCAGTTTTACGGTGTCGCCCAAGGGTAAGGAAATGTGCTCCGCGAGCACGGTGCGAAATACTTCCGCGAGCTCAAGTTCATGCTGAGCGCGGATTTTACCGCTGACCTTGACGCCTCGATCCACCAGCAATTGAGCCAGGAGGCTCGCGGCATGCTGCGCCGGCTCTTCGATGGCAAGCACGAGCTTGTGGGGGGCGCTCTTTGCCGGGAGAGTTCCGGTGATGAGGACAGTTTGTGCGCCGGGCTCGCGAGTCAAACGGAGGTCGGGTTTTTCTTTCGCGGCGGAGGTCACAACTTCGTTCTTGACGGTGAAGTCCGGCGTTGCCGGTTCAACGAGCGCGCCGACGGAATCGCCCGATTTATCGCCGGGTGTAAGCGTGAGTGTGACGGTATTATCGTCCACAACGATGGCGGAGATGGCCGCACCATATTCCCATACCATGTCGTCGATTTCCCAGCCATCCGGATAGCGCTCACGCGGGAAATAGCTGTCATCGCCGATGATGTCGCCGGAGATTTCTTTCACACCCCGCGCGGCGAGCTGGGCGGCAAGTTCCGCCAGGACTCTGTCGGGTGTGCCATCGAACTCTTCTTTTGTTTCGAAAGGAAATTTGCGGTTGGAAAGATTGGGGTCTCCCCTGCCAACAAGAATCAGATTGCCCTTGAGCAAGCCCGTAGGCGAGAGGACCCCGTCTGTCTCCACAGTCGTGCGAAAGCGATAGTCGATCCCGAGTTTGTCTAAGGCAAGGGCCGTGGTGAGCAACTTCATATTGGAGGCGGGCACAAAGTACGACGCGGAGTTCTTCTCATAGAGGATCTCGCCGCTGGCCGCATCCGCGATGAGCAGACCCCATTCCCCTTTGTTCACGGGATTCGCGCCAAGCAAGGTATCAGCGCGAGCAGCAAACCGCGCGGTGGCGGCAGCCCTGTTCGTTTCTTGGGAGCTGGCCGGTGTGGCGAGAATCCCGCCTGCAAGCGCAATCCACAAACCCACGGCGAGTAATATGGTGCGACAAGCTCGCTTAGACATAAATCCTCTATTGGCAAAGTCCATGGTCTGAAAGTATATTCGAAAGCCTGCGGGGACTGCTTTCGGGGCCCGCTGTTCGGCGGTAGAGATGGGCTCGACCTTGCGCAGTTTACCCGAACCCGCCATGATTACCATTTAGACCGAATCATTCGAATCAGTGGGGCGATCGAATTGGAAAAGGTGAAAAACGTATGAAAAGAATCTTGTCCTCCATCCTGGCTCTGATCTTTATAACCCCCACGCTGTTGGCGAGCGACAAAAAAGAAAAAGATCGTCTGGAAAACTGCGGGATGGTCATTCAGGAAATCATGGATATTCCCGACGATATCCCGCAGGATCTGATCGACAAAGCTGACTGCATTATCGTCTATCCTTCGGTGCTGAAAGGCGCATTCATATTTGGCGGAAGTTACGGCCGCGGCGCGATGACCTGCCGCACGGGCGAGAAGTTCAACGGTCCCTGGAGTTCGCCGACAATGATGGCGTTAGAGGGGGGAAGCTTCGGATTCCAAATTGGCGGCCAGGCAACCGACTTCGTACTTCTGGTGATGAATGAGCGCGGTGCAAAGGCCATCCTTTCAAGCAAAGTAAAACTCGGCGCTGACGCCTCTGCGGCGGCTGGACCGAAAGGACGCAGTGCGGAGGCGTCTACAGACGTGACGATGCGGGCAGAAATCCTCTCCTATTCGCGAGCGCGCGGCCTCTTTGCGGGAGTTTCACTTTCCGGATCCACGGTTCGTCCGGACAATGGCGCAAATGAGAACTTGTATGGGAAGGAAATCAGCGCTTCGGACATAATCTTTAAAGGGGTGGTGCCGGTGCCTCCGTCGGCCCAAAAGATGATCTCCTACCTCAACAAGAAGTCTCCCAAGAACTTGTCTTCCGGCAAAGAGTTCTAGGGCCGAATTTAAGCAAAATGGAATGAGCAGGGCCTTGGTAGAGAAGCCGGGGCCCTTTGCATTTTAGTTTGACAAAACGGTTAATCTGACTCATAGTCATATATGAATCGAGGTCATTATGGCTTCTGCTTCCGTATCCCCTTCACAGAATAGCGCTTCCCGTCGGGGTCGTCGAAGCGCCGAGCTTCGCGAGCGGCTCTTCCGCGCTGCCCTAGACCAGTTTGCCAAGAAAGGCTTCCTGGAAACGACCGTGGAAGACATCACCAATGCTGCCGACGTGGGTAAAGGCACCTTTTTCAACTACTTCCCGAGCAAGGATCACATTCTACTGGCCTTTGGCGAGCTACAACTTGGGAAGTTGCAATTAGCCATGGACGAGGCTCGCAGCACCAGCATGCCTATCCAAGACTTCCTCCGCTCGCTGGGATCACGCATGACGGAGGAGCCGATCCGGCATCCCTCCATTGTTCGAGCCTTTCTTCAGGCTTACCTGTCTTCGACGCCCGTGCGCTCTGCAATGATGGATTTGCAGAGCCGCGTCCTCGCATTGCACTCCCAGATGATCCAACTCGGTCAGGAGCGAGGGGAGATTCGTGACGATTTGCCTCCCATAGAGATTGCGCAGGTATTCCGGCAAACCATTTTCGGAACGCTGCTGCTTTGGTCGCTTTCAGGCGATGACAGCCTGCAAGCCCGGATGGAAGCAGCGTTTGAAGTGCTGTGGTGTGGACTGCGGCCGCGTAACACGAAGAAGCCGGCATGCATAGCTCCTTTGTTCCTGTAAGGAGAATGAGTTCATGAATCGCAAGCGTTTGCTGATACTCCTGGTAATCGGTGGTTTGGCGGCAGTGGCGGCCTATTCGATGGGATGGTTCCACCGCGACACTGGACTGCAAGGGTCGGGGACTGTGGAGGCGCGAAACATTCGCGTTGGCTCAAAGATAGGAGGGCGAATCGACAAAGTATTGGTGCGCGAGGGTGACTCCGTTGAGCCCGGTCAGGTACTGGTGACATTTGACGATAAAGAACTGCAAGCGAGCCTCTCGCAAATGCGCGCAGCGGCACAAAAGGCCGAGCGCGGTTTTCGCCCCGAAGAAATTGAAGAAGCCCGAGCGGCAGCTGCGCAAGCTCAAGCGGAATACCAGCAGCGCAAGAACGGTTACCGGCAGGAAGACATTGACGCGGCGAACGCGGATTTAGATCGCGCGACGGCGGATGAGATCCGGACGCACCTGGATTTCGAGCGGTATGAGGCTTTGGCGCAGAAGGACCTGGTATCGAAGCAACAGCGCGACACCGCCGAGGCCAATTGGAAAATGGCGCTGGCGCAGAAGCAAAACACACAGCATAAGTTCGATGAACTGAAGAAAGGATACCGGCCGGAAGAGATTGCTGCGGCGGAAGCCCGATACCGCCAGACGCAGGCGACACTGGAAAAATTCGAACGAGGGAACCGGCGGGAAGATGTGGACGCGGCGAAGGCAACACTGGCGTTAGAGGAGGCCCGTTATCGCGAACGCCAGGTGGTGGCACCATCGGCTGCTACGGTGGAAGTTCTCGATGTACGTCCGGGCGATTTGATCGCCCCGAACACACCGATCGCCATTCTGCTGGAACGCGACCAGATTTACGTGCGAATCTACATTCCCGAGACGCAGATTGGCCACGTGCAGTTGGGAGAGAAGGCAGAGATTCGGGTGGATTCGTTTCCCAACCAGGTGTTCAACGGGGTGGTAGAGCAAATCAACCAGCAGGCGGAATTCCTGCCTCGCAATGTGCAAACCCGGGAAGAACGAGTGCACCAGGTATTCGGCGTAAAAGTCCGCATCGACGATACATCCCGGCGCGTGCGCGCGGGGATGGCCGCAGACGTGAAGTTCAATTCAGCGAGCTGAACCGTGGACACCGCCGACCAATCCGCAATCAACGCGCAACATCTCGTCCGGCGATTCGGCACGTTTACGGCGGTCGATGACGTGAGTTTTCGCGTACAGAAGGGCGAGATATTCGGATTCCTCGGGCCGAATGGCAGCGGGAAAACCACGGTGATCAAAGTCCTGACGGGATTACTGCCAATGACTTCCGGCGAGGCAAGCGTCTATGGAATAGACGTTCGGACTGATCCGGAAACGGTGCGAGAAAACATCGGCTACATGTCGCAAAACTTCAGTCTTTACAGCGACCTTACCGTTTCCGAAAATCTTCGGTTTTACGGTCGCATTTATGGCTTACCGCCCGCACGGCTGCGCCAGCGAATGGATGACATCATTCAACTGAACGGGCTCAGCCCCTACCTGAATCGTCTGGCAGCGCAGCTTTCGGGCGGGTGGAAGCAGCGACTGGCGCTGGGCTGCGCGATGCTGCATGAACCTAAATTGATTTTCCTAGATGAACCAACGGCGGGAATCGATCCGGTGGCCCGGCGGCAGCTTTGGGATTTGTTGTTCGAACTCTCCGCCCACGGGATCACTTTTTTTGTTACCACGCATTATATGGACGAGGCGGAACGCTGCAGTCACGTTGCGTACATTTATTATGGCAAGCTGATTGCCGATGGCACGCCAGAGACTTTGCGAGAACTGCCAGACGTGCAGCCACCGGGCACCTACCGAGTGGAGATCACGACGCCGCATGTGACGAAGGCGCTGCGCTTCGCTCGCACGATTCCTGGCGTTCGAAGCGCGACTATCTTTGGCCAATCCATACACGCGTTGATCAACGACACTCTGGACCCGGATCATTTGCGTCAAGAACTATTGGGACATGGAATCGTCGTCGCGGAAATACGTCCGCTGGCACCCAGCCTGGAAGACGTATTCGTGGAACTCACGTACAAGCACCAAGTTGCGGAGGAGGCGACTCGTGGTTAATCCGTTTCGCGGCTTTGGGGCAGTGTTTTACAAGGAAACGCTGCACGTGCGGCGTGATTTTGCCACGCTGTTCTTCTCTTTGATTATTCCGATCCTGCAAATGTTTTTGCTTGGGTATGGGATCGATACCAATGTGCGCCAAATTAACACGGTGGTGTACAACGAAGATGGGCGAGAGCAAAGCCGGGAATTGCTGGACCGGTTGAAAAACTCAGATACGTTCCACGTGTATCGCTACGTTCACAGCGATCACGAATTGAACGACCTGATCATTTCCGGCAAGTGCCGTGTGGGGATTAAGATTCCGGTGGACTATTCTGACAGACTGCTGCACCAGATGGGCGCGCAAGTTCTGGTGCTGATTGATGGATCGGACTCCTCAGTCGCAGGACAGGCTATCAACGTGACCACGGCCATTGGCCTTGACGAGTCGCTCCGGCAGGTTCTGGGGAACAGTGGCGAAACGTTTGCTGTCAGCATGCGCCCGAAGATCCTGTTCAATCCAGACTCGCGCTCGCCGAATTTCTTTCTCCCGGGCCTGACGGCGGTGTTGCTGCTGAATGTGACGACATTTCTTACGGCCTTTTCGATTGTTCGAGAAAAGGAGCGCGGTACGCTGGAGCAGCTGTTCGTTACCCCGGTGCGGCCAATGGGGCTGCTGCTGGGGAAGTTGTTGCCTTACCTGGCAATCGGGTTCTTCGAATTGTGCATGATCGTGACCGCGATGCGATTCATTTTCAGCGTGCCCATTCATGGAAGCGTTTTTCTGCTCGCGTTCCTCTCGCTGCCCTATATTTTCGTTTCGCTCTCGCTGGGCATATTGATCTCGAGTAAAGCGACATCGCAGGCGCAGGCTATGCAGCTGGCCTTTCTCACAATCCTGCCAAGCATCTTTTTTTCAGGATACATTTTTCCGCGGGAAACGATGCCAAGATTCTTTTACCTGCTCAGCTATTTCGTGCCGGCAACGTATTTCATTAACATCACGCGGGGGATCATTCTTCGCGGCGCGGGCTGGTCGCATCTGTGGCTGGATGCACTGGCTCTGTTCACGATGGGCACATTATTGCTCGTCATTGCCGCACGGCGGTTCCACAATAAAGTCATTATGGCGTGATATTCTGGCTTGCTGTCGTTCACCAGGGGGAAGTTCGTGGTCTGCCCAATCTGTGAGAAGCGCAAACCAGGGCGGTTTTGCCCGGCGAAAGCGGAGAAGATTTGCCCTGTGTGCTGCGGCACGGAGCGGGAAGTCTCGATTGACTGCCCACCCGATTGCGCTTATCTGGTGTCGGCTCATCGCTATGAGGATCAGCAACCGCGATCTCTGCCTCCCGACACGCCACTGCTGGATGTGCGCCTGACGTCGGACATTGTGCACACACACCAACAACTTCTCTCGGCGATTGCGTTCACCATCGCAAAGTTCTGCTCATCGGAACCCACAGCGGCGGATGGCGATGTGCTTGCCGCAATCCAGGCACTGGCGGAAACTTACAAAACGCTGAGTTCGGGGATTGTTTACGAGAAGCCGCCAGCCCATCCGGTGCAGCGGGGACTGTACAATTCCCTTTCCACTTTCCTGACGGAGACCAAACAGCAGACGGGGCAATCGTCGTTCGGAACCTTCAAAGACTCGGAAGTATTTCAATTGCTGGTGTTTCTGTTCCGCATGGGATTGATGCGCACGAATGGACGGCCACGGTCCAAGCGGTTTATCGAATTCTTGCGCGGGCAGTTCCCGGGAGCACAAGAATTGAAGCGCGAAAACTCGCGCATCATTGTTCCGTAATAGCTTGTGCGATCCCGCGAGAGGATTCTGTCAAGAAAACTTCGCGTATTCCGCCTGGGCTTGCTTGAGGACGGGAAGATTAGCATCCGCGTCCTTCCACAATTTTAGGAAATCCTGGTAAGCGGTTTTGGCCTGGGCCGCGTCACCCTGCAGGGCGTAGGCGCGAGCAAGTCCAAGCTGCGCAAGTGAACCGATCGGCTCTGTTTGGACAATTCCGCGATGACTGAGAATCTTCTGGAATTCAGCAGCCGCCTGAGGGCCTTGCTTCGCGGACAAATATGCTAACCCTCGAACATAAACGGGGTACAGGCTAAGACTCATCGAAATATTGCTGGGCGAGCCGAGTTCGTAAGGACGTACTGCTTCCAGGATCTCGACGGCTTTGGCGGGGTTTCCGGCGCTAATTTGAAGCATGGCATTAACTGTCGGCAGATAGTTGAACTGGACCACAGTGTCCTCAGGAAAACGGCGCGATAAATCGTCGATGCGTTTCGTTATTTGCGCCTGCGCGTTCTTGTTGGTATCCGTGAGAGCAGAGGCGAGCGCGATTCCGTATTCAACATCGCGGGGAGATGCAAGAGCCAACGAGGCCGAGGCACGCTGCTTAGCTTCGACCGCATTACCAAACAGGGCTTCACGAAGCGCGGCATCGGCTTCGTATCCGGATGCGGTTTCCTTTTCACCCTCCTTCAGAGCGGAGGCCACGGCTTGGCGGGAGAACTCGCGGGCTTTGGCCAACTGCCCATAGTAAGCCGCAACGTCTGCCTCGGCAGCGATCAGCGCATCCTCAATGCCTGGCTGGTCCTTGGCCCAATTCACCTGCTTGGCCATCTCGGCAGGATCGTTCTGAAGGAAGCCAAGCTGGAACAGACCGAGATGCAAGGCCGGGGAGTCCATTTTCTTGGTTTGGGCTTCCACGGCCAAGTTTCTGGCTTCCTCGAAGTGGTCCGTTTCAATCGAACTAGCAAAAAGATCGGTAATGGCCAGGGCGCTGCCGGGATCCATTTGCACCGCACGGGTCAATCCCGCCAAGCTTTTGTCGAATTGACCGAGAGTGCCGTAATTGGCATCACGATCAACTAGGGCTACTAAATCACGCGGATAGGTTTCTGCCCACAACTCCAAAGCTTGACGAGCCTTCTCCAGATCTCCGGTAGCAAATAAATGGTATTGCGACTCAATGGCCAAGCGTTCTCGTTCGCTGACATGATCACGCAGTTGATACGCTTTCCTGGCATAATCCGCCGCTTTGGCAGACTCACCGAGGTCGTAGTAACAGGTCGCGAGAGCCGCGTAAGCGATTGCAAAATTCGGATCGAGCCGGACGGCCTTTTCTAACTGGGGAATGGCGGCGGTAAAGTCACCCTTGCCCATCATGCTGACGCGGCCGCGGCTGAATGCCTGGAGGGCATCGAGTGACGTGGTTGTGACCTGATCGAGCGGAGTATCGAATTTTTCGGCGGTGGCAATGGATTCGCCCAGCTTTTCGCGCATTTTGCCGGCAGCGCGGCTGAGTGCCAAAAGTACTTGTTCCTTGCCATCAGCAGTAGCTTCCGCCCGGGCCATGGTGTCGCCGGTGCGGCAATTCACGGCGCGCAATTCCAGGACGTATTGTTTGCCCAAGTTGG
This sequence comes from Candidatus Acidiferrales bacterium, assembly GCA_963839315.1. Lineage (GTDB taxonomy): Bacteria > Acidobacteriota > Terriglobia > Acidiferrales > UBA7541 > Acidiferrum. The sequence goes on from CAWIUU010000009.1 coordinate 55,646, forward strand.
CGATGGAACCGTCAAGAGCGGCAATACTTCCGAGGCGCTGGCAAAGATCTCTCGCAATCTCCAGTGTGATGCTCTTGTCGGGAGACTGCTGCATCAGACGCAACGTTTGTTGAATGCGGCGCTCGGAGACGAGGCTCAAGAAGGGCGATTGTTCCAGTTGGACCGCCAAACCCTGTCGCAGCGTGTCGTCGAACACTGGGTCATTCGTGTGATTCGCGAAGTCGGCGAGGACGATGGTGTCTTTGGCACTCAAAGCGGCCGCTCGACGCGGATAAAAGTGAAAAGCTACGGCCACTATAGCAAGGGCTGCGAGTGCTGTGGCGGCCAGTCTCCAGCGTTTGCGCGCCATGCGCTTGAGGCGCCATCCGGTGCGGCTTGCGACGCCAGAAGAAGCGGGGATATTTGAAGCGGACTCCAGCCGTAGACGTTGAAGATCCGCGTGGATGTCACCAGCTTTCTGGTAGCGAAGTTTGCGATCTTTCTCAAGCGCAATACTGATGATTTCTTCGAGCTCGGCTGGGACTTCCTTGTTCAGGCGCGCAGCGGGCGCGGGCGGTTTGTTAAGAATCGCTTCGTGAACAACGGCAGCGGTGTTGCCCGGAAACGCGAGGCGGCCTGTTGCCATTTCATATAAGACGGCGCCGAAGGAAAACAGGTCGGTGCGGGTATCGAGTTCTTCGCCGCGCGCTTGCTCTGGTGACATGTAGGCGATGGTGCCAACAGTAGATCCTGGGCTGGTCAGCAGCGCGGTCTCTTCCGCCGTCGGCATGGTAGAAAGGCCTTCGTCGCCGGAGACTCGCTTAACCAAACCAAAATCGAGGATCTTGGCGTGCCCCTGCTTGGTGACGAAGATATTCGCCGGCTTGATATCGCGGTGAATGATTCCAACGGAATGTGCCGCGGCAAGGGCATCGGTGATCTCGATGCTGAGGTCCAAAAGTTGATCGAGCGGCAACGGCTTGTGTGCGGTGAGGTGCCGCAGCGTGAAGCCATCGAGGTACTCCATGGCGATGAAGCGATGGCCTTCTTCGATGTTGGCGTCGTAGATGGTGCAGATGTTGGGATGATTGAGAGCGGAAGCGGCTTGCGCTTCCCGCTGGAAACGTTCGAGAGCCAAAACATCGTGAGCCATGTCGCCCATGAGGAATTTCAAGGCGACCATGCGGTGCAGGCGGATGTCCTCGGCTTTATAGACGACGCCCATGCCTCCGCCGCCGAGTCGTTCCAGGACGCGATAGCGCGAGAGGGTGCGGCCGATGAGTGGATCGGGACCCGTCATTTGGCGCTGATGTTAGGGTGGCAGGGGATGGGAAGTCAACGGCGGGGGGACGCGGCGGGGGGACGTTCAAAGCGAAGAAGGACGGCGCATCATCGGCTAACTTCGACTACGAACGAGACGTTCTCGATCTTCGCGTCTCTCACCGCATCTAGGGTGCACTTCACATCGCCATACTTCGCCCGCGCGTCCACAGCCATGTACACGCGTTTCTCGGAGCCGTTACTGACCGATTCGTGTATTTTGCCAGGCGGGTCCTCTGCCAACACCCTGTAATTCCCGAAATACAACAAACCATCTCGTGTCACAGAAAGGTGCATTGCATCTTCCCGGTTCGCTAAGCGCAACAGCATTGCGTGCTTTAGCACAGCAAGGTCGGGCCCAGGATTATGAGTTGGATGACCTGACAGCGGCATCATGATCACGAGCAGGACGATCATCACACCAACAAATGGCCACAGGTTCAGTTCGATCAGATAACGGTTCCCTCGCGCGACCTTTTTGCTTGGGTAGAATCCGTCTGCGGGCATGGGAGTGCCTTGACGAAAATCGGTCAGAATCTCTTGGAATAACTGGCTCTCCTATCCATTGGAGACCATGGCGCAGCGCGGAGTTCCGATATCTTGAAGCTGAGTTACCGCCTGGTTAGCATCGTGCCGCTGCAACTTAGACGAAGAGAGGTGGCATAAAAGCCAGCACTACATTTAAGACTGAAACCCGGCGCTCAGTCTCTGATCATTCTTCTTCGTAGCACTGACTTTCATGTCAGCGTTGGCAACTAATTGGCGCGGCGGACCGCCTCGGAAGGCGGTCCCTACACAACCCAAGAAGCCCGCCTCAGAAGGCGGCCGCTACAAAAGCTCGGTACTCAAGGAGAAACCATTGAACTTGCGGAGACAATAGTCGTGCGCGCTAGCCGGCGGAGCAAGAACGAGTGTGCTGCACTTCCTGGCTGATGGCAGCTGCGTCCCAGCCTAAAGACAATTGGGCACGCTTTGCGGTGGGGCGATCACCTTCCCAAGGGCGCGAGGAAAAACCAAACTTATGGCGGATGCGCAGAACGCGTTCAGAGACTTTTTTGCGGTAGTCCTCCGGGGCATAGCCGTTTTTGGCGTACCACTGGTCATATTGCCTGGCCAAGCGCGGAAACTTTTCACGGATGAACGGCAGGAATGTTTTTGCCGACGCCGGCATCAGAAAGAGAACTCCGGAGAAGAACCACTGCGCGCCTGCTTCCTTGGCCGCAGCGGCGACACCTTCGAGTTCGCCTTCACCATCGGTGATGCCTGGCAGCAGAGGTGAAGCAGACACCCCCACGTTGAGTCCGGCATCGCGCAGCTCTTTTACGGCGGCGAGACGCAAATCGGGACGCGGCGCGCGCGGCTCCAGTAAACGAGCCAGGCGAGGTTTGAGTGTAGTCACCGTGATATTCAGAGAGAGCGCGGATTTCGCGGCAATCACTTTCAGAATGTCGATGTCGCGCACGATCTGGTTCGACTTCGTGATTACCGAGACGCTGAGTCCTTCACGACGGGCAAGTTCTTCCAGGCAAGCACGGGTGACTCCATATTCTTTCTCTGCAGGTTGATAAGGATCGGTTGCGGTGCCAATGGCGATGTGCTCGGATTGCGTGTACCCACTGGCTTTCGATTCGTAGGAATATTTCTGGGAAACATCGTGCGCAAGGATCGCGGCGGCGTCTTGCTTCACGAAAATCTTCTGCTCGAATTCGCCGCCATCGATTTCCATGTATTCGTGGGTGTAGCGGGCGTAGCAGTATTTGCAGCCAAATTCGCAGCCGCGGTAGGGATTGATGGTCCATTCGAAGGGAACGCGGTTCGATTCGCAACGGTTCAGAATCGATTTGACGGGCAAAAGAAAATATGCGGGTTTCTGCTGCGACTTGCGCTTGGTTTCGCAGGCGGGCGAATTCGCAGCGAGGCGAGCAATGCCCACCAGTGGCGCATGGGGAGTCTGGACTTGTGGCGGGGGGCAATCCGCCGCGGGGCTTTCCGGACTTCCCTTGCACCAGCCAGCTTCACCTCGGGCAAGGGGCGCGGCTTCTGGTTTAGGGTTTGGCTCATCAGGGCAAAAAGGTAGGAAACTAACAGCGGGGCGACGAACGGGGCGCCGGCCCGATTGAGATCGGGACGACGAACGGGAGAGAACTGGGGACATGGCTCACCTCGTAGCCGGACGAGTATTTCGCTTTTCTTTCGCCTTGTCAAGCACTTTCTCTTTTTATTCGCCTGTGCTCCTTTGGCCTTGCATGCCGCTTCAGCCTTTGCTCTAATCCGCTGGGATAGGATGGGTGGACGCCAGGAAGCTGTAGCTGACGAGCGGCGATAGGTGATTTGACGCCCGGACCCAGGAGAATCCCACATCTTGAGCGCACCAGCCACGCTTTTCAGCCTCTACTTGTTATCAATGTCTGGCGCCGCCTTTGCACAGGCCCCAGCCCAGAAACCACCGGCAAAACTTTCCGCGAAGACGCCTTCGACCACCCCTCAACCAGCGGTGGAAGGACCTCAACAGACAAAGCACTATCCCATTCTAGTGATTGCTCATGGCAATGAACCGTTCTGGAGCCTGCGGTTGGGGATGAAGGGGCCGGAACGTCTCGATCGCGTGGGCTATCCGCCGATTGTTCTGGAACCGTCCGACGTGGTGAGAGATGAGTCTGGCACATTCTGGACGTATCACGCGAAGGATGCGGCGACCGGGGCACTGCTTTCGGTGAAGCTGGTGCGCGAGGCGTGCTCGGACACGATGAGCGAGACGAAATACACCTTCAAGGTAATTATCGACCATGCGCAAATTGGAATACTGAACGGGTGTGGGCAGAGTTCACCGGAGAAATTTCCCGAGTTTCGTAAGAAGAACCAGTTGGATCCGAACGAAAATGCAGCAGCAGACGATAAGGACAAGGACAAAAAAGGGGTGCTGGATCCAATTACAAATTTTAAGACGCCCGTGGCGGTTGCCTATCTGGACGCAAGTGGGCGAGTGGTTCTGAGCCGCGGCGAGATGAAGAAAATCGCGGGGCCATCAGGATTGGAGCTTTCGCTGTCGCACGACGGAAAGAAGCTGTTATATACGCGCTCGAATTCCACGAACGGGCCGGATCGCAGCATTATCTTTTACGATGCGGACACGGGGCGCGCAAAGGACTTAATTAGCGGGGGCGTTCATCAGGCGTTCTGGTCTCCCGATGATTCGCGAATCGCGTTTTTGAAGTTCGACGGGCAGCAATGGCATGTGTGGACGATGACGGCTGCAGATCCCGACAAGGCGACGCAGTTTTCTCCACTGGATGTTACGGCGCTGCAGGGGTGGGTTTCACCCAGCGTTGTCCTGGCAACGAACGCGGAGAACGCCTGCTGGATAGGGGAAGATGGCCAGGCGCAGCAGACACTGGCGCTGAAACAAATTTATGGCGAGCAGTTCCAGATCATGAGCAGCGACACGATCCGGGTGAATCCGGTGAATCCCGATCTTCTGCTGATCTCTGCTTCCTACACGAATGCGCCCGCCGGAGCGCCGGTGGATTCGATGGGGCTGGCCTCGACATACTTTTTGTATGAAGTGCGCTCGAAGCGCCGCGTGATTCTGGGTCCGCCGGATGCTTTTGCGCGGGCCGCTGAATGGTCGCGCGATGGGCTGCAGATTTTCTTCACGCGCGGCGTTCCCGGGAAGGGGCCGCTGGTCACCAATCGCATTTTCTGGGATGGCTCGGGTGTAAAGCGCGGAGAAAGTGGCAGCAATCTGGTGATTGGGAAGTAACCGGACCTTCGGCAGATAGAAAAACCACATGGGCCCAGATTGACAATAGGAGAAGAGTGCCACAAAATCTCAGACAGGGGGGTTTCCGTGGGTGCTCGATTGAGGCTCCTCACGTTCCCGATCAACGCCCTGTTTGCACTTGCACCCGTTGCTTTCTCGCCCCAGGAACCTCCTATACCTCCTCCGGTTTCTCCAGCCACGCCTGCCCCTCCTGCAACGTCTCCGGGCCCAGCCGAGAAACGCGCGATGGAATGGAAGCAGTTCGAATACACCTGTGAAGGCGGGGCGAAGTTGCGGGTATACCTGCACGACGAGACCGTGAAGGTTGCGTACAGGGATAAAGTGTATCTGATGAGGCAGACGCGCTCAGGCTCTGGAACACGGTATTCCGACGGAAAAGTGCTGTGGTGGAGCAAGGGAGATGGCGGCTTTCTGCAGGCGGATGCACCCGACGGCAATGGGGACATGATGGTGAAGGGATGCGAGTTGGACAAGCCGATGAACTCGGAGGCTGGTTCGGGAAGGGTGACCGGCACCGTCAGCTACATGGCGCGGATAGCATTGCCACCCGGCGCGATGATTGAAGTGAAGCTGCAAGATATTTCGCGAGTGGATGCTGCGGCGGTGTTGATTGCGGAGGAAAGAATCACTCTTGGTGAGCGCCAGGTGCCGGTTTCGTTCGAACTGAGGTTCGACCCAGCGAAGATCGATTCCCAACATACGTATTCGGTTAGCGCACGCATTATGGTGGATGGCGAATTAAGGTTCATCAGTGACAAAGGGTATCCGGTGCTGACGCGGGGGAATCCCTCACACGTCGAATTGCTGCTCAAACAAGCGACCTCGCCCGCCGCACCGGCGAAAACTTGAGCTTATCGCCCGTCCTTCCGGACAGGTGCCCGATAAGACTCCATTAATTGGTGAGCCATACCCGTGACAAGGCAGGCCACTATAATTCGTAAATGGCGACCCCTTCCAATTCGGAACAGCGACAGGTGGGACTTCTCGTTCTGGAGAATGACCCTGGAAACGCTGCCGCGCTGAAGCAGATTCTGGATTCAGAAGGCTGGCGAGTGCGCATCGTGGAAGACCTGCCGATGCTGCACGTGGAGTTGAAAACTGCCGAGTATTCGTTATTGATCGCTAATATTGCTCTGATTGGGGTAGATTCTCCGACTTTCCATGTATTGCGGGAGCTGGGGGGCGTTTCGGCGGAAGAAGGCGGCAAAATTCGGACGCTGTTTGTGATACCCGAGATGAACGGGAGCCAGTTCATCGGTCATTTGGAAGCAGCGCGGTTGCCGTATGTGCTGAGGCCGTTCCATCTGCATGACTTCCTGGAAAAGGTGAGCGACCTGTTGGTTGAAGTGAAGGCCATTGCAGGGCCGCTGCGCATGACGCGCTATGAATTTGGCGAAGCCCGCAAAAAGAAGAAGCAGGCAAGCCGGACGACGTCGATGTTTGCATCGCGCGACTCTTACTCCTACACCGAGGAGGAGATCGCCGAGTATGAGAAGCAGGAGTCGGAATCTTCCCGTTTGAGACGGAATAAGCCTCGCACCAACCTGGGTGATCCCCGCGGCTGATTGCCTTTCCTCTGCGGTGGACGATTGGATTCATTTCATGATCCCCGCTACTTGGCAGTCCATCCCCTTGCAAGAAAATCCTGCGCCAACGTTCTAACTCCGAGGCGTGCCCTCGCCGCACGCACAGGAGGATGGAATGAACCGTTCGCTTTATAGCCTGTTTAGCCATGGAATTTTGGGATTTGCAGCCTTGGGCGTTGGCGCATTGGGGTTCGTCTGGTCTAGCCCCGGTTCTCCGGCGATTCCGCAAAAGCCAGAATCGGACTGGCGTCTTCTGGAGCCCATCACATACGAAAATTTGACGGTGTTCCCGGTGGTCAGCGCTTCCGGGTACGACACGCGAGCTTTCCTTACCCTGGAAGAAGGACTCTCTTCTGGAGAAATTATTGTCCGCGAACAGGGCGCGGAGGTGATTGTGCGGAACCGCGACCAAAATCGCCCTGTCCCACCGAATTATGGCGGTCCCTCAGTAAATCAGCTGGTGCTGATCAACCGGAGCAAGAGGCCATTGATCCTGTTGGCGGGCGAGTTGGTCAGCGGAGGTAAACAGGACCGGGTGATCGCGAAGGATCGCATCGTGCCTCCGGGGGCGGAACCGTTGCCTCTGAATGTGTTTTGCGTGGAGCATGGCCGCTGGTCGGCAGGGGCACAGTTCAATACTGCCAACACCATCGTGCATCCCAGCGTGCGGGAGCAGGCCGCGGTGAATCAAAAGCAAGCGGATGTGTGGGCATCGGTAACGGCCGGATCCGTGGCTTCACCTGCTGGCTCCGTACCACCTTCTGCGGCGCCGCGCATGAGCGCAGAAGTGATTGGAGAGGCTTTGCGAACGGAAGCGCCAACTCAGTCTTACAACAAGATTTACAATTCGCGGGCCATTGGCGGATCAGTAGATTCCTTCGTGGAAGAGGTGCAGCGGCGGTACCGCAGAGAAACGTCTGGATTGAAAGGTGGGCGCGTCGTGGGAGTGGTGATTGCCTACGGCGGAGAGGTGGCCTGGAGCGACATCTTCGCTTCGGGTGAATTGTTCGACCAGTATTGGAACAAGTTGCTGCGAAGTTATGCGGTGGAAGCATTGGCGCGCCCCTCGTTGCGCGAGAAATCGTCGATTGAGGATGCTCGCGAGTTTTTGCGGCGCCTGAATGGCAGAGAGATCACAGAATCAGAACCCGGCGTATACCGGTGGCTGGAAATCAGCGAAGGATCGTTAGCGCAAATCGAGTTGGACGCGTTGCAGCCAAAGACGATGACGTTGCACCGGTTGGTGCTGCGGCGGACGAGCTAGCAAGGAATTATCAATGTGAATGCGATGTTGTTGGCGTGGCAAAAAGCGCCCGCCTCAGAAGGCAACCGCTACGCTGGATCATCTTTGGGGAGAAGTTTACGAACCTCGCTGCGGTCGGGCGTTTTCTGCAACAGTTCAGCCACAGTTCCCTTCCATGAGGGATGTCGATAGGTTGGCGCTATTTCAGCTAGCGGTACCAGGACAAAGAGTCTTTCGAGCATGCGGGGATGCGGGACTTGGAGATCAGACGTAGCGATGGTTTCATCGCCGTAAAGCAGGATGTCGAGATCGATGAGGCGCGGACCTTTTGCGATTGGTTTTTTGCTGCCCATCACCCGTTCGATTTCTCTCATCGTGGCCAGGAGTTTCTGTGGGGGCAAATCTGTTTCGGCTTCCAAGGCAGAATTCAGGAACCAAGCTTGTTCGAGATAGTCGACGGGCTCGGTTTCGTAGATGCTGGAGGTGCGCTTAACTAAGATGCCGGCTTCGCGCAAGCGTCGAACCGCCTCGCGCAGGTTCTCTTCGCGATTGCCGACGTTACTACCGAGTGCCAAATAGACCAGAGTCATGCGAGGCTTCTTTATGTTTTGGGCGTAGAGACGTTTACGCTACTTCGCAGTAAAACGCCGGCGGAGCAATCCCAGGATAGTATCCGCTTCGGGCAACCTCATGACCATGCAAACGCCAAAGAAGACCACGCCATAGGCGCCTAAGACGAAGATCGCCAACACAATATGCCCACGCGGGGCTATGGCCAGCAGCAAGCCCCTCGCGGCGGCAGCGGCGATTAGTGCCGCGATCCACACCTGCGCCAGGAGCCGAACAGGCACTCCTACCTGACCGATGCGGCGGCGCATTCCGCGCTGTAGCAGTGTGAATTCCACCCATGAGGCAATGCCGGCGGAAATGGTGAGGCCGGCCACGCCCCAGCGCGGCTCGATGCCGAGCAGACGCGGAAGGGGCAATGCGCTTAGATAACCCAGCGCGGTGGTAAGAATCACGCGCACGACCGCAAAGCGCAAGGGGGTTCGCGTGTCACGCAGAGCGTAGTAGCCGGATGAGTAGAGCCTGCCCAGCGTGGAAGCCAGCATGCCCACCGTGGAGCCAGCGAGAATGCCCCAGACGTAGATGACATCTGCATGTTTGAATTGCCCAGATTGATAGATGGCAGCGACGATGACGTCGCCCAAAGCGAGAAATCCCACGACCGAAGGAACCACAAGGAATGTAATTTGCCGCATGCCGGAACTGAGCCGCGCGCGGAGAATATTCGCCACTTCCTCGGCTGCGCCGAGGGCACCGCTCATTACCGGCAATTCCGCGGCAGAGACCGACATTCCAAACAAGCTGACGGGAAGGGTGTAGAGCGTTTGCGCATAGGCAAGCGCGGCCACGGCGCCGGTTGGCAGCCAACTGGCCAAAAATGCGTCGATGTACGCACTGATTTGAACGACGCCGCGGCTGAAAAAGACAGGAAAGAAATTGCGTATGACCGTGCGGACGTGCTCGGCCTGGTGGGCAAGGCGAAGATGTAACCCTCCGAGGAGCTTCAAAACCATGGGAAGTTGGACGGCTACCTGAAGCGCACTTCCCACGACCGAGGCCCAGGCAGTAATGACCACGAGGGAATTCTGCGAGCGGCCCGGGCCGAAAGCAATCATGCCGGCGATCATCGCGACGTTCCACAACACCGGCGCGGTGTAAGAGATAAAGAATTTGCGGTGACTGTTCAAGACGCCGAGACACCAAGCCGAGCCGACCAGCAGACCCGCACCAGGAAAGAGGATGCGCACCAGTAAAACCGTCAATTCGCGTTTTTCGCCATGAAAGCCTGGGGCAATGGCATCGATCAGCCAAGGCGCGGCCAGTACCCCAAGCAGGACCAGTATGGAAGTGCTGAGAGCAAGAAGGGCCGCGACAGCGCCCGCCGTCTTGCGCGCTTCATTTTCATCCTTCCGCGCGAGGAGATTGGCGTAGACAGGAATGAATGAGGCGGATAGTACGCCTTCACCGAACAGATTCTGCAGGAAATTGGGGATGCGGAAGGCGGCCTTGAAGACGTCAGCGGCATCGGAATTGCCGAAGTAATGAGCGAAGACGCGGTCGCGAATGAGTCCAGCGACGCGGCTAAGGAAAATGCCCGCCGCGACCAGAAAAGCATATTTCCTGGAGCTTCCCGCGCTTGCAGCTTGATTGACGGATTTATTCACCAAACCATCCCGGCTGTCCTAACGTTCCTGCAATATTTCCTGAAAGCGTTTGCGCCCCTACATTGCGGAAAATCGCCACTATCGAAGATACCTCAGGCAGGCAGACGCGCCAGTTGCAACTTTTGCGGGGATGCGGAAGTACGAACTAAGGGCATAGGGGGAAGTCCATCAGACGGAGGCGAGTCGCGGTACGTTCTCGTGTCACGTTCAATTCACATTGCTTGAACATGGCAGCAATTCCTATGGGGCAGTCTCCATAGGCCCGGCCGGTCAATTCCATTCTGCAAGAAGAAAACTGTTCACGATACAGGAGGACAAGAATGTCCGCAAAGAATCGCTCCATGGCAGTACTACGTGGCGCGCGTTTAGGTTTAGCAACCATCGCGCTCATGCAGTTCAGTTTATTCGGTCCATTGGCAGGCAGCGCGCAAGCGCATGATCATGATCACGATGGCGGCACGCGCACACCGATCAAGCACGTGATTGTTATCGTTGGAGAAAACCGCACGTTTGACCACATATTCGCGACCTACAAGCCAAAAGAAGGCGAGTCAGTGAACAATCTGCTCTCCGAACAGATCGTGAAGGAAGATGGAACTCCGGGTAAGAATTTCTGGAAGGCGTACCAGTATTCTGCGGACATTACGGGCAGCACAACATTTCAATTGAGCCCGACGACAAAGAAGAGCCTGTACTCCTTCTTGCCCGCGCCGTTGAACGGCGGACCCACAGATGTGTGCCAGGACAACGGGATCTGCACAATGGGTGACGCCACGTCGTCGGAAAACGGCCTGGCGACGGACTACTACCAGTTCCTGTTGACCGGAGGCACCGGATTGAAGGGAAAAGTGCCAGACACACGCATCACAGGAGTCCACGGTTCAGCGCCCTATTCGACATTGCCGCCGGGACCATTCCAACTGACGAACTCCAAGACGTCGGATACGTTTCCTTACGATGCCTATGCCGCAAGTCCGGTGCACCGTTTCTATCAGATGTGGCAGCAGTTGGATTGCAACGTAAAACACGGGAGCAAGAGCAATCCAGATGGCTGCAAGTCGGACCTCTTTACCTGGACCGAAGTGACGGTGGGGTCAAACAATAACGGGAAGCCGCAGCCGCCGAACTTCAGCACGGATTATGCGCCCGGAAAAGTGACGACAGGAGAAGGCGCAACGGCGATGGGCTTCTACAACATGCTGCAAGGTGACGCGCCCTATTCGAAAGAACTCGCTGACAACTATGCGATGAGCGACAACTACCACCAACCAGCCAAGGGCGGAACCGGCTTGGATAGCATCATGTTGTTCTTCGGCGATGCCATCTGGTTCAGCGATGAGAATGGCAACGCCGCGGTGCCACCGCACAACGAGACAATCTGGGCCGGCGGTCCGGTGGACGAGATCGAGAACCCGAACGTGGTACCCGGCACCAACAATTTCTGGATTCAGGACGGGTACGGCGGGTTCGGAAATAATGGCTCATCAACCGGAGTTTATGGGGGCGGTTCGTACAGCAACTGCTCGGATTCCTCGCAACCCGGCGTCGGCCCGGTCCTGCAGTACTTGAGTTCATTGGAACCGGCCATCAATCCCAATTGCGATCCGGGACACTACTATCTATTGAACAATTACAACCCCGGATATTTTGGCGACGGCTCCGATGCTTACATGGATCACAATCCGAACAACACTCCCTTCACGATTCCCGGAACCACGCAGCACAGCATTGGCGACGTTCTGCTGGCGAACCATGTCTCCTGGAAGGGCTACAACGACCAGTGGAACCAATATCTGAACGATAAGTACCAATTGAACTACGGGACTGTGGGACCAAACAGCGATCAATACTGCAACATCTGCAATGGCTTCCATTACCAGAAACAGATCATGACCGATGACGCCATCCGCACCGCACACCTGAAGGACACGACGGACCTGTACGCGGACATCGCAAATGGCACGTTACCAGCAGTGTCCTTTGTGAAACCGAGCGGGTGGGTGGATGGGCACCCGGCGTCTTCGAAGTGGAACCTGTACGAAGGATTCGTGAAGAAGATCGTGGATGCCGTGAAAGCGAATCCAGAGCTATGGAAGAGCACCGCGATCTTTATAACGGCCGATGAAGGCGGAGGATACTATGACTCGGGGTATGTGCAGTCGCTGGACTTTTTCGGAGATGGGACGCGCATACCGTTGATCGTGGTGTCGTCGTATACGAAACCAGGACACATTTCGCACAACTATTCGGATCATGTTTCCATCCTGAAGTTTATCGAACGGAACTGGAACCTGCCGACAATCAGCGAGCGCAGCCGCGACAATTTGCCAAATCCCAAGGCGAATTGGGATAACCCGTACGTACCGAAGAACAGACCGGCAATCAGTGATTTGTTTGATCTGTTCGACTTTGATCACGAAGAGCACGGCGACCATGATGGCCACTGAATCTAGAGCCAAGTAAAGCTAGATTCTGAGAGAGAAGGGCGGCTGCGAGGCTGCCCTTTTTCTTGTCCGGGTGCCACGCACCGAAGAGACTCTGAACTGCATTCGGCTGATGATAGAATGCGCGCACATCCAACTGAGGTGAAGTATGCGTCCACTTTCATTTTACGTGCGTCCTTGCTGGTTACCGGCGGCTCTTCTGATGCTGATTTTTCCTTTACCGAGAGTCTTCGGCCAACAAGGGCCTGATTATTCCAAGGTGCAGATCAAGACCACAAAAGTTTTCGGCAATATCTACATGCTTGAGGGCGCAGGCGGAAACATTGCTGCCTCCGTGGGAGAGGACGGCATCGTGATTGTCGATGACCAATACGCACCCCTGGCCGAAAAGATACAGGCAGCGCTAAAGAATCTGGGCATCACCGACAAGCCGGTGCGATTTGTGATCAACACGCACTATCACGGCGACCACACCGGCGGAAACGTGCCATTCTCTAGCAGCGGCTCAACTGTGATCGCCCAGGACAATGTGCGGAAGCGCATGGAAGGCGGTGGGGCGGGAGGATACAGCGAATCGGCGAAAATGGAAATGAAGGCCGCCGAAAAGACAGCGCTGCCGATCATCACCTTTGAACACGATGTGACGGTGCACCTGAACGGGGAAGACATTCGAGCGCTGCATTTTCCTTCGGGCCACACGGATGGCGATTCCATTATTTTCTTTCCGAAGAACAATGTGGTGCACATGGGTGACGATTTCGTGCGCTACGGCTTCCCATTTATTGATGTGCTGAGCGGCGGCAGCGTGCAAGGAATGATCGAAGCGCTGGAGAAGGCCTCCGCGCAGTTGCCACCGGATGTGAAGGTGATTCCCGGGCATGGCGCCATTTCTAGCCTGGACGACGTGCGCGCATTCGTAAAAATGCTGAAAGAGACCTCGGCGGTGGTTCAGAGCGCGATCAATGCGCACAAGACCCTGGATCAGATGAAGCAGGAAAAAATCCTGGCGGCATGGGACAGCAAATGGTCTGGAGAGTTCATCAAGACGGACGCGTGGATTGAGACTCTGTACAATTCGTTGACCGGAAACCAGGGCAAGTTCATGAAGCACAACTAGTGGATCATTTGGATTTGAGTTGAAACTTGTCCGTCGTCTCCAAAATTGACGAGATCCTGCAAAGTGACATTGTTCAGATCGGCCTTAAGCCTGACGGTACGCACTGCTTGCGGCTTCGCCACTGTCACTTTGGCTCCGGGACACAAGTAGACGGTCACTCGCTTTGGATTCTTGTCTCCCGTGAATACTACCCAGCCAGATTCAAACATTAGCGAGTAGGCCTCCACAGGATTCAAACCCGGTCCGGGAGAGTCTTCGTTACTCGGTGCAAACCAAACATGCGATATCTTATCTTCCCGGATTGTGGTGTCGTCCTTTGGCGCCTGGCAGGAGGCCTGGGAAGGGTCAAACGTCGCAATCAGGCCGGGAGTGCAAAAAGGGCGGCGGCACTGGATTAGCGAGGGATTCCTCAATGAAAGCGTGCACAGTCCAAGTGTGGGATCGGGGAACTCGCCGTTATGGAGGACAATGTCTCTGGCCTCCTCTGCTTGATATTCGGTCAAGGCGAACTCAACGTGTAGAGTGCCAGTTTGTGTTTTGATCTGGGCAAACTTTTTGCGATCGATTCGAGAGGAGATCTGATTGAGGCCACCTTCGGGCCAAAGAAGCATCCCTTGCGGGGTCCAGGCGGGTTGCCACTTGGTGCCACCGGGAGTTTCCATCGTCAACCTGATACCGTCGACGCGGACAACTTTCCCGGCGCCCACTCCAGAGTAGTTGATTGGAATTGTCAGTGGGATCTCGCCGATCCGGTCAAACCACTCAGGTGGCGTTTTCGTGCTCTTGGACAAAACACTAACGGAGATCTGAGCGGGGGCGTCCTTGGGCTCCAGCAGGGGATATTTCCGATTAACGAACATGGCGTAGGGAGTGAGCGCGGAAATCAGCACCACAAGGGAGGCGCCTGCAACAACGAGGCCACGTGATGCCCGGGTCTTGCGACGGGCATACTGCCAACCTATGGCCCCCACAATCGACCCCAGCACGAGGACACTGGTGATTTCCCCCATGCCCTGCACGGCAGAAGACATGCCGCTATTCGGGACCTTCGCGAGTTGGGAGAAAGTGGTCGAGACCAGGATGAGGATAATCAAGAGCGTAACGACAGCCTGCCCCAGACTTTTCGTCAAGCTCGCCAAGGCCACTGCGGGCAGGAAAAGAAGCACGGCGAGCGCAAGTTGCATGCCCAGGATGCCGAAGAAATGGGAATGGATCGCGAAACCGGCGTGACGCAAAAGATAGAGTTGAACGAAAAAGAGCGGCACACCGATGATGACAAGCAGAAATACTTCCTCGGCAGCCAGGAGCTCCACCATTCATAAGGCTTGGTGACCCACCACTGTCTGTCGCCGACCAGCATTTCGCCGTGAACGAGGCGGATCGTGAGAAAGATCCAGAAAACGATCATCAGCGGGGCGAGGGTGCCGGCGGAAATTTCCGCCCAAGGAATGTAGTTGGGAGTCATCATACGGTCATAATCCGTAGGACGAGTCATGATTTTGGCGTACAGCGCCAGGAGCGCAAAGGAAATCAAAATCTCCAGCCAGTGGCGCCTGACATCCTTCTTGAAAATATGGAGGATTTGTTGCATTTGGGTCCCCTAGACCTCCTCGCCTTTTCGCGCCATGGCCAGAAAGATGGCCCGCAAACCCATGGGGCGATATTCAATATTCCTGACTTCGCCGAAGAGGCGGCGGATTTCGGCGCTGGTCTTGTCCTCGGTAAACTGGTTGTCCACGAACCGCACCACGCCAGCCGATGATTTGATTTGCAGCCAACTGGCAGGAACAGGCGAAGGCACGCGACTTTCTCCCTCGCAGGTTATTTCGACTTCACGGAAACGCACAGCGAGCGAGGTCATCTCTTCCGAGAAGCGCAGCGTTCCTTGCTCCAGGTAGCCGACGTGACTGGCGAAACTTTCAATTTCCGCGAGGTCGTGGGAGGAGATGAACACGGTTGACTCCGCAGCACGTTCCAGCAGTCCTTCAATCAATTGATCGCGCACCAAGGGGTCCAAACCCCCGAACGGCTCGTCCAGCACGATCAGCTTGGGATGAAATGCGAGAGCACCGGCGAGTTCCAGCTTCATCTTCATGCCGCGAGACAAGGCCCTGATCTTGCGGTCGCGCGGCAAATCAAATTGCTTGAGCAATGAGTCCTCCAGTTCCCTGTCCCACGTGGGGTAAAAATCACGCAAATATTCCAGCAATGCACCCACCTTCATCCACTCCGGAATTTCCTGATTTTCGGAGACATAACCAATTTCGGTGTAGGATTTGCCCCGGATCAGCGTCGAATCCACTCCCAGGACGGTCGCGTGACCGCTGGTTGCGTTGATGAGATTCATGAGAATTTTAATCGAGGTGGTTTTTCCAGCGCCGTTGGGGCCTACCAGCGCATAGATCGCACCTTCCTCGACCTTGAGGTTCACGTGGTCGAATGCATGTACTTTGCGGTATCGTTTGGTGAGTTCCTCGGTACGAATCACAGCGGTCATGGATGGTGGCCTCCTGGCCCGTTCACTTTCGTTCACTGGCTCGCTGTTTCAGGCGTTTCCAATGCTTTTCAACCGCTTCCTGCAAATCTATCAGTTCGATTCCCAGACGCTTGCTCTCAACCACCAACTGTTCGACTTGCTGTTCGAGCAAGTGGTTTTTTTCCACACGACTGGCCTGTGGCCGGGTTGCCACCAGAGTTATAGCACCCGGGCGAATTTCCAGAAGCCCGGACGACACTAAATCTGTGATTACCTTGTGCGCGGTATTGGGATTGATTTTCAGCTCTCTGCTGAGAGTGCGCACAGAGGGAAACGCGTCGCCAGGACGCAACTGGCCGGCAATCATCGCTTTCATTGCGGCGTAAACGACCTGCTCGTGGATGGTCGCGCCGGGCCGAAAGTCGACGTGGAACGGAATCACGCGTGTGCTATAACCAATAGTACAGTGGATGCAAGCAAAAAAGATAATCGATTCTGAAAGGTAGAGGACCGGCACAGCCTGGACTTGCTTGAGAATGACAGATCAAAATCAGAACAAGCGGGGCTGGCGCCGGGGGAGTTCGCGGCCGAAGTATTCATAGGCCCGGGATGTGGCGACCCGGCCGCGGGGGGTGCGATCCAGCATGCCAATTTGCATCAGGTAGGGCTCGTACATTTCCTCGATGGCGTCTTCTTCTTCACTGAGTGCGGCGGCGAGAGTGCCGAGGCCGACAGGTCCGCCAGCGTATTTGTCCAGAAGGGCGATCATGAGGTTGCGATCGACTTCATCGAGACCCTGTTCGTCAACGCCAAGCATCTTGAGGGCTTCCTGGGCCACGTCGCGCGTGATGCGACCGCCGGCGCGGACTTCGGCAAAATCGCGTGCGCGGCGCAAAAGTCGATTGGCAACGCGCGGCGTTCCGCGACAGCGCGTGGCAATTTCTTCAGCTCCACTCTCCTCCAGGGGAATTTTCAGGATCTTTGCAGAACGATTCAAAATGATGAGGAGATCTTCGGGCTCGTAGAAATCGAGGCGGTGGACGATGCCGAATCGTGAGCGCAGGGGAGCGGTGATGAGGCCCGCGCGGGTTGTGGCACCGATCAGCGTGAAATGATTCAACGGGAAGGGATGAATGCGGGCACCGGGGCCCTGGCCGATGATGAGGTCGACGCGAAAATCCTCCATCGCGGGGTAAAGGACTTCCTCGACAGCGGGCTGAAGGCGGTGGATTTCATCGAGAAAGAAAACTTCCTTGGTCTCGAGCGAAGTAAGGATTGCCGTGAGGTCGCCCTTGCGTTCGAGGAGCGGCCCGGCGCTGGTCTTGATGGGAACGTTCAGTTCATTGGCAATAATTTGTGCGAGGGTTGTCTTGCCGAGCCCTGGCGGGCCGTAGAGCAAAACATGGTCGAGTGCTTCGCCGCGGTTGCGGGCTGCTTCCAAGGCTATTGCAATGTTTTCCTTGACACGCTTTTGGCCGATATATTCGTCGAGGCGCTTGGGGCGGACGCTGGCATCAATTCTCGCGTCATCGTCCCAGGCAGCGCCCGAAACGACACGCGAGGGGCGCTCGGGATTGTTTTCGGTCTTGTGGGCCATCGCTTTCTTTTGGCTGAAGTCTGGCATCTTTTGTGCAATTCCCCTGGCTATCGTTTAGGAGCGCTCAATGCGGCAAGTGCCACGCGCAATAGTTTCTCAAAACTGGATGTACCCGCCTCGCGCTTGGCTTCGGAAACCGCATTTTCTGCAGTGCGTTCGTCGTAGCCCAGATTCACGAGCGCGGACTTCACATCCGCTTCGGCCCCGGCAGGAGAAGCGGCAGCAGGCTTGTCCGCCTCCGCTGCCACAGTATCAAGCCGGTCCTTTAACTCGACGACCATACGCTCAGCGGTCTTCCGGCCGACGCCGGGTATTTTCGTCAAGCGCACGAGATCGCTGGTGCGTATCGCCGGGACGAGTTCTTCCACATTCATCCCGGAGAGAATTTTCAGGGCAAGGCTGGGTCCGACTCCGGAAGCACCGAGTAACAATTCGAAGAAATGCTTTTCGCGTGCGGAGAGGAAGCCATAGAGCGATAAGGCATCTTCCCGAACATGGGTGTGAATCAGCAAAGTAACTTCGGCATGGAGTTCACCGAGCGCGGCAAATGTGGAAAGAGGCACGGCCACCAGATAACCGACGCCACCTACATCCAGAATGACTTGATTCGGCCGCTTCTCCAGCAGCCTGCCACGCAGGAGTCCAATCATCGCTCGTCAGTATTGCCGCCTTATCTTCGCCTGTCAACGCAGCAGTGGGATAGGGGATAGGAGCAAGCGAAAGTGCCCTCCTTTGCACAATATTGGGTGCAGTCCGTTCCGGTACCAACTTGATTTCCGATTCCCCGTTTATCGGGACCAACAATCGCAAATCGAATCGACTGGCTCTCTTTCACCCTGTAGGACGCCACGAAAAAATCAGGATTCGCATGCTGCGTCACCCGTCACTCGCCTGCCTCCTTTCATTGACTGCCTGCGGTCGCGCCCTAAGATGGCGCCACCAATGGCGACCCTGCGGCTCTCGGCCAACCGCTCGTGGATGACAATTTTATGACGCAGGATTTACATTTACTTGATGCATTGTGCGCTAGTGTAGGTCACCTCAGCAGCCGTATCCACGTGCTTAGCAGGGGAAATTGCTCATCCCCGCATTCCTCTGACTAAACACACAGAGAGGAAACAAAGAATGAAACCTACGAAGGCATTGAGGTTTTTGGCCACTCTGACGATTCTGCCGTTCCTGCTTCCAACGACAAGCTGGGCGCAGTACACGCGAACAGATTTAACTTCGAACCAGGAGAATGTCGCACCTAATGTCAATCCCAAGCTAGTCAACGCCTGGGGGCTAGTGCAAATTGGGACCAGTCCCGTCTGGCTCAGCGATAATGGCACTGGATTCTCCACTCTGTACAATGGAAGTGGCCTGCAACTCGGACTGATTGTGCTCGTACCTGGCCTTGGGGGAGCCCAAGGCACTCCGACCGGCGTTGTTGGCAACACTGGCGGGAGCGCGGATTTTATGTTCACTAATCCAGCGAACGGAAAATCGGGACGGGCTATTTTTATCTTCGCAACCCTGGATGGTTTGATCGTCGCGTGGAACCCACAGGTTGGTGGCACGGACCAGTCGGGCGACAGCCTTGCGACAATTCCGGAAGGCTTCCAACCCAAGCCCGGGGCCAGCTACACCGGTTTGGCCATTGCCACAAATACACAGGGTCAAACTTTCCTGTATGCGGCTGACGATAGCACGAACAGTCAGGTGGACATGTACGACGGTTCGTTTCACCTCGTGAAATCGTTCACCGATCCGGAGATTCCGAAAAATTTCGCACCGTACGGTGTTCAGGAAATTGACGGCCCATCAGGCCCGCAGATTTGGGTGACTTTCACGGCCCTCAACAAGGCGCAGGGTGGATTTGTAGACGTTTTCAATACGGACGGCACGGTGGCCCAACACTTCGCGGTTCACGGCCCCCTTCACTCGCCCTGGGGTATCGCGAAGGCACCAGCGGACTTCGGCCCTATGAGCGGTGCGATTCTCATCAGCAACAACACCTCGCGCGGTCGAGTTAACGCCTTCGATGCTTCGGGAGCGTTCCTTGGTCCGCTTCGCGACGCAAACGGGAAAGCCATCGAGATCGATAACCTTTGGGGCATCCAGTTCGGCCATGACGGCGGTGCCGCCAACGGCGGTCCACAGGGAACTCCCCACAATTTTCTCTTCTTCACAGCGGGGCCAAACTCCTATGCTGACGGTCTATTCGGCGTGATTACGCCACCCGGAAACTAAATCAATTCTCTCCGAAGAAGCTCAACACCGGCCTCTGCGGAAACCGGTTCGACCGTTCAGTTGCATCTTGCTGTTTCTCGCCGTGAAAGGGTTTTCTGCAAATACTTTAAGAATTCGGCGCGTGAATCTCGGGATGTTCGTGCGATGGTGCTCGCGAATTGGAACGAAAAGTCCATCAGCTGTCACTGAAAGACTGGTCGGGCGTTATCAGGAATATCTATTTTTCTACCGTAAGAAAAATGGCCAGCCACTAGCTGTTTCTAGCCAGTATTCGCAACTTTCGTTGATCAAACTTTGGTTCATGTGGATGAAAAGGAAAAACTTGATTTCAGCGGTTCCTTTGCCGGACACATCAGGGCTTCCGCATACAAGATGCTACTCGAGGATTTTATTATCAGCCGGCGTCTGAGAATTGCCTGCTGATGTTCCGGGATGAAACTGGGACAGCCAAAGAGACTATACTTTCGTAGCATTCAGGTGAGGACTGAACCCAGTGAATTATCGATTATTCGGCAACACACCGCTCAAGGTCTCTGAAGTCGGGTTTGGCTGTTCACAGATCGGCGGAACAGTTGAGACCAAGAGTGACGGGCAGGTCGTGGATACGCTGCTAGAAGCTCTGGACGAGGGGATCAACTTTTACGACACAGCCGATCTGTACGCGCAGGGACAGAGTGAGCGGCTGCTGGGTAGGGCATTCAGACACAAGAGAGATTCTGTCATCATAGCCACTAAGGCGGGTTACCGGCTGACGTCGGCAGGGGCTCTTGGCGCTCGACTGAAGCCAATCGTAAGGCCGCTGGTTCGCGCGCTTCCTTGGATGAAGAAATCCGTTCGGCGCGCACGGTCAGCCCAAATCGGGCAAGATTTTTCGCCAGGCTATCTCCGCCGAGCTATTGACAGCAGCCTTGCCCGATTACAGACCGACTACGTTGATATCTTTCAGCTCCACAGTCCTGATTCCTCGACGATTGAGATGGGAGAGTTCCTCGAGACTCTGGAAACAGTAAAGGCTCAGGGCAAGATCAGGCACTACGGGGTCGCATGCCGCTCTGTCGAGGATGCATTCCTTTGTTTACGTTATCCAGGCATCTGTTCCGTGCAAATACCGATTAACTTGTTCGAATTCGAGAGAGCCTCGTCGTTTCTGACATTGGCCCAAGAATTGAATATTGCAGTGATTGCTCGACAGGCTCTGGCCTCGGGATTTTTAGCCCGGCCAGCCAGCCTGTTAAGGCCCGAGGACTTTCACGTGGGCGAAGAAGAGTTCCGCCAAAAGTTGGCGCAAGCAGAGGCGTTCCAATTTCTGGATTCCAGGAATGGGCGGACTCTTGCTCAGGCTGCGTTGCAATTTGTGCTGCAGCTTGCTGGTGTGTCCGTTGTGATTGTCGGAATGAGAAGTCGAGCCCACCTGCATGAAAATCTGGTTGCCTGTGTGCACCGTCTGCCTGCAAACGAGGTAGCCCAGATTAGTGCTGTTCAGGGGACGCTTCGATTAGCAATACAGGAGAATAAAACAAGATGATCGCGGATGCTCGTAGGCTTCCTCCAGACTTCATCATCAAAGGTGATGTTTGCGTCGTTGGCTCTGGCGCTGCTGGCATTACGTTGGCGACTGAGTTATCCAACGCTGGATTGGATGTAATACTGTTGGAAGGGGGAGGAACGCGGGTCGAGTCCAAAATCCAGGATCTTTATAAGGGCCAGGTTGTGAATCCGGACAGGCACGGCCCTCTGCATTTATACAGGCTGAGGCATTTCGGCGGAACGACCAGCGTTTGGGGAGGGCGTTGTGCACCCTTTGACGCGATCGACTTCGAAGAGCGCTCCTACGTGCCCTATAGTGGCTGGCCAGTCACTCGCAAAGAACTGGATCCCTTCTACGAGCGAGCTCACACCTATTGTGACGCGGGTGAATATCTGTACGACGTTCGCAGCGCTATGCCCCCGAGCAGCGCGGACATGATTCCGGGATTTAGGTCGGACGATGTATGCGCCGACAGTATATGGCGCTTCAGTCTGCCCACTGATTTCGGCAAGTCGTTCAAAGACCGCCTGAGCGGGTCCGGCAGGGCCGGAGTTTACCTTCATGCGAATTGCATCAAAATTCATATGCAGAAGGACGGCACCTCAGTGGACTACCTCGAAGCCGCTTCTTCTGAAAGCAGGAGATTTAAGGTAAAGGCTCGCTCTTACGCTCTGGCTGTCGGCGGGCTGGAGGTGGTTAGGCTGCTCTTAGCTTCCAACGACGTGTGTCGCAATGGCATAGGCAATGATCGTGATTTGGTGGGTCGTTTCTACATATCCCATATGACAGGGGATCTTGGTGAGGTCGCGTTTACGCCCAAGGGAGGTCCGCTTATTTGGGAGTACGAACAAACCAAGGACGGGGTCTACTGCCGTCGTAACCTGCGAATTACGGAGAGCCGACAGCTTCGAGACAAACTCATGAATTTCCGTGCCATCCTTGCGCACCCCCCTATAGCGGACCCGCGCCACGGAAACGGCGTTCTCTCCGGGGTGTATTTGGTCAAAAGATTCCTAATTCACCGATTTCCACCGGAATATAGCAAAGCTCTCGCCGCAAGCTCGCCACTTCAGCGTGTGACTGCGCATGGTTGGAACATCGTCAAAGACATCGGCACAGTCGCCCGCTTCTCACCCCAATGGGTTCGGAAGAGAATCTTGAGCAAACGAAAGTTGCCGTCCGTCGCATTCGAGAGCAAAGGGAACATCTATACATTACATTTTGATGCCGAGCAGTCGCCGAATCCGGATAGCCGCGTGAGCCTGAGTGAAAGCAAAGATAGGTTCGGAGTTCCCAGGCTAAAAGTGGATTGGTGCTTCACTGACGCCGATATTGACAGTGTGATTAGATCTGCCCGTTTGGTTGTTGATGCTTTAGAGGGATCCGGTGTTGGAAAGGCATTGTTTCAGCCCGAACTTTTGGCAGATGCGATAAGGTCGAAGTGCTACGTAGGCGCTCACCACATTGGCACCACCAGGATGGCCAGTTCTCCGTCACGCGGTGTCGTGGATGCAAACTGCCGGGTACACGGCGCCGATAATCTATTCGTTGCGAGCAGTTCGGTGTTTCCCACTGCCAGTTTCGCGAATCCAGCACTGACCACAGTGGCCTTCGCGCTTCGCCTGGCTGATCACCTCAAGTATTCAATGCAAGGAGCCGCTCTTTCGGCCAGTTCTGCCTAGATAAACGACTTACCGTTTCGAATCCCAAAGCTTCGATCATCGCGTAAGCGTCCGAAACCTTCAGTCAAGATGCAATCCCCGGACGCTTACCTAGAAGAAAGCCCCAGGACCACTCGCCACCTGGGGCTTTGTCAATCGAACGAGACTCTGACGCGGAGCGCCTGTCCCGTTCGAGCACCACACTCTATCCATATTTTAATTTCGCAAACCTAGCTCTGTCGCTGCCCGAGAGCAATTACAAAGTTGTCGCAAAACAATCCTGCAGCAGGCAACTGGAAAAAAACGCGATCTAATCACGCACTTTACGACAATCGCGCGACAAGTCGCGCAGAAAAATTGCTGACAAGCAATCCGACTGGCAACGGATGCCTTTAAAATGAAAGAGGCTGGAAAATACTATCGACGTGCCCGATAAGTCTTGGTGCAAGTCGCAACCGGTAACTTGGGTACTGGCCCGTTTGTCCACGGACCAGCTATGCTCTGGTCGACTCCCTACAGGATGCCGAGTCGCTTGAGAATCGATTCGAGCAGCTGCCGAGTCCTGCGATGCGGCTTCTTCCTGCCCGCCCGCAACTCAATTATTTCCCGACGACACAGCCGTTTTCCGCACGCCTCCACCAGAACTTCTAGTTTAGGTTTCTTCAGTGCCGGCTGAATCTTGGTAATCCATTCGCTCCGTCTGGGATCAGCGTATTCGGTATAGACATTCTGGTCGGAGCGAACCATTCCTTCGTCGACATTTTCCAAACTGTTCGATTCCTTGCCAATACATTTGATCAGGTCAATCTTGATGTGTCGCCGCTGCAGCAATCCGATTGTTTGCCTGTCGCAGGGATTCCCAAGGGCGTCAGCGCATTTTGCCTCTGGGTGAAATTCGTACTCGGTCACAACGTCGCCATATGTTTTGACCCGAGCGGTCTGTCTCGACCCGTAGTGACCTTGCGTTGTGATGCGAAACCGCTTCTTGCTGTGTTGGTCGATCCATTCCTTATCAAGCCACTTCCTCGGATCGGAATCGTATGGTGTCACAAAGTGAAATTTGTCCGGATCTACACCCGCAGGATGCCCAAATGGGATTACGTGAACAGTCAGCAGAAAATTGAACGGCTTAATCTGGTCTGAATAGGGCTTACCTGCGTTCAGTGATTCAAAGCTTTTCATCAAGAACGGGCTGCTAACAGTAGTTCGTCCGATTGCGGGAAGATCTGCAAACCTCAGGGCGGTCGTTTGCAAGCCGCAGCCCTTCCGGATAATCAGTTCCCAAATCGCAGCAGTCCAGCACGTTTCTAACGAACATAAGCGCTGTCATCACGGTAATTGCCGGATACGGTTTGAATCGGTCCAAGATCCGGCCGGTAAGTATCCAGAAAAACGGACAGAGCGGAACTGTGTCTCCAATTTGGAAAAAGGGGGGAAACATGGAGACAACAAAAAAAGATCTGTTGGTGGGAAGCGATCCAAAATCGCAAGAGGGAACCAGCAGGAGGACTTTTTTTGCACCGAGCTGCCATCGCGGGAGTCATCGGGGCCGCCGGGCTCGGCAGTTCTTTGAGCCTAGCCACGCCGCCGGCCAAGAGAGGGAGGGCCTCGGTCACGATGATCATGATCATGACGAAGATGGTGACGATTTGAAGAAGCGCCACCACGACATCCTGATCGCCGCGGAAATCGCCGAAGCCCTCGCCGTAACTACCTACACCAATATCATCGATGCGGCTCCGTTTTTCACCCGCCTCGCTTCCGATGACCAGGGATACCTCGTCGCCGCAAGGCAAGAGGAAATGTCCCACTACCTGCTGGAGCAGTCCGTTACCGACCAGCCTTCGCCTTTCAAATCCTTTTTTTATCCCAAAGGCATGTTTCAGGACGCGCAGACAACCCTAAACGTTCTGGTTACCTTGGAAGATGCGTTTATTGCCGCATATCTCGTCGGCGTACGTCACTTCAGCTCGCCGGATTTGCGCGTCACTGCTGCGCGCATCATGGGGATCGAAAGCGACCATCGGACGCTGGCCCGCGTCCTGGCCGCCGGGGTAGCCACCCAGGATGGTGGGCCCATCGAGAATGTCACCGGGGCACAGGGCATGGCAGAAAGCATCGATCCACCGAACAACAACGGCTACGAGCGCACACTCTGTTGGAAGAATATCGGCCAGGCCGTTGCGGCCCTCACGCCGTTTGCTGACATCACGGCTGCCAAGGGAGAGGGATTCGATGTTTCGCGGTCCTTCGGTTTTGATCCATTTACACCAAAACTGCCAAATCCGCTTGGAGACTTTGTGTCTTTCAAAGGCTGCTAGGCACATCGGGTCCGCCTCCCCTGCTGCGGTCTGCCAAATGAATCGAGATGGCAGCTACTTTGCAACCAAGTTAGTGAACAATTGAAATCTGCCAGTTTGAAAAGACTAGGAGGATTGCTACTTCTGTCCGTCCGGGCTAGCAAATTAAAGACTCTCGAACAAAAACTGGATGACCTGACTGGGCCCCTACGCTAATCTTGATCATCTTGTTCCCACAACGAGCGATCAGGTCATTCAAGATTTTGCCGCTGCTTCTGGTCGTCTTCCCCGCCTGGCGCATTTGCGCGCAAGAAACGGTATTCGATGTTCCCAGTGCGGACGTGCTGGATAAGGGAAAGATATATGGCGAATTGGACGGTACCGTGCGCGTGATGAATCCCTTGGCAACGTTCACTCCGCGTGTCGTCGTTGGCATCGGGCACCGAATCGAAGTTGGAATGAATTTCAACGGGCTGAGTGCGCCGGAGGTGGATCAACTGAATATCTCCCCAACGGTGAAGTGGCGACTTTGGGAGGAGAAAACTTCAGGGTGGTCCTTTTATGTCGGAGATGACCTGTTCTTCCCCGTCCACAACCGTACCTACACTGCGGGAAATTATGCCTACGCGTCTTTTGCGAAGGAGTGGAAACACGGCACACGCATTGGATTTGGAGGATACGACTTCACACAAAGCGTTGTTGCGAACGCTAATCGCGCGGGTGGGCAGTTCACCTTCGAGCAGCAGGTGAACCATCGCTTGACGCTGGCAGCGGAGTGGTACACCGGCATTACATCCGTAGGGTATGCAAACCCGGGTGCAATCATCAAACTAACTTCAAAGCTTACCCTGTACGCTGCTTATCAAATCGGAAACGCGGGCGTGACGACGGGCAATCACCAGTTTCTTTGGGAATTTGGCTACAATTTCAACTAGTTACTGGCATCGAACGGACTTCCCACATGCTGAGGAAAAAGTTAGTGCTCCTTTTATCGCCACAAGCGCCATGGTTCCGTGGTCCAGCAGACTAATATCAAGAAAAGAATTTGCATCGGAATGCGCGGCCACAGAGGCGTGGGCTTTCTACCGGCGATGAGAATAACTTCGCGAGCTGCTTTGATGTTGCGGGCAGAATGGCCAGAAGAAAGATGATGAGGCAGAGACCCGCAAGGGAGCGCACCCGCGGGACCACAATTCCAACGGCTCCCAGAACCTCGCAAATTCCGGTGAAGTAGACGAATCCCACGGGGTTCGGAAAAATTCCCGGCATCATGCGAGCCAGATCGTGACGGGATTTATTGAAATGGGCGGAGCTGGTGAAGAGGAACGTGACGGCGAGTGCAAAACGAGTAGAAGCCAACCAACTGTCGAAGATAGAAACGCCCAAGGCTCCCGCGGAGGAAGAGGAGAGAGCCGGATAGGACAAGGAGAACGATCCTGTTGCTCCTGGAATCTTTAACGACGAGGAATGGCTCGAAGACTCCCGCAGCACGAAAGTCAGGAAGAGTTGGTTACGTTGCGGTCGCAGCCTTTGCGGCAGGTTGGTAAGTGCCGGGGACCGCGCGAACAGCAATCGCCAGACGATTCCAAGCGTTGATCATGGAGACGGCATAAGTGAGGTCGATGATTTCCTTTTCGGAGAAGTGCGCGCTCACTCGTTCGAACACGTCGTCAGGAGCATGCGTCTGGGAAATCAAGGTAAGGGATTCGATCCATTCCAGGGCGGCGCGCTCGCGCTCCGAATAAAACGGAGTCTCCCGCCAGGCATTCAGTTCATAGAGGCGTTGCTCCGTATCTCCGGCGGCGCGGGCGTCCTTGGAATGCATGTCGATGCAGTAGGCACAACCA
This sequence comes from Candidatus Acidiferrales bacterium, assembly GCA_963839315.1. Classification (GTDB taxonomy): domain Bacteria; phylum Acidobacteriota; class Terriglobia; order Acidiferrales; family UBA7541; genus Acidiferrum. Next base: position 82,988 of record CAWIUU010000009.1, read on the forward strand.
TTGATTTGCGAGGCGCGAAGCTTGATGAGATGAAGCAGTTTAGGATCAAGACCACTCGAGGACAGGTAGCGTTCAATGGCCAGCAAAGAGTGGAGTGCTTCGTGAGCAAATTTTTGATAGTCAATTCTTGCGTTCATTTCGACGGGCCTTTCCTCCCCGCAGAGAATTGGATGCGAGAGGAAAAATGAATGTCACAAGCTGACGGAGTTGTGAGGATCAGGAATGGGGAAAATGGTTACCGGCGAGCGCGGTCCTTGCGAACGGCCTCGTCCACCAAAGCGTCAAGCTCCGAGCGGGTCAAGGTGACTTCGTCGGTGGTGTTCTCGCCGTTGTCGCAAGTTTCAGGAAGCTCAGCGCCTCCGCCCGGGGGAGGAGTGACGTGATAGCGGGCGCGCGCTGCCATTAACTTCGCCACTTCGCGAGTAGAAAGCAGCTGTGGCTCGCCAGCCAACTTGGCTGCGAGTGTAATCTTCGCATAATGCTCGACGGTTTCCAGGCGGAAGAATGCAGTAAGAAGATCCGGGCCGCAGGTGACCGCGCCATGATTGGCAAGGAGCAGAGCGTCGTAGTGGGGAACGTAGGGCTCAAGAACGGCACTGAGATCGGGAGTACCGGGCGTGGCATAGCGCACCAGAGGAATTTTGCCTAAAGAAACGACGACCTCCGGGAGAAGAGCCTGATCCAACCCCAGTCCCGCAACAGCAAAACCCGTGGCGGTGGCCGGATGGCCGTGGCAAACGGCTTGCACGTCGGACCTCATGTTATAGAAGAGAAGGTGCATTCCGGCTTCGGAAGAAATCTTACGGTCGCCCTGAAGGTGGTGCCCCTCCATATCCATTACCACGAGATCGGAGGGCGTCATCATGCCCTTATTGATGCAAGTCGGGGTAGTAAGAATACGATTAGCATCCAGGCGGACAGATAGATTACCTTCGCCGGCAACGATGTAACCGCGTTCGTACATCCAGCGGCCAACGAGGCAAAGATCGTGGCGGTGCTGTTCTTCGTTTCTCACGCGAATTCCTGGTGTCGAGTCCAAGGGCACGGTACGGACTCCTTTCCGCGACCTGAGAACATAAAACCAAAACGGGCCAGCTGAATATAGGACAACTTGCAGAGAGAGTACGCTTCGTCGTCCAGAAAGCCAAGAGCAAATTACGCGTAAATGCCACGCAACTTCAGGGCCGTAGCCACCCGGTCAATCGCCAGCATATAGGCCGCGATGCGATTATTCACGCGGTGCAACTCAGCGTAGCGAACGACTTCGTCGAAAGCACGATCCATAACGTCAAACAACCGCTCGTTTACTTCGCTTTCGCGCCAGAAGAAGCCCTGACGATCTTGGACCCACTCGAAGTAGCTGACGGTGACGCCACCGGCGTTGCCAAGAATATCAGGAACGGTAAAGATGCCCTTGGCATCAATAATAGCATCTGCTTGCCAGGTTGTGGGCCCGTTTGCGCCTTCGCAGAGAATTTTGGCCTGTACTTTATGGGCGTTCTGTTCGGTGATCTGGTTTTCGATAGCAGCGGGAATCACGACGTCGCAAGGCTGGAAGAGTACATCGCGAGCGCTCATCTTGGTGCCGCCGCCTGGAAATTCCTGCAGGGGCTTCTTCTGGGTGTAAACCCACTTGATAACTTCAGGAACATTGAAGCCATTTTCGTTGTAGAGGCCGCCACCAATGTCGGCCAAGCCGATAATTTTATAACCGGATTTTTGCATGAGCTCGGCAGCAAGAGAGCCCACGTTGCCGAATCCCTGGACAATGACCCGAGTGGTCTCTTTTTTCAAACCGAGTTTTTCGATGGCTTTGTTAACGCACATCATCACGCCCCGCCCCGTGGCTTCGCGGCGTCCGCGCGAGCCGCCCAATTCGATGGGCTTGCCGGTGACGACCGCGTTAGTCGCTTGGCGCGCGTGCATGGCGTAGGTGTCCATCACCCAAGCCATGGTCTGTTCATTGGTGCCGACATCTGGCGCGGGAACATCTCGCTCGGGCCCCAGCCAATCGGAAAGCTCAGCGGTATAGCGCCGGGTGAGGCGCTCGAGCTCACCACGCGACATTTTACGGGGATCGCAAATGATTCCGCCTTTTGCGCCGCCAAAGGGGATGTCCACAACGGCGCACTTCCAAGTCATCCAGGCGGACAAGGCGCGAACTTCGTCGATGCTGACATCGGGAGCAAAGCGGATGCCACCTTTGCCAGGCCCGCGGACGGTCGAGTGAAGCACGCGGTAGCCGGTGAATACTTCCAATTGGCCATTGTCCATCCCAACAGGGATGTAGAGAGTGATTTCCTTGTCGGGATATTTCAGATAGCGATAGATGCCTTGTTCGAGTCCCAGTTTGTTGGCGGCTACTTCAAAACGCGCCTCGGCGTTCTGATAGACATTCATTTCTTCCGGTACAGGCGCTGGCGACATGCAAAAATCTCCTTTGTTCACACAGTCACTGAACCGGTTGGCTGTGCGGCATGGTTCGGCCTGTGAGAGACGCGCAGGCACGAGATGAAGGGCCAAAAGAGGCGAATGTCAGCAGGCTACCCACCTGCCAGTCCAGACAATTGGCCGGGTGGCCAGTATACGAATCCAAATGGCTGACCGCAAGGATGAGGGAGTTGAAGTGCTAACATCACCGGGAAAGTAGGACAAGCGAAATACTGGACACCCTGGGCCGCGCGTTTATCTTGTGAATTCGCTTCAGGAAACACGGAAAACGGAAACAATTCTGATAAAATCGCATTTGCCAGAAGTATTCTGGTTATAGTGCGGCCAGATTAGCTGGCCACTAGGATGAGCGCCGAAGGCGATGGAAACGAAAGTTAGTCTGTCAATTCTTGTGCCGGTCTACAACGAGCAGTATCTCGTGGAAGCCAGCCTGAATCGTCTGGCGGTGCTGGCAGACAGCCCTTTGCTGAACCGTGTTCGCGTGATCGTGGTGAATGATGCGTCGAAAGATCAATCTGCCGCGGCGCTAAAGAGATTCCAGGAATCGCTGGGACAATCGAGACTCTCGCAATTTGAATGGATTTTTCTGGAGCACGAGAAGAATCAGGGGAAGGGCGCGGCAATCCGCACCGCGCTTCCGCACGTGGATACTGATCTGGTGGTGATACACGATGCCGACCTGGAATATCACCCCAGCGACATCCCGAAGATGATTCCACTGTTTCTGGAAGAAGATGCGGATGCGGTGTTTGGTTCGCGATTCCTTTCCAGCGATTTCCGCCGTATACTTCTTTTCCGGCACAGTCTGGGAAATAAACTCATTACGCTGCTCACCAACCTGGTTACCGACCTGAATCTCTCGGACATCGAAACATGCTACAAGATGGTCCGCACGGACATGATGAAAAGCATTCCTTGGGAGAGCAGCCGTTTCGGTATCGAACCGGAAATCACCGTAAAGCTCGCCAAGCGTAAAGCGAGAATATTTGAAGTCCCAATCCGCTATTCTGGCAGGACCTATGCGGAAGGCAAAAAAATCACCTGGAAGGATGGAGTGAAAGCGCTGGGCGCGCTGGTGAAGTACGGGATCTCCGATAAAATCTACGTGGCCGACGGCTACGGCAGCGAGATCCTGGCACGGTTGAATCGAGCCCCGAGGTTCACGAAATGGATGGCGGACACGATTCGGCCCTATGTGGGGGATCGAGTCCTGGAAATCGGAGCGGGTATCGGCAACCTGACCGCCAATCTGGTGCCGCGAACCGAATACCACGCCAGTGACATCAACCCGCAATATCTGGATCGTCTGGAGACATTGAAGCAAACGCGGCCCTACCTGCAAGTGCATTATACCGACGCGGCCGCGAGCGAGACGTTTCCGGGAAGAAGTTTCGATACCGTCGTATGTCTGAACGTGGTAGAGCACATCGAGGATGACCTGGGTGCGTTGACGAACATCCGCAAGAGCCTGGACAAAAATGGCCGCGCCATCGTTCTGGTCCCGAGCGGACCGGGACTCTACGGTACTTTGGACAAGGTGCTCGGGCATTTCCGGCGATATACGAGGGAACAATTGCTCGAGATTTGCCGTCGTGCCGGGTTCACGGTTGAGAAAGTATTGACGTTCAATCGCATCGGCTCACCGGGCTGGTGGTTGAATGGCCGAGTGCTAAAGAGAGAAACGTTTGGGTTCTGGCAAATCAAGATATTGAATGCCCTGGTGCCGATTATCCGCCCCATCGACAAGTATCTCCCCTTTCCAAACCTTTCGTGGATTGTGATTTTGCATGCTGATCCCCAACTCGACGGCGAACTGAGCAAAGAACCGGTTCTTTCTCAATCCATGCTGTCTCCCCAGAGCGGATACTCGCCAAGCCGATAAAGCGGCTGGCCTGCCGCCCTCCGAAAGCTCTCCATTTTGCTTTGCCTCAACTATTGCAGGCGGAATTGCACGGTCACGATCAAGTGCATTTGAGTGGGATTGCCATCCAGCTTGGCCGGCTCGTATTTCCATTGCTTCAGGGCGGTCATGGCCGCTTGATGCAGAAGAGCCGGGCCGGAAAGAACTTTCATGGTGGAGACGTTGCCGGAGGCGTCGATTAAGGCGTCAATCTTCACGTCGCCGCTGATGCGTTGGGTGCGAGCGGCAGGCGGATAAATCGGCGGCACGGATTTGAGCAACTTGGCTGGCTGCACATCCCCGCCTATAGGCAAAGGAGCGGAAGGCTCTTTGGGATGCGATCCTGGCAAGCTGACCATGGGCTCGCCTGACGATAGCTGGTCTGCGTCAATGGATGGCGCGGCATCGTTGCCGTCTGTGGAGTTTGCCGCGCGATTCACGTTGGGCGCCGCGAGACGTACATCTCCCAGAGCAGGCTTCTTCGGCTGTTCGACAGGTGGCGTGTTGCGCGGCGCGGTCGTCGCTTCCTTGACTACAGCAGGGATCGGATTGGAATTCGCAGCCGAACCGGTCACAGGAACGGGAGCAGGGGTGAGCGGCTTAGCAGCCACGGGCTGCTTTGAAGAAGTAGAGGCTGGACCCGCTGGAGCTTCCGTTTCCGTTCGAAAGGCAGGCAGGCTAGTCGATGGTGACGGCGAATTCTGAGCTATCTGTGCCTGCGCGGTGGCCGATTTCGGGGCTAACAAACCCGACAGCGCGTTTCCAGGCTGCTTGGCGTACCAGACACCGGCGCCAATCAAGAGAATTCCTGCTGCGGCGATTCCTATAAACAGACCCTTTTTCGATCCTCCCGAAGCGCTGACTTCGCTGGACGCGGATGAGGTCCCCAGGAGTTGGCCACCAAACATCGTTGGGAGAGCCTTCGTAGAAGCGGCTTGGGCATCGGAAAAGAGAGCGTCCGCAGTACTTGAATCGGAGGAGGAATTGACTTCGGAGACTGCGGCTTCCTCGACCGGCGTCTCCACGGTGTTGTTATCGGCTTCTCGCGCGAGAGGTGCGAGCCAGGCCGGAATTTTTACTTCTTCCACAGCCATAGAAACCGATACAGGTTTCAATGTCGTTGTGGTGGGCTTGGTCTCCGGTACAGGCATAACAGGTGGCGAAGAAGGTTTGACGTCAGCTTGCGTGAGTCGAAGGATCTTCTGCACCGTTTCGGTGGGGATGATCTCCGGCTTGGGCACCACAGTTTTTTCTTGCGCAGGTTGCTTCGCCTCGGGCGTCTCCGTGAACAGGAGAGAGCCCAGTTGTTCCTGCAAGCGCGCAGTTTGTTGCTTTAATTCTTCCGTCGTTTGATTCGCCGGTGGAATTGAAGGTACCGGCTTTGTCGCTTCGGATGCTACGGATTTCGTTTCGATCGTGGCAGAGGTGGCTGCCGGTGGTACAGGGACAGGTCGCACTTCTGGCACACGGATCGGTTCCGGCTTAATGGATACAGGCGACGGTGGAGCAACGATTGGTGTCGCATGGACCTGGGATGGCGGAGCAGCCGGAGTTGGCGGCGGCGCGACGTGGGAAGCAGGGTGGCTTTCCGCAGAGGGAGTCGGCTTTGGCGGTTCCACCTTTGCCAATGCGGGGGGAGCAGCTTGTGGCGCAACAGATGCTGGCTTCGTGGCAACGGGCGCAGGTGCTGGCGGCTTTATTACTGGGGGAGCAGGCGGAATGGCGGCACTCTTCGGAGGCACCGGCGTAGGATGCGCGGGAGTGATCGGAGCAACCGGACGCGGTACCGATGTTTGAGCAACGGGTGCTGCGGGAGTTGCTGAAGTGCCCGGAACTGGAGCAACTTTTTCCGCCGGGAAACGCATGCCCCAGAAAGCAGCGGCCGGTTCTGTAAACTCAAGTTCCACATAGCCTGTGACAGTGCGATAGTTTTTCGATTTAACTACCTGACAGACAACTTCTTTTTTTGTCTTCTCGTTGGTGACGAAGAGCAATTGTCCAGGAGCGACTTGGGAAGCCAGGCGAATCACGGCACCATGCCCGAACACAAGCACGGTTTTGGTGGATTCGGAGAACGGCTCGCGCTTGTCGGACCCGTCAACCGTACGGGCGCCATTCACTGTGACAGGAATTTCCAAGGCGACAGGTTGAGGGCGAGTGGCTGATCCGTCTTGGGGGGGCTTTGTTACCGGCGCGGCAGGGGCGGTGGTCACAGCCGAATTCTCAACATCTTTGACAATCGGTGCCATGGGACGCTCGCTAGAGAGGGAATGGAGGACTTCGCTGCACAAGGCAGAGTGAGTCCAGCGCTACCTTTTCATGTTGGGGTTTGTGAGACCGACGCTCTATAGTACTTGCGTACTACGAGGTTAACTCATGCGCGACTGGCGCAATGTGCTGCATGCGCACTTCACTCTTTCGCGGAAAAAGCAAGAATACCAGCGCGGCAGCATAGGCAAACGAGTCTGCACCGATCTCCAGAGAGTGGGCAACACGCAAAACGGGCGGGAACCATAGGGCTTGTACCAAACCGAAAAGCCCGACGACGACCCAGTGGGCAAGCCCGAGCGAGAAAATCAGCGAACCGCGGCTCTTCTTCCACAGAACGATGAATGGGAGCGAGGCAATCAGGAAGATGGCGCTGCGCACGATTTGCGTCGGAAGAATAATGGACATAGGCGGAAGCACAAGGCCGGCAATTCCATGGCGGTAATAATCCACTACGAACGGCGCAGCTATCATTCCAAAAACGAGATAGGCAACGGGAAACGCAAGGATTGCCAGAATAAAGCGCCAGAGCCAACTGGTCATTGAGTGAGCCGCGAAAAAGACGCTGACGGTTTCGGAAACTGGCGGCTCGCTTGTTTCGCCATTGCGGATGGTTGCGAGAAGCATGGCACACAAAATTGCAGGCAGCACGAAACTGACAATCAGAGTGCCGGAACCGCCGTGAGCCAGCGCAATGGTAAAAATGCGCATTTCAATGATGGTGTTTACGCCCAGGCAGAGAAGCAGGAACAAAGCAAGCACGGCCCAACGAATCGCCCATGAGCCCTGGATGCCGCGCGCAAGGAGCGCAAGGCCGAGACCAATCAAGGGGCAGGTTAGAAAAAACATCAGGAACATGGTTTGTTGATTCACCGAAGCCGGATTGAAATTCGGAATGGCCACATGCGCGGCGGCAGCAAGCATGCCAGTCACAACGGAACCGAGAGCGAAAAGAAGTCCCGCGAATATCCCTTTAAGAATCAGGACGGAATTGCGCGCTTTGCTCATGATTTGCTCCTTGCAAGCTGTTCGGTGGCCTGCACGATCCACCGCATATTGCCGCGGTAGCCTTCCAGGCCGCTTTCAACTGCCAACCGGCTCGCAGTGGGGAGAGCGCTTCCCGGACCCGCGAGGTAGGCTTCGAGTTCACGAATGATTTCCCGCATTTGTTTACCCAAATCAACTACAAACTCACGCGCGGACGAATTGCCGAACATCTGCGCACGAAATACAAAACGCAACAATAAATCGTCGAAGTTGCCAAGAACCTCATGCCGCGTGATGGGGAGATGGAGCCAGTGGCGAAGTTCACGGAGTGCTTTGACAGTGACGGTGAAGCGACGCCCTTTCCGGCCACTGGCGGGCTTTTCTTTCAAGATGAGAAGGAAGCCACGGCGCTGGAGACGCTGCAACGCGGGATAGATGGACCCCGGACTGTCACTGAAATGCCCAAGAGGTGTCGTAGCGAAGCGTTTACGAAGCGAGTAGCCGGAGAGCGGGTCCTCGGCGAGGATGCCGAGGAGGATGTGTTCGAGGTTGGTGAGCGGGCGCATTGCTTTAGTGCGTTTCGTACTATCGGATATTAACCATAGTACGCTTCGTACTATCTCTGTCAAGCTCACTTCGACGACGCTCCCGTGGGCTGGCTTGGCTACTTCTGCGGGTTCAACGGCGGTTGGAATCGCGCGTCGACTGCCACCTGGTAACCGGTGACGAGTTTGTTGGTAGCATTTGCCATTCCCACGACCTGTTGCAACTCCTTAAACATTTCGGGCGTCATGCCCTTGCTGAAAGCAGAGGCAGTGTGCGAGGCAATGCAGTATTGACAATTATTGGTGACGCTGACGGCGATATAGAGAAGTTCCTTGGTAAGAGGATCGAGCGCTCCAGGAGCCATGATCGCTTTCAAGCCCTCCCAGGTACACTTCAAGAGCGCAGGGTCGTGAGCGATGGCCTTCCAGAAATTGTTGATGTAGTCGGTCTTGCGAGTGGCCATGATGTCGTCGTAGATCGCTTTCACGGCAGGGTTGGCGTCCTGGTACTCGATGAGTCCAAAGGTTGACATGAAAAGCACTCCGAAGGAATGAGGTAAGAACACTGGAATGGTAGCGGGAACCGTTGTCACTTGTCACCTGCGAGAGCAACCCGTGGCAGCGAGTGAGGAAGCGGTATGACCGACATTTTATCCGCTATTAAATCGTTATAATATGGCGAATACCAGGAGGCCACCGTCATGCACTTCCCTGCCGCCAGGCTGTGCCGCGCTTTAATTTTGGTTACCGTCAGTTGGGCCGCGGTGTTTTGTCCCACCCACGGTCAGACAGTGCGCGTGGATGTGACACCCGCGCATGCGCTGGCCTTCGATCCCGACAAAGCCATGGGCAGTTCAATGGACATTCTGCCTGCGAAGGACTTCGACACTGTGTACAGCCCGCCGATTATCAAGGAATCTCTCTCGGCAGGATGGGGCCCAATTACTTACCGGCAAAACACCGAACTCACGATTGGTGCATGGCATTGGAATCCGAACGGAGTATGGAGCGAAGCGAAGAATCAGAGCGGGTATTTTGTGGGCAGCGCCCAGCCGTCCAGCTCCTTACGGCAATCCTTTGGCTACAAACTTCCGCACCGGGGTTCGACGCGGAGCGACGCGGGGCAAAACGAATATTCGCGGATGACGGATGGAGACTTGTCCAGCTACTGGAAAAGCAATCCCTATCTGGCGGAGAAGTTTACCGGCGAGGCGGATGATCTGCACCCCCAATGGGTAGTCATCGATTTTGCGACGCCACAGGAAATCAGTGCGATCGAGATCGCGTGGGCCAATCCTTACGCGAAGGAATACACCGTTGAGTATTGGGATGGGAAAGGAGATGCCATCTCGGCGCAACATTCGGGACACTGGATCAAATTTCCTCAAGGCGATTCGCATAGCAGCACCGGCGGAATGAACTTGCAGCGATTGGCAGTTAAGCCCATCGCCACGCGGTTTCTACGCATCTGGATGACAGCGTCTTCGAATACTTGCGATACACACGGGAAGGAAGACGCGCGCAATTGCGTGGGATACGCTATTTCGGAAATTCGCTCCGGCAACTTCAATCCCGCGGGAGAGTTTATCGACCTGGTGAAACATACTCCGGGCCAGGCACAGACGGTGACCCAGGTTTCTTCCACCGATTCATGGCACACCGCGGCAGACTTGATTCCCACTCGAATCCAAACCGGATTCGACCTGTTCTTCAGCAGCGGATACACAAATCACCTCTCTGCCATGATTCCCGTGTCGATGCTGTATGGAAATCCCGAGGATAGCGCGGCCGAACTTGCCTATATCGAGAAGCGTGGATATGCGGTTTCGTATGTGGAGATGGGAGAAGAGCCGGATGGCCAGTTCATGCTCCCGGAAGATTACGCGGCGCTATACCTTGAGTGGGCAACGGCGCTTCACAAAGTCGATCCAAATCTGAAACTGGGAGGTCCCGTTTTTACGGGAGTAAATGAAGACATCAAGGTCTGGCCAGATGCGCAGGGACGCACCTCCTGGCTCGGGAGATTCCTGGACTATCTGAAGTCTCACAGACGCACGACGGATCTTACGTTTGTGTCCTTCGAGCATTACCCGCTCGCTCCCTGTGAAATCGGGTGGGCAGACTTGTACCGCGAGCCGCAACTGGTGGAGACCATTCTAAAGATCTGGAGGGAAGATGGCGTGCCCACTGACGTTCCGTTGATGAACACGGAGAGCAACGTTTCCTGGTCGCTCACCGACCCGATGCAGGATTTGTTTGCCGGGCTTTGGTTGGCGGACAGTGTTGGTGCGTTTCTGACTTACGGCGGGCCAGGCGCCGTCTATTACCACTCGCCAATTCAGCCGGAGCCGTTGCGGCCCGGGTGCCATGCGTGGAGTACATACGGAAATTTTGTGGCTAACGAAAAGCTGGAAATCCGGCAGCACACGGCACAATATTTTGCGAGTCAACTCCTGAATCTCAATTGGGTGAAGCATGGGGCGGGGATGCATCAACTTTATCCCGCGATGGCGGACCTGCAGGACGAAGCCGGACACACGCTGATTACAGCGTATGCCGCGAAGCGCCCCGATGGTGAGTGGTCGCTGTTGCTGATTAACAAGGATCCCAGCAACGCGCACGAAGTGACCGTCCAGTTGAATGATGGCGATAAAGAAGGAACGCTGCACTTCACCGGGAATGTGAAGCAGGTGACGTTTGGCGCGGCCGAATATGTGTGGCATCCATCGGGACCCACGAGCCATGCCGACCCCGACGGGCCGGCAAAACCTTCTCAATGGCAATGGAAGGAAGGCCAGAAAGTACTTTTGCCGAAGGCTTCAGTCAACGTGCTTACGGGAAAAGTAACGCCGTGACAAATTATGTCTCAAGATTCCTGATCGCGCGTGTTAGGACTAACGCCGCTTGGAGGGAACGAGGAACTCGTCAATGAGAAGGCGTGCCAGGCGCGGGGAATTATGGCGGATCACGCCATGTTCTTCGAGCAGATTGTCCAGAACGAATTGCACTTTGCATTTGACCATATTGCTGGCATCTACAATCACCGGCGCGGCGCCTTGGGCTCGATAGCGACTGGCCACTTCTGGTGAGACGGTCTGGCGATTGGCGACCACCCAGTCAATTACGCGATTTTTGACGTGCCTCTGGATCGCTCGCAGATGCTCGCTAAGCGTGTAGTTCGTCGTCTCTCCCGGCTGTGTCATGAGGTTGGCAATATACACGCGCGGCGCTTTCGAGCGGGAAATCGCTTGCGCAATTTCTGGAATCAAAAGATTCGGGATCACGCTGGTATAGAGCGACCCGGGTCCCATCAGAATCAAGTCGGCTTCCCGGATTGCTTCAAGGGCTTCGGGAAGGGGATGTACGCGACGTGAAGACAGCTCAATCTTGCGAATGGGAACCTGGCTCTTGGAGATATTTGTTTCTCCGCGGACGAGCTTCCCGTTGGCCAGTTTAGCGACGAGATGAATATTGGAAAGCGTGGAAGGAAAAATGCGTCCGCGAATTGCCAGCACTTTGCTGGAAACCCTCACAGCTTCTGCGAAATCTCCAGTCACGTGGGTCAATGCAGCGAGAAACAGATTGCCAAAATTGTGCCCGCGAAGGCCGCGGCCCAGATGAAAACGGTACTGAAACAATCGCCCCATCAGCGCTTCATCTTTTGAGAGGGCCACCATGCAGTTGCGGATGTCCCCTGGCGGCAGGATTCGGTTCTCGCGGCGCAGGCGGCCGGAACTGCCCCCATCGTCGGTAACGGTTACGATGGCCGCCAGGTCGGCGATAGGCCGCCCTTGTGAAGAGTGCTGATCGCGCTGGCTCATTACGTGATCTTTCAAACCGCGCAACAGCGCTGACAAGCCAGTGCCTCCACCCAAGGCAACGATTCGCATCCCTCTGGTGTTCAGCTCTTTTTTGGGTCGTGATTCTCTCACTGGACGCTCAGCTTCCGCTCTGCGATCGCCAGGCGGGGAGATCGGCTTGAACTTACCTTCACCATGGATGGGTCTACAGCCAGCAACCGCCGGAAAAAGCACAAGGCTAGGCAGATTTCTTTAAGAATACACTTGCAGATGCGGCGAAGTTACCCCGGGTATCCTTCTTTTTCAGGATACAGCAATTCAGTGAAGCGGGGATCCTCCTGGAGAAACGCGAAGTCTTCATCGTTACGCGCGTGATATCGATTCGCGGGGCGAAGTTCAATGGCGACTTTCAGGTTGGCCATGGCGGAGTCGGCTTCGCCTGTAAGGCAATCCAAGGCAGCAAGCGCATAGTGCACGTGGTCCAGTTTGGGTGCAAGTTTGCGGGCCTTTTCCAGGCTTTCCCGCGCTTCATCCCAGCGGCCCAGGTTCATCATGGCCACACCGCGCTGGTAGTGATCTTCCGGCGATTTGGGATTCTGGTCCGCCGAGGGTTTCATGCGCTGCTCGACAATGCGCAGGTGCATGCGAGCGCGGTCGGCAAGTTCCTTGCTGGGACCTTCGAGGACCTTTTCCAGTTCCTGCTTGGTGCGCTGAAACTTCTGCTGATGAAACAGGGCCATGGCCTCTTCGTAAACTTTCATCTGTGCTTGCACTCTGGGGTCGACCATTTCCACACCACCCCGCTGCGGCACGGGAGCCGCTAAGCCTTTTTGTTTCTTTTGTTTAGATGCACTCCGAGCCGGGGACTTGCCGCGGCTGGAAGAAGATTTTTGCGCTTTCGCCATGCGGCGCATGCTAGCAGAGGCTTTGTCTCGCGTCAACGGGCGTTGGCCAACACACATGCTGGGTTGTTTACAAAGTGCCTTGTCCGATAGCCTTTACCCTCCGGCGGCATGTTGCAAAATATCTCTCGGGGAATTGCACGTTCTCCGTGACACTAGATGCAGACTCTTGTGTTGGACGCGCGTCCGGGAACGCTGGCTTGCCCTGCGCGCGTGTGTTATAAGTTTCAATCGGAACTCAGGTTGACGACTCGTGCCTTTCATCAATTTTCCTGCGCGTGAAATTAATTGTAAGCTGGTGTACTACGGCCCTGGTTTGGGAGGCAAGACCGCCAATCTCCAGTGGATCTACGATCACACCGGCCAGAACCAGAAGGGCAAGATGGTCTCGCTGGCCACGGAGACGGATCGCACCCTGTTCTTCGACTTTCTGCCCCTCGATCTCGGCACCGTGCGCGGGTTCAAGACCCGCTTTCACCTTTATACTGTGCCGGGGCAGGTGTTCTACGAGGCCAGCCGGAAGCTGATTCTGAAAGGCGCCGATGGCGTGGTGTTTGTTGCGGATTCACAGGAAGAGCGGCTGGACGCCAATTTCGAAACGCTGGATAACCTGCAAGAACACCTGAAAGAGCACAACCTGAATTTTTCGACGATTCCCTACGTGTTGCAGTTGAACAAGCGCGATTTGCCGAACGCCATGTCCGTGGAAGAGCTCACCAAACAATTACAAAAGAAGGGCGAACCGGTGATCGAAGGAATCGCGATTCAGGGACAGGGTGTGTTTGACACGTTGAAAGAACTCGCCAAGATGGTGCTTGCGGAATTGAAGAAGGGCAACTAACCCTCATTTAGCAAAGATGAATTAATTTCGAATTGGACCCGGGTAGGAACCGGTTTGTCATGAACCGTTGCGGGACGACATTTCCAAGCGTTAATCGTTTTGAGACGACGGGCAGAGTTCTGTCGACGATCCAATCCGTCCGAACAACAAGACTTTTGTCTTTGGCCTTCAAGAAGCGAACGGAAAGGCGGAATGAATCGCCTTGAATCCTCTCCGCTCTAGCGGTGACCACCGCGCTGGCACCTAAGTTGTGCGCGAATGTGGTCACCTCCTGATCCGTTTTGAGAGAGTCTGCGTCGACATGATTGATGGCCGTATAGGTTTTGAGCAAGTTGCGATCGAAAACCTGTATCTGCTTTTGTGAATTGCCGAGTTGTTTTGAAAGTTCGTCAGCCAATTTAACTCCAAGCATTGAACTCACTCCGTTTGGCACAAGAAAATCCGAGACCAGAATCTTGCATCCACCCGGTTCGCAGCCGATGGAAGGAGCCTTTTTAAAGCCCAATCAGCGAGAGTCTGGATTTGTTCGTCTTTTGGGGTGGAAGGTGTAGGGCTGTTGGGGCAACTTGAGAAAGGGCCGGCGCGGTGCAGAAAACGGCGAGGAATAGGGTCAAACCTACTAAGCGAGACGAGTGGTCATTTGAGACGGGGCCGCGAGTCGAGCATGCCGACAGGAATCGACCATGTAATCGAACGAAGAACGAGTTCACGGATCAGAAACCGGCTTTGGCCTGGTCTTCGGTTTCGAAGGTGGGAATGGCTTCCACGAGGCGTGTCACGGTGAGGGCATCGCGGACGCGGCCGGGACTGCAAACCAGGTGCAAAGCTCCGCCTAGACGAGCCAGGGAGATAGAGAGCTTCACCAGCACGGAAATCCCGGAACTGTCGATCTGAGGAATATCATTCAGGTCGACAATGATCTTGCGCGCCCCGGATTGCATCAACTTCTGGACGAAGGTGCTCAAGTGTTCGCTGGGATCGCCGATGGTTAACCTGCCGTGGACTGTTACAAAGTGAATCCCGCCTGCTTCGTTCACGTTTACTTCCAATGGTGGGTGCAGGGTCATCGAACCTTCCCTTAAAACATGCAAAAGAAGCTTTGGGTCGCCGCCAGGCAGATTCTTTCGGGGCGGCACTTGCATTATACGATGATGGCTATGAAGAACAAGCTAACAAAGGTGGGGCGGCGTCACGCATGGAACGTCTCACCAGAGCGCGCCCGCCAAATTCAGGAAAAGTTGCGCGAGCTGTGGATCGGCGAAGACCGGCTGCCGCGCATTCGGCTGGTGGCGGGACTGGATGCCTCTTTTGTTCTGGTCGGTTCGCAAGCCCTCAAGAAGCGCCCGAGCCGCTGGGGCGTGCTGCGCGACGCGAACCGCGCGATCGGCTGCGCGGTGATGTATCGGTACCCGGAAATGGAAGAAGCCGCACGGGCATATGCGATCCTGCCCTTGCGTTTTCCCTATATCCCCGGACTGTTGAGCTTCCGCGAAGTTCCCGTGCTGCTTGCGGCACTCGCAAAACTCAAAGAGATGCCAGACCTTTTGTATTGCGATGGGCAGGGATACGCCCACCCGCGAAGACTGGGACTCGCGAGCCACCTGGGAGTGTTGTTGGACCGGCCCACAATCGGCTGTGCCAAGAGTTTGTTGATTGGAACGCACGCCGAGTTGAGCGAAAAGGCGGGAAGCTGGGTAGAGATCGTGGATGAGAAGGCGGGGGACAAACGGATTGGCGCAGCCGTACGCACTCGCGATTGTGTGCGGCCGATTTACGTTTCCCAAGGACACCGCATCAGCCTGGAATCGGCCATCCGGCTGACACTTCAGGTTTGTGACGGTTACCGGATCCCCCGCCCCACACGCGATGCCGACCACTTTGCAGGCGAAACAAAACGAAAACTGTTGGGCAGGGATCTATCCGAAAAATGAATCCTGGGTAGAAAAATTTCAAAAAGCGTTTGGGCGTGGTGGCGCGTATAATCCCCCGTACATCGTGGTTGGTCCCCTAAACAGTACGCGCGTGCTACTAAAGAACTTAGCGGCAAAATTGTCGCATCGGAGAACTCGATGAAGCGCTTGGGCGTTGCTTGTTGTCTGCTACTCACCCTGATGCTCGCCGCGGTACCGCTGCTCGCGCAACAAGCCCCCACTGCTGGTTCTGGCTCCTCAACCGCCTCCGCTGAAGTACCCAAAACCGTTACGGACAAGCTTGACCAGCTTGACCAGAGAGTGGCGGCCGCTCAATCTTCCGCGGATAACGCCTGGATGCTGGTCAGCGCCGCACTTGTACTGATGATGACCGGTCCGGGCCTCGCTCTGTTCTACGGCGGCTTGGTTCGCCATAAGAACGTGCTGGCGATCATGATGCAGAGCTTCGCGCTGATGGCGCTGATCACCGTACTGTGGGCATTGGTCGGCTATAGTCTTGCCTTTGGCGGAAGTGGTCCGTTCATTGGAAATTTTCAGCACGCGTTTCTGCGGGGCATTGGCGTCGATCCAAACCCCGATTACGCCGCGACGATTCCGCAGCTCACGTTCATGATTTACCAGATGATGTTCGCGATCATTACTCCCGCGCTCATCACCGGAGCCACTGCGGAACGCATGAAATTTTCCGGGACCGCGCTCTTCATGACGTTGTGGTTCTTTTTGGTTTACGCGCCGATGGCGCACATGGTGTGGGGCAAAGGCGGCTTCCTGAATGCCGCGCTGGGCGGGCGATTCCCTACTCTGGATTTTGCGGGCGGCACCGTGGTGCACATTACGTCGGGAGTTTCCGCGCTGGTGTGCGCACTGTATCTGGGAAAGCGCGTCGGCTTCCCCAAACAACCAATGCCGCCGCACAGCCTGGTGCTTAGTTTCATCGGGGCGTGCCTGTTGTGGGTGGGCTGGTTTGGATTCAATGCAGGAAGTGCGCTGGCTTCGAATGGCCTGGCCACTACCGCGTTCGTGGCCACACATCTCGGTGCCGCTTCCGCAGCCTTAAGCTGGAGCCTTGCAGAATGGATCAAGAACGGACGGCCCAGTGCTCTTGGTGCCATTTCAGGCGCCGTGGCCGGACTGGTGGCAATTACCCCCGCGGCCGGTTTCGTCGGACCAATGCCAGCACTGGTAATAGGGTTTGTTGCCGGAGTTTTCTGTTTCTGGATGGTTACGCGCTTCAAGGCGATTTTCGGCTATGATGACGCCCTTGATGCATTTGGAGTTCATGGTGCTGGCGGCACGATCGGCGCGCTGTTGACGGGTATTTTCGCTCGTGCCATATACAATCCTATCTATGGCCCCGGCAAACCCACGGGTGGCCTTGATGGCCATTGGGGGCAAGTAGGCAACCAGTTAGTGGGTGTGTCGTTCGCCTGGGTCTTCGCCCTTGTCGGAACGTTTGTGATTCTGAAGATCGTAGATGCCATCACCGGGCTGCGAGTAACGGAGGATCACGAAATCGAGGGCCTGGACATCACGCAACACGGCGAAGAAGCGTATAACCTGGAATCCTGATGGGCTGGGCGTCAACGACCATTCAACGAGGCGGGAGCAGATATTCGTATGATGAAAATTGAAGCGATCATTCAGCCGTCACGATTTGAATCCGTGAAGGATGCCTTGGTGGAAATCGGCATCGAAGGAATGACGGTGACGGAAGTGCGTGGCCACGGCAGGCAGAAGGGGCACACCGAGGTGTACCGGGGTCGCGAGTACACCGTCGATCTTCTACCCAAGATCAAGCTGGAGGTGGTGCTCCCGGATAACCTCGTTAGTCGCACCGTCGAAACCATCTTGAAAACCGCCAAGACAGGCAAAATCGGAGACGGTAAGATATTCCTATCCCGGATCGAGGAAGCGATCCGGATTCGCAACGAGGAACGCGGCGAAGGCGCTCTCTGAGTCTTCCAATGTCTTCTCCTCACCCAGGTCTTTACCCAGTCTTTCGCCCGAGCAGAAAAATGGAAGAATCGGTTACCCCGCAATCCGTACTGGGTCCACATTGTGACACCCAGCGGGAACGCATCCGGAAGCTGTTTGATAACGGCGCAAGTGCGCAAGATACGTTGCGGCAGTTGTGTGAGCTGGCGGATGATGTTATCCAGAAGGTATTCGCGGAACTCCTGCGAGTACGAGATACTTCAGGACAGGGGCTTTGTCTATTGGCCCTGGGCGGCTACGGACGCGAACTGCTCTTTCCGTATTCGGATCTTGATCTCTTATTTCTTTTCGGGAATGAAAAGGCGGAATCCGAGTTTCGCCCACTGATCGCCGAATTCTCCCGCACCCTGTGGGACCTGGGTTTCCGCGTGAGCTCGGCTGGCCGCACTATTGAAGAATGCCGGAGGATCGAACAAGACAACGCCGAGTTTCATCTGGCGATGCTGGATCGGCGCTTCCTGGCGGGCGACAAACCTCTTTTTGAAAAGCTGGATTCCAAGGTACTTTTTGGCTCCGAACGACAGTCCCGGCCCTTCCTGCTGTCAGAACTGCAGCGGCTCACTCGGGATCGGCTCACCCGGTATGGCAATACCATCTTCCATCTCGAACCAAATGTAAAAGAAGCGCCAGGCGGGCTTCGCGATTATCACGCAATCTTGTGGATGCGCCAGCTTGCGGGTGACCGGCGAGATCCGCGAATCAGTCCGGTGAACGAAGATGAACTCACACGAAATGCGGTGGAGTTCCTGAGCTCAATTCGCTGCTTTCTGCATTACAGCAATGGGCGCAATGACAATACCCTGACCTACGAATTGCAGGCCGGTGCGGCCGAGCGTTCTCTGGGGATTGAAGACAATCTTCGGCGCAATGCCGCGGAATGGATGCGCTTGTATTTCCGTCATGCGCGGACACTGAATCGTCAACTGCTTCGTTTCATTGAGCAACGTGCGCCCACCGCCCTGTCGCTGCGGCAACGATTGTTCAATGCGACGATTGGACCGAAACCCGATGGACCCAATGGCAGCCCCTTCATCGCTCGCGATGGATTGCTGGAAATCATCAACGATCGGGCCTTCTCCGATCGCAACGTCACGTATTCCTTGCTGGCCGAGGCTGCTCGCACGGGGATGCCGCTGAGCCGCGAATCGGAACGCGCCATCGCCTACATCATGACGCATCCGGAACTTCCGCAACGGAACACGCGTGTTACCTGGCCGGCGCTGAACGAAATCCTGGGCGCAGATTTCCCGGGCGTAGCGTTGCGACCGATGCATCGTCTGGGCTTGCTGATCGAAATTCTTCCTGAATTACGCAGCATCGATTCTCTAGTGGTGCGCGACTTTTATCATCGTTACACCGTGGATGAACACTCCCTGCGGACGATTGAACATTTGCAGGACCTCGCGGAGCCCACCGATGCTCTGGGCAAGCACTTCACGGCTCTCTGGCGCACGGTGGAACGCCGCGACCTGCTCGTCCTCTCTCTTCTGCTCCATGATGTCGGAAAGGGTATGCCGGTTGATAATCACGTTACGGGCAGCCTGCAGGCGCTGGAAACTGCCGCCGACCGGCTGAAGCTTTCAACAGAAGAAAAGGCGGAAGTCCATTTTCTGATCGAGCACCATTTGGATATGTCCGCCACGGTGCAGCGCCGGGATATCTTCGATCCCTCCACGGTAAGTGCGTTTGCGGGTACGGTGAATAATCTGGAACGCCTGCAACGCCTATCTCTGCTCACGTATGCGGATATTCACGCCGTTAACCCGGAAGCCCTCACTCCCTGGAAGGCGGAGATGCTCTGGCAGCTTTTCGTCGCTACATCCAACCACTTCAGCCGCACCATCGATCGTGATCGCCTGCATGCCTCCGATGAATCCTTGTTGCTGGAGCAGGTGCGGCAAGAAACCGGGGCGACCTCAAGATCCGATATCGAGCGCTTCCTGGATGGATTCCCGCGCCGCTACCTTGCGGTACATTCCCCGGCGGAAATCGCGTCGCACTTTGCCCTATATGAAAAACTGGGAACGGAACCTGTCCAGACGGAAATCAAGTCCACGCATCACGCATTCACGCTGACGCTGCTGTCGGCCGATCGTCCCGCGCTGTTTGCGGCGATTGCCGGTGTCTTGGCCGCGTGGGGCATGAACATCGTCAAAGCGGATGCGTTCGCGAACTCTGCCGGCGTGGTCCTGGATACTTTCCACTTCGCAGATCTGCACCGGACTCTGGAATTGAATCCCAGTGAAATCCCCCGCTTCCGACAGAGCATCGCTGAGGTGGTAAACAATAAGCAAGCCCTCGAACCGCTGCTCAAAGGGCGTTTGGCCGCGGCCATGGCGCGCCCACCTAAGGTGCTGGTACAAACTACGATCAATTTCGACGACGAATCTTCGGAACACTGCACGTTGATGGAAATCGTGACGCAGGATCGTCCGGGTTTGCTCTATGAAATCGGTTCGGCTCTGGCGCGACTCGCCTGCAACATCGAAGTCGCCCTGATCGATACGGAAGGCCAAAAGGCGATCGACGTCTTCTACCTGACCGCGCAGGGCAGAAAACTCCCCCCCCAGAAGCAGGAACTCCTCCGTGAAGTGCTGCAAGCCACGCTCGCCTAGCCGCTATTCCAATTCACAGTGAAGTGGAAGCAGGCATGCATCACGGAAAACTTTCGATCAAGAAGGTGGTTTACCCATCACCTGTCGGGCTTTCTCTACGAGAAATGCAGAGTCGTACACAGGCTTCTCCAGGTAGCCATCCGCGCCAGAAGCTTCCAGAAAACGCTCCCGATCGCCACTCATTGTATGTGCCGTAGCCAGAAGGACCGGCAATCGACGCGGCGACCTCTTTTTCAGTATTTGGCAGAGTTCGACACCGTTGACAAGCCGCCCCTCCCATTGCGCATTGGCAAGGGATACGTCCAGGAGAACCAGATCAACTTTCCCGGCTTCCACTTCTTTCAGAATTTCCGGGACGTCCTCGGTAACCAAACAGGAATAGCCGCCGACCCTCTCCAGCGCCATGCGAAAGAACTTCGCAACGAGCGCGTTGTCTTCCACGATGATCACGCGGCGCGGCAGGGCCGAGGAATTGGATTCGATCACGCGTCCACCACCTCTTTGGTGGGTGGAAGAGAGAGGGGCATCGTAAACCAAGCAAGGGAGCCCTTACCGCCGGGTCCGCTCTCCAATCCGATTGTTCCGTTCATCATTTCCACAAGTCTTTTGGCAATGGCCAGGCCCAGACCCGACCCGTTGGTTCCTCGCAACGCTTTGTGTTCGTGACGAACAAACTTTTCGAACATAGCGTTTCGTTTTTCCGCTGGAATGCCTATTCCAGTGTCTTCAACCTCGAAACGCAAATGCTTACGTCAGCAGGGTGGCGCTGTCGAGAAAAGGCGTGATTTTCTCTTTTTCCTACAGTATTATATACTGCAGGAGAACCAAACATGGATGGTCTCACACCTGCAGTCCCTTCGCGTATTACACAATTAGCAGCAGCCTTCTCGCATCCGGGACCGATGCGACGAGGTTCGCTCTGTGAACGCCGGATGAAGTGCGGACAAGGAGCCTGTGCCTGTCAACACGATCCTAAGGCAGCCCATGGTCCTTACTTCCTGCTCACGCAGAAGGTCGAGGGCAAGACCCGTTCCTGCTATGTCTCTCCCGAACAGGCGCCGGTGGTCCGGCGGCAGATCGAATCGGGCCGGCAATTTCGAGAACGCGTCGAAGCCTATTGGGAGGCCTGCGAGCGATGGGCCGATGAACAACTCGAAGCGATCCCGATCTCCGCAGAGGAGGCCGAAAAAGGGGGCTCTCCGCGGACCTGGAAAGCGAAATCGCCCAGGAAATCGAAACGCTCTTAGGTCCTCAGGCGCTGGCCGAACTGGATTTTGAAGCTGTCGAGACGGTCGCACGGCGGCAGGCGTTGCGTCTGGCCGCTCGGGCCCTGGAACAACGGCTCAACGCGGACACCAGCGATTATGTGGGACCGGAATTACCTTGTCCCTGCGGCGGCGTGGCCCGCTATCACGGCCGTCACGGGAAGACCTTCGAAAGCGTGTTGGGACCTCTGCATTTGAAGCGGGCTTACTACGACTGTGGCCGATGCCACCATGGATTCTGCCCGCGGGACCGAGCGCTGAAACTGGAATCGTTTTCCCTGACGCCCGGAGTTCTGCGCATGACTGCCAGCGCGGCAGCACTGGTGAGCTTCGAGGAGAGCGGTGCGCTGTTGCACGAATTGGCGGGCGTGGAAGTCAGTGTCAAGCAGGTGGAACGGGCCGCCGAAGCGCTGGGGGCCGAGATCGCCGTGGATGAACGCCAGGACGTTGAAAGGATGCGCGAAGTGGCCCCCACCATGTATCTGGGCCTGGATGGCACCGGGGTGCCCATGCGCCCGCAAGAAGTCGCAGACCGCGCGGGCAAGCAAGCCGACGGCTCGGCCAAAACCCGCGAAGCCAAGCTGGTCACTGTCTGGACGGCGGAATCGCGAGATAGAGAAGGCAAACCCGTGCGCGATCCAGGATCGATCAGCTATTCGAGTGCGATTGAAAGCGCCGCCACTCCGGATACCAGCCCCCACCTGTCGGATTTTGCCGCGCGCGTACAGCGCGAGGCTAACCGCCGCGGTTTCACCGAAACCCTGCGTCAGGTGGTGTTGGGCGATGGCGCGACCTGGATTTGGAACACGGCTACCGAACTGTTCCCGCAAGCCACTCAGATTCTCGATCGTTTTCATGCCAAAGAACATCTCGGCGAAGTGGGAAAGGTCATTTATGGAGACAGCCCCGAGGGCAAGGCATGGATCGATGCACGTTGTGAGGAGCTTGACGAAGGTCACTTGAAATCCTTGGTGCACGCGCTGCGCAGCCACATCGGTCAACACAAAGAGGCGCGAGAATGTATTCAATACATCTGGAGAAATCGACGGCGCATGCGGTATCCCCAGTTCGAAAAACAAGGCTTCTGTACTTCGACCGGCGTCGTGGAGTCTGGTTGCAAAATCGTAGTTGGGACGCGGCTCAAGCGGGCAGGCATGCACTGGACCGTCAAGGGCGCCAACGCCATCATCGCCCTACGCTGCAGCAAGCTCAGCGGACGCTTCCAGGATTTCTGGGAAGGCCGCTCAGAGCGAAAGCAGGTGGCTGCATGACTTCCCTAAATTCTTCGTGGTTTAGGATGGCCCGCACGGTCACCTGGCCGCTTGCAGTGAACTTCACGGCATTGGAGAGCAGATTCAAGAGCACCTGGCGGAAGCGGATTTCATCGCTGCGCACCCGAGGAAGAGATTGCTCCAGCGTTTCATCAACCAAGCGAAGATTTTGCGAGGCAGCTTGCACTGCCACCAGCGGTAAGGTGGAATCTAGGATGGCCCGCGGGTCGAGTTCCTCGAAATTCAACGCCAGCTTACCTGCTTCAATCACGGAAATGTCCAGCAAATCATTGACCAGCCGCAACAACAGTTGGCCACTGCTGAAGACATCCCGGAGGACTTCCTTTTCCTCTTCAGGGCTTGTGCACAAACCATCCAGCACTAATTTTGTAAAACTCAGGATGGAATTTAAGGGAGTCCGTAAATCGTGAGAAACCTGCGCCAGAAATTCATCCTTGATGGCGCTGACTTCCGCAAGTTGCAAGCTGGCCTGCTCGAGTTCCTGATTCAATGCCTGCAAGTGCGACATTGTAGCCCTGAAATAAGAATCGCACATCAGGTTCAGGTCCAGATCCAGCATTTTGCCTAACGCCTGCGAATAGGCCAAGCGCTCTGCGCGCGTCGGAAACTCGTCAAACAACCGCTCCAACAGGAAGGAGCGCACCACGCCCATTGCGCTGATCACATATTTTTGATCGAGTCCGATGCGTACGTGACGAAACCCGATCTGATAACGATCTTCTGCATAGCGTTCGTCATACAGCCCGTTAAACAGTCCGCGTCCCCAAGCCTGGAGCGTCATTTTGAGTCTCTGCACTTGCTCATGGCCGCCAGTGAAGACACGGCTCGCTCCAGGGTGATGCGGAATCTGGGCATAGAATCGCTCTGCCATTTCAGGCAAATAATGCTCCATGCGCTGCCCTAGATTCTTGAGGAGGACGGCGTCTTCTTGCCGGAAGTGAAGGTAGCGCTTCATCTCCTCGATGAAGGATTCTTCATGAGGTTGACTTTGGGGAGGGGCCGACATCTGCAGGATGATATCACCCCTTGGCTTCTGGCAGCACCGCCCAGGCAAAGGGAAGTGGGGCGCTGCATGGCTTCACAGAAGGTCATCAGGAAAAGCGTGAAAACTCGACTTACTGAGTGATCTGCCGCAAAAGGAGGGGGACACCATCGCCAAAACGATGCATAAGTTGTTTATTTTACGTTACTTACTAAATCACAAATGGCATGTGACGTGCATCACGCAAACCTGCACCCTATCGCTTCCCGTTGCAGATCGTGAGAGTTCATGTCCAGTGATAGTGCTAACAGCCGGAGCGACCAGGTCCGCTCCGGCAGTCTGTATCAGCGAATTTTGGTCGCCACGGACTTTTCGCGGATCTCAGGGTATGCACTGGGCCATGCTTACGCGATCGCCAGACAGCTTCATGCGAAGTTGTTCCTCGTGCACGTTATCCCCAAAGAGCTTCCTTTCGTTCCCCCCGAGGCGTTTAACGAGACCATTGGCAAGGCGAGGGAATACGGCCAAAAGGAGCTCAAAAAGCTAGCGGCTGTCGCGGGCCTGGATGACCTTGAACATCATGAAATTTTGGCGGAAGGCCCGGTGTGGTCAACGCTCCAGGATCTCATTCGATCCGAGCTGATCGATTTGCTGGTGATTGGCACGCATGGCCGAACTTCGAACAGAACGTTGGCCTTGGGCTCCGTCGCGGAAGAAATATTCCGCTCGGCTGCTTGCCCAGTCCTCACCGTGGGGCCACAAGCGAAGGTTCCCGAAGGCGCAACGCCGCCGTTTAAAAACCTGCTTTACGCCACGAATTTTAAACCGCATGCCGAGCGCGCTTCCAGTGTCGCCTACTACCTTGAACGCGAACACCCCGCGCACCTTTCTGTACTTCATGTGGTCGAAGAGGCAGGAAAGGATTTGACTGCAGGAAACCATATTCTCAACGACTTTCTGGTCAAACGCATGCGCAAAACCATGCCAGCGGAGTGCCTGAACCGTTGCGAACCCGATTTCCTGGTGCGCTTTGGTGAGCCTGGGGAAGAAATCCTGCATGCGGCGACAGCATCTCATGCGGACTTGATTATTTTGGGATTGCGCCCCGCGGAGAAACTGGCCGGCTATTTGCCATCCGCAGTAGCGTATCGCATTGTCTGCCAGGCTTCCTGCCCCGTCTTGACCCTTCGTCGATAATTTGTTTTCTTGTTAACGCGGACTTTCTTTCACCTTTCCCCTTGCTAATTTCTGGCTCTACGCTACATCAATCATCCCTGATTTCCGGTACAATCCGCTGGTTCACGACACTCATTTCTGCTGGCGGGAGCGGCTGTTGGCTATTTCAAAAGCTCAAATAAAAAAAGCCGGCCTGTTCTACTTCGTTTTCTTGATGTTCTCCTACACCACGGGTGGGCCATTCGGTATGGAAGAAATGGTCACCACGAGCGGCCCGGGCCTTACGCTGCTTTATGTCCTATTGATTCCTATCTTCTGGAGTGTTCCCGTTTCACTGGTCACTGCCGAACTGACAACGGCAATTCCAGTGGAAGGCGGCTTTTACCGTTGGGTACGCGCTGGCTTCGGAGACTTCTGGGGATTCCTTGCTGGTTGGTGGAATTGGAGTGCCTCGTGGTTACTGGGAGGGAGTTATGCCGTGCTTTTCAGCGATTACTTAACGGTGTGGTTCCCGTCATTGATTGGGTGGAAGCACTATCTTGTATCGCTGGCACTGATTTCATTCCTCGCCTATATCAACATTCGTGGAATTCATCTCGTCGGGATTGTCGCCACGATTCTTGAGCTCTCTGTTCTCATTCCGGTACTGCTGCTCTGCATCATCGCGGCCACCCAGTGGCATCACAATCCATTTGTCCCCTTGACCCCACCACACGTGCCTCCGTTTCAGGTATTCGGAGTAGGCCTCGCGCTCGGCTTATGGCTCTACTCCGGTTACGAGCAACTCTCCAGCGTCGCTGAAGAGATTGAGAACCCTCAGCGGAACTACCCTCGCGCCTTGGCGATGGTGATTCCACTTTCGATTGCCACGTACTTCCTTCCGGCGTTTTTTTCGCTCGCAGCGCTTGGCAACTGGCGCGAATGGAACACCGCCTACCTTTCGAAAGCGGCGGAATTGATCGGTGGAGGGTGGTTAGGCTTGCTCATGACCCTTGCCGCCATGCTAGGCAATATTTCCTTGCTGAACGCCACCGTGCTGACCAGCACGCGCATGCCTTCTTCTATGGCGGAAGATGGTTACTTGCCCCCAATCCTGGCACGAAAACATCCAAAATACGGTTCACCCTGGATCGCCATCCTGATCTCCTCTTGCATCTATGCTGCACTGGCGTTTCATACCTTGGCGCAACTACTGACGGTTTACGTCTGGCTGCGCATTTTAGTGACCGTACTGACGGTATTGTCTGCCTGGCGGCTCAGGAAGAGGAATCCAGATACGCCGCGACCATTTCATATTCCTTGGGGAAACCTGGGGTTGGTCTATGTGGTGATCGCTCCCATGCTGATGGGCGGGGTCGCTTTGGCGTGCAGCGATCGCTTCGCGTTGAAATGGGGTCCTTTCCCCGTTTTGTTCGGCGTCGCGGTGTACTTTGCGCTTCCGCAAATCAGAGCCTATTTCGCGCGCAACGCGCACTAGCGGCCGTCATTTTAAGGTCACGGCGAAAGCTGCCCGATCGTAGTGTTCGGGAAATAATGAAGTAAGATTTCGCGGAAGCCGGCGCCACGCTCCGCCATTGCCCTTGCCCCTCTTTGACAGAACCCGACCCCATGGCCCTGGCCAAGGCCTTCTAAAATGACTTCGTCTTGTCGCTGACGGACAACGAAAACGTTGCTGGGAACGGCACTCCAGCCTAGACGTTTGTCGACGGCCAGGCGCGCGGCTTCGAAGTGGCTGCGTAGAAGCGGGGCGTCTTGCGGTGACACGACTCGCGTCCATCGCACAGGATTCCTGTAGCAGAAAT
Organism: Candidatus Acidiferrales bacterium; assembly: GCA_963839315.1. Taxonomy (GTDB): domain Bacteria; phylum Acidobacteriota; class Terriglobia; order Acidiferrales; family UBA7541; genus Acidiferrum. Next base: position 109,740 of record CAWIUU010000009.1, read on the forward strand.
CGCAAACAACCGAAAAATAGGGATAGCCATTCGTAGGAATGCCGATTTCTGCGGGAGTGTGGGTTTTGCCGCTGCAGCTTTGCGTAAACATCGCAGCTACGGGCTTTTCTTCGAAAGCGATGATCATGTTTTTCGTTGCTGCTGCCGCAGTGGCGGTAGGGCTTTCCGGCGGCGGCGGTTCGCGCAGAAACTGACAATGGGTCAGATCGCAGAAGTCAAAATCCGAGTGGCGCCCCCCGCCGGCTACAAAATAGGATCGCGTTACGACGGCTTGGGCTTTCAATGCCTCCAACGGAGTACCCGCCAAGGATTCCGCCTGAACGACGGAAGCTACGGCCGTGTCCAGGTCCATAGTGACGATGGGGACCAATTCCCCGGCGACGACCTTCACCTCCAAAGTACCCAGGTACTGCCTGCTAATCTTCCCTGGCACACTAAGCACGAATCTAGCTGGATCATGATTTCGGTTGGTGGCATGAATGTCTTGTACGCGAACCTGTCTCCCTTTCAGATCGATGAGCAGAGAGGTTCCGTCGGCGCGAATCTGCAGGTTGTCATTGGAAGATCCCGGTTGCAGGAAAATAGTCTGCTGTGAAGCAGTCAGGACGATGGTTTCTATGTTGGCGCAACTAAGCGTAAGCGCGTGTGGGTGAAAGATCCCTAAGACGCCGATACGAACCTCTTGCGCCGGCGCGCTGGCACCCCCAAGCAAAATCCACAACAGCAACTGCGACCACTTCCTGCGCACGCGGCTATTCCTCCATCCGTCGTAGCATCCGGCCCGCTGTCTCTGCAGCCTTTGCTCCCGGAACGCCGTGAATGCGAATCATCAGCAAAATCTCCGGCTGCCGCGCTGGTGCAAGTGCCACCACGAAACCGTCGCCAGCGGCATGAGGAGTGTGAGTGCAGGGAGCTGTTCCGGTCTTGACCAGGGCATCGGAATTTTTCAGCATACGGCCAACCGCAGCTCCGGTGCCGTGTTGGGAAGATTCCAACATCCCAACCAACAACTCGCGAACGCTAGGCTGGTCGCTACGGCGAGCGAGTTCCAAATATGCTCGCGCCATGTGAGTTGGGGCTATTCGCCATTGGTCGCCAAGGCCAATCAGACCAGCAGCGGCAATATTCTCGCTTGGGGGCTCCAGATGAAATTCTTGGGTGACCGGAGCAAGTTCAGCGGTTGTGACGTTCTGAGCTAAGGAACGAAAATAAGAATTACACGATACGGAAATCGCCGAGACAATATCCAGGCTCCCGTGAGGTTGAATGCGCCAGCAACCGCTCATTTGGCCGCGGCAAACGTAAGTCGGATAGTGGTAATTATGTGCCTCGGCATAGGCGAGTGCGGTGAAAGGTTTCACGAGCGATCCAAGAGGAATGGGGATGTTCTCGTCTTCCCAGCGGCTGATCAGCAGAACTCCCGAATGCGCATCGAAAAGAAGATAGGAAATGTTGCTGTCTGGAAACTCGCGATTGAGTACCTGCACTGCGGATTGCGTAAAAAGCGACCGAGGCGGATTTGCTGGTGTTGTCTGAACTTCATTCTTTGCGAGCAGGCAAGGAAATACCAAAAGAAAAAGAACCGGCAGTTGAGCAAGCCTGCTTATTGGGACCATTCGTATGTGACTGACTGCGTTACCTTGTCTCCCGCATCGCGAATCACGATTCTTTCGGAGGAGACTCCGGTCAACGTGGAACTTAGACTACCCACGTTTTGAGAAAAGAAATCAGGCGTTCCTCCGCGTTCCGAAGCGCTTCCCGATCGATCCAAAAGCCGGGCAAGCATAAGGAAATTTTCTCTTTCGCGCAAATGATCAAAGCCTGCCACATAAACAGCTGGCTGCTGAGCAGGCTTTTGTTTCATGCTGGAAAGCATACCGCTGAGATAACCTGGGTTATCGGAGATCAGGAGATACTTTCCACTAACGCTTACGGTCAGCGTCCAAAGGCCATCGAGTTTGTAGTAGCCGGAACTTCGTTGCCAATTGATTCCCAATTGCCCCGTCGTGAAGGTCGGCTGGACGAATTCAGCCAGAGCGGTACGTACTTCCGCCTCCTTCCAATCCGATTCGCCCAACAAAGCGACGGCGGAATGGATGCGGACAAACACTCCATCTTTATCCTTTTCGGTGGACTGAGCTTGCAAAACAGCCCGAGCAGGGTTTCGGGAAATCAAGGCCTTCAAAGGCGCCACATTGTCCACTGAAGCTTTATGTGCGGAGGGTTGATCGATGCGAGTCTCGAGATCGGAGCTCAATCCGGTCTCACCATTGCCAACTTGCAGTTGTGGAGCGAGTTGTTTCGCCACAGGCATCCCATGATGTGGAGCAAGGATTTTCGCTTCCAAAAGCGCGAGACATTCCTCTGCTGTGGGGTTGGCCTTGGCTTCATAGAATCCCGCTTGTGGCGGAACCAGCCGAACGATTTCCGAGACGGAGGCCGGGCCCGCGTTCTTCAGGGATTCGTCGGGCACTGGTGTTTTGCGCAGCAGGATGCGTTCTTCCCGATATTGTTTCCCGACGCGAATCAGATCGGAAATCGCAGAGTTATACTGCTTTAGTTCGGTGATGTTCTGCTGCACCCAGTAGGAACGGAAATAAGGGCTGGGGACAATCTTCTCCAGATTCAGCACCATTCGCAGATCCCCGGACTCTTTCGCGGCGGAGACGGATTGCAACCACCAAGGTTCCGCTTCCATCGCATGATCATTGCAGCCCTTCATGAGTTGTAGCGCACCCGCGACCAGATCTTCACGCGTGGCGAGTATCAGAAAATCCCCGGTTACTGCGAAGGCGACCTCTCTTTCCGATGCGGCATCACGCCGGTAAAAGAAATCGACGCCACCCGCATTGCGTGTCTCGAACTTCGAGCGCGTCTGCCAAAGCGCCGACTGCATGGCACTCGCTGATGGCAATCGCGTGATGTAGAGGAATTGCAATTTTCCAATGTCGAAAATCGCGAGAGCGCTCTGCGTGCCTGCAACCTGCCGCAACAGACTCGCGTCCGCGGGCAAACCGGCCGCGCTGGAAAACTCCGCGCTTGCATCGGCCAACCTCAGGAAAAGCCGGGAACGTGAAAACACTTCATAGTTACTGCCCTTCAACCAGTTCTGTTTTTCGGCGGATTTATCCCAGTCCGTAAGCAGCGCGGAGAAGTCTTTCGCCTGAAGATATAACAAGGCTCCGGAAGGGACATAGTGAGAGAGCGCACGCTCACCTGGAGATACTACTCGATAAGCTCCCCAGGTCATGCCCATACAAGCGACGGCGATTAGAAAGAAAAGGATCGGGTGTTTCATGGCCGATCTCCCTGCTTTGCAGGCGGTTTCGCGGCGGGCGTTGCCCGAGCGATAATCCGTGGCCGCACCAGACGGTCTTGCTCCAACTCCGTATGCAGAATCGGCTGCCTGGCTGCATTCAATTGCTGCGTTCGCAGGCGAGTCTTCACGTCGGCTAGTTCCGCGGCCACTTCCTTTCGCCGCGCCGGCACTTTCTCGAGTTTTTGAGCAAGCTGCAAATAGGTAAGCGCTTCGCCTAACCGGTCCAAACGCATCAGTGCTCGTCCAACTGACCGCGCGATCTGTGCCTGTTGCGCTGCTGGAAGTTTTGTCGTTGCGTACACGGACGTCCCGCCTGTCTCGTCAATGTCATCCGAGTTTCCGTCACTGATGATTTCTGCCTCGTCGGTGGCAATATTCGGAACAACCTGACGGATGTGCCCCTCTCGCAGCATCTGTTCGATAGAAGCAAGAGCAAATTCATCCGCATGGACGGAGACGGCCGCCTGAAACAGCGGCACTCGCGCGTCCTGGCGGGCAGGCGTATCCCCCAGCGCTTTCGTGAGAACCTGAATTTTCGTGCGCGCTTCGACAGTGTGCTGTGCGGCTATCAGTCTTGTCTCGTAAAAAAATGGATGATCGGCGGCAGCCGAAGTGATGTTCTTAGTGCCGCTGGCAAGCAGATTCAATTCAGCACTGCCGTACTCGGCTCCGTGGTGAATTCCGGACAGCGCCAATGCAGCTTCGACGCGGAGGTTGTAAGGAGCTTGGGCAGCGAGTGCGATCGCCTCCAATTCACCCTGCGCGCCATCCGTATCGCGAACTGCTGCGAGTTGCGCCTTTGCGAGCCGCAAGCGAAAGGCAGGATCCCAGGGCGTGGCCTTCGCGAGCGGCGCCAGGAACTCCAACGCTTCCGTGAAATGCCCCGTTTTCTCCAGGAGAGCAGCGGCGGAATCCATGTTCTGATAAGGATCGCCGAGCACCAAAACGAGCCTGCGAAGCAACTCAACGGCCGCGGCTGTGTCGCCGTCTGCAATGCGGACTTCAGCCAGTCCGAGGAAATTCGGCGCTACCAGTTTGTGTTCCTCAATCTCCCGAGCGAATACAAATTCCAGAATCTTGCGCGCGGATCGCTTGTCTCCAGCCTCAAACAACTCCCGCGCCGCGGTTCGTAGCGGTTCGGCCGCCGGTGCTGCTTGTGAATCCGCACGAAAACCCTCTAATTTGGCAGCAAGCGTTCCCAGTTCGGCAGCAACGCGCATTTCCATGGGCACCAGCGCCGCGGCACCCGCACCCTGCTGTTCTTGCGGTAGAGTGGCAAGATAATCGCCAGCACGTGCAAATTGTTTCGAGTCGATCAAATACCTTATCCAGCGGCTTTGCCAAGACTGCAATTCGATTTGCGCATTCGCTTTTTCCAGTCCCTCTGCTTTCACCAGAGCGTTTTGCCTGACTTCAAGAATCCACTGAAAGATGGGGCCGCGTTGCGCCAGGGGAATCCAGGGCACGTTGACAATATCCGCAAGTATGACCTGCGGATTCGGCGCGACCGCGGACACATCCAAAAGCCACGCGGTTGCTTCCGCCGGATCACCGATCGCCACATAGACGCTGCGCAGAAGCTCGTTGGAGCGATAGTTGCCGTTACGCCGCAAGTATGCGCGCACAACCGTTTCTGCTTCTGGCTTCACCGCCGGAAACAAGCGCAGGGAATAAAGGTGATCGCAGGCGCGTCCAAAATCCGCCCAGAAACTTTCTGGAACGCGCATGCTATCCACCTGCGCTAACAGCGTGGCGAAATCCCGTTTCCATTGCGCAATGGCTTGCTCCTTGTTGCCGGTTTTGTAATAAGCCATTGCCAAGCGATCATGGATTTCCGCGAGGCCGGGCGCAAGCTCCAACGTGTGGTTGTAGTCTGCGATTGCGGAGCGCGCGTCCCCTTTAGTCATATAAAAATCGGCAAGGGATTGATAACCGGACGACGACGCGGGGCTATGCTCCAGTTCGGCCGGCAGAAAATCCTCCGGGGCACCCTGCTTCGTGTCTGAAAGATATTCCCCATAGCGAGATCCGTAGTAGTACCAGATGTCGCCAGCAAGCAGATTGTTGCGGTTCACCGGTTTCCCAAGCCGTTCACCGATCGATTGGTCACCGAGTGCATCCACAAATGCGGAATTGATCGACGGCACTGGCTCTGCGAAATACAGACCCACCAGCGCGGTATACGATTTGCTCCAAACCGGCGGGCGCGAGCGTCCTCTCTGGGCAACGACTTCGTGCGCCAACTCCACACCCCCGTTAGCAACCGCATAATCTGCCGCTCTCTGCCCGAAAGCAGACCAGACGGAGGCTTCCCGCACGAGCCGCTGCGAATTCTTCCCTAGCAGCAAAGCAAAAAAACGCTTTTGAACCTCATCGTCAAAATAGTTGGGGGCCACGCTCGACAGTATCCGCGATTCGTTATCGGCATCGCCCGCGGCACGGTAGGCCTCTGCCGCGGCCAGTAGCACAGCTTGACGCTGTTGCGGTTCGATGCGGGGAGCGAAGCGCTCCAGTTGGGGACCAAGTTCGGCGAAATTCACGCGCTGCCGCTGAAGTTCCGTAAGGGAGGACATCTGCCCCAACAGAACATACTCCTGCTCATCGGAATTCATCATTATTTCATAGTGCCAGCGCGCTTCTTCCTCACCGAGGCCTGCACTATGAACCAGCGGGAACGCAAAGAAAACTGCCTCTTCGTAATTCATTGGCGCGCGAATCGTCTGCGCGAATTCCACAAACTGGACTTTTTCTTCCGGGGTGAAATACCGCGCCACAGCCGCGCCCATTTCCGTCATAGCTGCGCCCATACCAGTTCTTGCGGTTGAAATCCTGATCTGCAGTGTGCGTTCACGCCACTCCTTGTCGGAGATTGCTGCAAGGCCTTCCTTAGCGACTTGCTCCTTGACTACGGGTAGCGAAGAAGAAGCGGCCGTTAATGCCGCCCGCAATGTGGCGTAAGCCTTCTCCTGGCGGCGCAGGCGCGTCATGAGGCGTGAATAGAGCCTTGCTCCTTCGTGATATTCCTTTACGGCAAGCAGGTCACCGGCGGCGAGATTCACTCCCTGCTCGGCATATTTGTTCGCTTGCTCTAAAATTCCCCAGCCTTCCAGGCGACGCGCCGTTTCGAAATAACTCTCGGGGCGTTCAGGTGCGACGTCGATCAAGGCGGTCTTGAGCGCCGCCACGGAGTCGTCATTCCGGCCCTGGCGTGCGCGTACCTCCGCAACCTTCTCCATCCACTTTGGATCTTTGTAGGCCAGCTGATAGATTCGCTCATAGTCGGCGGCTGCTTCGTCAAACCGCATCAAGCGCTCTTCCAGTGCTGCGCGAGCTATGCGTAAATCCGTACGATCCGGACGAACGGTGATGGCCTTGTCATACGCATCGATGGCTGCCGGAAATTTCTCCAGGCTCGCCTGGATGCGCGCCAACACCATCGGCCATCGAAAATCGCGCGGAGACTGCTGAATGGTTTTTGCGTAAAAGTCCAGAAGCTGGCCTTGGTGCTTGTAACGCTGAGAATAGAGAGCTGCCTCGGTCACCAGGCCCTCGTCTTCTGGATAATTGTTGATGAGCTCAATGTACTGGTCGACTGCTCCCGAATAATCATCCAGCTTGGTCAGTGCGGGAATCAACCCGCGACGTAGCGCTGCGGTGCGCGTCTTGCCTTCATCCGCAGAGAGAGGAGCGTTCCGGAAAAGTGCGATTTTCTCCAGGTAAAACTGCTTCAGCCCCTGCTGGTCGCCTGCCGCAGCATACGTGTCTGCCACTGCCCCGAGATATTGACTGTCGTACGGAGAGTCCTTCAACAGCTGTGCTAAAAGGCCCCGTGCGTGCTGGTATTGGTGCCCCTCAGTGGACTTGCGAGCCGCCTCAAATGTGAATTGGCTGGCAAGCTCCGGATAAGCATCGTTGGCTGCCTGCTCCAGAACACGAATCGCCTGAGGGTAGGATTTCATACGCCAATAAAAATCGACCGTAGCGCGCACTACACCCAGAATCTTGGGATTTTCCCGGTAGAGCGTCTCGATGTACCGCTGAGCGGAAGTGAGATCCTGACGACTTTCAAATAGACCGACCAGCGCAAATCGCAGCTGCAATCGAGTCACCGGGTCGGTCGCCAGGGCAGCTTGTTTTTCCAACGCGCGCTGCCGCACGTCTTCCAATGATTTTTGCTGCGCCAGAGCCTCGAGTTCCGAGGCTTGCTCAATGGTCGTCGCCCTGGCCACAGCGGCATCCAGAAACGCGCTCATTTCCGTCTTGCGGTCCTCCGCTTCCAGAACGCGCACACGCAGATGGACTGAAGGCAGAGAATAATGTAAAGCCAGCGCCAGTTTCTCCGTCACTTGATTAACCGGCTCGCGATACTTTGGACGCCGGGAAAGGTCGAGTAGCCTGCTGAGCCCGGGGGATTCACCACCAGCGGCCACCGCGGCATTCGCATACTCCTCGATTGCCCGCGCGTAATCGCGCTTGCCCTCGTAGAGGGCGCCTTCTTCATACCCATAAAGAGACTCGTCACCGAGCTTTTCTCTGCCTTCGTTCAACAGCCGCAGAGCGTCGTCGAAATCGAAATAGTCCCAATAGATTGTCGCGGCTTCCAGGTAGCCCCCCGATTCACCGGGCGCAACCTTGGGGATGCGCTCCCAATAGGTAGTGGCCTGCGCGAACAGTTCGCGGTCTGCATAAATATCGCCAATTCGCGCGAGAATCTCTGTGCCGCCTGGATTTACCGCCAGCAAATTCGTTTCAATTCTTACAGCTATGTTGGTGTATTCGGGCTCGAGATAAGCAAGCGAGCGGTACACCGAAGATGCTGTGCGGTCCAGTTCCGGCTCGGCCGGATACATTACTGCAAGGGCTTTAAGTACCGGGGCACTTCCCTCAAAATGCGAGCGCCAGATTTCCGCTTGCGCCAGGTATTGACCTGCCGCTGGATTTTTGCCGACGAATTCCTGCCAATTCCCCTTCTCATTCAGCGGGGCGGTTTCCCGGAGAGTTTTTAACTCCGTTTCCAGCTTTCCGGTCCGAGTGAGGTATTCGAAGTATTCGTTGCGCAAGTCCGCTTCCTCAAACCAGTGCTGGCGAATCAGCGCCGCCCATGCCGCCTCGTCCCATGTGAGATTGCTGTGGTACGCCGTCAGGAGGTTGCGGACGAAATAGGGATTATGTGGAAAACGTGCGTGCGCATATTGATTCAAACGGAGAACCATTTGTGGGCTGCCGCCGACGACGGATTGGAAGTAACCCTGGAGAGCGCTCCCGTCGAATTGCTTTACGGCGTCTCGCGTGAGTTTCTCGAACTCCGCGCTTTTTCGTGACCGGAGGTAATAGCGCGCCAGTTTGTTATACCAAGAGTGATCGGGGAAGCGCGCGATAGCCCGGCGGTATACTTCTTCCTGATCGGTGCCAAGATTGTTTTGTTGCAGGAACACGGCCAGACGCTCGTAAAGTCCGGGATCATCGGGATTCTGGTCGATCTCGCGGCGTAACACGCCGAGTGCTTGTGGAATCTGATTCAATTCGACAAGCCTCGCCAGGTAACCTTCCAGCACTCGGGAGTATTCCTGGGATCGCGGCCCATTCTCAACGCTGGATGATGCGGTGTTCGTTTCGAAGGCGGCATTTGCTGCAGGCTGTTGAGAGACACCATCGCTCGTATTACCGGAATCAAGGTCCCGTCCTTCTGCGGGCGATTCGCTCGGGTGTGGGGTAATGACTCTCGGTTGCGGAGTGAAATTCTCCACAGCGGCAACTCGTGTACCAAGTGGCACCTGGCCGGACCGCGCGGCCAACTCCTTCAGGATGGAATCGTAGATTGCAAATTCATCTTGAGTTTTGTTCAGGTGAGCATCCGCGTCGGCCATTAGCAGCGCGACCGCGGTGCGCTGCTCGGCCCTTGGGAAAGCTGTCAGAAATTCATTTCCCCCCTTAAGCACCGCTTCGCTCTGAACTTTGCTCGCATAAAACTCCAAGAGCTTTGCGTGGAGTTCCGGGCGGCTGGGCGATTCGGGAAAACTCTTGTCCAGCATGGCGAGCAGCTCCGCTGCGCGCGAGCGATGAAAATAGGAGACGGCGCGCTGTTCTTCTTCGGAATACGCTGCGGCGGGATATGTCGTATTCAAAATCAGGGAGAGAATGCCGTTCAGATACCCGGGACCTTGATCCATTGCGGCGATATCTTTATAGAACGAGAGGTCGCCGGTACCCAGGCGAATGGGGGTTTCTGGCGCGGTCAGGAGCAAATCGGTCAACCGGCTTAACGCGCGCTCCTGCGAATCGTTGGAGCCCTTGCTGTTGTACAGGGCCAAGTAATACCGAGCCGCCTCGGGATAAGCGTGAATGTCCTCCAGAAGGCGTCCGCAGACGTAGAGTTCCTGTGGCGTCCACGCGGAGTTAGCCGCCTCCTTATGCAAGCGCAGGGTGGTAATCGCTTGCTGGGCGGTGTCCAGCTTTCCCTGCTGCTGGTAGTAATAGAAAATGCGCGCGGTAGCGTTCAGATCCTCCGGGTTTGTGTTTAGCGCGGCGCGTGACTCATCCAGGAACTTGCGCAGGCTTTGCGTCTGGCCAAGAAGATCAAAATAACTTTTCACAAGTTCCGGCGACCAAAGCGGTTGAAAGCTCTTTTCGTAAACTGCGAGGCCCTGCTGCATGGATCCCTGGCGGTATTCCACCAATGCCCTTGCTTTCACCGCTAAGATATCGTCACCAGGAAACTGTTTTTGATAGCCGGCAATCAATTGATTCGCGGCAGCGTATTCCTTCTGCGAAACCAGGTATTCCAGGAAACGAGAGTAAAGTGACGCTTCTTTCGGATAGCGGTTGATCCAGGCGCGATATTGTGCGAGCGATACGTTTTTCGGCAATCCCTGCGTGTGAATAATGCTGAAGATTCGCTCAAACGCGCGCCAGGACTGCTGTTCTGCAGCAGGCGTCAGGTTCTCGGATGCATCCGGTGACGCCTTCGCAATTGCCGATAGTTGTGTGATCTCGTCCTGCGGCTGCAACCTTCGATGGTAATAATCGGCAAGGGCAAGCTGTGCGGCAGGTTTATCCGGCGACTTTTCGGCATACAGTATCCAATCCGCCTCCGCAGCCGCGAAATCGAGTTGTTGTTCATTCTCCAAAGCCCGCAGAGAATAAAGTTCCGCATTACCGGGTTTTTGTCGGATGAGTTCGCCAAGCGCCGGGAGTGTTTCTGCCGGCGGCCTGCGGTAGAGCACCTTGCCATAAGGTAGCGCCATCACCCGGAAAAACGCGTTCTCCAATTGTGTTCCCGCTTCGATGTTGCTGATCCAGGAAGGCAGCGCTCCCTTGGCGGAGATCGTCCATCCGGCCACTACGACCAAAACGACAGCACCGGCAAGACCAAGAAATCTTCTGGGGGAGAAATCACGGGACGATTTCAATGTCCACCCCCTGTGATGCCATGTTGTGAGCAATATCCTCCGCAGTCACGGTCAGTCTGTAGCTTCCGGGAATCATCTCCGTGGGAATCAGCAATTGGCCGGTGTTGAGTCCTGCTTTGGCGTCCCACTTCAGCCCCACCGGAGCTGTTCCTTCCAAGCGCGCTATCAATGTCCGCGTGCTCTGCGAAGCGGCTACTTTCAAGTCCAGGACTTGTCCACGGCGGTAGCGTCTTTTGTCCAACTTGATCTGAACAACAGGAGTTTTGCTGGCAATCACAAATGACTTCGATTCGCGATAGGTGTGCCCTGCGCGGTCGCGGAGCACAAGTCGCACGCCATATGTTCCGTCCTGCATGTCCTTTGGAGCGAAGAAACGTGTTTGCCAGGTATTCTCGTCAGCCAGATACCGAAGCTTTTGCACCAATCCGAACGGAAAGAGCGCCACGACGGACACGATGGATTCATCTGTTTTCACGCGCAGCAAAGGATCACCTGGGCGTATCACTCTGGGGCGCAGTAATGCGCGTGGCACCGCAAGGAAAGAAGTGTAGGGAGTGACAAACTTATATTGGCGAGCCAGGCGAATGATTTCGTCGATCGACGCCGGGTCCTCACCTTCACGTTGGATTTTTTCGAGCAACGCATCCACGCGGGCACGGGCCCACAATCGGGGCAGTTGCGGGTGCTCAGGAGATTCGCGCGGCAGATTTGTTTTCGCCGAGATGGCCAGCGGCACAGCATCGCGAATTCCTTGAACTGTAAATGTAATATCCGTTTGAGGTTTCTGGAAGCGCCCGACCCAAACCGCCATGGACCCCGAGAATGCGGAATCCTGCGATGCGTAGACAAAATCCACAGCTGTGTCTGGAGCCACGTCAAGGCGCAACCGCCCGATGGGGCTTCGGCCGATCTTGGAAAGAAAAGAATTCAGTTTGAAGTCCAATGGCTCCGTGGACAGCACGTTTTCAAGCACGCCGTCCTGGCGCGCCAGCATTCTCAGCAGTGGAAGGTTCGCGTCGTCACCCACACCAAAGATGTATGTCCTTGGCCGGCTTGCCTGAGGAATTTCTTTCCATGCGCGCTCATACCAGTCGGCAAGTTTCCTGTTTTGTATCGGCCCGCGCGTGGCTCCTCCGTCGCTCAGCAAGACCAGGTAGACACCACTGCTGCCCTGTGAACTCTGCCGCAAACCTTCTTCCAAAGCCCTCTGCAGATCGGTGCCACCGCGCAACCGGCTGGAGCGTACGAAATCGAGTGCACGCTGAATGCTGCCGTTATCCGCAGAAATCACGGCAGGCTGAAATCTTTGCGCCTGGCTGTTGAAGAGAATCAAATTGAACTTGTCTGCTGGCTTGAGAGTCCGCAAAAGTGTTTCCAGCACCTGATAACTGCGCTCGAGTTTTTCCCACTGCATCGAGAGAGAAACATCAAACAGGATAATCAGCGTTTTTGAGGACTCTGAAGGGTGCGCCGCCCTCCCCACGGCTCCTGTGTTGCCTTTGCCGGTCCCCAGCAGAGCTTTCGCGGCAAAGAATCCAGGCTCATTGTTACTCCGTATGGGTGCGGTTTTGGTGGGCGATGGCTGGCCGCTCACCGGATTTCTGTGCGTAATCACTTGCAGAGTGTCGCTGCCCGCGCGATCCATATCATAGGTGGTGACAAAATCCTCTGTCAGGTTGACGTTTTGTCCTTCGAAGTGCCCTCTTACCAGGTGCGGGGAGTTCTCCTCCATGGTCAGGGGGAAGTTTTTCGCATTCACCTGAAAATTAGCCAGAGCATGCGCGGAGCGTAATTCGAAGTTGATGCGGAAGTGCCGCGCCGATTGTGCCTGGTAGGCATCCGGGCGCAAAGGAATGGCGAAATAAGATTGCAGGTTCTCCACACGGATGGATTCGTAATACTCAAATTCTAGCCGCTTGGTACCGTAGGCGGGTATGGGAACGATGCGCGCGCTGAAAATGGCGCTGCGCTTGGCTTCTTCTGCTCCGCGCTCTCCCATCTGCAGCAAACCAGGATCGATAGACTGCTGTTTCAGCTGGTTGTAAATTTCTTCCGCGCGCTTACGCTCCAGGATCACCGCAGGAATGCGCGCCGTGCCGTCCCACACCGCGAAATCGGAAACCGTGGCGTGGCTTGGCAGGGCGAATACATAATTGCCTTCCTGGATCGTTCCGGTGTGGTTCGCGAAAATCTGGCGGACAAACACGCGAGCGTCACCATTATCGATCTGCACGGAAATTTCCATCTCTTCCAGGGACAGAATCGCGGGATCCGGCTGGGCCTTGTCGCGAGGTATCAGTACTCCCCCATCTGCCAAAAGAGCCGCCGGTGTAAGCAGCAGCAAAAGCGCAAGCAGTGTTTTGATCATGGCTGGAACTTTTGTTCCTGGATTCGTACCAGCCCGTTGTCCGTTCCCACGTAGATGTATCCATTGCTTTCGGCCAGAGCCGTTACATTCAACGACGGCAATCCATCAAGAAGCGTCCTCCACCTCTGCATCTCGCGGTCGTAGACGTACAAACCTTTTCCGAGCGTTCCAGCAAAGACGTGCCATGGAGTCGCCAGCATAGCGTTCGGATTGATCTCCATGCCCGTGGTAGCCTTTTCAAATGCGCGGAAGTGTCCCGTGCGATCCAGCCCTACGACCCCGCTACCATAAGTACCAATCATCCATTCATCGCCAACGGGAATCACCGCGGTAATCCAGTTCTGCTTCAGTCCGGAGGAGCCTGCGGTGTAGTTCACTCTCACGTCCCCGTCTCCGATTACAGAGAGTCCGCCCAATGTGCCAACCATCAGGTCGCCACCAGAAACGCCCAGGGCATACACGTGGTTATTTACCAGTCCATGGAAGGCGTACATGCTTCGAGCGCCTCTGGCGTCCAGAAACGTCAATCCCGCCGGGGTAGCGATCGCCAAACCCTCGCGGTAAGGCACAACGTCTGTTACGTGGTCGGCAATCAGACCGTCGGCGCGTGTCAGGATCTGCTCCTGGGTGCCACGGGCGCCAAACCGAACCAGACCATTGGCTGTTGCTACTGCCACGGTGCCGGACTTCGTATCCGGCCAGATTCGATTCACACAGAAGACGTGTTCGTTTTCTACATGCAGAACGCGGCTCGCACCCTCTGACAGCAAATCCAGCCCGCGATCGAAATAGCCCACCCAGAGTTGCCCGTCTTTGTCTGTTGCCAGAGCAGAGATATTTCGGTCGCTCAGAACAGCCGGTTGTGGTTTAAGTACCTCCTTCAAGCCAAAGCCCCGCACCTTGATCTCATACACGCCGCTGCGCGTGAGAACATAAGTGCCCGCTCCTGAATCCAGGAATTGCCGTACTTCCGCCAGATCCGCCCCGTTTTGTATTACTGGAGCTGATCGTCGCGTCATCAGGGGCACTCGCACCACACCTTGATCTTCCGTGCCCACCAGCAGTTCTTCTTTATCGAGGAATAACGAAGTGACCAGAAGTCCAGCGCCAAGCACGCGGGAAAAGCGTCCGCGATCGAATTCCGCCACACCGAGCGGGGTTCCTACGTAGGTTCTGTCTGCCGCAATGCGGATGGCCTGAACCTGGCGGTCCGGCAATCCTTGTTCTTCGCTGAACGTCTCACTAGTGCCGGCGTGCCAGTGCAACACGCCCTGGTTCAGCGTGCCGACCCATAAATCGACCTCATTCCCGGCAAGCGCCTGGACGTACAAGTGACTCAACGTTGCATGCAGTTCTTGGATCTGCTTGCCGTCGAAAAGGAGCACGCCGCGTTTCTTGGTCCCGATCAGAAGACGACCTGCGGAAACCGGCAAAATGGTGGTGACAGACCGCACATCGGTGTCGGATGGATAGATCTGCTGGAAGCTTTTCCGGTTGAAGAGCAGAATCCCTTGATCCGCGGTGGCGACTATCAATTCCGGCTCTGTGGCATCGCCGAGCATACCCGTGGCCAAGGCCACCAAGGGCGACGAAGGCAGATCTCGTCCTACGAGAAATTGTCTGCGCAAAGTGCCGCCAAGATCGTATTCGGCCAGCCCCGCCGGCCCAGCAATATAAAGACGATCCCCAAGGCGAGCTATTTGGGAAAAGACATGGGGAGAGCTGACCACTTCGAAGCTGCCGTTTGCCGAAGACACAAAGGGGCGCACTTCCACGCGAATTTCGTGTTCGGTACGCAGTCCTTCTTTGGAAAGGCGCAAAGCGCGATTGGCGCGCCAACCGACGAACAATCCCGCCAGAAGGACAATTGCTAAAACACTCCCGACTACCACCCAGACCTGAAACTTCAAGACCTTGGCCATCGCGCCTCTTGGAGAACCGCTCAACATACCGCGAATGAACTCGCAGCAGCACAGGGCAAGTGACGGACCATCCCTATTTCTCAACAGGTGCTTCAGTTTGGAGGCGGGGCCTTAGGAGGAGAGTCGTGTCGGTTCGTAGACAGCGTGTCACTGCATCCACGTTATGAAGGCAGCAGAATCGTCTTACTCAAAGCGGATCAGCACAATCTCGGGTTGCGTGCCGACACGCATCGGAGGTCCCCAGGTACCCGCGCCGCTGGAGGTATAGATCAGAAGCTCGCCAAATCGTTGCAAACCGTAGGTGAATTCTCCGAAGATACGGGAGGTGAACCAAGTGAAGGGAAACATCTGGCCGCCATGGGTGTGGCCGGAAAGCTGGAGCGATATGCCTTGCTGCTCGGCAATAGCCAAACCGTGAGGCACATGAGCAAGCAAGACACTCGCGCGCTCGCGATCCAAATCGGCACTTTCCAGGATGGATTGATAGTGTTGGGCGTCACCAGACTCGCTGTAGGGCACACCAACAACCTGAAGACCATCCAGGGTGATCTTTTCATTATGTAAAACGTGAACCCCGGAACTCGTCAGGGCATCAAGATACTTCGCAGGGTCTGAAAATTCCTCGTGGTTTCCCGTAACGAAGTAGGACCCAAAGCGAGGGGAGAGTTGTTTCAAGGGCGAAACAATGCGTTGAGCGTCAACCATGGTTCCATCAAACAAATCACCGCTGAAAAAGATGACATCCGCTCCGAGTTGCCTTAATTTGCCGACAATGCGCGAAAGGAATGTATAGCCCTTCACGTGGCCGAGATGGGTATCCGTCACGAGGGCGGCTACCCGGCCACGCCACGGAAGCGGCAAGCCCCGCAGCTTTACAGAGATCCGTCTGACACGAATGGATGCGGCGTTAATGATTCCGTAGAGACCGGCGAGAATCGCCAAGCCGAACAACGCCGCTGCGATGGCAAGCTGACTGATGCGAAAACCAGAAAAGCGGATCAAAGGATACGCGATCCAGCAAAAGCAAGACGCCACGAAGAAGAAATTCAACAAACCGAGCCAGACACTGGCGATCCGATAGAAGAACCGCACGGGAGGATTCGAGTAACGATGAGCGAGCAGGGTGGCTGATACAAAAGTGACCGAAAGTGCTGCGACGGTACCCTTCAAAATGGCGCTAGTGGGCCAGGCGGGTAGTCCCCAGAAACTGATCCACGTTTCGTAAATGAACCAATGTGCGAGGAAAAGAATCGATTGAATGATGGTGACGAAGATTGCAATTCGGGTTCTCAGGCTGGAGCTCCTATGCAAACCAAGCAGCAGTTAACGGTCAAGTCTTTGATGATTATGACCACCGTTCGGCTACTTTCCAGAGAACGGGGTGCCCGGACAATTCTCGTCATCCCGCGGTGACAACCATGCACCATTCCAGGGAATCGCTCCGCGACTGGGAGTTCTTTACCTCTGATTTGGCAACACTTCTTTTGCGCCCGGCCGTGTAACCAATTCGCTTCCTGGAGGTTCTAATCGAGGGTGCAAACAGACACCTGGAGAGGGTTCTCGGGTAAAACCCTTATGGATTCTGAACTGACTGCATCCTAGGGTAGGAGGTCAGTATGAACGCAACGGCCACTCGGCTACAGTCTCGCCGTCAGAATTTGCGTGCACGCTTGTCGGAAGCTCGTCAGCAAACGGCCGAACTATTTGCAATCGTACGACCTGAAGCACTGTATGAACGTCCCATTCTCCAGCGTCACCGATTAATCTTCTACCTCGGGCACCTGGAGGCGTTTGACTGGAATTTGTTATCGGGTCGCGCTTTTGGTCTACCGTCTTTTGATCCGACCTTCGACAAACTGTTTGCGTTTGGAATCGATCCCGTGGACGGCGGACTGCCGGCGGATACAGAGGCGGATTGGCCGAAGCGAGAAGCAATCGCACATTACAACGCGCAAGTGAGAGAAAAACTGGACGCGGCGTTAGGGGGCGCGTTGCAAAGCCCGAGTGAAGGACAGCAGGCGCTATTGACGATGGTGGAAACGGCCATTGAGCACCGGCTGATGCATCTGGAAACGCTCGCGTACATGATGCACCGGCTCGACCCAGAGAAAATAACCTGCCAGACGACAGAAACAGCAGAGAACTTGCCTCCGATGAAGCCGCGATGGATCGAGATTCCGGCGGGCAAAACAACGCTTGGGTTAAGGCGTGAAAACAGCGAAGAGTTTGGATGGGACAACGAGTTCGAAGCGCATGCGGTGGAGGTACCGCCGTTCGCCATACAGAATATCAACGTAACCAATCGCCAATTCCTGGAATTTATGGGGGCAGGAGGCTACGAAAACGACGCGCTTTGGAGCCGGGAAGCCCAGGAATGGATCAAGCGCGAAGGGATAAAGCACCCTGGGTTCTGGCGCCAAGCTGGAAACCTCTGGATGTATCGGACGATGTTTGGCGAGATTCGTTTACCTCTGGAGTGGCCCGTGTATGTGAGCCATGCGGAAGCGAGCGCGTACGCAAAATGGCTGGATAGAAAGTTGCCCAGCGAACCGGAATTTCATCGCGCGGCTTACGGCACGCCGCATGGAAGTGATGAACAGGGTTATCCATGGGGATACGATTGCCCCTCCGCCGAGCTAGGGAATTTTGATTTTCAAAGATGGGAGCCCTTGCCCGTGGGGTCCAAGCCGAGGGGAGCCAGTGCGTTCGGGGTACACGATCTGGTCGGAAATGGGTGGGAGTGGACGCGGACCCCATTTGCGCCGTTCGAGGGTTTTGCGCCGAGAGAATTCTATCCTGGCTATTCGGCGGATTTTTTTGATGGCAAGCACTACGTGATGAAGGGCGGCTCTCCGCGAACCGCAGCGTGCATGCTCCGGCGATCGTTCCGAAACTGGTTCCAGCCACACTATCCGTACGTCTACGCGACATTCCGGTGCGTGGAATCGTAACAAAGAAGGCAAAAATGGCAATGGCAACTCGAACATCTCCGATCTCAGCGGTTCTGCAGTTTGCGGAAGAGGTACGGGCTGGTTTAACTCGCCCGCTGCAGAAAGAGCTCCCCAGTAAATATTTCTACGACGAAGTGGGTTCGGCGCTATTTGAAGTCATCACGGTACTTCCCGAGTATTGTTTAACCCGGGCAGACACGCGCTTATTGAAGAGACACGCAGAAGAAATCGTGCGGCGACTGCCCGGTAACTTGCAGGTGGCCGAATTAGGAAGCGGAAGCGGCAAGAAAACGAGATACATCCTGGAAGCGGTGTCGAGAATACACCCGACTTATTACTATCCTATTGAGATTTCTCCCGCGGCATTAGCTGCGTGCGAGAAGGAACTCGGCCAAATTGATATGGTGAGCATCGTGGGGTACGAACAGCCTTATCTTGATGGGTTGCGCTCGGTGGCGGAGAGATTAGGGAAAGAAGAGCATCTGCTGGTGCTGTTTTTAGGCAGCACGATAGGGAATTTTGACCGTGAAGCCGGAGATGAGTTCTTGCGCGAAGTTCGCAGGATTTTGCGGTTTGGAGATGCACTTCTCCTGGGGACCGATCTGGAGAAGGACATCAAGACGCAGTTGCTTGCCTATGATGACCCAACGGGGGTGACTGCGGCCTTCAACCTCAATTTGCTGGCTCGGGTGAACAGAGAATTGGGCGCAAACTTCGACTTAAAACAGTTTGTGCACGAGGCCCGTTGGAATGCAGCGGAGCGCCGAATCGAGATGCATTTGAGGTCACGGCAGAAGCAAGTTGTAAGGATTCTAGCCGCAGATATGGTGGTTGCATTCGAGCGTGGAGAAACCATCTGGACCGAGAGTTCTCATAAATACGTCGCCGACCAGATTCCGAAGATGGCTCGCCGTACTGGCTTTCATTGCGAAGCGCAGTGGATCGACAATGAGTGGGCGTTTGCGCAGAATCTGTTGATGGCGGTGTAAAGTCCGCTGGTACTCAGTTCCCTCCCCCGCGATTCTCACGCGTTTCGCAAAGACAGCAGAACAGTCTTAATAGCGATCGGGGTTGTCCAACGCGCCTTAGCATCTTGACCCTGGGCTCGACTTCGCCCCACAACTACGGATTGTCGCCGTTATTTTTGCAGCCAGTAGTGGGAGCTCCGGTCTCCTTTGGTGTGCCATTTATATAGATGTGGGTGTTTGTCACCCCAAATCAGGCCGAATATCGGCATATTAGCATTCCCATGAAGGGTAGTGACTGCTGAAAAAGAACGTTTCACCGTTCAGGTTTCCGCGCTCCACAAAGTTATACAAAACTGTTGTATGCCGGCAGATTCAACTTGGGCAAGAGAAATATGGTGGACGTGACCGACAAGTAGGCGGTGTCACGATTGTGGACATCAGCGGACGGATTGAGCTTGGCAACGAAAGTGCCACAGTGCGCAACATGGTTCACGACCAGTTAGGCAAGGGACCTAAGCGAGATTCAATGGGTTTGCCCCTCCCGATGCTGCCTTCTCCTGGAAGGCTGTCTGTTCCCAGTCCTGATTCGCGTCAGAACTTGGCCCAACTGAAGGAGCCCATCATGAAGTTGCTTACGATGTAAGTATTCTTCGACAGGTTCCGGTCATAGTGGATCGCGGTGCCACCCGCATCGGTCACGGTTTGCCCGAGGATCGCTCCAAAGAAGTCCGAGCCACCTGTGAGCGTGACGCTAGCATTAGGCGCGTAGACGACCATGGCGGACTGCGAATTTCCGGCGATTTTGACGTTGCCTGTCCCAGCGTAATTGATTTGCAGGTCGGCCGGGTTCAGTGTCGCGTTCTGAATGCCATTGCCCGTGAGACTGATGGGGGTCGACTGACCATTGCCAGTAACATTGATAGTCACCGGCCCGTAGAGATGGGTTATCGGATCGGGGCCAATCACGATCCCAGTATTAGCGCCCGCTTCCGAGATGCTATTGACGTTGTACACTCCCGGCGTCAAAGTCAGTTGCCCGTGGCCAGATAGTGTGATGTCGCCATAAGCACCAGGCGACAGCGTTACTCCACTGTTGATACTCTCGTTTTTCGTCATGTCTGGCGGCGGGATGACCGGTGACGGGAAAACCACGATTTGCGGCAATTTCACTAGCCCGCCGGTTACCTGCGCGTTTCCGTTATCTGTCCACGCGGTGACGTTGCCGCCGGAGCAATTTCCCACACCTGTGTCCGGCGTGGACAGCGTTCCATAGATGGTTGTCTTTGCGCCATTTTCAGCCAAGTTCCCGTTGGAGCCGACGTTCCCACCAAAGGTGCTAAACGAGCTGGGAGCAGTAGCCACACCACCGGCGTCCACCACCAGCATCGATGAGTCGTAACTATCGGTCGTTCCGCCTCCCGAGAACGCCAGCGAACCACACCCGTTCGCCGTGGCAAAAGCCGCATACGCGTTCGCCGGCGTCACCTGTCGTTCCATCACTACGCTCACTTCCTCCTTGGAATTCCTTACGCCGTTGATTGTGCCGTCACCAGTGATCTGCCACATTTGCACCGTGATTGCGTTTCCATAGGAGTTCACTGTGCCCATCGAGAGCAATGTCGCTGTGGCGTCATAGTTCACTTTGGTATTTCCCGCGCTGACGCTCCCGGGAGTTTTCAGAGCATTTTGAAAAGCGGTTACAACCGCACCCACCGGATAATTCGATTGGCCGCTAATGGACGAAAGCTTTACCGGTTGGCCGTTGTAAGTCACCGGCGAAACGTTCGTATTGTAATTGCCCAACGCATCTGCTCCGCCTGCTGTCGGCGCCGTGTAGGTGTTCACTATATAGTCTGCGGCGACACTTAGGCCGGACTCCGCGCCGTATCGCGCTTGGCTCATCATCCGGTAATTGCTGCTGGACCACGTTTCCGTCTGCGACAGAAACATGAGAGACGTCCCCATTACGGACAAGACCAGAACCAAAATCAAAGCGAACAGAAGCGCCGAACCTTTTTGTTTGGATCGTTTTATGGCCATTTCCTTTTTCTCCGTTTCCGGCTACAACATGCTCGCGATGTTTGCGGGCATCGGTTGATTACGCGGGACTTCACCCAGGCTTGTCGCTTCCCATACGTAAAACACGTTTCGAGGAGTAATATTCAAAAGCGCCTTGGTTTCCTGCTGATAAGCGTGTGATTGCGGATCTAATAGCTGGGTCTGCACCGTCAGAGTCACCGCTACGTCAGTCACAAACGGCACGGCAGTCCCGTTTACAGACGCATTCTGTACTTGATAACTGAAACACCCGTTTCCATTCGGATTTGGTTCAACATTGTTCAGCAAGTACATGGATGGATCCACTGCGGGCTTTACGGTCCCCAGCACAACGGCATTCGCCACCTCATTGCGGTACAGGAACCCTGGCTTGGTCGTGGTATCGCACTTGTATTCGACATAAACGATATTGCCGTCACCATTGATGTCGCCGTAGAGCTTCAACGTACTGCAATCGGAGCCGTTTCCCGGCCCGGCGTAGGGTGTGTATCCCGCTGTGGCACAAGGCAGCCCCGCGGCTGGCGGCACGATCCCCGTCCCAAACGAGCCCGAAACCTGTACTGGTATTGGTCCCGTGGCGTGCGGCTTGGTGAATATAGCCGTGATGCTACCAGGCGCCACAGCGGTCACCGTCACCACTTCGAAGTTCTGTCCTGCATCGACGTCCAGCAGCATATTAGGAAACATATTGGTTATGGAGCTCACCGTGACCGCTTGCGGCACCGTCCCGGCCACGATTGGTCCGGTCATGGTCACCGGCATCACCGCAGCAGGAAGCGATATTCTCCCCGCCTGCCCAATTTCCTGTTGCAAAAGTTCCGTCGCGCTGCGAACGCTGGAGTGCATTTGTGTGCGGTTCGCCACCGTTCCCTGAATCTTCGTCATTTGGACCATTCCGGACATGACGATGCCAGACACAACCATAAAAACCACTAGGGATATCAGCGTCTCTATTAAGGTGAAGCCACTTTGCCGTTTTCTCTTCATGGGTTCCACTCTCTCCAGAGCCGCACTCCCTAAAATGGATATGCCTTCAAGGCTGTCACCGTTGATTGTGGCAATGCGACGGTTTTCCCGAGTGCCGCGCTGACCTTTACCGTCACGGAAATCTGTTTCACGGTGTTTGTAGCGTTCGCCGAGGAAATCTGCCAGACCCGGATGTATTTCCATCCGGCTGGCGCGGCGCCCCCAGCTCCAGTTGCCAGGAAGTTTCCATTGTTATCCAAATAATCGACAAAGCCCGCCACCGGGGCGCTCGGATTCGCACTGCCGCCTATCCCGGTTCCATTGTTGTTAAGAGGTGCGGCGCATCCTGCTAATCCCTGCCCTCCTGCAGCGTTGGTAGGCAACACCGAGGTGTCGCTTGTGGCATCGCAAAACTTCAGCGCCAGAAGTTGCTCCATCTTATCTTGGGCATATTCGGCAGTACGCGCCATCAAATGCCCCTGATTCTCGGTCGTCGTCAACGCCACTGCCCCCACACCCATCACCCCGACAGCCACTATCAGCAACAACGCTAGGGCGATCATCGTTTCCACCAGCGTCAGACCTGCTTGAGCTTTCCACGACTTTCGGAATCGATTCCCTCTGTGCAATGGTTTCATGACGCTCCTCAGCGAGCCTTCCAAGCTGTGTTCGACGTGCCTGTCGTCCACTGCTGCATTAATCCCGATGCCAGCACGGTCACCCCATACACAGTGCTTGTATCCGTCAGGTACAGTGCGTCGTTCGCAGTGGGTGAGCCGTTAGCCGCCACCGGGATGCCACGGGAATTAAACTCGATGCAGGCCGTGCCCTCCAGGACACCTCCCGCTGCCCCTCCTGCTACTCCTACGTTGCAGGCGGGCGCCTGCATGACCATCGTTTGCGGATTGGGAAATCCCGCGGTGGCACCTGCAAACCCAAAAGTGACCCCCACCGAGAGCGGTTGGACGGCACTCCCGGCCACCGTGCATGGGTTCGCAGTGTCCCCCTCAGTCTTCCAGCAGCCTGCCCCACCGTTTGCTGTCTTATCCCAAACTTCAAGTTGAAACGTATTGGTACCCAGGTTGGCTCGTACGCGTGCGTGAGTGAAGTCCTGTGCCGCACGCATTTTCGCTTCGGCAGTCATACCATTGAGATCGCGGACATCTCCGGCAATGCGTAGGTAGCGCGTCAGGCTGGTGTATCCGGGTATCGCCATTGCCGCGGCTATAAGCGAAATCAGAACTACAATAAGTAGTTCAATGGTGGTGAAGCCACCAACATCGCCAGTTTCTTTGTGCCTAACAATTACCAAGCGGTTGGTTCTCATCGGGATACCTGCCCGCATCTTCGTATTAGCTTTCTATTAGTAATCCATGGATCTGTGCGCGACCACTGGACGAAGGAACGGATTCCGGGCAGTGCTCTCCGACCGCCTTCATGTTCTCTGGGACAGTTACCAAGGTTTCCTGCATTTGTACTTTGAAGAGTCTTACTATCTCTCAGCCAAAAACAACATTCGTAATCGGACCCTCTATCCGATTCTGGAAAGCTTTGGAATCGAAGATGCGGTAACCACGTCTTTCGACGCTTCCACACAGCGTTTCTTCGCAAGCGAAGAGCACCGGAAGACTTAATTCGGCTCTGTCTCGATCATGGCAATAGGACAGTCACTGACCGTTACGCCGAGGGTCTTGAGAACGAAAAAGAATGGCGCTAGGCTGAGGCGGAGAGACTAGGAGTGGGATTTACCCTTCCGTTTTCAGTTGCGGGCAAAAACTCAGTTGTCCCGAATGTCCCGAAATTAGGCGGCAATCAGAAAATCAAAAAAGCAGCACAAAACATTGAGGGAGCGAGAATTAAATTGGTGGACGTGACCGGGATCGAACCGGTGACCCCCTGCTTGCAAAGCGTAAACTAGGTAGTTGCTACTGAGTGTGATGGACTACTATCGCTCTCTGTTTTCTTCGCGTTTTCGCGGCCTAGACGGCGCCTGGATTCCTACCGAGTGCAATGGTTTCTCATCTTGGTGTGCACCAAATTGTGCACCAAGTTTTCCAGTGGGGATTTCGCGTTGGCAGACTTGGGAAGCTTAGCATTTCTTAACAAGTCGAGGACACAAGCTAAGATTGCTGCTCTTGCGTACAAGGGCGATTCTGGCAGATGATCTTCTGTACGGACGTGGATCGGCGCGCCGTGCTACATTGGACACGCTTTCACGGGCACCCAATCACCAAAAGTGCAACCCCCCTCCTAGTATTCGCAGGTGTATAATCGGCGCCATTTAACGTACCGTCGTCTCGCGGCCGAAGAGGAGAAAACTATGGCCATCTATTTCGCAGGAACCTTGAGGAAATCCGCTTTTGCAGTTGTGCTGGTGGCAAGCCTGTCAGTGCTGAGCGCGGCAGCGCAAATTCAGAATCCAATTCAGGCTGCGAAGGACGCGTACAACAAAGCCAACCCGCAATCATGCGGGTGATTGCCGGTGTCTGCTGGCCTCACGAGCACATCAGCCAACAGTCAATTAACATGGCACCGCTTCCCCTAATGATAACTATCGAAAGTAGTGACAGAAGCATTACGAAATACTCTATGCCTTCCCCTTTCTTGAGCTCCTCCGTGAACACGAGCTTGTCCGGAATCTGGTCTGGGAATCCCGCGTTCCAGAACTTGAGGTACTCTGGGGAGGCATTCTGGGCGCATCCCCTTCAGAACCTCGGCTGTTGCGACTGCTCTGGCGTCTGGAAATCGTTCAAGAAGAGTGCCGACTCCAAACCAATGGTCTCCATGGCCATGTGTAATGTAGATGGTTTTCAGGTTTCTACCTCAAGCTGCAACCCAATCTGCTAGAGAGTTGGTCTGCTTGACCGTCATAAAGGCATCCACCAGCACCGCGTCCCGCGCGCCATAGATAAGGGTTGACGCCATTGCCTGAAAATATGCCTGCCTTACGCCAGGAGGCAGGTCAATGGTGACAATGGGTAGGCCCGGTGTCACGAACACGTCCCAGCCTAGGAAAGCGGCTCGTGTTGGATTTACCTGGGCGTTTGCAGTCTTTGCTGGGTTAGGCTTAATCGGCGACATCTTTGACCTCCTGTCTGATGGATTCCTGATCGGCAAATCGCTGGCCGCATAGTTAAGCGCGGCCGAAATCTCTGGTGATTATCGAACTGTTCTCTTGGTCATCGTCCTCAAGCGCAGTGGTGCGCTATCAATAGATCGTTGGCTGACAAGATGACATGCGTTCGTGGCAACACCGATCTGGGTACACTTGCGAATCTTCACTTTTGAGCGCTTGCATCAAGAAGTAGCCTTTTTGGACTTTCTAATTGCGGGGATCCGTCTTTAGTGACCAGCACCATTCGGAACCGTGCTTTGCCCTGCATCATGCGGACGTAAGCGTCAGCCGCCTCCTCTAGAGGCGCTGTCTCGATCATCGGGCGGATATCCGCCAATACACTGAAGGCAGCCGTGTCCTCGCTGTCGATCGGTGTACCGCGAACTGGATGCCAAGGTGCCCGAGCCCGCCGATGCCCTGAACAGCGACCAGATCTCCGCTACGCAGGCCGCCCACCTAGTCAAACACTCGGTCATTCTGCGCCGAGATTTCACATGGTCAGGACGACGCGGAAGTTCGCGTCGCCGCTGATCATGCGCGCATAAGCTTCCCCTGCTTTCTCGAGCGGATAGGTTTCAATCATCGCCCGCACGCCGGTTAGTTCGGAGAATCGCAGGGTATCCTCTGAGTCCGCTGGCGTTCCTGCCGCCCAGCCTTGAATCGCGCGGACGCCAAAAACGAGTTGTACCGGGGTGACTTCGATCGGGTCGAGTGACGCACCCACAACCATCAGCTTGCCGTTCGGAGCCAAGCCGTCGATCAGGGCGGACATCGCTTTCGAACTCGGAGCGGTTGCCAGGATCACCTGCGCGCCGCCCATTTTCTGCAACTCCTGGGATGCATTGATTGCATTGCTGTCAATGTAGACGTGGGCTCCTAGTGGCCTGTACCAACTGATTGTGTACTGAGATGGCGCGATGGATCGGCGTATTTCCACTTCACGGTACGGGGCGATTTGTTGTAGTGCTGGATGTAGCGCAAGAGCTTCCTTTTCAGATCAGAGACGGAAGTGAACACTCTCGCGCGATAACGTCGTGGTTGATATTGCTGAACGACAGCTCGACTTGATTCAACCAGGAAGAGTAGGTCGGAGTGAAGTGCAAGTGAACCTTGGGATGCATCGCCAGGAAGTCCGTGACCGGCCTGCTCTTGTGCGCAGATTGGTTGTCGGCAATCACGTGGATCTCTTTGCCGCGAGGTTGATCAATCACAATGTCGGTAAGGAAGGCCACGAATTCGGCCGAGGTGTGCCGCGCCGTCGCTTTGCCGAGCACCTCGCCGGTCTTGGTGTTGAAGGCGGCATACAGCGACAAGGTGCCGTGACGAAAGTATTCAAAACCGTGCCGTTCGGCGCGTCCCGGGGACAGCGGCAGAACCGGATCCTTGCGATCCAGGGCCTGGATGGAGGTCTTTTCATCCACGCTGAAGACCGCCGCATGAGACGGCGGGTTCAGATACAACCCAATAATATCGGCCGCCTTCTTCTCAAAATCCGGATCGTTCGAGGCCATGTAGCGTTCTATGCGATGCGGCTGAAGTCCGTGCTTACGCCACACCCGTGCCACCATCATGTGGCTGACCTCCAGATGCGCTCCGAGTTTACGCGCGCTCCAGTGCGTTACTCCACCCGACGGTACATGCCGTGTCGCCTCCAAAATCCGTGCTTCCAGTTTCGGGGTCAGCACGGTGGCCACTTGTCCCAAATGCCGGCTGTAGAGTCCCGCAATACGTTGCTCGCTAAATCGTCTGCTCCAACTGGCCACAAAACCCCGACTGCAGTCGATGCGCTTCGACACTTCATCCCAAGTACGGCCCTCGGCCAGCAACAAGATCAGCCGAGCCCGCCGGGCATCTTCGGCACGGCCCGTCCAGCTCGCGGCTCGCCGTGTCAATTCCTTAAGCTCCGAATTCGTCAGGGTGATCGCGTCTCTCATGGACGCGATTATAGTCTATGAATGGTTGTTACAGTCAACTAGTTTCTCGGCGAGAGACGCATTCCCGGGACCGCGTCCGATGGCCGCGACTCTGTAGCCGAACTTGCGCGCGTACTGAATGCCGAGGTGTCCAAGGCCGCCGATTCCCTGCACCGCGACAAGATCTCCGGGAAGAGCGCCGGCGTGGCGCAGCGAGTTGTATGTCGTGATTCCAGCGCAGAGTAACGGCGCTGCTTCGATGGAATCGAGACTCTCCGGAATGGATGCGAGCGCCGTGACAGGAGCCACCATGTACTGCTGATAACCGCCGTCGTAACTGATGCCCGGAATTTTCACATTCTTGCAATTTCGAAAATCTCCGCGCCTGCAATAAAGACATACACCGTCGTGGCCGCCGTGCCAACCAATGCCGACGCGCTGTCCCTGCTTCCATTCGGAGACACCGGCGCCCAGCTCATCGATAGTGCCCACAACTTCATGTCCGGGGACGCGGGGGTACTGAATCCAAGGGAACATCCCGTCTTTCGTCACGGCGTCGCTGTGGCAGATTCCGCAGGCCTGTACCTTGATACGTACTTGCCCGTCTGCCGGCTTCGGGATTTCACGTTCGACGATCTCGAAATCCCCGCCCGGTTTGGGAACCTGGGCCGCCTTCATTGGTGCTATTGCGAATTTGGTTGTTGCCATGATGCCTCCGTTAAATTTTCAGCCACACCGTTACCAAATGCGATGCGGGAAGGCGGGCGCGAGTTACGCGCCGCCCGTCCCATCAAACTACCGCAATGATTTAAACGTCGCGCGGAGTTCTGCAGTGAAAAGCTCCGGCTGTTCCCAGGCCGCGAAGTGCGTGCCTTTGGGAAGCTTGTTGTAATGAATGAGCTTCACGATATGCTTTCTCTGCCCAACTCTTTGGCGCTTGGTAGATCTCCTCCGCAAACGCACTTTCGCCGGCCGGAAGCTTGACGCCCCTCGTGTCGAAAAAGCCGCCTGCCGGCAAATTATGCCGGGTGTCCCAGTAGAGACGCGCAGAGGAAATCGCGGTGTTCGTCAGCCAGTAGAGCGTGACATTGTCGAGGACGTCGTCGCGCGTCAACCCTTCCGGCTTGCCATCGAAAACGCGGGCGATCATCTGGTAGCTGCGAATGTCGTGATCGATCATCCACGACGCGAGGCCGACGGGCGAATCGACAATCCCGTACAGCGTCTGCGGGCGGGTGTTCATCTCGATGGCGTAGCCCAGCCCATTCCTGTAAAAGTCATCGATCTGATCCCAAGCGTGCTTTTCCTCGGGCGAGAGGCCTGCCGGTGGCGGGCCGCCGATCGCAAGGGCCTTCGAAACATCGGGCGGAACCGTGGCCGCCATGTTGGTGTGAATGCCGAGCACTCCCGGCGGCTGTTGCAGGGCCATCACCTCCGAAACGGCGTTGCCCCAGTCGCCGCCCTGAGCCACATACTTCGTGTAGCCGAGACGTTGCATCAGCGTCGCCCACGCCTTGGCGATGCTAACGGGATTCCATCCCGGCTTCGTCGGCTTGCCCGAGAAGCCGTAGCCCGGCAGCGATGGGATCACTACATCAAAGGCGTCTTCCGCCTTCCCACCGTGGGCAATAGGATCGCTGAGCGGGCCGATGACCTTCAGCTGTTCAATGATCGATCCGGGCCATCCGTGCTTGATAATGACCGGCAACGCATTCGCATTTTTCGATCGGACGTGAATGAAGTGGATGTCTAGCCCGTCGATCGTGGTAACGAATTGCGGCAGGGCGTTCAGCCTCGCCTCCAGCTTTCGCCAGTCGTGATCGGTTGCCCAATAGTGCGCGAGCTTCTGCATCGTCGCGAGCTGGACGCCCTGGGTCGCATCCGTGACCGTTTCGCTTTCGGGCCACCTTGTCGCCTTTACGCGCCTGCGCAATTCGGTAAGTTCTGTTTCCGGGACATTTACACGAAACGGACGAATTGCATCTGCCTGCTCGCTGCCTCGTTGTGTACCACTGGCTTGGGTCATGGTGTTTCTTCTTTAGAGTAGTTTTGGATTTCAAATCTGCAAATGCCTCACCGATCCTTGCTGGGCTGAACGTGCCAGACCCAACATCGAACTCGCCTTGAGAAA
The DNA here is from genome assembly GCA_963839315.1 of Candidatus Acidiferrales bacterium. Lineage (GTDB taxonomy): Bacteria > Acidobacteriota > Terriglobia > Acidiferrales > UBA7541 > Acidiferrum. The sequence continues at coordinate 138,860 of CAWIUU010000009.1, forward strand.
GCAACGGCGCGACCGCAGAGCTTCGTGAAACGTTTCCAGCATGCGGGGGAGGTCTTCAGGATGTATCGCAACCTTCCAGCCACAATCCAGCGCTTGTTCCGCAGAGAGCCCGGTATATTCGAGCCAGCGCTGAATGAAGAATTCATCGGAGCCATCTGGTCGTGTTGACCACACCAGCTCGGGGATGGTGTCAACCACAAGGCGAATGTCTTGCCCCCGCTCAAGCCCTTCGAAACCATCCCCGACTGACGACATGCCGGGATATAGTCCGATTCCGATATTCCGTCGCCCTTCCAGACTCTTTCGAAAGTGGAGTAAGCCCCTGGTGTGAAACATTTTTATCGTCCGCACATTCTCTCGTAAATCAGTGAAGAGTAAACCAATCGAACCAAGTGATCCCCTGCCTTCCGAGCAGGAGGTCACGACGAAGTACGAGGTTCAAGCCCGGTTTGTAATGATTGAAACGAAAGTTGGTTGGTGGACGTGGACGGAGTCGAACCCCCAACTCCATGCTCACGAGGCAGCCGCTCCTCCTCTCATTTGCGGCCTCCTGCTTGGCAGGCGAGCTAGCCAACTGAACTGCACCCTCTCAAACCCGGGCCAGCGTTCGACCCGAAAATTCGGATTAGTACCCGGCTTTTCGTCGTCTGGCTTGAGAGGATTTGTTCCTCGAAGATGATTCGGTCGGCAGCATTGGCGACGAGAAGCTACTGGATGTCGCGGGCGGCAGCCAGCATCTCTTGGGCGCGGGGCGTACGCGGACGTCTTCGGTGAAATTCTCCCAGCGCACGGTGCCGGAACGGTCCACCAGGAACTCTGCGGGACGGGAGATGTCGTGGCCGTCGGGTCCCGCTGCGGCATGCAGCAGGCCATAACGACGGATGACGTCCAAATTGGGATCGGAGAGAAAGGTGAACGTGAGGCCCGCTTTGCGGCGCAAATTGGCCGAGACTTCCGGCGGGTCAACACTGATGGCGACCGGGCGAACACCGCGCGCCTGGAATTCCGGGAGCTGCTCTTGGATGCCTCGTAACTCAAGGACGCAGAAGGGTCACCAGTAGCCGCGGTAGAAAACCAACAGTACGGCCTTGGGGGGTGAACTGTTCGCGGATGCTGCAAACAACTGCGAGAGCGAAGTCTGCTCTCCGCTGCTGTCCGGGACGGTGAACTCGGGCAGGTGTTGCCCTACTTGCGGAGCACCAGCTGAGTTGGGAACGGCTCTGGTCTGGCGGAAGAGAAAGGCGTTCCCGGCGACAACCAGAAGCACAATTACGCTCAAAACTGAACCCCAAATCTTGCCAGCGTAGACCGCCGACTGGCTAAAGGCACGTGCCAGCCCGATGAAGACATAAATCAGACCAGTGGCAGGCAGCAAGAGGTTGATCCAAGGGAGAACGTGGGGAACTGGTGGAGGTAGCCGCAAGAAGTAAAGAAACTGTGTGGCAATGCCAGCCAACGTTATGAGCAAGCCGTACCAGAGAGCGGAATTGGTGCGCCGCTGAGTAGCAGGAGAGATGAGCGTGTCCGCCATGAAGCGGTAGTCTACAGCAAACGTGTGTTGAGCGCATCGCAGCCCTAAAGTGGGGAATAACCTAAGCAAATAAGAGCGGCAAAATGAACACAGGATTCCTCGCGGTTTCGCTGAGCAACGTGGAAAACCACCACGGTTCCGGCGACGGGTCAGTATGCATTTAGTAGAAATGCTCGTAACAACCATCTGTTCGGAAAACGTTTTGCAGCCAACTTGGATTACTTCCGGGTTGCCTCCGCAGTGGGCAACGGCAAACAGAGAAAGGCAAGGAGCGCTGACAGAGAGCCGCACGACTATTGCGGGAGACCCGTTTTATAGAGAATGGCTTTGTGGCGCGGGTCAGGGCTGTAGGGGTCGTATACTGGAGCGCCTTTACATCGATAACTGCTTGCCTTTAACAGTGGAATTATTTCGTCAGCTTGCCTTTGTCATTCTGAGCTGCAAGCCCATATCGTATTGCCGCTTCAAGCGTATCGATGTTTATATCCTTTAGAGCTTTAAACCGAATGCAATATCCGGTCACGCTCGCCTTGCCTAGTTTTTTTCCATACGTTTTGGCTAAGTACTTCTTATCTTTGAGACCAAGAATATAGACAGAGATTCCGGTTTTGTTTCCGCTCACACCAATTTGAAAAAACTCTCTACTTTTTCCATTGGCATATTTTATTGTGTGAAATCCATATCCAATCGTAGGGTTGGAAACAGTATGATTTTTGCTGTCTTTACCATCGAAGAACCATAATTTGCATTCTGGTGACACTTGAAGTGTGAGCCGATGCAACTCTCGCATGTCACTGCGTTTTGGCTCCGGTTGGCTGGTAATATACTTCTTGATTTGTTCTTGTACGTTCATTCTGCTCCCCAGTTGCGCGCACGAGATTATACGACGTTTAATCCTTTTGAACCGCTGGAGTACATGCACCCCAAGCCGAGTTCACATTCCGGACGTATTGTCGGTTATAACCGACGATTCGTCCGGAAGTACTACTCCGGTGCGATGGTTGAAGGCGCAACCGCCTTGCCTTTCCGGATCATCAGGATGCCGACGGTGATCATCCAGATAGCGAGCGGGAAGCTGGAGGCGAAGGCTTCGGGACCCAAGCCAGCGGGGTTGTAGAAGCCCATGAGATCAACATGGTGAACAAACATCGTCGGGACGAAAGCGAAACATGCCAGCGCGCAAATGTAGGCGACCCAGCTTGACCATGGGGGAAGAGCCCGGCTTGCCACGGCAGCGTAACCGGCAAGAGCCATCATCATGCCCATCAGGAAGAGGGCCACGGCGCCGTACATCAGGAGCATGCTTTCAAACATGGTGCGAATGATGACTCCGTTAGCGGGGATGGTGAGGGCGTCGACGACCGTCGCGGCCTGCAGCGAATCGGCGACCAGCGTAAGCGTGACATAAACCAGGCCCACGCCGAACACGAGAGTACCGAGCCACTCCTGCTGCGGGTCCGAGCGGCCGATGAGGCAGCGGAAGCCGGCGAGGAAAATCATAATCAGCCGAGGATGATGAAGTCGAGGAAAACGCAAGTCATGACGTTCGTGGCATTGCGAGCGGTAAACTCGGCGATCTTCACCGGATCCGTGACGCCGGGAAATGCGCCGCGCACAAAGTAAAATGGGAACTCGATGAGAAAAACGGCGATGCTGGCCACAGCGCCTACGCCGGCCCAGCGGTAAATCTTTAAATCGTTCATGATTGTCGCTCCCCTCTTGTGTAAGGCGCACTAGGGTGTGAAAGGTGTTGTGTCACCCTCTTTGATCCCCGCCGCACATGCTTGACGATGGCGTGTACAAAGACCTTTGTGAATAGGCGACCGATACCATAGCGCCAGGGTTCGGAATTCGTCTGTGCTCGGAGTCACCCTCTGCCGTTCAATAAATGCAGGCGGAGCTAAGACAGACTTGTCTGCTAATGCCTGTGATTAGGTGGCAACGATTTGTGACCTTGGTCGTGTCACGGGCAAACGGGAAGTAATCCAACTTGCCTGGTTTGTCGAAATCGGAAACATATGTACTGGGTCCGACGCCAAAATCATGCGGATGGCACCTGCACCAGGTTTGTTAACACCACCGCCGGAGGGTTTACTACCTCGGTGTGAGGTCGCTCTGGCCGCTTACAGCGAACAGCAAGGGTTGTCCTCAGCCCGCTCGACAACGAGCCGCATAAGAATTACGACGGTCATGTTTGTCTTGGGGTCGGCCTGAGTCCTCCAAAGGACTCTGACAGAAGAACTCGCCACCCGTACAAATGACAACCATCGCATTTCGAAAACCGGACAGGAGTATCCTCGGCCTGGCATTAGTAACGAGTAGTCGCCAAGGGGCGACTAACGTGCGCGTGCCTGTAGCCAACCGCTTGAGGAGAGTACTCTTCTCAGCCGTCGGGTGAGCTTCCCACCTGCTAGCCATTTCCATTTGGAAGGGCTAATCACCGCGGCGTCAGGAAGCCGCGGATGCAGTGCATATCTCGGTGACCCATCAACTGCAACGACAGTAATTTCGCAAAGCCCGCGTCGCCTGATCCACCACGAGACCTCCTTCTTGACCCAGGGAGATAGTAGAGCGCGTTCGGACACGACGACAACCAAATGCTCCGAACATCGAAGGTAAACCAGGACTTGTTTAGCGTACGCATCTCGAAATAGAGGATCGGAAAACGAGTAGTAGTCCAGGCAGATCGCCCCCGACACAGCGCGTTCGACTGCAGGGAGGATCCACCTCTTGCAAGCGGAAGAGTCCGCCGATGTGTGACTGACAAAAACCGAAACGCTTACTGAAGATGGGGGCGTTATCCTAGGTCACCCGGTGGCGACCCGATCCGCTTCCTCGTACGCGTTGCTCGGGATGACGGAAGGCGCGTGGGGCGGAGAGGAGAGGCGGAGTCGATTCAATTCGAAACGTATGTGAATCCGCCAGGCAGCGTAGCTTTGCTGTTGTCCGGGTTTGAAACTTCGACATCGACTTTGCCGGCCGGGTGGGCCGGAGTTTTGGCAGCGATGGAAGTCGGCGCGACCTCAATCCCGACAGCGGGTAAGCCGCCTATCAATACCTTGGCGCCTGCGAGAAAGTTGCTGCCGTTGATCGTAATGGAGGTTGCTCCGTCAACGGAGCCAGACGCCGGCGAAACCGATACGATCTTGGGCACAAGGACGGGTCCGACATGGTCTCTTCCCTGTTCGGCTGGAGCGAAGACGGTGCCGGCAATCTGCTTGAGTTTCTCCATCGCTTGCGAACTAAACATGCCGACCAATCCAGAGAAGGCGGCAAAGGCATACGGACTGGTAGCGTCTATCGTGGACGTCGAGGAGAAAAACCCCCCGCGAACGACAAAGTAGAACAGCATGGCAAGGATTCCACCGCCGAGGGGCATGAAAACATAACTGGGGGCCCAACTCCACTTCATGCTCCGGTTGCCAACGTACCAATAGAAGGAGCGGATGGCATGGACCAAACTGCCAAAGGTTCCCGCAAGAAAGACAATAATCAACAACCGCGTCTCGTTCCAGATCGTAGGCTTCCACAATCCCCAGAACAGACTGATTTGGAGCGGTTCGGGGGCGGCTGCGGTTTCGGATTTGGCAGCCGGCGGTTGCGGAGTGGTGGCACTGCCAGAGGGTTCATTTTGTCCCGGGGGCGCCGCAGGGGGAGGCTGGGCAGAGGTTTTTGTCTGAGGGGGAGCTCCTGAGGGAGTCGAGTGGGGCCACACCTTGACCAGGACGTAGAGGAGAAAAATGGATAAGAGAATGAGATAGGCTGCAATGGCGATAATTCCTGCTTTGCCAACGAGTGTTCCGCCAACCTGCGGCGGTTCGGGGGTAGAGGCAGGTTGAGTATTGGAAGTTAACGCGTCCATAACAGATCCCTCAGTCAGGGCTCTGGCGCACCGTTCCAAACGATTGTCGAAAGTTGAATAAGCGCCCGCGCAAAAGAGGGGAATGCGACCTCGACTGCGCACGGATTTCGCTAATGAAGCTTCAAATAGCGTTTTTGGCATGGAATGTCAACTCAATTAATTACCGCCGGGTGGTGAGGCCACGAGTGTTTGCGAGCGCGGTGTTCTCGCCCGACGGCCAGGTCATCGTCACCACCAGTAAGGACCAGACGGCGGGTGTGTTTCGCGTGGTCACGCTTTCGGAGATAGCTGAACTGCTCGAGCAGTAATCGAAACTTGAATGGCACAATTTGCGACTCAGAGGATCACCAACTTGCAGACGGTGGTGGCGAGCGGTTTGTCGAACGCGGTGAGGTGTTGCGGGCCTATTTTCGGAGGTTTCTGCTCGCACCACGAACGAGAACCGCCGGAAGGTCTTTGTGTTCTTCGACATTAATGGAATGTAGCCACAAGTAGCGCGAAGTGCAAAATCGGACCATTGCATTTCAAAAAACTGGACCGGACTACCCTCGGCTTGGCATTAGTAACGAGTAGTCGGCATGGCGTCAGGAATCCGACGGCAAGTGCCGCAAGACGATTCCTCGATGCTGGAGCGTTTCTCGTTACCTATCTGGTGAGACTTCCCACACTAGGACTTGGGGGGAGCCAGTACCGGATAAGGAAAAGCCAATAATAAATCGTAGTTGGTGGCGATACCGGGATTCCCTCGATGCCCGTGGGACTTTTCGCAACAAGAATGGCAAAACCGAGTGTTGTAAAGGGTTTTCATCCGATCTGCCGTTTTTGAAAGTCCATTGAAAATGGCAAATTTTTATCGGTTTCATTCGAAAAAATAGTCTCAAATAGTCGAACTCCGCAAAAAAATCGAAGTGCGATACCCCTGCCATACTTTTTGCGGTTTGAATGATCTTCAGGCGCTCGTGACGGTCACATTCCACTGACGAATCGCTCATGCTATAAATTCCCCATGCCCAGAATCGTCGAGCGGTGGCTGCTCTTCAAGTACGTCGATCGACGGCGAGCTTACGCCCCTGTCGAAGCTCCTCAAGAAAAAGGAACACGCGGAGAAGGCAAGGCTGGAGTACCCGGAACGTGAGCGCAAGACGATTGGGATCGGCGTGATTCGAACCAACGGTTAGTTCAACGTTTCGCGCAACGAGTGACTCTTGCTTGGTTGTCAGCAATTTAGTCCCATGGTCGGGATCATTTCGGTACTTCAGTTCTATTGCCACATGTATGCCTGTATGGTACTGTATGGACATGAAGCGGACAGCACTCTTTCTCCGAGAGGAACAGGTTAAGAAATTGCAAGTGCTGTCTGACAAGACAGGCGCTCCGGTGGCGGAACTCATCCGGCGTGCGATTGACAAGTATCTTCTGGAGAGAGCCAAGGAATTGAAGTAAGCGGGACGCCACAGTGCGCTAACACCGAGACGCCCCTGACCAAAGCAACCTAATTGGAGGCTGCATAGCTGTACGCAAGCTATCACTGCCGCTGTTCACCACAAAGACTGGAGTCTCCCCGTCCGTTGACGAAGACAGGCATTGGCTAAGTTTGGAAAACTGCGTCACAGCAAGGTCATAGGTATAGGCTGTGTTGTAGCTGAGACAGGCCTACTTTCTTGACTTTAACAAAGAGTCGAACTCTATAAGGATACGGTCTGCTATACTTCGCAAAATTTCCGATTGTTCACTGCAAGGCGCTTCCAGCCGCCTAACACCGCCTGGGAGGTTCACGGCGATGGGGTTCCTCGATTCCGTCAAGAACAGGTTGGCCCTCAACCTCAAACTAACCAAAATCTCCTTCATGGTGAATCGCAACGACATTGTGCAGGCTTGTCAGGCAATGTCCAAGGATGAGCGGACGGGAGCCCTGAAGTCGATCGAGGGCATGTTTCGCTGGCAACCTATAGCGCAAATTGCCGGGGCCCTTTTTCCGAACTACTACTCCTCCGGCGTTTCAGATGAGGCCTTGGATCTGGTGAAGGGCGGTTACGTACAGGGTGGCGTGGATCTCATGCGATCACAAAGTCAACCAATTCAGCCCCAGTATGGGATGCTGCCAATACAACAAGCAGCTTTGAGCTTTGCATGGCTCGTACTTAAGGCTTTGGAGCAACGCGATGCAACTGCCGGGCTCCCGCCTCCGCTGAGAGTGCCTCCCCCGCCTTTTCCGGGGACAGCACCTCCAACAGAAGCGAAATTTTGCTCGGCCTGCGGAACGCCGCGATTCCCGGGTGGCCGCTTTTGCGGTAATTGTGGTGCACCGTTTGTCGAGTCCACCCCCGAGGTCCATGTTCCGAACATTCAGGGGGCAGGCCCTTCCGCGAATCAATTCAGCCAAACGTCGAGCGCGAGCACCGGAGAGCATGACGAATTATTCCGCCAACTGCAGACGATCATCCATCAGGGACAGGAAAGCGGCGAGGTCACCGCGGAACGCGCCGATGCGCTTAAGTCGGTGGTGGAACGTTTCCAGGCGTTGACGCAGGGTCCAGCCAGTTCTCCCACCGAGTTGGCTGCCCGCTCCGCACAAATGCACGAACTGGTAGGTCGATTTAAAGGCATATACACCACTCCGAAGGCAGCAACGAACTGCGCCGAACGAGTCAGCCAGCTGTTTTCCGGGCTCCGTGCCTATCTGTTCGACGAAGGCAACAAAGGAGGAATGGCGCAGGGTGAGCGCAATAACCTGCTTAATTTGCTGAAGGAAGCGGGGCACGTGAATTTTGCGCTCCAGGGCGCGAAGGATGATGCCGCGATCGGCCAACTCGAGCACGACCAGATCCGGCCACTGATTCTCGGAGTGAGGCGGTTTGCTCTGCGGCGGAACCTGATGGTTGTCGAACCCTTCCTGGGATGGTCACCGGTTGAGGTGAATCCGAATCGCGTGTTCTTTGCCGGCGGCGGCGACCTGAGGCAGAAAGTAAGTTCCGTCTGCAAGACGAGGGATCTCGAGTTGGCGGAATCCGCTGCGGGGTGGGGAGCAGCACAGATGCGCTGGAATCAGCTGCGGGAATGTGCACTCGCGGTTTTCGACTTCACCTCCGGATCCAAGGAAGATTGGCCTTCCGTCTGTTATTCGCTGGGCACGGCTTTGGCCCTCGGCGTCAATCTTGTGGTGGTTGTCGATACGGCCTCGGTGCTTCCTTTTGATCTCGACGTTCATCCCGTGCAATCGGACGGCGACCTGGGGGAGGCCCTGGATAAAGCGTTGTTCAGTGTTCCGCGGGTCGAGACCGGTGCCGCCATTTCGGACACCGCCTGTGAAGTGCTGCGGCGATGCGACCAACAGGACACCACGACCGCCATGTTGCGCAAAAGCTTGTCCGGAGCAGTGCCCGATATGATGGAAGTGGAAAGCAGCCTCAACCTGCTGGCCTCACTCAATGGCCGAGGCAAGTGGGCGCTGACCCGTCCAACATGGTCGGGGTTCTATCCCACTGCTAACGACCGCCGATGCTTCCATATCATGCCGTTCAGCGAGCCATGGTCCGATGACGCGCGCGAAGCGGTGCGCTCGGCCTGCGGTGAGAGAGCGAAATACCGGCGTGGAGACGAAACGGGAGACCCCAACGTGATACGGTCCATCTGGGAAGAGATTTGCCGGGCCACGGATGTGATCGTGGATCTGACGGGCCTGAACTTGAATGTATGTTTGGAATTGGCCGTCTGCCAAACCCTCGGCCGCCGCACATTGTTGCTTGCTCGCAGCGATTCGCGAACCATCAGCCAGCTCTTTCCGGAGATTGCGAAACTGCAAGTCCACCATTACCAGACACACTTGTCGCTGGAGAAAACTGTTGAGCAGTTCCTGACACGGGCCTAACGCGGACTCGCGAGACCGAAAGGCTGTGTTACGGCGCTCAGCACGATGGGTTCGTTGAATTGGCTGGGAGGCGCAACCTAAGATGGCGGCGCTATGACGGATTCCAGCACGCTGATCGGCCAGACTGTCTCTCACTATCGCATTCTTGAAAAACTCGGCGGCGGAGGGATGGGCGTGGTGTATGAGGCCGAGGACACTGACCTGCGGCGCTTTGCAGCCCTCAAATTTTGCCGGACGCCGTGGCCGGGGATCCGCTGGCCCTGACACGTTTTCAGCGCGAGGCGAAGGCTGCCTCCGCGCTGAATCATCCCAACATCTGCACGATTTACGAAGTGGGATTGCAAGACCAGCCGGCCGTACATGAAGGACAGCGGCGGCCTTACGGTGCAGTGGTAGCTCGCTACGACGATCCAGATGACTTCGGCACTCTCCACACCATCACCAACGCCGACGAACTGCGTGCTGGGGCCGACTGCGTAAATGCTGTAGAGTACATTGTGAAAGACCAGCCAATGCGATTGCTTCGTCTCGCAAAACCACTCGACTCTCAGGACGGCTGTTGCCGTTTGGCCGATTGGCTGGTTGGTGTGGTCGCCCGTGTGGATCGTGAGGGCAGGATGTGGATTGCGTCGCCTAAAGCCGTCACCACGATAGACCATCTGAACGGCTTAGTTCGATGTCCGGATCCAGGTCCGTGTAGAAGAACTCGCGGGGTACCCCTAATCGCGTAGAGGATACATTCGCCCGGAGAGCCTGCCGATACTCGGGGACTTTGCGTGATGTCTTGTGGATCGTAGCCGGTGATTACCTGAAGCATCGAAGCCGTGTCGGCCACAGTGCGAGTCATCGGTCCAACGTGATCGAGCACCGACTTGCAGTGGCCACATGGAATCGTCAAGCCTCAAGCGGCAGCACAAACAAACGTTCAAGACCCTTTCAGAACAAGCCCAAAAGAACAATCAGAAGCCGATCCGCAGGTTTGTGCTCTACTCGTTGCGACACACTTTCCTGACCCGCCTCGGAGAATCCGGCTGCGACGCATGGACGCTTGCGAGAATTGCCGGCCACGCGGATATCAGGATTTCCGCGCGTTATGTTCATCCCTCCGAAGATGCGGTGCTTTTAGCAATGGCTCGTTTAGGTGGGCACAAAATTGGGCACAGCGAGAATCAAGCCGATTCGTGTGCAGCGCCACCGAAGCAGCTAACCCAATAAAGACAAAAGAGAAATATGGTGGACGTGACCGGGATCGAACCGGTGACCCCCTGCTTGCAAAGCAGGTGCTCTCCCAGCTGAGCTACACGCCCACTTCTACTGAACTACAAACATTCTACGACACTTACGCTGCAACTTCTTCCGCATTTTCTTGCTGAGGTTTCGGGACAATCGGTACAACAGAGACATCATTGGACGGCGGAAGAACGAATCCGTAGCCAACTCGCTCAGCTTCATCGAGACGTAACTGCAACTCCTCGTGAAGGTGAGAGTAGAGTTCGGACATGGTTTGCGGACGGTGTGCCATCCAGAAATTATTAATGTCCTCTAGACAGCGTTGTCCGCGCAACCATGTTTTGCGGAATCGTTTGAATGCGTGCCAGCCCATTCCTTTCTGGTCCAACCCCATCTCTCGAAGTCGGGGAGTGAGCCAGCGGGCTTGCAGTTTGCTGTGAAGGCGGGGCGTCCCGTTTGCTGTGTGAAACAGCAACCCCGTCTTCCCGGTCATGTACTTGCGCAGGTACTCTGCGATGTCGGGATGCAGGTCGATTTCTCGCTTAGCTGCATTCGTTTTGAGGTGCTGAACGATGCGCGGAGCGTCCTTTTCGACCTGTTGCTCGACCATGATCGTACATCCATTGTTGATGAAGTGCTTTGTCTCAAGCGCAAGTGCCTCAGATACTCTCAGGACTTACCCTCGAAATACCGCACGCACGTACGGTGCCTGAGAGTCAGACCCGGCCAGGTAAAGCTTAGTGGTGCGCAAGTCTGTGTGACCCAGCCTCCGTTCTCAAGTCAAATTGAACCAACTTTCAATTTGGCACCACTTGGCACCAATTGACTTTTGGAGTGGCGGCAACGCCTTGCATTATTGAGACTTAGAATTTGGGAATACAAATCGATTCCCATCGCCCGCTCCATCTAAACTACTGAATCCACTCACCTGTACCCCCCCGATTTAGGCGCATCTGGGCGCAAAATCTCGCCCACTTTGTCCACTGCCTCGCGCTGCGCGTCTCCAATCACGTGCCAGTAGACGCCAAGCGTGATCCGTGCATCGGAGTGGCGCATCTGCTCTTTGGTTACCGTAGCAGGCGCGCCGACATTCATCAGCAAACTCGCGTGAGCGTGCCGGAATGCGTGCATGCCCCATGCGAGTGACCTGCCCCATACGCCAGGTTGTCGCGGCGCTGAGGGCGGGTGGCATCGCCCTCAATACGGCGGAACAGTCAAACGTCAACTTTCCTTTTTGAAAAAGGCGACCGGGGGTAGCCATACGCTCTTCCCACACGCGCTACCACGATGTCTGCACCCCAAGATTACGTCGATTTCCAGACCGGGTGGCTTCCACACCGTGTTAATCAGCAGCCACGCACAACTTGGTGGGGGCAGTCTTCCGAGCTGTGCAGTATTGAACAGGCAGGCAGCCTTTTGGATGCTTACACTTTCTTCGCGCGGAGAACTGTCAAAGGCCCTTAAAGGTCTCAGGAGGTAGCCAATGAAAATGACGACAAGCACCCGGCAAGTAGGCGATGTCACGATTGTGGACACCAGCGGACGGATTGAGCTTGGCGACGAAAGTGCCACAGTGCGCGACATGGTTCGCGACCTGTTAGGCAAAGGACATAAGCAGATTCTGCTCAATCTTGGCGATGTCCATTACATTGACAGCACGGGCTTGGGTACTCTGGTCAGTGCCTTCACGAGCGCGCGGAAGCTGGGTGGAGAACTAAAGCTTCTCAACCTTACGGATAAGGTCACAGACCTGATGCAAATGACAAAACTATATACCGTCTTCGACATCAAGAATGACGAGGCGGCAGCCGTGAAGTCCTTTGGCCAATCGACAGCGGCAACCGCATGACCGGCAAACCGGCCCGTATTCGTTCGCGCTGTTCGCAAACATGCCGATGAAGCAGAAGTTGCATGAGCCTTCAAGGCCATAATAACTCCCTCAGGTGTTGCTTGTGAGGCGTATCATTCCGGCCATGCCTTCCTCGGTCAAGCCACCCAAGCAACTTATCTAGATTTACATGATACGTCTTCGGCTCCCCGTGTACTTCCACGATGAATTCCTCGGTCTTAAATGACTCTTCCTCGGTCTCCTTCGCAGACTTGAAGACCGTCCACGCACGGCAGGCCGCTTCATAGACGCTCGCCGCTTGAACCTCAGTTGAATGTTGGACACCACGGCGGTCACGAAATCGAACGGTGCATGCACAAATGCGCACTGGATATTCCTGAAATTGGATTCAAAGCAGGCAGGGAACGGAGTTACAGTCTACCGCTTATTCCACAATTCCCAAAATGTCTTGACGGTTGCTGGCCCATGCCCCGCGTAGTGATTGTTAGCGTAAGCGTAGACCTTGAGATTCTTCGAAACAAATTGCCGGAATAGCCCAGCCCAGTTCCGAAGATCGTCCGTCCTGTCGATGATTGTTCTGTCCCATGGAAGCGAGGCACATGGTTCTAAAGGAAGGCCTGCGACATTTTTAACGGTCAGGTCAGAAGGTGTCGCAGGCCGCGGTGAGTAGAAATATCTGCAGGTTGAATTGCAATTTATCTTTCTGGCAAGATCGTGTCTGTCCAAAATTGTACAGGTCCCGATTAATGCCGTTAGCGGGCAACTGAAGTAGTAGGCGCCAGATGTGAGGATTGCTAGTGGGACGGGAATTTATCAACTAACCCCGGACCCGCTCTCCTCCGGCACGGTAGGGATGATACGCCGCTTCGCTTGCGCGACTTTTCGCCCTGCGCCCCGGATGCGGCGTGCACCCTTGCGTGCTTTGCGACGTACCTTGCGCGCAATCCTACGTCCTGTGCGGCGCGTCCGGCGCGCAACCCGTCGTGCAACGCGTCTCGTCTTGCGGGCTGACCTTCTCGCCTTTCGTTTCGCCTTAGCCATTAGACTCCTCCTCGAACTCACTGTCCTGACGCACGATAGCGGACTTATCAGGAGTAAGCAATGATTCTTTATGAACAGTGGCCAGGCTCGTTTAGTTTCGCCGGTAAAACGGCCTGCAAGACCGCAGCCAGTTGGTCTTCTTGGTTCGGCTTCAGGAAGAGAATGTCCAAGTGAACTGCGCGATTGAAATGCTGAACGAACAAGGAGTGAATGGCCTCAACGAGGGACTTGTCCGCGCCATTGGTAACTGTCAAACACAGACAACTGAAGTCACGTTGGCATCTCCGTGACGAGCCCGCGCCAATTATGTCTTCAGCAGATTCTTGCGTCCCTCGAATACTTCAGAAAGTCTGCCTTTGTGACCGACGAATGTTTTGCCGACAGTGATTGCAAACGCGCAAATCAAAGGTCAATAGCGGCCATGACGTGCTATATTGCCGCAACCATGCCCAAATACAAAGTCGGTGACCGCCTGTTAGTGGCACTGTCGGGCGGCAGAATCGTGAAGGCCGAAGTCAAAGCGGTCCGTGAGACGACGGAAGGAACTCGATTGCAGGTTTCATTCGGGGAAGAAACGGCGCTGATTTATTTGTGGCAGGTGGTTGAAGAGGCTCGTTGATCGTTGGGTCCGCCTCAATCGTTGAAGAACGGCGCGTTCGACGGCAGAGGATTGCGTTCGAGTTTTGCTTGACACTCACATATTGAGGTGCTATCAACGAAAGCCATCTCACTAGGTCCTCTTCGCATTGTGGTGTGCAGTTCGTTTTTTTTTGAAATAGTTGGAGCACCGCGACCTGGTTCCGCGTTTCGAGACAGGCGGGCCCGCAAGCTTGAGTTAGCGTCCACGACATCCGCCAGCAAGGCTCCAAATGGCTCCACTAAGGACGCTGCCGCAAACCCGTGCGGACGGAGTTGACTACCCTAATGTCCCTGGAGCCGGTAATGCAAAAGTCCTCTGCTCTGGTTTCACGCGAAGATTTCTCGACGCGCGAATTCACAGATGGCCATTACTCCGGGGTGTGTTATTTTCGGCGCGGCCGAGATTGCATAAAAATTTGCGTATATGTTCCGAGCAGTTCCGAGCCTGACGACCTTGTCCTGCCTGTAGTACTGTCTCTCGAGAGTGGTAGGAACCGGGAACACACCAGTACCTTCCCGCCCGAATACGCGCATGAGGGCGAAGTCCTCAAATTCCGCCATAACCCTCGGTTCAACTCCCACAGTTGCAAACCATTGGTCGAGCTTCCTACGAATGGCGGTGTCATTCGTGGGAAGAAGAATCGGAGCCGCTTTCAGCGACTTCGGGAAATTACGGCGATAGAATTTTGCCAGAGGCTTGGACGCCATCCATACAACTCCACATTCACCCAAATAGTGGCTGTATACGCGCATGTTCAGGCTTGGCGTGACTGGTGCGTCCGAAAGGACTACGTCGATCTCGTGGAGAACCAATTCCGCTATGAGTCGTTCCAATGAGGACTCGTGACAAAGAAGACTTACCGAGGTATCGAGCCGAAAGACTGGTTCAATCAAACGATATGCAATTTCTTTTGGTACGACGTCATCGAGTCCTACTACGAGGCGCAGGGGTCGGTTAGAGGGGCGCTGCTTAACGGTATCCACGATTTCCCTGCCGATAGAGAATATCTCTTCGGCTCTTTTGTACACCGCTAGGCCGATTTCCGTGGGAATGAGTTTTCGCCCAGAACGCGTCAGCAATTTCTCACCAAGATGATCTTCCAGGTTTCTAAGTTGAGCACTAACAGTCGGAGGAGCTAGTCGGAGTTCTTCGCAAGCCTTTGTGATGCTTCCCGCACGCACAACAGTCCAAAAATAGAAGAGGTGATGAAAATTGAGCCATTCCATCTTTCACTCCTGCCATGAAGCGTTCTAGATTCAGGACGAGCGGGACTGAATGTCGCAAACCTATTCGATCTTACAAACCATTCGCCATTGAACACACCGAGCTGACTCCAAGGCTAGTTCTATTATTAGAGATTATCTAATCCTATTTAGTGTTTTTTCTACTTTTTAACATTTAAGTTACTTCGTATAATGACTCCATACTCAGTATCAGGCGAATAAAGGAGGGGACCATGAATTGCGCTGTATGCGGACATGCCCTCACGCCGTTGTTGGCAATTCTAGCTGAAACGTCATCCGGAGTTCAGTGCCCAAAGTGCTGGATGCCAGTCCGATACTTTCCGGGAGGCTCGAATAACCGGAAGCGGGGGGCCGGCCACGCGACGAAGCGCCCGGAAACAGTCCTTAAAACGCATATCGTCATCTAGATGGCGACTTGACCTTGTTGGTATTTTGAAAGGTCATAAGAAGAGGGGCCCAGCTTGCTTAGCTGGGTTTAGATCATCAGGAAGGTGAGAGATGAATTTACAAATGAACGAACGGCACCAGCTCTCACCACTGGACAGTCCACTGGTGGGAAGGGTGCTCTTGGTTGACACCGACCTCCACGACCTGGGCGCATATACAGACATGTTGCGATCTATGGGGCATGAAGTCTTTTCAAGCTCGTCATATGAAAAAGCCAACTCTCACTTGCTGAAGGAGACATTCGACGTGGTAATTGTGGATCAAGGCGGGCCCTACTTTAAGGGACGTGAGATCCTGGAGCGTCTCCATGCTTCAGACAGCCGCACGCAAATTCTAGTTCTGGCCCGGCATCACGAGATGCGCTGCTACCTCACATCATTAAACTTGGGAGCGGCAGACTATTTTGAAAAACCCGTCGCATTTAAGGATCTAAAAATTGCTGTGGAAGGCTGCCTGCTTTCAAGTCGTGTTCATGACAGCTCAAGGAGTCTGACTTCGGGCGAACTGAGGTCATGAGCAAATAGGGGCCAAAGTAGGTGTTTCTCTGGAAGTAGCTGAAAACCAAAATCCAAGTAACATGGATATCAAGCCGTTCATTTGAGGGACAGTGGCTTGACCACCTGCTTCTTTGCTACAGATTTGCACGGTCAGACCCAGCGGTACGAGAAACTTCTTGCCAGCATTGTGCGAGACCGCCCGGTAGCCGTATTTCTCGGTGGAGAACTACTCGGTTCTGGCTCCTTTTCTCGAACTCCACTTCGTGCCGCGAAGGGCGACTTTGTTTCTTCTTATCTAATCCCTGCCTTCACGAAAGTGCGAGACGCACTGGGTGGAAGTTACCCCGCCATCTTTCTCATTCTGGGTAACGATGACCCGCGGTGCGAGGAAGAACGATTCGTTATTGGCCAAGCCTTGGGTCTGTGGCAGCACATACACAAACGCAAGGTTCTGCTTGGAAGCGTTCCTATCTACGGTTTTGCCTGCGTCCCACCCACGCCATTCTTGTTAAAGGATTGGGAATGCTACGACATTTCCCGGTACGTTCCGCCCGGTTGCGTTTCTCCGGAAGAGGGGTACAGAAGTGTGCCGGTGGATGCAAATGAAATTAAATGGGGAACAATTCAGCTAGACCTGGCAATGCTGACCGGCGAAGATTCTCTCGATCGTGCGGTTATTATGTTTCATACTCCGCCCTACGACACATCGTTAGACCGTGCCGCCCTTGATGGAAAAAGTTATGAGCACGTCGCCCTCGATTTGCATGTCGGCAGCATCGCTGTCAGACGGTTCATCGAGGAACGACAACCGCTTCTGACATTGCACGGCCACGTACACGAGTCGACAAGATTAACAGGGGTTTGGAAAATTCAAATGGGTCGGACGACGTGCATTAACGGCGCTCATGATGGTCCTGAGTTGGCACTTGTGCGTTTTGATCTGGAGTCACCCGAAGCTGCAACACGGGATTTAATTTAGTTCAGACCTGATGAATCCTGCATGGGCAATTTACGCGCGGGATCCGTGATAGCGTCGATTTTGACTGCGAAACTGGATCGCGCAGCAATATCCTTGTCAGTGACAAGGTGCACGTCAAGCAGTCCTTCCGTGCGATAGCCGGTTCGTAGGAAATTGATTTCTCCAAGGCACCGACTCCATCCCTCGAGCCAAAGCATCAGGTCTTTGCTCTGTTCTTCGCTTCCCTGAAAATGCAGCAAGATGTCAATGTCGCTGGCCGGTCCTGCGGTGGCATTCTTCGTGCTTCCAATCAGGTAGAAAGCCAACACACCAAATTTCCGCGGATCAAGCTCTGCAGCGATCCTCTGTGCCATGCGAAATCTCCAGCGCCAGTGTTCATCCGTTCCTCTCTCGCTTACGTCAGCATCGGATTCGATTGATCCGACCACTTTCTGCGGCGATGAAAGGAATGCAACTGCCTGGTCCAAGTCTGCGTTCATGAGCACTCGCAGGATCATACCTCCTGTTTCCATCGGCACGTCGATTACCCGAAGCGTTTCCGCGAGGTGTGCGAATTCGGGGAGCACGTCCTGAAGCACATTGCGGGACCGTTGAAAGAACAGTTCTTTGAACGTCGTTGTCGGATCGTCCGGGTACAGCGGCAGGTAGCGAATTGAGGCCTCGACAAGGTCTTGGAAGAAGTGCGTCCCGAATGACAACTCTGGCAGGTAATTCCCTTTCTGGCGGGCTATTTCGATCAGCATGGCCGTGTTATTGATGTCGGAGTAGGTCACCGGGACGCCCAGCTTGATGTCTCCGCGGCTACCCCAGCGTCCGGGCCCGACTAGGATGAACTGGCGTTTCGGCAACAGTTTATTCAATCGACCGACAGCTCGCCCTACATCGCGCATTGCCGCTTGATCAGGGAGCTGGCTGTATTCTTCAAGGTCAACATACACAATATGCGTGATATCCGGCACCTTGCCGTTCGAAACAAACTGGGCGGCGGAGAAAATCACCTTGTCTGGCGGCAGGTTCTGCGGGATTGCAGTCGGAAGTGCGTCGGGCCCATAGCTCTGGGGTCGGCATTGCAGCAGGTAGAAATCTGCACCATCGTAGGCAAACTCGATGTCCACGGGTGAACCGAGCTTTGATTGCAGTAGGCTCAACAAGTCGCGAATGCAGGTTATGAACGGAGTCTTGCTTATCAGCCCTTCAAATGTGAAAACCGCGTCCTGAGACTTGAAGTCCGGCAGTGGTCCGATCAATGGCTCGATTCGGTCATGGCTCACGAGCGAAATAAGATTACGAATCTGCGGGTAGTTTGCGCCGACGCGGCCCAGTAGCTCTGAGGCCTCGATCGTTTCAAAGGCATTGGTGCCCAAATTGATGACATCAACACGTTTTGGTGAATATCTCAACACTTCATCGGCGGTCACGTTGACACGCAAACTCGGCTGGCCCGGAGCGATCAGCACGGGGTAATCATCGGCGACGCGGTCCACGGCACGTGTTCCCAGTCCCGGCACGAGTCGGATAAGGCCATCCTCGCGTTTGATACGAGCAGACCAGCGAAATTCATTGTTGCTAAATGCAACCCCCGAACACGCAGGCAGAAAGAACTTGCCAACAGGCCGGCCCACGACTTCCTGGATCATGATGCCCATTTCTTCGTGAACATCCAAAAGGCCTCGCTCAGCGCGGTACTCGGTGGGATCCGGGCCGAAGATCGAGGCGTACACCTCGGCAATAGCGTCCTTCAGTGCGGATAGGCGTTCTTCCTTTGGTCCGCGATTTCCGAGAAACAGGCTCTTATACTTGCCCGAGAAAGCCGAACCAGGACGGTCTTCCAGCAAACTCGAGCTGCGGACGATCAGCGGAACATCTCCGAGATCCTCAAGAGCGAGTGCGAGTCCCTTGGAGAACTCCGATGGGAAGGAGGAACTTTTGAACAGAGCCACCAGGTGCGGGTATTCCTGCCGAACCTGGTCGATCTCCATATATTTCCGATTGAGAACGTCCTCCAAATCGTTATGGTGGACGAAATTCTGAATCCAATCGGAGGTGAGATACCAGGTCTTGGGCACCTTGACTTCGTGCAGAACTGGACTCGCTTCGGGAGCCTTGTCAATGATCTTCTTGGCCAGAAACAAGCCTGCACTTTTGCCGCCCAGCTTGCCATGGCAACCAGGCGGGAAGATCACCTTACCCAACAGATCATAGAAATCATTAACTTCAATGAAATTCTTGGCGACATTAATGAACTCGAGGTTTTCGGAAAAAAATCGACGGATCAACGATACCCGCAGCCCTTTCTGAGTGTAGAGCGAAAGTTCGCTCTCCTGGACACCGATGTGCCGATATCGTTCGACACAGTCCATAATTTCTCCAAGAGAGGTGTCCTGGTTTTCCAGGGCTCGGACTAGAAAACTGGACTTGTCCTCCTTAATCCAGCGGGTCACACAATTGAGGATCTCGTTCTCGCTCATGTGTTCCCCTGCCATCTGAAAGGCCTCGTTCGTCAAGTCGATAGCAATTCCGTGTGCATCCGGAGGAAGAGGCCGGTTGTCGTCCCAAGCGAGACGATGTTCCTCTGGCGAGAGAGCCGCTCCGCGCTGCAATAATTCCTTGGCCTCCGGGACCCCGCTCCAACTTAAATGGTTGATCAACTTGCGTGATATTCGTTTCAGCAGGGCGGGATCAGTGTCGCGTAGGAACTCGAGGACCACACGCCATTCCCCTTGGGCTGTCGCGGCACCATCCGCAGCAGACCAAGCCCCAAACGCCGCCTTCAGCCGTCGCTGAGTGACCGCACTGCCGATCCGTTCGGCAATCGTCTCGATGAGCCTGCGTTCTTCTTTGAGGAACGGGCCTTCATCCGATTTCGGTAGCTCTCGCCGGTAAGAGACTTCCACAGTTCCGACCTTCTCACTTTGCACAACAATGTTTGCTTTTTGCACCCAAGGCGTGCTTTTGAAGTCCGGCGCCTGGACAATCAGATTTTCAAAGAGGATTCGCGCCTGACATTCGTGCGGGTACTGCCACCCAGGCGGCAGAACTTCAATGATGTCGCGGAAAATCTCGTCGATCGGCCTATCCGACCGACCTACAAGCTCTCCCACCTGATAGAGGCAATTTAATTCCTTTGCCCGCTCCTGGAGAGCGTGCAACATGGTCCCGAATTGCGGTTCGTCAGGTTTCACTGTTTTACGCAGAACTCGGGGCTTGGGTTGCCGGCAGGATGACACCTCGTCGGGTTCGGCCGTCGACACGCAGCGAGAGCCTGCCTTTCGGCCGCACATGACGGACCAAATCTGTCTCGTGCAAGACGGGCTGCCGGTTCAGCCAATCCCAGTTGATTCCAAACGGTCGCCCGCTCGGCACCATAAAGTAGCTTGCCCTAAAACTCGATAAGTTATGGAAAAAGTGAGAGCCCTGACTCAACTCCACGTTCATCTCGGGTAGCGTCGCCTCGACGATTGCCCGCGCCCCAGAGATTTGCGCCCACTCAACCGGGATGCCGAGTGATGGATGAGAACTACCCCATCGGCCGAATCCAATCAACAGGAAAGGCCGGTGCTGCTGTTGCAGTTCGCGGTTTATCGATTCAAGTTGCTGTGCGACGGCGGGTGTGCGCAATGCTGAGAACTGCTCCGGCCTTACGAAAACAATGTCCTGGATTCCGTCATCGGCACCATTGCCGATCACCATGTCCGAGGCAACAATGGCCCGCGGATCACAAAGATCTTCGACGCTGACCTCGACCACCTGATCGGAAACTACCATTGAACGAACCTGCAAAAATCCAAGGCGCGCCCGCGTGTGCTCTCCGGGGCGATTTTGAAAGGTTAGAGCGAACTCGATTTCGACCTTGGAATTGGTAGCCTTTTCGGCTGCGTTGAGCAGAGCCTTCACAAGTTCGTTAAGCGAGAACTCCTCCTGGACCAACATCGGAGCGAAATTTAAAACTCGCGGTCCGCGAGGTCCGATCCCAGGTACGACACTGTCACGTTCTGGATCAAAGGTTGAGGCGAGGAGATATAGAACCTCGTCCGCTTCAGCGTCAACCAGATTCGCCTGGACCAAGTATTCAGTCTCACTGGCGGGGTCATAAGCGGGCGGTTTGCCCATGTTGACTGCCCAAAACTCTGTTTGGGTGCCATCCAACAGTTCCTCCACAGAAGCAAATGGAAGTGGTTTCTTGGGATATCGCGGCGAGAAAGTCCAGGCGATGCCTCCGTCCACAATCGTCTTTCCCAATCCTAATGCCAGTGTGACAACCCCGTCTTCGGGCCGCGCCGGTTCAAACGCGTAGAAGTTGTAAGAACGCGCAACACCGGAAATGTCGGGATAAAAACGATCTCCCCTGCGTCGCCCAACAACTTCCTGGATTATCACCGCCATCTTCTCCGCGCCCGGCTTTGTGCCAGTGGTGCGGAGGTAATCACGGGCCTCGCGGAAATAGGTAGACGCGTAGACAAACTTAATGGCTTCCACCAGTCGGCGAAACCGAATGTCCGGATCGAATTGGTTGTTGGGAATCATTTTGGTGGCATAGACGCCAGCAAAGGGCCGCTCCAGGGCATCCTCGAGCAAGCTGGAGGAGCGAATTGCCAGGGGAGTCTTGACTTGAACAATCAGCGCGCGAAGATCACCCAGCAGTTCCATTGGCAGGTCGCCCTGTTGGAACGCGTGGGCAATACGGTCGTCGGGCATTTCTTCGAAGGGCAACTCGGCCAATT
>CAWIUU010000010.1:0-194019 GCA_963839315.1 Candidatus Acidiferrales bacterium
TATGCAACCATCGAATTCTTAATAACTGTCCAATATTGAACAGACCTTAGGTCATTTTGACTGTAGCGTTCGTAATCAGTTTTCGGCCAGATTGCCAAGAGGCGAGACTGGCATCTTGGAAATTGTCGCACTATTCGAGGCCGCGCTCAGGTTTTCGAGACCAGCTACCGTCTCCCTGAACCCCTCGCTTGATCAAGAGAAAGAGACTCCTATGTACGCTCGCAAGGTTTCTCTCTGCTTAAAGTCAGAAGCCGCTAGCCAATTCCTGCGGAAAGTCGAACATGAGTTGATCCCACTATTTCGCAAACAGCGAGGTTTTCTCGACCAACTTATCATCCTTTCAGATAGCGGAAATATTGTTTACGTCTACAGCTTCTGGGAAAACAGCGAAGATGCTGAAAGATACGACTGCACCACCCTGCCATTGGTGAACAATATTCTCAATGGAGTAATTGACGGCGCGCTGCGTGCTCACGCCTTCGCTGGCACGCGGGGACGATTGTCTAGTGATTAAAGCGAAGAATTCATCTAGCGAAGCGATTCCGTGGCTCTTGGAAAAAGAGGCGGCCCCACCTAGTCGGGTAGACCAATCTAATTAGGCAGCGATGATTCAATCCGCCCAGATGAATCCAGTGTCCCAGGAGAGAAACTTTCGGTTGTGCCGATGTTCAATATGGAGCAGTTTCACGCCCTGTTACCAAGGCATTCTGTTAGCGTGAAGAGCAAGGAACTCATGCAACTACCAGCTCGTACAAAGCCGCGAACGCCGTATGGCATAGAGATTATCCAGAATTGTCTTTCTTGTTTCTATAGCGGAGAGCGGCTTTTTTGTAGTGCCTGTACCCAGCGTAATAGCTTTGTCTGCTATCACTTCTTCGGCGTTGTATCCCAGGGGCGCGAACTTTTTTATAGAAGGCCAACCAGCGCGGGGCGTTTTTATTCTTTGTAGCGGAAAAGTGAAACTTTCGACCTCATCAGCCAAGGGCAAGACAGTCATACTGCGGATTGCCGAACCGGGTAAAGTCCTGGGCCTCCCGGCGACTTCACCGGTACCTGTTACGAACTCACAGCGGAAGTGATCGAGCCGGCACAGTCAAAGTTCATTTCGCGGAGTGCCTTTCTTGCTTTCTTGAAGGACAACGGCGAGGCTGCACTTCGAGTCGTCCAACAATTGGGTGAAGCCTATCACCTAGTAATCGCGGAGATGCGCACGATCTGCCTTTCGCATTCCGCTGGAGAGAAGCTCGCGCGATTCCTCTTGGAGTGGGCGGCGAGTGTTCCGCAAGTGAACGGGCAACTACAGGTGAAGCTTACGCTGACTCACGAAGAGTTAGGACAGATGATCGGTTCGACGCGAGAGACCGTGACACGCTTGCTTACGAACTTCCGCAGGAATCAGTTGCTGCAAATCAGGGGATCCACACTAATCATCAAGAATAAGTCCGGGCTGGAAGACATCATACACGGCCTCGGTTGTCCCCCCTTTGCCAAAAGAACAGGGAGAGTGTCATGTTCGCGCATAAATTGTCTATGTACTTGAAGAATGACGGCGCTCTGGCATTCAAGCACAAGATTGAAAATGAGGTTGTCCCTTTGCTGAGAAAGCAGAATGGTTTCATCGAGGAAATAACCTTTCTTTACCTAAACGGAAGAGAGGTGCATGCCTTCAGTCTGTGGGAGAGCGCTCAGCAAGCGGAAGCTTACAACCGGGGATCCTATCCAGAAGTGGCAAGAATGTTGGCGTCCGTGATTGACGGCATGCCGCGAATACAGACTTATGAGGCTCTTACTTCAACCTTCCACTGGGCCGTGGCTGCCGTTTCCTCCAGAGTATCGTGAATGTCAGTGGGCGATCAGTCGCATTCTCGTCCCCATTTTCTTTGGAAAGAGAAATGGACTCCGAACCGACCAACTGCTCAATAGCTAATTCCGTCCACGTGGGTACTATGAGCCACTTGATTGCATAACAATGTCGGCTCCTCGCCCCGAGTAGACTGTGGTTTATCGACGACCATAGGCTCGGGAGAAAGGAGCCGACATTGTTATGGCGCAGCAACGCTAGCTGTCATTCCAAAGGGTGAAAGTCCCTTCGACAGAACAGTCCAGTGACTGTCGTAGTTATACCCAGCGGCGAGAAGGGTGACCGACTCGTCGGAAGCCTGGAGGTAAAAGTCCCGGTGGCCGGAAGAACTCCGGTCAGATCTGCACAGGGGGCGAGCCACTTGACAGGCCGTAGCAAAAGCGAACCAGGAAGCCCCGAAAAGTCGGCCCTGCGTGAAGCGGATAGCAGGATAGTCGGGAGAGCCGAGCCGCTGATAACATGGCGAAGGCCTATGTCGGAACCGCATGTCTGGAACAAACCGGTTGCGATCTCCCCGGGGTCGTAGAGGACGGCATGTCAGGAAGGAAGGACAGTGAAAGCGTGGAACCACTCGAAGGTCGCCTAGGCGTGCACAGCGAAGGCATCTGGTATAAGCCGCAAAGCGGTGAAATCGGGATGTGCCTGCGAGTGGGGCGGATGGGGCCGGTTAAGCGTGGATGGACCGGGACAGAAGAACCCGGACCGGAGCGAGGGCCCCTGGGGTAGAGCGGCAGAAGCCGCTCGAACGGAGGTGTTCCAGCGCGCCACGTCCCCCGACACAGAACGGGGATCAGACGAGGGAAGCGGGGAGCACGAAGGACGAAGGCAAACTGATCGACGCGAGGATTGCGTCGCGCGGGAAGGCCTTGTCTGACACACCGGCCTTGAAGCCGTACTGGGGAAAACCCGCCGTACGGAATTTTAGGGAGGGCAATGGAAACATCGGCATCATGCGAAGCCCGCTACGCGCCATTGCTCTACCCGACCAATCAAGTGCCAGGTAACTAGTCTACGCATCCGAGTTGGCTGATCTACCTAAACAATCAAACGACTAAGGCTAAATTCTGTTCGCAACGCGGGGGCCATGGGATCCAACCTGCTTTCATGGTTAGTGCAAGGTGGTATCCGTGCTGCGACGCATCACTCCTGGTGCAACGCCGACATGGCGTCCATGCGTGAAGCATGCCGCGCGGGAATGTATGTCGCTAACATCGCCACCACGAGAATGGTGATCGGCACGATGAAGTAGAGCCGTGGCTCGCGAAGTTGGACACCATAGAAAATGGCCCCGAAAAGTTTCGGCAGCGGCAACGCCATCGCGAGTCCAATGGCCCCTCCGATTGCAGTCATTTTCATGCCTTCCCACAAAACCATACGCAATACGTCAGGGCTTTTGGCTCCGAGGGCCATGCGTATGCCGATTTCGTGGGTTCTCTGGCCTACGGAATAAGCGACAAGCCCGTAAATCCCGATGGCCGCAAGGATCAGCGCGAGGAGGGCGAAGCTGCCCAATATGCGGGAGAAAAGCAGATTTCCGCCCTTCTGGCGCTCGATGATGGAGGACATGCTCATCAGGCGATCCAGTGGAAGCTCGGCATCCACCTGCGCAACCGCGTTGCGCATAGCCGACGCCAAGCTATTCGGATCGGAAGTTGCCCGCACCATGATCGAGAAGGAAGGCACGGGCCGCTGAAGGAAGAGCTCGTACGCCTCCGGGTCGTCGGTAGTGCCTTCGGAGTACGTTTTCACGTTGCCGACAACTCCGACGATCTCGCTCCACTGTGGGGTACTGCCGCTCACATCCAAGCGGATCTGTTTTCCGAGCGGCTCCTGGTCCCGCAAATGACGGTGTACAAACTCCTGGTTTACAAGGATTACCCGCGGAGTAGTGGCGTTATCAGTCTCTGCGAATGCGCGGCCCCGCAGCAGAGGGATACCGGTCGCGCGGAAATAATCGGCGGTCACGACAACATCGAGGGCGGTGAGCCGCTGGTTCGAGGGCAAATCCTGCTGACCTTTGATTTGCAAAGTCACAGTGCCGGGTCCGGTTGCCGGCAAATCGGATGTAACTGCGACGGCCTCGGTGCCCGGAATGAGTTGGAGATGCGGGAGAATGTCCCGAACAAACATGGCTTGCTGAGAAGCATCTTTGTATCGCGCGCTGTCCAGGGTCACGCCGGCAGTAAGGAGATGATCTGCCTGGAACCCCAGATTTTGATGCTCCATAAGAAAAATTCCGCGGATCAGCAGCCCGGTCCCGATCAGGAGAAACAAAGCCAGCGCTATCTCGCCGGTGACCATCACGGTCCGGAGACGGCTATGCGAACGGCTCGAGGATGCCGCGCGACTCTCTTCCTTCAGGTTGGTGTTGATATCAGTTCGCGATGCGCTCAGCGCGGGCACAAAACCGCACAGCAGCGCGCAAACCAGCGAGACAACCAGGGTGAACAGTAAGACGTTCCGGTCGGACTTAACGGCACGGCGCTGATTCCTTCGTTGAAGGTCATTTTCGCCCGAGCAGAATTAATGCCCCAATAGGCAAGCAAGAGACCTGTGCCGCCGCCGAGCAAGGCAATCACCAGGTTTTCCGTCAGCAATTGCCGAATAATTCGCAGGCGGCTGGCTCCGAGGGCGATACGAAGGGCCAATTCCTTCCGACGTCCCGCCGCGCGCGCCAAGAGCAGGCCGGCTACGTTGGCGCAGGCAATCAGCAGAACAAAAGTGACCGTGGTCATCATGATGCCTAACGCGCTGCGAATAGCGAAAGCGTAGACCAGAAAATCGGGCAGCGTACGCACGGCAGCGCCCCAGCCTTTTTCAGTGTCCGGGAATGCTTCCTCGGCGCGGCGGGCCAGCGTGGCCAACTCGGCGCGGGCCTCTTCGACGGTTATACCGGGTTTCAGACGCGCAAACAGAAACAAGGAACGGTCCTTGCGCGCGGCTGCGGTTTGATCAGCAGGGGTTAGGACCAGCGGGGTCCACAGTTGCGGCGTGAAGCCCAGCAAACGGAAACTTGCGGGCATCACGCCGATGACCGTGTAGTTCTCCCGGTTCAGCCGGATGGTGCTGCC
Source organism: Candidatus Acidiferrales bacterium (assembly GCA_963839315.1). Classification (GTDB taxonomy): domain Bacteria; phylum Acidobacteriota; class Terriglobia; order Acidiferrales; family UBA7541; genus Acidiferrum. The sequence continues at coordinate 4,933 of CAWIUU010000010.1, forward strand.
GATGACCGAAACGCCGGAACCGAAGTGCCGCTCCCAAAGTTCGTGGCTGAGGATAACGACGTGGTCGCGCCCGGGCTGGTCTTCTCCGTCGGAGAAGAAACGCCCAAGCTGCGGGGAGACGCCCAGCACGCTGAAATAATTGGGAGACACGGCCGCGGACCGGAGTGCCTCCGGCTTACCCTGGGACGTCAAGTTGACCGCACGATACTCGTCCGCGGCGGACATGTCCGTAAAAAAGTGGTTTGCCTCGCGCCAGGCGAGGTAATTGGGCGCGGAGACAGGGTTCGCGTCCGATTGGAAACCTTGCGTCGGGCTGACGCAGGTCACCACTGCCACACGCTCGGGTTGGCGACCAGGCGGACGCTGCAGCAGGAAAGCGCTCACGAGGCTAAACATCGTCGCGTTCACGGCGATGCCCAGCGCCAATGTCAGAACGGTCACAGCGGTGAAGCCAGGGTTCTCGCAGAGCTGTCGTAGCCCGTAGCGGCAATCGGAGATCACGGAGCGGAGCCAATTGCCAATCCGTTCTTCGCGAACCTGTTCTTTCACCTGTTCGATGCCTCCAAGTTCGATCCGTGCAGCACGTTGCGCTTCCTTCGGCGACATGCCAGCGCGAATGTTTTCGTCTGCTAACAGTTCGAGGTGGGAATGAACCTCCTGGTCGAGGTCCACCTCCACACGCCGAGATAAAAAGAGATTTCTCAGGAAACTCCGCACTTTCACAAGGAGCGGCATGCTAGACACCTCTCTAAGATGCTTCCAAGGCTTGAGCGATCGCCCAAGAAATGCGGCCCCACCGCTCGGTTTCGACTTCGAGCTGTTTCAATCCTGACTTGGACAATCGGTAGTATTTGGCGCGGCGGTTGTTCTCGGACTCTCCCCAAAATGATGAAATCCATCCTTCTTCTTCCATTCGGTGTAGGGCGGGAAAGAGGGAGCCTGGCTTAACGACAAAAGTGCCACCAGTGATCTGCTGGATCCTGCGCGAGATTCCCGACCCGTGCATCTCACCAGCGATAAGCGATTTCAAGATCAGCAGGTCCAAAGTCCCTTGCAACAGAGTCGTGGGTTCAGAGTTCAAGACGTATCTCCTATCGGCCCTCTATAGGAATAATAGCGATCCACATATAGAGTGTCAATAGGAAGCGGGCATCTCAGTGGACGATAAGTCGGACGAAATAAGAGGCTCTGGGCGTATTGTCGGCAACTCTTACTTAATCGCATTACGTCAGAGTTGCCCGTCAGCCGCGAAGAATCGCTGACGTTACCCGCAACTTTGGGCCGCTATCAACCGGGAGAAGTTCACCGCAGATATGTTAGATTTGGCGCCCGTGCGCACTGTGACGAAGCTCGCTGTGGTTGTGGTTGTGATCGCCGTATTCGCGGCGTCCGTTGGCTGGCTGTATAACTACTCGGCCCTGCGTCATTACCGAGCGGTAGCGCCCCCGGGAAACTTTTTCGTGGTCCAAGGCCGCAGAATGCATCTGTATTGCGTCGGCACAGGCTCCCCCACAATTGTAATCGAGAGTGGACTCGGTGACGACTTGATAGCCTGGCAGCTTGTGCAGCCCGGATTGGCGCGGATGACGAGAGTATGTTCGTATGACCGCGCCGGTCTAGGCTGGAGCGATCCTGACTTTGGCCGGCGCGATGCGGTAGCAATTTCAGATCAACTGCATGAGTTGTTACAACGAGCTTCTATCACCGATAAATTAGTGTTAGTAGGCCAATCGGCAGGCGGTCTATACGCTCGCCGATTCGCAGTGAAGTATCCCACTGAGGTTGTGGGGCTCGTGCTGGTCGATTCCACCCCGCCGGAGTCCTTTGACCGACTACCGAGCATTCGCGAGAGCTCTGAACAGTTCGAAAGGCGCCACCGTACAGCTATTCTGGAGAATCAAAGATGCAATTGGCCTCTCTCGATTGATGGGCCGATGCGTGGCGTCGTTGCCCGTTTCCTTAAAAGCATACGAAGCCTATGCAGAAGCGGCTACGTGCCGTCCCGAATACGAAACAAGCTGGCTCCGCGAGATGGATGATTTCGAGATTTCCGCGCAAGAGGCCGCAAATACAAGGTTCGGCGATTTACCTCTGTTAATCATCTCGCAAGACCCTGATCGTCCGAAACCAGGCTGGCCTGCACAAGACATTGCCGCGAACCCCATCTGGGCGGAGATGCAGGAGAACTTAAAAACTCTTTCGAAGCGTAGCAGCAGGATCATTGCGGGAGGAAGCGGCCACAGAGTACAACTTGATCGCCCCGATGTGATCGTTTCGGCCGTGGGCGAAATGATTCTACACGTACGCGGGACGTCCCCGCCTCCGACAGAATTCGGGAGGACGGTTACACGCTGACGAGACGTTACAGAACCTTTGAGCTTCCAGTGCTGGGTCGTGGTGGGTTCGTAAGCGCCGAAAACTCCGTATTTGGACGATGTCGGCTAACCGGAAGCTATCCGGCTTCCACGGTGGGATTAGTACCGCAAGTCGGCTTGTAGGGAGTGATCTTTACTAGGAAGAACATTGACAGGCAGGCGTTCTAACCAACTGAACTACGCGAGCAACCCCGAGCCAGCTGCGCATTTGCATGTATTGCTATCCGGAGTTGTCAATCCATCCGTAACGAATTATCGCTTTCTGTAACGGCGGCTTGGAACACAGCATCGAATCGTGGTGATTCCGTTTTCTACCCTCGATCTCTCGCCTATTCCTCAAGGGGCGACCGCCGCCGTCGCTTTGCGCAACTCTCTCGATCTCGCGCGACACGCGGAAGTCTGGGGCTACAAACGGTTTTGGCTGGCAGAACATCACAACATGCCCGGCATCGCCAGCGCAGCCACGTCTGTCGTCATCGGCCACGTCGCGGGAGGCACCAAGACCATCCGTGTCGGCGCCGGCGGCATCATGCTGCCGAATCATTCGCCTCTAGTCATCGCCGAACAATTCGGGACGCTCGCTTCTCTCTACCCAGACCGTATCGATCTCGGACTGGGCCGCGCCCCTGGGACAGATCAGCCCACTGCTCGCGCCCTTCGGCGCAACATCGCCTCTACTTCGGACAACTTTCCTCAAGACGTTGAGGAATTGCAATCCTATTTCGAGCCGCATGCACCGAATCAACGGATTCACGCCGTTCCCGGTTCGGGCCTTCGCGTCCCTATTTGGCTACTCGGATCGAGTCTCTTCAGTGCGCAACTTGCAGCCGAACTCGGTCTGCCCTTTGCATTCGCATCGCATTTCGCGCCCACGGACATGATGCAGGCTTTGCAGCTCTATCGCACACACTTCAAGCCATCGCGGCAACTCGACCGCCCATACGCCATGCTGGGCCTGAACGCGATCGTCGCCGAAACGGACGCCCAGGCGCGCTTTCTTTTCACTTCGGTCCAGCAAGCCTTCACAAATCTTCGACGCGGCACCCCCGGCCAGGTTCCGCCACCCATCGAAGACATCGATTCGTACTGGTCACCCGCGGAGAAAGCCTCCGCCAGCATGACCCTCTTGTGCTCAGCCGTGGGCTCTCCGAATACCGTGGAACGCAGCCTGCTCAAATTCATCGAAGTCACGCAGCCCGACGAGATCATCGCAACCGCGCACATCTATGATCATGGAGCGCGCCTCCGCTCCTTCGAACTCCTAGGGGAAATTCGCGCCCGGCTTGTGTCGTCCGAGCTACAACACGCTACATCTGCGGCTTCCTTAGCCGAGCTTGCTTAGGATTTATTGCGTTAGACTTCCGCGACAGTCGTACTCCGCTTGCACAGAAGGCTCGCAATTGTTCAACAAATCCTGCGGGAAAGAGCCGGAGGTCGCTCCTTCCTCCCCTCTGACAAAAAACCCACGGTTTTCACCCGCTGTGGCCACAGACCGCTACCTAATTAAGGGCAGCGCTGAGGATCACGGTAGCGAATGTGGGTTACCGATGATCCACCCGTTAGTGGCCATTAGCGCGTTGACCGGTACTAATCCGACCGACGAGCTGATTACTACCGAGTAGCCAGGCAGCCTTGCGGCCGCCCGGCCCTCTCAGAACTGGGCGTGAAGGTTTCCCTTCACCCAGCTCAAGCCCTTCGAACGCCTCTTTAGGGGAGACGCGGTTTCGAAACGGGAAAACGCTGACGATGAACCCGGTCATGGCACTCGGGATGAAGTAAAACGCAGTTCGTAGCACCAGTGGAACCGCCCTTCACACGGGGGACGCAGTAATGAAGGCGCCAGCCTGTGATCCGGGTGATTTTTGTGTTGCACTGGGTGCAGAGTCCACGTTGCTCATACCAGAGATAGCGAAGAGTGCGGGTACCCCGAAACGTTTCCAGCATGTGAGCCCCTTCGCGTTCTTCGAAGTAGGTTTCATAGGTTGGATCGTACGGGTTCGCTTCGCCTTTAACCTTGACGTGTCGTTTGATGGGAGTGCTCTTGGCGTAGTACAGCCAGACTTTAGTCGGCCGTCCGTCGTCATCGCAGGTTTCACCGAAGAAGGACCAGTCACGATTCCCGCGCCGGTCAAAGTATTTCGGCTTGAACCAGCGCGGGCTTTTGTTCGGGTGTCTTCGTCGTGCCCATCTCCATAGACTAGAGAAGAGGGTGCAGTCAACGCGTTCGAACGTGCGTTTGCTTACCACATGCCGATGATAGTTAACCCAACCGCGAATCTTTGGGTTGAGTTGATCGATCAGGTCGGCGGCAGACACGCCATGTGCGTCTTTGATGATTCTTCGGATGCCCTTCAGGAAGGTTCCAACATTCTTCTTGGAAGGCTTGATGAACAGTTTCCCGTTGGGATACCTGCGCACATTTTGTCCGAGGAAATCAAAGCCGTGCTCCACGTGCGTAATGACGGTCTTTGTCGGAGAGAGTTCAAGACCTCGTTCTTGCAAGAACTGCTCGACCAGGGGCTTGATTTCTCCTTCCAGTAATTCTTTCGATTTACTGGTGATGACGAAGTCATCCGCGTAACGGACGAGATTGACACAGGGTTTCTCACCTCCAAGGGACTTGAAGCGTTTTCCTGCGGGATACTTTTCCCGCAGGAGTCGTTCAAGTCCATCCAGCGCGCAGTTAGCGAGCGCGGGAGAGATAATTCCACCTTGTGGGGTCCCGTCCGCGGTATCGTGAAGGACGTGCTTTTCCATGTACCCAGATTTCAGCCACTTTTGGAGAATGACTCGGTCCATCGGGACGTGAGCCAAGAGCCAATCGTGTGAAATTTTGTCGAAACAGGACTTGATGTCACCCTCCAGAATCCACTGCGTGTTTGCGCTTCTCAGTGCTTTGAAACACTGTTCCATCGCATCGGCGCAGGACCGCTGCTGACGAAACCCATAGGAGTTTTTATCAGCAGTAGTTTCCACAGCGGGGGCGAGTGCCAGCAGATACAATGCTTGCTGCGCTCGATCCTTCATCGTGGGAATTCCGAGCGGGCGCATCGTTTTGCCGTCCGACTTCGGGATGTAAACACGTCGTAGGGGCTGAGACTGATAACCCCTACGCTTCAGTGCATGTACTGCCTGTGTTTTCTTCTCTGGTGTGTCCCAAATTTCTTGGTCCACACCGGGGGTTTTCTTGCCATTGTTTTCCGTCACTCGTCGAACGGCGAGAACTTTGCCGCTGTAGGAGTGGGTCAGCAAACGTTGCAGGGCTCGCACCCGGCCCCATCTGCTTTCCTTCGTTGCCTGCACGATACGCACTTGGAGTCGGCGAACGTTGCGGTTGATGGCCTGCCAGTCGATGGCGTACCATTCCGCCGCTTCGCGTGAGACCGCACCAACAGCTTGCGCTGTCGTCATCTGCTTTGCCTCATGAGCCGATTATTCAAGTTCTCTCGTGTGAAGCACCATATAGGGAAGTCAGCACGCTTTCGCGTCCGGTGATGTTGTCGATGATGCTGGCGCAACCGATATCCACCCCATTACAGAGTGGCATTTGCTTTCTCCCTCATCTGTTATCCGCACCGCTATCGGCCCACCTTGCGATGAACTTTCCCCTTGCGGGGAGCGATGTGGATTTACCCTGTTCCGTGGGAATGACGCGATAGGTTAGGTCTGTTCTATGCGCCGACAGTGTTGTTTACCCATGACCGAGAACCCGGAAGCCTCGGTGCTCACTGCAAAAAGAGCCCCGCAGCATATTAGGCTCTCTCGGGCTAACGACGCTTACGAACATTTGTGTATTCTGACCCTGCTACCAAGCCTAGCCCCTCTCCACCTTATGCTGGCAGATGCACCGTGGCCTCACGGTTTCGGTGCCACTCTTACGAATGTGGGTCCATTGTCCGAGGGCTTCGAACGGTCTGTTGCCTCGCCGCTCCAACCTCGTAGGCTATGTGCGATGGGACGCACAGTCTGATCAATTTCCTCCTTGCCAGACAATCATTCCAACAGCTTTCAGGTCGCAATCCGGCTTGCCCGTCATCAGGGAGTGACCGCGAATCGATTCTGCTAGCGATGTACAAATCAGCGTTTAGCGACATCTCCCAATATTGTTATTTTCCGCGCCAGCTGGCCGGTCGCTTCTGAAGAAAGGCGTCAATCCCCTCTGCGGCATCGTCCAAAAGCAGATTGCACGCCATCACTTCGCTTGCGATGTCGTAGGCTACTGCGAGAGGATGATCGATCTGGCGGTAGAAGGCTTGCTTGCCGAAACGGATCGTCGCAGAACTCCGGGACAGAATAATATCGGTGAATCGCCGAATTTCGGCGTCCAGCGTGCTGCTAGGAACGACTCGGTTGACGAGCCCCCAAGATTGTGCGGTCGCGGCATCGATGGGCTCGCCAGTCAGCAGCATTTCCATAGCGCGTTTCCGACCGACGTTCCGAACCACGCCCACCGCGGGCGTTGAGCAGAACACACCGATATTTACTCCTGGCATAGCGAATGTCGCCGTGTCGGCCGCTACGGCAAGATCGCACATCGACACGAGCTGGCACCCGGCGGCTGTGGCTATGCCCTGGACTCGTGCGATCACCGGCTGCGGAATCTCAGTGAGCGCGATCATCATCCGGCTGCAGGCGTCGAACAGGCCCTGCTGCCAGCCCTTGTCCTCCGTGTGAGCACGCATCTCCTTGAGGTCATGCCCCGCGCAAAAGCCCTTTCCCTCGGCGGCGAGGATCACAACCCGCACTGAAGCGTCACTGGCGATGGCATCCAACTCGGCCTGTATCGCAGCGATCATCTGGTTCGACAGCGGATTGAATCGCTGAGGACGATTGAGAGTGAGGGTAGCGACTCCGTTCTCCACTGTCGCGAGGACAAACGGCTCCTCCGTTACCAAAGTAGTGTCGGCGCACATAATCCATGGCTCCGTTCTGTGTAGCAGGTGCTGAAGGTGTCACCGCGAATGTAGGGCTTTCTGCAAATCGTCGGTCGCGTTCCTTGGCGAACAAAAAGAAACGCCACGTGGAATCAACCGCTTTTCGTATGCCTGCCGTTCCAGATCCTCGCGGAAATCGGGGTGGGCGAGTCCAATGATCGCCTTGGCTCGTTCTGCGACACATTTTCCTTTCAAGTTGACGATGCCGAATTCAGTAACGACATACATCACGTCCGAACGCGGCGTGGTCACGATGTTGCCGGGCGTTAGAGTAAACACGATGCGGCTGCGTCGCTCACCTCTCTTCTCGTAGGTGGACGATAGGCAGATGAACGACTTGCCTCCCTTGGAGGCATACGCGCCGCGCACGAATTGCAGTTGCCCTCCGGTGCCGCTGATGTGGCGATGACCGTCTGATTCCGAAGCCACCTGGCCCTGCAAATCAATCTGTGTGGTGTTATTGATGGACACCACCTTATCGTTTTGCATGATCATGTGCGGCGAGTTCGTGTAATCCACCTGATGGCAGTAAATGTCCGGGTTGCGGTTGGTCGTGGCGTAAAGGGCGAGTGACCCCAGCGCGAAGGTATACACCACCTTGCCCGGGTCCAACGTTTTCCGCGATCCGGTTACAATGCCGGAACGGTAAAGCAGGCCGAGGCCATCGGTGAGCATCTCGGTGTGGATTCCCAAATCCTTCACTCCGCTTTCCAGTAACAGGGAGCATACGGCGTTGGGCATGCCGCCGATCCCGATCTGAAGACAGGAACCATCCTCAACTTCGGCTGCAATGGACCGAGCTACCGTGCGATCAATCTCGCTCGGCTCTGGATTGGGCAGTTCCGCGCACGGTTGATGATCACCCTCGATGATGAAATCGACGTCCTTTAAATGCACGCCGTTGTCTTTGCCGAAGACGTACGGCATCTCGCGATTGATCTCCACGATCACTAGCTTCGCACGTTCGATCACGGCCCGCTGCCAGAGACTCGTCGGGCCAAAGTTGAAGTAGCCCCCGTCATCCATCGGGCAAGTCTTGAGAATGGCGATATCGACGGGATCGAGAAAGCGCCGGTAATAGTCCGGCACCTCTCCCAGATTCAGCGGGGAGTAATTGCACCGGCCAACGTCGTGCTTCCTTCGCTCGTAAGCCGAAAAATGCCAACTGAAAAGGTGAAAATGCTTGCCTTCAGGGTCATCTTCGATCACCGCGCGGGGACGCATTGAGAGGCAGGAGCGGATCTTGACGTTCTCCAGCTCATCTTTCCGCGCTGCCAACGCCTTATCGAAGACATCGGGCTCGCAGTGCGTTGCGCCGTAGTCCAGCCACATGCCGGATTTAACGAAGCTGGCAGCCTGTTCCGGGGAGATCGTTTCACCAAGCATAGGCGAAGCCTCTACCAGGGCGTATCGCGGTGCCACAGAGTCTATAACAAAATAGGCCAGGATCTGGGCAGTTTCGTCTTTAACAACGAGTACCGAGAAACGCCTGTGTCGCTAACTCCCGGTTATGTCGGCAAACCGGAACCAAGGATATTTGCGAGTTCTAACTTCCAGGTGGCCCGTCGTCCGGAAGGATCGATTTCATGGACGATGGGTTGGTGCCCTACAGTGGTACCCTCTGAGTCTCGTTTGGGGAATTCGCCACGAGATTCCAGCGACGAGAGATGACGGAGCGAAAATATGGCGCTTATTACCCGGAGACACTTCGCTCGGCAAATGGCGTTTGCCGCTGCACTCTGCGGACGCCCGCTTTGGGCGATAGGTGAATCGCACGGGCTTTTCGACGCGGATAAACAGAATGGCGCTCCGCCGGACCCGCAGGCGATCCGCAAGCTGGCTTCCCAAATTGTCGGTCAAGTAATCACGCCCGAAGCCGCCGACTACGACGCGGCGCGCTCAATCTTCAACCGCGCGTACGATCGGCGTCCCGCGGTGATCGTGCGCTGCGGTAGCCCCTCCGATGTCGCGCGCGCGCTCGATTTTGCCCAGGCCCAGCATTTGCCACTGGCGGTGCGTGCAGGAGGCCACAGCCGGCTCGGGTTCGGGATGTGCGATGGCGGCGTCGTAATCGACCTCTCCGCGATGAAACGAGTCGAAGTAGACATCAGCAAACGAGTGGCCCGCGCAGAGGCTGGCGCTCTCGTGCGTGACCTCGACACGGCTACCCAGCACTTCGGGCTAGCCACAACCTCAGGCGGCTGCCCCACCGTCGGAATTGCCGGCTTTACGCTCGGAGGGGGAGAAGGTCGTTTGATGGAGAAGTACGGCGCCGCATGCGACAACCTGCTATCGGCGCAAGTGGTGACTGTGGACGGGAGACAGGTCGAAGCCAGCCCGAAGTCCAATCCAGATCTTTTTTGGGCCATTCGTGGGGGAGGCGGCAACTTTGGTGTGGTCACGGCGCTGGAGTACCAGCTCCATCCGGTCGACCAGGTTCTGTCGGGAGCCCTCACCTATCCGCCCGGACGCATTCCAGATCTCCTGCAGGCTTTCGTCAAGTTTCTTGCTGGGGCCCCGGATGAAATGGACGCGTTTGCCCAGCTGTTGCCATCCGAACAGGGCCGAAGACTCAAAGTCGATGTCTGCTATTGCGGCGATCCCCGAATGGGAAATGACTTGCTCCGGCCGCTGCGCGCTTTCAAGCCGCAGGATGACAGCGTCAAGATCATGTCCTACCTGGAAGCTCAGGCGGCCGGTGGATTTCTTGCAGCGCCGGTTGCGCACTTCCAAACAAATCTCTTTCTTCGAGAACTCAGCGGAGCTGCCATTGCGGCAATTACAGCGGCGATTAACGATGCGCCAGCCACATGCAAGGTGATCATTGTGCCGTTGCGTGGGGCTGTTAGCCGCGTAAGTATGACCGATACCGCATTTGCTCTCCGGGAGCCGGGTTATGAAATAGACATGGCGGGTGTTTGGAACACTCCCGCAGTGAAGGCGGAAGTGGTGCGATGGGTCCAGGCTACGCGCGATAATTTACAGCCCTTTGCGCATGGAGTGTACGTCAACCAGTTGGGCGATACGAGTGACCAACTGGTCCGCTCGGGCTATGGGCCGAACTATGCTCGCCTCGTGGAGATCAAGAAAAAGTACGACCCAAACAACGTGCTGCGACTCAACCAAAACATCAAGCCCGATAGCGCCTCGAACACTTAACAACCTGTGCGATCTTGCTGGGGCCGAATTGTCGGTCAACAGGAAGTAATCCGGAAACGCAGCAGTCAGCGCCGATCAATTACCGAGTAGCCAGGCAGCCTTGCGGCCGCCCGGCCCTCTCAGAACTGGGCGTGAAGGTTTCCCTTCACCCAGCTCAAGCCCTTCGAACGCCTCTTTAGGGGAGACGCGGTTTCGAAACGGGAAAACGCTGACGATGAACCCGGTCATGGCACTCGGGATGAAGTAAAACGCAGTTCGTAGCACCAGTGGAACCGCCCTTCACACGGGGGACGCAGTAATGAAGGCGCCAGCCTGTGATCCGGGTGATTTTTGTGTTGCACTGGGTGCAGAGTCCACGTTGCTCATACCAGAGATAGCGAAGAGTGCGGGTACCCCGAAACGTTTCCAGCATGTGAGCCCCTTCGCGTTCTTCGAAGTAGGTTTCATAGGTTGGATCGTACGGGTTCGCTTCGCCTTTAACCTTGACGTGTCGTTTGATGGGAGTGCTCTTGGCGTAGTACAGCCAGACTTTAGTCGGCCGTCCGTCGTCATCGCAGGTTTCACCGAAGAAGGACCAGTCACGATTCCCGCGCCGGTCAAAGTATTTCGGCTTGAACCAGCGCGGGCTTTTGTTCGGGTGTCTTCGTCGTGCCCATCTCCATAGACTAGAGAAGAGGGTGCAGTCAACGCGTTCGAACGTGCGTTTGCTTACCACATGCCGATGATAGTTAACCCAACCGCGAATCTTTGGGTTGAGTTGATCGATCAGGTCGGCGGCAGACACGCCATGTGCGTCTTTGATGATTCTTCGGATGCCCTTCAGGAAGGTTCCAACATTCTTCTTGGAAGGCTTGATGAACAGTTTCCCGTTGGGATACCTGCGCACATTTTGTCCGAGGAAATCAAAGCCGTGCTCCACGTGCGTAATGACGGTCTTTGTCGGAGAGAGTTCAAGACCTCGTTCTTGCAAGAACTGCTCGACCAGGGGCTTGATTTCTCCTTCCAGTAATTCTTTCGATTTACTGGTGATGACGAAGTCATCCGCGTAACGGACGAGATTGACACAGGGTTTCTCACCTCCAAGGGACTTGAAGCGTTTTCCTGCGGGATACTTTTCCCGCAGGAGTCGTTCAAGTCCATCCAGCGCGCAGTTAGCGAGCGCGGGAGAGATAATTCCACCTTGTGGGGTCCCGTCCGCGGTATCGTGAAGGACGTGCTTTTCCATGTACCCAGATTTCAGCCACTTTTGGAGAATGACTCGGTCCATCGGGACGTGAGCCAAGAGCCAATCGTGTGAAATTTTGTCGAAACAGGACTTGATGTCACCCTCCAGAATCCACTGCGTGTTTGCGCTTCTCAGTGCTTTGAAACACTGTTCCATCGCATCGGCGCAGGACCGCTGCTGACGAAACCCATAGGAGTTTTTATCAGCAGTAGTTTCCACAGCGGGGGCGAGTGCCAGCAGATACAATGCTTGCTGCGCTCGATCCTTCATCGTGGGAATTCCGAGCGGGCGCATCGTTTTGCCGTCCGACTTCGGGATGTAAACACGTCGTAGGGGCTGAGACTGATAACCCCTACGCTTCAGTGCATGTACTGCCTGTGTTTTCTTCTCTGGTGTGTCCCAAATTTCTTGGTCCACACCGGGGGTTTTCTTGCCATTGTTTTCCGTCACTCGTCGAACGGCGAGAACTTTGCCGCTGTAGGAGTGGGTCAGCAAACGTTGCAGGGCTCGCACCCGGCCCCATCTGCTTTCCTTCGTTGCCTGCACGATACGCACTTGGAGTCGGCGAACGTTGCGGTTGATGGCCTGCCAGTCGATGGCGTACCATTCCGCCGCTTCGCGTGAGACCGCACCAACAGCTTGCGCTGTCGTCATCTGCTTTGCCTCATGAGCCGATTATTCAAGTTCTCTCGTGTGAAGCACCATATAGGGAAGTCAGCACGCTTTCGCGTCCGGTGATGTTGTCGATGATGCTGGCGCAACCGATATCCACCCCATTACAGAGTGGCATTTGCTTTCTCCCTCATCTGTTATCCGCACCGCTATCGGCCCACCTTGCGATGAACTTTCCCCTTGCGGGGAGCGATGTGGATTTACCCTGTTCCGTGGGAATGACGCGATAGGTTAGGTCTGTTCTATGCGCCGACAGTGTTGTTTACCCATGACCGAGAACCCGGAAGCCTCGGTGCTCACTGCAAAAAGAGCCCCGCAGCATATTAGGCTCTCTCGGGCTAACGACGCTTACGAACATTTGTGTATTCTGACCCTGCTACCAAGCCTAGCCCCTCTCCACCTTATGCTGGCAGATGCACCGTGGCCTCACGGTTTCGGTGCCACTCTTACGAATGTGGGTCCATTGTCCGAGGGCTTCGAACGGTCTGTTGCCTCGCCGCTCCAACCTCGTAGGCTATGTGCGATGGGACGCACAGTCTGATCAATTTCCTCCTTGCCAGACAATCATTCCAACAGCTTTCAGGTCGCAATCCGGTTTGCCCGTCAGAACGAGAGCAACGCGGTAGTGTTGAGCTTGTACGAAGCTCAAATGAGTGCATTGGCGATTTTGAGTCAACCGAGGAAGTGTTCTGTTGTCCAGATTCCAGAGTCACGCCCTGGGTACATTGCATCGATCCGCCGTTTGCCAAATTGATTCGGGGTAGCTGGTTTGCTAAGGTCGTCGTCATGTCCGAGCGTTCCACCGAGCAGATACACGAATTGCTCGACTCCCTTGCAAAGCATATCCCAATTAAGCCGGAATTTGCGATTTGGACCTCTGTCTCGCGCATCGTATGCTTTTCCGCGCGTTCTTGACGGCCAAGTCCCGAACGGCGTTCGAGGAGATGGGCGCGCAAACGACCTTCGACTAACCCTGCCTACCGAGTAGCCAGGCGGCCTTGCGGCCGCCCGGCCCTCTCAGAACTGGGCGTGAAAGTTTCCCTTCACCCAGCTCAAGCCCTTCGAACGCCTCTTTGGAGGAGACGCGGTTTCGAAACGGAAAGGCGCTGACGATGTACCCGGTCATGGCACTCTGGATGAAGTAGAACGCAGTTCGTGGCACCTGTGGAACCGCCCGTCACACGGGGGACGCAATAATGAAGGCGCCAGCCTGTGATCCGGGTGATTTTTGTATTGCACAGCGTGCAGAGTCCACGTTGTTCATACCAGAGATAGCGAAGAGTGCGGGTACCCCGAAACGTGTCCAGCATGTGAGCCCCTTCCCGTTCTTCGAAGTAGGTTTCATAGGCAGGATCGTACGGGTTCGCTTCGCCCTTGACCTTGACCTGTCGTTTGATGGGAGTGCTCTGGGCGTGGAATAGCCAGACTTTACTTGGCCGTCCCTCGTCATCGCAGGTTTCACCGAAGAAGGTCCAATCACAGTCCCTACGCCGTTCAAAGTATTTCGCTTTGACCCAGCGCGAGGGCTTGTTCGGGTGCCTTCGTCGTGCCCATTGCCACAGACTAGAGAAGATGTTGCCATCCACGCGTTCAAACGTGCGTTTACTCACCACGTGCCGATGATAGTTGGCCCAACCGCGAATTTTCGGGTTGAGTTGATCGATCAGATCGGCGGCAGACATGCCACGTGCGTCCTTGATGATTCGTCGGATGCCATTCAGGAAGGTTCCAACATTCTTCTTGGAAGGCTTGATGAGCAGTTTCCCGTTAGGGTATCTGCGCACGTTTTGTCCGAGGAAATCAAAGCCATGCTCCACGTGCGTAATGACCGTCTTGGTCGGAGAAAGTTCAAGACCTCGCCCTTGCAGGAACTGCTCGACGAGGGGTTTGATTTCTCCTTCCAGTAATTCTTTCGATTTACTGGTGATGACGAAGTCATCCGCATAACGGATGAGATGGACACAAGGTTTTTCACCTCCAAGGGATCTGAGACGTTTCCTGGCAGGAAACTTTTCCTGCAGGAGTCGTTCCAGACCATCCAGCGCGCAGTTAGCGAGCGCGGGAGAGATAATTCCACCCTGGGGAGTCCCATCCATCGATTCGTGAAGGACGTGTTTCTCCATGTACCCGGATTTCAACCACTTTTGGAGAATGACTCGATCCATAGGGACGTGAGCCAAAAGCCAGTCGTGTGAAATTTTGTCGAAACAGCTCTTGATGTCACCTTCCAGAATCCACTGCGCGTTGGTGCTTTTCAGTGCAAGAAAGCACTGTCCAATCGCGTCCGCGCAGGACCGTCTCTGACGAAACCCGTAGGAGTTTCTGTCAGCAGTGGTTTCCACAACGGGGTCCAAGGCGAGCAAGTGTAGTGCTTGCTGCCCTCGATCGATCATTGTAGGAATTCCGAGTGGGCGCATCGTCTTGCCGTCCGACTTCGGGATGTAAACACGCCGCAGGGGCTGAGATCGATAACCCCTACTCTGCAGTGCATGTACTGCCTGGATCTTCTTCTCTGGTGTGTCCCAAATTTCTTGGTCCACACCGGGGGTTGCCTTGCCATTGTTTTCCGTCACTCGTCGAACGGCGAGAACTTTGCCGCTGTAAGAGTGGGTCAGCAAATGTTGCAGGGCTCGCACCCTGCCCCATCTGCGTTCCTTCGTTGCCTTCACGATACGCACTTGGAGTCGGCGAACGTTGCGGTGGATGGCTGGCCAGTCAATGGCATACCATTCCACCGCTTCGCGTGAGACCGCACCAACAGCTTGCGCTGTCGTCATCTGCCTTGCCTCATGAGCCGATTGGTCAAGTTCTCTCGTGTGAAGCACCAAAAAGGGAAGTCAGCCCGCTTTCGCGCCCGGTGATGTTGTCGATGTAGCTGACGCAACCGCTATCCGCTCCATTACAGAGCGGCCTTCGCTTTCTCCCTCATCTGTTGTCCGCACCGCCATCGGTGCATCTCGCGATGCACTTTCCCCTTACGGGGAGCGATGTGGATTTATCCTGTTCCGTTGGAATGACGCGATAGGTTAGGTCTGTTCTATACGCCGGCAGTGTTGTTTACCCATGACAGAGTAATGGGAAGCCTCTGTACTCACTGCAAAAAGAGCCGCGCAGCATGTTAGGCTCTCTTCCCGTGACGACGCTTACGAACATTTGTGTATTCTGACCCTGCTGTCAAGCCTAGGCCCTCTCCACCTTATGCTGGCAGATACACCGTGGCCTCACGGTTTCGGTGTCATTCTTGCGAATGTGGGTACATTGTCCGAGGGCTTCGAACGGTCTGTTGCCTCGCCGCTCCAACCTCGTAGGCTACGTGCAATGGGATGCACGGTCTGATCAATTTCCTCCTTTGCCAGACAATCATCTCCAACAGCTTTACAGGTCGCAGTCCCACAACGAGACTTCGGGCCCGCTTGAAGCTCTCAACCAAGTAACCCTGGACATGCCTTTTGCGTACAATGACTGTATGAGGATTTTGTTGTTCAGCGGCAAAGGTGGCGTAGGCAAAACGAGCCTCGCTGCGGCAACCGGCATGAGACTTGCCGACCTGGGCTATCGCACCCTGGTCATGAGCATTGATGCCGCTCACAGCCTGGCAGATTCGTTCGATCTGGATGTCGAGCTATTTCAGGTCCAGACCTCGGATCCGTTTCCCATTCAGGACGGCCTGTCCATTTTCGAACTGAACATTCAGAAAGAGGTCAAGCGCCACTGGCAGCAGATCTCCTCCTATGTCATTTCGGTATTGCGTACGACCGGCATAAACGACGTCGAAGCGGAAGAATTGGCCATTCTGCCGGGCATGGAAGAGCTCAGCGCCATGATGTACATCAACGAATATCGCCGCGAGAACCGCTACGACGTCATCGTACTGGATGCAGCGCCCACTGCTGAGTCCATGCGTTTCATTAGCATGCCCACCACGCTGGACTGGTACATGAAGCATATCTTCCCGTTCCAGCGTAACTTGCTTAAAGCCGTGCGTCCGATTGCCAATCGTGTCGCTCCGTTTGAACTGCCCACCGACAGTTATTTCGCGAATATCCGTGATCTCTTCGAGAAACTAGAGGGCGTTGACGAAATCATGGAAGATCCGCACACCACCTCCGTACGGCTGGTCACCAACCCAGAGAAGATGGTCCTTCGTGAGACGCAGCGTGCGTTTGTGTATTTTTCGCTGCATGGATTAACGGTGGACACGGTCATCGTCAACCGCGTCCTGCCGCCGGAGATCAGGGATGCATGGTTCAACGAGTGGCACAGTTCGCAGGACAATGTATCGCGCGAGCTTGAGGAGTATTTTGCGCCTGTCCCGGTGAGGCGTGTGCCCCTGTTCGCGCACGAGGTGTTGGGCAAACAGCGGCTGCAGGATCTCGCTAAAGTGCTGTATGCTGAGGGGGAAGACCCGTCTGCCGTGACCCAGACCGAGAAACCTTACGTGTTCGCGAAACGGGACGGCATGTACGAGGTGCGGCTCCGTTTGCCGTTTGCGACCAAAGGCGATATCGGGCTGTTCAAGAAGGGTGACGAACTGGTCGTGGAGGTCGGCACGCTGCGACGCCATATCGGCCTACCCCGCTCAATGGCCTCGTTGGTGCCGGCTCGAGCGCGGCTCGAAAATCGGATTCTCACGGTCGAAATGAAGGAGGCACAATGAGCGAACAAGAAACAACTGAACAGAATACGACCCAGCCTGTTACTCAAGAGCGCTGCCTGTGCCGCGAAATTGTGAACCAGTTCCGGGAAATCTTCGATGTGTCTCCCAAGGTGCGGGAACACTTCACCAATTCCCGGATCGAGTTCCTGAAGGGGATTCGCGCCGTCATCGACAGTCGCATTGAGCATCTGTCCAATGCGGGCCAGCGCGGCACCAAGATCGCCGTCGAATAGTCCAAGCGGCAATAAAACTGGCGCTCGTAATTACCTTCACATTTCGCGAACCGACCCGCGCGTCAGACGACGATAGGAAATCTTGCTTCAGCCTTGCACCCTGAGTCGCGATGATCCAGGGTATTCTGCTGGTTTCGGATCCTAATCGGACCTACGTTTCCCTGTGGTCATTTCCTCCAATAGGACTGGCTCGTTTCACCTAATTCACGTTGACGAGTAGTGTTTATCGGGAGTTGAGGGGCAATCACAGCATTCGTAGAAATCAGACATTCATGCCAATGAATCGGCTTTAGTTTTCGCGCCGCGTGAAACGGAAATTGCGGATGCGGCCCGAGTTGAGCACGAAACCGGATACGCGGTGGTTGGGATCACGGGTAAAACGGATCGTGCCGATCTCTGCCGTGAAGACGTCAAGAGTTCTCGGCTCTAGTGGAGCAGGCTTGTGCTTTAGGCGTGTGAGCGTAAGTTTTCCGTCTTGGACGACCATGCGATAGACCGACTCGATTTCCTGGCTCACATAGCTTCCCGCATAATCGGCAAGCTCTGCAGCGGTCGGAATAGTGAGAAGCATGAAAGACGTTATAAGCGAGGAAGGCTACGAGCAAGAAGCACTCGATGGCGTCGGGCTCGTGCATGTAGACATGATCGGAGTGCCATTCGTTGGCCAACTCGTTGAAGCCATAATTCTCGATATCCCATCGCTGGTGTCCCCAACGGACGACCTGCTCGACGGAAACCTCGGTAGGCGATAGCGTCGTCACCCAGATCCAGTCACTGCTTTGCGGATCGTCCCGCTTGTCGAGTTGCCGGCGTACTTAGTAGGTTTCCAGAGAACGAACGACGCGCACCGGGGTTTGCACCTGCGGCCAAGAGAGCAGGTCCGGAAAATCCCACCAGCAAGCACTGGCGAGATCGGTAGCGACCCGGTTGCGGCGCTACGTGCTGGAACAATCCCGCGACATCCTGATACAGATCGCGTCGTTCAATAAACGCGGCCCCGTTTGCACTTCATCTTCTCCAGGTCGTTGCGGCTCCTGATCCAGAAGCAAACGAACCGCCTCACGTCCCGGTGGCGCACCGGGCAGCAACAGCAATGTGACTTGCCGGTGATAAAACTGAATGCGATCACCTTTCTCTCCGTGGATGGTGCGCTCTAAGCAGCCGGAACAGTGGCGCAAGTAACTCGCGTGGTTTTCGTGGCCGTCCAGAACCACGACGCCCAGCCCGTAAAGATCGGGTAGCGGCTTGTTGCGTTTCAGACGTTCATAAACCTGGTGTATCCCTTGCCGCAGCCCGTCGGCGTCCAGTAGTGCATGGACCCGCCCCAGAGTGTCTGCGCTGCAGGTGGGCTCGGCCAGCCGACTCTGCCAAAAGCGGGCCCGGCCGCCGACCTGGGCCCAGGCGTTGATGCGGCCCATGCGGGCCCAGAACAACACCAAAGATGATTTCACTACCGCCACCGCGGAGATGCGTGGTTCTAATCTCCGATCAGAAACCTGCGTGAGGATATCTGCAGAGAGAGCGAAGATTTTTTCCGAGTAGGCAATCAGGCGGCGGAGAACGTTTATCGCTTCCTTTCCCGAAGACGTTTCCATTCCAACTCGGAAACTTCTTCGACGAACTGCTGCATTTGCTGGTAACTGCTTACGGCTTGGCGAACCCGTTGCTCCCACACCTTGGGGATACAGATCTGGCGTGGTTTTCCCGCGTGACTCTGAACTAAGTACAGGGACTTGTGTGGATCGCCTTGCGCACAATGACAGTTCGACTTACCACACTTGCGAAAGCGTTCGGAGAGAGTGCCGCGAAGAAACCATTGGCTGGAAGCCAGCTGAGCGACCCGAAAGCGAAATTTACGTTCAGAAGGCGAGAGGCTAGAGCGATGAAAAGCAGAATCAGCTGGTTTCTTCATCTGAGATCTATATACTATCTCAGATTAGACCGGATGTCCACACACAAAACGCAATGCGAATTTGCTCAGCATCTCGAAAAACGGACCAACAGCAAGAGAATCAAATGCTTCGGTCGCTCAGAAAACCTCATTGCGGAATCGCTGGTTCAAACGGCGTTCTAGGAAAGTGAGTGAGCCTCCCCGAACTAGACTAACTCCTGATCAATGCTATAGTCGGGCATGTTCGGCAACTATCCTTTGATACGCTCTTTTAGCTGACAATTGAAATCAACGATTACCCAAATGTCTGGTTTGTCCATATGGTGATCTCAGGATTCACGCCACATGACTTGGCTCGAATATCATGAATTGACGAAGCACAGTGCAGAATCGCTGCGACGAAATCAGCACTACCTCGATTGGGCCAATATGCCCAATCCGTTTCGGCATTATGAAGGCGTTCCGCTCGTGGATTTGCCGGCCGACCCGCCGGCGCCACAGATTTCGGCTCTCGAAGTACTCGAGGGTAAAACAGGAAATACTCTGGCGAGGGACGGTGCGGAATTCCTTTCGCAGTTGATGTTCTATTCAGCCTCGATTAGCGCGTTCAAGCGAGTCCCGTCCACCGGAGCTATCTACTCTCTGCGCATCAATCCTTCTTCCGGTAATCTCCATCCGACCGAATTTCACTTCTGCACGCGAGGATTGGCCGATTGGCCCGATGGCCTCTATCATTACCGCCCCTCATCCCACATGGCAGAACGACGTGCCATCGGAGATTTTGGCGCGAAACTTGTCAACAACTCTGCCCCACTCATTTTCGTCCTGACTAGTATTGCTTGGCGCGAAGCCTGGAAATACAGGGACCGGGCCTATCGGTATTGCTTACACGACATCGGACATGCCTGGCAGGCTCTCGCGCTTGCGGCTCGATCTCTCGGAAGCGAGAGCTTTGCTATTGGGCATTTTTTGGATGACAGGGTGGCGGAATCGTGTCTCCTCAGTGCGGATGAGTGGCCCATGTTAATCGTCGGGCTTCACGGCGCGTCCATTCCGGTGAACAAGCTGAATGCAGACGAAACGGTTGTGTTTGGGGGCCAGCCCAACCGACTATCGGAAGAGCAAAGAACTTACCCTCTGATCGAACGCATTCACACTGCCACGAAGCTCAGCACAGAATCCACCATTCCCTCTCTTGGCGAGCCGAAGGTATCCGGGCGCGGGGAAGTCAGCCTGCCGCCTCCTGTCTCCACAAACCACGGTTTCGGTGACGTCGTTCGTACACGGCGTTCTGCTCTTGACTTCAAGGGTGGGCGCGAGTCGATCTCCTTCGCGCAACTAGCGACTCTCCTGTCCATCACAAGGGAGCGTCTGTTCGCCGATTTCGCTACACATCGTTACGTCCATCTTTATCTTTACGTCCATCGCGTCGAAGGCCTGGAGCCGGGTGTTTATCGATTCTGGCCGGAGCATGCAGAGTTGGAAAGAATCAAAGCAGGGGACCAACGCCTGGTGGCGGCAGCCCTGAGTTTGGGACAAGACCTGGCCGGTAATGCATGCGTGGCATTTTCCATGATCGGCGATTTTGAAGGTGCTTCCAGCAGGTACGGAGATCGCGGTTATCGATACGTGCATTTCGAGGCGGGAGCAATTGGCCAACGAATGTATCTCGCTGCCGAGGCTCTTGGACTGGGAGCAACAGGCATCGGAGCATTTTTTGATGAAGAAGTGAACCGATATCTGCGCCTCTCATCTGAGCTAGGACAAGTCGTCTACCATTTCGCAATCGGTTATCCGGTTGCTGACCCGCGCCTGGAGGCTTGAGAACCTATGGTCGGTATCCTGGTACACGGGAACAACCATTTCATACTGTCCGGACCGTTACCTGAAGAGGCAGCCGCGCTGGCGCTGGTGCGGCACTGGTCCATCGTCCAAATTGGCGAGGCGAGGTCGTCGTCTTTCGGTCGGTGGCAGATTAGGTCGAAAGAGTTTCGAGAGAACCTGGAATGGGCAGTCATTGTCCCGGGCGACCGTGAGACCTCTCCAGGAGTCGCGCAATTACTTGAAGAACTTTCAGCTCGCGGGGTAACCATCCGGAGATTGTGTCGCGGCTGCTGGTAGGAAAGAGCAGCGTCCCTCAATCGAAAGCGCGTAGAGACTCTTACTATAAACGAGGTTGGGGGAGATCGAGCACACTTCCTCGATCCGGACTTGCCCCCTCTTGCGGGATTCAGAATCTGCCAGCAGCGCTTTCATCTAGATGTCGGGCGGCAATCATAAGCGCAAAAACTGAAATAAATATCCCGCATAAATATCTGACCAAGCATGCAAAACCATGCCCGGACGCAAGCTCTTGCGCCAAAACGCGAGAATTCCGTACAGGAAACCGAACAGGATAATCATGATGATCGCTCGAAGGCCTTGATAGCCGTGTGAAATCCCGAAGAGAATTCCCTGGAGGACTACGCCCGCGGCCGCGCTTCCCGTAATTGCTTCAAACTGTTTTTGGAAATACCCTCGGAAGGCCACCTCTTCGCAGAAGCCCGCCGTCAAAGAGGTTGCAATCCACAATACAACTTCAAGGAAGGTTTGCGGGAAGAGTGCAGACACCGATTTGGCATCGCTCGGAAACATGCGGCTGACGCCGACCTCAATCCCTATCCATAAAATCCATACGACAGTAGCAAGGGCGAAGTCGATCAGAACATCTTTCGCGCTCTTCCACCTGCCGCCGATCAAGTCGCGCAAGTGCACTCCGCGAATTCGGATTCCAGCCCACACGCCATACACCAGAAACCACTCGACAGCGATCACCGATAGGTAGAGCGGCACGACATTCGGATGTTGCTTCAAGACGCCAGGCGTGGATCGGGCGTGACGCTGAAACAGCGCGCCAGCTAGAGTCACTCCTAAGAAGATGCTGACAAGCAGCGCCGTATGCCAGATGGGGGCAATGAATTTCCGTTCGGGAGCCGGCGAAGAAATGGGAGTTGCAGATACCATAAGTCGCCCTCTGCTGAATTTGTTCAGCTAAATGGCAGCCTTGACCCGTGGACTTTTGGGCGTGGGCGAAGGAGAACCTCCAGCGCATGCAATCCTACATGATCGGTCAATCTTCAAGGTGCATTTTCCGCTTACAAATTTGACTGCAAAAACCGCTACTCGCAAGTTGGAGCGAAACGTTCGAGGAGTCACTGGCGATGTCCTCGAACCGGACTGGCCTGCTGGATATTTACCAATAATGATCGGAGTTTTGATCGTAGAGATGTTCGGGTCGAACTGAAGCCGACCGAGAGGTGTGATGTGAGTTTAGAAGATGCGCGCAGAGTGCTTTATTCTTGACGCAAGGTGACAAGAGGATCCACGCGGGTTGCGCGCCGTGCCGGGATGTAGCAAGCGCAGAGCGCGACGCCAGCAAGAATAGCTGAAACAGAAAGGAAGGTAATTGGATCGACTGGCCCAACGTCGAAAAGCATGGAGCGGAAAAATCGCGTAAGTATCGCAGCTCCGACGAGACCCGTTGCCAATCCGATTACAACGATGCGCATGCCTTCTGCTAACGCCATGCGCAGAATATGCAGGCGCTGAGCGCCGAGAGCGAGGCGGATTCCGAGTTCGTGCGTGCGCTGGCTGAAGGAATAGGACATCACGCCGTAAATGCCGATGGCGGCAAGCAGCAGCGCTACTGCCGCAAAAACACCCAGAAGCTCGAGAGCAAAGCGCCGGTCAGCCACGGAACGGGAGATGATTTGATCCATCGAGCTGATACTGTGCACCGGAACATTGAGATCAATGCTTTCGACCTCGTGCCGCACGGCCTCGCCGAGATGTTCCGCGTCACGCCTGCTCCGGAGGAAAACGACGGCGTTGACTGGCGCGAACTGCCCCAAGGCAACATAAATATGAGGCACACTGGGAGCCTCGAAACCGTCCGACTTGATATCGCCAGCCACGCCTACGATCGTGAGCCCCTGCAAACCTCGTCCGAAACCAAACTTGAGTTCTTGTCCGAGCGGATTCTCGGCTGGCCAATAGCGTCGCGCGAGGGTTTGGTCGATCACCGCAACCGGTTTTGTCTTATAGGTATCGGCGTCGGTGAAATTTCGTCCGGTGATCAAAGGAACTTCCATGGTGCGAAAATATTCCTTATCGACCACGGCAATGTCCGCAATCGGGCCACGCTCCGATTCCGTTGGGCGCCCTTGAATGGTAAAGGGGGAATAGTTCCTGCCAGAATTCATAGGTAAAGTGTCGTTCCCGGAAATCGATGTCTGTTCCACGCCGGGCAGCGCAGACACGCGGCGCGAAAGCTCGAGAAGAAAATCGGCGCGCTTCTCTTCGACGCTATAAGGGTCTTTGGCCGGATTGTTGGAAATCGGAATCCAGATTTGTACTGTGGCCAGATGGCTGGGATTGAATCCGGGACGCACTTCGAGCACGTTCCAGAAACTGCGAAGCAGAAGGCCCGCACCCGCAAGCAAGACAATCGAGAGGGCTACCTCCGACGCCACAAGAATCCGCGAAACTCGAGCGCGACGTCTGGCGGTTCCCGACCCCAGGCCGCCTTCGCGCAGATTCTCAAGCTGGTCAGGATTTACAGCTTGAAGCGCGGGCGCAAGGCCGAAGAGCACCCCGGTGAGTATGGAGATGAAGAAAGCGAAAAGAAGGACGACGGCGCTGACGTCGACCTCGTTGAGACGTGGAATATCGGCTGGTGCGAGGTTCAGGATGGCATTCTTCAGGAAGAGAACTGTAAGCATGGCGACAAGGCCGGAAATCAGCGACAAGAGCGTGCTTTCGGTCAACAGTTGGCGAGCCAGACGTGCGCCACTCGCACCCATAGTCAACCGGATAGCAATCTCGCGGCGCCGCCCGGAAGAGCGCGCGAGAAGAAGGTTGGCGATATTCACGCACGCGATAAGCAGCACAAATCCAACCGCGCCGAAAAGGATGAGCAATTCCGCCCGCTGTGGGCCCACCAGGTCTTCTTTCACGGGAACGAGTCGCACAGCCCATTTAGCGGCGGCGGGGTACTCGGCCGGATACTCGAGGCTGAGTTGCGATATATAGGCATCGAGGCGCGCTTGGGCTTGAGCAACAGTTAAACCGGACTTCAAGCGCCCAATTGCGGCCGGAATCATTCTTTGCGACCTTACGGCCGGAACAGGAAACGGAAGGCCATTGAAGCCGGTAGCGACCCAGACTTCCACGTCGGTATTTAGCGTCGGGCCTGGATGACGAAAGCCCGGGGACATCACCCCCACAATCGTGTACATATCGCTGTCGAGGCGGATTTTCCGTCCGATGATGTTCGGGTCCGAACCGAAATTGCGGCGCCAAAAACCATCGCTGATAACGACCGGCTCCATAAATCCTGGCGCGGCATCCTGCGGCGTGTAGACGCGGCCAAGTTGCGGCTTCGCTCCAAGCAAGGCGAAGTAGTCGGAACTGGTGACGAGGCTTTCGGCACGGACCGTGCGCTCTCCTCCTCCGACTGCCGAACTACTGGGGGCCACTGCCGAGATGTCCTGAAACACTCCCGAACGATCTTGCAAATCCCAAAGCTCCGGCACTGACATACCTACATCTTGGTCGTTCGGGCCACGAAGGTCGTCGAAGACGCGCACGAGCTGTTCAGGAAGCGGGAAGGGTAATGGCCGCAGTAGAACCGCGTAGACCACGCTGAACGTGGCGACATTGGCGCCAATCCCCAGCGCGAGAGTAAGCACGGCAACAATTGTAAATCCGAGGCTCTTGAGCAACATTCGGAGCGCGTAGCGCAAGTCTTGGATGAATGAAACCACGGGTCCCTCCCTAGCCCGCGTTCCGGCATCCGGCAGACGCGATTGTCACTCTCGCTATATGGACGATGAAGCCGCGTTCTTGTTAGCAGGAGCTTTACCGAAGAGAGCCGCCTGGTGCCGCCAGAAACGGGGTTCGAGACCATCAGCTTCTGAATGAATGACCATACTGAACGCGGCGCAGGAGGCCGCCAGTATGGGACGTCGGAAAAAGACAAACAAGCGTTCAGGAGCTAACCGCCGCAGCATTCGGCTTTATGTTCTGGTTCATACAAAAGAAATTTGTCGGATCGTATTTTTGTTTCAGTGCAGCCAGACGTTCATACTTCTTGCCATAGGCACTCCGTATGCCTTCTTCTTCGACATCGCCAAGGTAGTTGACGTAGACCGCCTCCGCTAAGAACGGTTTCATCGCTTCCCAGAAATTGCGTGTCCATTGAATGTTGGCATCGCTATCCTTGGGATCCGTCCACATGGTGGTGATCACCATGTTGTACGGCCAATTGCGGTGCCCGAATGCCGTGGCGTCTTCCGGCACGCGGCTCCATACACTGTCACCGTCGTGTTCGATCACAACAACGGTTCGCGGCGAAGGCGTCTTAGCGCAGAAATCCATAGATTGTATCGATGGCGCCGTCGCTCAGCGACTTCAGAAAGCTCGATTTCCAGTAACTGTACAGTCCCTTCGGCCAAAGGAAGTCGGCCATAGTTTGCGCCGCGCTATAAGGCATGGGTTGGTAGATGTCCGCGGCTGGCGGACCATACTCGCGCAACGGTCGAAGCGCACGCTCACCCTCTTCTAACGGACCCACCCAGACGCCTCCGAGAGCCACAATCGGTTCACGCCGCAACATGTCTGGCACAGGCAATTCCGTACCGGCCGTAAAGATGACCACGCTGTTGCTCATTTCTTCAGCCGCGGTTTCTTCATACTTCCGCCAGAACCGCATCGCCTCCCGGCCCTTGGACAGAGGATGCATTACCAGTCCGGCCAGCACCGTTCCTGCCGTGTGCACCTGAAATTCAAACGAAGTGACAATGCCAAAATTGCCGCCTCCTCCTCGAATGCCCCAGAAAAGATCCGCGTTCTCTTTCGCGCTGGCCCTGACTAGTTCGCCTTCAGCGGTCACGACATCGGTCGATAGAAGATTATCGAGAGCGCACCCATGCTTGCGCACCATCCAGCCCAATCCACCGCCTAGCGTAAGTCCTCCGACGCCTGTCGTGCCCACATAGCCGCCCGTGGCGGCTAGTCCAAAAGCTTGTAGATCGTGATTCATTTCCCCCCATGTAACACCTGGCTCCACGCGCGCCGTACGTGCCACTGGATTCACATGGATCCCTTTCATCGCCGAAAGGTCTATCACTAATCCGTCATCGCAAAGACTGATGCCCGCCACGTTGTGGCCCGTTCCGCGGACCGATGTGCGGATGCCCTGACTCCTTGCGAATTTGACAGCCGCCATCACGTCCGCCACTCCCGCACAGCGCACAATCACGGCGGGATGCCGGTCTATCATCGCATTGTGAATTTTGCGGGCTTCTTCATACGCCTGTTCGCCCGGAAACAATAATTGTCCCCGCAACGATTTGCGAAGTTCGGACAGAGCCGATTCTGCAATCATGGATGCCTCCAGTTTTTGGGGTTATTCGGTGGGGTATCTAAGCGAAGCCTAATATCACGCCGTCTCAAGGTTGTAAAGTCCCGACCGAAGACGAATTGCAGCCAACAATATGCGACTAACTTCCGGTCGCGTACTCGTACTGCCTGTCACGGCGTTCGAGGAGATGACGACGCCTGCCACTTCCGACGAAAAATCACATCCCACATCGGGCTTCGGGACAGTTTCGCCGGATTCACATCGACGAGTTACACATCCAGTGAACCCTGCGTGTTATTTAGATGCGGCTGTATTGCGTGCTAACGGAAGGCGTCAAAGTGTCCGGGGCGAGTGGGGTTTTACTTGTCTGCAGGACTTCCGCTTTAGTCCCGTGCCTGCCAATCCTCCTGCGCCGCCGCACTGCTTCGCATCTTTGCCGAGATCCAATGTCGACGGCGTTCTTGTGTAACTGCGCCATCATCCTGGATAACCGACGGAAATCACTTTCCAACATCCCTACGAAGAGTTCTTTTCGAATTTCGTCGAAGACGTAGGCCATGTTCCGAGCTATCCGTTTTCCCTTTGCTGTGGGCTTGATGACAGAAAATCTGCGGTCGCGTGGATTGATGTCACGAATGATCAAGCGGCTGAACTCAAGACGATCGATAAACCGCGTGATCATGCCTTTATCTCTTCCGAGTCCGACTGCGAGCTGTCCGGGTGTGATTCTTCTGGCTTCAACGCAGCGAAGGAGCACACTGGCTTCCTGGACGGTCATCCCAAATCTCAGGAAGCGGCGGTCGAGTGACGTTTGCAGCCTGATGCACGTCTGAAACATCCAGGACATCAGAAGATCCTTACGCCATTCGTGACCTTGCAATTGTTTGGACAGGCCGCTACGCGAGATCGGCACAAAAACACTTGCGACCTTTTGACCCGGTTCTACTTTGGCGTGCTTGCCCATTTCTCAGGCCTCACGCGAATCGGTCCTTCAAACCAGGGGTGCCATTGATCACCTACAAGACTAAGTTGGGCCCTGCTTCCGTGCTTGATTCCCGGGGCTGACTGACCCGGCGATTGATCCAACCGAAACCCTTCGTCGGGTGTCGCATGTTCTGGCCTGCTTTAGAAGTGGAAGGCAATTTCTCCAGTCAACGTGCGAGGCGTCACGTAGTGAGTGCCACTGAACGTGGAGAGGAAATTGTACAGTGCCACTTTATCGGCGACGTTGATGACCGTGAAGCGAGCGCTCCAACGGTAGCGATCGCCGCGGAACAGATTGTCCTGGCCGATCGCAAGATCAAACAGGTTGCGCGGAGCGATGCGCGGTGGGTTGTGGTCATCGTTTTCGGTACCCGGTGCCGGAATGCTGATCAGCGTCGAGCCATATTTAGTGGCAAGGCATTGGCCACCGGGAATTCCCTGGGTGGGGGTTGCGTGGAAACTCCCGCAGAAGAGCCCTGCTTGGAACTGCTGGTCGGGGGTCAGGCCGGACACATCGACGAAGGGATTCACTCCGTCGCCAAAGGGAACAGCGCCGGCGACAAGCCCGCTGTCATAACGCCAGTTGAAACCAATCCACGGCCCAGTCTTCCATGGCTGGTACTGCAGGTGCGTCGTCTGGTTGAACTTCTCGTCGTGGTCAATGCGGAATACGCCGGTTCCGCCCTGGCCAGCTGGGGTTACGCCAATTCCGCTCACTTGCGGCTGAAAGAAACGCGCGGCCACGCTGGACATTACGACCAGCGCGCTGAAACCGTGAAATTCCGGAACGGTGGCGCGAATGGCGTATCCGGGAATTTTAGAGTTGTGCCATTCCACAGGAAAGAAAATCGGAGTGTTTCCGAATATACTGAAGTCGTATCCGTAATGTGTGTACTTCCAGATGTATTCTGCATCGACGACCAGGTATTTCCCAAAGGCCTGCTGGAAACCTGTGTGGAATTCGTTGCGCCAGGAAGGCTTTAGCGGCGTAGTGAGGCAGGGGTAGCCCTGCGAGCCCGTCGCGATGGCATTGACCACTGCATCGCCGCATCCCGTGCTAGCAATGACCAGATTCTCGTTAAAAGGGGTTTCCATGATGCGTGCATAGGAAGCGCGCAAGATGGTGTTGGTGCGCTTGATGTTGTACGCGACGCCGAGTCGAGGCTCCGCTTGGCGGGCAATGGCGATGCCGTTGTAGAGATCGCCGCGAATGCCGAGATTGAACGCCCAGTTATGGTAGGTGATGGAGTCCTGAACGTAGAGAGCGAGTTCCTTCACGTCGGTGTGTC
Organism: Candidatus Acidiferrales bacterium; assembly: GCA_963839315.1. Lineage (GTDB taxonomy): Bacteria > Acidobacteriota > Terriglobia > Acidiferrales > UBA7541 > Acidiferrum. Next base: position 33,754 of record CAWIUU010000010.1, read on the forward strand.
CGTGAAATAGATAGCTGGTTCCTCCACGCGTGAGGTCGTAAGGCACCAGGACTGGGAAGAAATAGGGTGCCACGGCGTTGGGATTGTTGGGCGTGTTTGGATTTGGCTGCAACGCACCCGTGCATTGCGTCTGGCTGGTGAAACCAGGGACAGGATTACCGAGCGCGTCGAGACATGGCGAATTGAGGGTCGGGTTGACGATTCCAAAGTGATCATTTTCCGTCAGGAAAGTCTGCTCGTAGGTCACTCCCGCTTTCACATTGTTAATCCCTTTCGCGTAGGAGATAAACGTCAGGGCGCCGGCGTTCGTCAGAGTCCGGTTCTGAGCAACAGTCTCTGACTGAAGAGGACCCAGGTCGGCATAAGGATTCTCGCTGGGGTAATAATTGTAGCCGTCATGCCGCACGAAGCCGCCGAGGGTGAACACCAGGCTCGGATTGACGAGGCGTGTCCATGTCGGGGCGATATTGTAGGTCAGAATTTTTGAGCGCTGATCTGTTGGGCCGACCAGCGTATTAGTTGGACCGCCGGTGACGCCGACGTTGAGATTATCGTAGGAATTCGGATTCTGGAACCAGGAGCGTGTGAAACCGAGGTTTAGATGGATGGTGTCGGCGTCGGAAAGCTGATAATCAACACGGTCGAATACATCTTCCAGGTTGCCCTTGGCGTGGATCACGGAGAATTCCGGTGGGTCGAGAAAACGGCCAGTGTTCAGTCCATCCACCGCGATGAAGTTCCCCCACTTTGGTCCGCCATAAGCGAGGTCGAAGGCACCATTTACACTGCCAAACGAACCATAGGACGTGCTGAACGTGCCATGTGGCGGCGTGACACCTTGGCCTGATCGTGTAGTCACCTTAATAACCAGGCTGGTTTTGTCTCCGAACTCCGCTGGAGGTGCGCCAGAAATCACCTCCAGAGACTGAATCGACGAAGAGGGAATTTGGTTGGAAAAGACCTTGCTCTGCTGGTCGGTGATCGGCTGACCATCCACGGAAAACGAGTTTTCCGCGTGATCGCCGAGTCCGTGGAACAGGCCGTTTGAATCGGCAGCAATTCCCGGGGTCGTGAGGGTAACGAGAGAGCTCACCGAAGACGAGGCACTTTCCAGCGGCAACCTGGCAAAGCTGTTGCGATCCAAGTCACTGTGAAAGGTGGGATCGTTTTCCAGAAGATCTCCTCCACCTTCTACAGTTACGGTTGTAGCGACCGTTCCAACCGTCAGGTGAACTTCGGCTTGCGTGGGCACAACGGAGCGGACTTCGACATCCCGGGCGAATGCCGCAAAACCCTTTGCGTTCACGCTCAAGTGGTATGGGTTGAACGGGACGTTGGTGAATCGGAATGCACCATCGGCATTGGTGGTTGTGGTCCGCAAATAGCCGCTGACTGGATCCTTGATTTCCACCGTGACGTTAGGGACGGCAGCGCCAGAAGGATCTTTAACCACTCCTTCGATCGAGCCGGAATTACCCATCTGGGCAAGAACACAGACAACGAATAGAAGATAATGAATGCTAAGAACGACAAGCCCTCGAAAAGCGAAACGCATGATTCCTCCGACCCCGTAGGGAGCGCTATATGTGGTGGTGGGTAGGGCCGCCAGGAAAATAGGCGGTCGCGCGGCAGACACGGATGCCGCGCTCGAACAAAACTCAAAGATTAAGTGCTTGAGGACTTATAAGGAGGGAGGCGCGCGAGAAGGGGAATGTTCGGAAAAGGGTGCCGAAAAATTAAGGGTGACATTGGCCGTCACCTGACCGAACGAAACTAGCGGAACACTCAATACAGGAGCCGAAACCACTGGTGCCACATCAAGATGTGCCACCTGACAGAGACGGCATGCCGATTCGTGCTGACCGTTGGCGTGCGAGTGAGCTGTAACTTGGAGCAGGAAAAGGAGCGAGAGCAGACCAAGAGCGATCGCCAGCGGCTTGGCAAGTCGGCGCAGGAATGGATGCGCTACAAGCGGCATTTCTGTGCCTCCCAAAGAGAATCGCGTTCCGGGCTGGGCCCGTTCAGAGACCTGAACAGGACCTTCCCAAAGTCTCAACTAGGACGCACCGGAATGCAAGGATAAAGCACGGTGAATTCCGCCTGCGAGACCGATTCGGAATAAGTCCAGATCTATAGAGTATTGAGATAAATCCCCAACTCTGCAATTACGCGACCTGACAGAAGTGGCTAACTCCCGTATCGCATAATCAAGTGCCCCGCCGCCAGCGGATTTTTCTCGCACGCGAATCTGGACGCGATGGAAGAACGGAATATTGATGCGTACGTGCCGTCCACCAACCTGGCGAAAGTGTTGAATCGTGGCGGTCGATTGTGCCATCGCGCCAAGTACCCGGCGCACCAACGCATGCGCCGGAAATTGCGCGATCCGGCAGGTCGCGCGCTCTATGCCCGACGCAAAGCCATCGTCGAACCGGTGAATGGAGTGCTAAAAGAGCAACCAGGAATGCGGCGGTTCCGCCAACGAGGGCTGGCGAAAGTCGCTGTCGAGTGGGCGCTAGCCACCACCGCCTATAACGTGACCAGGATGTGGCGCGCCAACTAATCGCACCGCAACTAACCGTTCACCGAAACAGTTCTGGAGAAAAGGATAGATGCTCCAGAGGGTCTTAAATCAAATGAACGCCGAGTCTTCACACAGACTCAATCCGGCCAGAATCAGCGGCCCTACGGCGATTCGTCTCTCTTTTTTGGGTACATGGGGGATTCAATAGAATCCCTCAGCACCCTCGGCAGCACAGCACATCCTGACAATTTTCTCCATTTTCAACCGAAGCAGTAAAGTTTAGAATCTACTCGCTCACCAGCAGGTCATCATCGGAATGATCCCGTCTCTCTTCGATCGAGTGGATTATCCTAGCCTCGGTCAAAGTGTGTACTTGAATCAGGCATCCCTAGGATTGATCGGTCAACCAGCAGTGACCGCAATGCACACTTTCATAGACGATGTTGCCAGGCATGGCAACCTCTACATGTCCGATAGTGATGAGGTGGGGTACTGTGAAACGCTCCGCGAACGCGCGGCCAGATTGTTGCATTGTGATTCAACGCAAGTCGCGATTGTCGCGGGCGCAAGTGAAATATTGGGGCAACTTCCGTCGTTACTTCAGCCAAGGTTGAATAGCACAATTCTGGCAGTATCATCAGACTTTCCTGCGATAACTCGGCCGTGGCTTCGTCTGGCTGCCCTAAAGGGTCATAGGGTGCGCTTTGTTGGCGACCAGCCTACGTGCAATCTGACCGATACACTTATTGAGGCGATTGATGAAAATACTGCTGTGGTTGCGGTGAGCAGCGTCCAATACGCTACGGGTACGGTAGTAGATATTGCTCGCCTGCGCCAAAGCACTGCCCAGGTTGGTGCGCGCTTGATTGTAGACGCTACACAAGCGGCAGGTGCAATGCGGGTGGACGCAGCGGGATGGGATGCTGATGCCGTCGTTGCCAGTGGCTATAAATGGCTTGGTGGACACGGAGGCGTTGCACTGGCGATCATGTCGCCACTTTTGCTTGAGCAAATACCGCCGTTACCGGGTTGGATGGGCGCATCGGATCCCTTTGGATTTGATGCGACCTCTGTGTCGCTGGCTAATGATGCCCGGCGCTATACGCAATCAACGATGTCGTATGTCTCCATGGCTGGTCTCATGATAGCAGTTGAGCAGTTGTTGTCCTTGGGTGAAGCTCGAATTGAGGCACATGCACGGAGGTTGGCAGCAATGTTGGTTGGCGACGCCAGCAAGTATGGTTGGCAACCATTTCGCAGTGTTAGCGATCCTGCCGCGTCTCCACACATCATTTCACTGGGACACCCTCGCGAAAACGCACAAGCAATTGTAGAGAGGCTTCGTAGGCACCATATTGTGTGCGGTACACGTGGCGGACGCATTCGGATCTCGCTCGCCCCTTACAACGACGCAAGTGATGTCAACACTCTTATCGAAGCATTTGCAAGCACCGGTCTGGATGAATATTAGATATCGAAGGCACATCATCTCACCGACTGCAGCTTTCACGCTTCACTTCAAAGCTGCTAACGTTCTGGGGGTTCCATGGCAGGGCTCATTTCGCTGTTCCTCCTGAGCTTACCTGCTGCGCTGCAGACCCTGTCCCGTGCCAAGCTAAGGAAGATTCTTGCCGTTAACGCAGTTGGGCTTGCCGATGGATTTGATCCTGGAGAACTCTAGTTCTTCGGGGAGTGACGCCTTCCAAGGCTTCCCAACGGTCACAATAAAAAGGCCCGGTGCCTTTGCGCCGGGCCTGTCATATATCGCGCCTCGTCATTCCGAATCACGTCTTGTCAGATCAAGTCTGATCAAGTTGTGCTGTCTCCATGCGAGAGACATGTGCGCGACACCTTTTGTATGCCATACCTAAATGCAGATTTCAGTGACGGGAGTCACCCGAGGGCCGTTCTTGCAAGAATAGCTTGCTTACGGTCCCAGTACCCAAGTTTCTCGTAAGCTCTATAAAAGCGGTAATCGCCGAAGATGGGTACTTTGAGCCACCTTTCCCGAAACTTATCCTGGCCCATAACGCGCCGCAGTTCCCCGAAGGCGAAGGGCGGAATGAAAGTGCAAAAGATGATGACCGCGCGAGCGAGCAGGTCATCGATGTGTATGTTTTGAAACGCTCCAGCGAGATCTTTTCCATGAACCAGGTGTTTGATCATCTCCTCAATATTATGGAATGCAAAGACAAACAAGCCCAACACAAACGCTTTCCAAATAGCTGAATAAATCAAAGCCTTTCCCTCGAACCTCGCGCCAGCGTGTACAGCTTCTCCAAGGAGGATCACCTTGGCGATGACGAGAGCGTTGATCAGAGCAGTGCCATAGGCGAAATACGAAACGTGAAAACTGTCCAGTAAGAGCATGCTGTAGGTCGCCAGGGCGCAAAAGAAAAAAGCGACATACAAAATGAGAATGGCAAGTTCTTCAAACTCATGGGCAACTTTCTGTTTCACACTTGTCTTCTGGGAATGTTCGACATGCATTTAAACTCCATTTTTCATCAGCAAAGTTTCTTCCACCCTCCCCCAAATAGGATTCCTAATCAGCCTAGATAGACCCAGTGCACTGACACCAAGAGCCCCGCATATATACGCAACGGACAGGAATATACGGCAATGAGGGCGGCCCGTGAGAGCCGCCCACCAGGTCAAGGTTGGACTATTGGGCTTCGTGAGCCTTTATCATTTCCTGGATTTTGGCCTTGAGGGCATCCAGATTGAAAGAGGCTGGGTCTTGCATCGGAGGATAGTCGATGGCTGTCATCGCGAGCTTGCCCACGGTTTGCTGCACGACGACAAAGCGCCAGAACTCGCGCGCCATGAAGTCATTTACGTAAGCCGGAGAGCCAGTGTTGAATGTTTCGCCGCGGACGTTCGGCAAGCGCTCGAAGGGATCTTGCCTGATGTTTACCATCGTAGGCATGTCGGTTTCCAGTTTTTCTCCTGGCCAGCCATAGGGCTGCTGGATGAACTGGAACTTGAAGTCATCGATGCGGAGCGCGCCGAGTTTAGGACCAGCGAAGTAGAAGAGTTCGTGACGAGCGGAAGGTCCAGCGCCCGTCAAGACGGCCATCTGGTTATACCCATCGAGGTGGTTCTTGTAGGTGCGGTCGCCGAGTTTTACGCCCTTGAGGAGCTGGTCGGTGATGTTGGGATTACCGGCAGCGGCCACAAGAGTAGGGAACCAGTCGAGCCCGGAAAAGATACCGTTCTCAACCGAGCCGGGCTTGACATGTCCGGGCCAGCGGATGATTGCGGGGACGCGGAATCCACCATCATAGGCCGTACCCTTACCGCCTTTGAACGGAGTCATGCCGCCGTCTGGCCAAGTGTAGACTTCGGCGCCATTGTCGGTGGTAAAGACAACGATGGTGTTGTCGGCTTCGCCGATGTCTTCAAGGTGTTTGAGAAGCTCACCAATGCAGTCGTCCATCTGGGCCATGCCAGCTTCTTCCAGACCGTAATTGTCCGTGGCATTCATCATCCCCTGGTACTTTGGAGGGATGTAGGTGAAGACGTGCATGCGAGTGGTGTTGTGCCAGATAAAGAAGGGTTTACCGTCTTTCTTGGCCTTGTCCATGGCGCCGGTGGTGTGGCCAACCAATACTTCGTCAAAGGTCTCCATGTCATACTTGGCTTTTCGACCCTCTTGCCACCGCTGACGGCCAGCCATGTTGGGGAATGGAGCCAAAGGACCTTCGTCTTCGATCTTCTGCTTGCCGACCTTGCCCCAGCGCGGCATTGTTGTTGGGTCATCGGTGTCGGTGGCCCAGCAGTGAGTGAGAGTACGCGGACCGGTTTTGTCGATCCAGTCTTGTGGATAGTCGAACCAGTAGGGATCGGACATGGCGTCGAGGTGGTATAGGTAACCGAAGAATTCATCGAAGCCGTGCACGCACGGAAGATATTTGTTGAGGTCGCCGAGATGGTTCTTACCGAACTGGAAGGTCTCATACCCTTGGACTTTAAGGGCGCTGGCTATCGTGGCAGCCTGATCAGGGATTCCAACGTCCGCTCCAGCTTGGCCGACGGTCGTCAGGCCTGTACGAAGAGGGATTTCGCCAGTGATGAAATTGGCGCGGCCAGCGGTGCAACTCGCCTCCGCATAATAATCGGTGAACATCATGCCCTGGGAGGCGAGCTTGTCCAGATTAGGCGTCTTACCCGACATCATGCCGCGATGGTATGCCCCGATGTTGAACCAACCGACATCGTCGCCCATGATGACCAGGATATTAGGTTTCTTGTCCTGCGCCCGGGCGGTAGGTGGCCCTGCCGCACAAAAAACAGTGATGACTGCCGCAAAAGCAAGGCCTATTTTTGCAGTTCGATCCATGATTTGTCCTCCTAATCCTTTTTTATCTTTTTTCAAGGAAAATGCGATGCAGCGATTGCTCCGTGAGGCGGTGCGAGGCAACTTCCGAAGATTGACAAGGCTACATCTAACAGCTGCAGGATCGTTATTGTCAATACCAATACTCTACCAATCCTCTAGCTCATGCGCTCGGCAACCGTAAAGGTGAGTTCAATGTCGCTTGTCTCTTTTACCCCCACACGCAAGAGATCGGCGCAGCAAACATATTTTTGCCGAACGGGATTGTACTCTCGGAGTCATAGAGGACTAACCCAAGTTTGAAATTGTTTCCAGAGGCTTCCGATAACTTCCGCAGTCCTCGAAAATCTCCTGCGGGAACTGTCGCTCCAGCCTTGATTTCAAGGCCCACGATTGAATATAAAGCAGGTCTGCGTTCAGAGAGAACATCACTGAAGAAGGAGAGTGTTGCTTCACTTCCTGCACAAGGAAAATGGTGTCGCGAACGTCGGTCGCGGCGATTCCCACATAATCGAAGTATTCGCGCGAAATTGTCGACAGCAGGTTGGCGAGGATCAGCTCCGACGAAGAGGTTTCCAGGTTTGAGAATGGGGGAATCGAATCCTTGGCGTCTTCGCTTTCATCCTCAAACGGCATTGGCAGATACTTTGAGTAATCCGGATGCTGGCTTGCCTGTTGCGAATTCTGATTTTGCTGCGCTTTTATTTTTTCAGATTCGCCACGAAGCCGCGAAATATGCAGCGGGAACGGAAGCGGAGCAACCAAAACCTGGGGTTGTTGAGACTTTTCGCGGTTCTCAAGCGTCTGGACTGGAGCTGAACTGCAAGACGAGGTGGTGTCCTGGATCCGGTCAGCACTGGGCCTTCTGCTATCAACCGAATTGAGAGCCTGCTTTGTATTCGATTGGTTCCGGGACTTGGTGTTTTCCACAACAGGCGCCATTCGCCTTAGGGATTCACCGTAGGCTGTATTAGCTTCAGTCAGAAGCCCCACACGAATCGGTTCTTTTCGCGGCAGGTCACGCTGCAAATACTCAAAAAAAACGTTGAAGCCGCTGCGTCAGGCACCACTGTACTCTGGAAAGTCATGTGAATTTTGTCGTCGTTTCTGTCGAAATAGTAGCGACAATTCTCGGACGGACTGGACGCAATGGGAGCTGCCGTGGCGCTTCCAGAAACTATTGTGATTTCCAGTTTGTGCGCTTTTGCGATCCCGTTTTGTTGTTGTCCGCGTTCCGCCAACCAATCTCGAAGCGTACTCTCCATCGATTCCGCGCTACCGGAAAACGCGGGTCCCAGTATCTTGATTGTGGAATTGTTGGGACCGGAGAGCCGGTCGATTTGACGTAGCGCGGACAGAAGCGCTTCTTTATGCACACCCGCAGTTGGAGTTTCCCCTACGAGAAAAACGACGAGCAGGCGCGGGCCTTTAGCGCTCTGTGGATCGCGGAAAAGCACAAGACCGGGTTCTGTCAGGTAATCATGGTTTTCGACGGGTTCAGGGGTGGCTTCAGTGGCGCTGCCGCTACTTTCTCGGGACGCTTCTTTTTTCTCCAACTCTTCCAACCACGGCAGGTCAAAGCGATCGAGCATCAAATGCTCGGCCTCCGCTGCTCGTTGCATCGAGCCCAGGAAGCAGTCAAACAAGTAGGGCAAGTGCGAAGCCGAGGGGTCGGGGACCGTAGCAATCATGAACAAGACGCAATAGGGTCCTCCAGGACCGCTCGCCGGGCAGGAGTTCTGCGGCACGGTATCGCTACCGAAGAAGTCTTTCAGGATTCTTTCAGCGTCATGCCTTGGTGGGGCTTTTTTTATTCCTTCCTCAGTGACACTAGCCGGCCTTTGCTTTTGTGTGAAAGCCCGTTTCACCTTCGCAGACTCTTGATGGTCCGTGGTGCCGGGCTGCCGAACGCTGAACGCAAAAGGGAAGACCAACGCCAACATAGCGGCCAACGGAATGAGGAGGGCGGGAGTGCCGCGTCGGCTCATCAGCAATTACCTCGGCGCGAATGGGAGCCTGGTCTTGTCACGTAGTGATGCCGCCAGGCCAAACGTTTCACCCCAGCTTCTAGCGCTATTGATTTGCTGCGAACCGCGAGGCCACGGCATAGCGGGGCAAAAACAGTGCGACGCATTCCCCGGTCCGAGCACTACTTACAAGTAGTCGAGGTGCTTGCGATATCCAGATGTTGAGGACTCTTGGAGAACGACTGGATTGACGGAGATTGCGAAGGAGGCGCGGACCCGCCACAATTGTTGTCGAGCCGAAACAGAGGGCTGTGGTCCGTCTAGTACTGTTGACGAACGCAAGAGAAAGTGATTTTAATCGTCAATTCAGGTTTCTCGCCCGGTTACCTGGGAAGCAAGACTGCTTTAGTTCACCTCAGTGTCCGAACTCAGCTTGGGTGAGATGACATTCATGGGCAGGTCGAGGATTCTCTTCCTTTGGGCGCAACCCACGATGTTCTCGGGATTGGTTGCCTATCTGCGCTCCCACTCCTTCCAGGTATGGACGGAAACGGCGAGGGGCAACCTCTGCGAGTACGCAGCCCAATTAGCACCTGATGTTGTGCTCATTGAGCACTCGGGGGCGCAACAGGGAACTTGGCTGGAAATTGCCGAGGCTCTCCGCCATTCCCAACCGAACACACCCGTTATCCTCTTAACTTCCCGCGGTTCGGAAACATTGGCTGTGGCGGCTCTCCGGGCTGGCGTGCATGACTATTTTGCCGCGCCGGTTGCTCCGGGGGCCCTGCTAGCATCGTTGCAAAGAGTAGCCATTCATTCGCGGGAACCAGCGTCGGTTGGACTCGCCCCTCGTCCTGTTACCGACTCGACAGAAATGGTCGGCCAGAGTTCTGCGGTGCGAGAAATGCGCCGCTCCATGGAGCGTGCCGCCGCCGCGGACTGTGCGGTTTTGATCACCGGTGAGACTGGGACGGGCAAAGAACTTGTAGCGGAATTCATCCACAGCCACAGTCCGAGAAGCAATAAACCTTTTGTGTGTGTCAACTGCGCAGCGATTCCCGAGAGCCTTCTTGAGTCCGAACTATTTGGCCACACCAAGGGTGCCTTCACGGGCGCGGAGAGCGTGCGTGACGGTTTATTGACTTCCGCTGATGGTGGGACGATTTTCCTGGACGAAATCGGAGACATGAGCCTGGTTGCTCAGGCCAAGATTCTGCGGGTCCTCGAGAAGAAGGAAGTGTGCAGGCTCGGTGGCACAGAGAGGAGGCGCCTGAATATCCGGTTTGTGGCGGCCACCAATCAAAATGTGGCGGCCATGGCGGATCAAGGGACCTTCCGTAAAGATCTTCTCTTCCGATTGAATGTTGTGCAGCTTCACGTGCCTCCTTTGCGGGATCGTGCCGAAGATATCCCGTTCCTGGTCGATCATTTTCTCCTGCGTTTCTGCCATAAATCAGCGAGTTGTCCCCCAGTTTTTTCCGAGGAATGTCTGCGTTGCCTGCTGCAATACGACTGGCCCGGAAACATCCGGGAGTTGAAAAATGTGATCGAAGGCATGTTCCTAGGGAGAAGTACCGGCGCGAATCGAGACTGGTCAGCTTCCGCCTAACGTCCGAAGGGACCGGGCGTCAGGAGACGACAATGGGAAGGAGTGAAAAGGAACTTTTACTCTCCGCGTTGTTCTCTGCGAATTGGAACAAGAGCGAGGCCGCGGATAAGTTACATTGGTCTCGGATGACCCTCTATCGAAAAATTGCAAAATATAATCTGGCGGCCGAAAATCCTGGTTCATCGCGCAGGCGCCCAGGGCAGAGCGACGAACCCGTGTAACAAGCTCGTTCATCTGTAACAGCGGCCGTGACATTCAAAAATTCTTTATCTTTCGTATAAGCACGGCCCCTCAAGTTCTGCGTTCCTTGATACTTGAAAATTCTTTGGCAGCGTGGCGAGCTCTCTCGACTGTCGTTTTGATTGTCACATGGGTGTTACAGCTTGCCGGAATCGTCGATTCTTATTCTCACGAAAAAACAATCCTAAGTTCCTCGCTGCGAAGAACTTGAACTCTCCTGCCGGTCGTAATGGAATTGGAACACCAAGTGCCATAGGTGAACCCCGGTGGGCTGAATGACCGACGAACCACGTGCGGATCTGCGCGAAGCCAAGCCGAAGCCCGCTACGCGAATTATTTTACCGTTGGTCACAACGCCTTTCGAAGTGGTGCTGGTGTTTGGGCAATTCTACGAGGGCAACTTACAGCCGCAATTGCATACCAGGATTGTTACCAGCCCTGCGTATGCAAAAACGTTGCTGGAACTGTTACGAGACTCGCTCCGGCATACGAAGAGACTTTCGGGCCGATTCGAACGGGAACTCCGCATGAGTGATTACACGGTGATCAGCGCCGCAAGCGCCACGCTAAAGCAGATCTTGCGGCAAAACATAACAACCAGCGCCGATCCCCAACTCACCGGCGTCGAAATTTACCTATTGTCTCCGAAGGAGATGGAAAAGGCGGGCCACACGATTGGAATATCCGTCTGGCTGTACAAAGTCTCGCGCATGGCGGAAATGCTAAACGAGCCGCCCGAACGGAAAGTAGCGAACCAGATTATTCGCACACCTCTCCCCGTGCTGCTGTACTACCTCGTGACTCCCATTACGGACGATCCACTTAGCCGCCACATGCTTTTGGGCAAAGTCCTGCAAGTGTTTAACGACAACGCCATTCTGCGTGGAACGGACTTGCAGGGCGTGTTGAGCGGCACGACGGAGCAGCTTCGCGTAAATCTGGAAGCGTTGTCCTTGGAGGAACTCAGCCTGGTTTGGGACGCGCTGAGCGAGCCTTATCAGCTGTCTGTAACGTATCTGATCCAGGTCGTAAAGATCGATTCGGATCACGAGCCGTTAATGCGGGTCTGGTGGTGCAAGAGAAGTGACCTATACGCAGATTCTGAACGCTACCTGAGGAGTTGCCTTTGGGCGTGAGCTATCAAGTAGAAGCAAACAGCGTCCTCTACACCGTCGTGGATGATTGCACGACGACGTATTGGGCATTGATCACCGGACACGTAACGGATGAAATCCTTGGCGAATTCACCGCGCCCGGTTTTACCGTGGAATTGTCGCGAAGCGACATGGGAACTCGCACTACAGAAAAGGGCTTGTATGCGGTAACTGGATATCCCGAACAGTCTTTCCCGCAACTGGGCATAATGGGCTACACGGTGAACCTAGTTTTGACCGCGCCCGGCTTCCGCGACTATCCAATCTCAGTGTCCATTCCTATGGCGGCTGCCTTTCCTGTGCCGGCGCTGACGTAGCGATGAGGCGTCTGCCAATCCGAATCCAGGGCCGAGTGGTGAACGCGACCACCCGGCTTCCCATCAGCGGAGCCATCCGTCGTGAGCGTGGATAATCCCATTGCCCCACCTCCAATCCACACAACCGCTCTACGCGTGCCTCTCTATTTTGCGCATGCCGGTGGCGCAAGCGTGCAGCAAGTGACGATAGCCAGCGGGCTTACCGCGATCGTTGAATCAGGCCTCCCAGGGTGGCACGCAGGTGCTGGATTTGTCCGTCCGAACAGGGACTGGGGCCGAACTCGATCATCCGGATTTCGGATGCTTCTCAAGTTCACGTGGAGTACGGGATCGTCGATTCGCTCGGGCCGGGCCCTGCTGCGTCTCCCGGGCTGGTTTTTTTGCGAACTCCCTTAAGTCGCACTTACCCCGTGTTTGGCACGGCTGTGGGATTCGTTACCGCGAGCCTGGCGGGTGCGCCGCCGGGCCTGTCTACCGATGCCGACGCTGGCGACGGTGTATTGCTGGCGCCGCAATTATTCAGCGGGACCGTGATGATCGATTCGGCGTCTCCCACACTTGTCGAATATCACGAAGTAGGAGCATAACCGATGCGCGACGGCTTTTACTCGTTCGGTGGACTTGGGCGAGTTCCCGAGATTTTTCTGAAGGCAACCAGTGGTGCCTTGAATCAGACGCAAGGTTGGTACGTGCAGTTCGGGGAAGTACCCAACCTATTGGATTTTCGACTCTAGCAGCCAGGGTTCGTAAGGAGGAGGCGTCATGCCCGAATATCTTGCGCCGGGAGTTTATATCGAAGAGATCGATGGGCCGCAGCCGATCGAAGGAGTCAGTACAAGTGTCACTGGTTTCGTCGGCGTCACGCAACGTGGCCCCCTGAATTTCCTTGGTCCCGTGCTGGTGACAAGCTTTCCGGAATACCAGCGAATCTTTGGGTCCTATTTCACGCCCGGTTTTTCAGGCGCGGGATTCAACTACTTACCACACGCAGTGGCTGGTTTTTTCATTAATGGCGGAAAACTGCTTTACATCAAGCGTGTTGCCAGCGCAGCTACGCCTCCGAGTGCGGCAGCTCTTGGTGATCTGGAGAACGCGGTGGGTACGCCGGCTCTAAAAACGCGATTGGCGAGCACCGCCGCCGTGGGCGCAGCGACTCTGAATTTGGCGAGCACTCGCGGACTTGATAACGCCACAACGGTCACGTTGACGCAGGTGAAGAATGGCGTGACGACCACGTCGGGTGCAGCGCCGCTTGCCATCAAGGCGTACGACAGCGCGAGCAACACGGTCACGCTGAAGAATCCCTTGCCCGCGCCCGTACCCACGCAGACGCCGGCCCTCACCAGTTACGACATGCAGTACACCACAGCCACGCTCACGAACGCGACGACAGACTTCGCACTTGCCGCCACAACCGGAAAATTCGATCTGCAGGCGGGCGATCCAGGCGTTTGGGGCAACGATGTGCAGGTGCAAATCACGCCAAGCTCGCGGGCGCAGGCGCAAGTGGTCTCCGTCAGCACGATGACTCTTACCAACGATTTGATCACCATGAACTCCGGTTCCAATTTTTACCCCGGAGCAATCGTGGAGTTCGACCTCACGACCTTAAATGCGGCAGCAACACAGAAGTTTTACGCAAAAGTCCTGAAGGTTATCGGCAAGAGCATTCAACTCACGGCTGGACTCTCTCCCGCTCGGGCGACGGATATCAACAATAACTTGACGGCGGGACCGCCTCCCATACCGGTTACTGTTCGCAGTTGTGAATTCGACGTGCTCGCCTCGTATGGAGCGACAAATGAAAGTTTTCGCGGCCTGACGCTCGACAATACCACTCCCTACTTCTACGCGAGCACTATCATCAATGGTTCTTCGCTGCTAAGTGTCCCGGGGCCCCTCCCGTATCCATCGGACGAAACTTCCACTGACCCCGGGACGCAGCCTGTGGCGATCGATGGGCGCATCGTGGGAATGAAACCGCTAAGCGGAACAGATGGCGCGGCGCCTACCCCGCTTGATTTTGCAGGCAACGATGGCGGTCCTGGCAACCGTACGGGTATCGCGGCGCTCATCGACGCCGCGGACATCAGTATTATTGCCGCACCCGGAATCACTGACCAATACACGCAGGAAGCACTCATCGCGCAGTGCGAACTGTTGAAGTACCGCTTTGCCATTCTCGATCCCGCACCTCCACTTCCGGCGGTACGCCTAGCATGTCGGACATTCAGACGCAGCGGAACCAGTTCGACACGAAATACGCCGCGATCTACTACCCGCGCGTGATTGTTTTGGATCCGCTAACCGACACGCAGATGACAATTCCTCCCAGCGGTCACATGGCGGGAATCTACGCTGCCACCGACGATTCGCGCGGCGTGTGGAAGGCGCCCGCAAACGTAGTGATCGACGGCATCGAAGCGCTCGAGATCAAACTGAGCAAGGGCGACCAGGACATCCTGAATCCTGAGCCGAGAAATATCAATGCCCTGCGTGACTTCACGGCGCAAGGCCGCGGGCTTCGCGTGTACGGGGCGCGCTGTATTACCAGCCTTGAGGAATGGAAGTACATCAATGTCCGCCGGCTTTTCATTTTCCTGGAGGCATCGCTCGACCAGGGCACGCAGTGGGCGGTCTTCGAACCCAACGACCAGAGATTGTGGGGCCGGCTGATCCAGACCGTCTCTGCGTTTCTCGACTACCGTGTGGCGGGAAGGCGGCTTGATGGGAGCAAAGCTGAGGAAGCGTTTTTCGTCAAGTGCGGGCTCGACACCATGTCGCAGGACGACATCGACAACGGCCGGCTGATCATGGTCGTCGGCGTTGCGCCGGTGTTCCCGGCGGAATTCGTCATTATCCGCATCGGCAATGGGCTGGCGGCTCGTCGGTGCAGGAACTTAGAGAAGGAATCGAGAGCGAGGAGGAGGGCGACAATGTCGACAGCAACTCGGGTCGATCCATTTCGTGGTTACAACTTCCGCGTCGAACTCGACAACACCAGCGTCGCGTCATTCCGCGAGTGCGGCGGGCTGACGGTGAACACCGATTCCGTGGACTATCGCGAAGGAACGGACACGCCGCTCTCCGTGCGCAAGCTGACGGGACTTCGCAAGTTCACCAACATCACGCTGAAGCGCGGGTACACCAGCAACGAGGATCTTTGGAACTGGTACAAGAACATTCTCAATGGCGTTGCGGACCGGCGCAACGGCGCCATCGTGCTGCAGGACGAACAACACAACGACGTATTGCGATGGAATTTTGAAAACGGCTGGATCTGCAAATGGGAAGGCCCGGCCATGAATGCCACCAGCAACGACGTGGCCATCGAGAGCATAGAAATCTGCCACGAACGGATCGAGCTCGCTTAGTCAAGAGGAACCAGGAATATGCCGACGTACGCCACACCGGGCGTCTATTTTGAGAGCGTTGACAAGCCAGCCAGGCGATCGCCGAAATTCGCACGGACATCGCCGCTTTTGTCGGCATCGCGCAGAGGGGCCCGTTGCACCGGGCACTGCCGGTGGAATCGTGGCAGCAATTCCAGTCCACGTTCGGTAGTTTCCTTCCAAACGCATACCTCGCGTATTCAGCGAAGGCGTTTTTCGAAAATGGCGGCGAGCGAATGTACGTGCGTGCGAGTCGCCGCGCCAAACTCAAGACGCGACGGTTCGCCCGGGCTACAACCACTGGATGGATTGCGTTCCGCGTGGATTCCGAGCAGGGATTTGTGGCTGGCGCGCTGACCGCTCGAGCAGACGGCTTTGCATTGACGGTTGGCGCGCAGCCCGCGGATCGGCTGAGTTCCCTCGTCAATAGCGTTGCGGGATTCACACCCGGTTCCGTGGTGCGTGTGGCGCAGGTTGCTCCGCCATTCCATGCATGGCACACGGTGCAGTCCGTCGACCCTGTGGCAGAAAATGTACTGGGGCGCCGCTGGAACCGCCGTTTGTGCTCGTCCTCCCCTGGCGTTAACGACTTTCCATCACGAGGATCGCTTGGTTACGTCCGTGAGCGCCGCGACCGAAACAGTGACGTGGGCCGAGTCAGTATTGTCCCGACTTTGACTTGCCCAGCCGATTCAGGTCGAAACCGGCGCGGTCGAATTCGACGAGGAAGATTCTATGACGCCGACCGCGTGGATACTCTGGAGATGAGGGCCGCGAATCCGGGAAGCTGGGGAGATGCGATGCCGGTTGCCGTTTCTCGCATCCAGCCTGGCCGCTACGGCAACGTCGACTGCCGCCAGCCGCCATGGCGAATTTTCTTATGTGCAATCGGTAGTTGGATTTCCCCTTTATTCGTTAGTGAGGGTCTACCAGACCAATTCACCGTTCCCGACATGGCTTTCCGCACTGTCACTCAGTTGATCCGCGTCAAACATGCTGCGGTGGGATGCGCCGCTCCTTTCTCCGTTCGACGTGACGAAGCCAATCTCGTTCGAAACCGTGGAATTTTCCTTCACGGTCTATGTGAACGGGAGTCTCAAAGAAAGTTTCACGGGTTTGTCCATGAATCCGCTCATTCCCGATACGTCAGAAAGTGTAGTGAATTGGCAGGAGACCACAGGCCAACAGAAACAGATTGGCCTGCCATCGCAATACGTGCGCGTTAGGGATCTGCATTCCACTTCGGCCGCGCCGGACAATCTCCCGGACCCGAGTGCACCCGCAACTCAGCGCGGAATTTTGGACCTGTGGGGCGGCCGGGACGGAATTGCCGCGCTGACCATGAAAGACTTCACCGGCGACCCCGCGAGAGATAAGAAGTGGGGAATCCGTGCGATGGAAGACGTCGATGAGATTTCCATCGTCGCGGTGCCGGATATTTTGATCGAGCCGGTTCCGCCGATTGTCCACGCGCCGGTGGTTCGCCAGCCGCCCGATCCTTGCTTGCCCTGCGGCGCTGCGCCCAGTGTCGCGCCACCGCCAACGCTTCCGCCGTCGGAAGCCGCACCCAATTTCACACTGAACCAGATCCACCAGGTGCAGCAAGCGCTGATTCAGCATTGCCAGATGATGCAGTTTCGCTTTGCGATTCTCGACCCGCCGGATTTTGGCTTCCCGAAACTGCATGTGGATTTGGGAGAAGTGCAGAGCTGGCGGCAGCGATTCGACACGATGTATGCGGCCTTGTATTACCCCTGGATTCTTGTTCGCGATCCGCTGCAACTTGGCAATTCCTTGGTGCGGCGCGTTCCGCCGAGCGGGCACGTTGCTGGCGTATATGCGAACAGCGATTTGATTGTTGGAGTGCACAAAGCGCCCGCCAATGCAGTTGTCCAATGGGCTCAGGCACTGACAACGGAAGTCACTGCTGAGATGCAAGGGTTTCTCAATCCCATCGACGTCGATTGTCTTCGCACCTTTTCTGGCCGCGGGATGCGCGTGTACGGAGCGCGAACGCTGAGCAGCGACACGATCTGGCAGTTCATCAACGTGCGGCGTCTGTTTTTCATGATCGAGCACGCCCTGCTGATTGGTATGCAATGGGTCGTGTTCGAACCCAACAACGTCCACCTCTGGCACTTGTTGACGGTGAATATTTCGAGTTTTCTCGAAGGCGAGTGGAAAAAAGGTGCATTGGCGGGAAATACCGCCGAGGAATCGTTTTTCGTGAAATGCGATGCGACAAACAATCCGCAAGCCACCACGGCACTGGGTGAATTGATCGTGGAGATTGGCGTGGCCCCGACGTTGCCCGCGGAGTTCGTGATTTTCCGCATCGGCCGAGTGGGAGATTCGCTGGAAGTGACGGAGTAACGGAGAGAGAGCATGGGAAGCGCGGCTCAGGCGGTGCGGGTGGATCCTTACCGGGCATTTAATTTTGTGATCACGCTGGTAGACACTGCGAACGCACCTGGCTCGACGATGACGACAAGGCAGAGTCAGCCCGCCGGAGGATTCAGCGAGTGCAGCGGCCTGGAGATGAGCCTGGACGTTGAGGAATACAAAGAGGGCGGAAACAACGGCGTGACGCTGCGGTTCCCGTCACGAGTGAAATGGGCGAACCTGCGGCTGAAGCGCGGAATGGCGATCGCCGACGATTTATGGCTGTGGCACTACGGATTCGTGCAGGGAAAAGTGGTGCGGCGCGATGGAGTCGTCACACTGCAAGACGAACAGCAGAATCCCGTGAAGGTATGGTCGTTCACGCGAGGCCTTCCGGTGAAATGGACAGGGCCGAGTTTGAACGCGTCGCAGAATCAGCTGGCGATTGAAGAACTTGAGATCGCGCACGAAGGGCTCAAGCGTTTGTAAAGAAGACAGAAATTCCAGCAGGACGGAGAAGGGGACCGATGGACGTTCGAATCAACGAAGTGCAAAGCAATGTGCAAGTCGGAAGTTCGCAGACGGCGCTCGATTCTCGAGTGATGAGGGAGCTCGTCCGCGCGTGCGTGAAAGCGGTGAAGGAAGAGCAGGAGCGAGAAAAACGTCTCGAAAAAGAGCGCAGCTTGAATTCCAAAGAATCTTCCTAGGAGAGCGCGAGGGAAGAAAATGGCGAAACCGCTGAAAGCTACATTTTGCGTCGTGAATGCGGACGGGTGCCTCCGCAAACCGATCCCGGTGAGGTTCAATCCGACCGAGTACTCTTTAAACAAGGGCGCGCAGATCGCGGAACTTGACATCCCTGGGCTCGATTCCCCCATTCTGCAGTTTGTTCGCGGTCAAACCGAAACACTTGCGCTGGACCTCTTCTTTGATTCCACCGAGTCCGGTATGGATGACGATGCGACTTCTGTGACCACGCTCACGGACCCGTTCTATCAGCTCGTAAAGATCGACGGGAAAACGCACGCACCGCCTGTTTGTTTCTTCACTTGGGGTTCTGAATTTCCCGGGCAGAGTGGCCTACTCATCCATGGGTGGGAATGGAAGTCAGCAGCGCCACGGCTTCAAGTGCCTCATCGAAAGCGTGCGCCAGCGATTTACCTTGTTCAGTCCACAAGGAGTTCCACTGCGCGCGACACTCTCGGTCTCTCTGAAGGAATACAAAACTCTTGCCGAGCAAATCGACGGAGATCAATAAGAGGTCCGCGGATCATTCCCAAACGCAGGTAGTGGAGGCCGGCCAAACACTCAACCAAATTGCCAACGATGTCTACGATGATCCTTCGCAATGGCGGGCCATTGCCGACCAGAACGGCATCCTCGATCCGCTCAATTTGAAGCCAGGGATGGTACTGGAAATTCCCGTGCTGACGAACTGAGGGGACATGGCAACGATACCCATCCCGATTTTCAGCCAAAAGGAGACGTTTTACGTTCCCCAGTTCGAGGTGTATGTGGGCGGACAAGAAACTGAACCCCAGTATCATCGAGTGACATCCTGCAGGTCACATACAAAGACAGCGTCGAACGCTATTGACTCGTTCACCATCGAAATCAACAACTGGGATGCAGACAGACGGAAATTCAAATTTGCTCCTCCGCTGAAGACACAAAGGATACGAAGGCACCTTCGATCCGGGCCGGGATATTGAGATCCGCATGGGCTATTACGAAAACATGCGCCAGATGATGCGAGGGGTGATCACTTCACACTCGACCGAATTTTCCGGAATCTTCTCCTTCGACATTTTCGGTGCATGTCGGATTGAGCACGTTCACAAATATCGCAAGGAAGAGCACACCGACTCGTGGCTGGACGGCAAAAAAACAGATACGGATATAGCCAAAGATCTGTGCGGCCGTCCAGTAAGGATGGCCAGCCGGGCCTCGGACTGGCAATCGATGTCAATCCGTCCCCCAACGAGAAGCCGAATCAAGTCGTTTACATGAAAACCAAATACGACATCGACTTTCTTATGGAACTTGCGAAGAGCAATGGTTACCAGATCTACCTTGAAGACGAGAACGACACGCCGACACTGTTCTTTGGTCAGTCGGAGGACCTGGGTAAGCCTGTCTACCAACTCGAATGGGGCAAATCACTGATTAGTTTCCGGCCCACCTTATCGACTTCAGACCAGGTGGGCCAAGTCGACGTGCGAGGTTGGGACCGCAAAGCCAATCGCCAGATCGAAGAATCTTACACACTTCAGGATCTCTGGAAAGAACAGGCAAAATCGCAAACGGAAATCGCGCGTGCTGACCCAAATCGCGCAGGAGTACTTGTAACCGGACGGACGTGGTCACGAACAAGCCGGCCCATACAAAAAAGGAAGCCACGATGTGGCGAGGGCCATCCTGATCGAGCACAACAAAAAACTGATTCAAGCTAGGGGCGCAACGGTTGGGCTGCCCGATCTCCGCTGCCGGTTGCACCGTGGAAGTTCTTGGCTTCGCCGTGCAGAGCCGGCAAGAGGAAAACCGAAAGGGATCCAGCAGTGATTTTGACGGCGAATATTTTGTTTCCGAGTCCACGCACACCATCGGCAACGGCGGATATCGCACAGAGTTTTCCGCCTGGCGCGATGGTCCGGAAAGACGATCAGTCGGGCCGGGCAAAATTCCTAAGAGGTGAGCTTTGGGAAAAATTCACGGAGTGGTAACAGGCAAGTCGTGGACCGGAAAGATCCCGAGCGGCAAGGCCGCGTGAAGATGAGTTTTCCGTAGCTGGGCGGGCAAAACGAAAGCTACTGGGCGCCAGTCGCCACGCTTATGTCCGGCGGCGGACGGGAGTCTGGTTCATGCCGGAAGTGGGGACGAAGTTCTGGTGGCCTTTAACCAGGGCGACGTCGCACATCCCTACATCATCGGCTTTTTGTGGAACGGGCAGGATACGCCGCCGGATTCCGATCCCAAAAACCGCGTGATCGTGACGCCTGGCGGTCACACTCTTCGCTTCGAGGATACGGAAGGCGCGGAGAAAGTCATCTTGAAGTCGAGCTCGGGACAGACCATCACGCTCGACGACAGTGGAAGCGGCACGATCACCCTGGAAGGCGGTGGCAGGGTTTTGAAGATGGCGGATGGATTGGTGCAAATTTCGTGAACGAGAAAGAAGCATGCCACAGATTCTGACCACGAACGCGCTTGTCATATGCCCGCACGGGGGTAAAGGCACAACGGTGCCTGCGCATCCGAAATGGCAGATCAGCGGCGGATTTGTCGCTGTGGAAGGAGACGTAGGTACGCTCCTGTGCCCCTTTCTCCCGGTTCCTTGCGTTGGCTACCAGTTGAAATCGATGGGCCTGAACGCCACGCAAATCGACGGGCAAAAGGTGATTCTAGTCACCGATTTCAACCAGACTTTCACAGGGCTTCCGCTGGTGATGGCAGATTTCCATCAGACGTTTGATCAGAGCACGCCCGCTCCGATTCCTCCAGACCAGTCGCCGCAGTCCGCTTCGCCGTCCATGGTGGATTTCGCATCACCCATCGTAACGCCTCCGATACAGGCCATTCCATTCAGCGTTTCTACGACGACGGTGCCGGTGGTGGTTTCCTTCTCGCTGACGTCGGACCATCCGCTACAGTGGATTTTGACTCTGATCAACGAGCCCTTGAAACGTCACCAGGATCTGACGAACGGCGTTCCAGGCGCAACAGTGGCGCCGTCCGGTGGCAAGTGGGACGCGCCAAGCCTTTCGATCACCGTCACGATGACTCCGGATTTTGTAGCAGCCCTCACGCCCGGCATTACTCATCTCTATTTGACTGGCGTGAGCCAACGAGGTCTTTCCGGGCACGCGGAAGCAATCATCACGGTAACTCGAGCATGGAGCGCGGGACGAAAGGAAATTGCATGGCCGGACAAGCTACACGAAAGTTCCTTGGAACGGGGTGGAAATTCCCGGTGCGCGTTTCACCCGCCGGAGGTCTGATCTATTCAGAAGGCGAACAGAGCGTAGAGGAGGCGATCTGGATCCTGCTGGGAACTGCGCGCGGCGAACGTCAGATGCTGCCGCGATTCGGCTGTGGGATTCACGATCTGGTGTTTGCACCGAACAGTCCCGCGACGCAGGGGAACGTGCAACACCTGGTGAAGGATGCGCTAACGGAATGGGAACCGCGAATTGACGTGCTGGACGTCAACGTCAGCTCCGCGGAAGGTGAGGAAAACACCCTGTTGATTCGTGTGGACTATCGAATTCGCTCCAACAACACTTTCGGGAACCTGGTGTATCCGTTCTACATCACCGAAGGAGCCGGGGAATAAAAGATGCCGCTGACACCTCCCAATCTGGACGACCGGCAGTTCGCTGACATCGTCGCGGAAGCGAAGACACTGATACCGCGGTACGCGCCGGAGTGGACCAATTTCAACGAGAGCGATCCGGGGATGACTCTCGTCGAACTGTTCGCCTGGATGACGGAAATTCTGGTGTTTCGCCTGAACCAGGTGCCCGATCGAAATTACATCAAGTTCCTGCAGTTGATCGGAATTGAACTGAAAGCGGCACAGCCGGCGCGCGCCGAACTCACGTTCACGACGTCGCGGCCAGACGTGAGCAGCGTGATCGTTCCTCAAGGAACGCAAGTTGCCGCGGCCGGCGGATCAGGGCAGGCCATCGTGTTCGAACTGGACGAAGCGTTGGTCGCCATCGGGGCACAGCTCGCGGCTCTGCAATCGTTCGATGGATTCGCGTATTCCACGCAGACCAACAAGAACGCCATGCAGAACCAGTGGTTCTATCCCTTCGGCCAAAATCCGAAGCCGGTAACGCGATTTTGCTGGGCTTCTCATCGCCCGTTGCATTTCCTTCGGAACAGATCAATCTTGCGGTAAATCTGTATCAGGATGCCCTGACGCCTCCCCTGATGAAGTGCGGCGCGGTTATTCCTCCGCCGGCAACCATCGCCTGGGAATACTGGGACGGCGGGCAGTGGGAATCCATCGACCTCACCAGCGACGGCACACGCGCGTTTACGCAGGATGGCCACATCTTGTTTCCTGGTCCAGGAAGCCTCGCAAAGTCTTCGCCGATGGGCAACGTGAAAGACTTCCTTTATTGGATCCGCGCGCGCGTCGAGACAGCCACTTATGAACGACCCCCACAAGTTGCGGCCATCCGCACAAACACGATTGCCGCGACACAGGCGATTACGTTTACGGACGAAGTGCTGGGGGGCAGCGACGGCACACCCAATCAGACATTTCAGGTGGCGAACACGCCCGTCGTTGTCCGCGACACGCGCGCTTGAGGTAACCAATTCGGACAAGACGCAAAGTTTCAGTCACGAGCGTTCAGTTAGAGATCGATGAGGGCCAGGGCTTCATGGCTTGGCAGCAGGTGGACGACTTCTTTTCCTCGGGACCGAATGACCGGGTCTTCACTTTTGACGTGAACACCGGCGTAGTGACGACGGGAACTGGCGATCACGGTCGCATTCCCGCAGCAAATCAAGCAAATCCGAATGCCAACGTGGTTGCCAGGAACTATCGTTCGGGTGGCGGAAGCGCCGGAAATGTGGGTGCGGGAACGATCAGCGAGCTGCAGACCTACGTGGAGTCCATCAACGGGGTGACGAACTTTCTGCCCGCCACCGGTGGCACGGAAGAGGAGACCCTCGTCGATGCCAAACTGCGCGCCGGCCTTGCGCTGCAGAGCAACAACCGCGCCGTCACCGTGGGGGACTTCGAATACCTGGCAACGCAAGCGCCGGGAGCGAATGTAAAGCGGGCGTTGGCTCTACCATTGTTCCATCCTGATTTTCCGAGCGGGCAGATTCCAGGTGTCGTGACCGTCGTGGTCGTCCCGGACTCGCCATCCCGAATCCCACGCCCAACCAGACCACGCTGAAAGCGGTCTGCGCCTATCTGGACACTCACCGGCTGCTGACTTCGGAAATTTACGTTGTTGGGCCTGTCTATCGAAAAATAAAAGTGCAGGCGCAACTGATCGTTCAGGCGGGATCGGATCTGGCAACGGTGAAAAACGCGGTGCAATCCGCACTCAGTACATTTTTTGATCCTCTGAAGGGCGGCAATGACCAGACCGGCTGGCCTTTCGGCGGAACGATTTACTACACCGACGTTTACCGCGTGATTTTCCAAACGCCGGGCGTCCTGCGCATTCAGGACAACCAACTTTTGATCTGGCTTGACGGTCAAATGCAGACCTTTTGTCGCGACGTGGCGATAAATCCCGGCGAATTGCTTTACAACGATCCGCAAGGACACGTTGTGGACGTCTCTTACGGGAGCTGATAGGAATCCGGATGAGCGACGCTTCACCACATTTCGTTCTTGACGGGCTGGCAGGCTGGCGCGCGGCGTGGTTGGGCGGCACTGCGCTGTCAGCCGATGGTGAAACGCTGGGACTTCAGCCATTGCCTAGGAGCGGTGCGCCCGCTGGTGGACGCTTCGGGGAGTTTCGGCGGTCTTGCAAATGGCGATCGGAGTGGCCGTGGATCGCGAAGACAGCGTCTATATTCTTGACGGTCACGACTGCGTTATAAAGTGTTTTGACCGATGCCTGGGACAGTTCGTCACTTTGCCGTGCGTCGGAGGGAATGGGCAGTGAGCCCCGCCAGTTTTTACTCGCCGCACGGTTTGGCGATTTCTTGCCGCGACGACATTTACATTGCGGACACGGGAAATTGTCGCGTGCAGATTTTCTCGAGTGAAGGGCTTGGCATTGCGTTGGGTGTTTCCACCGCTGAAGGTGACGCAATCCACCACCGTGATCCGAGTGGAACCGGCGATCCCAACCGTCAGCGAAGCGACGACCGGACCAAATTGCGGTGCGCAGGTAACTTTTCCCGAGGGCACCTGGCAGCCCTGGGATATTGCCGTGACAAGCCGGAACTGGACGTACGTCTCCGATTACGCCAACGGATTGATCCATGTTTTCGATCCGCAAGGATGTTGGCGGCAGGCGTTTACGGGAAAGAGTGAGACGCAGCCACAACTCGTCAGGCCGACGCGGCATCACGACTGACCAGGAAGGGAAGCTCTACGTCATCCAGGAGAATCAGAATTATGTCGCTAGTCCTGACAGCCGATGGAACGTTTCTCGGCCAGATTGGCCAGCCCAGCGAGATTACCGGGGAGTTCTGCCCGGTAGAGGTGGCTGTGGATGCCAACGGCAATCTTGTGCCTGAGCGATTGCGTGACTCGCAAAGTCTATTTCTACCAGCAAGACGGGAAGGGCGGCTGGTGCACCTCACCCTGTACGGGTTGTGCTGGACACCTTCGCCTCCTCTATCATTTTCGATCTTTCCGGAAATCCTATATTCGCCGACGGTGCGCGGCGCGTCTGCCAACTCTCCCCGGCGGCTGCGTACCCGCTTCAAGGCCAATTCATCGCTGGCCCGCTTGATAGCAAAACGTATCGGTGCTTGTGGCACCGAGTTGTTCTTCGGGCCGCGCTGCCCGCCGGCACATCCGTTCGAATCGACACGTTTACCGCGGAAGCCGTGAAGACAATTGATGAAGTGCTGAATCTCCCGGAGAGCCGGTGGTTCACCGGCGATTACGGACACGGACACCTCATGCTGTCCCTGGGATTGCCTCACCATGAGCCCTCCCGGAAGGTACTTGTGGCTGCGGCTGACGCTTGCTGGGAGAAGGCGATCGCGACGCCTTCGATTGAACAGGTTAAGGTGTACTACCCCCGTGCGTCGTCTCTGCAATATCTCCCGGCGGTTTACCGTGAGGATGCGGTCAGCGCCGATTTTCTTGCGCGATTCCTTTCGATTTTCGACACGCATTCGCGGAGCGACCTCTAACCAGATCACGCGATCTTGCGCGTTACTTCGATCCCAAGGCTACCCCCGCAAATCCGCGCAACATTGGCGGGACGGATTTCCTTGCATGGCTTGCCTCCTGGCTCGGAATGGCCCTGCAGAGCAATTGGCCCGTCGCCCGGCGCCGGGAACTGGTTCGGCAAGCGCACCGGCTATACGCGCTGCGCGGCACGCCGGAGGGACTTCGCCTGCACATCGAGCTGTATGCAGGAGTTAAGCCGCGCATTCTGGAAATGTTCCGTTTGCGGCGCTGGTTGCTGGTCAATAGCGCGCGGCTCGGCGATTGTTCCACCGTATTCGGCGACGACGTCATGAAGCGACTGCAGGTTGGCGTGAATTCCAAAATCGGTTCCTTCCAATTGATCGACTATGGCAATCCGACACTCGACATTTTCAATGCGTACGCCTACCAGTTTTTGGTCGTCGTTCCGCGCTGGCCGGGCGCAACGCAAAGCGACCAGCAGGCGCTCGAACAGATTATCGACTTGGCAAAACCTGCCCACACGGTCGCGCAATTCCAATGGGCGGAACCACGACTGCGAATCGGGATTCAGTCTTTCGTTGGCGTCGACACGGTCATCGGGAAGTACCCGCTCGGCATCATTGAATGCCAAGGGCAGCTCGGATACGACACGGTGTTGGGGAGCCCCGCGGACACGAACGCACGGCCAACCGTAAGAGGTTGGCCGGACGTCGCGGGTGGGATGCGGCACGGTTCTGAACTAAGAAAGCGAGGCCGAACCATGGGCGATGCAATTGCAATCATGGCGCGAGCGGGGCGAAAGCCGGATTGCATCGAGTGCGATATCGCCCAGATGGCGCGGAACAACTACTTCACCGGCAAGCTTCTGGTCGAGCGCGATTTCACCGATGAGCAGCGCTACACGATTGGGCAAACTCCGGCGGCACAACCAGCGACTCCATGGCTGGGGAGCGGTTTGTGGACTGAAGGTGCAGCGAACACCCGAATCCCGGCTGTCAGAGCGTATGTCGTGATCGAACCGGGAACGGCGATCGATTGCTGCGGACGTGAAATTCTGGTGCGGTGCGAAGAGTATTTCGATTTCGAGGCGAAGTTTCTTGCCAACTGGCAAAAACAAAATGGACCGAACGCCCAGCCGGACCCAAAGCAAAAATTCAAAATCCAGATCTGCGTGTCCTACAAGGAATGCCCGACGGAAGACGTTCCCGCGCTGTTCGACGATTGCAGTTGCGACACGAATTCCTGCCGGCCAAACCGCATTCTGGAAAGCTACTGCTTCGACGTCCTGATCGTCGATCCCAATGCCCCCGTACCGGATGCGCAGCAGGTGCAGTTGAAGTGGAGCAACACGCTGAATATCACAGACGTCGTGAAGGTCGCGCTCAATCCGGACAACAAGCATCTTTACGTGCTTGACTTCCGTCACGTCGGGCGGCACTTCCACGGCCACGCTCTATGTTTTTGACGACAAGTACACTCAGCTTCCTCCGCCGTTCACCTTTGCCAATGCCACCGGACTTGACCTAGTGATTGCGCCGGATGGCGATTTCGTTTATGTGGCTACGCAGCCCACGACTCCGGCTACGGCTCCGCCGCAGATTAGCGTGTTCGCGGCGGGCGATCTGACGACAACGGTTCAGCAGATCAATGTCGGCGCTCGGCAACGACTCGACTCTTCGCCTGACAAGTATTCCTGGCAGCGAAGGTAGTTTGATTTCGTTTGGGCAAACAGCGGGCATGGCAATTTGGAGCGGTGTGAACATCGCAACGCCTCCTCCGACCCCGACCGCGGTCCCTTCGATCAGCAAACCCGTTGCGGTCGCCATCAGTCCCGGTGGGCAATACGCTTATGTCGCCACCACAGGAAGCAAGGACATCAGTGCGATCACTGTGGCTACGCCCGCGGCTCCTGCAATCACAATCACTCTCGCTACAGTGCCTTCTTCCCTTGCGATTGCCGCCGGTGCCAGCGCCGACGTCGTTGCCGCACTGGATATCACCCCGGCGTCCCCTGTTCTTTATTTCGTTGATGTCCCTGCTGCGGGGCCTGCTTCCGCGACAGTCGTGGGGCAAACAGCCAGTGGATTCAAGTACGCACCAACCGAAGTCGTGTTGTCCCCTAGCGGACGGTGGGCGTATGTGTTGGAAGAAGACACCGCAACCAACGACAACGCTTACATTCAGGTCGTCGACGAAAAAGCTGTGGAAGCGGCCCAGCCAAATTACCTCGGCACCCCAGTAGCTGTCGGCATCGGTCCGGTGGCAGAGGCGCTTTCACAAGATGGTACCCAACTGTTTGTCCCGTATGTCGATCCTGCCGACAACACGATCGGTGGCGTCTCCATCGTCGATATCTCGCAAACCGATTGCAGCGATTTGTTCCTGCAAGCGCTCGAACCGTGTCCGGATTGCGCGGAGGGCGACTGCATCGTTCTCGCCACGATTAAGGACTACACGTTCACCGAGGCCATTGTGAACGCCGACATCGACAATCTCACGGACCGTCACTTGCTCCTCAGCACCGACGTCCTTACGCAAGTCGTGCGCTGTCTACTGGGACAGGATGGTGGCGCTGGTCAGGCGGGAAAAGATGGCGCTGCCAGGTCCGGCGGGTCCCGGCATTGACTTGGTCAACGCGACTTTCGTTCCCTGCGATCAGCCCGGCTCCGCCAGCATCACCGGTGTCTCGCCGAATCGCACGTTGAATCTGGTTATCCCCGGCGACTGCAATAAAGATCTGGTGGGAGTCGCGAACGTTTCCTGGGCTCCTCCCAGCGGTGTCACCGGGAAGCTGCAAATGGGCCAACTGTTCACCAAGCCCGGATTGAAGATCGCCTTCACCGAGCTTCCGTGCAGTCCGCGGATCTGACATCTGACACAATTTTGCTTCTGGTTCCGGTGCCACTGTCGACGCAGCCAGATCTGATTACCTGGTACCAGGCTCCCATCACAATTATTCCCGGGAATTTTGCCACGCTTGGCGATATCACGAGTGCATTCACGCCAGTCATTGTTCCTGCGCTGGCCAACGGCGTGGCCTTCTTCGCAAATGAGAAGGATGTGAAAGCGTTTACTCTCGCCGCGCAATTGAAAGAGCCCGATTCACGTGCTCGTCAAGGGAGATTTCATTCGAGATGCCACGGCAAAACAGCGTGGCTTGGATGGCAATCATCTTCCGCCGTGGGTGCCGGCCCGGCCGTCTGGCGATGGGATTGAGGGCGGCACGTTTGAAAGCTGGTTCACGATGGAAGGCTAAGCTTGGGGCAAATGGAGGAGTTCGATGCCGACTATAACAGGTAAAAGGATTCACGCTCCCGCAAGGGCAAACACCACCGCAGCCGCTTCCAACGTGAACGTGCGCGGCGATCGTCGTAGTCCGCCTCAGCGCGCGCCTGCCTTGCAACGCCGTGCTGCTGCCCCGCCTGCACAATGCTGCAGTGCCTGGACCGCACACGCTTTTTCGCTGGTCAATTGCTCACGGAGGCGGACCTTAATAATGAGCAATCGTACTGGTTGGCAAAGAGCCGGTTACACAACCGGTTCCTTCATGGCTGGGGAGTTGTGTGCGGGTTGCAGGTTGTATGCAGCGACTGCGACGGCTGGGTCACCGTAAAAACCGGCTATGCCATCGATCCCTGTGGCCACGATATCATCGTGTGCCAGGAACAACCATTCAATGTTCTAAAGGCTATTCAGGCATGCTGTACGCCACCCAAGCAAAGTAACTGCTCACCGCTTCGCTACACTCCACCGGCGACCTGCCAGGATGTCATCCAGACTTGGTGCATTACCATCAAATACCAGGAACAAGAGTCGAGGATGGTGACCTCGCTCCAGCAATCCACCAAGAGTTGTAGCTGTGGTTGCGGGGGGAGGAAGTAAAGGTGGCTGCGGGTGTGGAGGAAACGGCCACGCGAACGGCCATTCGAACGGTTCGTCGAAAGCAGGTTGCGGATGTTCCTCCACGCAAACTGCAGTGAGCACCACCGTTCCCGCGGGCGCGTGCGAGGCGACGCGAATCATCGAGGGCTTCAAACTTGGCGTAATCTGCGAACCGCAACCCGCGTTCTCAAATCAAAAGCAGCCCGCCGCAGCCCCGGCACCCGGGACATTCACCTATCAATTCGAACTCTGCTTTCAGAGATTGCAGGAGCTGCTGCTGCAGAAACCGGTTTTCACCGTTGGCCAAACTACGCCGAGGCAAGCCTATCAGGCGGCGTGCAATTATTTGACGGCCGTGCGGAATGCGCTCTCCGCTTCCTATCTCACACACTGCCAACTCGAATCAGAAATCGATGCCGTCGCCATCCCTTCTCCCCCACTGCAGGATCCTGGGAACTATGTAAGCGGACTGCAAGCCACGGTGGACATGATCGCGCTGGTCGTGCGCGCCACCGCGTTGGATTGCCTTTGCACTTCGCTGCTTCCTCCGTGTCCAGCGGATCCCTGCGATGATCGACTGATTCTCGCCTGCGTCACCGTGCAGAACGGCAAAATCATCAATATCTGCCATTTCGGCGGGCGCAAACAGGTAGTCACGTTCCAGTCACTCTACTATTGGCTGTCGATCTTCAAGTTCGACGTGATTCTCGCGGACCTGGTCAAATTGCTGGAGGTGATCTGCTGCGGTCAAGACCAAATCCGGCAGGCGCTCTTCACCAGCAACGTGAGCTACAAGGAAAATCTGACGTCGGCCGGGTTCAGCAACGCGGCGATGCTCAACAAAACCATGATGGCGTTTGTCGCCCAGAAGCTGGGCGCAACTCTTGTGAACTCCGCCTCGCCCAACGCGAATACCGTCGATTTGCGGCCACTGGTTGGTCTGGACACGGAGACCGCGCTTCGCACGCTGACGGCGCAGTACAAAATCCCAGCAAGCAACATTTCGAGCACCGCTGTCGATTCCGATCCAGCGTGGACGGATACCGCCATGGCGTCGGCCGCGCAATATGCTCCCGCGTCGTTCAATCCCACAGATAATCTCACGGTGTACACCAAAGGCAAACA
This sequence comes from Candidatus Acidiferrales bacterium, assembly GCA_963839315.1. GTDB lineage: Bacteria > Acidobacteriota > Terriglobia > Acidiferrales > UBA7541 > Acidiferrum. The sequence continues at coordinate 64,534 of CAWIUU010000010.1, forward strand.
GATCGTTGGATTCGACACCACCAGCCCACCGACGTGCTGAAGGCTCAGGTCAAACAGTTGCAGCAGCAAGTGAACCAACTGACCAATCAGAGCGGATCGCGCGGGGAAACCGTCGATGAAACCGCCAAGCACCCGCGGAAGAAGCACTAGCTACGAAGAAGGTCGTCCGGTGCAGAAAACGGCTAACGAGGTCGCGACACTATGGCATACAACACGGATATTGAGAGGCTCAACTACTACGAAGGCGAATTTCTGGGTGCCGCGGACTTCCAGGCAGAGCAGGAATATCACCGCGACATGCGCCGTCGCCACAATATTGGCCAGCACACCTGGGGCATCGTCAGTGGCTTGGACATTGTGCAAATCCCCAATGGCGGCACTACTGCCGGCGGACAACCTGAAGTGGATATCAGCATCCAGCCCGGCATAGCTGTGGACACTTTCGGCCGGGAGATTGTTTCACTCGGAAAAATTCCGCTCACGCAGGATTTGCTTGCTGCTTACTTCGATCCTAATCCCGCGGCTCCGCCAAGACCCATGGCGGTATGGATTGCGTTCAGCCAGGAATTGCTTTCGCCCTCGACCGATGCATGCACCAGTCAAAATCAATCAGATGCGTTTGGCCGAGTTCAGGAAAGTTGGAGAATTGTCATCACTCCTCCCTCCGATGCGCCCGCGGATGACGCGATCGTCGTCGACGGCACATCGATGACAGCTCCTGTCCAACCCTCCAACCCTGCCCACACCGCCGCCACCACCCAATCCGGGCGACATCGTACTTCCGTATGACAGCGCTGTTCCGTACCAGGAATTCGCCACCGACGACACTGCGGTCAACTGGTACGTTCCCCTTGGCCGCATTATGTGGGATCCCCACAACGAAGTTTTCGTGCAGCAGCCTGAGGCGTGGGCGGCTACCGGGCGTTTGTACGCAGGAAACGTCACATCCGCTATCTACGCGCCCTCTAACTCGCTTTCCATCCAGGATCGCTTTGCACCCACGCCTCTTCCTACAGACACCACCGATGCTTACTACGGCGGCGTCGGCGTAGACATCGCGGGATCCCTTTCCGTGGAGCGCTTGCTGAAAGCGCAACAGGATTTGTGGCTCTTCGAACCCGGCCACTTGAATTTCAAGAACTCCGGCGGACAGGACGGGGATACAACATTGTGGATTCGACGCATGTCTAACCCTGCAGGAGGCGCCGATCTGCACATCCATATAGGAGACGGCAAGCGTCTCGCCTCAGCGGTTGGTCGTTGCCTCCGGCCCCAACAATCCCCCCAGCGATTCTGGCGACAAGATTCTCTTGGATGTGCGCGCGGACGGCAACGTGGAGATTCCCGTAGGTACCCTAAGTTTTGGAAATACTGCCGCTCAATTATCAATGTTGGTGCACTACGAGCTACGGGATTGGAGTGCAGACCAACACGCTCTTCTCTCCGCAGCGAATGCAGATTTTGCCTGGTATGTCGGGGGAAGCTACGATCCCGGCCAGGACAATCCCGGCGGAGGCGGAACTCTCGCCATGAAGTTGGATCCTTCTGGTGCACTGACGATCCCTACCGGCAGCATTAATTTTGGTGCGCAGACGCGCCAAATGATCAACCTCTGGAACGCGAACTACGGAATTGGTGTCCAGCCGTCCACACTCTTCTTCCGCTCGGACTCCGATTTCTGCTGGTACCGTGGCGGCACTTACGTCAATGGCAGGGACAATCCGGGTGGCGGCGTCACCAGCATGACCCTCGATGCCAACAGCACGCTAACCCTCACAGGAAATCTCAATGTTTTTGGAAGTCAAAATATATTCGCCGTCAGGCAGTTCACCCAGGTGGTTACAAACGCCGCGCAAAACACGCCCGGCTCGTGGTCGATTGGCTACGCCGGTGTTTTCTCCGTCGTGTACTCCGCTTTCGCCGTATTCCAGGGATTCAGTATTTGGGCGAACGACACCCAATTCAACAATCACCCGCACGGTGCCACGACCGCGGACGATATTCCCCAACACGCTTTCGTTCGCGTCGAGGGCTTTGACGCAAACGGAGCACACGGCGTGGCCTACTGCTCGGAATCGAAAGCTTCAAACGAAGGTGACAATTGCATTCTGTTTACCCTCGTCGTGCTTGGAAGGCCACTCATTTAGTTTCGGAGGCATACGTGATCGAACGCATCGAAGTTCTAAAAAAGGAAATGGAAAAGGGGCGTCAGCGCCTGGAAGTTCTTGACCGCGAGCGTCAGGAAGTTCGCGACACCATGCTGCGAATCAGCGGCGCCATCCAGGTGCTCGAAGAGTTGCAGCGCAACGAACAGCCATTGCCAGAGCCGGCCATGGCGGCAACTGGCGCATGACGCAGGTGGCCAGCGACGCAGCGCGGCTTACGGTCGCCCGCTGGACGGGCACTTACGTCGTCCCAGCGGATCATCCCGATCCGGAAGGTCTTCGCCGCCGGGTTGACGATCTCGTGCGCGCTCATCTCGCCGACTCCTGCTCCAACTGGCTCAGCTATGTGGTTGACCCGGGCGACCCTTCCGTGTGGCGGATCCGCGAATTGCGGTTAAGTTTTTCGCTGGCTGATAACGCATGCTCATCAGACGACCGCGTCGCACAATGCTGGGGCGAGAACTTGGCCTCGCGTATTCACGAAGTTCTGGAATGCCGGGAGGAGAGCGAGTCAGTTTTGCATTTTCCGGACCGTGTCGACTATCTTGCGCGATTTATTGTGAACCTGGCTGGGGCCAGCGCCTGGGGCAAGTGGTATTACGAAGAGTTCGAGACGCTTCACAGCCTGCCTCTGAACCGCGCCATTGTCGCTGCCATCATCCGCGAAAAAGAAATTGCCGCTGCTGTTGTACTGAAAATCGCTTCACTCCGTCGCCTGGAGACGGTATTGCGGGTTATCGGAGAACGCGATGCGAGCGAACTATTTGAAGCCTATTTTGACTCTGCGGGCGCGCAGCAAACTCTTGACGACGAGCGATTGTGGACTTCGCGCCTCCTGGAATTGTGGAGTGAGGCGCTGCTCCGGCCCCCGGACCCGGATGATTGCCGGTTTCGAGACGCACTGCGCCTCCTTGTGCGGCTTGGTGCACAATTCCTGGAAGCGCAACGATGCGAAGCTGTCCGAGCGGCCTTGTCAGGTTTACTTGAATTACGGCGCGTGCTTCTGGCAATCCATTCACCGTTTGCCTCGGACCACATCTTGCTCAGTGCTGCCAACGGGCAGTTGTCAGCGAGCATCGCGTTGGCGTTGTCGGAAGGTGCGGCAGAGCCACAGGCTGGGCTCGAATTCCTTGCTCGCATGTCGGACGGCGACGCACATTGGGCACAGCAAGCAGGGGCCGTATTGCTCGGCGACAAATTGCGGCAATCCACGCTGGTGAGCCAGGGAACGCTTGACGGCGAGTCCATCGCCAGCCAATTTGCGGGGGCCTTTCTTCTCGGGCCAGCGTTCGTGGAACTTGCATTGGGCGATCTCGCAGCCAACGCAGCGGGGAACTCCAGAGACGCGAAAGCTCTGGCCGCAACTATTCGCCACTTAATCATTGTGAAATGCCTCGGCCGTCCCAGGGCTAGGGAAGCAGCTTCAGACGCCGCACTCCGACTGTTCTCTGGCTTTTCGGAAAGTTCAGTGTTCGACGCGCTCGGTGCACTCGCTGCAAATCCCGTCGATGTCGGATCTCTTCAAAAGAACTTTCTTCAAGTTCTGGTGGACGCGGACCGCTATGACGGACGCTGTCTGTTGGTCGAATCCTTGCCGATTCCCGGTGGGGAGCATCGCGCAGTGCTCTTGCGAGACGTCTTTGGCGACCAATGGATCTTCACTGGCACTCTCGCAGGTCACGAACCAGACACCACGGACACTCTCGAAACGCTGCTTCGTTCTTGCTGCAAAGTTGTCGGTAACAAGCCGAAAGTACTGCTACTGGGGAGCGGCCTCGCGTCATTGGCGCACGCTCAGAAAATTCTGCAGCCATTTGCGGACGAGTTGATTTCTTTTGTCACCGACGCCGCGCATATGTATGACGGTCTTGCCGGTAGCTTCGGCGTCTCTCCCGAACGATTTGCCCGCCTCGTCCGCAGTCCCGCCAACGATCTGGAGTATTTCTCCCTGCTGGATCGCTGGCCCGGCGTTGCCCTGGATCCCCCACTGGATCTCGCGCTGACGCTGATCTCGCGGTGCGGCCTGCAGATCTTCGCGAGCCGCCTGATGGGGTTTGAGTCGAGTAGCCCTGAGCATCTCTATCAGAACATTCTGGTAGGAACGGGAACCATTCGAAGCTCCCCAGAAAAAATGGAAGTCCGCCTTCCGCGCAGCCCGCTTTTCATCGTTCTCCGCCTATGCGGAATGCATGAGCAGTCGTTTCGCTTACCTTGGCTCGAGGAGAGTGAACTGTGTCTTCTTCCGTCCGAGGAATAGCGGCTACGCCTCTTCACGATGGGCTTCCCGCTCTAGCGTTTGCGGGAGGCGGAGAACATCTGCTGCTCGAATTCGAGCGGCTCCGCTTCATGCTTTCGCGCGAAGTACTCCGTCTTCGCGCCTCCCACTTGCTGAATGAAAACGAATTTCGCGGGCTGTATATCTCCGATGAACAAGTGGATGCCATTCTCCAGTCGCGTCAACCTGGCCCCGATAATTTACGACCGCAGACGCCTGCTCTCGACACTCAGCAACTCGCGCTTCAAGTCCAATACTTTGAGCAGGTCATCGCGAGCCGTGTCCAGTCGAGCCTCGCCCAGAACATCGTTCTTCCGCTGGTGGAACTTGCCCGCCGCTTCGATCTCAGCCCTCAGGAACAGGATACTCTGCTCATCTGCGCCGCGCCCGAAATCGATCTTCGCTTCGAAACCCTGTACTCCTATACCCAAAACGATGTCACCCGCAAACGCCCCACCGCTGATCTCGTTTTACGCCTTCTATTCGAAAATCAGGAAGAGCGCATGGAAAATCGGGCGCTTTTCTCGAGTGAAGGAAAGCTTATTCGCGGCGCGTTGATTCGATTTGCCGAAGAACCGCAGTCTCGCGACTCTTCCTTTTTGGCGCGCCCGCTCTGGGTGGATGACCGCATTGTCGAATTTCTCCTGGGGCGGTCTGGGTTGGATGCTCGGATTCGACCTTTCACTTCTTGCGTCGAACCCGTCCGGACTCTGTCAGAGTTACATTTCCCGAAGCGTCTTGCAGCCGATCTCCAGAGCGCCGCGCTGCAAACGGCAAAATCGAGGGCGGTGCTGGTGTTTCTTGGCCCACGCGGAAGCGGAAAGCGCTCGGCCGCCGAAGGCTTCAGCCGGGTTGCGGGACGTCCGTTGCTAGTCATAGACCTGCGCCGCGCGCTGGCGGCTACCACCAATGTGGTGACCTCGCTGTCGCTCTTGTGTCGCGAAGCCATCCTCCGCGGAGCCAATCTCTTTCTCGCCCATGCGGAATCGTTGCCCGGTGATGATCCACAACTCCGCCAACAGTGTCTCCCATTTCAAGAGTCGCTCTCTTCTTTCCCATTCACCGTGTTTCTGGGCACCGACTCTCCTTGGCCCAACTCTGACGCACCCCTTTCACGATCCGTTTGGTCGACCTTTGAATTCCCGATTCCGGCCGCTTCGGATCGGGTTCGTCTTTGGTCGGAAACCATGCTGAGAATCGGCGCAACTCCGGTTTCCGGCACAGACCTTCCTTTGCTTGCCAATCGCTTTGCGCTCACGGGTGGAGAAATCGAAAGCGCTTGTCGCTTGGCCAAAACCTATGCCTCCCTGCGCGACGGAGAATTAGCGCCTCCTTCGACGGAAGATCTCCACTGCGCAGCCCGCTCAGCGTCGAGCCATGGCCTGCGTAAGCTTGCGCAGAAGGTCGAAACCGTCCATGGATGGAGTGACCTGGTCCTGCCACCGCGTCATTTGCAACAACTTCGCGAAGTCTGCTCGGCGGAAAAATATCGCCACGTGATCTATTGCGAGTGGGGATTCGACCAGCGCATGGCTCAGGGCAAAGGCCTGAACGTACTATTCTCCGGGGCCAGTGGCACCGGCAAGACAATGTCCGCCGGGATAATCGCCCGAGAGCTATCTCTTGATCTCTACAAGATCGACCTTTCCACTGTCGTCAGCAAGTACATCGGCGAAACGGAAAAGCATCTCAGCCTCATCTTTCGTGAAGCGGCTTCCTCCAATGCCATTCTTTTTTTCGATGAAGCTGACGCTCTCTTCGGCAAACGCTCCGAAGTAAAGGATGCGCACGACCGTTTCGCCAACATCGAAGTCTCCTATCTGCTGCAAAAGATGGAGGAATACCAGGGCATCGTCATCCTCGCCACAAACTTCCGCAAAAATATCGACGAGGCCTTCACGCGCCGCATTCACTACATTATTGACTTTCCCTTCCCGAGTGTGGAATACCGCGAAAAAATCTGGCGCGGGCTCATCCCCGCCAGAGCGCCACTTGCGGATGATGTCGACTTTGCCTTCCTCGCTCGCCAGTTTGAGCTTGCCGGCGGCAATATTCGCAACGTCGTGCTCTCTGCAGCTTTTCTCGCCGCGGACCAGAAATCCAGTATTCACATGGAGCACTTCATCCGGGCCACTTCGCGCGAGCTTCAAAAGCTGGGCAAACTCGCCTCTCGTACCGAATTCCGAGAATTCTACGACTTGACCCGCGATCCGATGTAAGTGCCTCGCTGCCGAAAGGATTCTCCCCTTGCAGCATGAGCTCGAATCTGCAACGAAGGACAGCGTGAAGACTTCCGCGCCGCGGACGGTCGCACCCACAATGGGTTCCTCCGAACAGCTCTCGTTCCTGCAATTGCAGCAACAGGCAGGGAATCAAGCGGTCCAGGAATTGCTTCGGTCCGGGGCCATACAAGCAAAACTGGCCATCAGCAGTCCAGACGATCCCGAAGAACGCGAAGCGGATAATGTAGCGCAAACGATCATGCGATCGCCCGCCGGCTTTCCGATCAGCTCTCACTGCTCTTGCGGCGAAGGCGAAGAAATGTGTGAAGAATGCCAGCACAAGCAATCGTCAGCAACAATCCATCGCAGCGCAATAAAGACTTCCGCTCCTGCCCATACGCCGCCAATTGTTAGTGACGTTCTTCGCTCTCCCGGCTCTCCTCTCGACGCCTCCACCCGCGCGTTCTTCGAACCACGCTTCGGCCGCGACTTCAGCCACGTCCGCATCCACACAGGCACCGAAGCATCTGCCTCCGCGCGCTCCATCTATGCCCGCGCGTACACCGCCGGTTCCGACATTGTTTTCGGCCATGGCCAATATTCTCCAGATTCCATTCTTGGCCGTACGCTCCTTGCCCACGAACTCGCGCATGTCGCGCGCGACTGGCAGAAGCCACTTGCTTTTCGAAAAAATGAGGCACCTCTCGACGTCGACGTCCCTGACCCTAGTGCGTCGTTCGCGCCGCAGTTCAAGTACCCCTGGCAAAACCCCGAATTGCGAAAAACCATTTACCCATATCGTGATGAGGAACTGATTTTCTTCCTCAGAACTTACATGGAGATCGACCTCGAAGACCCCTCTACACCGGTTACACCCGTCACTGCCGAGGAGCTGACGCAGGAGCGCGCGAGGTTACAGAAAGATCTGGCGGAGGTTAGTGCAGAACTGAAAGAGGCACAGAAAGCAAAGGACACGGCAAAGATCAACGAACTCTCCGCCAGGTCGCGCCGGCTTGAAGCGGACCTGAATTACCTGCCTGAGCCGCCAAAGAAGGGTGGCATCTCCAAAAGGATAGAAAAGAAATGGACCGCTTACCGTTATTCGAAGATGGACGACAAGGGTAATGAACTCGATCATGACGCTTTGTTGAATCGTATTCTGGACCGCTTTGATGCGGACCCCGGCTTCAAGCGGTATCCAAAGTGGCTGAGGTATATGGTGCTGCACTTCTCAGGCATGCGATATCAGAGCGCGCACGGTTCTTATGCGCCGGCGATCGATCTCGTAAAAAGGCTGAAGCGTGAACAACTCAACTTCCAACTCAGCGCTGCACCCGAAATTGAGATTGCGGAGCATTCTGAAGCCGCAATCCGCGAGCTTGAGGCGGAACTGACTGCGACAGACAAACCGACTCCCAAAAGGGCCAGCACAATTAAAACGAGACTGGCCGTCCTTCGCGCCGTCGAAAAGGAGCGGGACGCTGCATTCTCCAAGAAAGGCGAAGAGACAAAACGGGCGGCTTTCGAAGAACTTATAAAGTTGGAAGACGAACGGGATAAATTGAAACTTGAACTCGATTCCCAGCAGATCACCGATCCAGCTATAACCGGGGCCAATCAGAAGAGACTGGAGGAGCTAAAGCCGCTAATTGAAGCCCGTGAATCTGAAATCGGTGCCGCCCCTCTCAAAGCCGTGCGAAAGCGCATCGAGGCGGCAGAGGAAAAACGTCGCAAGGCCGTCGCAGAGGACGAAATTGAACGGGCCCTGCAGGCGTTTTCAACGCTCGATGACATGCAGGCATTGGCGGTCATCAAAGCGATGCGTGCGGAAGACGCATTCCCGGAATGGGTTTGGCGAGAGATCGTCCGTGTGACTGCTCTGAAACTGGAAGTTACTGAAGGTAGCGACTGGGAAACTGTGACGGAAGAGGAGAAGAAGCAAAAAACTGCAACTGATCCCTCGACCAAGAGGTGGAAACAGATTATGGCCGGGTGGAAAGCGGATGTTACTGGTTGGCGTGAGAAGCATGGAAGCGACCTGTCACTGGTCGTCATCCGTGCAGTTTGCAACGAGATCTGCGAGATGTCGCTGCATGCCCGTGGCGTCAAGCCAGCAGGTGGCATCGCTCAAAAGGCCCGCTGGTACGCCAAAAGCGGAGCAGGACAATCCTTCTCGCGACCGACAAAGGAGTCGGATCTCAAACAGGGTGCGAGCCTTTTCTTTCTGGTGTGGTCCTACAAACCGCCGAAAGACGCGGTCAGTATAGTACACAGCGACCTCGGGGTAGATCTGATGAGCGAAAATGGTGAGATTATTTCCGACGGTTTCAAGGGAGCGAACGACCGAACCTATCATTTCCTGAAAGACAAATCAGTTACGCGGACGGCCCCAATAGAGTCTACAAAGGATCCTTCGATAAAACCTCACGAGGAGACGCAGTATCTGGTCTGGCTTCACGAGGCGATGGTAGTAGACGTCGATTCGGCCGCCGGACGCGTGGTGACCTTCGAAACTGGGCCGATCGGTTTACGGACCAGAAATGTCAAGCAGGTAGTCAACCAATGGAATGTCTATATGGGGTTCGCCACATCCACCAAAGAGCCGGCGGAAATTGACGAGTATCTCAAAGACATTGTTCCCGGACGTACAAGTAAAAGCAGCTCTCCCTAAGGAAATCTATGAGAATGACCGTTTTCATCTCGGTGCGGCCTGGCTCGTCAATAAGGGAATACCGTTGCCATTTCCATGGGATTTCGGCAGATTCTGTTGGGGAGTGATCCATGAGCTTGGACCTTGGGCTCGAGAACCGGCAAGCAGAAAGGAGCCGACCACAAGATCTTTCCTGTACGACGGGCCGCGAGGATTTGCAGTCTATCTCCCACGTCCAGCATTATGTCGGCAACTTGGCCATGCAATCGCTCTTTCGTTCCGGACTGCTGCAGCCAAAACTGACGGTCGGCAGCACTGATGATCCTGCGGAGCGCGAAGCGGACGCCGTCGCCGCCCAGATCATGGGCTCGTCAGCGGAGCGCAAGGGTTTGTCGAGTCTGATACTGGAGGGAAGTTCCGTCCAGGACCATTTGTTCCGCCAGAACGCCCCATCCAGCGTTCCCGGAATTGTCGAACAAGTGCTGCATTCCGCAGGGCGTCCGCTAGATCCTGCCACTCGCGCGTTTTTTGAGCCTCGTTTAGGAGTGAATCTTGGAAACATCCGCGTGCATACCGATCAGGAAGCAGCAGACTCCGCCCAGTCGATCCGTGCACTGGCCTATACTTCCGGTCCTGCCATTGCCTTTGCCCGAGGCCGCTACTCGCCTCAAACGGAGGAAGGTAAACACCTGCTGGCGCACGAACTTGTTCACACGGTTCAACAAAGCTCGCCCGGTTCGTCCGTCGTCCGACGCACGCCTGATTTGGGCGGGCTCAACATTAATGTCTTTCATGACGGCACAAACGTCCCCATTTCGGGAGCAGCGGTTCACATCGATCAAAAACTCGTTTCCAGTTCAAAGTCCGTCGACCTTGTCACCGACAGCCAGGGAAATACTCCCTATATTCAGCTCGAGGAAGGGAATTACACGGTCACGGTAACTTACAAGTGTTGTCAGAAGGTGCAAGACGTTCACATCGTTGGAAACTCCGATCAAATGACTTTTTTCCCCTTTGGTCTGTGTAATTGTGGCATTGCTTCGACGGATCAGGATGGCGGCGGGGGCGGGGCCTCGGACTCTGACGCCACCGCTTAAGTTGATTAAGTGTATACTTCTGCCGCTGCGACGAGAATCCGGCAAATCACCCGCTGCATCGGGGAGCTTTGCTCATGATCATGACAAATTGGCAAGCGCACCATGGTCTTTCCGCCACCGATTATCAGGCCAAGTTCAACCAGCTCACCTCTCAAGGCTACAGGCTCTACAAGGTTTCGGGATATCCGCGGGGGAACGAGGCGCGTTACGCGGGAATCTGGGTCCAACACCCAGGCGGCCGCTGGTCAGCCAAACATGGAATCTCTGCTGCGGCGTATCAGCAGGAAATCACGCAGCAGGACAGAAACGGATTTCGCCCCTCCCATGTCTCTGTCTTCAACCTGGGCTCGGAGTCACTGTTCTCGGCGATCTGGGAGGAGGAAAGCAAGAATGGGTTTGACTGGATTGCGCGGCATGGCTTGACATCCGCGGAGTATCAGCAGCTGTTCAACGATTTGTCGCGCACAGGATACAGACTTCGATGCGTCTCGGGATACAGCGTCAATGGAGAAGTCCGCTATGCCTGCATCTGGGACCAATATGCCGGGCCGGCCTGGCAAGGCCGCCATGGACTCGATGCGGCGGCGCATCAACACGCATTTGACGACCTGACGCGACGCGGCTTTCGCCCTATTTCAGTTGCCGGCTATACAGTCCGAGAGCAGGCGCTGTTCGCGAGCGTATGGGAGCAGTCGCCTGGCCGCGGCTTCAAGGCGCGACATGGGTTGCCGGAATCCGGATATCAGGCCGAGTTCGATGCGAACGCACGCGCTGGGTTGATGCTCGTCGATGTCAGTGGTTATCAGGCTGGCGCAGCGGCCGACTACACGACGATTTGGGAAGACCTCTCAGTCGACCGGGAAGGTGATGCCGTTAGTCAGAACGTTATTTCGTTCATGAAGAAGTGGGCCGTGCCCGGGCTCTCGCTTGCAGTCGCTCGGAACGGCACCGTGATTGCGGCCCGATGCTTTGGCGATGCGAACCCCATCACCCGCGAGCTTGTGACGCCCCAGACACGCTTCCGCATTGCGAGCGTGACCAAGCCCATCACAGCGACCGCTGTATTCGACCTGGTCCAGCGCTCGAAGCTCGCGCTGGCCGACAAGATCTTCGGCAGCGGTGCAAGGCTGGGAACGAAGTATGGGACCACTCCCTACGGCGCGAACATAAGCAACATCACGCTGCAAAATCTGCTCGAACATGCTTCGGGAGGCTGGCCCAAAGGCCCGGGTGACCCGATGTTTTCCAATCCTGCTTTGAGCACCAGCGACCTGATCTCGTGGGTTTTGAACAACGTGCCGCTCACGAATATTCCTGGAAGAGTTTTTGCATATTCCAATTTCGGCTACTGCCTGCTTGGCCGGGTGATCGAAACAGTTACCGGACTGAGCTATGGCGATTTCGTCCGCCAGGAGATCCTGGCGCGCTGCGGGGTAACGCAGATGATTCTCGGCGGCAATACTGCCGGCGACCGGCAATATCCGGAAGCACTCTATCGCGGCCAGAACGGCGAGTCGCCTTATGGAATGCGGGTGGATCGCATGGACTCACACGGCGGCTGGATTGGCACTCCGAGCGATTTGATTCAGTTCCTGTTGCGGGTCGACTCCTTCTTAATTCCACCCGACATCTTGCAGGCGGGTACGATTACGGCCATGACGACCGCGTCTACGGTCGATCCGCCAACCACCACCAGCGCAGGATATGCCCGAGGTTGGGCAGTCAACCTCGCCGGAACCCGCTGGCATATCGGCGATCTGCCGGGCACCACCTCGGTCATGGTCCGGACGGCCAATCAACACGAATGGGCCGCGCTCTGCAACACGCGCGACTCGGCGGGAGCCATCGACAACGAACTCGACACCCTGATGTGGAAAGTCGACGGTGCGTTGCCGTAACGCGATGTGCCTGACGAGCTTTATCGCAGAATCCCGTTCGAGCTGAAACAAAGTTCAAGTTCCTACGGTGCTGAACGGTTTGCATCGGACAGGTTGAAAAGAAAGCCGCCGTTTCGAGCTGACCAGAGGAGCTCACAAGAGCGACGCCAACATATATAAAGGCGTCTGGGCGTATAAATCAGTAGACGAGCCTAGTCGCCGTTACGCCTGCAAATACTTTGGGCACAACCTTTTTTACATGGACTTGGGATAGCAAATACAGTAAATCCACCTTAAGGTGAGTTTCTCTCGGTTAGAGGGTAGGGAATAGCAGTTGCTCAATTGCGGAACGGAATGCCAGGGACAAAGAATTCTGAACCAGTCTCTTTCGATTGGTCATTCACATCTGCCGATTGGTCAAAATACCTGAAGTCCGAAGGTGGTCTATCTGGCACCGAGCAGAATATCCATTGTCAACTGGTCGAGTCGTTCGTAGGGGAGTCGCTTCTTGCTCATCGTGTCTTTGTCGAAAGCATAGGCGAGTAAAGTGGCAGCGCCTTTCTTCGAATATCGTTCCACCGGTGGAACACCCGCCTTCGTGTGGTTAATTTCCTTGAGAATCGCCTGGATTTCCTTGTCCTGATTCCAGCGCGCCGCCTTATCTTGCAGGATGAGATAGCTCCTCATGCAGCCGCGGGCAAAGTCCTTCACTCCTGCGCAGTCTTCTGTCCGGTATGCGTGCGCATCAAAGTGCCGCGGTCCGTCATACCCGGCGTCTTCCAGGAATTTTACCAGCCAAAACGCTGCCTTTGGATTGGCGGATGCAAATCGCAAATCCTGGTCATAACGCCCCGGCATCTGATCGTTCAGATCAATGTGAAAGAGCTTGCCCGCTTCCCACGCTTGCGCCACGCCGTGCATGAAATTCAGGCCTGCCATCTGCTCGTGCGCGACTTCCGGATTTACCCCGACCATTTCGGGGTGCGCCAGTGTGGGAATGAAGCCCAGATAGTGCCCGGTGGTTGCCATATAGATGTCCGCGCGCGGCTCGTTTGGTTTGGCCTCCAGGGCAAACTTAAAACCGTAGCCACGGTCAAGGCTGTATTCACAGAGATAATTGATGGCATCACGCAGACGGCGGATGGCTTCATCGGCGCGGCGGCACGCGTCCGTCTCGGTGCCTTCACGACCGCCCCACAAGACAAAAATCTTTGCACCCAATTCCGCCCCCAGGTCCATCGCTCGCATGGTCTTCTGCAACGCATAGGCGCGCACTTCCGGATCATTGGCAGTAAAAGCTCCGTCGCGAAAAACAGGATGAAAGAACAGCGACACGGTGGCCATGGGCACGACAATTCCATTTTCTTTGCAGGCTTTTTTGAATTCGCGCACAATGCTGTCACGCTCCGCGGCAGTCGCGTCAATTGGCACCAGGTCGTTGTCGTGTAGATTGACACCCCAGGCTCCGATCTCTCCGAGGATGGCCACGATATCTACTGGCGGCAGGGTAGGCCGCACAACATCGCCAAAGGGGTCTCGCCCGCGGTTGCCCAGCGTCCAGAGCCCAAAGGAAAATTTGTCTGCCGGTTTTGGTTGATACGAAAGAGTGCTTGTGGTCATGGAAATCCCTCGCTGAGTGAGTTTTTAGCAATCAGTATCTGAAATCAAGGCGGGCTCAAGCAGGCAACAAGTCCGCAACGGCAATCGACTTGGAATTGAATTGGAACCGCGAGGGATTCCCGATGAAGGGAGTTCACGCAGGTACATCGAAAAACCCTTGGCAACGGTGAGCACAAAACAACATTCGAGTAATCTCGGGGCGTGTACGTTAACGTCGTCCAATAGTAACACCGGGCAACGAGATTGCAACCGCAGGTTCGCAAAAGTTCACGAGCCATTTCTCTAACTGACGAGATCGGTCATCAACTCGGTCTCTTGCCGGACGTTTGGTTAAGCAGCCAACCTTAGTCTGGCAGGGTAGCTTCTTGGGTGATCGCGAACTGGCTAAACACACCGGCGGTTTTGGCAGGCCCGCCCGCGTAACTGGTTGGCCCCCACCAATCCATAGTCTCCACTTTACCGGGAAGGATGCGGTGTCGCCCTGCTTCGTCAACCAAGCTCAATTCCCGGTCACGAAGGGTAAACGTGACGGTCTTTTTCTCGCCACGGTCCAGATGCAGGCGCTGAAATCCATTCAATGCGCGAAGTGGAGCGCCGGCAATGCCGGGGTGAGTGAGATAAAGTTGGACAACCTCGTCGCCGGCCATTGCGCCGGTATTCGCGACATCCACGGATACGGTCACTGAATGATTAGAGGAGAGGCCTCCCGCATCGACGCGTGGATTGTCATAACGAAAAGAGGTATAGCTCAGGCCGTAGCCAAATGGATAAAGTGGTTCGCCACCAAAATAGCGGTAGGTGCGCTGGGCCATGGCATAGTCCTCGAACGCCGGAAGCTGGTCGGTGGACTTGTAGAATGTAACCGGCAAGCGGCCCGCGGGACTGAAGTCGCCGGCGAGCGCCCCGGCAAATGCGGTACCGCCTTCTTCACCCGGATACCAAGCCTCGACAATCGCGGATAGGTGTTCGTCGGCCCAGTTTACGGCCAGCGCGCTGCCATTCATAAGCAGTAGAACGGTGGGCTTACCGACAGCATGGACGCGTTCCAGAAGTTTCTCTTGCGGGGCGGGCAGATCAATACGCGTACGATCGCCGCCGAAAAAACCCTCCGCATCGACCTTCATCTCTTCTCCCTCAACTCGCGGTGAAAGGCCAAGAACCATGACCACGAGGTCGGCATTGCCTGCCGCGTTGAGAGCCTCCTGGCCGCCCTGGTCGGGCAGACTCCACACCAGCCGCGCTTCGGAGCTACGTATGTTTTGGAAGTATTCAATCTTTATCGGGTAGAGGTGATCCTTTTCCAGATGGATTTTTTTGGTTTGCGTGGAAGCAGGGTGATGGATGTTCCAATCCTCGACCATCAGGTTGCCATCGAGCCAGAGGCGATAACCGTCCTGACCCGTAAATCCAACCAAATAGTCGCCTGTTTCTGGCGGCGCCAAGACGCCGGTCCAGCGCGCCGAATAGTTCTTCAACAATTGCGGCGAAATGCCAGTATCACCCCAGGCAAAATCGACGGCATCGTCGGTACGAGTGAGTGTGGGCGTACCTTCCAGAGTCATGTTTGCGAAGTAGTCCGCCTTGAGCCCGTGCTCTGTGCAGGACGTGTCCGTGCAGAGTGCACTATGGGGAATCGCTTTTGATACCGGACCGACCAGGCCCGTGCCTTCGACATAAACAACTTTGGAGGTGGGATAACGTTTGCGGAGGCCTTCCAGCATCGTCACGGGCTTGGAAGGGGTGCCGCTGTAATTGCCCACCAAGGCGTCCAGGTTGTCTGCATTGGGGCCGATCACCGCAATCTTCTCTGGAGCGTGCTTCAATGGGAGGAAGTTGTCCTTATTCTTTAGAAGGACGATGGCCTCTCGCGCCGCGCGAAGGGCCAGTTGGCGGTGTGCTTCGCTGTCGTTTTCCGTCGGGTTCACACGCGAGTATGGTACCGAGGCAGGTGGATCGAACAGTCCGAGCCTGAATCGCGCAGTGAACAAGCGCCGCAATGCCCGGTCGATGTCGGCTTCCGAGAGCAGTCCCTGATGAACCGCGCCAAGGATTGCGGCGCGTTCGGTGCTCATGTTATTCCGATAATCTCCGCAGATGAGGTCCATGCCAGCCTTGAATGCCGCGGAAATACCTTGCTCCAGTGTCGGCGAGAAACGGTGCCCCCCAAAGATGTCAGTAACCGCTCCGCAATCAGAAACGACGTAGCCCTGAAAGTTCCAATCGCGCCGGAGATGCTCCTGGAGCAGCGCGACGTTCGCGCAAGCAGGTTGTCCATTCAGAGAGTTGTAGGCGCACATCACAGATTCAGCCTTACCTTCCGTGATGGTCGAGCGAAACGCGGGCAGATACGTGTCCTCCATATCGTGCCTGGAGACCTGAACATCCACCGTGTGCCGGGTGGATTCGGGGCCGCTATGCACCGCGAAATGCTTGGGGGTGGCGACGGTCTTTAGGTAGTTGGGATCGCGTCCTTGTAAGCCGGTGACAAAGGCGACACTCAGCCGCGCCGTCAGGTAGGGATCTTCGCCGTAGGTTTCCTGGCCGCGCCCCCAGCGCGGATCCCGGAAGATATTGATGTTCGGCGACCACACGGTAAGGCCGCGGTACCAGTCAGAAGATCCATCCGGGTGCACGGTCTGGGAATACTTGGCGCGGAACTCCGTGCTGATGACATCGGCGATCTGGTGCATCAGTGGCTCGTCGAAGGTGGCCGCCAGGCCGATTGCTTGTGGAAATACGGTTGCCTCACCCGCGCGTGCTACCCCGTGCAGACCCTCGTTCCACCAGTTATATTCGGGAATGCCCAATCGAGAGACCGCGGCGGCGGTATGTCCCAGCTGCGAAACCTTTTCTTCGAGAGTCATGCGCGACAGCAGATCGTCGACGCGCTGGGCGACATCTTGCCGAGGTACGATTCCGCCCGTTTTGCGGCATCCGCATTTTGTTTCCTGGGGTACTTGGACGTTCCCGGAAAAGCAAAAGGCACAAAGCAAAACAAGAACCGAGATGCTTTTCGCACTCATTAGTTTTTTCATCTTTTCCGCCCTACGGAGCGAAGAATTCCCCTGAATGTGGTTCATACTATCACTGTCCCGCGGACTGCTATCGTATCCACGTGGATGATTGCGGAACTCGCGCCGGGATGGCGCTCGAACAATTGAGGTGAGGACGCACCATTGGAAACGGTCAAGAGAAAGTTGTTTATTTTGGCTTTGCTGGCAACCGCTTCGCTGGGATTGCACGCGGGCAGTGGGAGACCGGAAGCAGCGAAGGGAGCAATTCATTTCAAGTTCCAGCTCATCGATTTCACTCTGGACAGCAATGAAACCCCACAGCGGCACGCGCCCGAAACAATGGCCGGGGGCGTGGCTGTGTTCGATTACGACAACGACGGTTACCTGGACATCTTCTTTACCAACGGCGCGGATATCAATTCGCTGAAGAAAACCTCCGCGAAATACTCCAATCGGCTGTTTCACAATAATGGAGACGGCACGTTCACGGACGTAACCGAAAACGCCGGGCTCGCCGGAACTGGGTATGACACCGGCGTGGCTATCGGCGATTTTGATAACGATGGGTATGAAGATATTTTTGTCGGCGGCGTGTACCGCAACACGCTCTACCACAATAACGGTGATGGCACATTCACCGACGTCACGGAAAAGGCCGGGCTCGTTCAGCCGGACCCGGAGTTCGGGCCGCTCTGGTCGGTAGGCGCGGCTTGGGTGGATGTCAACAACGATGGTCTGTTGGATCTTTTTATCGTGAATTATTTGAAGTGGGACGGCACCAAGGAATCGTCGTGCACTTTCGAAGGCAAGCCGGAGTATTGCCATCCGAAATATTACAAGGCCACGCCCAATCAACTGTTCCTCAATAAAGGCGGTGGAAAATTCGTGGACATCTCCGCCGAGTCAGGCATTCGCGCGCATCCCGGGAAGGGAATGGGCGTTGGGGTGGCAGACTACGATGACGACGGGTTGCCCGATCTATTTGTCACCAACGACAAGCTGTTCAATTTCCTCTTCCACAACAAGGGTAACCTGAAGTTTGAAGAAGTCGCTTTTGACGCGGGAGTGGCATTGCCCGAACACGGCAACATGATTTCGGGTATGGGAACCGATTTTCGCGACATCAATAACGACGGTTACCCGGATATTGCGGTGGTTGCGCTGGACACCGAGACATTTCCGATCTATCTGAACGACAAAAAGGGAGGCTTCACGGAAGTTACGGGGAAATCTGGCATGAGCCTGCTGACGAACGCTATGTCTGGCTACAGCCCGAACATCGCCGATTTCGATAACGACGGATGGAAAGACATGTTTGTCAGCCGGGGCGATGTGCAATCTCTGAATCTGGCTCCCGCGCGGCATGTCGAGCAGTGCAACACAGTTTTTCGCAATCTCCCTGGCGGCAAGTGGACCGCGCTGACCGAAGAAGCCGGATTCAAGGCTCAACCTGCTCGGCGGCATCGTGGTTCCGCATACGGCGATCTGAACCACGATGGCAAACTGGACTTGGTGGTGACGGCACTTTCGGCGCCAGCGGAAATCTGGCTGAACGACAGTCCCAACGAAAATCACTGGCTGGAAATCGCCTTGCGCGGCACGAAGAGCAATCGCGATGGCATTGGCGCAAAAATCCGTATTACCGCCGGCGGGCAATCGCAGTACCAGCACGTCAGCACCGCTACGGGTTATGCGTCCAGCAGCGCGGGTCCCGTGCATTTTGGTCTGGGAACAGCCAAATCCGTCGACGAGATCGAAATTCATTGGCCTTCGGGTATGGTTCAAACTCTAAGAAACATTCAATCCGACCGGGTGATCCATATCACAGAAGGTAAGTGACCAACGGCGGGCTCGCCATGTTTATGGTCGTCCGCGCGAATCTACGGTCGTTTGCACTTGCGTGCAGCGCCCGAATGGTTGTAGAAAACACTCGATGCCGAAAGACACCAAGAAAAGAAGAGGCATTCATCAGATTGCACAAATGGCTCGTGTTTCGATTGGAACCGTGGATCGAGCGCTCCATGGACGCCCCGGCATCAACCCATCCACTCGCCAACGGATTCTAAGAATTGCCAATCAAATTGGCTACAGCCCAAATCTGGCGGCACGCGCGTTATCGATCGCCAGGGCCAATGTTCGAATCGGCGTTTGCATCCCACGCGAAATTCATTTCTTTTACGATCAGATGTGGGCAGGAATTCTCGATGAAGAGCGCCGCGCCTCTCACTTGGGAATTCAATTTGTGCACCGGCCCGTCCATGGACTCGGCGAGCGCGATACGGAAGCATTCCAGGACCTCGTGGACCAAGGCGTCGATGGAATCGTTCTGGCGGCGGGAAATCCTGGCGGGCTGACCCCTCTCATTAACGAGGCAGAAGAGAGGGGAATTCGTGTTGTGTGTGTTTCAACGGACGCTCCGCTGAGCCGCCGAGCATCGATCGTTTGCGTGGAGCCCTGGTTGAACGGGTGTCTGGCGGGCGAGTTGATGGGCAAGAGCGTTCCCGTCAGCTCGGAAGTTGGAATCGTAACCGGCATGCTTTCCGCGGAAGATCACCACAAAAAGATAGATGGCTTTTGTGCGGCATTCCCGAAATATTCCGCCGGCGGAAAAATTGTGCAAGTGATCGAAGGGCATGAAGACGAAAAGGAGAGCCTGGAAAAAACGCACCATCTTCTCGGGCGGTTTCCGAAGTTGGCCGGCCTGTACGTGAATACCGTCAACTGCCTCCCGGTCTGCCGCGCCTTGGAAGAGAGAGGGTTAGCGGGCAAGGTCAGGCTCGTGGCGACCGACCTGTTCCCGGAGATGGCGGCCCACCTGAATAGGGGGACCATTACCGCTTCCATCTACCAGCACCCCTTCCGCCAAAGCCAAATGGCGGTTCGGTTGCTAGCCGATCATCTGGCCAACAAACTCCCCTTATCATCCTACATCCATCTGAGTCCGGGGGTGGTGATGGCCTCGAACTACCGTCTTTTCCGAGAGCTGCGCCAGCCCGAGGCAAAACTGGACATATAAAACGCATTCCTAACATTTGAAATAACGTTTTTGTTAGGTGAAAACCGCCTTCTTCCAGCAAGAAATTGCTTGACAAGTATCGGGGAATCAAATAAAAGAGGCTATAAGCGTTAACGTTAACGGTAAGTGGGTGTTTGTTCCTGTTGAAAATTCACATAGTGGGTAGGGGGTGTAGAATGCCATATGTCTCGAAGTCGTTTCGAGCGGGATGGACCGCAACTTGGCCTTTCCGCTTCGCACTTTTGTTAGTCGCGGTTCTCGTCTTACCGTATTTCGCGGCTGCCCAGGAAGGCACCATTCTCGGTACGGTGACCGACCAATCTGGCGCAGCCGTTGTCAATGCTGAAGTCAACATCTTGCAACTCAATACGGGCACTTTGCGTACGTTCACTACCAATGATGTCGGCCAGTATGTTGTTCCTAGCCTGCCCGTTGGCAAGTACGACGTGAAGTGCTCTGCTTCCGGTTTTAAACTTGAAGAACAGAAAGGCGTCGTCGTCAACCTCAACGACCGTATCCGCGTCGATTTTCAGTTAAAGTTAGGCGCGAAGACCGAAACGATTTCCGTCGAGGCCAACGCCCTCCAAGTGCAATCCGACAGTAGCGAACAGAGTTCGCTGGTGGACTCAAAGCAGATCACGGAACTCGCGACCAACGGCCGCGTGATTTACAGTTACGTGATTCTCACGACGGGCGCTTCCAGCCTGATGTCGGATTCCCAGTTGCCGGTGCCCGTGGGTGGAAATAGCAACTTCAGCATCAACGGTAATCGGCCTACCCACAACCTCTATCTCCTGGATGGAGGCGAAAACGCGGACCGCGGCGGATCCAGCTCAAATTCCAGCGTCATGCCTTCCATGGACGCCATTGCCGAAACCCAGCTGCTCACCTCGAACTACAGTGCCGATTACGGGCTCTCTTCGGGCGGCACGATCAGCTCGGCGGTGAAGTCGGGCACACAAACGTTCCATGCGTCGGCGTGGGAGTTCTTCCGCAACGACGCCATGAATGCACGCAACTTCTTCAATCCGGCTCCGGCCAAGGTTGCTGAGCTGCGCTATAACGTTTATGGCTTTAACGTCGGCGGGCCGGTCACTTTCGGCAAGCTCTACAATCCCGAAAAGAAGAAGACTTTCTTCTTCTACAACATGGAATGGCGGAAAATCGTTCAAGGTGGGTCACCGATCAACACGACCGTTCCCAACCCGCAAACCTATGGCGGCGATTTTTCGTCTGTGGCACCGACCGTGGCGAAGTTGCACGCGCCCTATCAATGCGCGGTTTCGGCGGCCATCCAGACGCAGTTTGCCGCTGCGGGACAAGCGCTCAGCGGTTGCACCGCTGGCGATCCCGATCCCACAAAGCTGGTTCCTTTTACCGGCAACCAGATCCCGACTGCTCTTCTGAATCCCTATGCCCAGTCGCTGCTGACGGCCGGCGGCAAATACGGCGGCATCTTCCCGGCACCCACCAACGGCAACCAGTTCACGCTGCCGGTGAGCTCCCCAACAGACGTGCGAGAAGAAATCATTCGCGTCGACCACAACTTCTCTGATAAGTTCTCGATCTACGGCCACTTCGTCGCCGAGCAGATCGCCCAGAACTTTGCCACCAGCATGTGGAGCGGCGACAACGTTCCCTCCGTCGGAAACACCTTCGGCAACCCCTCCTATGCCGGCGTCGTTCACGCGACTTACGCCATCAGCCCGACACTCATCAACGAAAGCTCTTTCAACTACAACGGCAACCGCATTGCGATCACGCCGGCTGGCTTGTATACAAGCCCTGGCTCATTTAACCGCTTCTTCACCGGTCCGAACGTCGACAACCGCATCCCATCGATCAATCTCAATGGCGGTACCGGCACGAACTACACTGTAAACTGGATGCCCTGGAATAACATAGCCGACGACTATCAGCTCCGCGACGATGTTTCCTGGACCAAGGGCCGTCATCAGCTCAAGATGGGCGCCAGCTATATGCTCTACAAGAAGAATCAGGACTGGTTTGCGAACACCCAGGGCAACTACTCGTTCAACGGTTCTTTCACTGGAACCGACTTCGCCGATTACCTGCTCGGCCTCGCACAGAACTACACCGAAAATGCCATCAAAAGCGCCGGCCAGTGGAACAACAATTCCTGGGGCCTGTACATCCAGGACAACTGGCGCGTCAACAGCCGCCTCACCCTCAACCTCGGTCTGCGGTGGGATGGCATCCCGCACACCTACGAAGCCAACAACCAGATGAACAACTTCTATCCGAATCTCTATAACCCGAGCGACGCGGCGCTTCTGAATTCAAATGGCAACACCATCAATCCCCTTAGCCCCGGCCTCGGCCCGAGCTCGAATCCGATTCTTGCCGGCCAGCTCTTCTACGTGAACGGCATCGCAACCTGTGGCTTCAACGGCGTTCCTAGCGGTTGCGTCAACGGTGCCTGGACCAACTTCGAGCCGCGTCTCGGCTTTGCCTACGACGTTACCGGTCAGGGCAAGACCATCATCCGCGGCGGCTACGGCATCATGAACGAGCGCGTCCAGGGCAACGACGTCTACAACAATGCCGGCACCGTCCCTCTGTCCGCCAGCATCAACTTCAACAACGTCATCCTTGCCAATCCAGGCACGGCTGTGGCCGGCGCCAACTCCGTTGGCATCCCGGTCAACAACGTTACGGGTCTCGACAAGAACAACTACAAGGCGCCGCGAAGCACCCAGTTCAGCCTGGGCATCCAACAATCGATCGGCAAGTCCGTGCTGTCGGTCGCCTACGTCGGCGCACAGAACCGCCATCAGAACTACTACACGGAAGCTAATCTGCCAGCCGAGAGCCTGCTTCCGGCTTATGTAGCGGGCACCAATACCGTACCGTACAACTCAGTTGTTCCGTATTCCGGTTACCACGACCTCCGCATTTCCCAGAACGAAGCCAATAGCAATTACAACAGTGTGCAGGCCTCGATGCGCGGTACCTGGCTCTCGAACGACTTGACCTACCAGTTCGGGTATACCTACTCGCACACGAACGACACCTTCTGGAACCAAGCGAGCGGCGGAGATCTTTATAACGTTTCCAATCCGTACCTTGGTTGGAAATATGACTTCGGACCATCGATGTATGACCACCGGAATGTCTTCTTTGCCAACTTCGTTTATGACATTCCGTTAATGAAGCACAGCGACAACAAGCTGGCCAAGACCCTGATCGGCGGCTGGGAGATCTCCGGCATCGTCACGGCAATGTCCGGCGCCCCGCTGAACATCGGCTTGAACGGCAACAACGTCGCCAGCATCGTTCCGCAAACGCTCAACCGTCCCAACCGGACCGGTAGCGGCAACAATCCGCACACCGTCAACGAATGGTTCGACACGTCGATCTATGCCGCGCCGGCCTGTTTGACAGGGCCGGACTGCTGGGGCAACACTCCGCACAACTCCGTGTGGGGCCCCGGCCGCGACAACTGGAACCTCTCCTTATTCAAGAACTTCGTGTTCAGCGAAGCTCGGGGCAGCAATCTCCAGTTCCGCGCCGAGTTCTTCAACATCTGGAACCATACCCAATTCCAGGGCGACACCCAGAATGGCGGCATCAGCACGAACTTGGGCGCTAGCAACTTTGGCCAAGTTACCCAAGCGTATGATCCGCGCATCATCCAGCTGGCTTTGAAGCTGTACTTCTAAGCTTCCCATAGCCGCCTAACCATGCGGCGTGCGGTCCACCCCCCGCACGCCGCATTTTTCTTTTTGTTTGAGCTTTTCTTCGAAGCCCCAGGTTTACGGGCGAATCTTGCCGTCCGCCGCCAGATTGTCCAGCCAACGCCGCGCGGTCACCGCTTCTGGAGTCTGTCCGTTGTTCTTTAGGAAATCCCGCAGCACCTGCGCCGAGTCTTCATAGCGTCCCACTGCCGTCAAACACTGCGCCAGCACCAACTCCACCTGCGGGCTCGATCCGCGCGACGTCTTGTGCGCTTGCTCCACCATCTTCAGCGCCTGCCCATACTGCTCGTGAGAATAGTAAGACTTCGCCAACGCCCAGTCCGTTTCCCAAGAAGCGTTCGGTTCCAACTGAATGGACTTCTCCAGAACCGGAATCGCTTGCTCGTATTTCTTCTGGTTGCAAAGCGCCATGCCCAGCGCAGACAGCATGCGTGCCTGATTCGGTTCCATCTGGTCGGCCTTCTGCAGCACCGCTTCCGCCTTTTGCCAACTGCTCTGCTTCAAATACAGCATGCCTTGCATGTACAGCACGTCCGGATTTCCCGGCGCCAGATTCGCCGCCTTGGTTAGTTCCTTTTCCGCCTGATCGAGCTTGCCGTCACGCAGCGCCTGTGCCCCTTTGGTGAGAGCCTTCTGCGCCTCGGGTGCCAGGATCGGCCCTCCGGGCGCGCTGGCGCTTTCATTGGCCGCCAGCTCGCGCTGCAGATACACGTCCACCTCCATGCGGCCAGCGATGGTTACTGAGACGTCCTTTTGACCGGATTTGTAACCAGCCGCATCCACAATAATTGTGAATTCACCGAGGCCACGGGGAATGAAGAAGGCACGCCCGTGCGAAGTCGACGACTGATCGCTCGGAGAGCCATTCTTATAGAGCTTCACGGAGGACGGTGTGGTAATCAGCGCCCCGGACGCATCGCGGACCGTAATCGAGAGCTCCGCCCGGTCTCCGCGGATCATGGTTCCCTGGTCGCCGCTATCCTGGCACCGAACGGGCGACGGGCAGACGCACAGTAGGACCGCCAATGGAAGGACTGCGAGATCGAGGCGCAACCACATACTCTGGCTCACCAATACACTGCATGCGCGGTAAGGAATGCAGATTAGTCTCGAGGAGTCGGCCCGTCAAGCCTTTTGGCGACGACAAACAGAACTGTTACATTACGTTCAGATGATTCCACGTGTTAGGAAACTGATCCAATGCCTCGGGAAGACAGTTTGCCTCCCGTTGGCTCTCGCGTTAACCGTCCTTCCCCCGGCGAACGCGCAAGAGCCCAGCCCCGACAAAGCGATGGCCCTCGAACGGGAAGGCCAGCTCCCCGCCGCCGAGCAGGAGTGGCGCGCCTGGCTGAAGTCGAATCCGAAAGATGCGGCTGCATTCGCCAGCCTCGGCGTGGTCCTCTCCCAGGAAAACAAATACGACGAAGCGGCCGTGGCTTATCGAAAGGCGATTGCCCTGAATCCCAACCTGCCCGGGATCCAACTGAACCTGGGTTTGGCGGAATTCAAGCGTAAGAATTTTCAGGGAGCCATCAAGCCGTTCCGCGCCGCTCTGGCTGCAGATCCACAAAGCCAGCAGGCCCGCACGCTTCTAGGAATGAGCTACTACGCCACGGGACAATTCAGCGAGGCCTCCGAGCACCTGGGCGCATCGTCCGCCGCCGATCCGAACAATGCTGAATTGCACAATGTGCTGGCGCAGAGTTGCCTTTCGGCCAAGAAATTCGATTGCGCGCTGAACGAATTCAAATGGCTGGTGACACAGAATCCAGACTCCCCCAACGTTCACATTTTGATGGGCGAAGCTCTGGACGGGCTGAAGAGAACGGACGACGCCATTGCGGAATTTCAATTGGCCACCGAGGCTGATCCGCATGCACCCAACGTCTATTTCGGGCTTGGCTTCCTGTACTGGAAATCCGGGCGTTACGACGAAGCCGCGCGAGCGTTCGAGAAGCAGTTGTCCTTCGATCCTGAGAATCCGGAAGCGCTCACCTATTTGGGCGATATCGAAATGAAGCGACACAATTTGGAGAAAGCATTGTCGCTCTTGAATCGTGCGGTTCGCTTACGGCCGGACATCCGTTTTGCGTATCTGGATATCGGATCGGTTCAGACGGAGTTGCGCAGATACGAGGAAGCCTTGGCCGCCCTCCAACACGCCGAAAAACTCGATCCCCAACAGATGGATGTTCACTACCGTCTCGGCACTCTATACAAGGCTATGGGCAACACTGCCGAATCACAAAGGGAATTTGCGAAAATCCACGCGCTTCAGAAGAAAGCAGAAGACGACCTGGCCGACAGGATGAGCCAGCCCAGTCCGGCGCCGTCAAACTAGAAACGACCTCTCCGGTCGGCCAACGCTAGCGCGTGCCGCGCGTCCTTCGACCGCTTCACGAACTTCCGTAGCGGACCGTGTGTCTCCATTGATTACGGCATTGAGATGCTGACGCAAAGTGTTTGCTTCGGCCCAGGTGATCCCTTTCGGGAATGAAGCAACTGATTGCGGCGTTCGTGCGATTCGTCGTGTTCGTCGAGCACGCCATACATGGTGCTGATCGAGCAGTGATACGTTCCTTCATCGAGCAGCGTCGCATAAACCGCGGCTGGAGAGCGATCCTGAAAACGTTCTTCGTGCAAGCAGGCGAGAACCGTTTACCGTTCCTCAGGGCGCAAAGCCCGTGCCGGCGGCCGCCGGGAAATCGGCGAAGGCGAAGAACCGGGATGAAGCTTGCGGTAGTAGGAAGCTCGCGACAGAGCCAGCGCCTGGCACGCCGCGCGGATGCCCGCGATCGTGGCCAACTCGGTGGCCGCGGCCATCACAGTTTCTCCTCCGGATCCGGGATCGGACGGCCCAGCAGCGCCGCCACTCTTTTTTGAACGTCAATGATGATCTCCGCTTTTCGGAGTTTTTCCGTCAGTTGGCCTAGCTGGCGGAGCAGCTTTTCATTTTCCTCCGCCCGCGGATCACGCTGGGATTTGCGGCCGCGTTTACGTGGGGTCAGGGCTTCCAGGCTCCCGGCTTGGCGTTCCCGCCGCCAATTGACCAGATGCGAGGAATACAAACCCTCCCGGCGAAGCAGCGCGCCGACGCCACCTGGGGTGGCTGCAGCATCTTCGGCTTCCTTCACAATGCGCAGTTTGTATGCTGCGGTGAAGACACGACGTTTTGCCTTGGCGACAACCTCGGAATCCGGCGGCAAAACTGGCACAGCCCCGGCGCCTACTTTGGCTGTCGCTGCACTACGCTCAGGCTCACAAACCGAGCCTTCGCTCCGTTCCGCGGCAGCCAAACCTCCAGGAGAAAGAACAACACCAAGAGAATTCCTGATCATCCTTGCCTGCTTCTTTCTCGCCCTTTTGCTCAGTAATTAAGGGTACTAGACTTGTCTCGGACGTGTCTCAGGGACGTTGACACAGAGGGGACAAGCCACTAACCTTTGACGGAAAGGGTGCACTCCTTTGCGCAACGAGCCTGCAAGTTCTCTGATGCTGCTGTGTCTGGCGCTTGCGCTACTGATAGCGCCGTCTCTATTGTTCGCTCAGCACCCTACTGCGTCTGGTGCCGTGTCGACGGGTGGGATGATCGGGACTAATGCGATTGACTTGGACATTTCGGTCCGGGATGCGCATGGAAACGTCATCGAGGTCCCTGCCGTTGTTCGCCTTACGTCCGCAGGCAGGAAGTACAACGGAGTATCCTCATCTGAGAATCTAACGCCGGCGCGTTTTCACCAAGTAATGATGGGCGAGTACCAGATCGAGGTGACATGTGCTGGTTTCCAGAAAACCAAACAGACTTTTCTAGCGGACATTGGCTACAGTGGGATGCCAATTTACGTTTATCTTGTTCCGGAATCGAACTCGACCAAGGTGGCCAGTGCCAATCCAGCCGCTATGTTGCCGCCACAATTCCGCTCCGACCTGGAGCGCGGCATAGAAGCCCTGAGGAAGGGACACTATAGCGCCGCGCAAAAGACCTTCACAAAGCTTCTGCCGAAAACCCATGACAATCCCGATGTCCTATATAACCTCGGGCTCGCTGAACTCGGTCTACAACACGATGATCTGGCTCGCAGTGATTTTCAGAGTGCGCTCGCCACTGAACCCAACCACGAACTAGCGCTGGTTTCTCTGGCCCGGATGCAACAGCGCAGTGGTTCGCCGGCAACGGCTGTTCCGTTCCTGGAGAAAGCCGCTTCGCCGGGGGCTACGAGCTGGCGCACTGACTTCGAGCTGGCCACCGCTGACTTGAAGCTCAATCGCTTGAGCGAGGCGGAATCCGCGGCCTCTCGCGCGGTGCGGCTCGCCAGGAATCAAGACGCTGCCCCCGCGTATCTGTTGGGCCAAATACAATACGCGGCGGGCAAGCGATCTTATGCCAGGCTTACTTGGGAGTCGATGCTGAAGACCTTTCCCTCGGATCCACTCACAGAGCAGGCGAGGAAAAACCTGGCTCAACTGGACTTCAGGAAGGATTCTGTTCCTCCTTCTTCAACCGCAAGTGATCCTGCTCCGGCCGTATCGGAGCCGGCTCCTCCTGTCGCAGTCGCGGATCATCCATGGGCGCCGCCGGATATTGATGATGTCGTTCCCGATGTTGCGCCGGATGTGAGTTGCAACACCGAAAGGGTCCTCGATCAAGCTCTCAATCGCATGAAGTCGCAGTTGCTTGATTTGGAGAAGTTCACCGCTACAGAGCATATCGAACAGCAGGAAATTGACCGTTACGGTTGGCCAGGACCGGTGAAATCCCGCGAGTTCTCCTATATTGTTCTCGTCTATCCCATGAAGAAAGACTCCATGTATGTCGAGGAGTCTCGCAATGGCAGAACCGGCACCTCAGGTATGGATGACGCCATCATCACGACGAGCCTGAACGCGTTGGGTGTCAATATCCTGCAACCCTATTATCACGATCGTTTCAACTATTCGTGCGAAGGTTTGGCGCATGTGCGCGGACTCGCTGCATGGCAGGTTCATTTTGTGCAGAAGGCCGACATCCACGACGGAGTCCGCTCCTGGAAGACGAACCGCAAAACCTACGATATCCCCATCAAAGGGCGTATCTGGATTTCCAGTCTCAATTTCGCTGTCGTTCGCGTTGAGACCGACCTTCGCGAGCCGGTGAAAGACTTGCAACTTACCAGGGATCATCTCCTCGTGGATTACGGTCCGGTCGATTTTGTCTCGCAGTCGAAACAACTCTGGCTTCCATGGAGCGCCGATATGTTCACGGAGTTTCATGGCAAGCGTTACCATGACAAGCATTCGTTGACCGACTATCTCCTGTTTGCCATTGACACCTCGGAGAAGGTTGCGAAGCCGCCCGAAGAGCCGCTGCACTGATCGAAAGTCGTCAATCGCCGAAAGACTCGTCGAGGTACTGATACCTACTGTTTCGGTTGATGCCATAACGACGCCGGCCTCGCGACGGCCCGTGTAAACTGTTCACCCTAACCGAGCTCGGACCGAAGGAGGCCGAGATGAGCAGCGGCCACCGCTTCGCCGTGGTTATATAAATCAGAAACTCTTCTAGAGAGCTTGCTGGCCTTGTGGTGTCTCGGCGCGAGCTAGAATCTGGGCACAACATGGCTTGGCAGCTAAGGCCGTATTTTCTCTGGAGCGTTTCTGCCCGCTAGATGAGCATGGCTCCGGTGTTGGCGATTGTATAGATGGTGGCGGCGTTGTCCTGAAAAGGATAAGGGCCTGACCCCGCTGGAGAGATTGAGTAAGTTTCGCTGACCGGGCCGAGCCAAGTTGAATTCAACGTGGAGCGGTTAGCATGAAACACAAGCAACACGAGAAAAACAAGAAAGCAATCTGCGGCCCAACGCAGGGCAATTTACAACAGATGAACCGCAAGCAACGGCGAGAGATGACGCGAAAGATCCAGAGCGAAGACATCAGCTTGGAGGTGATCCATCCGGATGCCGCCGGCATTGATATCGGCAACGAATCCCACTATGTAGCCGCGCCGCCACAACGTGATAGCCAACCAGTACAGCGCTTCGGTTGCACCACGGCCGAGCTGAAGGAGATGGCGGTCTGGCTGAAGCAATGCGGGATTCGGACCGTCGCAATGCAATCCACTGGCGTGTATTGGATCGCGGTATACGACATTCTCGAAGGAGCTGACTTCGAAGTGTACTCGTTTCCACACCCCGCTCATCGATCATCTCCAGGATCTCATGGCTGGCATAGCTGACGGCCTCGACCTCGCACGCACGTGGTTGCGGTATGTGCCCGGAACAATCGCGGACCCGCAAGCGATACTGGACCCGACTGAACTAACAGAAAACCGCCTCCTCGATGTCCGCGCCTATGCGAGGCAGATATCAGTAGAGTGTGAGAAGTTGGTTTTTGATGGACACACAGCGCTCAGAAATGCCAAAGCCGAGTTTGAGAAGCTCCGTCAGGCGGTCCACGGCCCTAAACCCATTAACAGGCAAGCTGGCAACCCACAACCGTTTCTGGATGCATCCTACGACCTCCTGCTGAAGGCTCGCCGGATTGTGGACGAGTAGCGATCTGCCGATCACGAAAGTCAAAAAACGGACTGACCACCGGCTTTTCGGCGAGCGCGTAGCTCATACGCTCCCTCGAATCTGTCGCAAAGGTAGTATCTGCCAATGGGTGCGTCAAGCGAAACGTTTTACCTGAGTTTGCGCTTAGAGACCAATTCGATCACATGTGGATCAGGTGTGGATCAGGTTGACCGCTCTATCCTGTTTCACTACGATGGTTTGAATCCGAAGCTTGCCATTTAGTTTCGTTCGTTCCAAAGATCGAATTTCGAGCCGCATCTCCAAAGGCCGAAAAATGGAACGCGGTAATGTTCGAGGTCGGTATTTACTCGATTAAGAAGTAGAGAGGATCTGATGACCGAGAGTGTGCTCGTCACCGGCGGGGCTGGTTACATCGGGAGCGTGGTCGTTTCCCAACTTCTGGAACAAGGGTATAAGGTGATCGTCTATGACAATCTCTCAAAAGGCCGCATGGCTGCCGTCCCTGCCAAGGCAGAATTTATTCAGGGAGACATCGCTGACCGTTCGGCCCTGGATCGGCTGTTTCTGGAGAACTCCATCGATGCCGTGATGCATTTTGCTGCCTTCATCGAGGCGGGCGAATCGATGCAACTGCCAGAAAAATATTTCCGGAACAACACGGCGAACACCCTCATCCTGCTGGAAGCGATCATTGCTCACAAGATTCCTCGGTTTGTTTTCTCCTCTACTGCCGCTCTGTTCGGAACGCCGGAGCGCTCTCCGATTGAGGAGACCGACAAGCTTGAACCCACAAATGCATACGGTGCTTCCAAGCTTCTAGTGGAACAGATGCTCGCCTGGTTTCATCTCCTTCATGGCCTTCGTTATGCCAGCTTGCGTTATTTCAACGCCGCGGGCGCCGCAGGCGGGCAAGGGGAAGATCACCAGCCCGAATCGCACTTGATTCCCCTGGCACTTCAAGTGGCTTTGGGCCAGCGCGAGTTCATCTCGATTTTTGGCACGGACTACGCCACACCCGACGGAACCTGCGTGCGGGATTACATTCATGTGTCAGATCTGGCGAGTGCTCATTTGCTCGTGCTGGAAGCGCTCAAACGAAAAGATAAATTGATCTACAATTTGGGCAATGGCCGCGGCTTCAGCGTCCGCGAAGTCATCGAAGCGGTCCGTCGGGTCACCGGGCATCCCATCCCCGTGCTGGAGGCGGCTCGTCGACCTGGGGATCCCGCGATCCTGGTGGCCAGTTCAGAAAAGATCAGGAAAGAGCTGAACTGGACGCCTCGCCATCCTGATCTTGAGTCCATCGTTCGCAGTGCCTGGGAATGGCGCCGTGCCCATCCTCAGGGCTATGGCAGACAAGGTATCTCCGGTCATTAAACCGTGCAAATAGAAGAGAATTCGGCCCGTGGCATCCTTATTCCTTCTTTTCGTTAACTTGCGTGTCCTTGTTCGTCAGTTGCCGGTGGATGGCAAATTCCTTCTCTGCTTCCTGCTTTTTGCCGGTTCGGCTCAATGCCACGGCCAGATTGTAATGCGCTCCGGGATTGCCTTGTTCAAGCCGCACAGCCATTTGCAGGGGCGGGATGGCTTCTTCATACCGTTTCACTGTAACCAGGCAAAAACCCCAACCCATGAATGCGTCACCGAAGCTCGTGTCCAGCTTGGCCGCGCGCGAAAAGTGGGTGATGGCCTCGTCCCACTGCGATTCCTGCCGCGCCATTTCTCCCAAAATATATTCGGCGCCCGCGTTCTGCGGATCAATCTCCAGCTCCTTCTGGAATTCCAGCTTGGCCTGGGCTATCGCCGCGGCATCCCCGGCGGGCTTGGAGAGTAGCAGTCTGCCATACAAATAATGAACCCCTTTCGCCGTGGGGTCATCTTTCAGTATGTTCTCGTACTCTTTTTGGGCTTCATCCCATTTCCCTTGCATCTCCAGCGATTCCGCGTTCATCTTTCGCGCGGGAGTTGACCGAGGAGCCACTCGAACCAAATCCAGGGCCGTCCGTGACGACAAATCGGAATAGGCGTGCGTAGCAACAAAGAGAATATCGGGATCTTCGGGAAACTGCTTGTGGAGCAGCACCAAAATTTCCGTGGCACTCGCGCGATCGTCCATCGCCATGGCACATCTCAGCGCCAAAACGCCTGCTTCCTTCCTGGTTTCTGCTGGACCTGCCCCGTTTGTCGCGCGCTTCAGGGTAGGCAAAGCCTCTTTGCAGCGACCTTGCTGGGCCAGTGCCAGAGCCTTTTCCGTGGTTAGCGCCGTTCCTGTTGTTCCGGGGGCCGCGCTGGTTTTTGGAGCCTGAGCCACAAGCGACAGGGCGGGGAAGAGTATCGTAGCAGCAAGAGCAAAAAGAGCGATCTTACCTGGGGTTCGCAACATGTCGGCGCGGCACGCAACCTTGCTCGGCAACCGTCAAACGTCGAGGTCGGCCAAGGATAAAATAGGTCAGGCGAAACAGCTCGCCCGCCCGCATTCAGTATACGTTGTTTGCGCTTCGTAGTTGAACTTCAACCCAGCTTAATGTGGCCAGATCCGCCAGCGGCCCCTTGCTGAATCATTGTCGCACTCCCTGTAGAATAGATAGACCGTGATTCGATTCGATCCCACTCTTCCCACTCTGGGTAAGTCAGCCATTTCCCGGGCCCTTGCTTGCCTGCTCACTGCTTTTCTTTCTATCCCTGTAACAATTGGTTCTGCGCAATTCAAAGCGGCTGCCTCCATCGAATTGATTGACGTTACCCAATCCGCCGGAATCAAGTTTGTCCATTTCAAAGGCAACCAAGGTATCTCCATTAACCTGGAGGAGTTTGGGCCGGGCGTGTGCGTCTCCGACTATGATAAGGACGGCTGGCAAGACATTTACTTCGTCAATGCACGCGACCGCTACGGCCGCGGCATCAGCGTCAAGAATGCGTTGTACCGCAATAATGGCGACGGCACCTTTTCCGATGTTACCGACGCTGCGGGAGTTCCCGGCACGGGATTTGGATTGGGCTGCGTTTGGGGAGACTATGACAATGACGGCTTTCCCGATTTGTTCGTCACGCAGTACGGACGCAACGTTCTCTATCACAACAATGGTAACGGAACCTTCACGGATGTGACCGACAAGGCTGGTGTCGCAGGTATGGAATCCGGCCCGTTCCACGCCGGTGCGGTTTTCTTCGACTATGATCGCGACGGACGCCTGGACCTGTACGTCGGAAGTTACGTCGCCTTTGGTCCCGACGCTCGCCGCTACTGCTACATCGGCGATGTGCAAACCAGTTGCGCCCCGAGTGCGTATCGTGGCAGCCCCAACGCTTTGTATCACAACAATGGTGATGGCACTTTTACGAATGTGGCGAA
Source organism: Candidatus Acidiferrales bacterium (assembly GCA_963839315.1). Taxonomy (GTDB): domain Bacteria; phylum Acidobacteriota; class Terriglobia; order Acidiferrales; family UBA7541; genus Acidiferrum. The sequence goes on from CAWIUU010000010.1 coordinate 98,053, forward strand.
GGCAGCCAATGTCCTGAAACCTGATGGAAAGAATTTGGCCGTGGGCGCCGCGGACTATGACAATGACGGTTGGCCGGACCTTTTCGTGGCAAATGATGGCCTGCCCGCCGAGCTCTACCAGAATCTTCATAATGGAAAATTTCAAGAGAGTGCCGAAACTGGTGGCATGGCCTATACCATGCGGGGCCAGACTATGGCGGCAATGTGCATCTCTCTTGGTGACTACGACAATGACGGTTGGCTGGACCTTTACATTTCTGACTTCCAGAAAAGTTCAGATCATTTGTGGCACAACTCCGGGAAGGGCTACTTCGACGAAGTGAGCGATGTGGCCGGGATCACGGTTCCCACGCGTGAAGTCCTGAGTTTTGGCGGCGGATTCGTCGATTACGACAACGACGGTTGGCTTGATCTTTTCATCGCGAATGGCCACGTGTATCCCGAGATTGAAATCGCTTCTCCCGGTACCCACTACAAACAGCACAACTCCCTTTTCCACAACGAGACGAACGGAAAGTTCGTCGAGGCTTCTGCAGCCGCGGGACTGGCTGCTTTGCCGCCACGCGCCGGACGGGGTGTCGCCTTTGCTGATTTCGACAACGACGGTTTCGTGGACATGGTCGTCTCCAACGATGGCGATCCGCCAACGCTTCTCCACAACTCCGGCAATAATGGCAACCACTACATAAATTTCAAGCTCGTCGGCACGAAGAGTAATCGCGACGCGCTGGGCGCCCGCATTCGGGTCAGCGCAGGTGGGATCTCGCAGATTCGAGAAATCATGGGAGGTGGAAGTTACCTTTCGCAGAGCGACCTCCGTGCGAACTTTGGTCTCGGCATGAATACTAGTGCGCAGAATGTCGAAGTAACCTGGCCCAGCGGGGCTCACCAGTTTTTTCACGACGTGAAAGCCGACCAATTTTATCTGATTGAAGAAGGCCGCAACGAACTAGCTCTCCAGAAGATCCGTGGACGCAATTCCGCGGAGCGCGACTCCAAGCTATCTTCCAGCAAACCGGCCTCCCCAACCACCAGGCTACCTTCAACCCCAGCTGAACTCGCCTCGAACTCGTCGGAAGTAATCACTAGGGAATAACTAAGCCGGCTGCAAGATGTTCTTCAATTTGTCGCATCCGTCGCACCATTTTTTTTGCATGCCGAGGCAGGCTTCGGCGAGACGAATTGTGGCGTGGAATACGGTGCAGAAAAGAGTCAGCTTGCGCCCTAATTATTCGACGATTTAGCCAGTTGATCCAGTTTCTGTTGCTCGGCTCTGGCTTCGCCCGAGCGACCTGTCCGAGTGTAAATCGTGATCATTCGCTGATGGGGCTCCGGCGCCAGGGGCTTCAAGCTTGTGGCTTCCTTCAGATAGGCTAGGGCCTCTGCGTCTGCTCCGCCTGCCTCAGTTTGTTTCGCCAATTCCAACGTGGTGGTATACAACAAATCCGTTGTGCCCGAATCGTCGGCATTTAATTGATGGGCGCGCTTCAGGGCTCGATAGGACGGGAATACCTCGCCCAGTTGCCACAAAACAGCTCCATAGAGCGCATTCAAGGAATATAGATCGGGCCAACGCTCAACCGCTCCTGCAAGCGGTCCGCGAGCGCCCGCAAATCGACCCAACCGGAAGTAAGTGAACGCAAGATTGTATTGCATCTGGGGAGATTGCGGGGCTAAGTCGGCAGCGCGGAGCAAGGGTTTTCAGGGCTCGCTCCAGTTCTCCACGCTGCCCATAAGGGATTCCCAACGTGGCCAACATTTCTGCGTCATGGGGATTATCAAGCTGCTCGCAAACCGTGATCGCTTGCTCAGTCACAACCGCGATCTAGTTCGTGGGCGCAATCCCATTTCAGTTGACTCAATTTGTTACTTTGCTCCCTTTGTTCCTTGGTCCGCGAGAACGCCTGCTTGGCTTCCTCCTCTCGGCCCTCTTTCCGGTACAACAACCCCAACTGATACTCCGCACGCGAATCCTCTGGATTCGGTTTTGCCGCCTCCTTCAGCCATTTCTCGGCGTCCTGATCATTTCCCTCCTTCAAGTGGGCAAACCCCAGGAAGTAGGCTGTGTCGGGAAATGGCGGATTTGTCATTGCCTTGTTCAGGTTTGCGATCGCACTTTTGTAGTTTTGCTCTTCCAGGTCGGCCGAAGTAATAGTCGACGCTCGGTCGCTCGCCCACTTCCCGGCGAACGGCTTCCAGTTCATGCCGAGTCTCCACGTAACTGTGCAGCTGAAACAGTGCGATCGCCAGCGGAAATCGTGCACGCATCACAAGCGTCGGGTCGAGTTCCAGTGCAGCCCGAAAATCTTCTGCCGCGTCGAAATAACGGTCCTGCTTCAGCGCTTCGTAACCCCTTCCCATGTGTACCTCCACCCCTTCATCCGAAGCCGCCTTGGGAGGCGCAGGATTCTGAGTGGCGGTCTCCCCCAGCGAAGTGGTGCTTAGAAGAAGGATCGACAACGACAGAAACCTTATTCGCTGCAGGCGCAACGTTCGCATGGCCTTCTCAGTAGTATAAGTGCTCATCGAAAAGGCTATCATAGATGATTGTGGCATTCGGAACCGATGCTGCGGGCGCAAACTTGACCAGTCTCCACCCCAATGCTAGATTTCGCTCTTGCGCTATAAATTATCAGGAGAATCTCACTGAACCGGCCCCGGAAGAAACGCACCACCATCGATATCAGCCGCCGTGAGTTTCTGCAGTACTGCCAAGGTATCCCGCTCGCCTTTCTTCCGTCGCCTCTTTCCTCATTCTCATCCTTTCCTTTTTCCTCTCCTCAAGAACCCGCGCCGGGTGTATTTAGCGTCCACCCCCAGTATCGGGTTCAACGGGGGATCGAAGCCGTGTTGCGGAAAGTCCCGGCTGGCTTCGATGAATTCGTCACAGAAAAATATCAAGATCAGGTTGCCGCTGTTCTCGACAAGTGGAGTTCCCAGCTTCTCCACTCCACACAAGACACCTCCGCGTTAGAGAAGGCGATGCCCGCGCACTTCTCCGGTCCATCACCGAAGGCCAGTCATTGGAAATCAGTGCGTGCCGGGACCACGCTCATGGTGTGGCAGGGAGAGTTTTCGAACGGACCAGTTCTGGGGAGAGAAGAGTTTCTGGCAGACCTTCGCGCACTGCTCAATTCCTTCTCCAAGATCATCGTTGCTGAGTTCCAAGTGATCAGCATTCACGCCCCGTCCCCTTCCTCTCCCTCGCTGGAGCAATCCCGTCTATTGGAAACGACAGTTCGCTTTGAACTGGTGGGGGCAGGGGCTGAGTTTCATCGTGAGCAGCGCGTGGGCAATTGGGAAATCACCTGGGAGCTCTTTGATTCTGGTGAACTGCGCCTTCAAGAGTGGAAAGTGCTCGACGAAATGCGCAGCCGAGCCACGGCGCCTGTTTTCGTCGACGTTGCGGAACTGGCGTTTCGCGACAGCCCTGTTTATAGCTCCCAACTGGTTCATGGGACAGACTATTGGCGAACGGTACTCGACTCAGCGAGCGGTATCGATATCTATGGCCATAATGGAGTCTCCATTGCCGACGTCGACGGCGATGGATTCGACGATCTCTACGTTTGCCAGCCCGCGGGCTTGCCGAACCGCCTCTTTCGCAACAGGGGCGATGGCACCTTCGAAGACATTACGGAGCAATCCGGGCTTGGGGTTCTTGAAAATACTGCATGCGCGCTTTTCGTGGATCTGGACAACGACGGCCGTCAGGACTTGATCGTTGTACGGGCCAATGGCCCGCTGTTGTTCCTGAACGTGGGAGGAGGAAAATTCCGCGCCAAACCCGATGCTTTTCAATTTGCCGATCCTCCGCAAGGCACGTTCACCGGTGCAGCCATCGCCGACTACGACCGTGATGGCTGGCTCGATATTTATTTCTGCTTGTATTCCTACTATCAGGGCGCCGACCAATATCGCTACCCCATGCCCTACTACGACGCGGAAAATGGGCCGCCCAATTTCTTGATGCGCAATAATCGCGACGGAACCTTTCGTGACATCACAAAACAATCAGGCCTCCGTCAGAACAATACTCGTTTTAGTTTTTGCTGTGCATGGGATGATTACAATGGCGATCGGTGGCCCGACCTATATGTGGTCAATGACTTCGGCCGCAAAAACCTGTACCGAAACAACGGAGATGGCACTTTTACCGACGTCGCGTCACCGGCGGGCGTAGAGGATGTCGGCGCCGGCATGAGCGTCTGCTGGCTCGATTCTGACAATGATGGAAGGGAAGATCTCTATGTTGCGAACATGTGGACTGCGGCCGGGCTTCGCGTTTCGGAACAAGAAACTTTCCAGTCCAGTGCCGGCGGAGAAACAAGGGCGCTCTACCATCAACATGCCATGGGCAACTCTCTCTTCCGAAACGCCGGCAGCGACCGTTTTGAAGATCTCGGTGTACGCTCCGGAACAACGATAGGCCGCTGGTCGTGGTCCAGCGATTCCTGGGATTTTGATCAAGACGGCTTCCCGGATCTCTATATTGCCAACGGCATGATTTCTGGCGATTCGACGGACGATCTGAACAGCTTTTTCTGGCGACAGGTGGTTGCCAATTCTCCGAAGGAACCCAAGCCGAACCATGAATATGAACAGGGTTGGAATGCCATCAATGAATTGATTCGTTCCGATGGGACGTGGAGCGGATATGAGCGCAACGTCTGCTACCTGAACAATCGCGATGGCACATTTTCCGATGTTTCGGGAATCGTAGGTCTCGACTGCGTCGAAGATGGCCGCACGTTTGCCCTTGGTGACTTCGACCACGACGGCAAGTTGGAAGTGGTATTGAAAAATCGCAATAGCCCACAATTGCGGTTCTTCAAAAATGTGATGCCGGATCCTGGTGTTTCTATCTCCTTTCGCCTGACTGGCAAGAAATGCAATCGCGATGCGATCGGAGCCTCCGTCACAGTCGAAACGGAAACTGGCCGTCAGACTCGCCTGTTGCAAGCTGGATCGGGGTTTCTGGCCCAGCACAGCAAGGAGTTGTTTTTTGGTCTGGGAACCACCCAGGGCCCGATTCGAGCGACGATTCGCTGGCCCAGCGGGCTTCAACAGGATCTGCCCACCCTGCCTGTCAATCATCGAATCTGGGTGGAAGAAGGGTTGTCACCATCGCGACTCGAGCCTTTTGCGGCAACCTCTCCGTGGTCTGCCGCGACGTCCACTGTGGCTACAAAATCAGAGACCCTGCCCAGTAACGTGGAGACTTGGCTGCTTGTCCCGATTCTTGCCCCGGAGCTTTCTCTTCCTGATCCGGCGGGACGCATCGAATCACTCTCCGCTCGACGCGGGAAGCCTGTGCTTCTCTATTTCTGGTCCGCATCTTCGGCAATTTCCCACGTTGATCTGGAGCAATTCGAAAAGTTGCATTCAGGGTGGAGAAGCGAGGGGCTGCAACTACTTACGGTCAATGTTGATATGGCACAGGGAATTGAGAAAAACAAGCACGTGGAGAGTTATCCCAGCCACTCTTTTCCCATCCTGATCGCGACGCAAGACATCATCGCTGTCTACAATCTCCTCTACCGCCAACTGTTCGACCGCCATCGCGATCTGCGTGTTCCTGCTTCTTTCCTTATCAATAAGGACGGAGAAATCGTCAAAATTTACCAGGGGGCGGTTCCACACGGGCATTTTGAAAAGGACTTTAAGTCTATCCCGCATACCGACGCGGAGCGCATCGCTAAAGCCCTCCCGTTTCCCGGTCTCACCGGAACCTATGAGTTCGGCCGCAACTATGTTTCCCTCGGCTCCGTTTTCTACGAGCGGGGCTATCCTGAGCAATCGGAAGCCTTCTTCCGCCAGGCGCTGCAAGATGATCCGGCGAGTGCCGAAGCTCTCTATGGACTTGGAAGCGTCTATTTGCAGCAAGCCAGAATAAAAGAAGCGCGTGAAAGTTTTGAACGAGTCCTTATACTTCACCCTAGCTACCCCGGGACGCTGCCAAACGCCTGGAATAATCTCGGAATCCTGTCAGCACGTGAAGGGAAAACCATCGCGGCCATCGACTACTTTCAGCGGGCGCTGCAGATCGATCCAACTCACACGATTGCCCTCCTGAATCTCGGCAACGCCTACCGTCAGTACAAAGACTGGGCGGCAGCCAAAGAAACTCTGCAGAAAGCTCTCACTCTAAGTCCGGAGGATCCCGAAGTTAACTACAGTCTTGGCATGGTCGATGCGCAACTGGGGGATCCAGATAGCGCCTACGAGTATCTGAAGAAGGCGATCAAGTTGCGGCCCGTTTATCCGGAGGCTTTGAATAATCTAGGAGTGCTCTATTTGCGAACGCGCCGGCCGCAGGAAGCGATTAGCAGTTTCCAGGAATCTATCCGTCTGGCACCTACTTACGATCAGTCCTATCTAAACCTCGCTCGTGTCTATGCGCTTCTGGGCGATAGGGAGAAGGCTCGCGCTGTCCTGCTCGAACTCCTCAACCAGTATCCCGATCATCTTCAAGCGAAGGAACAATTGGCGCAACTCGGCCAATAACACGCCCCGTGTTGGCCTGGTCTAGGATCATTTTGTAATTCGTGTTTATCCTGCGTCAATTGCATGGAAATCATTCCACGGCTAGAATGAGTTTCGACGAGAGTCACGATCAAGTGGGAAAGCTAGCCATTTTACGCAACTGGAGACTCTTTTCCCCGATGAATACGCTTTCGACCAAATCTCCTCGACTGCTTTCCCTGTGCTTGGCGTTGATTGCGGTGTCGTCCCAGGCCAGCCGCAGCCAGGGCAAAGCCAGCGAGGCTCTTGCCGTTGTGGATGGAATAGTCTGCGACTCCGAAAATCGTCCCCTGGGAGATGCGGCCGTTTCATTGGAAAGCGATAATCACGCGCACAAATTCGATTCTCGCTCGAATTCTCAAGGTCATTACCGTTTTGAGGCTGTTCCACAGGGCACGTACACATTGCGGGCGAGCAAGTTGGGCTACCGCGAGAAAAGTGATGGCCCCTTCTCCCTTCAGCAGCAAGAAGTGAAGTCAGTTACCCTGCATTTGCTACCAGAAGAATCCCCGGCGTCTGCAAAAGACGCTCTATCTGCTGTCGAATTCTCCGATGAACCACACTTCAACGTTTCTGGCGTCACCGACCCGAGTAATCTTGGCGGTCACGGCTCGGATACGGCCCTCCGCACCAAAGAGTCTTTGGGGAAAGAGACTGCGAATCTGCAACGCGAGGAGCCAATCGCCATTTCGCACAAGAGCAGTGCCGGGAATAGCGAGGAAATCGCGAGTTCGCACGTGCACCTTGGCGACGCGGCGGAGCGCGAAGGACGCCCGCTTGAGGCCGTCAAAGAATATCAACGCGCCGTGGAACTACAACCCAGTGAGTCTCACCTCTTCGTTTGGGGAGCCGAACTGCTCCTTCATCGCGCCTTCGAACCGGCGATCGAGGTCTTTGCCAAAGGTCATCGGCTCTATCCCGATTCCGTTCGCATGCTGCTTGGCCTCAGCGTCGCCACTTACGACCAGGGAAGGACCGAGCAGGGAGCACAACTACTCCTCCAGGCCTGCGACTTGAACCCATCCGACCCTACTCCGTATCTGTTTCTCGGCAAGCTCCAGGAGGCCGAGAAAATCGAGCCACCCGGATGGACAGCTAGGTTCCAACGTTTTACTGGCCTTCATCCAGACAATGCCATGGGTCATTATTACTACGCCGTTGCACTAAGCAAGCAAGGTTCTGACACCGAAAACTACGCATTAGTTGAGTCCGAGTTAGAACGTGCCATCGCACTCGATCCTCATCTTGGCAACGCCTATTTGCAGCTGGGGATTCTCTATTTGTCAATGAAGGATGTGCCCGCCGCCATCAGCGCATTTCAAAAAGCCATTGAAACGTTGCCGCTCCCGGATGAAGCGCACTATCGCTTGGCGCAAATCTATCGTCAGATGGGTGAGTTTGAAAAAGCCCGCAAAGAGACCGCGCTGTACGATCAGACCTCGCAACAAAGAACCAAGGAAGCCGAACGCCAGCGTCACGAGATTCAGCAGTTCGTCTATACGTTGCGTGAACAGAATACGTCTTCACCCCTGCCAGTCCAGAAACCACAGTGAATCATCCGGCGGTGAACTCCCGCAACTTCAACAACTCTTCTCTCCTGTTGCGCGCATTTGGTAGCCCAAGTCATGCTAAACGTAACCGGCCCGCCAGAGCTCGCGAGCCCCCATCAGCACGTCGGCCATCGAGGAGCCCGTCCAAGCGCCGCTCACAATCCAAAATCCGTCCTGGAAACTTCGGCTCGCACATTCATTTGGTTGATGCGGATTCCGCCGCCCCCTTGATGTCGTGCTTGCCACGGATCATGTCAAACGTGTCATTAATGGTGAAGATGCTTGTGCCGCCCTGGAAGGGGGGTAACCGCGATCTCCCAGCGACCAATATGGTCCTCGCTCCGCCATTTGGCAGCATGGCTGGACACATGGCTTGGGGCCACCACTACCTTTTGCAGCCCCCAAGTGTACCGAAAATGCAGGCAGAACGGCGCGCAGGAAGGTTAAAAAATGAAGAAGTCAATGATTATTCCCAGGGAAGGGCAATTTATTCAAAATCTTACACAGGCAAATGCAAAACATCCCCTTGACATGACCCTCATAGAGAAGTAATTTTCCCGGATGTTTTTGTTGGATGATAAGCGAAGTTCCGTTGGGGTCTGAGGACGGCGGAGAAGTCTGAAGTTATTCGTTTTAGTCCATGCTTCACATTAGGAGATCGGATGGCTTCCCGGTGCGCGAGGAGGAGGGCATCCTGTTTTCTATTGGCTTTACAGCCGAGGGGAAAATGCTTGTTGGGGTTGCCGAGAGGGGTGGAACGAATGAGTCATAAATTTGTATTTTCGCTCGTTGTCTTTATCGCCACACTTTGTTGGAGCTCGTCTGCTTTTGGACAGGCTACGGGAAGTTTCGCCGGAACGGTGACGGATAAGTCAGGCTCTGCGGTCGCGGGGGCGACTGTGACCGTGACTTCGCAGGGCACTGGAGTCGCTCGTACTGCGACCACCGACGAAACGGGCCATTACACGATCAATCTGCTTCCCGTTTCCGTGTATACGATTCACGTGGAATTTAAGGGCTTCCAGGCGACGGAAAGCAAAGATGTGAAGTTGCAGGTGGACGAGCACCGGGAATTGAATTTCTCACTGTCTCCGGCAACAGTCAGTTCCACGGTGGAAGTCACCGCCTCGGAAGTGGCAATGGAGACCTCGAACCCTTCCCTCGGACAAGTGATTACTTCACAGCAGGTGGCGCAATTGCCTTTGAATGGCCGCGATTTCGTGCAACTTGCCACGCTGGCCCCGGGAACTGCCGCAGAAACGAATCCCAACAGCTTCTTCACCTCTGCGCCGAGTTCTGAAGTCGCCGCGCGCGGGCCGTTCTCCCTGTCGGTCGGCGGCTCCCGCCCGAACGCCACAGACTGGCTCATTGACGGCGTCGACAACAACGAGTTGACCGCCGGCGGAATCTCGATCCTGTCGAACATCGATTCGATTCAGGAATTCAAAGTTCTGACTTACAACTATTCAGCCGAATACGGCTCCCGCGCGGGACCGACTGTATTGCTGACCACCAAGTCTGGTACCAACAACTTCCATGGTAGTTTGTATGAGTTCTTCCGTAACACCGATCTTGACGCCCGGAGCTTCTTTGCGCAGTCACGCGAGAAGTTCAACCTGAATCAGTTTGGCGGGTCTATTGGCGGCCCGATCCGCAAGAACAAAACCTTCTTCTTCGTCGATGGCGAACAGAAGTATCTGCGCCGCGGCGTTACATTCACGGGTTTGGTACCTAGCGATGCAATGCGGAACGGGGACTACTCCGCCGACGCATTTGGGAATCCGGCGTTCGGGACATTTACTCGTCAGGACGGCACAAAGGTATCGGTACCGGCAATCGTGAATCCCAACATGACCGGAGCGTCACTAGATCCCAGTGCGGCTGTAAACGCCTATTTCCAGTGCAATGGGGCTGGTACTCCGCGACCGGTTAACGCCGACGGATCCCAGGCGGCAGGAACGCCTTGCGCCAAGATTCCGGGCGCGATGGTGGGTAACGATCCCTCCCGACCCAATGGCTTGATTGACCCGATTGGCCAGGCCATGCTGAACTATTATCCAACGCCCAATGCCAACGACTCCGCCGACGGGATCAACTTCGTCAACTCTCCCGTGCGTAAGCTCGATGAAACTAAGTTCGACATCCGCGTCGATCAAAACTTCTCGACTAGTGACACTCTCTTCGCGCGATTCAGCTACGATCAGGCGAACTCTTACGTCCCCGGTGGAGCGCCTGGGTTTGCCGAACAGAGCGCCTTCGGCAGCAACCAGGGAATCATCAACCACGCACGGAACGTGGCCATCGGCGAGACACACATTTTCTCCCCGATCACCGTCAACCAGTTCAGCTTCGGCTACAACCGCATCTTCGACTACATCACCTCTCAAGGAACTGGCAGCTGCGAAGCGGCGAAACTGGGCATTGTTGGCGCGAACCTGGGTTGCGATACGGTTGGCCCTGACGCCACCTGCACCCCTGGTGCCTATAGCTGCGGCCTGACGAGCCTGCTCATGACAGCCGGCTATTGGTCCGTCGGCGACCGCGGTTATTCTCCCTTCCAGGGCGGAACCAATATCTTCACGGTTAACGATACGCTGAACTTCATTCGTGGAAAGCACGACATCAAGGTCGGCATCGGTATCCGCGCCAACCAGATGAACGTCGGCACGGAAGCGTTCCAGGACGGCTTCTGGATTCCGTTTGGCATCTATAGTGGCAATCCTGTCGCCGACATCCTGTCGGGGTTGACGAACGTTGCGCTGCACGACCAAACATTCAACGGAACAGTCACAGGGCGGCGCTGGAAGGTCTACCGGCCGTTCGTGCAAGACGACTGGAGAGTCACGAGCAAATTGACCTTGAACCTGGGTCTCGCCTGGGACATCCAGAACCCCATCACGGAAGTGAATGGGAAGTTGGCGAATTACAACCCATACACCAATCAGCAGCTCATCGCGGGAGTCGGCGGCGTTTCCTGGTCCGCAGGCGTCAACAAGGACTGGAAGCTATTTGAACCCAGAATCGGCTTTGCTTACAAGCTGACTGGCAGCGGGAAAACCGTGCTTCGCGGTGGCTATGCCATCTTCCACGATTCAGCTTGGAGCCAGGGAGCCCAGGGTCTGTGGCAAAACCCGCCCTTCTTCGCCGAGTCCGCGCCCTTTGGGTTCGGCTGCCCGTTTACCTGGTCTTGGTGTAACACCCAGGCGGGGGGAAAGCAGGGCGCAACGGGCGTCAGCATTGATAGCTTCCCCATCATCTCGAGCCCGCCGCAAAACGTAGCGAGCTTCGCTGGCACTCTGTTTTATCAGCCGACGAACTTCCACCCCGGTACCGTACAACAGTACAACGCGAACGTCGAACAGGAACTGCCCGGCAACATCGTGCTGACGGTCGGGTACGCCGGCTCGAAGGGCTACGACATCCTCGTGTCCGGCAACAACCTCAACACCACGAGCGGTTCGCAAGTGTGCGGAGTCGGTGTAATTGGTTGCAACCCCGACGGCACGCCGTATTCGCCGGGCTTTGCCGTGGGCAACGCCATCCTCGCTTTCGGCGACTACGGAAAGACCAACTACAATTCGTTGCAGGTTAAGGCGGAAACCAAGACGCCGAAATACGGCCTCTATGCGTTGATCGCCTACACCTACTCACACACCTACGACAATGGCTTGACCGACGGATTAGGTTCTCTCTTGAGTGCGCCTTATTTCCCGCTTCCGAATTGGACTAAGCTCGATTGGGCGCCTTCGCAGATCGATGCCCACAACAACTTCACCGCCAGCGTGATCTATGACTTGCCGTTCGGCAAAGGCCACAAGTGGGGCAACGATTGGAATGGCGCAACGAACTCGCTGCTCGGTGGATGGCAGTTGACGGTCATTCAGAAAATCACCTCCGGCTTTGCCACCCCGCTGATCGACAGCTTCAACCAGTCCGGAGTTACCTTCAACAATGGCGGCAACGGCAACAACTACAATCGACCCGACCAAGTCGGCGGATGCGGCGTCTACGGCAATCGTACCCGCTTGCAGTCCTTCAACCCGGATTGCTTCAGCGTAGCGGTTGGACACCTCGGCAATGCCTCGCGCGTGCCGATCTACGGTCCCGACTTCGTGAACACAGACTTCTCTGTGATCAAACAGTTCGGTCTCCCCTGGGAAGGTACAGGAATCACCTTCCGCGCAGAGTTCTTCAATCTGTGGAACCATGCGCAGTTCGGGCTGCCGGTGAACGACATCAGCGCGGCGTCGGGCTTTGGTTCAGTCAATTCGACTGTAAACAATCCGCGCCTTATCCAGTTCGGACTCAAGTTCACTTTCTGACGAGCACGACACAATTTCACTTCAACGGCCGACCCACTGCAGTTCCGGTGGGTCGGTTTATTTTGGAGGAGGCTGCTTCGGCGCCGCTGCGTTCTGTTCGCGAAGTGTGTAGACGAATTGTTGCAGCTCGTGGCGCTCCTGCTCGACCTGCTGGTTCTTTTTCTCTGAGGCTAGCTTGTAGAGTTCCGTTTCCTGTTGCGCCTTTTCCGTTCACCCATGCGGCGATAAACCTGCGCCAGGCGATAATGCGCGTCGTCAGGAAGCGCAGTATTTCAATGGCTTTTTGCAAATAAGCCACAGCCTACGGCAGATCGCCCTGCTGTGATGCCAGAATGCCGAGTTCGATGTAGGCGCCGCCGAGGCGAGGATCCAGGTCCACAGCGATCTTCAGTTGCGATGTCGCGATCGCCAGTTGGCGATAGCATAAAAATAGTGCGCCTGTGCGTTCTTGGGATCGAGATCGACGAAGCTCTTGAGGCGATCGGTCCAGCCGACGGGTAACTCAGTCTCGGTCACCTGCACTCTTCCGAGAAAGAGATTTGAAAACCCTGACACCCCAATGATTTAGCAGGTAAACGCTTGCAAACAATGCGTGCGAGTGGGTGTTTGCCGGATTAACAGTGTAGTGCCCCGGCTCATCCGTGGCGAGCTCCGTCCTGGTCACCGTGACCGGCCCCGGAAACCGGGGAGCCCGATTTATCCGTCACCGTACCGGAAAAACTACCATCTCTTGAGCCCAAACCGCCGGGGAAACCAACAAAGCAGCAATGGCAATCACCAAAATGGAACAGAATCGCTTGCTCATCATCGATGCCCTTCCAAGCACCCCACATCTTTGCGGTCTTGCAGTTGCCTTGGAAAGTCCGGGACCCAGGCTTCAACGCCTTCACCAACTTCTCGACGTATCCCAAAGTCCCTACACACGCAAAAAGCTATAGCCCACAAGACAAAATTAGGAAGAAAAGTACTTCCCGCATGCAGTTGTGTCAAGCGCTTGTTTCCGCGGACCTGTGCAAGAATTTCGACCGCGTTTTTGGTTGGGAAATCGAGGGTTCTTGAACCGTTGATTTAATTTTTGAATCGCAAAAAAATTGACGTTTAGTTCTTGCTCTTGTTTACCGGAGATGCCTTCTCCAACGTGGCAAGTAGTTCCTTGGCGCAGGCCGGCACCGGAACCGCCTTGTTGAAGACGATGGCCTTGGCGCTTACTTCTTTGCCGTAAAGGTTTTTGTTGGCGCCGTTGTCAGGGCGTAGCGTGGATCCCTCAAGGGAAATGCCCGCAAAGAGTCCCCGGGCGCGAGAGTAAGAAAGTATTTCCGCTCGCATAGTGACATCGGTTTCTGCGGAAGCGGTGCGCCCAACTGGACCAGCCGCGGCCGTTGCGTCTCCACCCAGCTTGACCTTGCTGGTCAGAATGCTGGATGCCGAACGCGAGCTCATGAGTAGCAGCACGAAATCAGTAGCGTTGCCCCCGAGTTGCAAACCCGCACTGCCGCCTTCCAGCGCGATCATACTTGGAGCTCCCCATGGGCCGTGGAACGTCTTGCCGTCGCGACACGTCATTACACCTCGGCCATAGCTGCCGCCGAAGCCGATGGCAAACTTCAAGACGGAAGGCAAAATCACCACACATTCTGCTTTGTCGAGTACACTCTGCGGAATGCTATCGGGAGCGTTGAGAATTTCTTTCATTACTTTTCCAGCATTTTCTACGCGATCCTGTTCTTTGTCCTGTGCCAGAGCGGGAAAAGCCAGTGCGAAAGCTAAACTAAAACCGAGCAGTGTTTTTCTCATAGTTTTTTCTCAGATGTTCTCCGCGCGCGTAGGCGTGCACTTCTTTGAAACGTTTCTAGGGCAGGCTGAGTATACTTCACGCTCTTCCGGGCGTCACTCGGCGCCTGTCTAGCTCATAGGCAGGAACTTGAGACGATTCTTAGCGAGCTGCCTTGCTAAGTTTTTCAGAGACCTTTAAAGTCGATAGTCAGAATGGTTATGTCGTCCTGTTGCCCTTGACCACGGGGCTGTTCTGACCAATGCGACAATTCGTCCAACAATCCATCGGCAAACTGGTCTACACCGAGGTCGTGACTCTTTTCCATGAACTGTTTAAATCGCGCGGTCCCAAATTCTTCTTGCGACGGGTTCTTTGTTTCGGGAATTCCGTCCGTGTAGAGGACGCTCCGGTCGCCGACCGCGACAGGTAATTGCACGGAAGTATAGGTCGCTTCGGGAATCATCCCGAGAACCAATCCGTTTTCCAAGACTTCGCTGACATTGCTCGAAGATTTGCGCCAAAACAGCACGGGAGGATGACCCGCCCCAGCGTAAGTCAACTGCTTCTTTTCCATGTCAACAAACACATAGGCAGCGGTCACAAAGTTGTGCTCGAACTTTCCGCATAGCGCTTGATTCAAACCTGAGAGCACCCGTGCCGGATCCGCAGCGTGCCCGGCCTGCGCGGTAAGCGCTACTTGCAGCATTGACGCGATTAAGGCTGATGGCAGCCCATGCCCGGAGACGTCCGCGACAAGAATCCCAACATGTTTTTCGTCCACCCGAATGAAATCATAGAAATCACCAGCCACGGAGGTCATGGGAAGATAACGGGCCACTATATCGAGACCCTGAATCTCCGGTGTATCGCGCGGCAGAATGGACAATTGGATTTGTCGCGCCATTTCCAGTTCAATATTGATTTCCACAAGTTGCCGGGCAATTTGCGCATGGGCTTCGCGCAGCATCAGGTGCGTGCGCACTCGCGCCTTCACCACCGCCTCGGAAAATGGTTTGTGAATGTAATCCACCGCGCCCACTTCAAATCCTCTCGTCTCGTCCTCTGTACCTGTCTGTCCCGTAAGAAAAATCACCGGGATGTCCCGTGTGTCTGGATTTGCCTTCAGGCGCCGGCAAACTTCGTAGCCATCCATACCCGGCATCATCACATCAAGCAAAATCAAGTCGGGTTTGTCTTCACCAGTGGCAATCGCCAGGGCTTTCTCGCCATTGGTCGCCACCTTTGTTCGATATAAATCCTTCAGCGCCCCGGAAATAACTCCGATGTTAATAGGCGTGTCGTCGACAATCAGAATTGTTTTTTGTGGGAGTGCCAGAGCCATGGTCTTACTCCAGTTTTATGGACAAGCGAGTCGCAATGTCCGAAAGTGTTTTCAATGCGGCTGCGAAATCGAAATTGCCAATGTGTCCGCTGAGAGTACTGATCTCCGCCTCGGTCAGCACTCTGCATAGAGAAGGCCGCGCCTCAAGGATGAAATCAGAGGCTTCGCCATCGTCCTTGGTCAGCAGTCGCTTCAGTTGCGTGAGTGGTTGCACCACTGTGGCCGTGTCCGCCGAACCTTTGGCAACATCACCGGCGCCTTCCTCAAGCGGCAGAACCGATCGAATCGCGGCTAACGTTGCAGCAAGAGAAAGCGCCAGGGAATTCAGGGCTGCTTCGATGTTCTGTCCAGACGTAACTGCGCTTTCCACTTTGGCAGCAACTTCCGCAAGTGCGGTTGCACCGAGATTTGCGGCCGAGCCTTTCAGCGAGTGGGCGACCCGCGCAGCTGTTTCGGTGTCCCCCGCTGCCAGCGCGGCACGGACTTCATCCACTCCGTTCGCGGAAGGCTGCGCGAATCTGCGCAGCAGTGACTCATAGCGCTGACGATTGCCGCCTGTCCGCCTGAGCGCGGCTTTGGCGTCGATTCCGGGGATTTCCAACATTTCCGAATCGGGAGCCACAACCGTCGAGGAAACAGTTTGGACCGAGTTCGCACGTTCTATTTTTGGGCTGCTGCCGCCTCGCGGTTTAATCCAGCGCAGCAATGCTGCGAATAGTTCATCGGGATCTATGGGCTTGGCGACATGATCATTCATCCCAGCCTCGACACACTTTTCACGGTCGGCGGCCATCACGTTTGCCGTCATAGCGATGATCGGTAGCTCTCCAAGTTGCGGCTTGGCGCGGATCGCTTTTGTCGCCGCGATGCCATCCATCACAGGCATCTGCATATCCATAAGCACTAGATCATATTTGTTTGCGCCTGCCATCCGGACGGCGACCTCGCCGTTCTCGGCTACATCAATAAACATCTCTACATCCTTGAGAAGTCCGAGCGCAACCTCCTGGTTCAATTCGTTATCCTCCGCCAGTAAGATTCGTGCGCCTCGCAGCCGGGAAAGATCAAGAACGGAGCCAGACTCAACGTCCGAACTCTCATCCCTCTCCGCACCAAGTACTTCGATTGCGGAGTCGAACAGCATCGATGGCGTAACCGGCTTGATCAAAACATTGGCGAATGCGTTCTCCTCCGCTTGCTTCAAAACCTCTTCGCGGCCATAAGCAGTCACCATCACCAATTGCGGGCGCACGGCGAGACTAGGTAGCGCTCGAATTCGTTTACCCGTCTCGATGCCATCGATACCCGGCATCTGCCAGTCCACAAACGCGATCTCGTACGGTTCCCCGTTCTCCGCGGCCTGCCGCACCATCTCGATGCCTTCCAGGCCAGATGGCGCTTCATGTGCGACAAACGTCATGCTGGTGAGCATGCTGGACAATACGGCGCGCGCTTGCGGATTATCATCGATGATCAACACGCGCCGGCCGCGCAAATCGGGTCTCGGGGCACGCCGCTTGGCCGCTGCCCCATTGCCAAGTCGCGCCGTGAACCAGAACGTGCTTCCTTTGCCCACCTCACTCGTCACGCCCACGTCACCGCCCATCAATTGCGCCAGCCTTTTCGAAATCGCAAGCCCCAGCCCGGTACCACCGTGATGCCGCGTCGTGGAAGCATCCGCTTGCTCAAACGCTCGAAACAATCGTCCCATTTGCTCCTGCGTCAGGCCCATCCCCGTGTCGCTCACCGAAAAGCGTATCAATTGACCATCGTCATCCTTCTCCTCGACCTGTGCTTTGACGACAATCTCTCCCGTCTCAGTAAATTTGACGGCGTTGTTGCAAAAGTTGATCAGGATCTGGCCCAGGCGAAGGGGATCGCCCTTCAACTGAGTGGGAACAGACGATTCGATATCGAAGATCAGTTCCAATCCTTTCGCCGAGGCTTTTTCTGAGATCAGATTGCTTACGTTCTCCAGCACTTTGTCCAGATCAAAATCGATGTTTTCTACGGACAATTTACCGGCTTCGATCTTCGAAAAATCCAGGATGTCGTTGATGATGCCGAGCAGGTGTTGCCCGGACATTTGAATCTTTCTGACGTAATCCCTTTGCCGGGGGTTCAGTTCAGTCCTTAGTGTCAAATGCGACATGCCAATGATGGCATTCATGGGCGTGCGGATTTCGTGGCTCATATTGGCAAGGAAATCCGCTTTGATCCTTGTGGCTTCTTCGGCAACCTCTTTTGCGCGCCGCAACTCCACCTCGGACGCTTCAAGCGCCTGATTAATAGCTTCTAGCTCTTCCTTACGGGCCAATATCTGGCGCTCTGAAGCAGTTAGAGCTTCCGCCTGGGCGCGGGTCTGCTCCAGTAGTTTTCTCGTTTCGAGGTTACCGGCCAGGATTTCTGCGCTTAGTGCGACGGAAGGCAGAATAGCATCAAGCAAAGCCTGCTGCCTCTCGCTCAGCGGCGAAACCGGCGCCAGCTCGATCACAGTAATCACCGCGTCTTGATGGATCACCGGCAAAAATAATAGCTTGCCGGGCCTCACGGCGCCCATCCCGGCCAATATCTGGACGTGATCGCCGGCAGTGACCGTTAGAGGTCGCCTCTCAACCGCAGCTTGTCCCACCAGCCCCTCGCCGAGCGCGAACTCGCGGGAACTCCCCTCATCTTTGATGGCAAACGCGCCAGCACGCGTGAATTTCTTCTTGCCCTCGTCAGCCAGATAGAGTGCCCCATAAATGAGTGGGATGGATTCCGACATCCGCGATAAAAAGGCCGTGGCGAACTCACGGAAATCCTGCACTGATTGCAACCGCTCCAACGTGGATGCAACCTCAGACTTCACCCATCCCTGTATCTCGCGCTCACGGGCACCAGTTTGCAGTGTTCGCAGAGCCCGGCTGATCTCGCCGATTTCGTTGTTGCGTTCGACGTAAGGGATGGTTTGATCGAGCTTGCCGTTCGCCAGTTCTTGAATACTGTCCCGCAAAGTAAACAATTCGCGGACCACTTCGCCTTGCATGATAAATAAAGCCAGGGCGAAGGAGCCCGCAAGACCGAAACCGATCACAAGCCACGTGTACAGAACTGCCTGATGGGTTTTCCTGGTTAGTTCATCGGATTGCTGGTCCACAGAGGCGCGTATCTCATCGACAATGTCAGAGATGGCTTGTCGCGCGCGCTCCAGTTCACCATCAACACCCCCGCGTATCAAATTCATGGACTTGGCATTGTCGCCCGCTAAAGTGGCGGCGCGGACCGGGCGGGCATCGATTACGGCTCGGTCGAATAGATCCTCGGCGGCTTTGATCCTCTTCGCCCGGCTGGGACTTTGTCGAATTGATTCAGCGATAAGTGTTTGATAATCGGCGTAGGTCTTATCCAATGCCCCGTCGATTACCCGCATTCTATCTGGGTTTAGCTCGGCGATATCCGCGTACAAGAGCTGTCCAAATACCGCCGCTTGCGCTTTTGCCCGGGTCAAGTGCTGAAGCGTCCAGACATCCGCGTTAAGCAACTCACTGTAGCGGGTGTCAATCTTCTTGATTTCGGTTGTTGCGTAGAGTCCCGCCAGGATCACCATCAAGGCCAGCGGAGCCATGGCAACCAATAGTTTTCGTCGGAGCTTCAGATTCTCTAAAAAGCGGATCATGTTTTCGTTCCAAACGATGCCAGAATCTTAAGCCGGACAGGCATCAACGCGTCTGGCTCTTTGGTGAATGATTCGAATCGACGAGGACGGACAAACGCGCTATTTATCCGCATCCACCGTAGCACATGGCGTGTTCAGCGGCTTGAAATTTGTTGAATTGGAGAAAAAAGCCAAGGGCGGGTTTGTCCACCTCGAAAAATTGATTCTACTCTCTGTTGTTGGCTCTGTCAGTCATTACGGTGGGAAAAAGGGAAGCCTTTCCTGGGTGTAGCACTCCGCGATTTGCCGCTCAACTAGTCCAGTTCAACAGCACCTCGCCGGTTCCCCGTATGGAATTGAAGATTCCGGACGGCCGTGCCTCCCAAGCTAGACGCGGTTATCTCAAAGCCCTCGGCTTCTAACACCTCAATTGCAGTTTCACAATTCAATGTGCCCGCGGTCGCATTCGCGGTCCGCTCAATCCACTCTGCCTCCCGTCGGCCCCGCAACATAGTTTGACTTGTACTTCTCTTCGCACCACATCCAACTGGTCAAGCTGCCACGCGGCCTGGCGGATCGAGAAATCTACATACTGGCAGCCGATCACCATGCGCTTTTGCACTGTCAAGTTTGCCAGGCAAGCGGCAACAATGGGTGGCATAGAGCGCCGAAACGGAATTTCTTGCTCCAAAACGTAATACCGATGCACGATCCGAGAAGCGCTCGAATAATTGCCGGTTCGCGCGCCAGGTATAGTTCACCAGGCTGGAGATAGACCTCCCGCACCTGACTTTTTAGCTCTGGCATCTGCTGTCCTATCCACCGATCAGTCGTGAATCATCCTGCGAATTCCTTCGAAACTCGCCCGAAACGGCACCTGCAGTTCCAAACTGAAAACTCGCGTCCAAAATGACCCATGCTAAAAAGCTCATCCGCCACGGCTTGATTCGGGCACTCACCTTCTTTGAGCTCTCACCAACCGGTGTAATCTCTGATTCCGTCCCTATTTCCTATTTCCTCTTTCCTTCAGTCTCTCGACTTTGCTTCAGCAAACTAACTTGAGCGGATTTCTACCCTCGCCAACCATTCGTTATGAGCTCGTTAATGTCCGACCCTTTGCACCTGAAGTCTCAACAAATCCCAATACTCCACCCAATGCTCTACGGTTTCCCTATCTGGCATTGAAACGGAAGACCGTCGATGACTGAATTATGGATGAAAACAGTAATGAACTACGTCCCTAACTTGAAGATCTTTTCCATCACTAGCCATTTTTCTCCCGGACGTGCCTCCGGCAGCGGCTGCTGGAATTTCCACATCAGGCGTTCCCATTCCTGCACCGTGGAATTGTTTCGATCGGACTCGGCCTTCTTCTCAAAAGAAAAAGACTCGTTCACTTCCAGTATCATTACCAATCGCGTGCCGAAGAGATAGATTTCGAGATCCTCCACCCCGGCATTGCGGATGCTCTTTGTAATCTCGGGCCAGATTTCTTTGTGGTGGCGTTTGTATTCGGCAATCAGTGTCTGATCATTCTTCAGATCAAGCGTAAGGCAATAGCGTCGATTCATGCAGATAAACCCTCGCTTTCCGCGGGAATGCCACCCAATGAGCGCGCCAGCGCCGGTTTGTATCCAGACATTCCAAAATACAGAATGTAGAGATAGCAGAACAAGGGGACGATGAACGCTCTCTGAATCCCAGCGGCGTCTGAAATCCGACCCATGATCGCGGGAAACACAGCGCCTCCAATGATGGCCATGACAAGCAGAGACGAGCCGCGTTTCGTCAGCGGGCCGAGATCCTTGATGCTTAGAGCGAAAATCGTGGGGAACATGATGGAATGAAAGAAGCCGAGCAGAACGACGGCGCTGACAGCGAACACGCCGGACCCCAGCAAGACCAGGGCCGCACAGAGGAAGGCGCCACCGGCAAATACCGATAACAATCGATACGCCGCCACCCGTTTCATCAGCCCAGCGCCGATAAAGCGTCCCGCGGTGAAACCAATCAGATGAAATAACAGACAGTAGGCCGCGACTTTTGCTCCTGTACCGGGAATCGAATACTGCGTGAGGCGAATTACAAAACTCGCCACTCCCACTTGGGCACCGACATAAAAGAACTGCGCGATGACTCCTCGTACGAGGTGCGTGTAAGAGAGCAAGTTCCCTGTATTGCTCCGTGGGATGGTCGAGTCGCTCCCCGCGTCAGATTCCGACACGTCTGGCAAATGCGTGAATTGAAACACAACCGCCAATACCAAAAAAATTCCAGCCATAGCCAGATACGGACCCTTCACAGTGCTGGCTTCACTTGCGCGGAATGCCGCCAGCTGTGCCGAACTCATGGCCGCAAGCTGTGCGGGTGCGTATTCCACGCCCGTCAGAATGAAAGCTCGGCCAAGAATCGATGAAAGGACTGCTCCCGTGGCGTTGAAAGACTGGGCGAAATTCAGTCTGCGTTCTGCGCTATCCGCAGGGCCAAGCGCGGTGGCGTAGGGATTCGCAGCCACCTCCAGGAAACTCTGCCCGCAAGCCATGACGAACAGCGCGAAAAGAAAGAAACCGTACACCCCGTATCCAGAAGCGGGAAGAAAAAGCACGGCACCGGTGGCACAAAGCAACAGTCCAAGCAGAATTCCTTTCTTGTAGCCGATCCGTTCCATCGCCCATCCGGCAGGGAAAGCCGCCAGGAAATAGCCGCCGAAGAAAGCTACCTGAATAAAGGAGGACTGAAAATCAGTGAGCCCAAAGGCGCGTTTCAAGTGTGGAATTAAAATGTCGTTCAGATTCACGCCGAAGGCCCATAGAAAAAACAGGCTGATTATCAGAAGGAAGGGAAGCAAGTAGCGAGGCTCAGTCAGCGGCGCGTGTTTACTTCTCTCTGAAACGGAAAGCGAAGAGTGCTTCATGCGGTATGTTCCTCAGGTGAGCGCGCGGTCGAGATGGACATAACCGCCATCCACGAAAAGGTGTTGGCCCGTTGTATGGCCGGATCTCTCTGATAGCAAGAACACCACCGTAGCGGCAATTTCCTCGGCTGTCGTCATCCGCTGCCCCAACGGAATTCTCTCGGCAATTCTCTTCAGCTTTTCCTGCGGATTGGGGTGCTTCGCCAGCCATTGCTGGTAAAGCGGGGTCATCACTTCCGCAGGAATCACCGCATTCACGCGTATCCCATACTTAAGAAGTTCTGCGGCCCATTCCCGTGTCAGTCCCAGGATTGCTCCCTTCGAAGCCACGTACCCCGAAGTCCCGCCCTGGCCGGTCACCGCCGTTTTCGAACTGATATTCACGATCGAGCCCCGCGCCTTTTTCAGCGCAGGAAGCGCGTAATGCGCCATGGCATAGTAATGGACCAAATTCCGCTCCAGAGATTTTACGAATTCTTCTGGATTGCCATCTTCCAGGCCAATTCCATCGTTAACGCCCGCATTGTTCACCAGTGCGTCGAGGTGTCCAAATTTGTTCACAATCGATTCGACTGCGGCAGCACACGCTTTCGGCGCAGTGAGTTCTGCTTGAACGAATTCGCAGATTACTCCTGCTTGCTTCAATTCGTCCTGCAACACCCTTGCTGCTTCTACATCCTTATCCGCGATTATGGGAGTCGCGCCTTCCCGGCCACACTCACGGACGATGGCCGCTCCGATTCCTTTTGCTCCTCCGGTAACTAAAATCACTTTGCCATTCAGTTGGAGATCCATAGTTTAGCCATGTAACCGCAGAAAGCCGCCGTCCAGCGGATAATCGGTGCCCGTGATGAACGCCGCTTCATCCGAGCACAGAAATAGCGCCAGTGAGGCCACCTCGTCCGGCTCCCCCATTCTCCCCAGCGGCTGTGTTTTGGCCAACTTGTCGTACATTTCCTTCTCGCGTCCCGGATAATTCTTCTGCAGGTAATCGTCGACGAAAGGCGTGTGCACCCGCGCCGGCGAAATGCAATTGCAACGAATATTGTGCTGAACATAATCCTTGGCCACGGAATAGGTCATGGCGATCACTGCGCCTTTACTCATCGAATAGGCAAATCGATCGGCGAGTCCTGCGGAACCGGCAATCGAAGCCATATTGACGATCGCGCCACCACCGTGGGATTTCATATGGCCTATGCAGGCATGCATGCAGTTGTAGTAGCCCTTTACGTTCACTCGAAATACCCGGTCGAAATCTTCTTCCTTTGTATTCTCGACGTTGCCAATGTGCGAAACCCCGGCATTGTTCACTAGGATATTCACGCGCTCCCGCTCGAAGATGCTTCCAAAGACCTCGTTCACTTTTGCCTGATCTGTAACATCGCAAACAAACGCCGCAGCTTGTCCGCCACGCTGCTTGATCCGATGCGCACTCTCTTCCGCGCTCTTTCAAGTTCAGATCAAGAATTCGAACCACCGCGCCATTCGCGGCAAATCGCATTGCAATCGCCCTTCCAATGCCGCTGCCGCCTCCGGTCACTACTGCTACTTTGCCATCTAAGCGAAAAGTCGTTCCAACTTCTTGCGGGCCGCTCAAAGCGAAACACCTCTTTTCCAGGGAATGAAATCTTCCTGCCCCTTCGCCTCCGCCTTCGTTCGCAGCTCTCCGCTGGCCACGCGAATCACTAAGTCCAGTACTTCTTCCCCCATATGCTCAATCGTGCGTTCGCCGGAAATGATAGAGCCGGTATCGATATCGATGATGTCCTCCATCCTTCGTGCGAGCTCGGAATTCGTGGAGAGTTTTATCACCGGCGCGATAGGATTTCCCGTCGGCGTTCCCAAACCCGTGGTAAAAAGCACCACTGTTGCGCCCGCGCCAACCTGCGCCGTCACGCACTCCACATCATTTCCAGGCGTGCATTGCAATTTCAACCCTGCTCCCGAAGAGTACTCCGGATAATCCAGAACCCCCGTAACCGGAGATGTCCCGCTCTTTTTTGCTGCCCCAGCGGATTTCATCGCATCCGTGAGCAATCCATCTCGGATATTTCCCGGGCTGGGGTTCATCTCGAACCCGGAACCAACTGCTTTTGCACGCGCGCCGTAACTCTTCATCAGATTCACGAACCGGTCGGCCACTTCTTTCGAAACGCTTCGGTCGATGAAGTCTTGTTCCGTCCCACAAAGCTCGGGAAATTCCGAGAGGATTGTCCGGCCACCCAAAGTGGTGAGCAGGTCAGACGTGTGCCCAATCGCTGGATTCGCGGAAAGCCCCGAGAAACCGTCAGAACCCCCGCATTTCAACCCGAGGCACAAACTCGAGAGTGGTGCATCCGTCCGGGCATTCTTGTTTGCTTCCATCAGACCTAGAAATGTCCTTTGGATGGCCTCCGCCATCATGGTGCTTTCACAGCCGCTTTGTTGCTGCTCCAAAATGACCAGCGGCTTATCGAAATTGGCGTTCCGTTTGCGAATTTGTTCGCGCAGGATTCCGATCTGCGCGTGCTGGCAGCCCAGACTCAGAACCGTGGCTCCGGCCACATTCGGGTGATGCACATAGCCTGCAATCAGCCCGCAAAGATTATTCGAGTCTTCTCGCGTTCCACCGCAGCCACCTTCATGCAACAGGAATCGGATTCCATCAACATTCTCAAAGAGCGGTGGACGTTGTGAAACACCACCCGTTCCCACCATCTGGCTGCGCTTGATCTCTTCGGTACGACCTTGCTGATAGAGGCGCGCCAACTCGGCCACCTGTTGCCGATAAATCTGTGGTGGCGCGAACCCCAATTCCTCCTCAAATGCTTGCTTCAGAACTCCAATATTCCTGTTTTCGCAAAAGACCAGCGGCACCACCAGCCAGTAGTTTCGCGTTCCCACCTGGCCATCGGACCTGTGGTATCCCCGAAAAGTCTTCCCCTGCCACCTAGAAATGTTGGGAGGAGTCCACTTGTATTCCTTCAATTTGTCGCGAAATGGAGCTGCCTCGTGATGGACATTGCGCGTAGTCAGAAGCTTCTCCCCGCTGGATCGGTTCGACAGCCTTTCCCACAAGGAGCCCATACATAGTAATGTCAGACCCACTCGCCAATTCCTGCCTTGCAAACTTGTGCTTTGCGGGTACGTCAGAACTCAGCAGATAGGATTGGTCGCCAAACCTTATCGTCTCTCCCTTGCTCAAATTCGAGAGAGCGATCAGAACATTGTCTCGCGCATCAAGCTGCAGAACTCTACTGTTCATATCGAATGAAGGCTTCCCCTGGAAAGGTATCGTTTACCGTCACGGCCATGCCTACCCTTCGCGCATTGTAGTACACGCAATGCATTAAGTCGCTTGCTCACCTTGTCACGTCTGCAATTTCCAGAAGTGTTTTGCGTTGCCACCGAGGATTGCTTCGCGCTCCGCTTCGGAATATCCGCTCAAGTATTCTCTAACTATGCCCATCACTCGCGAATACGAGCCGCCCAGTGTGCACACGGGCCAGTCCGAACCAATCATGAGGCGGTTCGGTCCAAAATGTTCGAAGGCGGCCTCCAGATACGGACTCATATCCTCTGGCTTCCACTCCTTCCAATCTGCCTCTGTAACCAATCCAGATAATTTGCAGTAGACATTGGGATTCGCAGCCAACTCCGCAATTCCTTCCTTCCAAGGATGAAGGCCTCTCGCTTTTATCGGTGGTTTGGCAAGATGGTCCAGAACGAATCGCTGCCCAGGAAAATGCCGCACGAATTCCGCTGCCAGCGGGAGGTGTTTCGGATAAATCAAAATGTCATACGCAAGGTCGAATTCGGCCAGCACCGAAATGCCCCTGAGAAAATCAGGTTGCAGCAGGAAGCGATCATCCGGCTCGCTCTGCACAACGTGCCGAATTCCAACCAATTTTGGATTCTTCGCGAGCCATCGCAATTTCTTACCAACCTCTGGAGAGCGCAGATCCACCCAGCCCACTACGCCAAGAATGAACGGAGAGTGCCCAGCCAATTCCAAAAGCCACCGCGTTTCCTGCAAGGATTGCCGCGCCTGCACTGCAATGCTCCCCTGAAACCCTTCGGCTTCTAATTCATGCTTCAAATCTACTGGGAGAAAATCTCTTTGCAGGGGCGCCATCGTCTCATCGATCCACTCATACTCTCGCCGGTCATAAATCCAGAAGTGCTGATGAGCATCAATATGCATGTTTGTCTGTGTGCTTTGTTTCCTCAACGACCAGTCCTTCCATCGCGAATCAGGTGAAATGCTATTACAGCGGGGCCGCAAATACATCTTTCCGATTGTCTGCAGTGATAAGATGACTCGCATTACGAGTCCTGGTGAGCGATGACCTTTACTCCGCGTTCTCTAGCCCCTCCCCGAGTGATTAATATTCACGACCTTCGCCGTCTGGCGCGTCACCGCCTTCCACGCGTCGTCTTCGATTATCTCGACGGCGGTGCCGAGGGCGAAGTTACCCTTCGCGAAAATTGTCGCGTGTTTGAGGACGTCACTTTCCGCCCGCGATACGCCGTCTCCAGCCCCAAGTGTGACCTGCGCACGCGGGTCCTCGGTTTCGACCTGGCGTTCCCCGCGATTTTGGCTCCCGTCGGCTACAGCAGGCTGATGCATCCGGCCGGAGAACTGGCGGCCGCATCCGTCGCGGGCGCGGCCGGCCTGATTTACACACTTTCGACGATTTCCGGTCACAAGCTCGAAAACGTCCGTGCCGCTTCCACGGGGCCTGTCTGGTATCAACTTTATCTTGTAGGCGGGCGCGAAGTTGCCGAAGGAGGAATCGAACGCGCTCGACGTGCCGGCTTTTCCGCGCTTGTCGTTACCATCGATACCCCTGTCGCCGGAATGCGCGAACGCGATCCGCGAAACGGAATGAAAGAGCTTCTTGACGGTTCCATTTTTTCCAAACTCCCTTATCTCCCACAAATTCTCACGCATCCTGGATGGCTGGCTTCTTTTCTTCTTGATGGAGGCGTTCCAAAACTGGAAAACATCGTCATCCCCGGTCAGGGTCCCATGCCGCTCATGGACGTTACCTCAGCCTTGGCAAAGGCGGTTGTTACCTGGGAAGATCTTCGCTGGCTAAGAAAACTTTGGACCGGCCCGATTATCGTTAAGGGTGTGCTGATTGGTGACGATGCCCGACGGGCCGTCGACGAAGGCGCCGCCGCGGTTATTGTCTCAAATCATGGCGGCAGGCAATTGGACGGCGCACCTTCTACTCTGCGTGCCCTCCCCGAAATCGTTGCAGCAGTTAATGGACAAGCCGAGGTTCTCATGGACGGAGGGATTCGCCGCGGCAGTGACATCGTCAAGGCAATCTGTCTCGGAGCTCGCGCCGTTCTCATCGGCCGCGCCTATGCCTACGGCCTTGCCGCAGCGGGCCAGCCCGGGGTCAGTCGCGCCCTGGAAATTCTGCGCAGTGATCTGCAGCGAACTCTCCTCTTGATCGGATGCCCTGCGGTATCTGCCCTGAATGCTTCTTACGTGAACATTCCCAAGGTTTGGTGATCACATCCAACATGTCCGGACTGGGTTCTGGGTGTTAGGGCGCAAAGACCCTACAGTGTTGGGCTTTAATGCGCACGGGAGCCTTTACATGGCCAGCTAGCCGCCAATAACCACCATATATTTCAATCTTTTACAGAAATCTTCAGCCCCCCGCTTCGGTATTCCAGATGCATTCCCATAAGCGAAGCGCTCTGTCGCTATAAGGAGTCCTTATGCGTTTCGCCACTTATTGCGCGAATCCCGCTCCTTTGGACACCCCTTTCAAGACTCATTTTCACTTGCTTCTCAGCCCTTCATGCTCGGTGGAACCAGGGCCATTCCGCATGACCGGCCGCGAGTGACGGGAGACCTTTCAGGTAAGCGGAATTGCAATTGGCATCACCGCAGAATTTTCAGGAGCTTGAGCAATGAAAAATGTGCTGATTCTTGGTGCAGCAGGCAGAGATTTTCATAATTTCAACGTTGTCTTTCGCAACCATGCCGAATTTCGCGTGGTCGCGTTCACGGCAACACAAATTCCGGACATTGCTGGCCGACGTTATCCACCGGTGTTGGCAGGCCGTGGTTATCCCGACGGGATTCCCATCGTGGAAGAGAACGATCTGGAAAAGATCATCGAGCGTGAGGACGTGGATGTTGTCGTGTTTTCCTACAGCGACGTTGCTCATCCCGCGGTCATGCATCTGGCCTCTCGCTGCGTTGCAGCCGACGCCGATTTCTGGCTGCTCGGCGCCGAACACACGCAAGTGAAATCCGTTGTTCCAGTGATTTCCGTCTGCGCCGTGCGGACAGGTTGCGGAAAGAGTCCCGTTTCGCGCCTCGTCGCTGCGGAGCTTCGAAAGAACGGCTGGAATCCGGTGGTCGTTCGCCATCCGATGCCCTACGGTGATTTGGCGGTACAGGCCGTACAGCGATTTGCCACCCGCAAGGATCTGGACCGAAACGAATGCACCATCGAGGAACGCGAGGAGTACGAGCGCACATCGAGCAGGGAACCGTCGTGTATGCGGGAGTCGATTACGAGGCGATTCTCCGCGCAGCAGAAAAGGAAGCCGACATCATCTTGTGGGATGGCGGAAACAACGACACCTGTTTCTACGCCGCTGACCTGGAAATTGTGGTCACAGATCCACACCGCGCCGGCCATGAACTCGCCTACTACCCCGGAGAAGTGAATCTCCGTCGCGCTGACATCGTGGTGATTAATAAGGTGGATACCGCCAAACCGGCTGATGTCGCACTCGTGCGCCGCAATATCGAACAAAACAATCCCAAAGCCTCGATCGTTCGCATGGCCTGCAAAGTCTCGCTCGGGCCTGGCGAATCGATCGAAGGAAACGCGTACTCGTGGTGGAAGACGGTCCGACGTTGACACACGGCCAAATGGAATACGGCGCGGGCGTAGTCGCGGCCACTCAGGGAGGTGCGAAGAGAACTCGTCGATCCCCGTCCCAATGCGGTCGGTTCCATCCGTGCCACGTTTGAGAAATATCCACACCTGAGCCAGCTTCTTCCAGCAATGGGTTACAGCGAACATCAACGTCAGGAACTGGAAGAGACCATCCACCGGACAAATTGCGATTTGGTTTTGGTCGCCACACCCGTGAATCTCGGCTTGATTCTCAACATCGATAAGCCCTTCGTGCGCGTGGGATACGAGGTGGAAGAAATGGGGCAACCGCGTTTAACCGACTTGCTGGATAACTTCCTTGAGAAACAAAGTCATCCCCGGATGGCGGAAAAGGTTACTACGCACTAAGTCGCGTGGAGGGAAAACTGGCCGATGATCTCCAATGACTTTCTTTCCATTCGCGATTTTTCGCCGCAGGAAATTACCGAATTCATCGAACTTGCGCGGCTCATTAAGTCCAATCCCGAACTGTTTAGCGAGTCTCTGAAAGGGCAGACGCTTGCCCTGATCTTCGAGAAGCCTTCTCTGCGCACTCGAGTGAGCTTCGACGTCGGAATCCATCAACTGGGCGGTTTTGCCCTGTATTTATCGCCCGCGGAAATCAATCTTGGCAAACGCGAATCCGTTTACGACGTGGGCAAAAATCTGGAACGCCTGGTCCAGGGCATCATGATTCGCACCTTTGCCCACGAAATCGTCGAGCAGATGGCGGAATGGGCGTGCATTCCCATCATCAACGGACTTACCGATTTCAGTCATCCCTGTCAGGCATTGGCCGATTACCTTACGGTGCTGGAATGCAAAGGCTACATTGCCGGCCTGAAAATCGCCTACATCGGAGATGGCAACAATGTTGCCCACTCCCTGCTTTTTGCCGGCGCGCAGCTCGGTGCCCATGTCTCTGTTGCGTCACCCGAGGGCTACCTGCCCGACGACGGGGCAGTCGCTTGGGCCGTCGATCGCGCAAAACAGACCGGCGGAACCTGCGTCATTACTAATGATCCCGCCGAAGCGGTCAGGGATGCGGACGTCGTTTACACGGATACCTGGACCAGCATGGGTCAGGAAGCCGAAAGGGAAAAACGCGAAAGGGCATTTCGCGACGTTTCAGGTGAACCAGAGCTTTGTTCGCAAAAGCCAAACCCGATGCGATTTTCATGCATTGTCTTCCGGCTCACCGCGGCGACGAAGTGACGCCCGAAATCATTGATTCACCGCATTCCGTCGTGTACCAGCAGGCAGAAAACCGCTTGCATGCGCAAAAAGCGATCCTGGTGGAACTTTTGAAGCACGATGTCGTGGATTCCTTGCGTTCGGTCGTATTCCACGTCCCTCTGCACACCTGACGGCAGGACGGAACGACACGAGAAAAATGAAGACCATGCTCATTGCCATCGGTGGCAACTCCCTGATCCGTGCCGGGGAGAAGGGGAGCATTGCCGATCAGCAGGCCAACGCGCGGCGCACTGCGCGGGCCATCGTCGAACTAATCCGCAGCGGCCACTTTGTGATCATTACTCACGGCAACGGTCCCCAAGTCGGCGCGCAACTGATTCGCTCGGAAAGAAGCGCCGACCAGGTGCCGGGCCAGACATTGGACGTTTGTGGTGCTGCCAGTCAGGGGGAAATCGGATATATCCTTGCGCAAGCACTTACCGCCGAATTGGCGTTAGCGGGGCTGCCTATTCCGGTAGCAAGCCTGATTACCCGAACAGTCGTTTCTGCGGATGATCCCGCGATGATTCATCCGACGAAGCCCGTCGGCCCGTTTTACACGCGGGCTGAAGCCGAAGTCAGAATCCGCCATCTGGGTTGGACGATCGTGGAGGATGCGGAACGCGGCTATCGTCGCGTGGTGCCTTCACCGGATCCGATGGAGATTGTCGAATTGCCGGTAATCCGCGAATTGGTGAAGGCTGGCGTATCTGGTGATTGCGTGCGGTGGCGGAGGAATCCCTGTGGTCCGCTAGCGGATGGCATTATCAGGGCGTCGAAGCTGTCATCGATAAAGATCCTGCCTCCGCGCTCCTCGCTAACGCCTTGGGCGCGGAAACATTGGTGATTTCCACGGCGACAGATTTTGTTTATCTCGACTATAAAAAACCAACGCAACGCCCCTTGGGCCACGTGCGTTTATCGGAACTCGAAGTGTATTATGCCGCTGGTCAGTTCCCGCCCGGCAACATGGGGCCAAAGATCCAGGCCGCGAAGCGATTCCTGCAAGGCGGAGGCAAGGAAGTCATTATCACCTCATTCGAAAATTTTTCAGCCGCGGTCGAAGGGTCCTCGGGAACGCATATCCTTCCCGATGTAAAGACTTCTGCAAATGCAAACGGCCGTGGATCAACGCCAAAAACATGCGGACCTGATCCCGCTTGAGGCCATGCGCAGATGAAACTCCGGCACATCCTCGAGGCTCAACAGTTCACGCTCCCCGTGATCCGCGAGCTTTTCGATCGCACTCGTGGCATGGAGCGAATCGTTGCACGTGGAGGTTCGCTCGATTATCAAAAGCGCATCATGGCTTCGCTCTTCTACGTGCCTTCCACGCGTACACGCTTTTCCTTTGAGTCGGCCATGCATCGCCTGGGGGGAAGAGTGATGTCCACGGAAAATGCGCGTGCCTTCTCTTCGGAAATCGAGGCCGAAGATGTTGGGCGATTCCATTCGCGTCCTCAGCGGCTACGCCGACGTGATTGTGATTCGTCATCCGGAAGAAGGCGGAGCTAGGCGCGCCGCGGAGTTCTCCAGCGTTCCGGTCATCAACGCCGGCGACGGGCAGGGTGGCCAGCATCCCACGCAAGCGCTTCTGGACCTGTACACCATCTATCGAGAACGTCCGCTGGACGGCTTGAGCATCGCTTTCATCGGCGAACTCGACAACGGACGTACGGTCCGCTCCCTCGCCTATCTCCTGGCGAAATTCGACCGTTTAAAGTTGTTCTTTGTCAGCCCCTGCGAACTACAGATGCGGCCCGACATTCTGGAGTATCTCGACCGCCATAATGTGCACTACGAAATGGTCGCGGACGTCGAGAGCGTTCTCGGCAATGCCGACGTCATTTACCAAACCAGGATTCACCCTGAACGCTTGAGCAATAGGGCCGCACTGGGGCGCTACACTATTGACTCCTCGGTGCTGCCGAAGCTGAAGCCAGACGCCATGATTCTGCATCCGCTTCCGCGCACCCTAGAGCTTGCCAAGTGTGTTGACGCTGACCCTCGGGCTCGCTACTTCCTGAGGCGCAGAATGGTCTGTATGTGCGCATGGCATTGTTGACCATGCTGCTGGATTGATGTGTCGCCGGCGTTTTCGCTGAGGTCTTTTGAAATGGTTTTCGATTCGGAAGGTAAGGTGAATATGATGCCCTTGATTGCAGACCAAGGTTTGACCACAAAGGAATTCATCGAACTGGAGAATCGCTTCGGCGCTCACAACTATCATCCGCTGGATGTCGTCATTGAGCGCGCCGAAGGTGTCTGGGTATTCGACGTGGAAGGCAAGTCCTACCTCGACTGCCTGGCTGCGTATTCCGCCGTCAATCAAGGCCATTGCCATCCGCGCGTTCTCGCCGCACTTGTCGAGCAAGCTCGCAAAGTCACGCTTACTTCCCGTGCGTTTCGCAATTCACAACTTCCCTTGCTCTGCCAGGACCTCCACGAACTAACTGGCATGGACATGGTATTGCCGATGAATTCTGGCGCGGAAGCCGTGGAGACCGCCGTGAAGGCGGCGCGCAAGTGGGGCTACAAGTCAAAAATATTCCCGAAGGCCAGGCTGAGATTATCGTGTGTGCCGGTAATTTTCACGGCGCACGGTCACTATCGTCAGCTTTTCCAGTGATCAGGCCTATCGCGATGGTTTTGGCCCCTATACGCCAGGATTTCGCATCATTCCGTTCGGCGATGCTCAGGCGTTGCGAAAGGCCATCACTCCCAACACCTGCGCTTTCCTCGTCGAACCCATCCAGGGCGAAGCGGGTATCATCATTCCTCCTGACGGATTTCTGCGTGATGCCGCTGAGATTTGCCGCCAGAACCGTGTTCTCATGATGGTGGATGAAATCCAATCGGGACTCGGCCGCACAGGAAAACTGTTTGCCTACATGCACGAAGGAATTCAGCCTGACGTCCTGATCGTGGGGAAGGCCCTGGCCGCCGGTTTCTATCCAGTTTCTGCGGTGCTCGCCTCGAAAGACATCCTTGGCGTTTTCAAGCCTGGAGACCACGGCAGCACATTTGGCGGTAATCCGCTTGCCTGCGCCGTCGCGCGCACTGCACTTCGCGTCCTCATCGAGGAAAAGCTCGTCGAACGTTCTGCCGAACTAGGAAAATATCTTCTGGAGCAGTTGCGAGCGATACCCAGTCCCGCCGTGAAGGAAGTTCGCGGCCGCGGGTTGTGGATCGCCATCGAATTGCACACCGAAGCCCGCCCTTACTGCGAAACCCTGAAAGAACTGGGAATCTTGTGCAAAGAGACTCACGAAAAGGTAATCCGCATCGCTCCTCCCCTTGTGATCACAAAAGAAGAGATTGACTGGGCCCTCGAACGCATCCGCAAAGTCCTCAGTTAATCCGTGCGGTTTCTCCAGGTTATGTAGGGACCTCCTTCTTAGGTGGTCCACTCCTAATTTCCTTCGGAAATCGGGCCCTTACCGCTTTTCGTTATTCTCCACAAGCACGCATAAACTTCTCCGCGCAACCTTTCAGCGAATCGTCTACAATCGAGCCACTTTTGTTTCCTGCTTCCGGCGAGCACCAGGGAGGACGCTTCGCCGTCGCCGGACGTCCTGTTCGCTTGACAGGAAAGAATCGAAATCCCGGAACCTCCAATGAAACTCAATCCCTATCTACTTCGAAGCACCATCGTGGCCGCCCTAGGTGGATTGCTTTTTGGCTTTGACACCGCGGTTATCGCCGGCACCACGCATGCCTTGACCGAACTCTACGGCCTCACGCCAACCGCTCTCGGCATCACCGTTTCGAGCGCGCTCTTCGGAACCATTATCGGCTCCATGCTCGCTGGCATCCCTGGTGACAAATATGGGCGAAGAGACAGCCTGCGCATTATGGCGGTCTTGTACGTGATCTCCGCTCTCGGATGCGCATTCGCCTGGAGCTGGACCGCACTGGTGTGCTTCCGCGTCATCGGCGGCCTGGCCATCGGTGGTTCCTCTGTCCTTGGCCCGATGTACATCGCGGAAATCGCCCCGGCAAAGTGGCGCGGGCGGCTGGTCGGTTTCTTCCAATTCAACGTGGTCTTCGGAATCCTCTTGGCCTATTTCTCCAATTACACGATCGGCTTATTTGGATTTGCCGCGAACGAGTGGCGCTGGAAGCTGGGCATTGCCGGCGTTCCCGCAGCGGCTTTTCTCTTGATGCTCTTCTCTATTCCGCGCAGCCCGCGCTGGCTCGTCAAGAAGGGCCGCGTTGATGAGGCGCGCAACGTCCTCCGCCTGATCGGCGAAGAGAATTACGAGAAAGAACTCCAGGACATCGTTGAATCCATTGACGCCGAGCACACCCAGCACGACGTATTTTTCTCCTGGAAGTACCGCTTGCCCATCTTTCTTGCCATAACCATCGGCATGTTCAATCAACTCGCCGGGATCAACGCGATTCTCTACTACTTGAACGACATCTTCGCCCATGCCGGCTTCAGCAAGGTTTCCTCGGATTTGCAGGCTGTTGCCATCGGTGCCACCAATCTTCTCTTCACCATTATCGCAATGTCACTGATCGATCGCGTAGGCCGCAAAAAACTACTCCTGATTGGCGCTGTCGGAACCGCCTTCTGCCTCGCTGGAGTCGCGCGAATTTTCCTCACCCATAAACACGAAGACTGCTCGTGTGGCTGCTCGTCGGCTACATTGCTTTCTTCGCTTTTTCCCAGGGCGCGGTCATTTGGGTTTACATTGGCGAAGTCTTTCCAAATCGCGTGCGCGCCAAGGGCCAGAGTCTGGGCAGTTTTTCTCACTGGCTGATGAACGGCATCATCTCGCTCATCTTCCCCGTCATGGCGGCGCGTTCCGGTGGCTACCCCTTCGTCTTTTTCTCCATCATGATGGTCGTGCAATTCTTCGTGGTTCTCTTCTTCTACCCGGAAACCAAGGGCTATTCCCTGGAAGAATTGCAGAAGAAGCTCGGCATCGCCTGACGCATAGCCCCGCGCGCATTGCGTGCCGCTGGTCGCCAGCTATTTCGTAATTCTCCCGATATACACGCCATACGGCTCCAGCGAGATCGCCTTCAACTCGCCATCCGATGCGGCAGCGGCGTTCTTTGCCAGCATTGTGCTTTTCGCTCCAGCCAATCCCTGTTTGCTCAAATCAAAGCTCGCTTTCTGCCTCGTCCCAGACATATTCAGCACCACCAGTATCGTCTCGTCGCCCGATTGCCGCAGGTACGACAACACATTGGGGTCCGACTCATTCAACGCAATATATTTCCCTTCGCGAAAGGCCGATTCCTCGTGGCGCAATTTCAGCACGCGCTTGTAGAACGACAGCACAGAGTCCGGCTCCTTGCTTTCCGTCTCCACGTTGTGCGTCTTCGCCGAAGTTGGCACAGGCAACCACGGTTTTCCCGTCGTGAATCCTGCGTTTGGGCCGCTGGTCCACTGCATCGGAGTCCGTTCGCCATCACGGCCCTTTTCCTGCGGCCAGCCCAGCACTCCAATGGGGTCCTTCACATCTTCTTTTTTCGTCGGATCAGTATTCTCCATCCCCAACTCTTCGCCGTAATACATGATCGCTGTGCCGCGCAGCGTCAGATAAAACCCCGCCATCATTTTTGCCACATCATCGTTGTGCGCTCTGTCGCCGTAGCGCGTATAGGATCGCTTGATGTCGTGATTGGTGATGACATAAGTCGGCCAGCCGCCCGCCGCGTCCACTCCCGCAATATGCTTGCGCAAGATCGGCGCCGACAGGGAAAGATTCGTCAGCAGCAGATCCATCGGCAACTGCAGCTCATTGAAATTCGGGCCGTAGTAATCCTTCAATTCGCTCACGTCACTCGTCCACGTTTCGCCGATCAGCACCGCGTCGTACTCATCCGCCACCTTCCGCAGCCTTTGCAGCGCGGCGTGCATTTCCGGCTGTTTCTTGTTGTACTTCTCCTCCATATTCGGTCGGCCAAATTTGTCCGTGCCCGGCAGCACCGGATTGTCTTTGAAGATGCGATCTTCGAACAGCGTATCCACTGCGTCCAAGCGGAACCCGGCCACCCCGCGCTTGTACCAGAACCGTGTCACGTCAAACATTGCCTTCTCCACCGCGGGATTCCTCCAATTCAAGTCCGGCTGCTCGGGGTAGAAGTAGTGGTAGTAATACTGATTTGTCGTCGGATCGAATTTCCACGCTGAAAGCCCGAACGTGGACATCCAGTTATTTGGCGGCTGATTCGTACCCTTGCCGTCTTTCCAGATGTACCAGTCGCGATGTTCGGCCGTTTTCGACGATTTCGAATCGATGAACCACTTGTGCTGGTCCGAAGTGTGGTTCACCACAAAATCCAATATCACGCGTATGTTCCTCTTCTTCGCCTCACTCGCCAGCTTGTCAAAATCCTCCAGCGTCCCATACATCGGATCTATGCTTACGTAATCCGAAACGTCATAGCCAAAATCCACTTGTGGGGAAGGGAAGCACGGCGTGATCCAGATAGCGTTCACTCCCAGCTCTTTCAAATAGTCGAGCTTCGATGTGATGCCATTCAAATCGCCGATTCCGTCGCCATTGCTGTCCTTGAAACTGCGCGGGTATATTTCATAGAAGACCGCGTGCTTCCACCACGGTTCAACTTTGCTGCTTTTGGCTGCTGTCTGTGCATCAATCCATGGTGCGCGCGGACAGCAGGCACAGGAATCAATGCGCCAATCAAATGTAGTTTCTTGTTCATGGGGATGCGCTCCTCAACTGTGGCCATTCTGCATTTCACTTCTGTTGTCCGTCTACGGTTTCGGGTGAGCGCTGCCCGGCTTGCTTCCAAAGTGAATCGTGAGCGTGCTGCGAACATTGGCTGCAAATTCGCCGCCCAGCAGCGTGACGGTTATCGTCTCCGCACCGTCAGTGGACTTAGCCAGCTTACCGCCTTCCACTCCGGAAATCTGTCCGCCATTGAATACCGCTAATTCGTAAGTCTTGCCCGCCGAGCCTTCCAGTTCCACGGTAAGCATATCGTGACCAGCCGACCACACCTCAGAAAGTATTCGCGCTCCATCGCTTTGGCTGCCGAGCTCCGGAAGTCGCGAAGTGTAACTCACGGAAAAATCACCGCGCAGTCGCACGCGCAAGTGCTGGGGCCGCCATAAGCTTTGAATCGCGTCAGAAGATGTTGATCGCTGTTGCATTCGGTTCCAACTTAAAGGGCAATGGCCGCCCATTCAGCTCCACGCTTTGTACTTCCGCTCGCAAACTCAATCCCGGTTCAAACATGACCTCGCAATCGCCGCTGCCCGTTCGGCGAACTTCCAGCACCATCTCTTCCGCGCTGCGTGTGAAATGAAAATCGGCTTTCGCGTTTCCCGCCTGCACATTCTTCACGCCAAAGCTCGACCACGTCCGCAGGTAGTGAAGGTGCCAGCGTGACCGTTTGCTTTGCCGCATCCACTTGCAGTCCCAGCATCCCGCGCAATAGCGGGCTCACCACCATCGCCGCCGACCAGATCTGGTGCGGTGAACTCGTCACCAACGGCTGGTAGTAATCTCCGGAAAGAACTTCCGTGGTATGTCCCGGAGAGCCGTCCAGCGCCAACAGTGCATTCGCTCGCAGATTTTCCAGCGCCGCATTCGGCTGATGGTAGCGATACTCGGCCACCGCTGCCCACCCCGTGAACAGTGGCCATACCGACCCATAGTGATATCCACCCGCACTGTAATTTGCGTATCGCGTGAGAAACGATGCGCATTCCCCAATCCGTGGCGTGCTGTCGCGCGGACAATTGTTCGATCATGGATTTAGCTTTGTCGGCATCCAGCAATCCAAACCACATCGGGACTGTCGCCAGCACACTCTGCTCATCCACGCGCCTGCTGCTCTGATCCAGTGCGAATGCGTAAGACTTCTCTCTCCGCCGACCAGTACACCTCATTCAGCTTCTCTTTTTCTTTCGCCGATTCCTCAGCGAGAGTTTTGGCTTCAGAATCTTTACCCGTCCACTTTGCCAATTCCGAAAGCGATCGAAGCGCCTCAACCGCCAGCCCGCTCTGATACAGTTCCGATTTAATCGGAAGCAGCGGTCCGCCTTCCACCCAACCGTGCCCCACGCCAAAATTCTTCGGAAACCCACCTTCGTAGCTAGACTGCAAAAATTGGTAGGCTCTCCACAAATTGTCCCAATGATCTTTTGCGAAAGTCACATCCCCGCTGCTTCGCACATAATCGTCCATCGCGATTATGAACAGCGGCGTTGCGTCTGCGGACGCAAATCCGAAACGGATAATTCTTGAACCAATCCACCAGGCTGGCGGTCTGCGCGATTTCGTGCGGAATTTTTCCGTCCGCGCGCTGAAACTGAATCAGGAACGCCAAAGCCTCCACGCGTCGTCGCAAAATCCCCCGCACTGTTCAGCGCAAACGAAGTCCACAGCGAATCACGCCCGAAAAACCATGCGAAATCCCGGCCTCTGGCTCTCTCCTGAAGTCCGATACCCTGCCACTAATCCCGTTCCAAGGTAAGGATTCGTCACTAGACCTTGCAATACACTTACTCGCGACCAGTCATAGGCCGCCTGCAATTGCGTATCCGGCAACGACACGTTCACCGTGCGCTTCAGGTAGTCCGCATAATATTTCGCGGACTCGCTCTGCAATTCGGCTCCATGCGCCAACAGATGGCGGTAGGTTTTCTCTGCGTCGGTCGCTCCAGTCACGGAACCGGCAATCACAACGATTTTGCTATCCTTGCCTTTCGCCGTCACACCCAAGCTGCAGTGTGTCTGTTGTCGAAGTGGCATAGTTCGTATCAAATACTTCCGATTGCACTACTCCGCTTGGTGATCCAACCAACCCGACAAATTTCTTGCTCTCTTCTCCAAGCGAGAACGCATGTAAATTCGCGTCCCACGATCCGTATGTTGCGCCGAGCCCCGCAGGCCATTCCAGCTGTAGATCCGGGTGTAGCGCCACGATAATCTCCAGCGGGCTTTCCGTCTCCACCTCGAAGCGGATCAACGCGCCCGGTTCGTCCACTGGAACAAAAAACGTTTCTGCAACGCGAAATGTGTTTCCACTAAAGACTCAAAGTTGTCGATTCGGGGCGCGCAATAATCGTGCGCACCATGGATTCCGCTTTGAATTCGCCTTCTGCCCGTGTGGAAAGTCACTGAGAAATTCCGGAATAGTTTCAGTGGATAGACCCATGCTTCCACGCGCCCCGACTCGTTTCCAAAAATTGCCGCACGCTTACCCACCGCGCAGAGAAATTCCCAAGGCCGCGCTGGCCGCGAAATCTGCAGAGACGTAGAAGTTTCGGCAGGTGCGCCAGGCAACTTGTCAGGCATTCCTCCCAAGCAATAAAAACCCCACCGCGGCCCCCAGAATTGCTCCTCGAAAACTCATCTTCCCGCGGATTTGACCCGACTTGGCTGGATAAAGCAAACTCTGAAGGGTCATCATGCGATTCAGTCTGCCTGTAGGCCGACTTGCAAAATCGCAGGCCGGTTAATATATAAGAATTGAGCAGAGTCTAGCACAAGCGAAAGCTGGGAAGGTATCGACCTTTTGTCTTCGTCACGCCGCAGATTTCTGAAATCGCTCAGCCGATCGGCCCTGGTTCTCCCTCTCGAAAATATTCTTTCGCTTGGTCTGGCCGCTCAGGAGTCTTTCCTCTCCCCAGTGAATCCGGCGGCAAACCTGCCGCCGCAAGCATCGCCACCGCGCCGTGCCGCTTGGCGTCAACTTCGTCAACGTCGCGAAGGAGGCCGGTCTCAATACGAAATTCATTTTCGGCGGCGAGCACAAAAACAAATACCTGCTGGAGACCACCGGTTGCGGCGTGGCCTTCTACGATTACGACAATGATGGGTGGCTCGATATTTTCCTCGTGAACGGTACGCGCCTGGAAGGATTTCCCGCCGGGCAGGAACCGACCAATCGCCTCTTCAAGAATAATCGCGATGGCACTTTTACCGACGTCACCGCGTCAAGCAGGCTTGGTTCATTCCGGCTGGGGCCAGGCCGTTTGCGTCGGCGACTACGATAACGACGGATTCGAGGATCTCTTCATTTCCTATTTCGGCAAAAACGTCCTCTACCACAACAATGGCAACGGCACTTTCACGATGTCACCGCAAAGGCCGGCGTCGCCACCAACGGCAAACGCTGGAACACCGGCTGTGCCTTCGTCGATTACGATCGCGACGGCAAACTCGATCTCTTCGTCGCTAATTACATCGATATGGACCTGGCCACCGCGCCTGTTCCCGAATCCGGCCCCTGCCTCTACAAGGGCGTCATGGTTGCCTGCGGCCCTCCTGGCATGAATGGCGGCAAGAATATTCTCTTCCACAATAACGGTGATGGCACATTTACGGATGTCTCGGAGGCTTCCGGCATTCTCGCAGGCCAACGGCACCTACGGCCTCGGCGTGCTCACCGCCGATCTCGACAACGACGGCTGGCCCGATATTTATGTTGCCGACGATTCCACCGCCAGCGCCCTCTATCAAAACCTAAAGAACGGAAAATTCCAGGACATCGCTATCGATGCAGGGTGCGCCCTCAGCGCCGATGGCAAGCCCCAGGCTGGCATGGGCATTTCCGCCGGCGATTACGATCTGGACGGCAACCTCGATCTCGTAAAAACAAATTTTGCCGGCGACACACCTTCGCTCTACCACAACCTCGGCGGCGCCGCCTTTGAAGACGCCACTTTTCCCGCCGGACTCGGCCGCCACACGCAATATCTCAGTTGGGGAGTGGGTTTCTTCGATTTTGACAATGACGGTTGGCCAGACATTCTCATCTGCAATGGCCATGTATATCCGGAAGTGGAACAACTGCGCACCGAAGCCGGTTATGCGCAACGCAAGCTTCTTTATCACAATATGCATAACAGCCATTTCGCCGACGTATCCGAAGAAGCCGGTCCCGGCATTTCCGAACCGTCCGCCTCGCGCGGCTGTGCTTTTGGCGATTATGACAATGATGGCGACATCGATTTCGTCATCAACTGCGTGAACGATGTGCCGCGGCTTGTGCGCTGCGACTCCACGCTGAAACACAATTGGATCAAGGTTCGCACCATCGGCACAAAATCAAACCGCAGCGGCATTGGCGCGCGCCTGCGTTGCGTCGCGCAAATTCCCGGTGAGACCAAACCGCACTCGCAGATCGACGAAGTTCGCAGCGGCGGCGGCTATTTTTCGCAAAGCGATCTGCGCGTCCATTTCGGCATCGGCAAAGCTGAAAAGAGTCGATCTCCTCGAAATTAAGTGGCCCAGCGGCGCAGTGGACACCTTGAAGGACATCAAGCCCAATCAGGTGATTTACGTAAAAGAAGGCGAAGGTATCATCCGTACTATGACCTATGATGGGGAAAAGAAACCGTCTCCCAAGAAATAGATCACAAAAGAGGACTCTTCCATGAGAATTCAACTCTCCCGTCTCGCACTCCGCGTTCGTCTGTTTTGTTGGCATTCTTTCTATGCGGCGTTGGATTCTTGCTGGCTTCAGGCGACGCTCAAGTTTGGAGGCGCGTCTCACAAACTCCTGTGATTTCTCCTCAGGGCAAGGGTTGGGAATCCGCAGGTACTTTCAATCCCGCTGTCATTCGCCACGGTAACAAGATTGTCATGCTCTATCGCGCACAAGATGCCGATGGCGTTTCGCGAGCTTGGCTACGCCGAGAGCAATGATGGCATTCATTTCACTCAAAAGCCCGAACCCGTCTTTGCGCCTGAAGCGCAGCTACGAACTCGGCGGCGGCGTGGAAGATCCGCGCCTCGTAAAAATCGACGGCCTCTACTACTTCACCTATACCGGCTACAACAAAAAAGACGCACAGTTGTGCCTCGCCACTTCCCGCGATCTGGTTCACTGGGATCGCAAAGGTATTCTTCTTCCCGCGTACAAGGGCAAATGGAACGCCGGTTGGACGAAATCCGGCGCCATCCTCACGGAAAAAATCGACGGCAAGTATTGGATGTTCTGGCTGGGCACCACTCCCGATCACAAGGACCAGATGGGCCTCTCCCATTCCTACGATCTAGTTCACTGGACCGAAGCAACAGAAACGCCCGTTCTGCCGGCCCGGCCTGGTAAATTCGATTCCCGCGTCGTCGAGCCCGGTCCGCCTCCAATTCTTACGCCCGAGGGAATCGTGCTCATCTACAACGGTGCTGACGACAATCTCGTCTACCGCACAGGCATCGCCGTATTCGACCGCAAGAGATCCCCGTAAACTCCTGTATCGCTCGGAGCAGCCCGTGTTCGAGCCGCAACTCGAATGGGAAAAAGTGGGCCAGGTTCCCAACGTTGTATTCGTCGAAGGAATGCTGAAAGCAATCCGACCGCTTCCTTTTTTACTACGGCGGCGCCGACAAATATGTCGGCATCGCTGAGACGCGTGAGCTGGCCACAAAGTAGAATTGCCAATTCGCTCCCGACTACTTCGTCACCGCCACTTCCCCGTTCCTTCTTTCAGTCGTCAGGATCCGATCGATTGCCGGCTTCTCAAACGTTTCCGTCAGCCCGCTCGGCCAGCGAATCTCGATCCAATCGATCTGTGCCGCGCTTCCCAGCCCAAAATGTACCCGCCGATCGCTGTTCGAAATGTAGCTGGAGCCGCTGCGCACCTCATCGATCAGTATGCGCGGCCCCACCTTCACCCGAATTCGCGCACCTAGTCCATCACGATTCGATTTCACGCCTTCGGTTTTGATCGCCACCCAATGATTTCCATTCTTGACCTGATTGATCAGCAGGCTCGGCGGCGCATTCATGTTGCTCACCACTGCCGAAAGTCTTGCCGTCATTCCAGAAATCCCCAATGGCCACACCGCGCGAGGAACTCGGTGCTGTGATCCCGGGGCCGGCAGTCGGCCGAAATCTCGCTGAACGTGCCATTGCCATTATTGTGATAGAAAATGCGTGGTTCTTCGTAATTGCTGCCCAGGTGCTGCTTGTCCACTTCCGGATAGACGTGCCCGTTCACCAGAATCAGGTCCGGCCAGCCGTCATTGTCCGCGTCGAAAAACATCGTGCCCCAGCCAAGATACTGCGTATGCAAGCCCAGTCCGGCGGCGAACGTCGTGTCGTCGAATGTCCCATCACCGTTGTTGCGATAAAGCGTCGATGTGTCGTCGGAAAAATTCGTCTTGAAAATATCCAAATGGCCGTCGCTGTTGTAGTCGCCGATCGTTGAGCCCATTCCCGCCTGCTCTTTTCCATCTTCATTGAACGCAGCCGCTGCGGACACCGCCGTATCCGTGAACGTTCCATCCTTGTTGTTGTGATACAGAATGCTTGGCGTGCTGTCGCAAGCCACAAAAATATCCGGCCAGCCGTCGTCATCGTAATCGATGGGAGAGGCGCTGAGCGCATAATGTCCGTTGGTCTTGTCGATGTGAGCCTTTTTTGTCACGTCCTCGAATGTCCCATTGCCCACATTGTGATACAGAATATTCGCCGACCAGGGAAGCCCGCGCGGCCCGCACATCACCGGAACTCCCTTCCATAGGCATTCCGCGCGCTCACCCGGTTTCGGCGCCGTCTTCACGTCGAAGTCTACATATGTTGCGATGAACAGATCAACTTTGCCGTCGCGGTCATAATCCACAAACGCGCACCCACTGCTCCA
This sequence comes from Candidatus Acidiferrales bacterium, assembly GCA_963839315.1. Taxonomy (GTDB): domain Bacteria; phylum Acidobacteriota; class Terriglobia; order Acidiferrales; family UBA7541; genus Acidiferrum. The sequence goes on from CAWIUU010000010.1 coordinate 141,840, forward strand.
TGTTCCGCCTGTGCCGGCGACGCCCGCCTTCTCGCTCACGTCAGTGAACGTTCCATTTCCGTTGTTGTGATACAACACATTCTTGCCGTAATACGTCACATAGAAATCTTCAAATCCATCGTTATCATAATCGCCTACGCATACGCCTTGTCCCCAGCCCGAATGCAGCACTCCCGCCTTGGCGGTCACATCCGTAAATGTTCCGTCGTGATTGTTGTGATATAGGTAACTCGTTGGCGCCCCGGGACCTGCCACGCTCTCCAGCGTCGTTCCGTTCACAATAAAAATATCTGGCCATCCATCATTGTCGTAATCGAACACAGCCACTCCTGTACCCGTCGTCTCAATGATATATTTCTTCGTGTCCACGCCACCAAACACATTTTTTGCCACCAGCCCTGCTTTTTCCGCGTCGTCTTTAAAAAACACAATCGATTTCGCATCCTGATTCGCTGCGGGCTGTTGTCCAACCGTCGTGCCTGCCGCCAACGCCAACATGCTCAATACCGCGGCCTGCACTTTGCCTCTAGCTCTCCACTGATTCTTGAGATTGTTCATGTGTTCAATGCTTACTTGGCTCCGGCGGCCTCTCCGTCACTCTTCTAAGTCTCACAGAAATACTTCGTCCGCGGCAAGCGCTCACGCGCGCTCTGTTTTTGTGCTTAAATTGCTAGGACGCAGTGGAGCGTTGCGTATTTATGAAGGTTCGTCTCGCGGTTCTCTTCTTTGATTTCACTTTTTTGCGCATTACTGCCACCTCTCATCTTACAAGCGCAAACCACGGAAGGTACCTCCGCCAGCCCCCGTGGGAGATCCAATCTACGACTCTGCGCGCAAGCTCCTGCAACAGGGCAAGTACGACGAAGCTATTCCGCTCTTGCAGCGCTGCAGAGCCAGACTCCGCCGCCCAAAGGCCTCGATCACGAACTTGGCGTGGCCTACTACAAGAAAGGGGATTATCCCAACGCTGTCCGTAGCTTGCTGGCCGCGCAAAAGGAAGAACCCAACGATGGGGAAGTCATCCAACTAACCGGGCTCTCTCTCTACCTTGCGGGAAAGCCGGCTGATGCCATCCCCTATCTCGAAAAAGTGCAGACATGGTATCCCCGCGCAAACATCGATGCGTCTTACATCCTTGGCGTCGCCTACGTTCAGACCAAAAAATACGACGAAGGGCGCGCGGCATTCGCAAAAATGTTTGGTGTGCCCCCCGATTCCGCTGCCGCTTATTTGTTTACCGCGCGAATGTTGTTGCGTCTCGATTTCGGCCCCATCGCCGAGCAATACGGCCAGAAAGCCCTGGCTCTCGATCCAAAACTTCCCCTCGCTCACCAGTTGCTCGGGTGAACTTTATCTCTACCAGTCCAAAATTCCCGAAGCCGTGGCGCAACTTGAGCAGGAAGTTGCCATTAATCCCGCGAACCCGGTCGCACTCTATAAACTCGCGGATGCTTATGCACGCATTCAAAAGTTTGACGAAGCCGAGAAACTTTTGCAGCGGTCCATCTGGCTGGATGCTACTTCCACAGGTCCCTATATCCTCATGGGTAAAGTGCTGGAGAAAAAAGGCGAATCGTTACTTGCCGTGCGGGCCCTGCAACGCGCCATCAACATGGATCCCAATAATTCCATTTCGCATCATTTGCTCGGTCAGGCATATAGAGACCTCGGCCGCTCCGAAGATGCCGAACGCGAACTCAAACTTGCCGAGCAACTTCAGGCACGTGACGTCAGCAGACAACAATAACCGGGGGCATTGATAGTTGGTTTGTGTGAGGACAGCCTTCCCGGTCTTGGGTTTATTTTTTTACGTTGTCATCCCAAGTGAAGCGGGGGATCTGCTTCTAGTTCACCGCGGCCTTTGCCGTTGCTTGTTCCTTCCCCAGCTTCTCCACCATTTCCCCCGGCAACTCGTCCAGGAATACCAGGAACACACCGTTCGTCCAGCCGAAACCCACTACGTTGATCTGGTAGCCACTCTTCACCGTCGCATCGGTAGAGCGGTCAATCGCGTTGTATTTTTCCCGAATTGTCCCATCTTTCCGGAAATTCTCCGCCACCGTGCTCAGAAATTCGTACGACGTACGATTGGCCTCTTTCGCAAAGCCGTAGCGCCGTAACCCCTCGATATCCACCAATTGTACCGGCGCCCATGCAAATGGTGCGTCCCACTGCATGCCGGTATCGTACGGGCTCATCATCACGCCGCCGGGCTTTTCGAAATGGCCGAGAGTTTTCACCACCGCTATTGCCTGCTCCTTCGAGGCAGCGCCGGCCCACAACGGATAAAACGTGGTTGCATATTCATAACGGGACATCTTCTGCGTCACAAAGTTGAAGTCGAAGTACTCTCCCTTTTCCTGGTTCCACAAGTACTGATTGATGGCCGCCTTTCTTGCCGCAGCTTGCTTCTTCCAGTCTTCCGCCTCGGCCGCTTTCCCCAGCATCCGGCTCATCTCTTCTAAGTCTGTTTCCGTTTTGTACAGCAAGCTATTCAGGCACACCGGCGCAAAATGATGTGTATCGGCGCCATACGGACTAAAGCGGAACGAAATATCAAATCCCGATTCCCTCATTGAGCGGTCGCCCTTGTAGTATTCCCGGCTCAGTGTAACCTCGTCGATCACCTCGCACTTCGGCCGCTCCATGGTTTTCGGAATATCGCAAAACTGCAGGGAATAGGCGTTTCCCGGACCAAGTGCCGTCTTATCCCCCGGCTTGCGTTCCACCAGGTACACGCGTCCCGTCTCCGGGTTCGCCAGGAAATATTCCGCCACCTTCTTGTAGTGATCCGTTTCATCCTTCAGGCTTTCTGGTGCTGGTCCTTCCCCGAAATCGAAATAGCGCGATAGCCCGGTATTCCCGGCCAGCATCGGCTCCTGCACCCACATCGCGTGGTCGCGCACCGCGAAGCCATACGCGCGTTCCAGCCATGCGCGATCTTCTTTGCTTTTCGCCTTCTGCGCGTCATAAACAGACAGGATCATCGATGTAAGAAACGGCGGCTGCGACCGGCTGAGGTAATACGTTCGGTTGGCATTCAGCACCGCGCCATAATTTTCGATCTCAAAAAAAAAGTTCTCCACCATTCCGCGTGCGAGATCGATTTTCCCCGCCTGCACCAGCCCGCGAATGATGAAGTAGCTGTCCCATCCGTACATTTCATTGAATCTTCCGCCCGGCACCACGTACGGCTGCGGCAGGTACAGCACTCCGTGCGGATAAAAAGTGTTCGTATCAATCTCGCCAAGTTTATGAATCACCTTGGGCAGCGGCTTCACTTCTACGCCACACTTGGCTTCCAGGTCTTTCACGTTCGCCGGTATCTCGAAATTTGCCGGCACGTACAGAATCGATTTCGTCGCCAGCTTCGAATCCACAATCGTCGAACAATCGCCCATCGATCGCGTCAGCGTATCCCACCCTTTTGAGATGTACTCCAGAATTGGCTGCAATCCGGCGTTTGTCGTTGCCTCCGCCGCCGCTTGTTGCGGTTTCGCCAGCGTTGTTCCAGGGAACGCCAGTGGTAGGCAAGCCAAAAGCAGAACTATCCGGAACAGTTTTCGTCTTATCGCACCCATTGGTAAGCCTCGCTTGCAATGAGTGTCGTTCTCCTCTAGCGCTTCGTCAATCGTTGATTTGCCGCCTGGTGTGAAATGGTAGGCGGGATTCTTGCTCGTCGTTAGGGAACGACTTCAGTCGTGCCCTGCTCTGTCAGACTATGTGGGTCAGGCGATCCCGCGAAATCGGCCTCAGCGGCCAGATAATTAGCGAATTCAGCGTCTCCAGGTTTGCCGCAGCCACCACCGGCCGCAGTTTCCCCTTCGGCGTCTGATACACACGAGTGGTTACGGCCACCAGGTCGTTCGCGATGCATTCCACGACCGAAGCATCCAGGTACACGTGAATCTCGTGTTCGCTCGTATCCGCTCCTGGCAAGCTCGCGAATTGCGTCCCCACCTGCAGTTCCTGTGCGGTTTTCGCTGGATCATACTTTAAGGAGAGCACCGTCTTGTGCCCGTCGCTCAGGTCCATTTGAAATGGCTTCGGTTCAATGTGCAACTCAATTTCCAAGGCCGCTTCACTCAATTCCATTTCGTTCAGTGCCTTTTGCCGCGCCTCCGCTCCTTGTTCCTTTCCGGGGAGCGTCCATTCGCTGGTTCGCAATTCTTCCACTTCGGGCAGCACCTTCATCACTCAGGTTGCCCTGCGAATCCAATGTCAGTTCTCGCGGCAGAGACATGCATCCCGCCCAGCCCGCTGGCCGGAACTGCATTTCCGGCCGCGTCTCTGGTATCCATCCCCACAGAATGCGCCTCCCCTTCTCATCCAGTTGGCTCTTTGGTGCGTAGAAGGCGCCATTATCCTGCAGTCCGCGCTTCTGCGAATGAAACACCAGCTCCTTCGGATCCAGTTCTCCGCTCTCCCAATACACCTTGCGTTCTGTCGAGTACAGCAGAACATATTTGTCGCCCAGCGCGAAAAAGTCCGGACACTCCCACATCTCACCCGAATCCACAGGATCTTTTGTCTGCTTATTGTTTTTCTTTCCTGTGGCCAATGGATGCAAATACTCCCATTTCCGCAAATCCCCCGAACGGTACAACCGCACGCGTCCACCTTCACCGCTCTGCCCGCTGCCCACTCCCATGAACCATTCGTCGCCCGAGTTCCAAAGGAAGGGATCGCGGAAGCCCGTGATTTTTGGGTCTGACGGTGGCATCAGAACCGGCACAGCCAGTTTTTCCCAGGTCTTGAGCTCCGGATCGCTGGACGTCGCCAGCATCTGCGTCTCCAGAAAATTGTGTGTGCCATCGCGCAGCGTCGCGTCCGCGGCTTTCACGCTTTTCACCCCAGTGTAGAGAATCGTCGGCGTCCCCTCGAACACCACTGCGCTTCCCGAAAAACAGCCGTCCGCGTCATAGCCTCCCGGCGTCGGCGCCAGCGCCACCGGCAGGTGCTTCCAGTGCACCATGTCCGGACTCACGGCGTGCGCCCAGTGCATGTCTCCCCACACCGCCGCGTTTGGGTTGTACTGGAAAAACATATGGTACTTGCCCTTCCAGAAGATCGGCCCGTTCGGATCGTTCATCCAATTGCGTTCCGGCAACAAATGAAACTGCGGCCGAAGCGGATCCGTTGCAATTTCCGCCTGGGTAGCCACGGCCTGTAGATCGGGAAGGGAGGTGAGCGAGCCAAGGGAAGTGCGGAAGCAGCCGAATGCGCCCGATACACCAAGCATCTTTAGAAATTCGCGTCGTGAATCGTCCACCGCCCCTCCATTACGCCGCTGCGCGCAGTGTAGCCCATCCTCTCAAGCTTTCCATAATTCCCGCCACGAGTCAGTTTCTGATTAGACGACTTCGTTCTTCTACCCCCATTCGCCTTTCGTCGTTCGTGTAAACTGATCGCATATGCGGTTCGGTGTACAGCGCCATCAAAGCTTCTTCACCCATCACGAGGCCAAATTATGACGCCGGCGCACAGAGAACTCCTGCACGAACTCAAAGGCTTTTCCCTCACTGCTTCACGTCCCAATCACTCATGGACCGGATGGCCAAGCGTCTTCACGAGACGATGACGCGCTACAATTGGGTCGGCTTTTATCTGGTTGATCCCGCCGATTCCGCCTTCCTCATCGTCGGGCCGTTCGCCGGTAGCTTTACTCCTAACGCTCGCATTCCTCTCAACACCGGACTCTGCGGTGCGGCGGCTGGCAGCGGTCAGGTCGTCGTCGCACACGATGTCTCCAAAGATCCTCGCTATCTCGCGGGCTCGACGCTGGTTAAATCCGAAATCGTTATTCCCATTTATGTGAACAAGAAACTTGCGGCCGAACTCGATATCGAAAGCTATTTTGCCGATACGTTCAACAAATCGGAACAGGAGTTTGCCCAGGCTTGCTCCAATGTAATCGCAGACTACTGGGCAAAAGAAAAGTAAGCCTGTTAATCAACAGGATGTGTATGCCAAGCTCGGCCCGGCTGCAACGTGCCCTTTGGCGAAAGGAGATGGCGCGTCGATGGTGACAAAAAATTGGCCACTCGCTTTGTCAGTTGTTCTGACGATCGCCACGGTCCTTTTGCTCCTGTACTTTTCGCGCTTCGGGGACCTGTTTCACGCGCATGTGCGCGATCGGCCGAAGCGTCGGCTGTTGTTGGCGGCCATCGGATTCTTTGTCACTTTCGCCGTGGCACGCACCATGGCATACGGTGCTTACCGCAACGTCGGCCCTTTTCACTACGTTTACATTCGCGGCACGCATATCCACCACCTGGTGTGGGGGATTCTCCTTCTGCTGGCCGTGGGCTTTTGCTGGTTGATCGAAGTCGGCACCGGAGCCAGGGCGTCGTCTCTTTTCGCCAGTCGTTTGATGTCCCTGCTCTACGGTGTCGGCGCCGCTCTCACTCTGGACGAGTTCGCGCTCTGGCTAAACGTCGAGGAGGGTGTTTATTGGACTCGGCGAGACCTGGCTAGCCTTGACGCGGTGATCCTTTTCGGCGCTGCCTTCCTCATCGGCATCTGGGGAGGTGACTTCCTTAAGGCCGTTCCCGTGAACTTCGCACCCCCACCAAGGAACGCCGAGCCCGCTGGCAGTGACTCCGCAATTCCGTGATCGTCTCGGAGTGGATCATCCCCGCGCCTCGAAGCCGCAGAAAAATTCCCAATGTTATACTCGCCGCATGCGTCCAATGCGCTCAGCGTCGCCGAATCGTGCGGTTTCTCTTGTTTTCGCCTGTTGTGTTTTTCTTTCTTTTGTCGCAAGCGATGCACAGTCAGTCGTACTCCGCTTCCGTCACAGACCTTGATGGCCATGTCGTGGATCCTTTTCACCGCTCTGCCGGTAAAATTATCGTCTTCCTTTTTGTGCGAACCGATTGCCCCATTTCGAATCGCTACGCCCCAACCATCCAGGCGATGAGTGCGCATTACGGAAATCATGCCCTGTTCTATCTCGTATATCCCATCAAATCCGATACCGCCGAACAGATCCGTAAACATACAAAGGACTACGGCTATCACCTGCCCATCCTCCGCGATCCGGAGTACGTCCTGGTGAAAAGGGCGCAAGTCCAGGTCACTCCCGAAGCGGCGGTATTTTCTTCTGTTGGCCGGCTTCTCTATCACGGCCGCATTGACGATTGGTACGTCGATTTCGGACGCGCTCGTCCTTCTCCCACTACGCACGACCTCTCCGCGGCCCTTGACGCCGCCGTGGCCGACAAGCCTGCGCCCCTTGCCGCCGCCCCGGCGGTCGGCTGTTTTCTCCCCGGCCTTCCATGAAGAATTTTTCGAGGAAAGCGTTCCTCCACTCGCCGCGCTCCTGGCGATTCTCTCCTTTGCACTCGCCGCGCGCGTGGAGAGACCACAAGCCGAGCCCCCTCAGCATCTTCTGCATATCCTCGGTTACCTTCAATCGCGACATCGCACCCATCGTTTTCGAGTATTGCTCGCCCTGTCATCGCCCAGGCGAGGCTGCGCCATTCCCACTTCTTACCTACGACGACACCGCTAAATTCGCCCGCCAAATCGCCTTCATGACCGAACGCCGCATCATGCCTCCGTGGCTGCCCGCTCCTGGCGAATTTAAATTCGTCGGGGAGTTGCGTCTCTCCGACCAACAGATTGCGCTTTTCAAGCGCTGGGCCGACGCAGGGCGTCCCGCAAGGAGATCCGCGCGACCTTCCGCCCGAGCCGAAATTCACGCCCGGATGGCAACTCGGCAAGCCCGACCTCATCCTTCATGCGCGGAAGCCGTACACCCTCGTCGCGTCGGGTATCGACAACTATTGGAACTTCATTTTTTCCACCGATTTTCGCGATGTCCGCTGGGTGAAGGCAATCGAGATCCGCCCGGGTGAAAAACGCGTCGTTCACCACGCGAATATCCTTCTCGATCGCCAGCACTTTTCGCGCGCTCAGGAGAAACATCCCGGCGACGGTTTCCCTGGCATGGAATTGCGCATCGAGTCGGAATCCTTCGATCCTGACAGTCACATTTTTTTCTGGAAGCCTGGCTCTGCTCCTCACATCGAACCAGCTGACATGGCTCTGCGCCTCGACCCCGGAAGCGATTTCATCCTCAACACTCATCTGCAGCCCTCGGGAAAAACCGAATCAATCGAGCCCAGCATCGGCATCTATTTCACGGAAACGCCCGCCACAAAATTCCCCGTCCTCCTCGAACTTCAGAACGATCTTGCCCTCGACATCCCGCCCGGTGACGCGAATTTCCTTGTCACAGACTCTTTCACTATGCCCGCCGAGCGTCGATCTCCTCGCTATCTATCCCCACGCCCACTATCTGGGAAAAGAACTCTCGGCTAGTGCCACCTTTCCCGATGGGTCCACGAAATCTCTCATCGATATTCCTCGCTGGGATCTAAACTGGCAGGCCGTTTTCTATTACGCCGAACAGGTTTTTCTTCCCAAAGGAACCGTGATCAACATGCGCTACGTCTATGACAACAGCGCAAACAATATCGCCAATCCCCACCATCCCCCCCAGCGAGTTCAGGGCGGCAACCGTTCTGTCGACGAAATGGCGCACCTGTGGCTGCAGGTTCTTCCCCACGGTAACGCTCTCCCCGATAACGAGGCGCGTATGCTGCTCGAGGAAGCGCTTTGGCGCCATGACGTCTCCCGCAATCCAGCTGACTTCACCGCGCAATACAATCTCGGCGCCATTCTTCAAATCCGTGGCCAAACAGCCGAGGCGCTGCAGCACTATGAAGCCGCCGTCAATCTGCGTCCCGCCGATGCCATCGCGAACAATGCTCTCGGCGGTGCCTTGCTCTCCCTTGGACAACCAGCCCAGGCAATCTCGTCGCTTCAGATCGCCATCCAGTCGCGCCCAGACTATTTCGCGGCCTACTACAATCTCGGCAATGCTTATGCCACACTCGGCCAGTTTTGGCAGGCCATTTCGCGCTTTCGCAAAGCAGTGCAACTAAAACCCGATGATTCCATGGCCGAAGCAAATCTGGGCGCTGCGCTGGCCGAACTTGGCGAACTCGCTTCTGCCGAAACGCATTTGGAACGAGCCCTAGAGCTCGACCCAAGGAACCAGTTGGCAGCAGACGATTTACAGGAAGTACAGCGTCGTATCGCCTCCCAGCCCAAGCCATAACCAACCCCGCCTCGGCTGCGCTCACCCTCGAACCAAATCCATTGCCATCCCTGGTCTTTTTCTCAACGGTGCTAGTATGAACTGAGTGAACTTTTCGGAGGTCGTCCCGCGTGCTCGGTTCGGGCGTTGCTCTCAGGTACCCCAATTGGTTCCCGTTACTGTTCTTCTTTCTCTGCGTGTCCTCGCTGTTCGCTCAGTCCAAGTCTGCCCTATCCCAACCCGACGCCTCTTCTCGCGCCGCGGCAGCCACGAATGAGGGCATCGCTGCGATCCAGCGTGGTGACTATCCCGGCGCGCGAACGAAGTTCGAATCTGCCATTCGGCTGAACCCCAGCAGCGCCGAAGCGCATAACTACCTGGGCTGGGTCCTTTATGCTACGGGGGAAATCAAACCGGCCATCACACAATTTCAAACCGCGATTCGCCTGAAGCCCTCGCTCGCAGAAGCTCATGTGAACCTCTCGGGAGCCTTTGCTCAAATGAACGACCCGCAGAGCGCTGTCCGTGAAGCTCGCAAAGCCATTGCTCTCGTTCCACAATCCGCTGACGCATATCACGCTCTGGCTCGCGCCCTGGAACTCTCTGGCGATCTGGCGGGTGCACTCGCTTCCATTCGTCAGGCAGTAGTACTTGCTCCAGGCAAGCCCGATCTTCACGACGGACTCGGCTCTTTGCTCGTCCGCCAGAACGATCTCCCTTCAGCCATCGCGCAATTCCAGGAAGCCATTCGCCTTTCCGCGGACTACGCTCCTGCCCACTTTCATTTGGGGGTGGTTTACTTGCAACAAAAGAACTTCGCTGCCTCCGACTCGGAGCTGGACCGTGCCGCGCAACTCGCTCCGCAAAACTATCTCGCCTCTTACTATCTGGGGCTGGCGCGCAGCTCTCTCGGTGATGCCGAAGGCGCCATTTCTGCCTTGCAAGCCTCGGTAAAGGTCAATCCAGATCAGCCCGACGCGCAGAATCAGCTGGGATTGCTTCTGCAACGCGTTGGGCGTCCCGACGAGGCAGCGATTGCCTTCCGTCAATTTATTCGTCTTGAGCCATCCAACCCCGACGCACAAAACAATCTGGGTCTCTCTCTTTTGCAAAGCGGAGATGGTGACGGCGCGATTGCCGCCTTTCGCGAAGCGTTGCGTCTGCGTCCCGACGATCCCGGGTATCAGGGAAATCTCGGCACGGCGTTTCTTCAGAAGGCGGATTTTGTCGCTGCTGTTGCTGAATTCGAATCCGCTCTTAAGCGCGCGCCCAACGATCAGACGCTTCACTACAATCTCGGACTCGCCCTCAAACTTCAGGATAAATTGCCTGAAGCCATTTCCGAACTCCGCAAAGCCCAAGCCATCGATCCCTCGCAGCCAGACGCTCCTTATACGCTCGGTGTCACCCTCTGGCAACAAGGTGACTTGGATTCCGCCGTCACGGAACTCCAGGCCGCCATTCACGCCAAGCCCGATTATGCTGAGGCTTACTACACGCTCGGCACGGTCCTGAAGCAGCAATCGAAACTTGTGGATGCCGCCAGCGCTTTGCGCGAAGCGATCCGCCTGCAACCCGATTTTGCAGGTGCGCACACCACTCTCGCCGCGGTCCTCCGTCAGCTGGGCGATACCGCTGCTGCCGCCGAAGAAGCTCGCACCGGAGCCGCTCTCGCCAAGCGCAAAACGGATCTGCAGGCTTCCGTGTTCGCCACGAATTCCGGCAAACGCTTGCGCAAAGCGGGTGATTTGGATGGCGCCATTTCGCAATATCGGGCAGCCATCAATTCCACTCCCGGCTATGCTCCCGCCCATTACGAATTAGGCTTGGCTTTATTGCAGCAGGGGAAGAAAGAGGAAGCTTCTCAGGAATTCCAGAAGGCCGCTTCCTTGGATCCGAAACTCGTGCCACCGCAAATCTGATTTCCGCGCTCGAGCGCCGCCCCTGTTCGCTAGCGCATTTTCTACTTGTTCTGCACTCGCAGGGCTACCAGTGAAGATTCCACCGGCACGCCGCGCGCCACCTTCACCTGAATCACGGCTTCAAACGGTTTTAAGTCGCCCGGTTTGCTCACCTTCATTCGCTGCAGCAACTCATTCAAATAGTTTTCTCGCGTCACAAACTCCACAGCCGCTTGGGTCCCGATCGTTGTTGTTCCAGCGAGAATCAGTTCCGAATGCTCGGGATTCAGTCCGTGTACCAGGGCTACAACGGCATAGTCCTCCGTCAGCGGGACGTTGGAGGCTGTCGCAATGTACCTTGCCGGCTCTCCTTGTGCCGGGTGGACATTGATGATCTCTACGTTTCCTGCTCGCAATCCTTTCGTCACTCGCCGAAACACAAATTCTCTCGTACTCGGCACGTCCAGTAACGTCAGGTTTTCCGACGGGGATCCTATAAATATCAAATCATTATTCTTCGCATCGTCCAGCGAAAACAAACTTCCTCGTTTCACGCGCAGCGTTTGGTGCAGTATTCCAAACACCTGGTCCAGGTTGTGTACCGCGAGAACTTCTCCCACCCCCGTGTAATGGTCCAGAATGGGAGCCTTCCCGTCCTTGGTAGCGTCGAAATAACGCATCCCAGTGTCCGGCCGGCCGACAAACGCAGCATTACTGAAGATCACCCATGGTTCTTCCGGTACGGTTACAAATCCACTCCAAAAGATCCGGAAAGGTGCGGTCGCAGCGTTGGCCGATGCGGACACAACCGGACTCTGCCCCTTCCGTCCCAACGTTAGCCATCCAATTACCGCAAGTGCAATCAGCAACGCAGACGTCAAAAGGGGTACAAGCCAATGGTTCAGTGTGGCTTCTTTGGCTTTTTCCGCAATCTCTTTCGCCTCTGCTGCCGTTCCGTTCGAAATCGGGAATCCGCTCCGTTCGTGAGAAATCACCGCGTAACTTCCCTTGGGAAGCTCAATCACAAACGGGTCCGACGCCCCTTCCGTACTGTAATATTCCGTTAGCTTTGCCCGGAGCCTCCCTGCCTGTACTCGTACCATGGAGTCCAGTTGGGGATCAAAGTTCGACTGGCGACCAAATACCTCTGTCGCAATTTGATATTCCTTCACCTGCACTCCAGGATGTTCGATGGCTTGTTTGGCAAGATACTTCAGCAGCTTACATAGCGACTCCGAGCCATGCAGGGAATGGCTTGCCACAAGTCGGCTAATCGCCGCTTCGAATTGAGTTCGATCCACCACACGCACTCCGTTACTTCGATGTAACAGGAGCCTACCAAGGTGCGCATCTCCTTGCAAGACCAAGATTTATTTGCTGTAACCGTGTCAAACCTGTGGAGACTTGCTCCTAGACCTCAAAAAGCGGATAACTCTCATCAATATTTCCGCTCGTAGTGTCTATTTGACTCTTGGCGGGTGCTGCTTGGTGCGTCTCAGCGTTGTGTTCCAGCCACGCTGTTGGCAGTCACTCTTCCTCAATGGACACTTCATCGAGGCGAGCGGGCAAGGGGAGTCTTGTGGGAGTCCGTATCTTGGGGGAGGTTCCGCCTGTTCGTGCTTTCCTCCGTCCCTATTTCCTCTCCTTGCTAGGCGTTTCTTAGGTCCCGTCCCTTGCTTGGGGACGGAACGCAGTGCGCCTTTTCGTTGGGGTGCAGGCACGATCCGATGATTAGGTCTTAGGAGGGGTTGAATGAGAAGTCGCTTTGTTCTTGGCTGGCTATTAGCTTTAACTCTAGCATTTTGCTTCAGCGCATCCTCCACTTCCGCGCAAGCCGTTTATGGCAGCATCATTGGCACGGTGAGCGATCCTCAAGGCAACGCCGTTGCCGGTGCCAAAGTTACCGTTACCTCGGCCACCAAAGGCACACCCGATGAAACCACTACAAACGAAAGTGGCAACTATTCGGTGACTCACCTTATCCCAGACACTTATATCGTTCACATTGAAGCCCCCTCGTTCAAGGCTTTCGAGGCTAAGGACGTTGTCTTATCGGCCGATACGTCAACCCGTGTTGATGCCCAGCTGCAATTGGGCGCAGTCACGCAGACCGTGGAAGTCAGTGGCGAAGTTCCTCAAATCAAAACCGACCGCGCGGATGTCGCCATTAGCTTCAACGAAAAGTACGTAGAAGACCTCCCCATCCTGAATCGTAACTTTACAAACTTCCAGTTGCTCTCTCCCGGCGCCCAAAAACTCGTTGGTTGGAGCCACGCCGCTACAGAAAACCCACAGGGCGGCCAACAGATTTTCGTTAACGGCCAGCATTTTAGCGGTACCGCATTTGAACTAGATGGTACCGACAACCAGGACCCCATCCTTGGGATCATCGTTGTCAATCCGAACCTAGACGCCATCCAAGAAGCAAAGATTACTTTCCAAAACTTCGACGCGGAAATCGGCAAAGCTATCGCCAGTTCTGTCGCTGTTCAGATTAAGTCCGGCAGCAACCAATTACATGGCAGCGGCTTCGGCTATTTCCGCAATAACGACCAACTGGCCCGCGACCCATTCACGCAGCTTCCGAATCAGCCCTTCCCGGCCGGCAATTGGAAACAGTATGGCGGTTCTATCGGTGGGGCCATCATCAAGGACAAGCTGTTCTTCTTCGGTGACTACCAAGGAACGAGTCAGAGCACCGGCATCACCAACCAGCTAACCATTCCGACCGCGAGTGTCATCAGTGGGTGTAACGTCAACAAAAACCCCACGGGGTTTTGTGATTTGAGCGGCTACCAATCAGTCATCGGCAATGGCAAAGTAGGCGATCCAAGCAACTACATTTATGATCCCGCTTCCAGCAATGCCCCTGATGGTACGGGCCGACTGGTATTTTGCGGCATTCAAGGCTCGGTCGCTGCGGGCTCGTGTCTGCCTCAGAATAACTTTCAGATTCCGATGGCCAGAATTTCACCGCAAGCCGGCAATATTCTTGCGCTATTCCCCACTCCTCAGAATAGTTCGACGACCAACAACTTCAACGGCTCCGGTTCCGGCCCGTTCAAACAAAACAGCTTCGATACCCGAATTGACTGGAACGCTCCGCGCAATTTCCAGGTCTTTGGCCGGTTCAGCTTGGACTACTTCAGCCTTTCCGGTAAAGGCACACTTGGCGCCCTCGGTGCCGTTGGCTTTGGCCCCGGCGGCTTGAACGGCTCGTCTAACGTACACAATTACAGTCTCGCCACCGGGTTCAATAAGGCCCTTGGCACCACTTGGCTCGTTGACTTTCGTTTCGGGTGGTTCCGATACAACCCTCAGACACACTACTCTGACGCGAGCGTCGCGGCCATGGACGCCCTTGGTATTCCTCTGCTGAACACCGGCAATGGACTCCCGGGCCCCCCGGTCACTGGCGGGCTTTCTTCCTTCTATGTGGATGGCCTTTCGAACTTCGGAGACGGCCTGAACGTGGGCCGCTGCAACTGCCCGCTAACAGAAAGGGAAAACCAGTGGCAGGGTGTCAACAACTGGAGCAAGATCTTGGGCAATCACACCATCAAGTTCGGTGCCGATATCCGCTACGCCACGAACCTTCGTGTTCCTAGTGACTCAAACCGTACCGGCCAGCTGAACTTCTACTCGGGGATCACCAGCAACGGTGGCACGGGCGGTCTTGGCTTGGCGACTTTCCTCCTTGGGGACGTTGGGCAATTCCAGCGCTTCTATAGCACCTCGCTGAACGCTTCCGAGCGCCAATGGCGTACCTTCTTCTACGGTCAAGATAGCTGGCGCGTTACCTCCAAGTTGACGTTGAACTACGGCTTGCGCTGGGAAGATTACTTTCCCGAGTCCGTCAACGCCAAAGGCAATGGCGGCTTTGCCAATCTCGTGCAAGGCCAGATCCGCGTCGGAGGCTACGGCCCGTACGGCCTCAATGGCAACATCAAGAACACCTTGACTGCCTTCGCGCCGCGCCTCGGCCTCGCCTACCAATTCACTCCAAAGACAGTTCTGCGCATGGGCTACGGGCGTAGCTTTGACATCGGCGTGTTCGGTTCGAACTTTGGCCACGTCGTGACGCAGAGCTTGCCGGTCCTGGCAAACCAGCAGATCCAGGCCGCCAATGTGAATCCTCTCTTCACCAACCAAGACATCCCTATATTCACGCTTGCCACGGGGCCCGCTAACCCACTGACGGGACAGCCCTACCCCTTGCCACTTCCGATTCCGATTCCCTCCACTGGTCTCTTGCCTCTGCAAGGTCCTCAGGGCACCGTTGATCCGCGGATTCGGCCCACGAAGCAGGTGTTGCCGACAGTTGACGCGTGGAACGTCGCGTTCCAGCACCAGTTGACCAACACGATGAACCTCGAGATCACCTACATGGCTAACAAGGGCACTCATGTCTTCGTAGGGAGCGGGCCGGCGTACAACGCTAACCAGATTGCCGTGGGCGCTGGAACCGACCTTGTCAAGAATGGGGCTCTGGCGGGCTTCACCCCAACGATTCCCGACAATCAACGTCGCCCGTATTACAATAGGTTCAGCTACCCTGGCTATACCGTGACCCAAGTCATCAATGGTGTGCCTACTCAAGTGCCGCTCACTTGTTGCTCGACGGACTTGGGCAATTACTTTGGCAATAACGCAAACAATGAGTTCGAGGGCATGGTCATTAAGTTGGAGAAGCGTTTCTCGAACGGCTTGCAGTTCCTGACCCACTACACCTATTCCCATACCAACGCTTATGACAGTAACTACTATTCCGTTGGTCCCAAATATGCCTACGGACCGGATCCGTTCAGTCGCAACCATGCTTTCATCTTCAATATCGTTTATCAATTACCGTTCGGTCATGGTCAGAAGTACATGAGCGGCATCAGCAAACCGGCCAATTTCCTCATCGGTGGATGGCAGGTCACGCAAACATTGAACTGGAGCGGTGGCATCCCGTGGACTCCCAGCATCGGTGAGTGCGGCAATGTGTCCAGTGGCGGGGTTCCCTGTCGGCCGGACATCGTGTCTCCCGTATTCCACACGGGTGTGTCGCGTAATCCCACCACCGGCGTAGTCTCTTACTTCACGCCAGTGGCACCTCTGAGCTACAATCTGCTTCCATCGCTAAACGGGCAGGACTCCTGCACGTTTGCCCGGCCCACCTCAGGCGGGTTTGCACTGCCTGCTTGTGGCACTATCGGGAATGCAGGTATATACTCATTCCGCGGACCTCGCGGTTTTTGGTCGGACTTCTCCTTGGCCAAAAACTTCGCCATCACCGAGCGCTTCGTTGCGCAGTTCCGCTTCGACGCTTACAACGTCTTTAACCACCCGGTAATGGGATTCAACAGCAACCAAGGCAATCTCTGTGTGGACTGCGGTGGCAATGCCGGTCAGATTACGGATATCGAGCAGGACGGCTCTCCAGGTGATGGGACCTACGGTATGCGCCGGCTGCAGTTTGGTGTTCGCCTTACTTTCTAACCCCTAACACCCCAAAAAGGGGGAGCCCGTACGCGCTCCCCCTTTTTGCTTTTCGGTTCGCGTACTTGGAGTGCACTGGCTCGCCACCGCTTTTCAGCCTTTCAGCCTACAACATTCACCGCAGATCTCTTATCCCACCCCAGCGAACAAATCGGCGCTCGTCATGCGAATGCTCTCCCCTTTCTCGTACCGACCGCTCCCCCCTTGTCAGCCCGAGTGGGGAGAGGGATTTGCTTCTCGCCTCCCATCCCAACCGATCCACAAATCTCCTTTTCGCCGACCCTTTCACCTGACGTAAAATGCTCCCATGTCAGATGGAAATTTCACCATCGTCGGACTTGGCGAATTGCTCTGGGACCTCTTTCCGAGTGGCAAACAGCTTGGCGGCGCCCCTGCAAACTTCGCCTACATTTCCAGTCTCCTCGGTGACCACGGAATCGTTGCCAGCCGCATTGGCGCCGACCCTCTGGGCGAGGAAGCCAAACAACGCTTTCAGCAACTCCGTCTGCCCACCGATTTTCTGCAATCCGACTCGTTTCATCCCACAGGCACAGTCCACGTTCAGCTCGACGCAACTGGTCAGCCTCGTTATCAGATCACTGAGGATGTTGCCTGGGACTTTCTGGAGATGACCCCACAGTGGCGCACACTCGCGGCGCAGGCCACCGCCATCTGTTTTGGTTCTCTTGCGCAACGCTCCACCGCGGCCAGACGCACCATCCTCGAGTTTCTTGGCGCTGCTCGTGCCGCGGCCACTCGCATTTTCGATGTCAATCTGCGTCAGCCCTTCTATTCGAAGGATATCCTTGCCGATTCCATCAAGCGTGCCAGCATCATCAAACTGAATCAGGAAGAGTTACCCGTCGTCCTGCAGTTGCTCGACTCACCCACTTCTCTCACGTCCGGCAAGGAGAAGCTAGCCGCGGAATGGCTGCTCCATCTCAGCGGCGCGCAGCTCGTCTGTATCACGCGTGGTGCCAATGGTAGCCTCTTGGTCTCCAAGGAAGGCTCTCACGAACACCCGGGCTTTACCGTCCAGACAGTGGATACGGTGGGCGCGGGCGACGCGTTCACCGCCGCTCTCGTTCACCATTTCCTGCGCGGTGCCCCGCTCTCCGCCATGAATGACGCGGCTAACCGTCTTGGCGCTTGGGTAGCTGCCCGGCCTGGTGCCACTCCCGAAGCAGATCCGTCCGTCCTGCAGAAGGTCCGCAGCGCGCATCAATAACGTGCCTAACCTGCGCAGGCCGTTTCACCTGCGCCTTTTCCGGCCCGCGCAACGTCCATACCGCGCTCGGAGCAATCGTGCAAACCGCCGCTCAATGTGACTTCACTCACAGGCAGAAGTGTTGTTTGATACTGCGGGCGCGCCCCTTCTGGGTGTTCATTAGACGAACAATTGAATGCACCAGGTCCATTTTGGAACATGCAGATTAATCGCGCGACCGACTATGCAGTCCGAGCCATGGTTCAGCTCGCCACCTTGCCCCCGGGTTCCAAGGCTCAGCTAGTTGTCTTGGAACGAGATACGGGTGTTCGCGGCAGCTTTCTCTCCAAGGTTTTGCAGCGACTGGTGCACGCTGGCCTGGTCACTTCCCACCGAGGAAATGGCGGCGGTTTTTGCCTTCGGGCGGAAAGCAACAATACGACTCTCTTGGAAGTCATCGAGGTAATGGAAGGACCGACGCATTTGAACCAATGCCTGATCAGTGGGCTCTCCTGCGAACGAAAACCTTGGTGTGGCATTCACCCGGTGTGGGAGAGGGCCCAGGACGCTCTTAGAGACGTTCTTGCCAGTGTCTCTATCGGTCAATTGGCGCGCGATACAACCGCGAATCTGTTGAAGCTTCTGCCTCGTGAAATTCGTGTGGAAGATTCGAAACGCTCAAAAGTTGCCGCAGGGAAGGGGGAGTCTTCCCAGGAGTGAAAATCTCCGCGGCCGTCACCCGAGCTACAATCCTGAATCGACTTCCTTGAGAACAACGTGATTTACTAAGCTAGAAAATTCCCTGCGACAGCGGGTACACGTACGACGCCATGTCCTCTCCCTCGATTCGGAGAAGCGGGCCGCCAACTCGTTAGCACATAATGCGGTCCACCGCTCCAACGAGTACAACCACCTCCTTAATGCTGAACTCAACGAGATTGCCGAGGTGTTTGAACTGGCCCGTAAAGCCATGCGCGTCATCCATCAGAATCTTTTCTTGGCTCTATTTTTCAATCTAGGCGGCATTGCGCTCGCCTTAACAGGTAAGGTCAATCCTGGTTCTGCCGCTGCGGCGATACTCTTCTCCACCGCCCTGGTAATGGCTAATTCAATTCGCCTCAATCACACCACAGGGTCTTTGCGGTTAATCGGCCGGCGTGCTTTTGTTGTCGACGCCTTCCTTCAGCCGGCGCTCTTTTCCTCCGCCTGGTTTATCTTGTGTAAAACCCAGCGCATTAATTGCCCGAAGAACTGCGCCCCACAAGCGCGCGCCGCCCTACCCCGTACACTATCTCCTCTGCTGAAACGCTGCGTGATACTCGCAACGTAAACTGCAAGTCTCCCGCCCACAGCAGGATATCCAGCAGCCGCGAACGATCCAGATTGCTCAGCTTTTCATGTTGCAGGCACACAATCAGAACCTGTCTCACCATTTCTTCCAGTGCTTTCGCCGTACCAGTGTTGATCGCAATCTCCCTCGATTGGCCTCGCACCACCGGATCAAGTCCTTCCAGACGCGCATAACATCCTTGAAAGAAATGTCTCAGGCAGTGTGGCACTCCAGAAAGCACCACAACTCCATTCGCCTGGCATTGTTCCGTTGTGCATCGTGGCAATTCAGATTGCGGCAATTCAGATAATGCGTTCATTGGCCCTCGTCCCCAGGTTCTTGTTGCCGTCGCGCTCACTTCATTTCCAGACTTTCTGCGTCTCTCCCCAAACGCACGCTCTATCTTCCACTAAAGTACCGGCTCTTGCTCGCTCGGCCCATCGCTGCCAGGCATAAATTCCGCACTCCTTGTTTGCTGAGTTTGCTTAGCTGACTGCAATTCAATCTGCGCGCGCAATCTGTGCGTGCGCAGCTGGCGGTCGATGTATGGATCCAGCAATTGCTCCACCCACCGGATGTTCTCGCTCGCCCGTCGCCCGCGATCCTTTCCTCTCCAGAATGTTACGACCGTCACAAGTCGCGCTTCCTGCTCAGATACCATCACAGCGCATCCTGCAAATCCTGCCGCCTTCTGCAATGCATTTCGGATAGCGCCCGGTAGCGTGGCCTGCAGCCTTGCTGCCATATCCGGCACTGCCACAAACTCGATGCTCTGCGCGCATACTTCTTCCGATACCGCCGCGCTCTTGGGCGCTAGCCCGGACCGCCCCTCGATCCAGCGCTCCTCTGGATATGCCATGCTAGACACAACACGGCTACTTGCGAATGTTCTCACTTGCGTTGCCAATTTTCCTCCCACAGCCCGCCCTTCCTTTAGTAAAGGGGCGCACCTCGCTGGTCAGGTGTGCGAAATGCGCCCGAGGGGCACGTGGGGTCGGTGACCTTTCCCCACGAATGCGGACCTCCTGGTTCAAAGAGGTCCCTTTGATCAGGTAGTGCACCCAGAAGCCTTTTCGTTTCATTTCAGAAGGGGGAGAGCTCCATTGCGGCATTTCCCGTCCGACGATATACTCCACCCAAATGGTTCGAGGTCAGGGTGGAACTATATATATTTGATAAGGCGTACGTAGATCGCCTGGGCGAGGGAGACCCCGCCACAGAGCGGCATTTTGTCTCCTATTTCGGACAACTCCTGGGGATAATGTTGCGGGCAAGGTTACTTCCTCCGGAGCGCATTGATGACGTCCGGCAGGAAACCTTTATCCGCGTTATTTCGGCCCTCCGCCGCGACGGTGGGGTTCGCCAGCCCGAGCGTTTTGGCGCCTTCGTTAACTCCGTTTGTAAGAACGTCTTACGGGAGAATACGCGGCAGCAGTTCAAGGACCGCCCGCTGGAAGAGGGCCACCTGAATATCCCCGACAAGGTTTGTGATCTAGAGCGCTCGCTCATCAGCGAGGAGTCCAAATCTCAGGTTCGCCATGTGTTGGACGAAATGAGTCCCACGGACAGCAATCTCCTTCGCGCCGTTTTCCTCGAAGAAGGCGATAAGGACGAAATCTGCCGCCGCTTTGGCGTTGACCGCGACTACCTTCGCGTTCGCCTCCACCGCGCCAAGGAACGCTTCCGTGTTCTATTCCAGAAGGATTTGGCCCTCCCCCGTCGTGCGGCCGCCAAGGAGTCTTCGTGAAACGATTTGGCGTCTCCATGCACTACTCATTGGACAGGGAATATGGATCATCTAGAAGCTAAGCGTCTACATGCGTCTGAAAAGTACGTCTTGGGCGAGCTATCTCCGGATCAACGCGACGCCTATGAAGAGCACTATTTCGATTGTGCCGAGTGTGCCGAGGATGTGAAGGCAACCCTCACCTTTGTCTCCGCTAGCCGCGAGGTCTTTCGCGAGGAACCGGTCCCCAGCGCCTCTGAACTGAATGTAGTAGTGGCTCGCTCTCGCTGGACTTCTTGGCTTCGCCCCATCATAGCGGTCCCCGCCATAGCTGCGCTCCTCCTGGCAGTTGGCTATTACACCCGGCTATCCAAACCACAAATCGGCGTGGTTACCGCGCCTGGCCAAACTTTGGCCTCCGCCCCTTCTTTCGGTCTACGCGGTGGCGATCGCCTGGAAAATGAAAAAACGGTTGTGCAGGTACATGGAACCGATCCGATTCAGCTGCACTTTGATTTTGTTCCAGCACAGGAACGCAACTTCGCATCCTACACGGGTGAGCTGAAGGACAGTGCCTCCCGCGTGCTTCTGCTATTCAATGTTCCACCAGACCGGGTCAACAAAGAAGTAAATCTGCTTGTCCCAGTCGAACTCCTTCATCCCGGCGACTACACTCTGGCCGTCTTTGGCCAGGGTCCCTCTTCCGCCAAGTCTCCGGTGGCCAAGTTTATGTTTGCTGTCCAGAATAGCCCGTAACAAGGTAGCTACTCAGGCCTGTATATCTCACTTCACAGGAGTCCTCATGAGTCCCCGTCCTCGCCAGTCCTTTGCATTTCACGCTGATGCTTACGCCCTCAACGCTAGTTTTTACCGGCCTGTTGCATGTCAGATCGAAGCCCTGGCGGCAACTTGCTTGCCCATATATGGTGGCCACGCGCAATCCTTTGCGAAGGATTTCTGCGTGCCGCGCCTCGCGAAATTTAGCTCTGCGCATTCGCACGTCTCCGGCAGCATGCAAGACGAGTCCATCGCCACCACTCAGGCCATCACCACAATCACTGGCCTGAACATCATGGATGTCATTACCGCGGATCGCATCGTTGCTCGCCTTACCTCCGAGCACAGGCTTGGCGATGCGGAAGGGCACATCCTGGCCCTCGGCAGTACCTTCGAAAACTTGCGTATTGCCGGATTTACTTTCAACATCATCTTGCGTCATGAGCTCCTGCTGGAGTCGAGAACTCACGCAGACCTGGCCGGGAAAGTTGAATCCCTCAGGCAAAACGGTAAAATTGCGAAGACAGAAGGCGGAGTAACGATTTGCTCTTTGGTCGAAAAAATCGAAACAAACTTTCCTGGATTGTCCGACGCGGACAAGAAGAAACACATTATCCGGATTCCCCACCTGGGCACAATTTCCTTCGCCGAACTGCTCTCGGTGGAAGGCATGAAGACGCTCGTCATGCTTCGCTTCGATCTCGGCTCTCCCGATGGCGGCGGTGGCTCTGCCGCGGTCGCCACTACCAATGGAAAGACTCCGCCTCCTACTCCCTGATCCGTTTTCTAATTTCTCCGCTTTTCGTCCTGTCCACACTCTGCATTTTATCGTGTGGTTACAGGGCTGCTCGCGATCCGCAAACTGCCAACGACCGTATTATCCGCGAAACGAAACAAGGCGACCTGAATGTCGCATTGGCGGATGCCAATCGCGCCTCTGAGAAATTTGGCAAACTCAGTCCCGAGTGGGACTGGCGTTTCCGCAACTTGAGAGCAGGCATTCTCGTTTCCCGTTCCTCTCCCCGGGAAGCCCTTGCAGTCTTGAAAGGGGATCTCCCTCTCTCTCTCTTGTCGACAGAAATCGCCGTTCGCAAATCGATGTACGAAGGGATCGCATATCGGTATCTCCAGCAATCCGCGCAAGCAGAAGACAAGCTGGTTGAGGCCGAGAAACTCGCACAATCCATTCAACCACAATTGCTCCCTCAGATTCTGATCGCCAAGGCGGGGTTGGACCTCGATCTGGAAAAGTACCGCCCTGCCGAAGAAAACTACAATCGTGCCATTGCCCTCGCAAAACAATATGAATTGCCCGAGCAGGTAGCGAACGCGGAAGCGGGCATGGCCATTGTGTCTGCAAAAAATGACCGGCTCGATGAAGCCATTGACCGCAACCAGAAAGCACTTGAGTCTGCGCGCTCCCTCAAGATGAATGGGCTCGAAGCGACCATCCTTGGAAATCTGGGCTGGGCCTATTTCGTTCTGGGCGACTATGAGAATGCGCTCCAGTTTTACCAACAGGGTGCGGAGGCTTCCGAGCGAAAGGGCCTGAACGGATATTCCGCCTATTGGTATACAGGAGTCGCGAATTCCTATTTTGCTCTCCGTCGATACCCCGAAGCCGAGGAACTGGCGAAACGCACCTTGGACCATGCCAAGAATCTCGGCGATGCGGAAACCATCACGGAATGCCTGAATTCGCTTGCCGAAGTTGGCTTACGAGCGGGCAGGCTCGAAGATGCGGAAAGATACAATCAGGAAGCGGTGCAAATGGAAGAAAAAGGGTTGGATCACTTTGGCATTCGCGAATCAGCCCTAGTCTCCGCTCGCATTGAAATAGCCAAACGGAACTTCCCGCAAGCAGATATGCTCCTCCACCAACTCAGTCAGGACCCCAACCTTGAGACCGCCGTCCGATGGCAACTCCACGCCCGCTTGGCCGAACTCTACGATGCCGAAAACAAGCCTGCGCTGGCTGAGCTGGAATTTCGCCAATCTATCGATACCATCAAGGCAGCGCGAGATTCTGTCGATCGCGAGGATTCTCGTCTGACCTATTTGTCCAGTGGAATCGAGTTCTATGACGATTACGTCGATTTTCTCGTCCGGCGGAATCGCCCTCTTGATGCCCTCAAAGTCGCAGAACTGAGCCGCGCTCGCATGCTGTTGGAAGGCCTGTCCGTGGATCAGAAAGCTTCTCCCCGGGCAATTCCCGTGTTGCGGCCCCAGCAGATTGCGCGGCGTTTCCAGTCCACGCTTCTTTTCTACTGGGTCGGGGAGGAACATTCTTACCTCTGGGCCATCACCCCAACCAGAACTGAGTGTTTCACTCTCCCAAAGGCCGCGGACCTGGAACCGCTCGCCAAGTCCTATGGAAAGGCCGTCCGCGATCTTCGCGACCCGGATGGGGCGGGCAGCGCGGTCGGCAAGCAACTCTATTCCATGCTCGTGGAGCCTGCAAAAAGCCTCTTGCCGCAAAACGGCCGCATCATTCTTCTTCCAGATCCAAGTCTCTCGGGCCTGAATTTTGAAACGCTGGTCGTCCCTGGGCCCGCGCCGCACTTCTGGATTGACGATGCCACCTTAACCAACGCCAGTTCTTTGACTCTTTTATCTGCCGCCGCCGCGCGCCCCCGCTCTTCGGAAAAGAATCTCTTGCTCGTCGGCAATACCGAACCGGTGGATGCTTTCCCTTCACTCCCGAAAGCGCCGGAAGAAATGCAGCGTGTCGAGGGCTATTTTCCCTCGGCCAAGCGTGTCGTTCTGGAAGGGAAGCAGGCAACTCCTCAGGCTTTCCTTCTCAGCACTCCGGAGCGATACTCTTATCTTCACTTTGTCACTCATGGCACCGCCAGCATCACTCACCCTCTCGATTCCGCCGTCATTCTCAGTAAATCTGGCGACTCCTTCAAGCTCTATGCCCGCGACATCATTCAGCATCGGCTCTCCGCTGAACTCGTCACCATTTCCGCTTGTGAAGGCGCCGGCGGCCGCGCCTATTCCGGCGAGGGATTGATCGGCCTCTCTTGGGCTTTTCTTCGTGCTGGGGCGCACAACGTAGTCAGCGCTCTCTGGGAAGTTAATGACTCTGCCGCGCCACAAATCATGGAAGCTTTTTACGCCGAAATGAGCAAAGGAAAGGATCCCGCTTCAGCCCTTCGCACTGCAAAACTCTCCCTGCTTCACAATCAGGATTCCGAAATCGTTTTCAAGAAGCCTTTTTACTGGGCGCCCTTCCAGCTTTATACCGGCTCCTGACCACCCCCAACACAGCCTATTCGTCTTCCGGCTCCTGCGTAACGATATGTACATCCACCGCCGGTGACTCCCGTAAAAAACGGTGCACCGCCGACAAGTACAAGTATTTCCGCCAATCGCGCACGGCCGCGCGTCCGAAAATCACCTGCGTAATGTGCTTGGTCCTTACGAAATCCGCAACCGTATCCGCGATACTGTTTCCCTTCAGTTTCTCTACATGGGCGCCCAGATTCTCTCCAAATCGCAAATTTGCCTCCAGTGCTTTGGGATTCTCTTCCCGGGGCCCCAACTCGCGTTCCACGTGGACCACATACAGTTCCGCGTCCATCCTGCGCGCCATTCTCGCTGCTCTGGCAATCAAATATTGCCCTGTGGGATTTCCCGAGATGCACACGGCGATCCGTTCCCGCACTCCCCAGTTCTCCCGAATCTCCTTTGCGTCCATGTACGATTCCAGGCTACGGTCCACCTGCTCTGCAACCTGCCGCAACGCCAGTTCTCGCAAAGCAATCAGATTGCCCCGCCGAAAGAAGTTCTTCAGCGATTGCTCCACCTTCTCTTGGCTGTACACATCTCCGCGTTTCATGCGGTTCGCCAGCGCTTCCGGCGTCAAGTCCACCATCACCGTTTCCGTCGCCGAAAGTGGCACCCAATCCGGCACCGTTTCCCGCACGGTCACGCCCGTAATCGCACGCACTGTCGGCGCGATACTCTCGATGTGTTGGATATTCAGCGTGGTGATGACGTCGATCTTCGCCGCCAGCAGGTCTTGGATGTCCTCGTATCTTTTGCGGTGTTTGCTTCCCGGTATATTAGTGTGTGCGAGCTCATCCACAAGCACCACTTGCGGCCGCCGCGCCAGCACCGCATCCACGTCCATCTCTTCGAAAACTGTCCCCTTGTAGTCGATCTTTTTCCGCGGCACTGCTTCCAACTGGCTGGCAAGTTCCTGAATCCCTTTGCGCCCGTGCGTCTCGATAATCCCGATCACTACGTCTTCGCCACGACTGCTTCGCCGAATGGCTTCGCTCAACATGCTGTACGTTTT
This sequence comes from Candidatus Acidiferrales bacterium, assembly GCA_963839315.1. GTDB lineage: Bacteria > Acidobacteriota > Terriglobia > Acidiferrales > UBA7541 > Acidiferrum. The sequence goes on from CAWIUU010000010.1 coordinate 167,680, forward strand.
TCCAACTCCTGGTGCATAGCCCAGAAATAGCTTGAACGTTCCCCGCTGCTTTGTCGCGGGCGATGCTACTTCCAGCCATTCCTCTGGCTTCTTCGGCAAGTGGCTTTCTTCCCTCCAAGAGTAATTCGGGCTGAGTTACAATACGTTCATGGCCCGCTTTCTCGCTGGGCGCGGATTTGGTTTGGCCGTCGCCGCTTTCTTACTCGCTGCCATCACCTACGGCTATAGCCGGGTTCTTCATGTTAATCAGACCACAGTTGCTCTCTCATTTCTCCTCGCGATTTTAGCAGTTTCCGCCGTTTGGGGCATGGTCGTCTCCGTCTGTATGTCCATTTCCGCCATGCTGCTTTTCAACTATTTCTTCCTGCCTCCTGTGGGCACCTTTACCATTGCCGATCCGCAAAACTGGGTCGCCCTTGCCGCCTTCCTCATCACTTCCATCACCGGCAGTCAATTGTCCGCTCGCATCCGTAAGGAAGCTGACACATCCGATAGCCGCCGCCGCGAAGTCGAGCGCCTCTACGCCTTTAGCCAGAAGTTGCTCGGTGAAGGCAACGTGATTCGCCTGATGAACGCCATCCCCAATCACCTCGTCGATTGCTTCGAAGCAGGCGCCTCCGAACTCTTTGTACCGCAAAAAGAAAAATTCTATCGCTCCGGGTATGGCGCTCCCCAAATTGATGAAGAGCGCATGAAGACCGCCTACCTGCGCGATGAGTTGACCTGTGAGACGCAACAAGCACTTTATTTTGTCCCCGTGCGTCTCGGCGTTAAGCCCATTGGCAGTCTTGGCATTTCCGGGGCTCGGCTCACCCGTCAGACACTGGAAGCCATCAGTTCTCTGGTGGCCATTGCCATGGAGCGCGCGCGGGCTATCGAACAACTCGGCGAAACGGAAGCCGAGCGCCAGGGCGAGCGGCTTAAATCCGCCCTCCTCGATTCCATTGCCCATGATTTCCGCACTCCTCTCACCTCCATCAAAGCTTCTGTCACCGATCTTCTCGCCGCGCCACCGAATCACTCACCTCAACAGAACGAACTTCTCACTATCATTAACGAAGAGTGCGATCGCCTGAACCATCTCGTCGAGGAAGCTTCCGATATGGCCAAGCTGGAGGCTGGCGAGTTCGAATTGCACTTTGAATCTGTGCCCGTCGTGGCCCTCATTGACGCCGCTTTACAGCATCAGAAAAAAGCTCTTGGCGATCGTCAAGTTATATTGAATGTCGATCCCAATCTTCCCCATGTGCGCGCGGATGCCGAGCGAGCCGCGGATATCCTCGTTCAGCTCATCGATAATGCACACCTTTACTCGCCGAAAGACCGTCCCATTACCCTCTCCGCGGAAAATCTCGGAGATTTTGTTAGCTTTAGTGTTGCCGATCATGGCCCGGGCATCGATCCCTTTGAGCAGGGCCTTATTTTTGACAAGTTCTACCGCGGCCGCGACCAGCGCTATCTCGTTCGCGGTACTGGCATGGGCCTCCCTATCGCCAAGGCGATTGTTGCTGCCCACGGCGGCAACATTAGTGTCACCAGCCAGTTGGGCCACGGCTCCGTTTTCTCCTTTACGCTCCCCATCGTGATCAATCGCGGAGAGCCTCTATGACCTCTGCCAACATCCTTGTTGTCGACGATGAACCTCAGATCCGACGCACTCTTCGCACCACACTTTCTTTCCGTGGCTATGTGATCACCGAAGCCTCCACCGGCGAAGAAGCCCTCGAGCTCGTCCGCAAGCAGAAGCCCGACCTGATTCTTCTCGATGTCAATCTACCGGGCATCAGCGGCATCGAAACCTGCCGCGAGATTCGTCGCACCACCGACACACCGATTATCATGCTGACGGTGCGCAATGCTGAGCGCGACAAGGTTGTCGCGCTCGATGCCGGCGCCGACGACTATGTCACCAAGCCCTTCGGTATTGAGGAACTTCTCGCACGCGTTCGCGCTTCCCTCCGCCGCCATCCTTCAGCGGAAGCTACCCCCGCCTTTCAATCTAAAGATTTTGCCGTGGATTTTGAACAGCGCCGCGTTACCGTCACCGGTGAGGAGGTCCACCTCGCTCCCAAGGAATTCGAAGTGTTGAAACAACTGATTACTAATCAGGGGAAGCCCGTCTCTCATCGCCGTTTGCTGCAATCTGTCTGGGGACCCGAATATGGCGAGGAAACCGAAAACCTGCGTGTGGTCATCAATCAACTGCGCAAGAAAATCGAGAAAGACCCTTCGCAGCCAAAATACATCCTTACCGAACCCTGGGTTGGCTACCGCTTCCAGCCTGTCAAACCCGCCGCCAAGAGTCCCACCCGTCCCGGACGCTGACATTCTTGCTGCGTACCACCGCCCATCAGGCCGCTATCTGGTCTTTGTAGGGACCGCTTTCTGAGGCGGTCCGCCACCATAAATACTTGGCTAACCGCTTGCGGACTCTGTCGGTTTGCGAATGATGGTTCGGCCAGCACTCCGCCGTTCACTGTTTCGCCGGGAAATTCTCATCCAGATCTAAATTCAATTCCAACACATTCACGCGGGGCTCTCCCAGCACGCTCAACTGCTTTGCTGCGGTATGCCGCGCCACCACCGAGCGCAGCGCATCCGCGCTAATTCCACGCGCTTTCGCCACTCGTGGAACCTGAAAATCCGCTGATGCCGGCGAAATGTCCGGATCCAGCCCCGATCCAGACGTTGTTACCATGTCCGTGGGAATTGGCGTTCCCGGATTTTCCGCGTGCAGTTTTGCCACATCGTGTTTTACGCGCTCGACCAGTTGCTGATTTGTCGGTCCCAGGTTCGACCCGCTTGACGATGTCGCATCATAGCCGCTCCCGGCTGCGCTAGGCCTTGGATGAAAATACTTGTCGGATGTAAATCCCTGCGCAATAAGTCGCGATCCGATGATCTGTCCGTTTTTCTCGATCAGGCTGCCATTCGCTTGCCGCGGAAAAAGGAGCTGGCTTAACCCCGTTACAATTAGTGGGTAAACCAACCCGAACACGATAGTCGTCACGATCGTAAACCGCACCGCCACGTTTAAATGTTGTCTCATACGCCCTCTATGCCAGGTGCAGCCATGTTACGAAAATGTCGATCAGCTTGATTCCCAGAAATGGCGCCACTACTCCGCCGAGCCCGTAAATCACCAGATTCCTCCGCAGGAGCGCCGCTGCTCCCAGTGGCCGGTACCGAACCCCGCGCAGCGCCAGCGGAATCAGCGCGATGATAATTACCGCGTTGAAAATTACTGCTGAAAGAATCGCTGACTCCGGCGTCCGCAATTTCATGATATTGAGAGTCCCCAGGAGTGGAAACGTCCCTGCAAACATCGCAGGGATAATTGCGAAATATTTTGCCACGTCGTTCGCCACGGAAAACGTCGTCAACGCGCCCCGGGTGATCAGCAGTTGTTTCCCGATCTCCACAATCTCAATCAATTTCGTCGGGTTTGAGTCCAGGTCCACCATGTTCCCGGCTTCTTTTGCTGCTTGCGTCCCCGTATTCATCGCCACACCCACGTCGGCCTGCGCCAACGCAGGGGCGTCATTCGTTCCATCACCAGTCATTGCCACTAACTTCCCTTTGGCCTGTTCGTTTCGAATCAGCGCCATCTTATCTTCCGGTTTTGCCTCGGCTAGAAAATCGTCTACGCCTGCTGTTCGCGCGATTGCTGCCGCCGTCAGTGGATTATCGCCCGTAATCATCATCGTGCGGATGCCCATCGACCGCAGGTGATCGAACCGCTCCTTCATTCCCCCCTTTACGATATCTGTCAATTCAATCGCTCCGAGTACACGGAAACTCTGCGCCACCAACAGTGGTGTTCCTCCGGACTTTGCAATTCGCTCGACGTGCTGGCGGATCTCCGGTGGCACTACTTGCCCTCTTTCTTCCACGTACCGCGCAATCGCTTCCGGCGCGCCCTTGCGAATTTCTTTTCCGTCCATATCCACACCGCTCATGCGCGTTTGCGCCGAGAAGGGTATGAACACGGGGTTGTGGGGTCCCAGTTCTCTCCCTCGCAAGCCATATTTGTCCTTTGCCAGCACCACAATCGATCGGCCTTCCGGCGTTTCATCGGCGAACGAAGCCAGTTGCGCCACGTTGGCCAGATCCTCTTCGGTCACACTCGGACACGGGTGAAAGGCAGTCGCCTCGCGGTTTCCCAAGGTAATCGTGCCTGTCTTATCCAGCAGCAGCACATCTACGTCGCCCGCCGCTTCCACGGCGCGCCCCGACATCGCAATCACGTTTCGCTGAATCAGTCGGTCCATGCCCGCAATTCCGATGGCCGAAAGCAGTCCTCCAATGGTTGTCGGGATCAGGCATACCAACAGGGAAATCAGCGCAAACACGCTCTGCGGTGACCCCGAATACATCGCGAATGGCTGCAACGTCACTACTGCCAGCAGGAAAATGATCGTCAGCCCGGCTAGCAGGATATTCAGCGCAATTTCATTTGGCGTTTTCTGCCGCGAAGCCCCCTCCACCAACCCGATCATGCGGTCCAGAAATGTCTCGCCGGGATTCGACGTGATCTTCACCTTGATCTCGTCGGAAAGCACTTTCGTGCCCCCGGTCACCGCGGACCGGTCGCCGCCAGACTCGCGTATCACTGGCGCCGATTCACCGGTTATCGCCGATTCGTCCACGGACGCAACACCTTCTATCACTTCGCCGTCGCCGGGAATGAACTCCCCCACCGCCACCAGCACGATGTCTCCTGAACGCAGTTTGGAACTAGCGATCACCTCGGTCATTCCATCGGTGCGCAACTTCCGCGCCTCGGTCTCGGCTCGAGCTTTCCGCAGTGTTTCTGCCTGGGCTTTTCCGCGACCCTCCGCCATTGCTTCCGCAAAATTTGCAAACAGCACCGTGAACCATAGCCACAATGTAATCTGCAATCCGAACCAGTATCCACCCGTGTGCCGAACCATATTTCCGGTCAGCACGACCAGCGTGATCACCGCACCCACTTCCACCACAAACATCACTGGATTCTTCACCATCAGCCGTGGATCCAATTTCCAGAACGAATCCACAATCGCGTTCCGCAGGATCTTGCGGTCGCTCATTGCCGTTGCTTTTGCTTGTGTCGTCATCTCTTCCTCAGAAGGCCTTTCCGGCGCCCATTAGCAGGTGCTCCAGGATTGGGCCCAAGCTCAGCGCCGGGAAAAAAGTCAGCGCCCCAACGATCAGAATCACGGACACCAATAGGACTGTGAACAGTGGCCCTGTCACTGGGAATGTACCGGCCGATTCGGGAACATGTTTCTTCGCCGCCAGGCTTCCCGCAATCGCCAGGATCGGAATGATCATGAAGAAGCGGCCCAGCAACATGGCGATGCCCAGGCTGGTGTTGTACCAGAGCGTATTCGAGCTCAGTCCGGCGAACGCCGACCCGTTGTTGCCCACTGCGGATGTGTACGCATACAAAATTTGTGAAAGACCGTGCGGACCGGGGTTGGTGATACCCGACACTCCAAATTTCGAAATCACCGCAATCGCCGAAAAAATCAAAATCGTCAAGGAAGTCACAAGAATTGCCAGCACCGCCATCTTCACGTCAAACGATTCGATCTTCTTTCCCAGGTACTCAGGCGTACGTCCCACCATCAGTCCGGCAATAAACACGGCCAGTATCACGAATACCAGCATCCCGTACAAACCTGCCCCCACGCCTCCAAACACGATTTCGCCCAGCATGATGTTGATCAGTGGCACCATGCCGCCCAGGGGCGTCAGTGAATCGTGCACATTATTCACCGCTCCGCAGCTTGCATCCGTCGTAACAGTTGTAAACAAGGACGAATTTGCCAGTCCAAAACGGACTTCCTTGCCTTCCATGTTTCCGCCGGGCTGAGTATCCGTTGTATGGGTTTCCACTCCTTTCAAAAGCGGATTCCCACGGGATTCTGCGGCGTACACCACCGCCACGCCTGCGAAAAACAGCACCGCCATGGCGCTCCACACCGCCCAGCCGTGCTTTCGCGATCCTGTCATTCTTCCCAGCGTGTAAGTCAACGCCGAAGGAATCGCGAAAATAAAGAACATCTCCAGAAAATTCGTCAGGGGCGTTGGGTTCTCAAACGGGTGCGCGCTGTTTGCGTTAAAAAAACCTCCTCCGTTCGTTCCCAGCATCTTAATCGCTTCCTGCGATGCCACCGGTCCTTGCGCGATCACTTGCGACGTCACCATCTCGCGCTTTACCACTCCATCTGCTCCGGCTTTCTCGGAGATTTGTGGTTCAATCAGCTTCACATTGCTATACGGCCGTAAATTCTGCACCACTCCCTGCGACACCAGCACCAGCGCCCCTGCCAGGCACAGCGGCAGCAGTACCCACAATAGTCCCCGCGTCGTATCCACCCAGAAATTCCCAATCGTTTTGGACTCTTTCCGTGACACGCCCCGAATCAGCGCGATGGCCAGCGCAATCCCCACGGCTGCCGAAGCGAAGTTGTGGTATGCCAGTCCCGCCATCTGCGTCAGATAGCTCATCGTGGTTTCCGGCGTGTACGCCTGCCAATTCGTATTCGTCGTGAACGACACCGCAGTGTTCCACGCTAAATCGACTGGCACATTTCCCAGTTTCTGCGGATTCCACGGTAACCAGGCCTGTAACCGCTCGATCAGATACAGCAGCAACAGTGATGCGCCACTGAAGAGCAGCATCGCTAGGCCATATTCCCTCCAGCCCATCTCTTTCGTTTCATCGACCCCGCAAACGCGATACGCCAACTTCTCCACGGGCCGGAACACCGGATCTAGCCAGGTTGATTTCCGTTCAAACACTCGGTGGAGATACACTCCAAGCGGTTTCGTCACCAGGAGCACCGCGCCCAAAAACAATCCGATCTGGAACCATCCATTCGCCGTCATGGTTAGAAGTTCTCCGGCTTCAGCAACGCATACAGCAGGTATCCAAACAAAAGGATAGAAATCACAATCAAAATAATGTTTCCTGGCATGTTTGCCGCTTTCTACTTGAGGCGCTCGCACCCTTTGAGATACAGAATTCCCAGGGCAATAAAGGCGACCGTCATGGCTGCGAAGATAAAATCACTCACGCGGGACTCCCGAAACCAGCACCCACTCTATCTCATCACCCTAAGAAAAGGGTGAGCACCACATTAAGGAATCATAAGTACCCCTTGGCCTCCGGCTGCATCGCAAAAACACCTCAATCTGAAGTCTTTACTGCTCTTCCACCTCTCTTTTAATCACACCAAATGTCATTTTGAGGCGCGCGCTGCTTGCCCATCAAAGGATCTCCACGCAAACACTATGCAGAATTCCGCTGCACAAGACTCCGCCCCCACCCCGCCTTGTCCCGTCTTTCATGTTGTGCCAAACTCCTTTGTCAATGCCCTCGACCGCATCGTCCCCCTCCACCATCAATCCGCGCTTCGAATGGTTCTTGTTGCACGCGGGCTTCGTCCTCATTGGCATCATTACCAATATCCTTGCTCCTTCCCTCCCGATTTTCTCGCGGCAATGGTCGCTTACGTATGCTCAGGCAGGACTCTTTTTCCCCTCGCAATACATCACCAGCATGTTCGGCGTTATCGCCACGGGTTGGCTCGTTTCCCGCTATCACTCTTCAAAGGTGTTGGGCCTTAGCTTCATCTTCCTCAGTCTGGGAATGGCCTTTCTCGGCATCAGCCCCTGGACCCTCACCGCAATCGCCGTTGCTTTCAATGGCTTTGGTTACGGTCTCGCCAATCCCACCACCAATCTCCGTGCTACACAACTTCCCTCCAAAAATGTTGCCGCTAGCGTCAGCCTTCTCAATTTCTCTTGGGGTGTCGGCGCTGTTGCCTCTCCTTTCATTGTCCAAAGGCTCGCCCCTTCCATCGGGGTTCACGGCTTATCCGTGGGCGTTGCCGCTCTCACGTTTATCCTTTGCATTGTCCACTTTCTCCGAATTGTTCCCGCTCCTTCGGTCGCTGCTGCTTCCCGGAAGCATCCTCTTTCTGACTGGCTTAACCGTCTCCAGCAGCGCCCCGCCATTCCTCTTCTCCTTCTCTTCTTTTTTTACGTCGGCACAGAGGTCGCCATCGGCGGTTGGGTCACGGAGTACGGATCGCGTCTTCCCCGCTTGTACTCCTCAGCCTTTGCCAGCCCCGCTTTCATCTTCTACAGCTTCATGGTATTGGGCCGTGGACTTGCCCCCCTATTCCTCAAACACTTTTCCACTTTCCAGATCTCCATTGTTGGTTTGCTGCTTGCCGCTCTTGGCGCGGCACTGGTTGCCCTTTCCACATCGCAGCTCTATCTCCTCATCGCCTCCGGGATAGCAGGCTTTGGTTGCTCTCCGCAATACCCCATCTTTGTTACCTGGCTTGCGCAAATATTTCGTGAAGACTCCACTTGGCTTAGCTCTCTCTTCTTTAGCGCTGGTGGACTTGGCGGTGGAATTCTTCCTTGGCTCGTCGGTATCATCGCCTCGCAATCACATTCCCTGCGCGCTGCTTTCCTCCTCCCGCTGACCGTCAGCCTCGTCATGGCCTTCCTCACTCTTCGTGCTCGCCCGCATTCCTCTCTTCCCGCGCCCGCCTGATGGAGGTCAAGTCCGCGTCGCGCGCCCGGCCTTCCCTAGCCCGCGTTTCTTGCTCTTCGCCTTTGTAGGGACCGCCTTCCCAGGCGGTCCGTCAACACGAATGCTTGGCTTCGCACCTTCTGTTCCCCGCCCTTTTTAGCCGCCGCGCTCTGAGAAAGGCACATTTTCGGCTGTGTCTTTAGCGCCGCTCCACGCACGAACTTGAGGGCATCCCATCTTTCGCGTTTGTTTTTGCGAGGGTGGGTTCTTGCTCTCGAACGCCTCAATCCCACTTCTCCTGCCGTTCTCGCCCCAAAACAAAAGGCCCCTGCTCTTGCCCAGAGCAGAGGCCCTCCTGTTCAAAGCAAAATTTCCTACCGGTCGATCGTCACCGATTTCGACAGTTTGAAATTGATCTTGGTTTCCGCCGGCAGATTCACGTTTTCGCCACCGGTTGCACCGGAAGCCGCCAACCCGCCAACCGCACCAATCGCCGCTCCGATTCCGGCTCCCTTTCCGCCACCGGCAAGCCCGCCAATCAACGCGCCAGCGCCAGCACTGCCACCGGTCACAACCGCGGTCCGTTTACCCTTGCCCTTCTCCGTATCGCTCCAGGTATGCGTCGCAATCAGATAGTCCTTTCCGCGCACCGCGAGGCTCGTTATGCGAATCGTCAGCAGCGCCTCCCCCTTGAATTTCCCCTGCTTCTTCGCATCCACAATCGTTCCCATCACTTTCGCGCCCTTCGGCACGGCCTCTTCTCCATTAATCATGATCGGCGCCGCCAGATTCCCGGCAAAATCTTCCCCCGTTTTGTTCCTATACGAACTGATGGACGTCGCCAGAATCACCGGCAGCGTCGTCCCGGCTGGAACCACGAACGGTGGTGGCGGCTCCGGTGGCGCTTGCGCTTGCGCATTCATCGGATTGGCCGCCTGCGCCTGCTCCTGCGTTGGAACTTGTACGGAGTTCTGTCCTGGCTCGGGAGCCGGTGTCGCCGCTGGCGGTTGCCCCACGGATTGTTGTGGCGTCGCCGTCTGGTTCGAAGGCGTTGGCGCTGGCGCCTGCTGCGGCGTGGCGCTTTGCATGGAATTCGTATTCGATTTTCCGCACCCGGCAAGCAACAGTAGTCCCGCCGCTAGTGCGTAAACAGCCCTGTTCTTCATCGCAACTCTCCGTGTCATAAGAATTCCTCGCTTTGTGCTGGTACCTTCGCATCCTATCACTTTCAACTTGCCCTGAGTAGGTTCCGAACTCGTGCGTCCCCGCGCTCCTCCATTGATCCTCTCTCCTCTATCCCGCTTGGTTCGCCTTTGTTATCCTTCATCCCCACAGGCCCATCCTTCCTCCTCTCTCTCCGTCTCCCATTTGCCGCCTCACCCATTCCCTCGATACAATTTCGCCATGCTCATGCCCGAAGCGCGTGTCGTTCCTCCTGTTTCTCCACTGGATGCCGCGCGTTTGGCGAAAGCCCTTTACGGCCTGGATGCCATTGCGCATCCCCTCCCCGGCGAATACGACGACAACTTTCATCTGGTCTCCTCCGACTCCTCCCAATTTGTACTGAAAATCATGCACCCTGCGCGCGAACAGGCTTTTGTTGACATGCAGTGCCGTGGTCTCACTCATCTCGCCCAGCATGCTCCTCATCTCTCTTTGCCGCGTGTCCGCCCCACTTCCAAAGGCGAACTCTTTTCACAAGTACAGATTGCCGACGGCTCCTCTCGCCTCATCTGGCTCCTAACCTTTCTACCCGGCACTGTCTTTGCCCATGCCAATCCTCATTCCGTCGAGTTGCTTGAAAGTCTTGGCCGCCTTCTCGCCGAGATCGATACCACGCTCCTCGGTTTCTCTCACCCTTTCGCCAAGCGCCCCCTCAAGTGGGATCTCTCAAGTTCCCTCTGGGCGCGCGAGTTTCTCCCTCACATCAAAAACCCCGAGCGTCGTTCTCTCGCCGCTGATTTCCTCGACCTCTTCGAATGTGAAGTGCTGCCCCGTATTCCCGATCTTCCTCGCAGCATCATTTACGGCGACGCCAACGACCACAACGTTCTCGTTTCTCCTCCCTGGCCCCAGCCTTGCCAAGCCGTCTCCGTCATCGACTTCGGTGACATGCACGAATCCATCACCGTTGCCGAACCGACCGTCGCCGCCGCATATTCTGTCCTTGGCCAAGAGAATCCTCTTCCTGCTGCCTCTGCGGTCCTTGCTGGATATCACCGCGTCCACCCGCTCACCGAGGAAGAAATCGCCGTCTTCTTTCCTCTCTTGGCGGCGCGCCTTGCCGTTAGCGTGATTAATTCCGCCCACCGGAAATCTCTCGTTCCTGGCGATCCCTACGTTACTGTCACCGAAGCTCCCGCCTGGGCCGCTCTCGAACTCCTCGCCAAAATCCGTCCGCGTTTCGCGCACTACTCCTTCCGCGCGGCGTGCGGCCTTCCTGCCGTTCCCCACGCTCCAAGAGTGGAACAGTGGCTTGCTCAGAATCAACCATCCGCCGCGCCCCTGATCTCGCAAGAACTGCGGGAAGGGAATTGCGTCGCTCTCGATCTTAGCGTCGCCAGCACATTCCTCTCTTCCGATCCCGCTGACCTCTCTGAGCCAGCGCTCTCGCATAAGCTTCAATCTGTCCTGCAGGCTGCAATGGCTTCGGTTGGCATCGGCCGTTACGACGAGGCGCGCCCCCTTTACTCTTCGGAGCTCTTTGGCGATAAATCCAATCCCCTTGCCGAGCGCCGCACCGTCCATCTCGGCATCGATCTTTTCATCAAACCCGGCACCCCAGTCTCCGCTCCCTTCGACGCCACAATTCACGCGCTCGCCAACAACGCCACGCCACTCGATTACGGACCCGTTGTTATTCTTCGCCACGCTCCTTCACCCGGTGTCGAATTCTTCACCCTCTACGGCCATCTCTCCACTGCCACGCTTTCCTCTCTCAAGCCCGGTCAGCGCATCGCGCGTGGCGAAGTGTTCACCCACATCGGGCACGCTGCTGAAAATGGCGGCTGGCCTCCTCATCTCCACTTCCAGATCATTCTCGACCTTCTCGATCGCTCCTCCGATTTTCCCGGCGTTGCCTTTGCCTCCGAGCGTCCTGTCTGGCTTGGTCTTTCCCCTGATCCAAACCTTATCCTTGGTATTCCCCCAGCGGTTCTTCAAAAACCGGCGCCCTCTCTTCAGGAGACCCTCACCAAACGTCGCGCCCTCTTCGGCAAAAATCTCAGCATCTCTTACACTCGCCCTCTTAAAATTGTTCGCGGTTGGAAACAATGGCTTTTTGACGACACCGGCCGCGCGTTTCTCGACGTTTACAATAACGTTCCTCTCGTCGGTCACTCCCCTCCCCGCGTCGTTCGTGCCGTACAGGATCAACTCGCCACCCTCAACACCAACACGCGCTATCTCCACGACAATGCCAATCGTTACGCCGAGCGTCTCACCACTCTCCTCCCCTCGCTTCTCCGCGTCTGCTACTTCGTTAATTCCGGCAGCGAAGCCAATGAACTCGCACTCCGTATTGCCCGCACTCATACTGGCCGCGAGGATGTTGTTGTCCTGGAACACGCTTACCACGGACACACCAGCACCCTTATTGACATTAGCCCTTACAAATTTAATGGCCCCGGCGGCCGCGGCCAAAAACCTTGGGTCCATGTCGCTCCTATCCCCGACGATTACCGCGGTATCCATCGTCGTGGCGAGGCCGGACTCGGCCAAAAATACGCCGCTTACGTCGCGGAGATTCTCGAAAAGTTAAAAAGGGAAGGGCGGGGAATTGCCGCCTACATTGCGGAAACGCTTCCCAGCGTTGCGGGACAAATCGTCTTTCCGCCGCACTATCTCGACGAAGTGTATAAACACGTCCGCGCGCACGGCGGCGTCTGCATCGCCGATGAAGTTCAAGTCGGTTTTGGCCGCTTAGGCACTCACTTCTGGGGATTTGAATCGCAAGGGGTGATACCCGATATCGTTGTCCTCGGAAAACCTATCGGTAACGCCTTTCCTCTCGCCGCCGTCGTCACTACTCCGGAAATCGCCGCTTCCTTTGCGAATGGCATGGAGTTCTTCTCCACTTTTGGTGGCAATCCCGTCGCCTGCGCCGCTGGTCTCGCCGTCCTTGACGTGCTCCGCGATGAGCGTCTTCAGCAAAACGCACGCGAGGTCGGCTCCCGCTGGATTGCCAATCTTCAGTCTATGCAATCCACGTATCCATTGCTTGGCGACGTTCGCGGCTCAGGCCTGTTTCTCGGCCTCGATCTCGTCAACGACCCCAACTCCCACGCCCCCGCCACGAAGCAAGCTTCCTACATCGTCGATCGCTTGCGTGATCTCGGCATCCTCGCCGGCACCGATGGCCCTCATCACAATGTCATCAAGCTTCGTCCGCCGCTCCTCTTCTCCGACTCCGACGCCAATCTCTTCACCACCGCACTTGTGCGCGTCCTCGCCGAAGATGCCGCCACCCCTTCGTAGCGCTCACAAGGACCTTTGTTCCACTCAATCCTTCTGTACAATCCCCGTCACTCCTGCAATAAACAATGTCGCCAGAATCCATCCCAACAAAATCTGCAATCGCAAAAATCCAAACAAGAAGCGAGGCGAAGTCATCCACCCGCCGCCCGCCCGGTCTGGCGTCGGATCCGGTCTCCAGTAATCCGTCTGCCCCAGCTTTACCAGCGGCAAGGAGTTCTCAACGGAAAACACAAACGGGCCGAGCGGCTCATAGGAAGCCGGCGCTCGCCCATTCTGCTTGAAATACGCATATGCCTGCGCATCCTTCGGCACCATCGCTCCTGCTGCCCGAGCTCCCGTGTACACTCCCCATCCCAATACCACCAGAATCGCCAGCCCCATCAATGCGCGCATCGGATAATATCCATAGCCCACCACCAGGCTCAGCGGCCAGCGAAACAGCATTGCGGCCGCGCTCCCTTCCTCCTTCCAGATACGATCCTCCATCTCAAACAACACGCGCCGCTCTCCGCGATCAAATCCCGCGTCGCTCATCACCTTGCCCAGTTGCCGGTAGGGCTTCGGCGTGAACGGCTCTTGCAGCATCAACCATTTCAGCCTGCTTCGAGTGTCGATCAAATCGTTGGCGATGTGCCCATAGACAAATCCGTCCAGGTCGAGCTTGCCCTTGCTGGGCCAGCTGGCTTTGTCGTCCTGAATAGCGCCCGCAGTGCCGTTGCGCAAGTTCAGCGTGACCCTCTCCGGATGATTCACACCCGTCCACGCCAGCGTTCCCTTCACCACTGCGTTCACCAGCCGCACTTCTCCCTCGGCCCGGAATCCGCTGCGAAACATCGCGTTGCCTTGCACATTCATGCGGTCCGCATTCAAAGCGCGGCCCCCCGCATTTTTGAACACTCCGCCGTCGCATTCCAGGTTGTCTCCGATCTGCGCGCTTAACAGGTTCACTTCTCCTTCCGCCCGGAATCCCCCACGAAAGAACGCAAAGCCCTTCACATTAATGCCGTCTGCATTCAGTGCGCGATCGCTGGCGTTCCGGAATACTCCTCCATCGCACGACAGATTGTTCCCGATCTGCGCTCCTGCGAAATCTACCTCTCCCTCGGCAATGAATCCTCCGCTTAAGATGGCATTACCGTGCACGCTGATCCGCTCCGCATTCAGCGCCACGCCCCCCGCATTCTGGAACACGCCTTGATTGCACTCTAGGTTACCGCCGATCATTCCGCCCGGCAGCCGCACCTCGCCTTCCGAGCTGAATCCATCGCGCAGAAATATGCTGCCTTGCACGCCAACGCGATCCGCGCTCAACGCCCGTCCGCCTGCGTTCTTGAAAGTTCCGTCGTTGCATTCCAGATTCCCGCCAATCTCCGCACCCAGCAGCCGCACTTCGCCTTCCGCGACAAATGCGTTGCGCAGGAATACACTGCCCTGCACGTAAACGCGATCCGCGCGGATGGCCTTCCCACCGGTGTTCCGAAACGTTCCCGCGCCGCAGTCCAGATTGCTGCCAATCTGCGCTCCTAGCAGTTGCACTTCACCCTCGGCGCAAAATCCGTTGCTCAGTGTCACGCTTCCTTTCACCGTCGCACATTCCGCGTTAATCGACCGCACTGCGCACCCGCTCATACTCAGCGTGGGGATTTCCAGGAATCGCAGCGTGGTCTCTCGCCCCAGGCCGCAACACGTCAACACCAAGGGGAAGGGAACTGTCACGAACGACAGATCCATCGCGCCTTCAATCCGCGCCCCGTGCGCCTGAATGCCTCGTTGGTCCACCCGCTCTCTCGCCTCATGATCCACGCACAGCCAGCGAATCAAGTCTGCCCGGATCGCCCGCTCTTCCCCCCACAAATCCGCTTTCTTCGCATCGTTGAGCGGGTCGAAATCCTTCTTGCTTGGCCCGCACCACGCCGTTTCCCCCACCGGCGCCGCACGCAACAATTTCTCTTCCGCCTCTCGCAGCGACGCAAACTGCGCCCGCGCCAGCGCGATAAGCTCCTCCGCCTTCTTCTGCGCCGCTTCTGTCATCGTTTCCTCGCACACCTCTTCCGCACTGCCTGCCTTATATCACGCCTATGCCTCTTTTCACGCGAGAGAAGAGAAGTTATGCGGAGAGCCCGGCTTCAGCTATGCCGGAAAAATTGGAGTAAAACGGCTCAGTGGCTACCCGGCCTATTTTACCACTAACAACTTCAGATTCGCTTTTTCCAACTCGGAATTAACTCCAACAAGGTCCTTCTCCACCAAATGTTTCCACCGCGCCAGCGCGTCTTTACTTGCGGCATCCCACGCTTCCGCGGCCTTTATCAAATCCGGCGTTGGTGTGACATCCGCGCTTTCCACCACCACAAATTAACCAGTCAGTGCAAGCTCCACTCTAGGAAGCGTTTCCTGCTGTTGGTCCGGCAGCGCGAGCCCGAACAACATGAAGTAATCATCGCCGCTTTCCTCCCCGGACGCCGCTTCCGTCTTCTGATTCAGGTCCTCCAACACGGTCAAAAGTTTTGTCTTGCCGGCAGCATCTTTTTTGCGATCCCCAATCTGTTTTCGCAGTTCACTTGCCCGTCTCAGGGCCGCGGACACCTCTCCTAATCTCTCGCTCAATTGCCACGCCAACGCAAACTGGCGCTGTAGCCCTTCCGCGGTCACTTTCAAACGTGGATCCATCTTGACGATTAACGTTTGCGTAATGCTCTTGCCGTTGGCCGTCAGCTTCACTGAATAATTGCCCGGCACTACCAAAGGTCCCTCCGCCAGGTACAACGATTTGTGTATGTCTTCCGGCAATGCATAATGCAAATCCCACACGAATCGGTGTGCCCCCGCTTCATTCGGCAAAGGCTCCGGTTCGTGCACCCAGTTCATCGTAAACGTCACAGACTCAGCTTTCGTTGGCGTCAGCTTGTCGGCGCTCGAAAACCGCCGCACCAGCTTCCTCGCGGCGTCAAAAATTTCCAGTTGAATAGGCGACGGCGATTTCTCCTTCAAGTAATAGTCCAACACCGCGCCATCCGGCGGATTATTGAACAGGGATTCATCCACGGGCACGGGCGTGGCCTCATCCCAGCCTGGCCGCAGCCGATAAGCTGTTTCCGGAGCAAACAGCCAAGCGTCGCTAGTCTCCACTTGCCGATTGATCAGCCGAAGCGGCGTCATGTCGTCCAATATCCAAGAGCCTCGCCCGAATGTGGCAACCACCAGGTCATTCTCGTGAATCACCAGATCGCGAACCGAGGTAATCGGCAGATTCAATTGCAGCGACTGCCAGTCTTCCCCATCATTAAACGACACATACACTCCCGTTTCCGTGCACGCATACAGCAGCCCTTTTCGCACCGGATCTTCCCGCACGCAGTTCAAGAAACTCCCTTCCGGGATTCCCGTCGAAATTCGCTTCCAGCTCTTTCCAAAATCCTCCGTGCGATACAAATAGGGCTTCACATCTTCCAGCCTGTGCCTGTCCACCGCAACGTAGGCCGTTCCCGCGTCGAAACGCGATGCCTCAATGTGCGTCACCTTGCTCCATGGAGTAATTTCGCTCGGCGTCTCATCCTTCCACGTCTTTCCCTCGTCCTGCGTCAACTGAATTAATCCGTCATCCGTCCCTGCCCAGATTTCTCCCGCCTTTACATACGATGGCCCGATCGTGTAGATAACCCCGCGCCGCTTGTTAACTGGAGCATCCGCCGCCGTCGCCGCATCCAGATTTGCGGGAACACCCGGCTCTTCTCGTGTCAGGTCCGGGCTGATGACCTGCCACGAGCCACCTCCGTCCGCCGTCCGAAACAGTACTTGCGAGCCGAAGTAGAGCACATGGGGATCCGTCGGCGAAAACACCAGTGGCAGCGTCCACGCTCGTCGGTATGTGCCCGAATGCGCCAGCATCGGTGGCATCTGCTGAATTTCTTCGTTGCTCAAATCCTGCCGTGAAACCGTCCCTCCGTAAATCACACCCCGATTCAGCGGGTCCGGCGCGATGTACCCGTTTTCGTCGCCCGCATCCACTGGACGCCAATCATGAATATTCAACGATGCATATTTGCCGCGGCTCGGCGTCGCTGCCGCCCCACTATCTTGCTGTGCTCCAAACACCCAGTAAGCGAATTGACTGTCTGTCGCCACATGATAAAACTGTCCCGTTGGCTGGTTGTACCAGGAACTCCAGGTCTCGCCTCCGTTGCGCGTCACGATCGCGCCCTGGTCGCAACTTAAAATCATCCGCTTCGGATCATCAGGGTCAATCCACAGCTCATGGTAATCATCCCCTCCGGGAGCGCCCTTCCATGCCTCAAATGTCGCTCCTCCGTCTCGCGATCTGTAGGCTGCAACGTTCGGCAGGTACACTGTGTCCGGATCTTTAGGATCGACGCTCACTTCTCCGAAATACCACCCGCGCTGCCAAATGCGCCTGTCGTTCGAAACTTTCTTCCAATTCTGTCCGCCGTCATCCGAACGATACAGCCCGCCTTCTTTCGCATCCGCTACCACGTAAATCCGTTGTGGATTGCTTGGCGCAAACGCGATCCCCATCCGGCCCAGCCCTTCCGAGGGCAATCCATGACCGCTCACCTGTTCCCACTTTTCGCCGCCATCCTTCGAGCGGTACAGTCCGCTTCCTGGTCCATTCGACGGCGCATACACGCTCCACGGCGGACGCCGCGTTTGCCACAGCGCGGCATAGATCGTTTGCGGGTTTCCCGGCTCGAACGCTAGATCAATCGCGCCCGTGTTCTCATCCTTAAACAGCACACGTTTCCAGCTTTTTCCTCCGTCGCTCGACCGATAAACCCCGCGTTCTGCGTTCGCCCCGTACGCATGCCCGAGTGCGGCCACAAATATTCGGTTCGCATCCTTCGGATCTACCAGGATCCTCCCGATCTGCCGCGAATCATTCAATCCAATCTGCGCCCACGTCTTTCCGCCGTCCGTGGACTTGTACATCCCATTTCCGCCGGAGATCGAAGAGCGCATATCTGCCTCACCCGACCCCACGTAAATCACTTCACGATTTGACGGCGCCACCGCAATTGCTCCAATCGATGCAACTGGCTGCGAATCGAAAATGGGGTTCCAGGTCCGGCCTGCGTCATTGGTTTCCCACACTCCTCCTCCCACCGCCCCGAAATAGTAGACCTCCGGTTCCCCGCGCACTCCGGCCACCCCCAGCACACGTCCTCCGCGAGCCGGCCCAATCGACCGCCATCTCATCTCCTGAAATAACTTGGAATCGAACTTCCCGGCATTCTGAGGCGATGCGCTCGTTTGCCCTGCGCTTCCCGCTACCCACGCTACCATCGCACACGCCAGCACACCGCCACCCAGCCATTTCCCCATGCAGTCATCTCCCTGAAATCCAATTCATACAGACAACTCGAAGTCTCGGGAGTATATCTCAACCTCAAGCAACAAATAATCAGCCAGTCGGCGCTCACAGGTGTCCGGGGGCGCGACAACTCCATCCCACAACCGGACATTTCCCCAGTCCATTCAGATCACCGCCTGCCTCAACCTCTTATTTTCTCGCTATTTATGGTTCAACCGACCTGGCAGTGAAATTGCTCCCTTTCCCCCGGCAAGCTTTAACTCACCATTCCTGAAGCTCAGCTCTTGGAGGCGTCCCGATGAAAAAGATCGATCATATTCGTGAAAAGATTCGGATTCTGCCGACCTCGCAGTATCTGTCGAAAATGCACGATGCCGGCTGGAATTTGGTCGCTCTGGAATGGGAACGCGAAGTTGAGGTCTCTGGCGAGCCTCCAGAGCCGACCGTGGAAGCTGTTGGCTCGGAGGAAATCCCCTTCGGCCTGCGCATCGCTTCAGACTGCCGCCATCTGGAAGACGATCCTCTCGAAATGCAGACGCTCAAATTCCTCACCGAACTGATTGTCCAGGACGTCTCTTTCAAAAGCATGGCGGACGCACTGAACATCCGCGAGTATCGCACCCGCGACGGTCGTCCATGGAACGCTGCCACGGTATTCAAACTTACGCCTCGCCTGATCGAGGTCGCCCCGCGCATCCTCTCCGGCAACGAGTGGGACTCTCGCAAGCAGCAACTCTCGCGAGTTACCTGGAACTCTTAGCCAATTAAGTTTTAGACGAAGGAGAGCTCTGCCAGTTCTCGCTGATTCAAAGACGGTGTTGTCCTGAGCGCCGCATCGTTTGCGGCTCTATGGAAACACTGCGCAAACTCCAAGTCCTTTGTGCTTCGGCGTGCCTTCACCAGATTACGGCGCGTCCCAATCCAGCGAGTAGATTTCCTGGATGCTCGCGTCTCTGGCAAGCAGAGGAGAATCGTCCGGCGCAAGTCCGCTCCAGTTTCCAAAGGCTCCTCCCGCCGCCTGAAACCCTTTCAGGCTGAAAAGTCGCTCCAGTTTGCGCGTCGGCAACTTGCACGCGATAGTAGCCTTCTTGATTGTCCAGAATCCCGTCAAAGTACAAATACCGCCCGTCGCGCGACCATGTCGGGATAGGCCACGAATATATTGGCAAGCTCCGTCCACTTCTGCGTCGACAATTCAAAAAGCATCAGCTTCAGCGAATCCAATGTGATGGCCGCGATCGTGTGCCCGTCCGGCGACCACCGTGGAGAATACAGACCATCCGACCCAGGTAGTTTCGTGGCTTTTCGCGTATTCAGATCCAGCAGATAAACCGCCGACCCCTGATTGTTCAGCGAATTCTCTCCGAACGACCATCGATTTGCCGTCGGGAGACCAACTGGGGTCTGCCAGATTCGTATCACTTCGATAGATCAGCTCAGGCGTGCCACCCTCCGCGGCAATCGTATAATATTTGCCAAGGCTCGCCGGGCGGGTGTCCAAAAAACGCGATCTGCTTTCCATCGGGAGACCACCGCGGCAGATAGGCCAGCATCGGCGGGAATACGAGTTGCAGCTTCTGGCTTCCGTCTATCTTGCTTCGCCACATCGTGCCGTCGGAACCATCGTTGTAGGCAACCCACTCTCCGTCGCGAGAAATCCACCCCATCGCCGATATTCCCGAAAGGTACGGGGACAAGTTGCCCCGATTTTGCGTCATAGCGGACCACTTCTCCCCGCGGCTTCCAGCCCTGCACAAATAGTTTTTTCCCATCGCGGCTTGCCACGGGATCCCCACATTCATCGGCCCTGTCGTCAACTGCATCGGCTCTTGCTCCGTCGACCGGAAAATGCCGTTGTGCTCGTGAATCGCCCAGATGTTGGCCGTATCGTCACGCAAGCGCCTGGAAAACATAATACTTCCGTCCGGCGTCCAGTTTCCGCAGCACTCGTTGGGCGGGATTGTTCCAGCCGGGAAGCAAAGCATGGAGATCCCGCCATCCGCCGAGGCTTGCCAGATCGATCGGCTATTCGTCTTGGGATCGTTCAGTGTGAACCGCAAGCATCGATCCGTCGGGCGACCAACGCAGTCGCTGGGCGTTCCTCCCGCGTCCAGTAATCGGCGTGGATCGCCGCCATCGCTCTTCGCCAGGAAAATTTCGTTTCCCTTGCAGTAGGCAATCTGTTTCCGTCCGGCGACCACGCTCCGGCATGCCCCTCGAGTGTCCCCAGTCGTCGTGGCGATCCGCCCAGCACTGGTACGCTCCACAGCGGGCCGTCGAGCGAAGTGCCGTGCGCCGTATTCATCAGCAGCGATACTTCCGTCTCGCGAGATATCGAACACATTTGCAAATCCCGTGTCTTCCAGGGAAGTGGGGATCGGAAATGTTTCCCCGCCCGTTACCGAAGTTTGCGAAAGAATCGATAGGTTTTCAATGAAGTAGAGCCGTGCACCGTCCGTTACTACACCCGATTTCGGCCGATTCGTGTTGGTCAGTTCCACGGTTCGCATCACCCGTGGCGGTGCCACCGGGCGTGTCAGCGCATATCCAAGCACGCCAGCCATCGCGATCACAGCAGCAACCAACGGCCACGGCCCTGCCCGCCATTCCACGAGCTGTGGCGAACTCGGCGCGGTTCCTCAGACGCCGCCGATAGGGAACCCGTGCTCCAGATCTGACTCTAATTCCATGTCGCGCTTCAGCCGTTTCAGATCCCCGCGAAGTTCGCCCGCGGTTCGGTACCGCAGCTCGATATCTTTTTCCAGTGACTTCGACAGAATATTTTCCAGCGCTAGCGGTACTCCGGAGTTTATTCTCAGTTGCCGGCGTCGGCGAGCAATGCAGGATGCCGTCGAAAACCAGCGCAACTGTCGAGCCCGTCGAATGGCATCACGCCCGTCGCCATTTCATAAAGCACCACGCCGAGCGAAAACAAATCCGTGCGCGCGTCCAGCTCTTCGCCTCTCGCCTGCTCCGGTGACATGTACGCCACCGTCCCCAGTGACATGCCCGTGCTGTGTGATCAGTCGTCGTCCAGGAAGTGTGTATGCGTGCGCATCGACGAATCACTTGTCGAGTCCGCCGTAGGCTGGCGATAGGCTCGCCAGTTTGGCCAATCCGAAGTCCAGTATCTTCGCCTGACCCCGATCGACGAGAAAGATATTCGCCGGCTTGATGTCGCGGTGAACAATCCCCTTCGCGTGCGCCGCTTCCAAGCCCTCCGCTAATCTGAATTCCTATCTCCAACAGCTCCGCCACTCCGAACGACTTCTTAGAGATTCGGTGCTTCAGCGTCTGCCCTTCCAGCAATTCCATCACGATGAACGGGCGGCCTTCATATTCTCCGATGTCATAGATCGTGCAGATGTTCGGATGATTCAGCGAGGAAGCCGCACGCGCTTCGCGGCGGAATCGCTCGATTGCCTGCATGTCGGGTGATATGTTCTCGGGAAGAAATTTCAGCGCCACATGACGGCCCAGCCGTGTATCCTCGGCCTTATACACTACACCCATGCCTCCGCCGCCAAGTTTCTCCACGACGGTGTAGTGTGAAATGGTCCGACCAATAATGGAAGGTGATTCAGTCACTTGCGGTGCAGTTTACCCTAGTCTCATCAGGCAGGCAATCGCTCAATACCCAATCCACTCGCCTTCAATTCCGTAGCTATCACCCTGCAATCATAGGTCTCTGTTATTACCAATAAATTTGTTAAGAATAGAATTATGTTTCATTACACTTTTTGCAAGCAAAGCTTTGTTTCTGCGGTTGTTCTTCCGCGGCTTCCTTACATCTCAATCTTGATCTACAGACTCTGTCCTGCCCCAGCTGGAAATGGAGAAGGCGTTCATCCGTTAAGATAACGGAGCGAACACATGAAGAAGCAACGAAAGCACTACACGCCGGAAGAGAAGGTCGCCATTCTGAGGAGGCATTTGGTGGAAGGGGTGCCGATATCGGATCTGGTGCAGCAAAGCTAGCTGCTATTCCAGTGGGTGAAAGTCCCACCGACAGAGAGTCCAGAGACTGTCGTAGCAATATCCAGCAGCGAGAAAGGAGACTGACACGCTGAAAGCCTGGATGTAGAAGCCCTCGTGGCTGGGGTAATGCCCGGTCAGATCCGTCAAGGGGGGCGAGCAACCTGACAGGCCGCAGCAATGGTGAACCAATAAGCCCCGAAATACGTGCCCTGCTTGAAACGGATGGCAGGATAACCGGAAGAGCCGAGCCACTCAGATCCTGGCGAAGGCCCATGTTGGAATTAAGTTCTCTGGAGAAAGACGATTCCGATCTTCCCGGGGACATAGAGGGCGGCATGCCAGGAAGGAATAGTCAGCGAAAGCTCGGAACCACTCGGGGGTCGCCTAGGCGCTCCCGCACAGCGAAGGCATCGAGTATAAGTCGCATGGACGGCGAAATCGCGATGTGCCCGCGAGTGGGTCGGATGGGGCTGATAAGCGGTGATGGACTGGGACAGAATAACCCGGTCTGGAGCGAGAGCCCCTGGGGCGGAGTTGAACCCCACTCCAAGGCGGTGCACGAAGGAGTCGTCGGCCCGGCACAGAACGGGACTACCGAGTCAGACTACGCGGTGCACGAAGGGCAGAGGCAAACCAAGTGTCCGTCGACGAATGCCGGGAGCAGGCTTAAGCGATGGGCGCAACGGGAAGGCCCCGTCTGATATGTCAGCCTTCCAGCCGTACTGGGGAAAACCCGCCGTACGGAAGCGCGACCAGGAAAAGCAGGTGTGTTCAGTGGGAGATAGACCCACCGAGGCAAAAGTCAGAAGCCTCGTAGCTTGGATAGCGGGGAGGAGAGAAACCGAATTTCCGAAGCCTATCGACAAAGCCATCTTTCAGGATGGTGAGCAAGTCATCGGGCCGTAACGAAAGTGCACGCAGATTTGGCCTCGAGAGGCGGTAGCTCCAGTGGTCGAGCTCACTTCCGTAGAGCGAAGACAGCAGGGACCGTCGCAGACTGACTGACGCGGCGATTCACTCTGGCGGGGTTAAAGCGACAGCACGATGACAAGGACACGCTAAGCAACTGGAGAGATCCTCCTCGTCCCGACGTGAAAGCGGCGGAGCAAGGAAGCCATATAACCGGTAACACCGGGAAAGTGGTGGAAGACGAGAGGGAGTAGGAGGGGTTCATCGTATCGATGAAGCGGAGTAATGCCCGTGGAGAGAGGGAACCCTGCTGTTTGCAATGGCTCAAACAAAACGGGAGGCAAGGGTGATATGACAAAGACACCCGGCAGTTTGCAGGACCTGAGTAAGAGCCTATACGACAAGGCGAAGGCCGAACCAACCAAGCGTTTCTGGGGACTGTACGTCCATGTCTGCAAAATGGAAACCCTGCAGGAAGCCTATGAGATGACGAAGAAGAATAACGGGGCCCCAGGTATAGACGGGGCCACGTTCGAGGTCATCGAAGAGAGCGGAGCGGAGAGTTTTCTGCAACAGATCAGGGACGAACTGATCACCGGCACGTATCGACCCATGCGAGCACGGAAGAAGGAAATACCGAAAGACGGGGGAAAAGTAAGAATCCTCTCGATTCCGGCCATCCGTGATCGTGTGGTCCAAGGGGCACTCAAGCTCATACTGGAACCGATCTTCGAAGCGGACTTCCAAGCAGGATCGTACGGATACCGACCGAAACGAACGGCACATGAAGCGATCAACCGAGTAGCACAGGCCATCGTGGAAGAGAAGACCAAAATCATCGATCTGGATTTGCGAGCCTACTTTGATAATGTGCAGCACTATCTGCTGTTAGAGAAGGTGGCGAAGCGAGTGCAGGATGATGCGGTGATGAGGCTGCTCAAGATGATCCTGAAAGCGACAGGGAAGAAAGGGGTTCCACAAGGTGGTGTGATTTCGCCGTTGATCAGCAATCTCTTTCTGAACGAGGTAGACAAGATGCTGGAAAAGGCGATCGAGACCACACGCTATCAACACTACACGGCCGTCCAATATGCAAGGTTTGCGGATGACCTAGTGGTGTTGGTGGATTCCCATGCGCGGCATAGCTGGATCGTAGCGGCGTTGAAGAAATGGCTGCGGGAAGAATTCGAGAAACTCAGGGTGGAGATAAACGAGGAGAAAAGCCGAATGGTGGAGCTCAGGAAGAAGGAAAGTTTCGGATTCCTGGGATTCGAGTTTCGACGTGTCCGAAGTTTAAAGGGACGCTGGCGACCCCAGTACACGCCCAAGCTGAAAAAGCGAACAGCGCTACTGGAGAAGCTACGGGAGATCTTCCGGCGAAACGAGAGCCAGCCAGTAGGGCGGGTGATCGAACGGATCAATCCGATCTTACAGGGATGGGTAAACTACTTTAGGGTAGGACACTCAGCTCGGTGCTTCGCGATGATCAAAGACTGGGTGGAAAAGAAAATTCGGAGACATCTGATGCGTGCGCGGAAGTGCAAGGGGTTCGGCTGGAAGCGATGGAGTAAGGAGTGGCTCCACGACGTGCTCGGGCTATTCAATGGCTATCGAACACGGTACTACGAGCCACAACGGAAAGTCGCTCCAGCACGATAGGTCACATAAACCTTGACAGGAAGCAAGCAGGAAAGCCGAGTGCTCGAAATGGGCATGCTCGGTTTGACGTGGCGGGGGCTGAAAACCAGCTTACGATTCGATTAGTGAGGCACTCCCAGAGGAAACGGGGAGCAACGGATAGATCGAATCTACGGAGCTCGGCGTCAGTCCTCGACCCTACTGATAGGGGGGACGGTGGAAACGTCGGCATCATGCGAAGCCCGCTACGCGCCACTGTCCTACCCGACTGTGACGAACTGGGGCTTCAGCCGACGGTCTTCTACCGCTGGCAGAAGGAGTTCTTCGAGAACGGGGCGGCTGCCTTCCAGCACGAGAGCGCGGACCAACCATTCAGCCGAGCAGGAACGAATCGCCTATCTGGAGAAGAAGATCCAGACGAAGGACGAGGTTCTGGCCGAACTGATGGCGGAGCATGTCGCGCTAAAAAAAGAGCTTGGGGAACTCTGACCGGGGTCTGGGTTCCGCACGATACGCGGGACCAGATCGTGGATTTCGTCCGGCGCTGGTCGGAGAAGACCGAGATCGGCGCCGGGCGGTTCATCGGGTGGCTCGACATCACCGCCAGCAAGTTCTACGACTGGCGGGAACGCTACGGCAAGGTGAACGAGCACAACGGCTGGGTTCCCCGGGATTTCTGGCTGGAGGATTGGGAGAAGCAGGCCATCATCGGCTTCCATCTGAAGAACCCGCTGGAAGGCTACCGGCGGCTGACGTTCATGATGCTGGACGCCGACATCGTGGCGGTGAGTCCGACCAGCGTCTGGCGGGTGCTGGGCCAGGCGGGACTGCTGTCGAAGTGGAACGGCAAGCCCTCGAAGAAAGGGCACGGGCTTTGAGCAGCCGCTGGCAGCCGCACCAGCACTGGCACATCGATGTTTCGTACATCAACATCAGCGGGACGTTCTACTACCTGTGCAGCATTCTGGACGGCTGCAGCCGCTACATCGTCAACTGGGATCTGCGGGAGTCGATGACCGAGGCGGACATCGAGATCATCCTGGAGCGGGCCAAGGAGCTGTACCCGGAGGCGCGGCCCCGGATCATCTCCGACAACGGGCCGCAGTTCATCGCCAAGGACTTCAAGGAGTTCATTCGGATCTCGGGCATGACGCACGTCAGAACTTCGCCGTACTACCCTCAATCGAACGGCAAAATCGAACGTTGGCACAAATCGCTCAAAGGGGAGTGCATCCGGCCGGGAACGCCGCTGTCGCTGGAAGATGCGCGGCGTCTGGTGGAGGGTTACGTCGAGCATTACAACAACGTCCGCCTGAACAGCGCCATCGGCTACATCACGCCGAAGGACATGCTCGCCGGGCGTCAGCAGGAGATCCACGCCGAGCGGGATCGGAAGTTGGAGGCGGCGCGGAAACAGCGGCAGAATCGTCGCCAGCAGGCCGCGTGACTGATGAAACGGATTACTTCCGGTTGG